>NZ_JABBWY010000001.1:0-1119774 GCF_014161415.1 Microbispora sp. H10885 | reverse complement strand
CCGGCGCCCCCACCGTCGGTCTCAAGGGCCAGGAACTCCTCGTCTCCACCGCCGACTCCGCCACCGAGATCGGCACCTCCAAGGTCAACGCCGACCTCGCCCTGCGCACCCCCGTCGACGTCGCCGCCGGCGAATACCACTCCACCCTCACCCTCTCCCTCTTCAACCAGTCCTGACCCACCGCACGTCGTGGACGCCCGGAACGTGTGCGAGTCCGACTCCACGTTCCGGGCGTCCATGTTCGCGCCCGGTGTCGCTTCCGGGTGACTCTCCCTACTACGCTCCGCCTATCACTCCCCGCGGAGAACTTCGACCAGGAGGTGGCAGCAATGAGCCGGCGTAGCGAACCGACGGTGACCCGGCAGCCGGCCAGGAGCCACCGCGTGCTCACGCTGGTGGCCGCGTTCGTGCTCGGCGCGGTTGTGGCCGGTGGCGTGGTGTTCGCCGCGACCCGGCCCGACTCGACCGAGCAGGCGGTGAACCGGATCCGCGCCGAGGACGCCGTCCGCGACAAGGCGCAGATCAAGGAGCTGACCGCACTGGCCCGCACCACCCGCGACAAGCTCGTGCCCGTGCTGGAAGGGCTGGAACGCGTGATGCCCGTGGAGGACGGCGCCGCCCCCGCCGCCGCTTCCACCACCGCCTCCCCCGAGGGCGGGAAGCCAGAGAAGGCCACCGGCGCCGACATCGCGAACTGGCGGCAGGCGACCGCCGCCGCCGTCCAGTCGTTCGCCGACCCGCCCTCGGGCGAGACGTACACCAACCTGGCGAGGTCGGGTCTCGCCTCAGCCGTACGGCAGCTCGCCACCACCGTCGACAGCTTCGCGGCCGCGCAGGCGCTCACGGGACCGGCCCGCACGAACATGCTGGCCCTCGCCGCCCGGCAGCGGATGGACGCGGTCTTCACCTGGTCGGTCGGGGCCACCGCCCTCGACGCGGTCAGCGTCGACGCGGGCAGCGGACACCAGCACGTCTACCTCCCGGCCGCCCCCGGCAGCGGAGCGCTCACTGCCGACGACGAGGAAGAGGGCCACTGACGTTCAGCCGCGGGTCCACTTCTGGTTGGACCCGCCGGTGCAGTCCCAGAGCTGCAGAAGGGCGCCGTTCGCGCTGCCCCGGTCCACGATGTCCACGCACCGGTTGGCCTGGACGTTGACCAGGTCTCCCGCCGGCGTGAGCGTGAAGCGCTGGGCTCCGGTCCCGTTGCACGTGTAGAGCTGGATCGGAGTGCCGTTGGCGGTGCCCGCCGCGGCGGCGTCCATGCACTTGCCCATCGCGCGCACGGTGCCGTCGCCGTTCACCGACCACTGCTGCGCGACGGTGCCGTTGCAGTCGTACATCTGCAGCCGGGCGCCGTCGGCGGGGTTGGCACTCGGGATGTCCACGCAGCGGCCGTTCATGGCGGATCTGAGCGCGGTGCCGGTGCCGCTCCCGTCGTTGTTCCAGGCGGAGACGCGGACGTAGTCGACCAGCATCGTCTGCGGGAACGCGGTGGTCGCGTCGGGGTTGCCCGGCCAGTATCCGCCGACCGCGACGTTCAGGATCATGAAGAACGGGTGGTCGAACACCCACTGGTTGCCGCGGATGTCGGCCGGGGTGACGCGGAAGTACTCCGCCCCGTCGAGGTACCAGACGATGAGGCCGGGCGACCAGTCGACCCGGTAGTTGTGGAAGGCGTCGCCCAGAGGCGCCCCGATCGTACGGTTGCCGCCGACGCCGCCGCTGCCCGAGTAGCCGGGGCCGTGCACGGTGCCGTAGACCGTGTTCGGCGCGTTGCCGACGTTCTCCATGATGTCGATCTCACCGGTGTTCGGCCAGTTGCCGCCGCCGAGCATCCAGAAGGCCGGCCAGATGCCCTGCCCCTTGGGAATCTTGATGCTCGCCTCGAAGCGGCCGTACGCCTGGCTGAACCTGTCCGCCGTCAGGATGCGGCCGGAGGTGTACTGGCAGGTGCCGTAGTGGCACTGGTAGCCGGCGGGGTTCTCCTTGCGGGCGGTGATGGCCAGGTGGCCCTGGCCGTCCTGGTACACGTTCCGGGTGGAGTTGGTGTAGTACTCCAGTTCGTTGTTGCCCCAGCCGCCACCGCCGATGTCGAACTTCCACTTCGCCGGGTCGACGGCGCTGCCCGAGGCGCCGTTGAACTCGTCCGACCAGGTGACCGGGCCGATGGCGGCCTCGGCCCGCTCGTTGCCGGGAATACCGCTCAGGGCGCCGGCCAGGCCGACGGCCAGGGCCGCCGCGATCAGGAGTAACCGGGGTTTGCGCATGGGGGTCTCCGGTCCGGGGGGAGTGATTCGGAGTGTGGTTGCCGATGCAACACCCGTTCACACGCACTGTCAATAGTAAAGTTTACTTTTTGTTTACTTCGGTCGGGCTCTTCAGGGCACGTCCGGCGACCGTCTCGGCGGGCCTGCCGAGCAACGCCACCAGGTCGCCGGTCTGCTGTTCCAGCGCTCCCGCGCGGATCCGCGCGTTGATCCAGCTCATGGGGCCCGATCCGGCGTCGGGCACCTCGCGGTAGGGCACGCCGAGCGCCTCCGCGACCTCCGGATAGCTCCACAGCGGTCCGGTGAGGTCGTACGCCCGGCCCAGATGCCCCTCGCCGGTCAGGACGTTCGCCGCCGCCTCGGCGAGATCCGCCCGGAACGCCGTGTTCAGCCCACGGCCTCCGGTGCTGCTGGTGATCTCGCCGTCGTCGGCCCGCGGCACGAACGCGTCACTGTAGAAGGGGTGGCGCAGGAACGTGTACGGCAGGCCGCTGCGGAGTATCGCCTGCTCGGTGGCGTGGTAGGCCTCCGTCATGCCGGTCGCGGCGGCGCCGGCCCCGAGGAAGCTCGTGAACACGACGGCGCCGACTCCCGCCTGCTCGGCCGCGGCCACGGCGTTCAGGTGCTGTCCGATCCGGCGCGCGGTGTCGAGTTCCGGCGAGGAGATGAGCAGCAGACGCGTGGCCCCGTCGAACGCCTCACGCAGGCTCGCCGGGTCGTCGTAGTCGCCACGCCGCACCGCCACGCCTTCGGGCGCCCGGCCGGGGTCGCGTACCGCGGCCACCACCTCGGCCCGGGTACGAAGATGGTCGACGACGAGGCGGCCGAGCGCGCCGGAAGCTGCGGATATCACGATCACGGGGCGAGTCAACCGTCTGCCGAGGCGAGGCCGCCACTGCTTTATGGCCGCACTGCTTTATGGCCGCACTGCTTTATGGCCGCACTGCTTTATGGCCGCACTGCTTTATGGCCGCACTGCTTTATGGCCGCACTGCTTTATGGCCGCACTGCTTTATGGCCGCACTGCTTTATGGCCGCACTGCTTCATGACCGAGAATGTCGGTCGTGAGCCGTCCCCCGATCGCCTCGGTTCCGGCCGGACCCGTCGATGTGCCGCGCATCGTCGCCGAACTCGCCGGGAGCGACGCCGTCACCCCCGTCTGGCGCAACGAGCTCGGCGGCCTCACGTTCCGGCTCGACGGCCCGGGTGACGGTGCCGGTGGCACCAGGTACGTCAAGTGGGCCGCCACCGGCACCCCCGAGATCGACCTGCCGCGCGAGGCGGAACGGCTGACCTGGGCGCGGCAGTGGACCACCGTCCCCCGCGTGCTCGCGTACGGATCGGACGCCGACGGCGCCTGGCTCGTCACCGCCGCGCTCCCCGGCCGCTCGGCGGTGGATCCGCGCTGGACCGCCGACCCCCGCACCGCCGCGGCCGCGATCGGCCGTGGCCTGCGCCTGCTGCACGACGCGTTGCCGGTGGCACGGTGCCCGTACGACTGGGGGGTCGAGCACCGCCTCCGGCGGGCCGGCGAGCGCCTCGGCCGGGCCGAGGCGCGGCGGCGTCTCGGCCGCCCGCCCGCTCCCGACCGGCTCGTCGTCTGCCACGGCGACGCCTGCGCCCCCAACACCCTCCTGCACGACGACGGGACGGTCGCCGGGCACGTCGACCTCGGGTCGCTGGGCGTGGCCGACCGGTGGGCCGACCTCGCGGTCGCCGCCTGGAGCACCGAGTGGAACTACGGCCCGGGTCACGACGGCGAGGTGTACGAGGCGTACGGCGTCGCCCCCGATCCGGAGCGCATCGCCTACTACCGCCTGCTGTGGGACCTGACCTGACCGGTAAAGCCCCGGCTCCCTGGGCGGTCTCCGGAGTTCACGTGAGGTTCAGCCGTTGCCGCGAGGGTGCATTCGGAGCCGGAGCGATCCCCCCGGCGGAACGAAAGGGCACCGCACATGAGCGAGGGGCACGCGCATCCCCACCCCCACCCCCACAGCCATCCCCACAGCCACGACCACGACCCCGGGGAGACGGCGGCGGTCGTGGACATGGACGTCCCCGACGAGGCGCTGTCGCCGGGTGAGCTCTCGCGCCGTCAGATGTTCCGGCGGGCCGGACTGCTCGGCGCCGGCCTGACCGCCGCCGGCGTGCTCGGCGCCCCCGGCCCGGCCGCCGCCGCCGGCCGGGACGACCGGGAGCCGAAGGACGGCTTCCTGTGGCTCGCGGGTGACCACCACATCCACACGCAGTACAGCTCCGACGCCATGTACCGGGTCGTCGACCAGGTGCGGCACGCCAACGCGTACGGCCTCGACTGGATGGTCGTCACCGACCACGGCAGCGTCACCCACGCCAAGATCGGCGTGGAGAAGGTCAACCCCGACATCGTCGCGGCGCGTCAGGCGGTCAGGGACACCCTCGTCTTCCAGGGCCTTGAGTGGAACATCCCGGCCGCCGAGCACGGCACGGTGTTCGTGGCGCCGGGGCGGGGCGAGGTGGAGACGCTGAAGGAGTTCGAGAACTCCTTCGACGGGTCGGTGAAGGGCGCCACGGCGAGCACCCCGCAGAACGAGGCCCTCGCCATCGCCGGGCTCGACTTCCTGGCCCAGGCCGTGAAGCGCCGCCGCGTCCCGGACGCGCTGTTCCTGGCCAACCACCCCGCGCGCAAGGGCATCGACTCCCCGCACGAGATCCGCGCCTGGCGCGACGCGGCGCCGGGGATCGCGGTCGGCATGGAGGGCGCTCCGGGCCACCAGGCCGCCGGAATCCCCAAGCCCAACGGGCCCGGCTCCGGACGCGGCTACTACGACAACAGCCAGAGCGCCGACTCCTTCCCCGGCTATCCGGCGGAGAGCTACCGGACCTTCGGCGGCTTCGACTGGATGACCGCGACCGTCGGCGGCCTGTGGGACAGCCTGCTCGCCGAGGGCAGGCCCTGGTGGATCACCGCCAACTCCGACTCGCACACCGTCTACGGAGACGCGAGCGACCGCGGGCCGGGCAGCGACTTCAACGCCAACGGCCGGTACGAGGACCCGATCTACAAGGGCGTGCCGAACCTGTCCAACGGCGACTTCTGGCCCGGCTACTACAGCCGCACCCACGTCGGCGCGACCTCCTTCGCGTACGGCGCGGTCATGGACGGCATCCGCCGGGGCCGCGTCTGGGTGGACCACGGCGGCCTGATCAGCGGCCTCGTCGTCCGCGCCCGGGCGCGCGGCAACGGCGGCGACAACGGGGTCACCCTCGGCGACACGCTGTCCGTCCGCCCCGGCACCAGGGTCGAGGTGTCCATCCAGATCACGCTGGCGAACCGGCCCAACTGGGCGCAGTTCATCCCCACGCTGGCCCGGGTGGACGTCATCCAGGGCGACGTGACCGGCCCGGTCTCCGACAAGGACGTGTTCACCACCCCGAAGACCAGGGTCGTCACGTCGTACGAGGTCGGGAGGAACAGCGGAACCGTCACCTTCACCTACCAGGTGGGAGCCGTCGACCACCCGGTCTACGTACGGCTGCGCGGCACCGACGGCAACCGCGTCGCCCCCGGCCTGCTCGGCGCGTCGGTGGACCCGCACGGCCCGGCGATGGACGTGCCCGGCGACGCCGACCCCTGGAAGGACCTGTGGTTCTACAGCAACCCCGTCTGGATCGTGCCGCGCCGATGATCGCCGGTCTGGACAACGGCGCCCGTACGGTGGCCCAGGCCGAGCATCTCCTCCACCAGGTGGTGGAGGCGCTCGGCCTGTCGTCCGGGGTCGTCGGCTGCACCCACTTCGTCCGCACCGGTGACCTGCCGCACGTCGCCTGCTCGCTGACCCTGGCCGGGCATCTGGAGACGTCCCGGCTCCCCGAGGGGGTGTCGGTCGCCCTCGGCGACAGCCGTACGGGACCGGATGCGGAGGGCGCGGCGGTGGCGGCGGCCGAGCACGCGGCCCGCACCGGCGGGCGGGTCGTGCTGTTCCCCGGCGGCGACGACCTGCCGGGGACGCTCACGGTCGGCGAGTTGCTGGACCGGACGGCGATCGACCGCGTCGTCGTGCTCGCCCAGGCCGAGCCTCCGGCCGACGACGTGGTTCTGGTCACCAACGGCCACGTCCGCCCGGTCTGGCGGGACGGGCTGATGACCCTGCTCGCCATGCCTGCTCCGGGGCCGACCCCGGGCGGGCGGATCGCGCCGGCCGAGGTGCCGGACCCGACCCCCTGTTGCGCCGACCACGTGTCGTGATCGGTTCGGTATCGAACCTCTAGTGGATTTTGGAGCGATTTCGGTAAAAGATCACTCGTACCCTTTTTCCTCGCTCTTTGAGGTACATGTGAGAAAGATCCTTCGGGTGGTCGCGGCCCAGATGTTCGCCGCCGCCTTCGTCGTCACCACCCTGACCAACCCCGCGCACGCCGACACGACCGAGAGCGACGCCGACATCGCCCTCGAATGGCAGAGCGTGTACGACACCTACCACTTCACCGACGCCACCCCGCCCGCGCCCGGTTCGGGCCGCAGCCGGGTCGTCAACAGCATCTCCGTCGACATCGACTCGCCGATGCCGCAGACCTTCTACAAGTACTCGAACTTCAACAACCACATCGGCAAGAACCCGTTCCTGAAGCGGGTCGTCACGCACCAGGAGTGGAAGGCCGCTCCGGTGCTCTACCGCAACCTCACGGCGATCGAGGAGATCCCGTACCAGGGCACGATCGTGGTGAGCAAGACGCACGCGCAGCAGCGCCTCCACGCCGACGGGTTCTACTACGAGACCGACAGCTGGTCGCAGCCCAACGTGGTCACGCACCAGAAGATCGAATTCTCCCCGCTGCCCGGCGGGAAGACCCGGGTGACGGAGAACCTCGCCTTCGAGGCGGACGACTCGCTGATCGACTTCGTCGCCGCGAACGGCACCGCCGCTCACCAGCAGCTCCAGGGCGCCCTGAAGCAGGCGATCGAGAGCGGCGCGCTCTGATCCGGCCCTGATCCGGCCCTGATCGGGCCCTGATCCGCCAGCGACGACGGGCGTCCTCTCAAGTGGGGAGGACGCCCGTTCCGTACTCAGCTCCGTACTCAGCGCCCGTTGTATCCCCTGCCCTCGGCGCTCTGGAGGTTCTGGTTGATGGAGCAGTGGCGGGCCCCGCTCCCGCAGTTGCCGTTGATCGTGTTGGTGTAGATGCTGACGCTCGACACCTGCTGGACGCCGGAGTAGTCGACGGCGCTGTTGCCCGCCGGGGCGTTCACGTTGTGCCGGCCGGTGCTCAGCTGGTAGGGCGGGCTGTCCATCGTGGGGGCGCTGGCCGAGTTGACTCCACCCGTCCGCTGACCACCGCCGCCGTAGACCCTGCGGCCGTGCTCACTACCGTGCTCACTACCGTGCCTCCTGCCGTGTCCCTTGGCGTGTCCCTTGAGGTGGACGGGTTCCACGGCGTGCGGCGCGGCGGCGGGATGGGCGGCGGCGGCCGCTCCGGCCGGACGGCCCGCGCCGGTCGGATGGGCCGAGCCGGACGAATGACCGTCATGGCCGGGACCAGGACCGGGACCGGGATCGGCGGGGGCGACGAGTGCCGTGGACGAGACCGGCTCCGCGAGTTCAGGGATCAGGTGACCAGGGCGTGTGACACCGGACATCGCGACGAGGAGCACGGCGAGGGCGAGGGGCCGGACGTACCCCGCCACAGCCCGGACCCTCCCTCTCCCTGCTCTGTCGCCGCCCATCCGTTCCACCTCCGCTCCGGCCGCTCATGGGTGCAAGCGGCGCATCCCGCTCATACCCTTCGCCCCCCGCCCGTTTCCCTCTTCGCGTGGCCAAGCGGCGGTCAGGATGTGGCGATCGTGGCGAGCACGTCGAGCCGGGCGGGCCGGCTGGAGCCGGCCGACCGGCAGCGTGAGCGTGGCCTCGCTGGTGCGGCCCAGCGCGGCGACCGTGCCGGCCGCGAAGGCGACCCCGCACAGTGCCCGACCCAGGGCCGGGGCGACGACACTTCGCCGTCCAGGCCCTGTCGCGTGGGCAGGGCGGCGCCGAGTGTCTTCGCCCGGCACCGGTTTCGCCTCTCCCCTCATCTGCTACACCCGCAGTCGGGTGGTGCGGGGGTTGCGGTAGGTGAAGGCCCAGCGGTCGTCTCCGAT
Source organism: Microbispora sp. H10885 (assembly GCF_014161415.1). Lineage (NCBI taxonomy): Bacteria > Bacillati > Actinomycetota > Actinomycetes > Streptosporangiales > Streptosporangiaceae > Microbispora > Microbispora sp. H10885. The sequence goes on along the minus strand of NZ_JABBWY010000001.1, from coordinate 1,111,391 downwards.
CTTGCGGCGGGTGTAGCGGGTGGGGTGGCGGTAGCGGTCGCGGTTGTGGAACTGGCAGGCCGGTCCCAGCAGCTTGAGGTCGGTCAGCCCGCCGCTGCACCAGTCCTCGGCGTGGTCGATCTGGCACATCGTGGCCGGCAGCGGGCAGCCGTCCACCCAGCAGGTCGCATACCGGGCGAAGACCGCCCGCCGCTGCGCCGGGGTCGCGAGGCGAACCTTGCGGCCCATGTCCAGCACCTGCCCACCGGCGTCCATCACGATCCGCACCAACGTGCTGGTACGGGCCAGCCGGTGCACGGTGGAGGCGGGCAGCAGATGCCCGGTCGCCAGGATCAACCCCGGCAACCCCCGCAACCACACCCCCGGCGGCGGACTGTTCACCCCCACCCCCGGCCACGCGTCATCGTCGCGTTCCACCCCCGGCGGAGCATCGGCTCCTGTCCGGGACGTCTCATGCGGCGCCCCACCTGGCGTGAAGGCATGCCAGTAGCCCTCCGCCGGGCAGTCGTCGGCAGAGCGGTCCCCACCGGGGCTGCCGTGAGCACGGCGATCCCCAGGGCGATCCCTGCTTGGACCGTCCTCGGTGTGAGCGCCAGTGGCGTCGTCACTCTTGGTCGGGGGCTCAGTCGGGGGATCAGGGGTATGCGTCTGCTGCGCACGAGTGCGCTGCGAATTCCAGGCTCGGTGTCTGTGCGTCTCTGCCTCGTCGGCGTGACCCTGCCGGGTGTCGGCGACCTCGCCCACCTCGCCGACCTCACCAACCTCGCCGAGGTCGGCACGCTCGTCGCCGTCGGCCGCGTCGAAGTGCGGCCAGACGACGGCCGGGCCGCCTGTGGCCGGGCGCTCGGGAGCAGAGGGCTCGCTGTCGGCATCGGTTGTCGCGGCGCAAGGCGTGCCGAAGCCCTCGCTGACGCAGGCGTCAGCGCCGGGGACGGAGCCTGGGCCGCAGGAGCCGAGGTCGGGACCAGAGCTGTCGCTCGGGCCGGAGTCTGAGGGGTCGCTGGTGAGGTGGTCGACAGATGCGTCAGCTGTGGGATCGCCTGAGGGGCCGGTGCCCGAAAGGTCGGGACCAGAGCCGTCGCTCGGGCCGGCGTCTGAGGGGTCGCTGGTGAGGTGGTCGACAGATGCGTCAGCTGTGGGATCGCCTGAGGGGGTGGTGCCTGCGGGCTCGCGTGAGGGTTCGTCGGCTGAGGGTTCGTCGGCTGGGGGGTCGTCGGGGAGGGATTCGGCGGTGACCAGCACCAGAAGCTCGGTCGCGATCTTGTTCTCCAGGAACGCGATGACCGCATCGGCGTTCCGCACGCTCGGGGTGCGGTCGTCGCCCTCGGCCTTCGGCTTTGCGTAGACGTCCAGCAGGTGCTGCAACCGCGCGGCCGCCTCGACCGGGAGGTAGAACTCTCCCTCCAGCCCGCCGTTCCTGCGCCGCCGCACCCTAAAGAACCGGCGGTCGAAATCGGCCTGCTCGTCCTGCTCGTGGCCGTCGGGGTCCAGCACCGCCCGCAGATACCGCCCCGCCTTGGCCACCTCCGCCGCCCCCGCCGAACCTGCCAACTCCAGCAAAATCCGCTCAGCGGTGGTCGCCTGCTCATCGGTCAACCCGGAGGTGGCGGTGCAGATCGCCTCCACAATGCCTTCGGCCAGGCTGCCCTCGGCGAACCGCTCACGCACCCGCGACAGACGACCCAGCTCCATGCCCATCGTCACCAACCGACCCGCACCCGAGATGGTCATCCCCCCGACGCTGCGCAACCACAACCTGGTCGAGGCGTGCCCATGGTTCTTCGCCTCCCCAGCCCGGTGAACGCGCCCCACCCGGGCGGCCAGCGCGCTGGTGATGCGGTCGCGGGCCGACAGCAACTCCTCGGCCTCAGCCAGACACACCTCCGCCGACTCAGGCACCGCCACCAGCGCCACCACCCGCGCCGCCTCACCAACCGCCGCCACCGCCACCCACGACGACGACCCACCAGCACCAGAAGCATCCCGATCCGGGCCCGCATCGCTCCGGCCGGCGCCCTCGGCACCGCCAGACGCACCACCGGCATCACCACCAGAAGCACCAGCGGAAGCGCCGCTGTAGGCACCCCCGGCGCCATCCGGACAAGCCGCGTCGGGAGAAGCACAACCAGGAGGATCACCGTCAGGAAAGGCACCGTCGGCGGCACCGCCATCGGTGCGCGCGGCATCGGTGCGCGTGGCATCGGCGTCCAGGGCATCAGCACCGGCAGGGCCAGGGGCGCTGCTGTCGGCATCTCCTGCGTGAGGGGCAGGGGCGGTGGGACCGGGCTCAGAGCCGGGGCTATCGGCATGGTCAGGAGCGCCATCAGGGGCGGGGCCATTCACGGTTTCGTCAGCGATGGAATCGTCAACGGCAGCGATACCGGCACGAGTCGTAAATGCTCGAACAAAGGGAAAAGTTGCCGGGATACCGCGTCGACTCGCGTGCTCTCGTGTATCGGGATCGACGATAGACACGTATTCACGGGCAAGTGCGCCCTCGGACGACCAAAGGGGCGAGCCGGCGATGAGCTGATCCCACCAGTCGTCGCCGATGTCACCGCTGGCATTAGAACGCTGGGAGCGCTCAGGATCATCGTCGAACAGATCCATCACACCTCCCGCGGAATTCGAAATCCTGTCTTAATTCTTCCACGCCAACCGGCCACGAACACCCCCGCACCGGGATTTGTTGGAGCTACAGGCGAATTCCCGATTAGCTGTATATGCGACATCTGCCGTACCGCACCGTTTGAACAGAAAACAACCGCCGCAGAAGGCCTTGAACGGGGAACAGCAGGGCACTACCGCGAGCACGGTGGCCGGGAGTGCGGGAGAAGAGCCCGCGGAGCCGGCAGCCGGCTCGGGCGGTGTGGCTCGGGCGGTACCTCGGAGGCCGGCCTGACATGATCTCCGGTCGAGGACTCAGGGGATGGTGGCCAGAAGATCGGCCAGGGCTTGGATCGCTCTGGAGATCCCGGTGGCGGCGAGGCCGGCACCCACGAGGCTGAGGCAGATGGACAGCACGCAGCCGTGGCCCCCACGCATCGGGCTGAGGATCGGTTTCTGCGGCTCCAGCCCGTACCAGAGGGACCGCGGCTCCAGGAGAAGGAACAGGATCGCGCCCACCTCACCCACCCAGAAGAGCCAGAACCAGGCCCATCTGTTGCCCCAGCGGGGCTGACCCGCGCCGAGCATGGTGAGGAGAGCGGCGAGCCACGCGCCGCCGACGATCCAGGGCGCGCCGGGGAAGGGCACCTGGAAGGGCCATGTCGGATAACGCGGGTTGTTCTGATTGCTGGTCCAGCGCCAGATGACCAACGGGTGCTGATCGGCGGCCTCGGATTCGCGCACGAGTTCACGGCGGACGCGGGCCGCGTCCGCGACCCGATCGACGTCGTACCACAACAAAGGGCCGGTGGACCACCGTAACCGCACCGGATCGCCCTCGAAGAAGATCACGCACGTGACCTGATCCGCGCGCAGCGCCGCCTGGAACTCGGCGACCGTGCTCTCGCGCGGGAAAATGCTCAGAACGGTCAGAAAAGCGCCCCAGAGCAGGATGACAAGCAGCACGACGCGTATCCACAGGGCCGCGATCCGAAAGGGAACCCGCATGACCGGCGGTCTCTCCTGCGGATGCACGTCCCTCCGATCGTCGAGGCCCGTACGGACGTCACTCCCGGACTACAGCGGCCAGGCTTCACGCGCTTCAAGGTGATGTCGGAGGGCGGCTACGGCGCCGCGGCAACGGGTCGTTCGAGTGCCCGGCCGACGCGCCTTTCACAGATCCCGGCGCACAAACGCCGCCACGCAGACACCGCTGCACAAAACGCCGTCGCGCAGACATCGGCGAAAGCCGCCGAGAGTGCCCCATGCCGAAAGCGTACGTTCTCATCACCCGGAGCGCGTGCGCCGTTCGGAACAGATATGAACGGAGACAATCGGATAAGACTTGCTACAACCGATCCTGGCGGGGCAGCACGACCTCGCGGGCGATCAGGAGCAGGGCGGCCGCCAGGGGGATCCCGAGCAGCGCTCCGACGATGCCGAGCAGGGCGCCGCCGAGCAGCGCCCCCAGGATGGTCGCCACGGGCGGTACGTCGACCGACGACTTGAAGACCTTCGGCGAGATCCAGTAGTTCTCCACCTGCTGGTAGACGATGAAGAACACGGCGCAGGCGATGCCCACCTGGACCGACACGAGGAAGCCCACCCCGGAGGCCACCACCGCGCCGATGACCGCGCCGGCCAGCGGGATCAGGTCGGTGACCGCGACGAAGATGGCCAGCGCCAGCGCGTACGGCACCTTCATCATGGACAGGAACAGGAAGGTCACCACTCCGGCGATCAACGAGATGATCAGGTTTCCGGCGACGTAGCCGCCGATCTGGTTGATGATCTCGTCGCCGAGCAGCCGGACCCGCGTACGGCGCGAGCGCGGCACGAACCGGTAGGCCGTCTCCTTGATGGAGTTGAGGGACCCGAGGAAGTAGAGCGTCAGCACGAGCACGGTGAACCCGCTGAACAGCGCACTGATAAGGACGCTCGCCACGCCGAGGAGGCCGCCGAACATCTGGGTGGCCAGCCTGTCGCCGGTCACGTACTGCTGGAGCTTGTCCAGGACCTGATAACGCTCGTCCACCGAGCGGATCAGCGGGTGGTTCTGCAGTTGCTGCACGTATTCCGGCAGGTGGCCGAAGAACCCGGACGTCTGCTCGGTCAGCGGCGGCACGACCGCGAGGCCGAAGGCGACGAAGAACGCGATCACCGATCCGAACACGATCGTGATCGCGACGCGGCGGGACAGGTTGCGGCGCTGGAGTGCCTCGACCGCGGGGTTGAGGCCGATGGCGAGGAACAACGACACCACGATCAGCACGAGCGCCGAACCCGCGCTGGCGATCGTCTGGACCAGCAGCCACGCGGTGAGCACGCCGAGGGCTCCGGTCAGGCCGAACATGAACGGGTTGCTCCGCAGAGGGCGCCCCGGCATGCCGAACGGCCGGTCGAGGGGCGTCATCGCGACTCCGTCGCCCGTGCCGTCGCCCATGCTGTCGCCCGCGCCCCCACCCGTGCCGCCGTCCGTGCCGACGCTTGTGCCGTCGCGCGTGTCCCGGCCTGTTTCACCGCCGCCGTCACCGCCGCCCACGCCACCGGTGTCGGCAGCCGGCTCGGGCGCCGGCCGGTTGGGGGACGGCCGGTCAGGAGACGTCGGAGAGTCGGCCGGCTCCGCTGTCCCTTCACTCTGACCAGGGAGTGAGGGGAAGACGCTGGAGATGCCGTTGCCTGGGGAACGACCGGTGTCGGGCACGCCTCCCCTACTGCCCAAACAATCTACGATTTATCGCGACAAATGCCGCGCAGTGCACCACCATCCCGACGCGTCAGGAACGGTCATTCGAGGGGCGGTCCGGGGCACGCCTGGGGTTCGCCTCTCGCGCATGACGTTCGATCGCGCCGTTGATCTCCGCGCCGAACAGCACGACCAGCGAAGAGAGGTACAGCCAGAGCATGAGCACGACCACCGCGCCCAGAGCGCCGTACGTCTGGTCGAAGCGGCCGAAGCCGCTGACGAAGACCGACAGCCCCACCGAGACCAGCAGCAGGGCCGGTACGGCGAGTCCCACGCCCCAGCCGACCGTGTGCCACCCGGTGCGCCGTCCGGGTTCCAGCCGGGCGCCGGGGACATACCGGTAGAGCAGCGCCAGCCCCGCACCGAAGAGCAGGACGAGCAGCACCCAGCGCCCGGCCGAGACGGCGGCGCGGGCGGCGGCGCCGAGCCCCAGGTGCCCCAGCACCACCGGGAACGCGGCCACGAGCGCCAGCAGGACGGACGTCCCGGCGATGGCCGCGACCGTGAGCGCCAGGGCCGTCAGCCGGGTACGGAGGAAGCCGCGCTCCCGCCGGCCGCTGTAAACCGCGTCGACGGCCCGGACCAGCGCCTGGACGGCACGGGACGACGCCCACAGCAGCGCGACGAGGCTGAGCGCCAGGGGCGCGCCGAAACCCTGGCGCCCGGCGCGCACCGCGTGGGTGAGCTGGGAGACGAGCAGCCGGCCGACGTCCGGGGGCAGCGGGCGGGTGAACGACGCCAGTTGCCCGGCCACCTGCCGGGGGTCGGCGACCAGCCCGTAGACCGCCACCACGACCATCAGGCTCGGGAAGACCGACAGCGTCCCCCAGAAGGCGATGCCCGCGGCCAGCAGAGACAGGCGCTCCCGGGACGCCTCCTCCCGCACCCGCCGGGTGATCGCCCGCCACTCCTCGGCCGGAGGCCACGCCCGCGCCAACCCCGTGATCACGCCGTACCGGCGCCGCATCTAGTCGCTCTGCCGCTGCGGCTCGCTGATCTCCTTGACCACGGGCGTGAGCAGGTCGGCGGTGAGCTGGTGCATCTGGAGGAGCAGGTCGTCGATGGTCAGCATGCCGACCACCCCCTCCTCCTCGTCCGCCACGGGCAGCCTGCGGAAGGAGTGGTGGCGGAAGGTGTCGAACGCCACCTCCACCTCGTCGCCGGGCCGCACCACGACGGGACGCTCCGACATCACCCGGCCGACGGGCGTGTCCGCGTCCTCCCCGCGCGCGAGTACGCGAAGGGTGAGGTCGCGGTCGGTCACGACGCCCGTGACGCCCTGCCCCTCCGAGACGACGACGCATCCGACGCCCGAGTAGTCCATGTGCCGCGCGACGTCCCGCACCGGGGTGACCGGCGGGACGACCACCACGGGCGTGGACATCACATCTCTGATCTTCATGGCCGGCACTCCCCCCGCGCCCGCCCAGGGCCCTGTCCTCAGCCCACTCCTACCCGCCGTACGGAAGTCCCGCCCTATTTGTGACCTAGTGCTCTTTTTATTCCCGAAAATACAGATAAGAGTGTATTTGGAGGTGATGACCATGATCACCCTGAGCGTCATCAAGGCCGACACCGGAGGCTTCGTCGGCCACTCCGCCGTGCACCCCCGATTGACCGCCGAGGCCAGGCGGGAGATCGAGCGGGCCAAGTCATCCGGGCTGCTCGTCGACGGCCACGTCGAAAGCTGCGGCGACGACATCTCGCTCATCATGACCCACACGTACGGCCCCGAGGCGGGGCTGATCCACTCCTTCGCCTGGGACGTCTTCCAGGCGACCACCCACATCGCCAAGGATCTCGGCCTGTACGGCGCCGGGCAGGACCTGCTGTCGGACGCCTTCTCCGGCAACCTGCGCGGCATGGGCCCGGGCTACGCGGAGATGGAGTTCGAGGAGCGGCCGTCCGAGCCCGTGCTGTGCTTCCTCGCGGACAAGACCGAGCCGGGCGCGTGGAACCTGCCGCTCTACAAGATGTTCGCCGACCCGTCCAACACCGCCGGCCTGGTGATCGACGAGAAGATGCACGCCGGGTTCGCGTTCGAGGTGTACGACCTGTGCGAGGACCGCCGCATCGTCTTCGACTGCCCGGCCGACCTGTACGACATGCTCATGTACATCGGCGCCCCGGCCCGCTACGTGGTCCACGGCGTACGGTCCAAGACGCTGGGCACGACCGCGGCGGCGACCAGCACCCAGCGGCTGTCGCTGATCGCCGGGAGGTACGTCGGCAAGGACGATCCGGTCATGATCGTACGCTGCCAGTCGGGCCTGCCGGCCGTCGGTGAGGCGCTGGAGCCGTTCGCCTTCGCGTACTCGGTGGCGGGCTGCATGCGCGGCTCGCACCACGCTCCGTTCATGCCGGTGCCCGTCGGGCAGGCGCACCCGTCCCGCTTCGACGGCCCGCCCCGGGTGGTCGCGCTGGGCTTCCAGATCAAGGACGGCAGGCTGGTCGGCCCGCGCGACATGTTCGACGACCCGGCCTTCGACGGCGCGCGCCGGCAGGCGACCGAGGTGATGGACTACCTGCGCCGCCACGGCCCCTTCGAGCCGCACCGGCTGCCGCTGGAAGACCTGGAATACACCACGATGGCCTCTCTCACCAGGCGCCTGTCGCACCGCTGGACGCCGATCACGACCGAGGTCGCCACACCTGCAGGGTTGCGATGAGAGGACTGTGATCAGGATGAAGGCGGCGGTCGGCGACCGGTTGGTCGTCGAGAGCATCCAACGGGGCAGGCTGGGTCGCGTCGGGATCGTGCTGGCGCTCTACCACACCGACGGCTCGCCGCCCTACCTCGTACGCTGGCTGGACGAGGAACGGGAGACGCTGTGCTTCTACCCGGGCCCCGACGTCCGGATAGAGCACTACCTGGAGTGGTGCCCGCAGAGCCCGTGAGGCGCTAAGCCCGGTGGAGGCACTCCATGACGTCCTCGTCGCTCGTCTGGGTGAAGTCCTCGTACCAGGCACCGATGGCGTAGAAGTGGTCCGGGGTGTCCAGGCAGACGATCTCGTCGGCGTCCCCGCGCAGGCTCGCGATCGTCTCCGGCGCGCCCACAGGCACCGCCAGGACCACCGTGGACGCACCGTGCGCGCGGGCGACCTGGCAGGCGGCGCGGGCCGTCCCGCCCGTCGCGATCCCGTCGTCCACCACGATCACGGTACGGCCGGCCAGGTCGACGGGCTCGCGGGCGCCGCGGAACCGGCGGGCACGGCGCTCCAGTTCGGCCCGCTCACGGCGTTCCACGGCCGCCATCTCGTCGTCGGTGAGCCGGGCGAGCCGTACGACGTCGGGGTTGACCACCCGCACCCCACCCTCGCCGATGGCGCCGAACCCCAGTTCCGGCTGGTACGGCACGCCCAGCTTGCGCACGAGGATCACGTCCAGGGGGGCGCCGAGGGCCCGGGCGACCTGGAACGCCACGGGCACCCCACCTCGGGGCAGCCCGACGACGACCACGTCTCCCACGCCGTCCTTCGCCTCACGGAGGTCACGCAAGCGCTCGCCGAGGAGGAGCCCGGCGTCACGACGATCAACGAACACGACATTCACCCCCAAAATCTGACGGTACGCGGCCTCTCGTGAGCGAGGAGAGCCGCGGGTGAGTCCTGATCGCCTGTCCTGCATACTGGGGCGGTGACCGCGACCGACCGGGCCCCCGGAGGGGAGCTTCCCCGGCACCGGCCGACTCTGGCCGAGATCGCCCATCTGGCGGGTGTGTCTCCGCCGACCGTGTCGAGGGTGCTCAACGGGCAGGCCGGGGTCGCCCTGGCCACCCGGCAGCGCGTGGAGGCGGTGCTCCGGGAGCACGGCTACCGGCGGCGCGACAGCGAGCCCGCCGCGATCCTGGAACTGGTCTTCCACGCCCTGGAGAGCCTGTGGGCGCTGGAGATCATCCAGGGCGTCGAGCAGGTCGCGCGGGAGCGCGGGCTCGCCGTGGTGCTGACCGAGATGCAGGGCAGGCTCACCCCCGGCAGGGCCTGGACCGAACAGGTGCTCGCCCGCCGTCCCACCGGGGTCGTGGCGGTCTTCTCCGAGCTCACCGTGCAGCAGCAGTCCCAGCTCGCCACCCGTTCGATCCCCCTGGTCGTGCTGGATCCGACCGGGGAGCCGCTGCACCAGACGCCGTCCGTCGGGGCCACCAACTGGAGCGGCGGGATGGCCGCCACCCGGCACCTGCTCGACCTGGGCCATCACCGCATCGCCATGCTGAGCGGGCCCACCCAGTGGCCGTGCTGCCGGGCCCGGCTCGACGGTTTCCGCGCCGCGATGGACGCGGCGGGCGTGTACGTGGACCCCGCCCTCCTGCGGATCAGCACCCTCTATGTGGAGGGCGGGTTACGCGACGGCGCCGAACTGCTGCGCCTGCCCGACCCGCCGACCGCCGTCTTCTGCGCCAACGACCTGCAGGCCCTCGGCGTGTACGAGGCCGCCAGACGGGCCGGGCTGCGCGTCCCGGAGGACCTCAGCGTGATCGGGTTCGACGACCTGTCGTTCACCCAGTGGGCCGGGCCGCCCATGACGACCGTACGGCAGCCGCTCGTGCAGATGGGGGCCACCGCCGCGCGGATGGTCCTCCACCTCGCCGACGGCGAGCCGCTCGAACAGCACCGCGTCGAACTCGCCACCACCCTCGTCGTACGGGAGAGCACCGCGCCGCCCCGTTCCTGACCTTTCTACGGCTCCGTTCACGGCCGGCGGCCCCATGTGGCCCATCGCCACAGCCACTCCAGCGGGCCGTACCGGTGGGTGCGCAGCCAGAGAACGGACCACAGCCACTGGACGGCGAGGATGACGGCCGAGGTCAGTGCCACTCTCGCCGAGGACCAGGCCTCCGGTGAGCATCCGCAGAGGCGGGCGGCGAGCAGGACGAGGACGGTCGCGGTCAGGTAGTTGGTCAGCGCCATCCGGCCGAGCGGCGCGAAGACGGCCGTCAGCGCCGGCCGGAGCGGCGTCCGCAGCAGCACGAGCAGGGCGCAGACGTAGATCCCCGCGACCAGCAGCCCGGAGAGGGCGAGCGCCCGCCCGAATCCGGGGTCGTCGCCCTCCTGACCGGCCGACCACCACAGGGCGGGCGCCGCCGCGACCGCGAAGGCCAGTCCGAGCAGCGCCGGCACCCGGGTGGACCGCTCTATCCGGGCCGTCACGCCGTATCTGGTCAGCGCGGATCCCAGCAGGAACAATCCGGCGACCAGGGTGAACCTCTCCCCGCCGAGGAACAGCGCCACCGCGACGAGCACAGGGGCGAGCCCGGCGACCACCCGGCGCGGCAGCCAGGTCGAGGGCAGCAGCACCAGCAGGCCGATGACGGCGTACGTGCTGAGGATGTCGCCGGGCCAGAGCAGGAGGAAGTGCGCCAGCCCGGCCGCGAGCAGCACGAGGAGCCGGCGCAGCAGGATCACCCTCGGGCGGGCGGCCCGGGCGGCGGCCGATTCCAGCAGCAGCGAGAACCCGACGCCGAACAGCAGCGAGAAGATCGGGAAGAAGCGCTGCTCGACGAGCAGGCCCATCCAGGCGTCGTCGGGGGTCGTGGGGGCGGCCGCCCGCAGGACGTCTCCGGTGTGGGCGATGGGTTTGACGTTGGCGAGCAGGATTCCGCACAGCGCGAAGCCGCGCACCACGTCGAGCGCGGTGATGCGCTCACGTCGCGTTCTGTGGGCTGCGGGAGGTTCCGTGAGAGCTTCCATGAGAGCCGCATCCTGCGCGGGCCCGTACGCCTCCGGCATCGGCCGCAAGCGGGAATCGGGCGGCACGGGACCATACTTTCGGCTGGTTCTGCGCGGCCCGCCCATCTCGTAGCCTCGGCCCTGTGTTTACTGAGGGCACTCGTAACCTCGGCCCTGTGCTTACTGAGGGCGCTGTAGCCGGGGGCCGGGTGCGGAGATGGGCGGCCGACGCCGGTCTGGGCGCCGTGTTCGCCGTGGTCCTGGCCTTCTGGGCCTCTCTCATCGCCGACAGCTGGGGCGGGGGCTACTGGCGGTTCGACTGCGCCGCCGGGGCCGCGGTCTGTGCCATCGCATTGTTCCGGCGGCGCGACCGGGCATGGGCGGCGGTGGCGGGCCTGGCCGTGGCGGCGACCGCCGTCCTGGCCGCCAGGTTCGCCGGTCTGCCCGCCGAGCCCGGTCCCGGGATGGCCCTCGGCCTGGCCGTGCTGGTCGCCGCGGCGGTCAGGAGACTGCCGGTCCGTACGGCCTGCGGCGTTGCGGCCGGCGGGCTGGCCGTGGCCGTCGGCAGCCTGCTGACCGCGCACACATCCGCCGCCGGGGTGCCGTCGGTCACCGCGATGAACGTCGCGGCCTGGGCCGCCGCCGTCGTGGCCGGGCTGAGCCCGCGACTGCTCGACGCCCGCAGGCGGGCCGTCGCGGAGGCGGTGCGCCAGGCCGAACGGCTGGCGCTGGCCCGGGAGTTGCACGACGTCGTCGCCCACCACGTCACCGGCATCGTGGTGCAGGCGCAGGCCGCCCGGCTCGTCGCGCGGCGGAGCCCGGAGAAGGCGGGCGACGCCCTGGGCCAGATCGAGGCGGCCGGGTCCGACGCGCTGGCCGCGATGCGTCGCGTCGTCGGCCTGCTGCGCGTCGCCGAGGAGGGCGGCCCCGACGCCGGCCCGGGTGTCGCCGAGCCCGGCCGCCTCGGCGACCTGGTCGGGCGGTTCGAGGCCGGGGGCCGCCCGGTGCGCCTGCGGCTGCCGCGCGAGGAGGAGACGGCGGCGTGGCCGCCCGAGGTGGCCTCGACGGTCTACCGGGTGGTGCAGGAGTCGCTGACCAACATCGCGCGCCACGCGCCGCGGGCCCGCGAGGTCACGGTCAGCGTGGAGCGGGACCGGGACGTCGTCGTCGTGGAGGTCGCCGACGACGCGCCGCCGGGGTCGCAGGCGGGATCGCGCGGAGGGTACGGCCTGCTCGGGATGCGTGAGCGGGTCGAGGCGCTCGGCGGCACGTTGCGGGCCGGGCCACGCCCCGGATCCGGCTGGTCGGTGCTCGCCACCCTGCCCGCCCCCCTGCCGGCCACCCTGCCCAGCCCCCGCCAAGAGTCCCGGCACGACGCGTGACGACGATCAGAGTCCTGGTGGCCGACGACCAGGCGATGGTACGCGGCGGCCTGCGGCTGATCCTGGAGGACCAGCCCGACATCGAGGTGGTCGCCGAGGCGGCCGACGGCGCCGAGGCCGTCGAACTGGCCCGGCGGCTGCGGCCGGACGTGTGCCTGGTCGACGTGCGGATGCCCCGGCTCGACGGCATCGAGGTCACCCGTCTCCTGGCCGGCCCGGGAGTCCCCGAGCCGCTCAAGGTGGTCGTGGTCACCACCTTCGACCTGGACGAGTACGTGTACGGCGCGCTGCGGGCGGGCGCGGTGGGCTTCGTGCTGAAGGACTGCGGCCCCGCCCTGCTGGTGGAGGCAGTGCGGGCGGCCGAGGCCGGGGACGCCCTCGTCTCCCCCTCGGTCACGCTGCGGCTGCTGCGCCACCTGACCACCCACTGGACCACCCACCCGGCCACCCGTCTGGAACATCCCCTCTCGAACCGGGAGATCGAGGTCGTCCACGCCATCGCGCGGGGCCGTACCAACCAGGAGATCGCCGCGGAGCTGTTCATCTCGCTCAGCACGGTCAAGACCCATGTGTCGGGCATCCAGGCCAAGCTCGGGGTGCGCAACCGCGTCGAGATCGCCGCATGGGCCTGGGAGAACCGACTCATAGGACGTACGTGACATAACTGCCCAAAATGTGTCAAATCACCCGGAACGGGCAGGAGGTGGGCAGCAGAACTAGAGAAGGGTGGCAGCATGGCCGTAAGCGGCATCATCTCCGCCATAATCATCGGACTCATCATCGGCGCTCTCGGCCGACTGGTCGTGCCCGGGCGTCAGGCCATCCCGATCTGGCTGACCATGGTGATCGGCATCATCGCCGCCCTCATCGGCACGGCGATCGCGCGGGGCCTCGGAGTGGCGACCACCCCCGGCATCGACTGGCTGGAACTGATCATCCAGGTGGCGCTGGCGGCCCTGGGCGTCGTCGCCGCCGTGGCCCTCTTCAGGCGCCGAAGCGTCGGATAGGCCCTCTCCGACGGCCCCGGCACATGCCGGGGCCGTCGGCGCGTTCCCGGACTTCACCGACCTTTACGTAATCACCGACTTCCTTTGAATTCGCCCGGCCCGGGGCGGCGTACGGTCGTCTTTCGGGGGCGTTTCGGGGGTCTTGACGAACTGCCGTGATGAGACGTGTGTCACCTGCTCGGACGAGGCGGTCGCGGTCACCGTCGTACGGCTTCTTGTCGGGTGGCGTGGTGTCAGGTGAGCCCGGAGGGAGGCGCTCGTGAAAGAGGCGGGCCCGATGACGGCGCCGATGGAGCACCGCATGCGCTGGCAGTTCGGCGTGCTCGCGCCGCCGGGCTTTCCCGGCGAGCCGTCGGCCGGCGTGACCGAGTGCCTCCTCGAGGCGGACCCGGACGCGACGATCGACCTGCGGCTGCGGTTCCTGCACGTCAGGTGCAGGACCGTGGAGCGGGAGGAGGACGACGGCTACTGGCCGGTGCCGAAGCTGACCGTCGCCGGGCACGACTACCTCGGCTTCGACGAGGCCGTCGAGCGGGAGACCCGGGCCGTCATCCCCCTGACGGGCGGGCGGCGCACGATCGAGGTCCACGTGCCCGGGGGCCGGGAGATCGAGCCGATCCTCTCCCCGAGCGGTGAGCGCACGGGCCGCGTCACCTGCGAGCACCAGCCGATCCACGCGGAGCTGCGGGTCTCCGCCGAGCGGCTGGCCGATCCGTACGGGCTGGTCAGGTTGCGGGTGGAGGTGCACAACACGGCCCGCTGGGAGCGTGCGGACGCGCCGCGCGAGGAGGCCCTGCGGCACTCGCTGGTCGCGGCCCACCTGCTGATCGGCATCAGCGGAGGAGCGTTCGGCCCGGGCCCTGTCGACGAGGGCCCGCAGGTCAGGGGGGTGTGACGGCGATGCACGAGTTCGGGATCGCCGAGGCCGTTCTGGACGCCGTGGAGCACCGCGCGAAGGGCAGGCGGGTACGGCGGGCCCGGGTGCGGGCGGGCGCCCTGCTCCGCGTCTCCCCCGCGGTCCTGAAGCAGGCGTTCGGCCTCGCCGCCACCGGCACGGTGGCCGAGGGGGCGACGCTCGACCTGGTCGTCGAGCCCGTCCGGCTCGTCTGCCGGGGCTGCGGGCACAACGCCCTGTGCGACAACCCGATGACGATCTGCGGCAAGTGCGGGGGCATCGACATCGACGCCGAGGGTGGGGACCGCCTCGTCCTGGAGTCGGTCCAGATCGTGGAGGCGGCCCATGTGCCTGGGGAGTCCGGGCGAGATCGTGGAGATCCCGTCCGATCGGCCTGACCTCGCCACGGCCGACGTGAGCGGGCCCGGCGATGCCCAGCCGCGTGGCGAGGCCGTACACGAAGGGCCGGAAGCCGACCCCCTGCACGATCCCCTCGACCCGGACGGCGGCGGCTCAGGCGGCGGTTCAGTCGGGCAGGTCGAAGACGTCGTCGAGGGCGATGACCCGCAGCAGATGGCGCAGGTAGGCGGTCAGCGCAACGATCCGGAAGGCCGCCCCGCGTTCCTCGGCTCCCCGGTAGAGGTTCATCACGACGGCGATGCCGGAGGAGTCGACGAACCTCAGCCCGGCCAGGTCGAGCTCGATCACCCGCGGGTTGTCCGCGAGCACCTTGTCCGCCTCTTCGGCCGCCTCGTCCACGGTGGTGTAGTCGAGCTCGCCGGTCAGCACAAGGCGCGCGGTGCCTGGCTCGGGGGTGACGTACTCGACCAGTAACGGCGGCGTGTCCTGCATCAGGGGCTCGTCTCTTCGGGTTCGGGGTGATCGGGGGCGCCGTGGGCCGCGCCCGCCGCTCTCATGCCCTCGGCGAGGAACGCCCGGGTTCGAGGGCAGTCTGTCAGCTCACCGCGCAGGACGGCCAATCCGAGCACGACGGACTCGCTCGGCACTCCGCGCGCGGCCAGCACCATGCAGGCCCAGGTGACGAAGTCCGTGAAAACCGACACGTCGCCGAGATACAGCGCGGTGCCGAGGAAGTCGGCGACGTACCCGAGATCCTCCGTCATCTGCTCCATCTGCCACGGGTCGTAGTCCCGCATGGGCGGGTAGG
Organism: Microbispora sp. H10885; assembly: GCF_014161415.1. Classification (NCBI taxonomy): domain Bacteria; kingdom Bacillati; phylum Actinomycetota; class Actinomycetes; order Streptosporangiales; family Streptosporangiaceae; genus Microbispora; species Microbispora sp. H10885. The sequence continues at coordinate 1,095,919 of NZ_JABBWY010000001.1, read as the reverse complement.
AGGCGGCGAGCAGCTCAAGCGCCCGCGGCAGCAGCTCGCCCCGGCGCCGGGCGAGGCAGGCGTACTCGCCGTCGGCCGGCAACTCGGCGCCGTTCTCCCCGGCGAGCGGCAGCGGCCCGGCGTCGAGCAGGTCGGCCGCGATGTCGGCGGCCGGGGCCCAGGCGTCCGCGCCGAGCAGACGGGCGATCCGGTCGTCGGCGCCGAACGCGGCCCCGCCCACCAGGACGGGGACGCCGGCGGCCCGGCAGGCGCCGACGGCCCGGTGCGCGCGGGGCAGCCACACGGGCAGCGTGCAGCCGAGCGCCACGAGCTCGGGGCCGGCCTGCCCGATCCATTCGACCAGATGGGGTGCGGGCACACTGGCGCCGAGGAAGTCGGTCCGCCATCCGTGCAGGCGCAGCACCTCGGCCAGGAGGCGGGTGGGCAGCGCGTGATTCTCCCTCTCCACGCAGGCGACCACGACCCGCCCGCGGGTGGGGGGCGGGCTCACCCTGCGGGCGACGGCGGCGACGACCCGCTCGCTGACCGCGGACGCCGCGTGCTCCTGGGCCACGGTCCACCGGTTGACCGCCCAGAGCCGGCCGACCCGGCGCTGGGCCGGACCGATCACCCGCAGCAGCACGTCCTGCGCGGAAACGCCCTCGTCGAGCATCCCGAAGACCAGGTCGACGGCGCCGGACTCGTCGGCCTCCTCGATCTGTCGCAGATAGCGGACGATCTCGCTCGTGAAGCCCGCCGCCGGGGCGCTCACCATCGCACGGCCACCGGCCGAGGGGGGAGCCGCCGGGGTCTTCCCACGTCACGCCCCCTTCAGCTGAGTCCTTTTTCTCACGTTACCCGTGAGGGCGAGCCGCCGGACGGGCGGGAGGCGGCCGCCGCCTCCATGCCCTCGGCCAGCAGGGCGCGGGCGCGCGGGCAGTCGGCCAGCACATCCCGGAAGAGCCGCAGCCCGAGCACCACCGACTCGGCGGGCACCTTCCGGGCCGAGAGCACCTCGCAGGTCCATGTGACGAAGTCGGTGAACAGGCTCGTGTCGTGGACGTAGAGCGCGGCGGCGAGGAAGTCGGCGATGTGCCCGAGGTCCTCCGCGGTGTGCTCAAGCTGCCGCTCGCTGTATCCGCCCATCGGGGCGTACGACTCGCTGAGCAGGCCCAGCACCCTGGCCAGCACCTCGGCGCGGTGCCGGGTCAGGTATCCGTACTCCTCGTCGCCCAGGTGGACCGCCCCGTCACTGCCGGCGGCGAACGACGGCAGCCCGGCGGCGAGCCGGTCGGCCGCCGCGTCGGCGGTAGGCGCCCACGCGTCCGCGCCCAGCAGGCGGGCGAAGCGGCCGTCGGCGCCGAAGGCGGCCCCGCCCGCGAGGACCGGGACGCCCACGGCGCGGCAGGCGGCGATGGTGGCGTGCGCCCGGGGCAGCCGGGTCGCGATCATGCAGCCGAGCGCCACCACGTCGGGGCCCGTCTGGTGCAGGTGCGTGATCAGGTGCGGGCCCGGCACGCTCGCCCCCAGGAAGTCGACCCGCCATCCCCGCAGCCGCAGCACCTCGGCCAGCATGCGGGTGGGCAGCGCGTGATACTCCCCGTCGGCGCAGGCCACCGTCACCCGGCCGCGCGTCGGTCTGGGCCGCACCCGCCCGGCGATCGCCGCGACGGCCCGCTCGCTGACCGCGGTGGCCCCATGCTCGCGGGCCACCGACCAGTCGCCGGCCGCCCACAGCTCACCCACCCTGCGCTGGCCTGCGGCGACGACCCGCAGCAGCACGTCCTCGGCGGGGACGCCCTCGTCGATCAGGTCCAGGACGAGATCGACCGCGCCGTACTCGTCGGCCTCGCCGATCAGTTTCAGGTAGCGCTCCACCGCGGTCCCGGCGCCGGTGCCCGCCGGTCCGCCCGTCATCTCTGCCTGGGTCATCACGTCGTCTCCGCCCACACGGTCTTGGCACCCGGCGTGGCACCCGTCGCCGGGTCGTACCCGCCAGCCCGTACGGCGAGGAGGGCGCGGTCGTCCTGCTGGCCGCCCGCGAGCCACTCACTGCTGATCTGCTCCAGCCGCTCCACCAGCGCGTCGACCGGCATGCCGGCGCAGCTCGCCAGGGCCTCCTTGAGCCGTTCCTCGCCGAACATCTCCCGCCTGGTCGGGCCGCCGAAGGCCTCGGTGATGCCGTCGCTGTACAGCAGACACACCTCGCCGGGAGCCAGGTCGACCGTGGCCGGCCGCACCACGGTCTTCTTCAGCGCGCCGAGGAGGGAGCCGCGGGCGGGCGCCTCCTCCACTGTGCCGTCCCGGCGCAGCACCAGCGGCGGCGGATGGCCCGCCACGGCCAGATCCACCAGCACGTGCTCGTCGGGGGCGACCCGGAGCGCCGCGAGGACCAGCGTGACGTAGGAGTTCGGCGCGGGCGAGGCGAGCAGCGACCGGTTCAGCAGTTCGAGTAGCTGGACCGGGCGGCTTTCCAGCAGCAGCAGCGCGCGCAGGCTCTGCCTGACCTGCCCGGCCAGTACGGCCGCGCGGGCGCCCTTGCCGCAGACGTCACCCAGGATGATCAGAGGCGGACGTTCCAGGATGCCGATCCCGCTGTCGTGACCGGCGCCGGTCTCGGACATGTAGACGTCGTAGAAGTCGCCGCCCACGGCGCCGGCCTGCTGGGAGGACCGGAGCCTCCCGGCGAGGCGCATGCCCTCGACCTCCGGCAGGTCGGGCGGCAGCAGGTCGTCGATCAGGATGGCGTTCACCGCGCTCTGCTCCCGGAACAGCGAGGCCGCCGAGAGCGCCGCGCCCGCCCGGGACGCGAGGTCGCGCACCATCGCCAGGGCCTCGTCGTCGAACGGAGGCCGACCGGCGCGGCGGACCAGCGCCATCGCCCCCGCGGGGACGCCGTTGCCGGGCAGCGGGAAGACCAGCAGGTCGCCGGCCGGGCCGAACCCCTCCGGCAGCAGCCAGTCCGGCGCGGCGCCCGCGTCCTGCCGCCCGCCCGAGCCGTGCGTCAGGCCCGCGAGCGCGTCGGTCAGGCCCGGCACCCGCAGCGCCGTCGAGAGCGGCATGACGCCCTCCTCCGGTCCGGGGCGCCCGGCGACGGCCCGGATCCACTCGACCCGGCGGTTGGTGGCGGGCGGCAGCACCACGACCGCCAGGTCGCACAGGAACTCGGTGCCCAGATCCACGGCGGCGCGGGCGCATCGGCGCGGGTGGAGCGACGCGAACAGGCGGCGCGCGGCCTCCAGCAGGAACTCGGCGCGGCGCGGCAGGGACGGCGCCTCACTCAGGTAGAGAGCACGGTGGTCGCCGGCCGCCTCCGTCCGCACCCGGATCACCCGGCCGCCGTACGTCACCGTGCTCGATCCGGCCGGGTCCAGCTGTGGGGGAACCGGCCTGCCCGGGACGATCTCCGGCGCCAGCCGGGCCGCCGCCGCGTTGGCCAGCAGCACGACGCCGCCTGCGTCGCACAACACGATTCCCTCGTCGCTGCCGTCCAGCAGCGCCGCCATGTCGCCGGGCGTCGCCCGCGCGGCTCCCGCGTTCGTGGAGCCGGTGGCGCCTCTCACCCGTGCGTTCTCCTCATGGCCCTCGGTCCTCGAATCCGTCGTCTTTGTCAGACTACCTTCGGCCCCGACGGCCTGATCCGCGCCCCTTGACCACGGGGTGGGTCAAGCGACGCCCTGGAGCAGGACCAGGGCGGCGGCGCCGAACAGCCCGGCGTCGCGGCCCAGTGAGGTCGGCTCCACCCGCAGGCGGCGCAGGAAGCCGAGCCCGGTGTTCCGCCCGATCGCCCGCCTGAGCGGGTCGAACAGGATCGGTCCCGCCGCGGCCACGCCCCCTCCGATGACGACGTCGTCGAGATCGAACAGGGCGGACGCCGTGAGGACGGCGGTGGCCAGCGCGCCGCCCGCGCGCTCGAAGGCGCGGACGGCGGTGGGATGACCGGCGCGGGCGTCGGCGGCCAGAGCGCGGGCGTCCGCGCCGGTCCAGCCGTTCGCGGCGGCCCAGCGCACCATGCCGGGCCCGCTGGCGATGGTCTCGACGCATCCGACGCCGCCGCAGGGGCACGGCTCGCCGCCGGGATCGACGGTGATGTGGCCGATGTGGCCGGCGTTGCCGGTCGGGCCGACGTACGGCACGCCGTCCAGCACGAGACCGCCGCCCACGCCGGTGGACACGACCATGCCGAGCATCGCCCGGCTCCGCCCGGCGGGCCCGTCGGCGATGGGGCCGGTGAGGCCGCGCCACCACTCGCCGAGCGCCATGCACTGGGCGTCGCCCGCGAGCCGTACGGGACGGCCGGGCAGTGTCTCACCGAGCGCGTCGACCAGCGGGAAGTCACGCCAGGCGGGGATGTTCACCGGGCTGACCGTGCCGCGGCGGGGGTCGAGCGGACCGGCGGAGCCGACCCCGATCCCGTCGAGGCGGTCGGGCGCCACCCGCTCGGTGATCCGGCGCACGACCTCCGAGAGCGTCCGGCCGGCCGACTCCGGGCCGCTCAGCGGCACCTCGGTGCGGGCCAGCATCTCGCCGTCGGGCGCGACCGCCGCGGCGGCGAACTTCGTGCCGCCGATGTCCACCGCGAGCACGGTCATCGCCGCGTCCCCGGTCTCTCCACCACGGTCACTCCCGTCGCTTAACCGGATAAGGCCACGCAACGGTAGTCGCTTGACGACCACCGCGTCAACGCTCCGTCACCGGCACCCGGGTGGCCGCCGACGAACCGGTTCAGCGGTAAATATCCGGCCCCGCGGACATCGGCGGGGCGGGGGCGGGAAGGGCCGCGAGGGGACCCGGCCTGATGAACAGGGCTTTCCATAATTCCGATCGATTTGGTAGGGTTCGCTGGTGCATTTCGACTACACCATGGCGATCGGCTCCTTTCTGGTCGCCGTCGTCGTCGGCCTGACGGGGATGGGCGGGGGCGCCCTCATGACGCCCATGCTCGTGACGTTCTTCGGCGTGCCGCCCCTCGCCGCCGTCTCCAGCGACCTCGTCGCCGCCGCCGTGATGAAGCCGGTGGGCAGCCTCGTGCACCTGCGCCGGGGCACGGTCAACCTGAGGCTCGTCGCCTGGCTGTGCGCGGGCTCGGTCCCGGCGGCGTTCTGCGGCGTGCTCATCGCCCGCGCCCTCGGCACCGGCGAGGGCGTGCAGAGCGTGATCCAGAAGGGCCTCGGCATCGCGCTGCTCATCGCCGCGGCCGGCCTGGCCGTACGCGGCTACCTCGCGATGCGCGACCGCGCCGAGGGCCGCACCCCCGAGACCGGCCGCCGCACCGCCGCCCCCGGCGAGCCGGCCGCGACCGAGATGCCCTCGGTCACCGTACGGCCGCTGCCGACCGCGCTGGTGGGGGCCGTCGGCGGGCTCGTCGTCGGCATCACCTCGGTCGGCTCGGGCTCCCTGATCATCGTGGCCCTGCTCGCGCTCTACCCCGCGCTGAAGGCCAACCAGCTCGTCGGGACCGACCTGGTCCAGGCCGTGCCGCTGGTCATGTCGGCCGCGCTCGGCCACCTGCTCTTCGGCGAGTTCACGCTGTCGGTCACGGTCGCGCTGCTGGCGGGCTCGATCCCCGGCGTCTACCTCGGCTCGCGCATCTCCTCCCGCGCCCCCGGCGGCCTGATCCGCCGCGCCCTGGCCTTCGTGCTGCTCGCCTCGGCGCTGAAGATGTTCGGCGTCGGCAACGCGCAGACCGTCTGGGCCCTGCTCGCCGTGCTGCTGCTCGCCCCGGCCTTCTGGATGGTCCTGCGCGTGCGCTGCGGCCTGCCGCCGCTGCCCTGGACGCGTACGGCGGCCTCCTCAGCGGGCACCTCACCGGACTCCTCACCGGACTCCTCGGACAGAGACTCCGACCGGATCGCCGCGCAGTAGGGCCGGCGGCGGCGCCGGCGGCCCGGCTCAGGAGGCGGGCGGGTGGCGGCGCAGGGACTGCCAGATGGGCTCGGGCAGCAGCCGAGCGGCCTCGTCGAGGTCCGCCTCCGGCGCACCGGCGATCCACCGGCGCGTGACCTCGGCCACCGGGCCGATCAGCAGTATCTCGATCACCGGCACGGGCAGGCCGGCGATAGCCCCCGACGCGACGTGCGGGCGCAGCCACCCCACCAGCGCGTCCAGGCGCGGCGTCTTCGCGGCGGCCGCCGCGCCGGGCTCCACGTGCCCGAGGTACGGCGAGGCGTGGAGGAACCTCGCCTTGGCCGGGTGCTCCCGTACGAAGCCGAGGTAGGCGACGACGATCGCGCGCACCCCCGCGCGGGGGTCGTCCACCCCCTCCACGGCCTCGACCAGCGAGTCGAGCAGATCGGCCAGGCACGCGGAGTAGAGCGCGGTCGCGAGGCCGGGGAAGCTGCCGAAGTGGTGGTAGAGGCTGCCCACGCTGATCCCGCCACGCGCGGTGACCGCCCGCATCGTGAAGCCCTGCGGGCCGTCGTCGGCGTACACGGCGAGGGCGGTGTCGAGCAGCCGCCGCGCCGTCTCCTCGCCGCGCCGCTGCCGGGTCACGCCGTCCCGGTGAGGGTCGCGGCCTGCCTCCACAGCGCCTCCGCGAGCGCGGCGTCCCGGGCGACGGGGGCGAGCGGGGTCTCCTCGTCGATCTCGAAGTAGCGGCCGGTGCCGCCCGAGGCGTCGAGGGCGAGCCGCACGACGGGCCGCGCGCCGGCCTCCGGGGTGTCCCAGGTGCGCTTGACCGCCTTCAGCACCAGCCCGAGCGGGCCGCCCCTGGCCCCGAGATCGGTCCGGATCACGCCCGGGTGGACCGCGTCGATCGTCACCCCGGCATCCTGCCACCGCCGGGCGAACAGCGGCACCATCATGAGGTTGCACAGCTTGGTGTCCGCGTACGTGCGGATGGGGTGGAAGTCCAGCCCGGTCGCGGTCCGGCCCGGCTCCGCCCGGCCCTTGACGTACAGGCCCGCGCTGACCTGGACCACCCGCGTGCCGCTCTCGCGCAGCCGATCCTCCAGCAGGTGGTTGAGCAGGAACGGCGCGAAGTGGTTGACCGCGAACGCGCGCTCGATGCCGTCCGCGGTGATCTCGCGGCGGGCCGGCCAGACGCCCGCGTTGTGCACCAGCACGTCGAGGCGCGGGCAGGCGTCCAGCAGGGCGCGGGCCGCCTCCCGCACCGACGCCGCCTCGCCCAGGTCGGCGACGACCAGCACGGCGTCGCCCGGCAGGGCCGCCCGCGCCGCCTCTCCCCGTACGGGATCGCGGGCGACGATCACGACCCGGTACCCCTCCTCGGCGAGGCGGGCCGCGACCGCCTGCCCGATCCCGCGGGAACCTCCGGTGACCACAGCCGTACGCGTCATGGGAGCGACTCTAATTAGAGAAACTCTCTAGAGCAACTCTCTAATTCTGGGCCGTCAGAGCGAGCCCATCAGCGCGAGCCCGTCAGAGCGAGCGCAGTGCGGGGAGCAGTTCCTTCTCCGACCACTCGAAGAACTCCCGCTGACGCTCCCGGCCCACCTGGACGAGCGCGAGGTGGGTGAACCCGGCGTCGGTGTACTGCCGCACCGCCTCGACCACGGCGTCCACGTCGGCGCCGCAGGGCACCTTCTCGGCCACGTCCTCGGGCCGTACGGTCTCGGTCGCGGCGGCGAAGTTGACCGGGGCGGGCAGCTCGGACATGACCTTCCAGCCGGTCACCGCCCAGCGCCACATCCGATGCGCCCGCTCGACGGCGGCGTCCCGGTCGGGGTCGTAGCAGACGGCGAGCTGGCCGTACACCGGCTTGCCCTCGCCGCCCGACGCGGCGAACTTCTCCACCAGCGAGCCGTCCGGGTCGGTCGCGATGAGGCCGTCGCCGAGTTCGGCCGCGATGTCCGCGGACTGGCCGCCGGACGCCGCGATCGCGATGGGCACCGGGCGCTCCGGCAGATCGAAGACCCGGGCGGAGTCGATGTCGAAGTACTCACCCCGGTAGTTGCGGTAGCCACCCTGGAACAGCTCCCTGATGACCTCGATGGCCTCCCGGAACATCTCGTGCCGGGTGTTGACCGGCGGCCACCCGTGCCCCACGACGTGCTCGTTCAGGTTCTCGCCCGCCCCGAGCCCGAGCGTGAACCGCCCGTCGCTGAGCACCCCGACCGTGGCCGCCTTCTGGGCCACCACCGCCGGGTGGTACCGCATGATCGGGCAGGTGACGTACGTCATCAGCGGCAGCCGTTCGGTGGCCTGCGCCACCGCGCCGAGCACCGACCAGGCGTACGGGGAGTGCCCCATCTCGTCCAGCCAGGGGAAGTAGTGGTCGGAGATGACGGCGTAGTCGAAACCGGCCCGCTCGGCCGTGACCGCGTCCTCCACCAGCTCCTTCGCCGGGCTCTGCTCGGACATGAGTGTGAAACCGATCTCTGCCATACGCGACCCCTACCCACGTCCGTCCAGGTCAGACGGGCCGCCCAGACGGGCCGCTCAGACGGCCCGGTGGTACTGGTGGGGCCATCGGCCGGCGGCGCCCAGCTCCCGGGCCGCGCGGTTCGGCCAGTAGGGGTCGCGCAGCAGCTCACGGCCGAGCATCACCGCGTCGGCCCGCCCGGAGGCGACGATCTCCTCCGCCTGGCGCGGCTCGGTGACGAGCCCGACGGCCGAGACGCGCAGGTCGGTCTCCGCGCGCACCCGGGCCGCGAACGGCACCTGGTAGCCGGGACCGGTCGCGATGCGCGCCCGCGGCGCGTTGCCGCCGGACGACACGTCCAGCAGGTCGACGCCGTGGGAGAGCAGTTCCTTGGCCAGCCGCACGGTGTCGTCCGCCGTCCAGCCCTCGCGGGGGTCCTCGGGGTTCTCGCTGAGCCAGTCGGTCGCCGAGACGCGGAACAACACCGGGAGCTCCTCGGGCCACTCCGCGCGCACCGCGTCGACCACCTCCAGGGCGAAGCGGACGCGGTTCTCGAAGGAGCCGCCGTACGCATCGGTGCGGTGGTTGGTGAACGGCGACAGGAACTGGTGGATCAGGTAGCCGTGGGCGCCGTGGACCTCCACCACCTTGAAGCCCGCCGCGAGCGCCCGGCGCGCCGCCGCCGCGAAGGCGGCGACGAGCCGCCGGATGTCCGCCTCGTCCAGCTCGTGGGGCACCGGGTGGCCCTCGTCGAACGGGATCGGGCCGGGCCCGACCGGCCGCCAGCCGTGCCCCTCCGGGCCGACCGGCGCGCCGCCGCGCCACGGCCGGTCCGTCGACGCCTTGCGGCCGGCGTGGGCGAGCTGGACGCCGGGCACCGCGCCGTGCTCGGTCAGGAACCGGGTGACGCGGCCGAACGCCTCCTGCTGCCGTTCGTTCCACAGCCCCAGGTCGGCGGGGCTGATCCGGCCCTCCGGGGACACGGCGGTGGCCTCGGTCATGATCAGGCCGGCCCCACCAACCGCCCTCGACCCGAGGTGGGTGAGATGCCAGTCGGTGGGCACGCCCTGCTCCGGCCCCTCCACCGCCGCGGAGTACTGGCACATCGGCGACATCCAGGCACGGTTGGGGATGGTCAGGTCGCGCAGGGTCAGGGGCTCGAACAACGCGCTCACGGCCGCGCTCCTCTCGTCGTCGGGACGCTAGTACGATAACCGTCGTAGTACGCCATCTGTCAAACTACGATGGTCCTCGTACAATGAGGGGTTCGCGAAGGGAGCCGCCGATGCCGTCCACCACCCCTCAACTCCGGACGCTCGACCATCCGGACCGGGCCGAGATCCGGCTCGAAGGCGTGCTGCACGCGTTGTCCGATCCCGCCCGCCTCCAGGTGGTGCACTACCTCGCGGGCGCAGGCGAGTCGTCCTGCTCGGCGATCGACCTCGCGGTCAGCAAGTCGACCAGCACCCACCACTTCCGGGTCCTGCGCGAGGCAGGGGTGATCAGGCAGGTCTACCGCGGCACCGCCAAGATGAACTGCCTGCGCCGGGAGGACCTCGACGCCCTCTTCCCCGGCCTGCTGGACTGCGTGCTCCGCGCGTACGAGACGCGGTGCGTCCAGCGTACGTAACCGTCCAAATCGCCTTGACCAGTTACCGGCTTTGCGTTACCTTGGTAACTGCCTAAGAAAATAAAGACAGTTACAACGGCGTTGGGGCGGCAATGATGTTCTACGACTACTCCCTGGCCACCGAGCGGGTCACCGAGCTGCACCGCGCGGCGGACCACGCCCGCGTCGCGAGCCGCATGGCCGCGGCCCGGCGCTGGTCGCGCCTCGCGTCCTGGGCCGAGCGCCAGGCCCGGCGGGCGGGCGACCTGGGCTGACGCCCGCCGTCCGCGCCGGGCCGCCGACAGTGTGAGGAGGCGCGGATGCGGGCATGCGGCGCCCCCGGCACGGCGGTGGTGAAACCGACTCCCGCCGCCCTGATGGAGGACGCGGGCACCGGCCTCGACTACGGCACCCGGCCCGACCGCCTGCCCGGCCTGCTCACCCCGAACGACCGGTTCTTCGTCCGCAGTCACGCGCCGACCCCCCGCCTCGACCCCCGCATCTGGACGCTGCGCGTCGAGGGCGCCGGCGTGCGGCGAGCCGTCGACTACACCTACGACGACCTGTGGCACCGGTTCCCGCTCGTGTCGGTCGTCCGTACGCTGGAGTGCGCCGGCAACCGGCGCGCCCTGTTCGCCGCCGAGTGCGGGCGCCGCTTCGACGGGGTCCAGTGGGGCCGCGGCGCGATCGGCACCGCCGAGTGGACCGGCGTCCCGCTGCGCGACCTGCTCGAACCCGCCGGGCTCACCGGCACCGCGGTCGAGGTCATGCCCGAAGGGCTCGACGAGGGCCGCGCACGCCGTCCGATGCCCCTCGCCAAGGCACTGGCCCCCGACACCCTGCTCGCGCTCGCCATGAACGGCGAGATCCTGCCACCGGACCACGGCTTCCCCGCCCGCGTGGTGGTCTCGGGCTGGCTCGGCGCCGCCAGCGTCAAGTGGGTGGGCCGGATCGAGGTGTCCGACCACCCCCTGCACGTGGCGTGGAACACCGACGACTACGTGCTCGTGACTCCCGGCGAGACCGCCGTGCCCATCACCTCCACCCCCGTCGCGAGCCTGGTCGAACTGCCCTGGCCGGCCCGGCTGCGGCCCGGCCCGCGCCTGGTCCGCGGCCGGGCGTACGCCGGGGAGAACCGGGTGGCGGCGGTCGACTACCGGATCGACGACGGCCCCTGGCGGCCGGCCGGCCTCGACGGGCCGGATCTCCCCGGCGTCTGGACCCGGTGGCGCTTCACCTGGGATCCCACCCCGGGAGCGCACGTCGTACGTGTGCGCGCCACCGACGAGCACGGCCGCTCCCAGCCGGACGCCACCCCCTGGAACGCCCTCGGCTACTGCCACAACTCGGTGCTCCCCCACCCCGTCCTCGTGGCCTGAGGCAGTTACGGATTCAGAAGCCGGAGCCATTGACGTGGACCGGTCCAGGGTCGAGCATGAGCGACGCCGCTTCAGTCATACGTACGTCCGCATGCATGAGATCCAGGAGGAACCATGTCGAGCATGTCGAGCGAGTCGTCCACGGAAGCGGCGTTACCGAAGGCCTGGCAGGCGTTCGTCACCAAGCCCGGCGAGGACACCGCCAAGGCGGTGGCCAAGGAGCTGGGAGAGGACGCGAACCCCGGAGTGCTCGGGTCCATACGGCTCATGGCCAAGACCCTGGCCCAGCGCTCCGCGAACGAGCGCAGCGCGATGTCCCGGCTCATCGCCGCACAGCTCATGGGCGACGTCGCCCGCGCGTTCATGAAGGCGACCGCCGCTGTCCGCCTCGCCCACCTGGTGCAGGAGGCGCCGAAGGAGCAGCCGGTGCCGCGGCACGACGACCCGCACGGCGACGACCTGGTCTACACGCTCGACCTCCTGCCGCCGGACAAGCCCAGGAAGCTGCCCGAGAAGACCGAGAAGGGCCGCGACTGGCAGACGCTCGACGCGCTCGACCTCGCCCCGGGAGGCAAGGCCCCGGACAAGGTCACCGTCGACCTGGTCAAGCTCGCGCAGCGCGTCGACGACGCCCGCGACGCAACGTCGATGAGCCACCTGCGAGACGCGCTGAAGCTCCTCGACTCCATCGCCGGCGGTGGGTCCGCGTACTCCACGCAGCGCCGCACCGAAATCGGCAAGACGGTGAAGGTGAAGGGGACGACGCAGGAACACCTCGTCGACCAGATCGGCTTCCGCGCCGCGCCGAGCCAGCGCGCGGAGCTGGGTAACCTGTCGGCCCAGAACTCCCGCGCGGCCCTCTACTGGCGCACGAACTTCCGGGACAAGGTGAACCTCTTCGTAGACAAGCTGCAGATGAGCGGGAAAATCGGCAAGGACGACATCCTGGTGAACAGCCCGCGCGTGCTGCGCAAGCTCGAGATGGTGCTGCCTCCGAAGGTGTGCGCCGATCTCTCGATCAAACCGCTCATCGGGAGTTCGGGCATCAGCGTGCTGAGCGGCACCGGCAAGCACTCCGGGCATCTGTGGAGCCAGGTTCTCTACGAACTCGGCGCCACGCCGTCGGCGTACCAGCTCTACGAGCTCGTGGACAGGGACAAGCCCGCTCCCAAGCCTGACTTCACAGTCGACACGCAGGCCGACCTCGTGCAGCTCATCACCTCCAGCCTGTTCTCCCGGCTGCAGGAGATCGCCCGCGGGAAGGGTGTGATCGCGCCGGTCTGCGCGATGGTCGAGCACCTCGTGCTCGGCCTCACCGACAAGCTCGGCCCCGACCGCTACGACGCGCTGACCGCCAACGCCATCGGGTCCCTCAACCGGCTCCTCGACATCGTCGTGGAGAACGTGGACAACCCCACGGTGGCGATGCGCGCGGTCGACCTGATGATGGACGAGATCGCCGTCGTCGTCGCCGTGGGCAAGTACTACAACTGGACCGACTACCGGACGACGATGCGGGAGATCCTGCTGGAGCGGGCGCCGAGCATCGCGACGCTGGTCGAGGGCGACAAGATCCAGGTCGACAGTTGCCTCACCACGAGCGGCATGGACGCGCTCGCGACCGCGCTGTACATCGCGCTGTCGTGGCGGGACCAGGAGGAGGTCGCGCGGTCCACCGAGGCGATCGACTACTACGAGATCACGTTCCTGCTCGGCAAGCTCAAGAAGGGCGAGAAGGCGACCCCCCACAAGGACGTCCTGGTGGCGGCGCTGAACCCGAGCACGCCCGCCTTCGCGCCGTCCCCCGAGAAACTCGTGACCGACGTCCTGCAGAGGGTGAAGACGCACAAGAAGGGCGAGTCGCCGTTCGCGCTGATCATCGACACCACCATCGAGGTCGCGCCCAAGCCGGGCGGCAAGACCCAGATCGAGATCGTGCTCGACGGCCTCAAGGACGCTGTCGCCGCCGGCGCGCTGGAGGTCTTCCTGTGCAAGAGCTTCCAGAAGTACGCCTCGCTCGGCACCGGCAAGGTGGCCGCCGGCAACCTCACGATGCTGTCGGCGAAGGACAACCTCGAGTCCTCGTACGCACGGGCCGAGGCGCTGCTGCAAGACCTGGATCTCGACCTCGCGGGACACGATGAGTCGCAGCTCGTGGTGCACATGCTCAGGCACGGGCACCGCGACGAGCTGGCGCTGATGCGCAGCGCCGCCGGGAACGCCAAGTTCGTGGACGAGTTCTGCTGGCCCATCGAACGATCGGACTTCAGTCAGGGGACGTCGTACGTGGACGGCATCCCGCTGCTCATGCGCAGGACGCCCGCCGTCGACACCGACGAGCTTTTCAAGAAGCTCGTCCTCATCGATCAGCGCCTCAGCTTCTCGTTCCTGCGGACCTCGTACTCCGGCCAGATCCCGAGCGTCGGCGGCGTCGAGGGCAAGTACGTGCGCATCAACACCGGCCACGAGTCGAAGGCGACGATGGTCGAGTGCTTCTACGCGTTCGGCCACCTGGCGACCAGCACGCCCCCCGGCTTGGAGCCGAGCGAGACACCGGTCAATCTGCGCGCGCTGACGATCGCTCCGGTGCAGATGCACCTGAAAGCGCTGGACGCCGCCAAGGACACCGATGCCCTGACCGCGCGGTACCTGAACAACATCCTCGCCTCGTACTGCGCGTTCGCGCTCCAGAATGTGGCGGACAGGGCCACTGTGACGCCGCTGCTCGTCGACTTCTTCGTGAATTCGACGAGCGGCGTCACGATCGAGACCCAGCGCTATCTCGCCGGCGAACTGCTCACTTTCGCGAAAGATCAGATGGAGGTGCCTTCGGACTCCACCACCCTCACGGCGTTGTACAACGCGGCGGTGATCCTTCCCGCCTGGCGGCTCAAGTCCATCGCCAAGGGGCTCGCGCCCAAGCTCGGCAAGATCGGCGAGTCGAAGGAGGCGACGCAGTTGCGCGGTCTCATCGACCGCGCCGCCAAGTGACGGCGGCGAAAGCCTTCGCCTGATCGTCTCCCGCGTGAGCGCACGGCGCTTTCAGGGGACCAGGACCACCTTGCCGACGGTGGCGCGGGTCTCCAGCGCCGTGTGCGCGGCGGCGGCGTCCTTGAGCGGGAAGCTCTGCACCAGCGGCGTCAGCGCGCCCGACGCGGCGGCGGCGAGCGCCCGCTCCTCCAGGCCCCGCAGGCCGCCCGGCCGCTTCAGCACCCGCGGGCCGACGGCTACGGACGCGGTGATGCCGCGGGCGTAGAGGTCCTCGGTGGTCAGCCTGGTCGGCCCGCCCGCCGCGTCGGCCCAGCCGAACAGCACGAGCCGGCCGCCGACGCCGAGCAGTTCCAGGGTCTGCCGGCCGAGGTCCCCGCCGACGCCGTCCAGCGCCAGCGTCACCTCCTGGTCGCCGAGGGCGGCCCGGACCGCCTCGGGCCAGCCGGGAGCGGTGTAGTCCACGGCGTGGGCGGCGCCCAGGCCGAGCACCCGGTGCGTCTTCGCCGCGCCGCCGGCCAGCCCGACGACGGTGGCGCCGGCCCGCGCCGCCGCCTGGACGAGGAGGGCGCCGACGCCGCCCGCCGCCGCCGTCACGAGGACGACGTCGTCCGCCCGGATCTCCGCCACGTCGAGGATCCCCATGGTGGTCCGGCCGGTGCCGATCATCGCCACCGCCTCGCCGAAGCCCAGGCCGTCCGGGATCTCGTGGATCGCGGCCGCGTCCCGTACGGCCAGTTCGGCGTAGCCGCCGGGGGCCATGCCCAGGTGGGCGACCACCCGCCTGCCGACCAGGGCGGGGTCGGTCTCCGGCCCGGCCGCGTCGACGATCCCGGCGACCTCCCGGCCCGGGATCGTCGGCAGGTCGGGCACCGGGATCGGGCCCCCGCCGTACTTCCCGGCCCGCAGCACGGTGTCGACCAGGTGGACCCCGGCCGCCCGTACGGCGACACGGACCTGGCCGGGACCGGGCTCGGGATCGGCGACCTCCTCGTAGACGAGGTTGCCGGCAGGGCCGAAGGCGTGCAGTCGGACCGCGTACATGCGGCTGTCTCCCCTCCGCGAACAACTGAGCAGCTCCGTTATAGATCGGCCCGAACCCCCGGCGACATCGGCCGATGGTCCTAGGCCGTACGGGCGTTGGGTTTTCCCCGGGCGGCCTTTATGATCGCTGCGAGTCACCTTCGCTACCGCCGGTCAGGGAGACGACACGTGGCCGATGACGCGCCGCCGCCGGGCATCGACGCGAGCGTCCCCAACCCCGCCCGCATGTACGACTACTTCCTCGGCGGGAAGAACAACTACGCGGCCGACCGGGAGGCGGCGGAGCGGGTCCTGCGGGTCGCGCCCGAGGCCCGCATGCTGGCCCGCCGCAACCGCGCCTTCCTGCGCCGCGCCGTACGCCACCTGGTGACCGAGGCCGGCATCCGGCAGTTCGTGGACATCGGCACCGGGCTACCCGCCCAGGGCGGCGTCCACGAGGTGGCCCACGAACTGGATCCCACCGTGCGGGTGGCGTATGTGGACCACGACCCGGTCGTGCTCGCGCACGCCAGGGCCCTGCTGTCCGGCGCCGGCTCCACCGTCACGGTGCGGGGCGACCTGCGGCGGCCCGAGGAGATCCTCGCCGATCCCGGGCTGCGGTCGCTGATCGACCTGTCGCAGCCGGTCGCGATCCTGCTCGTGGCCGTGGTGCACTTCCTGTCCGAGGCCGACAAGCCGGCCCAGCTCGTGGCCAGGCTGCGGGACGCCGTCGTCCCCGGGAGTCACCTCGTGCTGTCCCACGTCACGGACGAGGAGCGGGGCGGCGCGGCCCGGGAGGGGGCGGCCGTCTACCGGGGTTCGGACGCGGGCGTCACCCTGCGGAGCCGCGACCAGATCCAGGAACTGTTCGACGGCTGCGAAGTCCTCGATCCCGGCCTCGTCCCGCTGGACGACTGGCGGCCCGACGACGAGAATCCGCTTGCCCGGCAGGCCCGGCGCAACCTGCCCACCTGGTTCCTCTGTGGGGTCGGCCGAATTCCCTGAAAAAGCCGTGAATATTGTGTTACGTCCTTCCTGTACTGGTTTCTTCCTTTAGGTGCGATACGCGAAGATATGCGTCATCGCATTGGATGGGAGGAGACGCATGCTGAAGCGCAACAGGCTGTTCGGTCCGAAGACCCGGGTGACCTTCACGCTGCCCGTCGACCAGCCCCTGGGGACGGTCAGTGTGGTCGGCGACTTCAACGACTGGCTGCCCGGCCGCCACGAACTGCTGCGACGCAGGAACGGCACCCGTACCGTGTCGGTGATCCTCCCGCCCGGCGCGCACCGGTTCCGCTACCTCGCGACGGGCGGCGTGTGGTTCGACGACGAGGGCGCCGACCACGTGGACGAGCAGGGCAGCGTGCTCCACCTCTGAGCCGTTTCCTCTTCCATAACTCGGGCATACGGGAACGATCGTGACACCCAGGCCCTTCTGGAAGGGGAAACCATGAAGGCACTCACCTGGCACGGCAAGCGCGACGTTCGGGTGGAGGAGGTACCGGACCCGGCGATCAAGGAACCCACCGACGCGATCATCCGGGTCACCACGACCGCCATCTGCGGCTCCGACCTCCACCTGTACGAGGTGCTCGGCCCGTTCATAGGAGAGGGCGACATCCTCGGCCACGAGCCGATGGGGATCGTGGAGGAGGTCGGCGCGGAGGTCACCCACATCGCCCCCGGTGACCGCGTCGTGATCCCGTTCAACATCTCGTGCGGCCACTGCTACATGTGCGACCGGGCGCTGTTCGCCCAGTGCGAGACCACCCAGGTCCGCGAGTACGACACCGGCGCCGCGCTGTTCGGCTACACCAAGCTGTACGGCGAGGTGCCCGGCGGCCAGGCGGAGTATCTCCGCGTGCCGCAGGCCCACTTCGGGCCGATCAAGGTGCCGGAGGGGCCGCCGGACGAGAGGTTCGTCTACCTCTCCGACGTGCTGCCCACCTCGTGGCAGGCGGTCGAGTGGGCGGAGATCCCCGACGGCGGCAGCGTCACGGTCTTCGGCCTCGGCCCGATCGGGCAGATGTCCGCCCGCATCGCCCGCCACCGCGGCCACCGGGTGATCGCCGTGGACCTCGTGCCCGAGCGTCTGGAGATGGCCCGCAGGCACGGCATCGAGGTGATCGACGCGGGTGACACCGACAACGTGCCCGAGGTGGTCCGGTCGATGACCGGCGGCCGGGGCACCGACTCGGCCATCGACGCGGTCGGCATGGAGGCGCACGGCTACACCGTCGGCAAGTTCGCCCAGACGGTCACCGGGATGCTGCCCGACAAGGCGGCCGCCGCCATGATGACCCGCGCCGGCCTCGACCGGCTCGCCGCCCTCCAGGACGCCATCGAGACCGTGCGGCGCGGCGGCACGATCTCCATCAGCGGCGTGTACGGCGGGATGACCGATCCCCTGCCGATGCTGCGGATGTTCGACAAGGGGATCGCGCTGCGGATGGGCCAGGCCCACGTCAAGCGGTGGATCGACGACCTCATGCCGCTCGTGACCGGCGACGGCGACCCGCTGGGGGTCGAGGACCTGGCGACCCACCGCCTGCCGCTCGACCAGGCCCCACACGGCTACGAGATCTTCCAGAAGAAGGAGGACGGCGCCATCAAGGTCCTGCTCACGCCCTGACCGGCACGGCCCGTCTCGTCCGGCCGCGTACGGCGGTGGCGAGGAAGACCGTCCCGAACACCAGGCCGACGAGCAGGGCGATCGACGCCCCGGTCGCGACGTCCCACACGGTGGAGACCCACACGCCCGCCAGCGCGCAGGCGACCCCGATCGCCGCGGCGATCGGGAACAGCAGCGCGATCCTGTCGCTGAGCAGGCGTGCGGTCGCGGCCGGGCCGACGATCAACGCGACGGCGAGGATCGTCCCCAGGGCGGGCACGCTGGCGACGACGGTCACCTCGACGACCGCCAGCAGGGCGAAGTCGAGCAGCACGGTGGGCAGCCCGAGCGCCGCGGCACCCACCGGGTCGAAGGACGCGAGCAGCAGTTCCTTGCCCACCAGGGCCAGCAGGAGCAGCACGCCGACCGTGACGGCGGCGGTCGCCGCGAGGTCGCCCGTGCTCACCGCGAGGACGTCGCCCACCGTGTACGCCGCGAGGTCGCGGGTGAACCCGTCCTGCGACGACACCAGCACGACCCCCAGGGCGAAGCCGCCCGACAGGGCGATGCCGGTCGCTGTGGTGAAGTCCTGCCCGCGGCCCCGGCTGAAGACCAGCACTGCGGCGACAACCAGCAGCCCGAAGAGTCCCCCGCCGAGATAGAGGTTCACCCCGAGCATGGCCGCGACCACGATGCCCGGGAACGTCGCGTGGGTGAGGGCCATCGTGAAGAACGGCAGCCGCCGGGCGACGACGAACACCCCGGTCACCCCGCCGAGCACGCCGACCAGGACCGCCTCGACAAGGGCCCGGTGAACGGTGGAGTCGAGCCAGCTCACGCCGCCTCCAGGATGTCGAGGTCGTCCGGCGCGGTGCGGCGGCGGGCCCGGCCGAGCCCCGCACGCCGGCGGGCGAACGCGGCGGCGTGGGCCAGGCCGTACAACCCGACCAGGACGAGCACCACGGTCGCCCCGGAGGCGAGCCGGAGGCCGTAACCGATCGACGCCTCGTAGCTCGCGACCAGCCCGAGCCATCCGGCGGCGGCGCCGAGGAGCGCGGCGAGCGGCACGATCACCACGAGCCGGTCCGACAGGCTGCGGGCCGCCGCGGCCGGCACGACCAGCAGCGCGATCACGAGGATCGTGCCGACCGCCTTGACGGCGGCCACGACGACCAGAGCGACCGCGACGTTCACCACGAGGTCGAGCAGGCCGACGCGGACCCCCGCCGCGCGGGCGCCCACGGGGTCGAAGGCCCGCAGCAGCAGCGGCCGCCGCAGCACCGCCAGCAGCGCCACGACCAGCACCGTCACGACGGCGGTCTGCGCCAGTTGCTCCTCGGTGACGGTGAGCACCCGGCCGAACAGGAACGCGGTGAGGTCGGAGGTGAACCCCGTCTGCCGCGACACCAGCACGACGCCGACCGCGAACAGCGTGGTCAGCAGCACGGCGAGCGCGGCGTCCTCGCTCACCCTGCGGCGGGCGGTGAGCAGAGTGAGCAGGACCGCGGTGACGACCCCGGCCGCGAGCGCGCCCCAGAAGACGCCGCCGTCACCCGCCATGAGGTGGCCGATGACCACCCCGGGGAAGACGGTGTGCGTCAGGGTGTCGCTGACGAAGGCCAGGCGGCGCAGCAGCACCAGCACGCCGACGGTGCCCGCGAGCGCGCCGAGGACGACCAGCTCGGCCAGCGCCCGCGCCATGAACGGAAGCTGGAACGGCTCGAAGAAGATCATGATCGCGCCGCCCTCACGTCTGGGTCACGATCACGCGGTCTCCGCGCAGTTCGAGCGCGTGCCCGCCGTACGTCGCGCGCAGCCGCTCGGGCGTCAGCACGTCGCCGGTCGGGCCGAAGCCGAACTGGTGCCGGTTGAGCAGGCACACCTCGTCGCACGCCAGGTGCGCGATGGCGAGGTCGTGGGTGCTGACGACGACCGAGGCGCCCTGCTCCTTGAGCGAGCCGATCGCCTCCAGCAGCGCATGCTGGCTGACCGCGTCGACACCGTTGAACGGCTCGTCGAGCAGCAGCATCCGAGGTCCGGCGGCGATGGCCCGGGCCAGCAGCACCCGCTGGCGCTGCCCGCCCGACAGCGTGCCGAACCGGTCACGGGCCCGCGCGGCCAGCCCGACCCGCTCCAGGGCCCCGGCCACCTCGGCCCGGTCGGCGGCGGACGGACGGCGCAGCCAGCCGATCCGGCGGTAGCGGCCCATCATCACCACCTGCTCGACCGACACCGGGAAGTCGGGGTCGAGCGTGTCGGCCTGCGGCACGTACGCGACGTCGCGGCGGGCCTGCGCCGGGGTCGTGCCCAGCACCTCGATCCGGCCGCGTACGACCGGGACCAGGCCGAGCAACGCCTTGATCAGCGTCGACTTGCCCGCGCCGTTCGGGCCGATCAGCGCCACGGCCTCGCCCTCGTGGACGACGCCGTCCAGTTCCTCCAGCACGGGGACGTCGCCGTAGGCCACGCTCGCCCGGTCGATCACCAGGGTCGGCGCGCGCTCACTCATGTGGACGTCCCCCTCAACGCGTTGACGATGGTGTCGGTATTGTGCTCCTCCATCTGGAGATAGGTCGCACCGGCCGACCCCTCAGGGCCGAGCGAGTCGCCGTACAACGCGTCCTCGCCCGCCACGACCGTCACCCCGGCCTCGCGGCCGATCGCTTCGGCGGTCTTGGGCGGCAGCGACGCCTCCGAGAAGATCGCGACCGTCCCGGTCGCCCTGATCTCGGCGACGAGATCGGACACCTGCTTGGCCGACAGTTCGGCGGAGGTGTCGAAGCTCGGGATGATCGACCCGACGAAGGTCAGCTTGTAACGGTCGAGGTAGTAGCCGAAGGCGTCGTGGTTCGTCACCAGCTTGCGCCGGTCGGCCGGGATCGAGCCGATCTTCCTGGCGATCTCGGCGTCGAGCGCGTCCAGCTTCGCGTCGTATTCCGCCAGGTTGGCCTGGTATGCCGCGGCGTCGGCCGGGTCGGCTGCGGCGAACGCCTTGCCGATCGTGGCGGCCATCGTCTTGACGTTCAGCGGGTTGTGCCAGATGTGCGGATCGCCCGCGCCCTCCTCCTCGTCGCCCCCGCGAACCGGCACGCCCTGCGAGGCGTCGACCACCCGGCCGTCGAAGCCGGCGGCCCGGACCGTGTCGTCGAGCCACTTCTCCAGGCCCACGCCGTTCTTCACGAGCACGTCGGCCTCCGCGATGGCCTGCATGTCGGCGGGCGACGGCTCGTAGTCGTGCGGATCGACGTTCGGCCGGAGCAGCTGGTGGACGGTGACCCGGTCACCGCCCAGGTTGCGGGCGAAGTCCGCGACCTGGGTGGTGGTCGCGACCACCTTCAGCGGCAGCGACGGGTCGTCGGGAGTCTCAGGCTCCGCGCCGCCGCACCCCGCGGCGAACAGGACGAGCAGCGCGGCGGACGACAGGGTTCGGGCAAGCGGCGAGAGCACGAGAGATCCTCAAGTCGGCGTATCAGGGGAGGCATCCCACTCAACTGTCCCGCAAATGAAAATCATTGTCAACTTAGGACATCTGGGCCGTGTTTCCCGCTCACCATCGGGGCGCTCACACCCGCCCGGTCGTGCCGGAGGCGCGCCAGGGCACAGCCTTCGTCGCTCGTTCCTCGCTCCTCAGTCCAGACCGGCGGCGCGCCCCTCCGGATCGCTCGGTGTTTCCCGCTGGACGTCTAGCGGCGGGTGCGGGCGGCGAGGACGGCTCGGGCCGTGCCGGGGTTGTCGGCGAAGACGCCGTCGACGCCGAGGTCGAGCAGGCGCGACAGCCAGCCCGTCACGTCGCCGGTCGTCCGCGCGTACGCCGGGTTCGCCGGGTCCCCGAGCCGGAAGTCGGCCGGAAGCTGGGAGTTCTCGTCGCGGACCGTCCACACGTGCACGTCCAGGCCCGCCCGGTGGGCGTCGCGCACGAGCGTCGTCGGCGCGAGCAGGCGCCCGTCGGGGCCCGTGGGCACCACCCGAGAGGTCGCCGCGCCGATCCCGTCGGCGTACGTCGCGATCTCCTTGAGACCGGCGGGCGTCACCATCCCGTCGTAGGTCAGCGGGTCGCCCGCCGCCACCCGGTCGTACGGCGCGCCGGACCCGTTGACCAGCTGGATCAGCGGCAGGCGGGTCTTTCCGCTCAGCTCGCGCAGGTTGGCCGTCTCGAACGACTGGATGAACACCGGGTCGCGCCGGTCACGCCAGCCGTGCCGGCCGAGCACCTCCAGCAGCGGCTCCTCCAGCGACAGCCCGATGGAGTCGAAATAGGAGGGGTGCTTGGTCTCCGGGTACACGCCCACACCGCGCCGCCGCGCCAGCTCCACGACCTCGTCGAAGGTCGGGATCTGGGCCAGGCCGTCCAGGGCCGCGTTGTCCGGGCGCAGGTCGGGGATGCGCTCGGTGGCCCGCAGCGTACGCAGTTCGGCCAGCGTGAAGTCCTCGGTGAACCAGCCGGTGACCGGCACGCCGTCGATGGTCTTGGTGGTCCGGCGGGCGGCGAACTCGGGATGGTTCTCCACGTCGGTGGTCCCCGAGATCTCGTTCTCGTGCCGGGCCACCAGGACGTGGTCCCTGGTGGAGACGAGGTCGGGCTCGATGTAGTCGGCCCCGAGCGCGATGGCCGTCTCGTACGACAGCAGCGTGTGCTCGGGCCGCAGGGCGCTGGCGCCCCGGTGCCCGATGACGACGGGCTGACGCTCCCGCCCGGCGGCGGCGGGTTCCGGCTGGTGTGACACAGCGGCCACCGTACCGGCGGCGAGGACGGACAGGACGACGACGGCGGATCTGCGGATCATGGTCATGTCCGGGACGCTAGGCGGGTCAGGCGTACCGGACGTGACCTTCGCGTGCCTTCCCCGGGAAACGCGTACGGCCCCCGGGTGACCCGGGAGCCGTACGGAAAGACGCGGTGAGACGCCGGATCAGACCTGGCCGGCCTTCTCCAGGGCCGAGCAGCAGGTGTCGGTGATCAGACGGGTGACCAGGTAGGGGTCGACGTTGGCGTTGGGGCGCCGGTCCTCGATGTACCCGCACTTGTCGACCTCGACCTGCCACGGGATGCGGACCGAGGCGCCGCGGTCGGAGACGCCGTAGCTGAACTTGTCCCACGGAGCGGTCTCGTGGTGGCCGGTCAGCCGGTCCTCGATGCCGTGGCCGTAGTGCTTGACGTGCTCCACCGCGTTGTCGGCCAGCGCCTCGCAGGCGGTGATGATCGGCTCGTAGCCCTCACGCATGGCCTTGGTGGAGAAGTTGGTGTGCGCGCCGGCGCCGTTCCAGTCGCCCTTGACCGGCTTGGGGTCGAGCGTCGCGGCGACGTCGAACTCCTCGGCGGTGCGGTAGAGCAGCCAGCGGGCGACCCACATGTGGTCGCCGACCTCCAGCGGACCCCCCGGGCCCACCTGGAACTCCCACTGGCCGGGCATGACCTCGGCGTTGATGCCGGAGATCTTCAGGCCGGCGGCGAGGCAGCGGTCGAGGTGCAGCTCGACGATGTCGCGGCCGAAGACCTCGTCGGCGCCGACGCCGCAGTAGTAGCCGCCCTGCGGGGCCGGGAAGCCGCCCAGCGGGAAGCCGAGCGGGCGGCCCTCCTTGAAGAAGGTGTACTCCTGCTCGATGCCGAACCACGGCTCCTGCGCGGCGAACCGCTCGTCCACCTCGGCGAGCGCGGCGCGGGTGTTGGTGGCGTGCGGGGTCATGTCGGTGTGCAGGACCTCGCACATGACCAGAACGTGGTCGCCGCCGCGGATCGGGTCCGGGCAGACGAAGACGGGCTTGAGCACCAGGTCGGAGGAGTGACCGGTGGCCTGGTTGGTGCTGGACCCGTCGAAGCCCCACAGCCCCGGCTCGGCGCCGTCGGCGAGGACCTTCGTCTTGGAACGGAGCTTCGCGGTCGGCTCCGTGCCGTCGATCCAGATGTACTCGGCCTTGTAGGTCACGTCGATCCCTTTCGAAGCGAGGCGGCCTGGCGTTCGTCCGCCACGCTTGAGAGTGCCGTTCTGGCATTTCGTAACCTTTGCCCGTTTGTAACCAGGGTGTTAACGCGTGTTCTTTGCTTGACAAACCGCTGCCCCGTTGTGACCGGGAGCACATGATCCGCGCCTTTGAGGGCAGACGGAGTGCGTCCACGAATCGCAAACCGCACCAGGGAGTGACGGCAGATGGTCTTACTGGGCCTGCTTCTGGTCCTGATCGCGGCGGCTGCGGTGATCGAGGTGTCGGTCAACGACACCGCGAACACGATGCCGATCACGGTGCTGGACCGCACCTTCAACCTCAGCCCGTTCGAGTTCTTCATCGCCGGCGTGGTGACCGCCGCCGTGTTCGTCGTCGGCCTGATGCTCATCACCGGCGGCCTGCGCCGCGGGGCCGTCAAGCGCCGCAAGGTGCGCGAAGCGCGCCTCGCCGAGCGGGACCGCGTCTCCCGCCTGGAGGCCGAGAAGCGCGAGCTGGAGCGCCGTCTCCAGTCGTCGCCGGCGACCACCCCCGCCACCGAGACCGAGGCCGAGGCCGAGGCCGAGCGGGACGGCGTGGCTCCGGTCACCGCGGCCTACCCCAAGGTCGACCGGGACCGGGACGGCGTCGACGACAGGGCCGAGGCCAGGGCCGAGAACCGGGCCGAGCGGGACACCGCACCGCACCGCCTCTCCGTGCCCCGGCAGTCGTCGCCGGACCAGCTGGTCGCGGGTGGCCGGCACGCGGCCGACGACCGGCACGCCTGACCGGCGTGTCCGGGCGGCGGCGGCCCGCCCCCTCAGCGGGAGACACACCTATGAGGGGGCGGGCTGCAGCCGGTGGGCCTCGCCGCCCAGACCCGCGGGAGGCCGCACCCTGGTCACCTCCCGCCCCCGCGCGCACACGATCTCCGCGAAGGTGACGGCGTTGCGTACGGCGGCTCCGCCCGGGTCGTTGTTGAAGTAGACGTAGGCGTCCGGCACGTCGCCCAGCCGGTCGGCCCAGCTGCGCAGCGCGCGCCGCCCGTACGTCGGCCAGGGGTCGGCCCGGCCCTCGTGGAAGCGCAGGTAGACCCAGCTCGTGGTGCGCCACAGGGGCCCCGCAGGCCGTCCGAGCCGGTCGGCCCAGCAGAGGGCGGCCCCGAACTCCGTCAGCAGATCGCGGATCTCGGCCGTCCACCACGAGGCGTGCCGCGGCTCGACCGCGACCCGCACCGAGGACGGGAACCGGGCCAGGCAGGCCCGCAGCCGTACGGCGTCGGCCTGGAGGGTCGGCGGCAACTGGAGCAGGATGGGCCCCAGCTTGGGGCCGAGGCCCTCGGCCACGCTCATCAGCCGGTCCACCGGCTCCTCCGGGTCCTTCAGCCGCTTGATGTGAGTGAGGAAGCGGCTGGCCTTGACCGCCATGACGAAGTCCGGCGGGGTGCGCTCCCGCCACGACTCGAACGTCTCCCGCTTCGGCAGCCGGTAGAAGGCGTTGTTGTTCTCGACCGTGGCGAAGATCTCGCCGTACCTTTCCAGCCACAGCCGCTGCGGCACTCCCCCGTAGACGAGGTCGCGCCAGTCGGCGTACTGCCATCCCGATGTCCCCACCAGCACGGGCATGTCCGCTTCCTACCCCGCGAACGGCATAGATCGCGGATCGCCGGGCACGCGTAGCCAAAAACAAGCAAAACGCGAGCGAAGCGGGAAACACCGAGCGAGCCGGAGGGGCGCGCCGCCGATCTGGACCGAGGAGCGAGGGACGAGCGACGAGGGAAGACGGCGGATGTGAGCGCCCCGACGAGCGAAGCGGGAAACACAGAGAGGAAGCACGATGATTCAGGGCAAGACGATCGCATTCCTCGTCGCCCCCGAGGGGATTGAGCAGGTCGAGCTCACCGAGCCGTGGAAGGCCGTCGAGCAGGCGGGCGGCACGCCGAAACTGATCTCCACCCAGCAGGGCCGGGTACAGGCCTTCAACCACCTCGACAAGGCCGACACGTTCCCCGTGGACGCCGTGGCGGGAGACGTCGCCGCGTCGGACTTCGACGGGCTGGTCCTCCCCGGCGGAGTCGCCAACCCCGACTTCCTGCGGACGAAGCCGGAGGCCGTACGGTTCGTCAAGGAGTTCTTCGACGCGGGCAAGCCGGTCGCGGCCATCTGCCACGCGCCGTGGACGCTGGTGGAGGCCGACGTGGTGCGCGAGCGCACGCTCACCTCGTGGCCGAGCCTGCGGACCGACCTGCGCAACGCCGGGGCGACCTGGGTGGACAAGGAGGTCGTGGTCTGCACCGGAGGCCCGAACACGCTGGTGACCAGCCGCAAGCCGGACGACCTCAAGGCGTTCTGCCAGGCCGCCGTGGACGCGTTCGGCGGCTGAGCCCCCGCGCGGCGCGGGATCGTTCCAGAGCCCTTTCCGAGCGGATCACGGTCTGCCATGCTTTTCCGGTGCTACCCCCTGGACGCAGCGCATGACCGAGGTATTCACGCTCGGAGAGGCGTTGGCCGTCGTCTCGGCCGACCGGCTCCGGCATGACGCGAGCACCCGCCTCGACGTGGAGGGACCCGAGCTGACGACGGCGGTCGGCCTGGCCCGGCTCGACCACTCGGTGAGCTGGCTGGGCCGGGTCAGCGCCGACGAACTGGGCGTCCGCACGATGACCGTCCTGCGCGGCGAGGGCGTGGACGTATCGTCCGTACGGGTCGATCCGACGGCGTCCACCGGTCTCGTCGTCCGCCAGCGGCGCATCGGCCGGTCGTCGCACGCGGCGTACTACCGCGGCGGCTCGGCGGGATCCCGCCTGACGACCGGGGACGTGCCCGGCGAGGCCGTCCAGTCCGCCCGGATCCTCCACGTCACCGGCGTCACCGTCGGGCTGAGCGGCTACGCCTACAGCGCCGTCCACCACGCGGCGAAGCTCGCCAAGGACGCCGGCGTGCTCGTCTCCGTCGACGTCAACCACCGCCCGCACCTGTGGGACAGCGTGGAGGAGGCACGGCAGGGCCTGACCGAGCTGGCCGCCTGCGCCGACGTGCTCTTCGCGACCCAGGACGAGCTCGGGCTCGTGGAACCGGTGCTCGCGTCGATCCCCGAACTGGTCGTGACCCGGGGCGCCAAGGGCGCCAGCGCCACCGTGGAGGGCCTGCGTTACGACACCCAGGCCGCCCCCGTGACGTCCGTCGACCCCTCCGAGGTCGGCGGCGCGTTCGTGGCGGGCTATCTCAGCGCGATCCTCGACGGGCTCCACCCCTCGGACCGGCTCAAACGCGGCATCTCCGTGGCCGCCTTCTCCGTGGCCAGCCCGAGCTCGTGGCAGGGCCTCCCGACCCGCGGCGAGCTTCCGCCGTAAGTGTCCGTGATATCCCGATCAAGACCGGTACCATCCTTGCTGTACGACGAGGAGGGGTGCCGTGGACGAGCAGAGGGCACCGGCGGGCGTTGATCCGTTCGCACCCAGCGTCGCCCGGATGTACGACTACTACCTGGGCGGCAAGGACAACTTCGCGGTGGACCGCGAGGCCGCCCAGAAGATCATCGAGATCCTGCCCAACCTTCCGGACATCGCCCGGGAGAACCGGCAGTTCCTGATCCGGACCGTCACCCACCTCGCGCGGCAGGGCATCCGGCAGTTCCTCGACATCGGCGCCGGGCTTCCCACGCAGCGCAACGTCCACCAGGTCGCCCAGGAGCTGGCCCCGGAGTCGCGCGTCGTCTACGTGGACAACGACCCCATCGTCCTGGTCCACGCCCGGGCGCTCCTCGCCGAGAACGAGCGGGTGATCGCGGTCGGCGCGGACATGCGCGAGGCCGAGGCGCTCGTGGACCGTCCGGAGGTCCGCGCGCACCTCGACTTCTCCCAGCCGGTCGCCGTCCTCCTGCTCGGGGTGCTGCACTTCGTCCCCGACGACGAGGAGGCCCTGAAGATCGTCACAGCGCTCCGGGCCCCGCTGGCGCCGGGCGGCTACCTGGTGGTCTCGCACGGCTCGCTCGGCGAACTGAGCGAGGACCAGGAGGAGGAGGGCCGCAAGGTCTTCAGCCGCACCTCGGTCCCCGGCACCACCTCCCGGTCGCGGGAGCAGATCCTCGCCTTCTTCGACGGGCTCGACCTCGTCGAGCCGGGAGTGGTGCCGCTGCAGGAGTGGCGGCCCGACGCCGACTACGTCTCCGTACGGGACGGCAAGGCCGGCGCGCTCGGCGGCATGGGCCGCGTGCGCTGACCCTCGTCAGGGACGCGGGACGTTGCGACATTGGTACCGTCCCGTAACACCCCGCCCGGAGAATCGAAGCAATGGTCTGAAGGCAGACCAAAGGAGCCGGGCATGCCAGATCCCGTCGGTGACGTGCGGGATGTCGTCGCGGGCTGGGCCGGACGGCCGCTGACGTTCACCAGGATCACGGGCGGGCTCAGCCACCACGTCGCCAGGATCGACAGCGCGGACGGCGAGCGCTGGATCCTGCGGGTGCTCGACCCGCGCATCACCGAGGCCGGTCTCGGCATCCCACTGGACCAGGAGATCGCCAACACGGTCGCCGCGGCGGCGGCCGGAGTCGGCCCCCGGGTCGTGCACGTGCTGCCGGGGGCCCTCGTGCTGGAGTACGTCGAGGGCGTCGCGCTCGACGTCCCGGCCGTGGCGGCGCGGATCGAGGAGGTGGCGGCCGCCTGCCGCCGCCTGCACGCCGGGCCCCGGTTCGGCAACGACTTCTCCATCTTCCGCACGCTCCGGGACTACCTGGCCCGCTGCCGGGCCCACGACCTGGCCCTGCCCGCCGGGTTCGAGGACGTGCTGCCTCTGGCGTACGAGATCGAGGCGGCGCTGGCCCGCCGCCCGCTGCCGTCCGTCCCCTGCCACAACGACCTGATCTGCGGCAACCTCATCGCCACCGGTGACGGCGTCCGCATCGTGGACTACCAGCTGTCCGGCAACAACGACCCCTGCTTCGAGCTGGGCGACATCGCCGCCGAGGCCGGTTTCGACCCCGGCCAGGTCGTACGGCTGACGCGGGCCTACTTCGGCGACGACGAGCACGTCCCCCGCGTACGGCTGAACCTGATCATGGCCAACCTCACCTGGACCCTCTGGTTCGTCGTCCACCAGGGGCTGGTCCGCTCCGGGGCCATGCCCGGATTCGACTACTCCGCCGAGGCCGCCGGCAAGTTCGCCCAAGCCGTACGCGACCTCGGGGATCCCAGCTTCGGACGCCTGCTCGACGGCGTCCGGAAACCCCGCACCGGTTAGAGGAGGCCTCAGTGGCGCAAGCCCTCGACGACGACGCCAAACGACTGGCGGAACTCGGCTACAAGCAGGAACTGGCCCGCACGTGGAGCGGGTTCTCCAACTTCGCGATCTCCTTCTCCATCATCTCGATCCTGGCGGGCTGTTTCACCACCTTCAGCCAGGCCTGGAACAACGGCGGGCCCCTGGCGATCTCCGTCGGCTGGCCGCTGATCTCGGCGTTCATCCTGATCATCGGGTTCTGCATGGCGGAGCTGGTCTCCGCCTACCCCACGGCGGGCGGCATCTACTGGTGGGCCGCCAAGCTGGGCAGGCCGGTCCACGGCTGGTTCACCGGCTGGCTGAACCTGATCGGGCTGATCGCGGTCACGGCGTCGGTCGACTACGGCTGCGCGACGTTCCTCAACATCGTGGTCGGCCGGTTCAGCGACTCCTGGGCGAACGGCAACGCGCTGCACCAGACCTTCCTGCTGTTCGCGATCGTCCTGGTGCTGCACGCGCTGATCAACATCTTCAGCCACCGCCTGATCTCGCTGCTGCAGAACATCTCGGTGTGGTGGCACGTGTTCGGCGCGGCGGCCGTCGTGCTGATCCTGGTCTTCGGCCCGTCGAAGCACCAGAGCGTGGGCTTCCTGTTCGAGACGTTCAACCACTCCGGCTTCGGCGGCGGCGACTCCGGGCCCGCCTTCTGGCTGTACGTGCTGCCGCTGGGCTTCCTGCTCACGCAGTACACGATCACCGGCTTCGACGCCTGCGCGCACGTGTCGGAGGAGACGCACGGCGCGGCCCGCGCCGCGGCCAAGGGCCTCTGGCAGTCGATCTTCTACTCGGCGATCGGCGGCTGGATCCTGCTGCTGGCGTTCCTGTTCGCCGCCACGAACGTGGACGCCGTCAACGCCGAGGGCGGCTTCGTCGGGGCGATCTTCACCTCGTCGCTGTCGTCCACCCTCGCCACCGTCGTCTTCGGCATCTCCACGATCGGGCAGTTCTTCTGCGGCATGAGCTGCGTGACGTCGATGTCCCGGATGACGTACGCGTTCTCCCGCGACGGCGCGGTGCCGGGCTGGCGGCTGTGGTCGAAGGTGGACCGCAACCGCACGCCGGTGAACGCGATCATCGGCGGCTGCGCCGTCGCGCTGCTGATCACGCTGCCCGCGTTGTACGCCCCCGAGGGCTCCGCGACCCCGGTGGCGTTCCTGGCGGTGGTGTCCATCGCGGTCATCGGGCTCTACCTCGCGTTCCTCATCCCGATCTGGCTGCGGCTGCGCGCCGGCGACTCCTTCCAGACCGGCCCGTGGACGCTGGGCCGCAAGTACCGGGCACTCTGCTGGATCGCCGTGATCGAGATCGCGATCATCTCGGTCTACTTCGTCCTGCCCATCTCACCCGCGGGCGTGCCCGGCGACCCCGGCTTCACCTGGACGTCGGTCAACTACGCCCCCATCGCCGTGGGCGCCGTGCTCATCGGCATCGCCCTGTGGTGGCGCCTGTCGGCCAGGCACTGGTTCACCGGCCCCCGCCGGACCGTCGACACCGTGGACGGTATGGACGGCGTCGGCGGCGTGGACGAACCCGAGCCCGTCGCATAACCCGGCGAACCCCTCCGTGCGGCCCGCCCCGGGGCGGGCCGTACGGGACGCGGTCAGGTGGGCTCACCCAGCTGTTCGGCCAGTCGCTCCAGACCGCCCCTGATGAGCCGCCCATACCCGTCGTCGCCAAGCGCCCCGATCTCCGCCCGCGCCTGCCGGAGGTGCTCACGGGCGCGGTCGAGATCGCCCAGCTTGCGGTAGCACTCAGCCAGGTTCAGGTGCAGCGACGGATACAGGCCCGCCACCGAGAGCGGCACCCCGACATCGGCCACCCGCTCGTCGGTGACGAGATCGGCGGCGGCGAGCGCCCGCAGATCCCACATCAGCTCCTGGTGGACGTCGTCCTGCACGTCGGCCATCGAGTGGGCGAGGACGCAGACATGCAGCGGGTCGCCCTGCTCACCGCCGATGTCATCCCAGATCCGCGCGAACAGGTCGCGAGCGGCTTCACGCTGACCCTGACCGTGATGCAACTCCACCGCCTGGCCGATCCGGGCCATCGTCGGGTCGGCGGCCATGAGCCACTCCTTCACCGTCGCGAACGATCAAGGGCAGCCTACTTGTCCCATCTCGCCAAGTGCATGCCGGAAGGCAGGGCCGGGAAGGTCCGGGAGTTCCAGTACGACCCGCTTTCCTGACGGCCTACGGCCACCCCGCGCCGTCCACGTGTTTCAGGGCCGGCTCAGGAGGACTCGAAGGCGGTGGCGACGGCTCGGCGGGTCTCCTCCATGGAGGCCCGGCCGAGCTCGTGGGCGATCGACGTCATCTCCACGTCCGGCATCCCGCAGGGGATCGCGAGGTTCCACGGCGTGAGGTCGCCCTCCACGTTGAGGGCGAAGCCGTGGCTCGTGACCGACCGGCTCGCCCGCATGCCGATGGACACGATCTTGCGGCCGGTGTCCCTGGTCCACACGCCGGTCAGCAGCTCCGACCCCGGCGGGGTGTCGCGCCGCTCGGCGGGGACGCCGAGCGCGGCCAGCGCCTCCACCAGGCGCAGCTCGACCTCGCGGATGTAGTCGACCACGCCCTCGCCGGTGCCCAGCTTCACGACGAGGTAGCCCACGAGCTGCCCGGGGCCGTGGTAGGTGAGCTGACCGCCGCGGCCGGTCGGCACCACGGGGATGCCGGCGGCCGGGTCGGGCAGATGGGACTCCAGGGTGCGCTTCCCGATGGTGAAGACCGGCGGATGACTCAGCAGCCACAGTGTGTCGGGCCGTGCGTCGTCCTGCCGTTCCTCGACCAGGGCGGCCATGCGTTCCATAGCCTTCTCGTAGTCGACCAGGTCGTCCTGGATCAGCGTCAGGGGCCGTCGCCGCATCATCGCTCACCTCTCCCGATGTGAGCATATTCCGATCTGCGCCATAGACGCGCCCGCGCGGCCCCGCGCCGCCTACCTGCGGTCGTACGAGTAGTCGTAGGCCGCTGTGGACGCGGCCGGGGCCTTGGGGAAGATCACCCACATGATGATGTAGGCCACGAACTGGGGGCCGGGCAGGAGGCAGGACAACAGGAACAACACGCGGATGACGGTCGGCGAGGTGCCCCACCGCTCCGCGAGCCCGCCGCAGACGCCGGCGATCATCTTGTGCTGTCTCGATCGGTACATCGTCGGTTCCTTTCGTCATCCGATACAACGGACCGTTCGACACCTCACGTTCCGCGAGGAACCCTGATAAAACCCTGACCCTCCCTGATTCGGCGATTCAGGGCTCCGGGCCGGTGATCTTCTCGTGGAAGGGGGCATATACGGAGCCAAAAGACCGTCGTGGGAGTTACACATGGATATAGCGACTCTGCAGGGGCAGACCCGCCTGTACCTGCGGCAGAAGATCACCATGATGGTGAACAGGTACGTCGTCCATGTGGCCGGTCCCGGCGGTTCCGAGGGCGAGCTGGTGGGCTTCGCCGAGCAGAAGCGGATGGCGCTCAAGGAGCAGGTGACGCTCTACACCGACGAGTCGCGGGAGACGGTCCTCGCCGGTTTCAAGGCGCGCAAGGTGCTCGACATCGCCGGGGAGTACGACGTCGTGGACCACGCCGGAACGTCGATCGGGACCTTCCGCAAGAACTTCGGCCAGTCGCTGCTCCGCTCGACCTGGCATCTCCAGCAGCCCGGCCTGCCGACGCTGACCGGCCACGAGCGGAACCTCGTGGTCGCGTTGCTGCGCCGGTTCGCCGACTCGCTGGAGTGGCTGCCCTACCACTTCGACTTCAGCATCGGCGCCTCGATCGCGTTCTCGGTCGACCGCCGCTGGGGCCTGCGCGACCGGTACGCCATCGAGATCCACGACCCGCGCCTCGACCGCCGCCTGGTCATCGCCATGGCCGTGGCCCTCGACGCGCTCCAGGCAAGGTGAGGGAATCACCGGAACGGCCGCGACTGTTATAGTCGGCGGTAGCCGTATGGTTCTGGCTCCGTTCGAGCCCATACGCGCACCGCATATCTTCCGTCGGCGACCAGCCGACACGAGGCCTCCCGCGCGATCCGTGATCTTGCGATCCGCGATCTGACGGGTGCGATCCTGTCCGTCCTTCGGGCGCGGCGTCCCACGATCCGCCTCCAGCGGAGAACCCCATTGCGTGCGTGTGAGTCCCAAGGGGGACCCCGCACATTCCCGGACCGAGGAGTCCTATGACCACCACCACTCTCACCGTTCCCAAGCAGCGCTCCTCCCGCCCGCGACGGGCCCCGGCCGCCGCCTCCGCGACCGTGGCCACCGAGGTCGGCGGCCTGCTCGACTTCGCCGGCCGGAACGCGGTGATCCGTTCCCGCGGCTACCTGCCCGGGCCGAAGGACGTGGCCGTCCCCGCCGCGCTCGTGGCGCGGTACGGCCTGCGCCGCGGCGACCTGGTCAGGGGCGCCGGGGAGAACGGCCGACTCGCCTCCGTCGTCTCGCTGAACGGCGCCCCCGTCGACACCGGTGAGGCCAGGCCCGACTTCGCCGACCTCGTGCCGATCCACCCCGACGAGCGGCTGCGCCTGGAGACGGCTCCGAACGTCCTGGCCACCCGCGTCATCGACCTGTTCGCCCCGGTCGGCAAGGGGCAGCGTGGCCTGATCGTCGCCCCGCCTAAGGCCGGCAAGACGATGTTCCTCAAGGCCGTCGCGAACGCGATCACGGCCAACCACCCCGAGTGCCACCTCATCGTCGTCCTGGTGGACGAGCGGCCCGAGGAGGTCACCGACATGCGCGAGTCGGTCCGGGCCGAGGTGGTCGCCTCGACCTTCGACCGCCCGCCGCAGGACCACATCGCGGCGGCCGAACTGGCCGTCGAGCGGGCCAAGCGGCTGGTGGAGACCGGCCGGGACGTGGTCGTGCTCATGGACTCGATCACCCGCCTCGGCCGGGCGTACAACATGGCCGCGCCGAGCGGCGGGCGGGTGCTGACCGGCGGCATGGACGCCCGGGCCCTGCACCAGCCCAAGAAGGTGCTCGGTGCCGCCCGCAACATCGCCGGCGGCGGCTCGCTGACGATCCTCGCGACCGCGCTGGTCGAGACCGGCTCGAAGATGGACGACAACCTCTTCGAGGAGTTCAAGAGCACCGGCAACATGGAGCTCAAGCTGAGCCGGAGCCTCGCCGACCGCCGCGTCTTCCCCGCCGTCGACGTCGTCGCGTCCGGCACCCGCCGGGAGGAACTGCTGCTCCACGCCGCCGAACTGCCGCTGATCTGGCGGCTGCGGCGGGCGTTGCAGGACCAGGAGTCGTTCGAGCGCTTCCTCGGCTCGCTGAAGAACACCGGCTCGAACGCCGAACTCCTCCTGGCCCTGGCGAAGAACTAGACCCCGATGGGGTGCCAGACGGTCTTGGTCTCCAGGAACGCCGTCATCCGCTCGATGCCGGGGTCGGCGAGCCAGTCCACGCGGCCGGCCGGGGGCCGGAGCACCCGCTTGAGGTTCTCGGCGGCGAGTTCCTCGCACGTGACGGCCAGATCGGGGTCCGCGCCCGTCAGGTCGATGCCGTTGACGTCCATGTGGCCCGCGAGCCAGGGAGCGATCTCGGCGGACGAGCCGGTGAGGATGTTCACCACCCCGCCGGGAAGGTCGGAGGTCGCCAGCACCTCGGCCAGCGTGATCGCCGGGAGCGGCGCCCGCTCGGAGGCCGCGACCACGCACGTGTTCCCGGTCACGATCACCGGCGCGATCACGCTGACCAGGCCCAGCAGCGGGCCCATCGGCGGGGCGACCACGGCCACCACGCCGGTCGGCTCCGGGCTCGACAGGTTGAAGTACGGCCCGGCGACGGGGTTGGCCGACCCGAGGACCGCCCCGATCTTGTCGGACCAGCCCGCGTACCAGACCAGCCGGTCGACCGCCGCGTCCACCAGCTCGCCGGCCTTCTTCGCGGAGACGCCGTCGGCGTCGACGACCTCGGCAACGAACTGCGCGCGCCGGCCCTCCAGCATCTCGGCGATCCGGTACAGGATCTGGCCCCTGTTGTACGCCGTGGCGCCCGACCACCCGGAGAACGCCTTCCGGGCGGCCGATACGGCGTCCCTGGCGTCCTTGCGCGAGGCCCGCGCCGCGTTCGCGAGGAAGTCTCCCTTGGAGGAGGTCACGGCATACGACCTTCCGCTCTCCGAACGCGGGAACGCGCCGCCGACGAACAGCTTGTACGTCTTGCGCACGGCCAGCCGCGCGGCCTGCTCACTCATCGAAGGTTCCAATCTCGAGCGGACGGGCGGGCTGGTAGGTCTGGCCGCACCGGCACACGCCGCCGCGGTGCGCGAACCACCCGTGCCGTACGGCGAAGCGGCGGGAGCGGCGGGCCCGGGAGAAGCCCTCTCCGGCTCCCGCGTCGGCCCGGCGGGCCAGGCGGCCGCGGCGTCCGTCGTCGCAGCGGGCGTGCGGCCGGGCCGCGTGACGGTCACATCGGTCATACCGCAAGGTAGGCCTCCAGACCGTGCCGCCCGCCCTCGCGGCCGTACCCCGACTCCTTGAAGCCGCCGAACGGCGAGGCGGGGTCGAACCGGTTGAACGTGTTGGACCAGACGACGCCCGCCCGCAGCCGGGACGCCATCCACAGCATGAGCGAGCCCTTCTCCGTCCACACGCCCGCCGACAGCCCGTACGGCGTGTTGTTGGCCTTCTCCACCGCCTCGGCGGGCGTGCGGAACGTCAGCACCGACAGCACCGGCCCGAAGATCTCCTCGCGGGCGATCCGGTGCGACTGGGCGACGCCGGTGAACAGGGTGGGCGGGAACCAGTACCCGCGGTCCGGGATCGGGCAGGCGGGCGACCAGCGCTCGGCGCCCTCCGCCTCCCCGGCCTCCGACAGCTCACGGATCTTCGCGAGCTGCTCGGCCGAGTTGATCGCGCCGATGTCGGTGTTCTTGTCCAGCGGGTCGCCGAGCCTGAGCGTGCCGAGACGCCGCTTGAGCGCCTCCAGCAGGTCGGCGGCGACCGACTCCTGCACCAGCAGCCGCGACCCGGCGCAGCACACGTGGCCCTGGTTGAAGAAGATGCCGTTGACGACGCCCTCGACGGCCTGGTCGATCGGGGCGTCCTCGAACACGATGTTGGCGGCCTTGCCGCCGAGTTCCAGCGTGAGCTTCTTGCGGGTGCCCGCGAGGCTCCTCGCGATGTGGCGGCCGACCTCGGTGGAGCCGGTGAAGGCGACCTTGTCCACGCCGGGGTGGGCGACGAGCGCGGCGCCCGTCTCGCCCGCGCCGGTGACGATGTTGACGACCCCCGGCGGCAGGTCGGCCTGCCGGCAGATCTCGGCGAAGGCGAGCGCGGTCAGCGGCGTGGTCTCGGCGGGTTTGAGCACGACCGTGTTGCCGCAGGCCAGCGCGGGCGCGATCTTCCAGGCCAGCATGAGCAGCGGGAAGTTCCACGGGATGACCTGCCCGGCCACCCCCAGCGGCTGGGGGTCGGGACCGAACCCGGCGTACGACAGCTTGTCGGCCCAGCCGGCGTAGTAGAAGAAGTGGGCGGCGACCAGCGGGAGGTCCACGTCGCGCGACTCGCGGATCGGCTTGCCGTTGTCGAGCGTCTCCAGCACGGCCAGCTCACGCGACCGCTCCTGGATGATCCGGGCGATCCGGAACAGGTACTTGGCCCGCTCGGCGCCCGGCATGCCCGACCAGAGGGGGAAGGCCTTGGCGGCGGCCCCCACGGCGCGGTCGACGTCGGCCTCCCCCGCCCACGCGACCTCCGCGAGCACCTCCTCGGTGGCCGGGTTGACGGTCTTGTGGCGCTCCTCGCCCTGCGGCTCGACCCACTCGCCGTTGATGAAAAGGCCGTACGACGGCCGGATGTCGACGATGTCCCGCGACTCGGGCGCGGGTGCGTATTCGAACATGACTCAGCCCTCAGTCGAGCGTGAAGTAGTCGGGACCCGCGTACCGGCCGGTGGCCATCTTCTGCCGCTGCATGAGCAGGTCGTTCAGCAGCGAGGAGGCGCCCAGGCGGAACCAGTCGGGGTGCAGCCAGTCGGGCCCCGCGGTCTCGTTCACGAGCACCAGATACTTGATCGCGTCCTTGGTGGTGCGGATGCCGCCCGCGGGCTTCACGCCCACCTGACGGCCGGTCGCGGCGCGGAAGTCGCGCACGGCCTCCAGCATCACGAGCGTCACCGGGAGGGTCGCGGCCGGCGACACCTTGCCGGTGGAGGTCTTGACGAAGTCCGCTCCGGCGATCATCGCCAGCCAGGAGGCCCGCCGCACGTTGTCGTACGTCGCGAGCTCCCCGGTCTCCAGGATCACCTTCAGATGACTGTCGGCACATGCCTCCTTCGTCGCGACGATCTCCTCGTACACCTTCAGGTAGTCGCCGGCGAGGAACGCGCCGCGGTCGATGACCATGTCGATCTCGGACGCGCCCGCGGCCACCGCGAGGGAGGTCTCGGTGACCTTGACCTCCAGGGAGGACCGTCCGCTGGGGAACGACGTGGCGACCGACGCCACCTTCACCCCCGAACCCGCGAGGGCGGTCACGGCGGTCGCGACCAGGTCGGGATAGACGCAGACCGCGGCGACCGGCGGCACGGAGGCGTCGGCGGGGTCGGGCCGGACGGCCTTGGCGCACATCGCCCTGACCTTGCCGGGGGTGTCGGCGCCTTCCAGGGTCGTCAGGTCGACCATTCCGATGGCCATGTCGACGGCCTGTTTCTTGGCGGTCGTCTTGATGGATCGCGTGCCCAGCATCGCGGCGCGGGCGTCCGCGCCGACCCGGTCGACCCCGGGAAGGCCGTGCAGGAACGCCCGCAGCGTCGAATTTGAGGAGGCGACCTCCGCGAGCGGAGTAGTCATAGTTGGCACGGAACCAGCATCGCCGACCACGGCGAATGATTCCAAACCCGGGGACCCGGGTGTTCCTAAGGCATCGCCTTACCCGCCTTAGACGGCGTAGGCCAGCGGTCGCACACAGGGCGGCCAAGAGATAGGGCATCCGCCCGATGTGGCGGGGGGCGTCTTAGAACGAACCTTGATGTGTACGGGAAAGAAGCCTCGAACAAGGAGAACCGCGATGGGGCCGGAACTGCACTACCAGATCATGATCAACCGGGCCGCCGAGCTCCAGGAGGAGGCCGCGTCGCACCGGCGCGCCCGCCAGGCGCTGGCCAGCCTCAAGGCGCAGCAGCGCTCCCGCCGGCTGCGCGGGACGTTCGGCAAGCTCCGCAGCTCGTGACCCGCGTACGAAGGCCCGGCCGGACCCTCCCTCCCGGCCGGGCTTGCCAGCCCCCATAGGGCAAAAAAGCAGGCGAAGCCAGACAAAGGGTCATGACATGCTTTACGACATGACACGCCGGGCGGTAAGCCCCGTCTTCGTCGGGCGGGACGCGGAGCTGGAGACCCTCGCCGAGGCCTACGACCAGGCCCGCAAGCAGGCCACCGCGGCGGTGCTGATCGGCGGCGAGGCAGGGGTGGGGAAGACCCGCCTCGCCGGCCGGTTCGCGGAGGAGGCCGCACAGGACGGCGCCCACGTGCTCGTCGGGGGCTGCGTGGAGCTGTCCGCCGAGGGTCTCGCGTACGCCCCGTTCACCGCCGCGCTGCGCCAGCTGGTCAGGGAGGCCGGGGTCGCCGAGGTCACCGCGCTGCTGCCGGACGGCGCCGGCCGGGACCTGGCCAGGCTGCTGCCCGAGTTCGGCGAGCCGACCGGCGACGGGGAGACGGAGTCGGCCCGCGCCCGGCTGTTCGAGCTGATCCTCACGCTGCTGGAACGGCTCTCCGAGCGGCGGCCGGTCGTCCTCATCATCGAGGACGTGCACTGGGCCGACCGCTCCAGCCGCGATCTCATCGCCTTCCTCAGCCGCAACCTGAGGACGGCCCCCGTCCTGATGGTCATGACGTACCGGTCGGACGAGCTGCACCGCACCCATCCCCTGCGGCCCGTGCTGGCCGAGCTGGGCCGGGTCGACGGGGTGGTGCGGCTGGACCTGCCGCGCTTCACCCAGGACGAGGTCGCCGCGCAGATGGCCGGGATCCTCGGCGTCACCCCCGAGTTCGCCAGGGTCGACCGGGTCTTCGAGCGCAGCGGCGGCATCCCGCTGTTCGTTGAGGCGCTGCTCGACTGCGGCGAGGAGTGCTCGTTCCCCGACTCGCTGCACGACCTCATCATCGGGTCGGTGGAGCGCCTGCCCGAGGAGACCCAGCGGGTGCTCCGCGTCGCCGCCGCCGGGGGCGTACGGGTGGGGCACGCCCTGCTCGCGGCGGTGAGCGGGCTGTCGGACGTGGACCTGGAGGACGCGCTGCGCCCGGCCATCGCCGCGAACGTGCTGCAGGTCGCCGACGGCGGGGCGTACGCCTTCCGGCACGCCCTGATCCGCGAGGCGGTGCACGACGAGCTGCTGCCGGGCGAGCACGCCCGCATGCACGCGCGGTACGCCGAGGAGATCGACCGCGACCGCACGCTGGTCCCTCCGGGCCGGGCGGCCATCGAGATCGCCCACCACTGGTACTCCGCCCGCGACGACGAGTGGGCGCTGGTCTCCGCCTGGGAGGCGGCGGAGAAGGCGGCCAAGTCGTTCGCCTACACCGAGCAGATCCAGCTGCTCGAACGCGTGCTGACGCTGTGGGACAAGGTGCCCGGCGCCGCCGGCCGCATCGGCCAGGACCACTGCACGGTGCTCGAACGGGCCTCCGAGGCGGCGTACGTCAGCGGTGACATGGAGCAGAGCCTCAAGTACGTGCGCGGCGCGCTCGCCGAGCTGGACGAGCGGACCGCCCCGGAGCGGGTGGCCGAGCTGCTGGTCCGCATGGCGAACGTGAAGTCGCAGAAGGCCAAGCCCGGCAGCCTGGACGACCTGCGCCGCGCCGAGGGCCTGGTCCCGCTGCCCGGCGACACCCGCACGCTCGTGCTGACCCGGCTCGGCACGATGCTGATGTGCTCCGACCAGGTCGTCGAGGGCACGGCGGTCACGCAGGAGGCGCTGCGCACGGCCCGCGAGAAGGGGCACGAGGTCCAGGAGGCCGACCTGCTGATCAACCTCGCGCTCGGCCACTCCATCAACGGCGACCTGCAGACCACGTTCGCGCTCAACGAGCGGGCGCTGGCGATGGGCACCCGCCTGGACTCGCCCCGGATCATCCTGCGCGCCCTCGGCAACAACGTCGACGCCCTGGACAACCTCGGCCGCTCGGAGGAGGCGGTGCTGCTCGCCCTGGAGGGCGAGAAGCTCGCCCGCCGGTACGGCAGGTTCCGCCACCAGGGGGTGTTCATCGCCAACAACCGGGCGGAGGCGCTGGAGTCTCTCGGCCGGTGGGACGAGGCCATCGAGGTCATCGACCGGGCCATGACCATGGGCCCCACCATGCGCACCCGCTGGCACATGTTGCGCGTCCGGGCGGACATCGCGATCAGCCGGGGCGAGGAGGACCTGGCGCAGGACATCCTCTCCGAGGTCGGCGCCTTCTCCCCGCGCCGCGAGGAGCAGACGCAGGAGTGGACGCAGAACACCCGCCTGGCGCTCGCCTTCCACCTGCTGCGCGGCGAGCCGCTCAAGGCGCTGGACCTGCTGGAGGCCGCGCTCGACAACCCGCCGCTGTCGCGCAAGGCGATGCTGGCCGGGCGGCTGCTGGCCTCGATCCGGTACGTCTGCGACGCCGCGGCGCCGGTCGCGCCCGAGCGGGTCGCGAAGGTGCGGGCGCACGGCGACCGCCTCGCGGAGAACCTGGGCGACGGACCGGTGAACGAGGCGTTCGGCCTGGTCTACCGGGGAGAGTTCGACACGGCGGCCGAGGCGTGGCGGCGGCTGGGCCGCCCCTACGTCCAGGCCAAGGCGCTGCTGCTCGCGGCGGTGGACGCCGCCGCGCGCGGCGACCGCGACGGGGCCTCCGCGCGGCTGCACGAGGCCTGTCCGCTCGCCACCGCGCTCCGCGCGACCCCGCTGGTCACCCAGATCGAGACGCTGGCCCGCCGCGTCGGCACGCCGCTGTCCAGGACCCCGCTGCCCGACGCAACGTCGTCCGACGCTTCGCCGGCCAGGTCCGGACGGCAGGCCGACCTGACCCCCCGTGAGCTGGAGGTGCTCCGCCTGGTGGCGGCCGGGCGGAGCAACCGCGACATCGCGGCCGAGCTGTTCATCTCGGCCAAGACCGTCAGCGTCCACGTGTCGAACATCCTGCCGAAGCTGGGCGTGTCGACCCGGGGTGAGGCCGCCGCCGCGGCCCACCGCCTGTCTCTTCTCGACTAGCCGAACAAGGGCTCGATCAGCAGCAGCACGCCGAAGACGGCGAACGCGGCGGCGGCGCCGTACTTGATCCACTTTTCCGGCAGGCGGCTGCCGAGGAAGCGCCCGACGAGGATCGCCAGCGCGTCGGCCGCGACCATGCCGATCGTGGAGCCGATCCAGGTGCCGAACCAGCCGTGCTGGGTGGCCAGCGTGATGGTGGCGAGCATCGTCTTGTCGCCCAGCTCGCTGAGGAAGAACGCCACGCCGACGGCGATGAACGCGTTGCGGGTCGTCTTGGCCGCCTTGCCCTCCTCCTCCTCGCTGAGCTCGTCGCCGCGCAGCGTCCACAGCGCGAAGCCGAGGAACGCGAGACCCGCGACGATCGAGATCGCGGTGGTGGGGAGCGCGTCGCCGACGACCCTGCCGAGGGCGACGCTGCCGAGGTGCACGAGCGCGGTCGCGACGGTGATGCCGGCCAGCACCGGGAGCGTCCTGAACCGGGTGGCGAAGGTCAGGGCCATGAGCTGGCTCTTGTCGCCGAGCTCGGCCACGAAGATGACGACGAGGGAGATCCAGAGGGCTTGCACGGGGTCGCCTTCCGAGGGGAGATGCGACCGGGCCGCCGTACGACACCCGGGGAGCGGGCACGACTTCGGCCCGGCAGCATGTGGTCATGACTGTCGGGCCGAAGGTCTCGTCCGCCACGGGGGCTCCACGACCGGGCGGGCGAACCGCCAGTGTGTCGATCAGTGGATTTCGGACTACTCCCCTTCGGTGTTGTCCCAGTTTAACCGAGCTGAAGACTGGCTCCCACCAGCACGGGTTCGTTGACGAGCCACACGCCGAACTTCTCGTGCACGCCGTCGCGCACCTCGCGGGCCAGCGCGAGCAGTTCGGCCGCGCCCGCCTCACCGGTGGGGTTGGTCAGGGCCAGCGTGTGCTTGGTGGAGATGCGGGCCCGGCCCTTCTCGTACCCCTTGGGGAACCCGGCGTTCTCGATCAGCCACGCCGCCGGGATCTTCACCGAGCCGTCCGGCATGTCCCAGCGCGGATGACCGGGGGCGCGAAGCTCCAGGACCGCCGCCTCGTCCGGGCCGAGCACGGGGTTGGTGAAGAAGGACCCCGCGCTGCGCGTGTCGGGGTCGTCGGGATCGAGCACCATCCCCTTGCCGCGCCGTAGCTCCAGCACCGCCTCCCGTGCCTCGGTCAGCGGCACCCGCTCGCCGATCTCCACCCCGAGCCGCGCGGCCAGTTCCCGGTACGCCACGGGCCCCGACATGGCCGACCGCTCCAGGGCGTAGGTGACCGCGAGCACCACGTGCCGTTCGGGGTCGTGCTTGAAGGCGCTGTGCCGGTAGGCGAAACCGCACTCCGCCGCCGTGAGGTCGGCCACCTCGCCGGTCCCGCGGTCGTACACGCGGACGCCGGTGACGGTCTGCGAGACGTCCTGCCCGTACGCCCCGACGTTCTGGATCGGGGTGGAGCCCACCAGGCCGGGAATCCCCGACAGGCACTCGATCCCCGACAGGCCTTCGGCGACGCACCGGGCGACCAGGGCGTCCCAGTCCTCCCCCGCCTGCGCCGTGACGAGCACGCGCCCGTCCCCGGACGGCGCCGCCTCGACGCCTCGGGTGACGACGCGGACCACCAGCCCGCCGAACCCCTCGTCGGAGACGAGCAGGTTGCTGCCGCCGCCGAGCACCAGCACGGGCTCCCTGTCACGGTCGGCCTCGGCCACCAACCCGACCAGGTCACCGGTGGTGTCCGCCTCCGCGAACGCCCGGGCGGGGCCGCCCGTATGCAGGGTGGTGTAGCGGGCGAGGGCCACCCCTGCCAGCCGGTCAGCCATTCGTCTCCTCAGCGCGTCCCCCCAGGCCGGGTAGAGGTACCCGGGGCCGTGTAGAGGAACAGGATAGCCACCCCGCCCCCGCCCGCCCCCTCACGGAGTGTGGGGGGCTTCCTGGTCGGGAGGTGAGTCGGTGCCGGTGTCGACGCCGGTCTCGGCGATCGCCTGGTCGATCCGGGAGGTGGCCGAACTGCCGTCCCACAGAAGCTGGGAGGCGACCATCGACGCCTCGCCCGACGGGGTCAGCGCCGTCTCGATCGTCCCGCCGGGGGCGACGTCGCGCTTGACCTCGGTGATCTCCTCGTGGCCCGCCGCCCGCGCGGCCTCCCGCGCGTTCCCCGCGCGGGGTGACGGCAGGCTACCGCCCTGGGCGTCCCCGGCCTTGCCCGGGTCCTGCGTCTGCGTCGCCACGCCGGCGGTGTCGCCCTGCTCCCGCTGGGTCGTGACCGGCTCGTTGACGACGCCCTCGGTCTCTGAAGTGTCTCGCTCGCTCACGATCCGACCGCTACCCAGCACCGGCGCCGCCAAGCACCCTCATGGCTCATCGTGGCCGATCGGGGCCGGTCAGGTGAGCTGGACCACCGCGCGGGCCTTGGAGAGGACCCGGGAGTCGCCGGACCTCGCCGTGAGCGTGACCACGACGCGCTTGTCCTCGCGCTTCTCCTCCACGATCCCGCTGATCGTGATCGTCGCGCCGTTGTCGTCGTCGGGCACCACGACCATGGACGAGAAACGGACCCCGTACTCGACCACCGCGCCGGGGTCGCCCGCCCAGTCGGTGACGAACCGGCCGCCCTGCGCCATCGTGTACATGCCGTGCGCGATGACGTCGGGCAGGCCGACCGCCTTCGCGTAGCGCTCGTTCCAGTGGATGGGGTTGAAGTCGCCCGAGGCCCCGGCGTACCGCACCA
Source organism: Microbispora sp. H10885 (assembly GCF_014161415.1). Lineage (NCBI taxonomy): Bacteria > Bacillati > Actinomycetota > Actinomycetes > Streptosporangiales > Streptosporangiaceae > Microbispora > Microbispora sp. H10885. Next base: position 1,051,886 of record NZ_JABBWY010000001.1, on the reverse strand, counting down.
GGTCGACCCGGCGGACCCGGTACTCGGCGGCCGGGATCTCCTGGCCGGTCTCCACGTCGTCGTACTTGACCGTCGCCGCCATGATCAGGCCGCCCCTCCGCGCTCCACGATGATGTTGTAGGTCCGGCAGACCAGCTCGCCGGAGGTGGTGTGCACGTCGCTGCGCACGGTCAGGAACTCGTTGCGGCCGACGCTGCGGATCTCCGCGATGGTGGAGCTGCACACGAGCTCGTCGCCCGCCTGGATGGGCCGCTCGTACTCGAACCGCTGCTCACCGTGCACGACCATGGAGAAGTCGAGCCCCAGGCCGGGGTCGGTGAGCGCGTCACCGGTGCCGAGGAGGCTGAACACGATCGGGAAGGTCGGCGGCGCCACGACGTCCGGGTGCCCGGCCGCCACGGCGGCCTGCCGGTCGTGGTAGATCGGGTTGTCGTCGCCGATCGCGGTGGCGAACTCGCTGATCTTGACGCGGCTGACCTCGTAGGGCGCGGACGCCTGGTACGTCCGCCCGACGAAGTCGCGATTCAGAGGCATCGGCCGTGCTCCTTAGGGGATGAGCGGGTGACCGTACGCTAGCAACACCCGATCCGGCCGGCCGTCACCGCCGCACCGCGGAAGATCCGGCCCAGAGCATCCGACCCAGAAGCACCGGCGGAAGCACCGACACGAAAACCGGCGCCTCCGCGACGGAGACGCCGGTCATACGTGATCGAGGTCGTGCTGTGTCGAGGTCAGGCCGTGCAAGCCGACCGCGTAAGCCGACCGCCGCGTTCGCGGCGCGGAACCACGCGCGCCGGACCGCGCTACGACTCAGCGGGTCTCGCGGTGCGCCCGGTGCGTCTTGCAGTTGGGGCAGTACTTCTTCAGCTCAAGCCGATCCGGGTCGTTGCGCCGGTTCTTCCGCGTGATGTAGTTGCGGTGCTTGCACTCCTGGCAGGCCAGCGTGATCTTCGGCCTAACGTCTGTGGCAGCCACGTGGGAGTGCCTTTCTGCGTTTGGGACTACTGGACAACCCAGGCCGGGGCCGCCTTCGTGAGGTGACCCGGCAGGGTAGTAGCGGAGGCCGGACTTGAACCGGCGACACAGCGATTATGAGCCGCTTGCTCTGCCTGACTGAGCTACTCCGCCTCGGGCCGGAGAAACTGCATCCGGCCACGCAAGGATACCCGACCCGTACGGCTCTTCGCGCATCGGGATCAGCCGTGATCGGGATCGGTCAGCCGGTGGGGAAGAGGCACCCCCACCAAGCCGAAAGCCCCACCCGGCAGCGCTCCCACAGGAACAATGCTCAGATAGGACTTTCCGGCCAGAGCCCCCAAACGGAATCGAACCGTTGACCTTCTCCTTACCATGGAGACGCTCTGCCGACTGAGCTATAGGGGCGGGCCCGGTTGCGCTCTCGCGCCTCGCGGACAGGTGTAACCATACACGGCCACGCTGACCGATGCGAACTCGAATACAGCCGCGCTCACGGTGCCGGCTCACGGTGTCGGCAGCATGCCGGAGAGATCGGCCGCGGGCCGCTGGCGGGGCGGTACCTCGGCCGCGACGGCGTACCTGCTGAAGTAGCCCTTCCCCCGGACGGGGGTCACGTTGCTCAGCGTCACCGTGGCCTCGTACGGCGTGTTCTCGCAGGCGGGCAGGCACCAGGTGCCGCTGAGCCTGCCCGCGCCCACGGCCCGGGTCGGCCCCCAGGAGTGCCAGGTGACCTCGCTGATCGTGGTGAACTCGGAGAGGACCAGGATGGCCGGCCGCTGGTCGGGCCGCCCCTGCTCCGAGCCCTGCAGGTTGAGCACGTACACCGGTGTCTCCGCGACCGGGCCGGCCTGCGACGCGCCGCAGCCGGAGACCCCCGCGCCGAGGACCGCGACCGCGAGCTTGGTGACAGTGGTGGCCAGGCGCATCGATACCCCCTCGGCACTCTGAGTGCCCAGGGTCGGCGCGGGTTACGCCTGCGGCCCGCCTACCTGACGGCCGTACGGGCGTCGCCGGCCCGCTCCGGCAGGGCGATCACCTCGCACAGGTCGGCGAGGTCGACGAACCGGGCGACCTCCTCGACCGACAGGCAGTCGGCGACCAGCCGTCCGTGCCGCAGCACGCGGAGCACCTGGCGGTCGCGGCGGTACGCCGGAACGATCTCGTACCCGTCGGGACCCACCCATCGCCTGTCCATAGGGGAACAAGCTATCGGTTCTTCCCATCGTTCTCTCCCGTCTCATAGGGATCGGGTTTAAGTAAGGACCTAATGGACCCCAAGCACCGGGGCGCACAGTGAGCGTGCCCGACCACCCCGCTCACGAGAGGCATCCCGATGTCCGACGCCCCCGTCCCGCACCCCGCCAACCTGCCCGCCCCCAACCTGCTCGGCTTCCGCATCACCCACCGCGCGATGCGGGCCGACTCCCGGCGCCTCGCCGACGTCACCGGCGAGATCGCCGCGGGCCGGCAGCCGTGCGGCCCCGAGCGCGCGGCAGCGATCAGGGACTACGTGGTCAAGCTGTGCCAGGGCATCCATCACCACCACAAGGCGGAGGACGACCACCTGTGGCCCCTGCTCGTGCGTTCGGCGGGCGCCGAGGTGGACCTGAGCGAGCTGAGCGAGGACCACTCCGAGCTCGATCCGCTGCTGGAGGAGATCCGGTCCGTCGCGGGCGACCCGGCCGAGCTGGCCAAGCCGATGCGCCGCCTGGCCGACCTGCTGGACGAGCACATCGTGGAGGAGGAGCGGCAGCTCTTCCCGGTCATCATGCGGCACGTCACCGCGAAGGACTGGGAGGAGCTGGAGAAGCACGTCCGCAAGGGCGGGGACCCGCGGTTCGAGCTGCCCCGCATCGAGCGGCACGCGCGGCCGGAGGAGCTGGCCGAGCTGCGCAGGCTGGCCGGGCCCGTCCTGGTCGTCATGCTGGCGCTGCTGCGTCCCGGCCACCGTCGCCGCGAGCGTCTCGTGTTCGGCGCGGCGTGAGCGCCCGGCGGGCGGCCTCCTCCCAGTGCGGGGAGCCGGCCTGCCGGGCCACCTCGGCGGCCCGCCGGTAGTGGGCGTCCGCGTCGCCGGGCCGGCCCAGGAACACGGCGAGGTCACCCAGCGTGTGGGCCACCGGCCCGGCCGTGACCGACCCCGAGTGCAGGCCGGCCAGCTCGCCGTCGTACGGCAGCAGCAGCTCGTAGCACTCGGCGGCCACCTCCCGGTCGCCCAGCGCCGCCGCGTTGTCCGACCGCATGGACATCAGCAGCAGCCAGTAGTAGTCGCGCCGGGGCCGGTGGCCGGGCAGCCACACGGCGCGGGCCTCGTCGAGACGGCCGGCGCCGACGAGCACCCGGGTGTACATCTCCATGCTGTCCTCGCGCAGGCGCTCCCAGAGGACGGTGAGCTCCTCCACCATCCCGGCGAGACGCCCTGACGCCAGCGCGACCACGAAGCGGCCGACCATCCCCACCATCGCGCCGTTCGCGTCGCCGGTGCGGGCCAGCCGTTCACCGAGCTCGCCGTACGCGCGGCCGGCCCGCTCGAAGTCGCCCGTCACCAGCAGGCGCAGGGCGTCGAGGAAGGCGAGGATGCCGAGGGCCAGGCCGAGCTGGCCGGTCGTCGACAGCGCGGCGCCCCTGTCGGCGTGCTCGCGCGCCGACGCCCAGTCGTTGCGGGCGAGCGCGACCATGAGCAGCGCGAAGTGGCCGAGCGTCTGGTAGCCGAGCAGTCCCGCGTCGGCGGACGCGGTCAGCAGGTCGTGACCGAGCGTCTCCAGCTCCGCCCGCCGGTCCGGCGCGAGGCAGGCCCAGTAGCGGGCGTTGAGCGCCATGCAGCGCAGCCGCGGATCACCGAGTGCGTCCGCGATCGCCAGCGCCTCTGCGCTCGCCGTCTCGACGCGCTCCGCGTCGTGTCCTTCGAGCGCGTGGCAGAGGGCGACGAGCATGCGGCAGCGCAGCTCCCCCGCCTCCGCCGGCATCGAGCCCTCGATCGCCCCGACGAGCCGGGGGTCGTACGCGCGGTCGGGCTGGATGGTCCAGATGACCGGCGCGTCGAACGACGTGACCGCGCGGGCGACCGCCGCCCGGTCGCCCATCTCCTGGGCCAGCGCAAGGGCCTTCTCCCGGTTCCGCAGGGCGGTGATCACGTCGCCCGCGTGCGCCTGCGCGGACACCAGGTCGCACAGCAGGCCGAGGCGGACGTCCCGGGGCGGGTCTCCGGTCCCCTGGGTCAGCAGGTCGAGGGCGTCCAGGGCGCCCTGCAGCAGCGTCGCCGCCTCTCCGTACGCGTGGTAGACCGACCAGGCCTGGTGGGCGGCGCGCGCCGCGTACCCGGCCGCCGTGAGGGCGGTCGCGGTGGTCGCGGCGGCGAGCGCGTGGTGCCCGAGCGCGCCGACGTCGCCGGGCCGCACGCGTTCCAGCGCGGCGAGGACCCTGCCGTGGATGCGCGTACGGCGCAGCCGGGGGATGTCCTCGTACAGCGTCTCGCGGACGAGCACGTGGGCGAAGCGGACGTGGCCGGGGCGCGGCTCCTCCAGCAGGCCGGACAGCACGCCCGCCTCCAGGCCGTCGAGCACGGTCTCCTCGTCGGCCCCCGGCATCGCGACGAGCACGTCCGCGTCGGCCTCCCGGCCGAGGACGGCGGCGGTGCGGAGCGTCGTCTGCGCCGTGGCGGGCAGCCGGGCGAGGCGGCGGCGGATCAGGTCGCGGACGCCCGGCGGCAGCGCGTGGGCCGCGGCCGGACCGTCGACCGCGAGCAGCCGGGCCGTCTCGGCCACGAACAGGGGGTTGCCGCCGGTCCGCTCAGTGACCGTGCGGACCAGCGTCTCGTCCACCTCCGCGCCGGAGCGCTCCGTGAGCAGGCGCGCCACCTCCGGCTCGCCGAGGCCGCCCAGCGTGATGTTCTCCACGGCCTGGACGGCGAGCGCGGCGGCGGTGGCCGTGAGGTCGCCGCCCGCCTCCGCCGGCCGGTGCGTCAGCAGGACGAGGACCGGCGTGCGCGCCAGGCGGCCGGCGAGATGACGCAGCAGCTGGAGGGTCTCCTCGTCGGCGCGGTGCACGTCCTCCAGCACGATCAGCAGTGGTCCCGGCACACCCTCCAGGTAGTCGCCGGCCGCCCGCGCCAGCCAGAACTGGCCCACGGGCGCGGCGTCGTCGGTCAGCAGCGGCGCGAGCCTCGCCGCCGTCCCGGGCTCCGGCGGGCGGGTGGCGGAAAGGTCGCGCAGCACCTCGCTCCAGGCCCAGGCGGGCGGCACGCCGCCGGTCGTCTCCGGGCAGCGGCCGACCACGGTCTGCCAGCCGTCCCCCGCCAACCGCCGCACCAGCGCGCCGGCGAGCGTGCTCTTGCCCGAGCCCGCCTCGCCGCCGAGCCAGGCGATGCGGAAGCCGTCCCGCGCCTGCCCGGCCGCGGAGACCAGCCGGGACAGCTCCGCCGTACGGCCGACCATCCGGAAGTCGGCCGGGGCGGGCTCGGCCCGCGTCTCCCGTACGGGCGGGCCGATCACGGGGGCCGGGTCGAGCGACTCGGCCTGCGCGAGGATGTCCGCCTCCAGCGTGCGCAGCGCGGGCCCGGGGTCGACGCCGAGCTGGTCGGCGAGCAGGGCGCGGGTGCGGCGCAGGGCCGCGAGCGCCTCCCCCTGCCGGCCGCCCCGGTAGTAGGCCAGCGCGAGCAGCCGTACGGCGTTCTCGCGCAGGGGGTGCTCGGTGAGGTGGCGTTCGAGCTCGGGGACGATCTCGGCATGGCGGCCCAGCGCGAGCGCCGCCTCGGCGCGGTACTCGGAGGCGACCACCCGCAGTTCGTTCAGATGGCCCACCTCGGGCACGGCCCACTCCTCGTCGCCGAACTCGGCGTACGCCGGGCCGGTCCACAGCGCCAGGGCCTCGTTGACGAGGTCGAGCGCCCGGGCGGGCGCGCCCTCGGCGAGGAGGCCGGAGGCGGCCTCGACCAGCCGGGGGAAGCGCCAGGCGTCCACGTCGTCCGGCTCCAGCGCGAGGCGGTAGCCGGGTGGAGCGGTCACCAGCACGCGGGCGGCGGCGCGGGGCGGGCGGTCCGGCTCCAGCACGCGGCGCAGGTTGGAGACGTAGACCTGCAACGCGCCCAGGGCGCGAGGAGGCGGCTGGCCCTTCCACAGGTCGTCCACGAAACGGTCGGTCGACACCACGTGTCCGTGCGCGCAGACCAGCCGGGCCAGCACGGCGCGCTGGAGCGACGTCCCGAGGTCCGCGCGACGGCCGTCGACCTCCGCCGCTATCCGCCCCAATATCCTCAATCGCACCATAACGGGGTAAGCATAGGTATCAGGCTCGATAGTGGTAGTAACCGAGCAGGTCATCCAGCACGGACACGTCGTCCATGCGGATGCGCGTCCCGGTCGCGAACGCGTTGATCATCTTGCCGCCTCCGACGTACACCCCGACGTGGTGGGTTCTGCCGGGCCTGCCGAAGAAGACCAGGTCGCCGGGTTGCGGCACGTCGACCCGGCGCAGCCGGCCGACGTGGTCGTCGGTGTTGCCGGGGCCGAGCACGTCGTCGCCGAACGCCAGGTCGTACACCCATCGGGTGAACCCCGAGCAGTCGAAGCCGCGCGTCCGGCTCGCCGGACAGGGCATGACCGAGCCGCTGTACCCCCGGCAGGTCCCCTTCGACGGCCCCGGCCGCGTCGCGTGTCCCCCGCCCCACGAGTACGGCAGAGCGCCCTGGGCGGCGTACGCGACGGCGACGGCCCTGGACAGCTCCTCGTCGAGAGGCGCGGAACCCGCGGCAGCCAGCGCGACGATTCCCCCGATCAGAACCAGTCGGCGCCTGAGCGCGCGCTCAACCCCCATGGATCGTGACAATAGCCACTCGTCTCTTTCCTGACCATGGAAGCTTTACCCCACTCGATCGACTCACCGGGTAGGAATTGTTACTCTGAGTAGGGCTAAGGTGGTCCAATGTTGAACCGAGCCCTACCTCTGTGAGCCAGGACGCGTTCGACGTCCTGCCGTCGAAGCGCTTCGCCTGGTCGCCCCGGACCTCCCCCACGGCTCCTTCAGTGGTCCCCGGCGTCAGGGAGAGCGAAGGGAGCCACCGTGGAGACGTGGACGGCACCGACCCCGTCCCCCACCCGTTGGTGGGTGCTGGGTATGCGCGGAGAGCTGGATCTCCACGCGGTGCGGCATCTCCACGAGCCCCTGCGCGGCCTGATAGAGGCCAGGGGCCCGTGGCTCGCCCTCGACCTGAGCGAGGTGCGGTTCATCGACACCACCGGGGTCGGGCTGCTGGTCCGCCTGGCGCACCACCTGCGCGGCCGGGACGGCGACCTCGCGCTGATCGCCCCCGGAGGCCAGGTGCTGCGGATCCTCCGCTGGACGAACCTGACCCGGCTGTTCCGCGTGCTCGACACCGCTGACGCGCTGACCGACCTCGCCACCGACCACCCCCGCCTCGGCCGGGCGACCTGATGCTCCCCGGGAAGCGGCGTGACCGGCCGGGAGCCGTCAGTCCAGCCTGATCTCCACCGGGGTGTCGTCGGGCGGCGGCGCCACGGGACGGCAGCTCTGGCCGCACCCGCCGAACGAGGGGTCGAGCGGGGCGAACTTCGTCGCCGGCACGCCGCTCAGCGCCTTGAGCATCGTGTCCTTCCAGATCGGGCCGGGAACGCTGGCGCCGAACACCTCGCCGTAGTAACGGCCGCCGATCGTCACGCCGTTCAGCTTGTACTTCGACGTGCCGCGCGGGTCACCGAGGCTGACCGCGCCGGCCAGGTCGGGGGTGAACCCGGCGAACCAGGCGGAGGAGGAGTTGTCGTTGGTCCCGGTCTTGCCGCCCGCGTCACGGCCGATGCCGCCGACCGCCGCCATCGTGCCCTTGGTCAGGACGCCCGACAGCACGTGCGCCGCCGCGTCCGCCACCTCGGGGTCGAGAGCCTGACGGCACTTGGGCCTGTAGTCGGTGGTCTTGCCGGTGCTGTCGGTGATCCGGCTGATCGCCATCGGCGCGCAGTACTTTCCGCGCGCGCCGATCGCCGCGTAGGCGTTGGCGACCGTCACCGGGTCCATCTCGTTGATGCCGAGCGTGAACGTCTCGAACTCCTGGAGCGCCCCGCCGTCGGAGCGGTGGATGCCCAGCGACTTGGCCGTCTTGACCACCTCGCAGAGCCCGACCCGCCGCTCCAGCTCCATGAAGAACGTGTTGACCGAGTGCCAGGTGCCGGTCTGCAGGGTCAGCCACCCGGGCGACCCCTCGTCGTTGGTGACCGTGTGACCCGGGTCGCCGATGGACCCGCCCGCGCAGTTCCTGAACGCCGAGGCGCCGGGGGCGGTGTAGCCGGCGCCCACGCTGAACCCGTCGTTGATCTTCATGCCCTGCTTCAACGCGGTGAGCAGCGTGAAGGTCTTGAAGGTCGAACCCGCCTGGAAGCCGATGCCACCGCCGTGCGCCGCGTCCGCGACCAGGTTGTAGGACATCTCCTTCCTGATCTTGCGCGTCCCGTACGGCCGGCTCGCGGCCATCGCCCTGATCGCCCCGGTGCCGGGCTGCACCAGCGCCTCGGCGGCCACCGGGTTGTCGGACGGGTTGACCCACTTCCTGATCGCCGCGTCCGCCGCCGCCTGCATCGAGGGGTCGATCGTGGTCCTGATCGTCAGGCCGCCCCGGTTGAGGAACCGCAACCGGTCCTTGGCCGTCCTGCCGAAGTCGGAGTTATTGAGGATCTCGTTGCGCACGTAGACGCAGAAGTACGGATATTTACTGGACTCGCAGCCGCCGGGCAGCTTCGTCCCCTTGTACCCGAGCTTGGTGGCCTTGGCCTTGGCCGCCTCGGCTGCGGTGATCTTGCCCAGCTCGGCCATCCGGTCGAGCACGACGTTGCGCCGCTTGAGCAGCCGGTCGCGGTGGGTCTTGCCGAGGTTGGGGTCGGTCGCGTTGGGGTCCTGCACCGCGCCCGCCAGCGTCGCCGCCTGCGGCAGCGTCAGCCTGCTCGCGCCGACCCCGAAGAACCGCTTGGCCGCCGCCTCGACGCCGTACGCGCCCGCGCCGAAGTAGGCGATGTTGAGGTACTTCTCCAGGATCTCGTCCTTGGAGTACTTCTTCTCCACGCCCATCGCGTACCGCAGTTCGTTGAGCTTGCGGGCGTAGCTGGCCTCCAGGGCCTTGTTCTTCTCCGCCTCGGTGTCGGCCGAGTTCAGCAGCACCTGCTTGACGTACTGCTGAGTGATCGAGGAGCCGCCCTGGGCCACCCCGCCCGCCTGCATGTTCCTGGCCAGCGCGCGGAGGGTGCCCTCGATGTCGATCGGCCCGTGCTCGTAGTAGCGGTAGTCCTCGATCGAGATGATGGCCGTCTTCATGACGTCGGCCATCTCGTCGAGCGGGACGACCTCGCGGTACTGCTCGTAGAACCGCGCGATCTCGCGGCCCTTGACGTCCTGCACCACGGAGACCTGCGCGAGCGGAGGCTCGGGAAGGTCACGCGGTTCGAGGCTGACGTCCTTGACGGCCGACACCAGGCCGACCCCCGCGCCGCCGACCGCCGGCAGCGCGATCCCCGCGACCAGCACGCCCGCCGCCGCTCCCATGGCCGCCAGACGCAGCACCTTCCCCGTGGCGTTCACCCGATCATCCCCAACTCGATCTCCCCGGCCCCGATCGTCCCCCGAATCGATAAGGACAAGGTTATGGGGCCGTAAAGGGGATTGTTGACGCGGTCCTACGACAGCAGGCCGAGGCCGCGCACGAGGACGGTGGCGGTCCGCGCCACGACCTCGTCGTCCGCGGAGCCGCCGGGGGTGAGGCGGTTCGTGTAGATCGCCAGAATGATCGGGGCCGCGTCCTCGGCCGGCCAGACGACGGCGATGTCGCCGGCGGTGCCGTACGTGCCGCCGGTGCCGGTCTTGTCACCGACGATCCACTTCGGGGGCAGGCCGGCGCGGATGCGCGCGTCGCCGGTCGTGTTGCCGCGCAGCCACCCGACGAGCCGGGACCGGTCCGCCGCGTCGAGCGCGCCGCCGGTGGTGAGCGCGCGCAGGTCGCGGGCGATCGACAGGGGTGTGGTGGTGTCGCGCCTCTCCCCGGGCGACCACACGTTCAGCTCGGGCTCCCAGCGGTCGAGACGGGAGACCGGGTCGCCGAGCGAACGGAAGTAACGGGTCAGGCCCCGCGGCCCGCCGATCCGCTTCAGCAGCAGGTCGCCGGCGGTGTTGTCGCTGTGGACGATCGCCGCCCGGCACAGCGCGGCGAGCGTCATCCCGTCGGCCACGTGCCTGCCCGTCTGCGGCGAGTGCGGCTTCACCTCTCCGGCCGTCCAGCGGACCACCTGCCGGGTCAGCTCGGCTTCGGTGGTCCCGGCCAGCACCGCCCCGGCGGCGAACGCCTTGAAGGTGGACGCCAGCGGGAACCGCTCGCCCTCCCGGTAGCCGATCGTGATCCCGGTCGCCATGTCGATCGCGTACGCGCCGATGCGGCCCCGGAAGGAGACCTCCAGCCTGCGCAGCGCCTTCCGTACGGCCGCCTGGCCGTGGGCGGGCGCCGCCGAGGCCCGGGCCGGAGCCGTGGGTCCGGCCGAGTTCGTGGCGGGAGGCCCGCCCGGACCGGGCGCGCCGCCGCCCGCGTCGGCGCCGCAGGCGGCGCAGGCCAGGACGGCGGCCGCCGCCGACGTGGCGGCTTTCCACCCGCCCAGCCGTCTCATGACAGAGGAGCCAACCAGAGGCGACGGAGTCGCGTCCAATGTGCCTCCAAGGTGTCGCGGCCACGTGCCGTCGCCCCGCGGTTCGTCATTCGGTGATCTGCCGCCGGACGGCGGGGCTGAGGCCGGAGAGGAGACGGTCCGCGCGGCCGTCGGTGCTCGCCCGCAGCAGGGCCGCGATGACGGCCGGCGGCACGTTGTCGAGGACCCGCCAGGCCCGCCGCGTCGTCATCGACTCGACCAGCCTGACCGCCGTCGTGGTGGAGCCGAGCGCGGTGAGGATCTCGGCGGCGCTCCGGTCCGCGACCCCCGCCATGACCAGCGTGCCACGGCCCGTGGGCATCGCGCGCAGCACCGCGGCGGCCTTCGCGGCGGCCATGTGGTCGAGGGCCCGGCCCGCTCTCGCCGTCCCCATCAGGGCCAGCACCGTCGCCGCCGCCGGAGGCTCGCCCGCCATGGCGTCGAGCAGCGCGCCCGCGGTCACCGGATCCAGGGCGTCGAGCAGCGACGCGGCCACCTGCCTCGGCTGGGCGAGCAGCAGGCGCGCGCCCACAGCCGGGGACGCCCGCCGCAGCGTCTCCAAAGTCGGCGCCCCCTGAGACGCTCCCGCCGGCGGGCCGGGCGGTGCTCCCGCCGGCGGGCCGTCGCCATGCGGCCGCGCCGGAGGTTTCCGCGCCGGCTCCGGCGCCCGCATACCTGCCGGCCGGCGCTCCGCAGGTGCCCGTGCCGGAGGTTTCGACGGCGACTCCGGCTCCCGTGCGCCCGCAGCCTCGCGCTCGCGTCCCGCCGCCTGCCCGGACGCCGGCACCGGGGGTTTCCGTGACGGCTCGGGTGCCGCACCCCGCCCGGGCGCCGCAGCGGTCCGGGGCGCCGGGCCGTCGAGGATCGCGCGCAGCCTGGCGTCGGCCTCCTGCGCTCCCATGCGCCGTGCGGGATCCTTCTCCAGCAGCCCGATCACCAGGCGGGAGATCGGCCCGGGCCGGGTCGGCGCCGGGTCGTCGCTGATGACGGCCAGCATGGTCGCGTGCTCGTTGCCCCGGCGGAAGGGCGAGCGGCCCTCGACGGCCCAGAAGAGGGTGACGCCGAGCGACCACAGGTCGGACGCGGCGTTCGCCGCCTCCCCCTTGATCCGTTCCGGCGCCATGAACTCGGGAGTGCCGAGCAGGCGGCTCCGCGCCGTGAGACCGCTCGTCCCGGACATCTGGGCGATGCCGAAGTCGACCAGGACGACCCGCCCGGCCCTGCTGATCAGGATGTTGGCGGGCTTGACGTCCCGGTGCACCACGCCTGCGGCGTGCGCGGCGGTCAGTCCGCCCAGCACGTCGTGGGCGACGGCCGCGGCCTCGCTCTCGGCCAGCACGCCTTCCTTGATCTTGTCCTCCAGGGAGACGCCCTCGACGTGGGCCATGACGATCCACGGCCTGCCGTCCGCCTCGAAGACGTCGTGCACCACGACGATCGAGGGATGCCCGATCTGGGCGAGCGACCGCGCCTCCCGGAGCGCCCGCTCCCGCTGGACCTCGGCCCGCTCCCCGTACGGCCACAGGGGGATCTCTTTCATGGCGACCAGGCGCTCCAGCGCCTTGTCCCAGGCGAGCCACACCGCGCCCATGCCACCCCGCCCCAGCAGGGACCGCAGCTCGTACCGGCCCACGACGACCTGCCCGGGCCGCGCCGGGCCGCCGACCGTCATGTCGGAGTCAGTCGTCATCGGGGAGCAGTTCGACCCCGCCGGAGCGCTCCGGGGCGGGCCGCGACAGCCGGAGGGTGCGGGTGTCCGGCATGCTGCGCAGTTCCTGGTCCTCGACCGAGCCGTAGCCGTCGGCGACGTGCTCGGCGCGGGTTCCCGTCGGCCCTCGCGACGGGCCGTCGGGACGAGGCGTGGGAACCTCCGGGAGTGGCCCGGTGTCCCCCGTACGGGACCAGATACCCCAGATGTCCGTACCGCCGTTGGCGGGCGCCGCGGTCGGCGGCCGGGTCATGGCCCCGGCGGTGAAGCTGCCCCGCGCGGTGCGGAACTCGTGCTGCTCGGCGAGCGCGAGCACCTTCTCGTAGTTGCCGGGCCGCTGCATCAGCTTCACCGCGACCGGCAGGCACTCGATGAGCAGGAACAGCAGGAAGAGCAGCAGCCGGGTCATGCTGAGGCTCATGTCCTTGCCGGTGATCTCGTTGAGCGCCTGGATCCTGATGAGCAGGCCGTTGGTGGTGAGGTTCTCCGCGTCGAAGGACTCCTGCAGGTTCCCCTGCCGCTTGAGCGCCACGTCGAGCTGGGCCCGCGCCTTCGGCAACGCCTCCTTCGCGCTGGCGAGGCGCACCTGCTTCGCCTCCTGGCCGTTGTCGGTCAGCTCCCGCCTGCGCTTCTCGATCTGCCCGTTCAGCAGGTCGATGCGGCGCTTGTTCTTGTCGTACGCGCGCTTGCTGTCCCGGGCGAGCGGGCCGTCGCCCTTCTTCGGGCAGGACGGCCCTCCGTAGAGCTGGCACTGCCACTCGGTGTAGTGCTTGTCGGCGAGCTTCCGCTCGCTGTCCCGGTCGGCGGTGAGCGCGACGATCTGCGGATCCTGGTCGGTGGCGACGGGGACGTCGCCACCGGAGGAGACCACCTTCTCCAGGTTCGCGACCTCCTGGCGAAGCTGGCCGATGGTCTTACCGGTCACGCCCTGCTGCTGCTGCGCGACGAATACGTCCGCGCGCCGCTGCTTGATCTCGACGATCTGCGCGTCGATTTCGGACTTGAAGATCTGCAGGACCAATGGAGTGGAGATGACGAAACCGAGAAGCAGCGCCATGAGGATTCGGGGAACGGCCAGCGGCCAGCGGCGCGGGGCGTCCGCCCTCATCGTGCTGACCAGCCAGCGGTCGAGGCTGAGGATCATCAGACCCCACACCAGGCCCGCGAGGACGGCGACGACGACGTTGAGCCCCAGCGCGCTGCTCAGGGCGAACGTCATCGAGACCATGGCGAGGACGCCCGTCGTGAGGACGGCGCCCCCGATGCCCTCGAACTTGGGCTTCTCGGTCGGGCAACGCTCCAGGACCTCCGATCTCGCTCCGGACAACGCAATCAGAAAGTCCCTCATGTTTCTCCCGGGAGATTGGAGCTGTGGCCTGTGCCGTACACGCGGAAACATCGCGTGACGCACGCAACACCGCTATCGTAGTTCTCCTATGTCACGTTTCGCGATATCGCGGGAATTTACCGTGATGTCATCACAGAAGGTGGGCGCATTCGAGAACTTCTCGCCGGTGACGACACCGGGGATGACATCGGGGACGGAGACAGGCGCGGGGACAGGCGCGGGGACGGGGACGGGGCGCCGGGCATGACGCGGGATCCCGTGCCGGAGCCCGGCGAGGACCTGCTCGGCAAGACTCTCGCCCGGGCCGTCGCGGGGCTCACCGCCACCGGCCGGCTCGTGGTCGTGGAGGTCGCCGCCGACGCCATGACGACCTTCGAGATCCACCGGGACGAGCACGGCACCGCGCTCGGCCACCAGTGGTCCCTGCCGTGGATCACGCTGACGGCGGAGCACGGCTGGGGCGAGGACGCCCGGCAGGCCCTGCTGCGCGCCGCCGGCCTGCCCGCGCCCGGTTCCGAGGTGATCGTCGCGTGCTCGTCCCCCGAGAGCGGGACGGCCCTGCAGGCACTGGAGTGGCTGCGCGAGGCGCGCACGGCACAGGTTTTCTCCACCGCCGCGCCGATCACCGGGCTGGTCAGGGACGTCCTCGTCGGCGACCCGCTGCACCAGTCGTACGACCTCGTGGTGATGCGCCCCGCCGGGGCCGGGGGACGGCTGGAGCTGGCGGGCAAGCTGCTGTTCCCGGTAGGCGCCCGCGCCGGAACCCGGACGGAGCTCACCGTCCGCTGCGAGCCGGGCGGTGAGCACGGCACGGCCCTGGCCGTCGTCACCCGGCAGGGCCGGGAGCCGCGGCTGCTCTCCGTGCACAGCGCCAGGGTCGCCCCCGGGCCGTACGTCGTCACCGCCGAGCTGGTGCGGCCCGGCCGGGTGCGGTTCGCGGGGCTGCCCGGGCTCGCCGCCGACGGGCGGACCTGGGACGACCTCCTCGCCGACGTGCCGGACCGGCTGCCGCCCAGGACCGGACCGGCCCACCTGATCTGCGCGGTCGAGGTGTGCGGCCCGGACGTCAAGGTCGAGGAGCGGCTGGGCCGCGCGCGTCAGATGATCGCGTTCCTGTCCGGCGAGCCCGCGGACGCGCCGCGCGTGTCCCTCGTCGCGTACGGCGCGCACTCCTTCGACCGGTCCGTGCGGGACCGGCCCGTGGAGGTCGTCACCTGGCAGGCGACGGCGGAGGCGGCCCTGAAAGGGCTCGACGGCCTGGAGGAGCGGGGGGCCGTCACCCAGGGCTACCCGTACCACCCGCACGCCGCGCAGGTGGAGGACATGCTGGCGACGGTGGCGGCCCGGCTCAGCCGGAGCATGAGCGGGTCGTCACCGGGCCGGCACGTGCTGCTCACCATCGGCGACCGCCGCCCGCATCCGGGACGGGCGGACCGGTCCGGCGTCCTGCCCTGCCCGCAGCGGCACGACTGGCGGTCGCTGCTCGCCTACCTGGAACAACTGCCCGGGGTCGCGTTCGGCGCGATCTGCGACCAGCCCGAGGACGGCCCGCCGCACCGGATCTGGCGCCATCTCGGTGCCCAGGCGCTGGCCCATCTCGACGCCCTCGACCTCCAGGGACTGGCCGCCGGCATCGGGCTCGCCGTGCCCGCCGCCGTCCACGTCCCGTTTCCCCTGCTCGACGAGACGGAGTGAACACCGGCATGCAGCCCGATCCGAAGCCGGGGCGGCCCGCCCACGACATCGCCATGTGGGGCGCGCCCGGCAGCGGCAAGACGACGCTGCTGGCCGCCCTGGACATCGCCCTGATGCGCAAGGACGACGACTGGAGGATCGTCGGCTCGGACCCCGCGTCGTCCGAGTTCCTGATCGAGCGGACGAACGCGCTGTCCACCGGCAAGGTCTTCCCCGAGGCGAGCCAGGGCCTGGAGCACTACCACTGGACGTTGTACGGCCCCGGCGAGCGGCACAGGCGGCGGTGGTGGCGCAGGCCGGGCAAGCCGGAGCCGTTCGAGGTCGGCGTCGGCATGATCGACGCGCCCGGCGGCCTCTTCAGCGCGGGCCCCCGGCGGCTCGACTACGGCCCGGACGTGCTGGACGACCTGCGCGAGCGGATGCTGAACGACCTGGTGAAGAGCCTCGGCATCGTCTTCCTCTTCGACCCGATCCGCGAGTTCGAACGCGGCGACGCCTTCGACCACCTGCACCCGCCACTCAAGCGGCTCACCGAGCGGATGCGGGACCTCGGCCGGCTCACCGGCGGCCGGCTCCCCCACCACGTCGCCGTGTGCGTCACGAAGTTCGACGATCCGCGCGTGCTGGAGACGGCCGAGAAGATGCACCTGCTCGCCTCCGAGCCCGACGACCCGTACGGCTTCCCCCGCGTGTCCCACGACGACGCCCGGGACCTGTTCCGGCAGTTGTGCGACCTCTCGGCGAACGGCAACGCCGACATGGTCCTCAACGCGCTCGGCCGCTACTTCCACCCCGACCGGGTGCGGTTCTTCGTCACCTCGTCGATCGGCTTCTACGTCCATCCGCAGACGAAGGCGTTCGACTGGCACGACTACCAGAACCTGCTTCCCGAGGACGACGACCTGCGCATCCGCGGGCCGATCCACCCGA
Organism: Microbispora sp. H10885; assembly: GCF_014161415.1. Taxonomy (NCBI): domain Bacteria; kingdom Bacillati; phylum Actinomycetota; class Actinomycetes; order Streptosporangiales; family Streptosporangiaceae; genus Microbispora; species Microbispora sp. H10885. Next base: position 1,035,562 of record NZ_JABBWY010000001.1, on the reverse strand, counting down.
TCAACGTGGTGGAGCCCATGCTGTGGCTCGGGCGGCGGCTCGCCGCCGAGAAGGAGAGCCCGCGGTGAACGGGGACGGCGCGCCGAGGATCGGCTTCGAGTGGGCCCTCGAAGGCAAGGAGCACGGCAGCTACGACGAGTACGGCCTGCTGCAGTGGAGCAACGAACGGCTCGCCGGCGTCTTCGACGAGCTCAGAGCGCGGTACGCCGCCGGCACGCCCTCCGAGCTGCCCCAGGTGACGATCGCCCCCGCGGCGACCAAGGACAACGACGAGGTCTCCCACAATGTGGTGCTGGCGATCCACACCTGGTCGGACCACCGTGACTTCGCGGGCCGCAAGGTCGCCTACACCCGCTGGTTCTACGTTCCGTACCACCAGCTCCAGGGCCACCCGGTGTCGTACCGGGCCCTGTACGCGGCGCTCGGCGCGCTCCCGCCGGCTCCGGAGCCGCCGCTGACCGTGGCCGTGCCGGCGCTCGACCCGCGCGACGTCATGCCGGGGGCGGACGCGCTGGCGGCCGCCGCGCTGCTGGCCTCCGGGCAGCAGGTCTGCCTCGTCGGCGCGGACGGCGTCCCGATGGCCGAGCGGCTGCGCTTCGTCGACACGGTCATGGCGCTGCTGCCGTACGGCCTGCGGACGAGGTTCAGCGCGGCGACCTGGACCAGCAGCACCACGAAGCACCGGATCAAGCTCTCCTTCGCCCGCTACGCCCCGGAGGGCATCCAGGCCGTCCAGTGGGGCCAGGGCGCGGACATCCCCCTCGACAAGCACTCGGCGACGTACCACCGCATATTGCGCAAACGCGACGTGGACTACCCCGACCTGATCGGGTGGCTCGCCGGACAGACCGAACCCCTGTCGTTCAACGACGCCGACCGCTCCCGGGTCTTCGAGCTGCTCCGCCAGTCGGCCTTCCAGTCACCTCCCGCGCGACCGGATCCGGTCCCCGCGCCCGCACCGGCGCCCGCCGCGAGCGGCGACCACGGGGTGGTGGAGGTGGCTCACCGGGGCCCCACGGTCGCCGCGCTTGCCGCGGCTCTCGCCGAGGTGGCCCCCACGGAGGATGCCCGCCCGACCTTGACCGCGCTCCTGGAGGTGGTCTGGAACCAGTCCGACAGATCGGCCCTGGCGGACGCCCTGTACCGGTACCGCTGCTTCCGGCACGTGATCGATCAGCAGGAGGACCGGGACCACCTGTACGAGCGGTTGGTCTCGGCGGCCTTCCAGCCGGACGAGGAATGGATGTGGGCGAGCAAGCGCGGCGCCCTGCTGGCCGCCGAGGACACGCCGGACCCCGTGCGGCGCCGGTTGAAGGCTCTGGCCAGGCCGCGGTGGTGGCGGTTCGGCACCTGGGACCGGCGGTACCGGCTGGCCTGCACCATCGGTGTCCTGGTGTTCGCCGTCGCCTTCGCCGGCGCCGGAGCCCTGCAGCTTCTACGTGGCGACGACCCCCCGGCCCAGCAGGCTCTCCCCCTGCCGCCGCCGCGGAAGGCCGTCCTCGTGAGGGACGCCGCGGAGCAGCCGTACGTCACGGAGGTCGTCAAGGAGGCGCTACGGCGCGCGGGGTACCAGCCGGACGACCAGGTGCAGGGCGCTCCCTCGGTGCTGGTCGGCTACGACCCCGACATCCGCGGCGAATTGGCCGTGAATGGCCTGACTCCCGTGGGCGACTTCCCCACCCAGGACATCCTGATCGTGCGGGACGACCAGGAGGGCTTTCCCGGGCAGATTCTCGTCAGCGAGGGATTCGGCCAGGATGTGGAGGATCAAATCCTCAAACATCACAAGGGGCTGCTTATCATCCGCAAACCGTACGAGGAGCTGAAAAACCAGCTGATCGACGGAAAAGCGGAAGCCGCCATCGTCCCCGGTGACGTCGAGGCGGATGGCTACACCCCTTCGGAGGCCCTCGACGACCTGCTTCCGGAACGGAGAATCGTCGTCGGGGCCGGCTCCGCGCTCAGGTCGGCCCTGGAGCCGGCGATGGACCGCCTGAACAAGGAGGGCGTCAGGTCCTCCGATGACCCTCAGGCCGACGCGAAGGCGTTCGTCGACCTGATCTATTCACACGCTCCCGCGCTCGCCTCCTCCGCGAAACCCGTGAGCGAGCCGGCGGGAAACTCAGGGGACGTCATCCTGATCACCAGTGTCGTCGCCGCCGTCGCCGGACTGGCGGGGGCGCTTCTCCTCGTTCGGAGGCCCTCCCGGTTCAAGGGGTCGCTGACCGGGCGGCATCGGGTGTGAGCGGCGTTCCGGCCACGCTCGGCACCGCCCTCGCGGTCTTCGCGGGCACCAACGTCGACGACGTCGTCATCCTGACCGTGCTGTTCCTGTCGGCCCGCGCCCAGGGCCGGCCCCGTCCCTGGCAGATCGTGACGGGGCAGTACGCCGGGATCGCGGCGCTCGTCGCCGTGTCGGGCGTCGCCGCCCTCGGCCTCGCCGTCGTGCCGGACCAGTGGGCAGGCCTGCTCGGCCTGGTCCCGCTCGCCCTCGGCGTACGCGGCCTGGTCGCGGCGGTGCGGTCGTCCGGCGGGGACGACGACCCCGCGCCCGCAGTGGCCACGGGGGTCCTCTCCGTCGCGGGCGTCACCGTCGCCAACGGCGCGGACAACGTCTCCGTCTACACTCCCCTGTTCCGCTCCATCGGTCCGGCGGCCACCCTGCTCACCATCGCCGTCTTCGCCGTCCTGGTCGCGGTCTGGTGCGCGGCGGCGTCCTGGCTGGGCTCCCACAAGAAGATCATCGAGTTCGCCGAACGATTCGGGCACTGGCTCGTCCCGATCGTGTTCATCGTGATAGGCGCGCTGATCGTGCTCGATTCCGGCGTAATCGGCCGTCTGACCGATTTCCACTAATTCATCAAAGGGAATTGGAGCATGCCAAGGCCGTCTATAGAAGCATGAAAAAGCGCGGAATGGAACGATCTAGCCTGGCAAACGATCCGAAGTTAGACTCCCTGACAGGTTCGGCCGCCCGCCCTCGGTGGCCGTTCGCTCGTCGCCCATGGGGAGGGCCGTGCCCCTCCACGCCCAGTGGGCGGCGGCGCGTTCCTCCATGCCTTCGGGCGCCTCCGGGCGCCGACGCGGGTCCTTGGGTGACGAGGCCTCACAGGTCCCCATGGAGGTGTCGTGTCGAGGAAGCCCCCGTCCGCCCTATTACCCAGGACGGCGTTACGTACGACGGCGCTCGTCGCCGGTCTTGCCCTCATACCGGCGATGGCCCCGGCGGGTTCCGCCGCCGCGGACCCGAGCCCGAGCCCCTCGCGGTCCTGGACCGCCACGGCGCTGACGGACGCCGAGCACGTCCAGGGCGCCAAGTCGCCCTCCGGGAAGCTCGCGAAGAGCGACCCCGAGCTGCTCAGATCACAGTCGGCGGAGCCGACGACCGTCGTGGTCAAGCTCGACTACGACTCGCTGGCGGCCTACAAGGGCGGCCTGCCGGGGCTCCCCGGCACGAGCCCGTCCGTCACCGGCAAGGCGCTGAACGTCAAGAGCGGCGACTCGGCGAAATACCAGAAGCACATCGAGAACGTCGAGAACTCCTTCCTCGGCGAGCTCGGCAGGAAGATCCCCGGCGTCCGGGTGGGACAGAAGCTCCGCACGGTGTACGGCGGCGTCGCCCTCACGCTGCCCGCGAACAAGGCCGCCGACCTGCTCAAGCTGCCCGGTGTGGCGGCCGTGCAGAAGGACAGGGTGGAGCAGCCGCTCACCGACTCCAGCGCGGAGTTCATCGGCGCGCCGACCGTCTACAACCAGCTCGGCGGGATGAAGTCGTCGGGCAAGGGCGTCATCGTCGGCATCCTGGACACCGGCGCGTGGCCGGAGCACCCGTCGTTCGCGGACCCCGGCACGCTGCCCGCTCCCCCGCCCAAGGCCGACGGCACGCCGCGCACCTGCAACTTCGGCGACAACCCGCTGACCCCGGCCGCCGACCCCTTCACGTGCAACCGCAAGCTGATCTCCGGCCAGCCGTTCCTCGCGACGTACAACGCGATCGTGGGCGGGGAGGTGTACCCGGACAGCGCCCGTGACAGCGGCGGCCACGGGACGCACACCGCCACCACCTCGGCGGGCGGGCCGGTCGACCACGCCAACCCGCTCGGCATCGACCGCGGCGCGATCCACGGCATCGCGCCGGCCGCGCACGTCGCGGTCTACAAGGTCTGCGGCGAGGAGGGCTGCTACCAGTCCGACTCGGTGGCCGCGGTGGCGCAGGCCATCGCCGACGGCGTACGGGTCATCAACTTCTCGATCGGCGGCGGCGCCGACCCCTACAGCGACGCGGTCGAGCTCGCGTTCCTGGACGCGTACGCCGCGGGTGTGTTCGTGTCGGCCTCGGCGGGCAACTCCGGGCCGGGCGCCGCCACGACGGACCACCGCGGCCCGTGGGTGACCACCGTGGCGGCCTCGACGCAGAGCCGCACCTTCCAGTCGACGATCACGCTGACCGGCGGGCCGTCGATCAAGGGTGCGTCGGTCACGGCGGGCGTCTCCTCGCCGCTGCCCGTGGTGCTCGCCTCTGCCCCGCCGTACAGCGACCCGCTGTGCCTCAACCCGGCACCTCCGGGGCTGTTCTCCGGGAAGATCGTCGCCTGCCAGCGCGGCCCGAACCGGGTGCTCAAGGGCTTCGCGGTGAAGCAGGGCGGCGCCGCGGGGATGATCCTTTACAACGCCACGCCGCAGGACGTCATGACCGACAACCACTGGCTGCCGACGGTGCACATCGACAAGCCGGAGACCGACGTCCTGCTGAGCTGGCTGAGCTCCCACCCCGGTGCGACGGCGACCTTCACCCAGGGGACGAAGGCCACCTGGCAGGGCGACGTGATGACGTCGTTCTCCTCGCGCGGCCCCGGCGGCGACTTCCTCAAGCCGGACGTCACCGCGCCCGGCCTGCACATCCTGGCGGGCATGACCCCGACCCCCGACTCGCCGCTGGAAGGTCCCGCGGGCAACCTGTACCAGGTCATCGCCGGGACCTCGATGTCGTCGCCGCACGTCGCGGGCGCCGGCGCGCTCCTGTTCGCGCTGCACCCGGACTGGACCCCCGGCCAGGTCAAGTCGGCCCTGGAGACCACCGCGACGACGAAGGTCACCAAGGAGGACCGGACCACCCAGGCCGACCCGTTCGACTACGGCGGCGGGCGCATCGACCTGAGCAAGGCGGGCGACACGGGCCTGACCCTGGACGAGACCGCGGTGAACTACGCCGCCTCGGCCACCGACCCGCTGAACCGGATCGACCTCAACCTGCCGTCGGTGAACGCGCCCGTCATGCCGGGCGTGATCAGCGCGAAGCGTACGTTCGTCAACGCGACCACCAAGACGCTCACGTACACGGCGCTGGGTACCACCGTCAGCGGGGCGAGCATCACCGTGCTGCCGCCGCTGTTCACGGTGAAGCCGGGCAAGAGCCAGAAGGTCACCATCCTGATCGCCGCGCCGGACCTGCCCGAGGGGCAGTACTTCGGCCAGGTGAACCTCAAGCAGGTCGGCGGCGGCCGGGAGCAGCACCTGCCGGTGGCCTTCTACCGGCGCGAGGGCACGGTCCCGATCGACCAGACCTGCACGCCGAGCGCGATCGCCAGGAACACCGGGCAGTCCACCTGCACCGTCTCGGTGCAGAACACCACCCTGGAGGACACCGACGTCACCGCGCTCAGCACGCTGGACGCCAAGCTGCGGCTCACCGGCGTCACCGGCGCGACCCAGGTCGGCAGCCAGATCGTGACGACCAAGAAGACGCTGGCGGGGAGGCAGCCGGACAAGCCGGTCATCGCCCCGGGTGAGAGCCCGGCCGGTTATCTGCCGCTCTCGGCCTTCGGTATCACCCCGACGCCCATCGGCGACGAGGAGGCGCTGAACCTCACCGTCCCGGCGTTCACCTACGCGGGCCGTACGTTCACCAGGATCGGCATCGTCTCCAACGGCTACACGGTCGCGGGCGGCACGAACGGCTCGGCGGACATCCAGTTCGCCCCGCAGACGCTCCCCGACACCACTCCGCCGAACGGCGTGCTCGCGCCGTACTGGACGGACCTGAACGGCGAGGGGACGCCCGGCGTCTACGCCGCCACCCTGAGCGACGGGGTGAACAGGTGGCTGGTCATCGAGTGGAGAGTCAACCTGTACGGCACGAGCAGCCTGAAGACCTTCCAGCAGTGGATCGGGCTCAACGGCGCCGAGGACATCTCGTACACCTACGACCCGGGCAACCTGCCCGGTGACCCGGGTGCGGCCTACGGCCTGACCGTCGGCGCCGAGAACGTCGAGGGCACCGCGGGCACCCAGATCAGCGGCCCGCCGACGCAGGACTACCGCGTCACCAGCACGCCGGGCGCCCCCGGCGGCACGCTGAACTACTCCTTCACCGTGAAGGGCGTGTCCCCGGGCACCGGCACGGTCACGACCGCCACCTCCACCCCCCAGGTGAAGGGCATCACGGTCGAGGTCGACAAGATCACCGTTCAGTAGGTCCTCTCCGAGGGGCCCGGCGGATGCGCCACGTCCGCCGGGCTCTCGCTGTCCGGCCCGACTGTCCAGCGGTCGGCAACCGCCGTACGAGTGGACGCCAAGTGCCGGTACAGGTGGGCGCCAAGAGGCGGCTGACACGCTCCTCCCATGCACCGCACAGGAGGAAACGTGAGAAGAACGCTCAGGACCCTGCTCGCCACGGCAGCGCTCGCCACCGCCGCGATCGGCGTCAACGTGGCGCCGGCCCACGCCGGCTGGGTCGGGATCACCCTGTACGAGGACTCCGGCTACAAGGGTTACCCCCACGCCTACACCACCAGCCGCGTGGCACTGTACGGGTGGTGGGAGAACGACGTGGCCAGCTCCGTGAAGAACAGCGACGTCTTCGCCTGGGTCCTGTACGACGACCGCGACTACCAGGACCGGCATTTCTGCATCAGGCCGGGAGAGTGGGTCGAGACCCTCGGGTCGTCGCCGTGGAAGTTCAACGACAAGATCTCGTCCCTCAAGCGGCTGACGACCTCGAGCTGCGCCGGATACGTCCCCTTCTACAACGTCGCCTGACGGCTCAGCACGGAGGACGGAAGGGCAGGTCGGCGGGGAGGTAGACGGCCCACTCGGCGGGGGTGACGGGCGGGTGGGCGAGGGCGCAGATCCTCCGGGCCGCGTGTCCGGCGTCGACGTCCCACAGGCGTACGGTCGTGTCCTCTCCGCCGGTGGCGACGACGCGGCCGCCGGGGACGTAGACGAGGGTCTGGACCCGGCCGTCGTGGCCGGTGAGCGTGGCGACGACCCGGGCGCCGCCCGGACCGGTCAGATCCCACAGCCGCACGCTGCCGTCCAGGCTGCCGGTGGCGAGGGTGCGGCCGTCCGGGCTGAAGGCGGCCCCCGTGACGGCGTCGGCGTGACCGGTGAGCGTGGCCACGGCCCGGGCGCCGCCCGGACCGGTCAGATCCCACAACCGCACACTGCCGTCCAGGCCGGCGCTGGCGAGGGTACGGCCGTCCAGGGAGACGGCGAGACGGGTGACGGCGCCGGTGTGTCCTCTCAGAGTCACCGGGTCGTGTGGGCCGCCCGGGCCGGCGACCCGCCACAGCCGGATGACGGCGTCGGCGCCCGCGCCGGCGAGGAGCAGGCCGTCCGGGCCGCTTCGCACGAAGGTGATCGTGTCGACGGAGCCGCCGCTGCCGCCGAGCGTGGTGAGGTGGGCCGGGCGGCGCAGGCCGGAGACTCGCCACAGGTCGATCGTGCCGTCGGCGCTCGCGCCGGCCAGCAGGTCGCCGCCGGGGCCGAAGGCGACCGAGGTCACGTTGGCCTCGTGGCGGCTCAGCACGGCGAGGCTCAGCGGGCGGCCCGGGTCGGACAGGTCCCACAGGCGGATCGTGCGGTCCTGCCCGCCGGTCGCGAGCAGCCGCCCTCCGGGGTGGAAGGCGGCCGCCGTGATGTTGTCGGTGTGGCCGGTCAACGTGGCGAGCGGCGCGGGCCCGCCCGGGGCGGCGAGGTCCCAGACGCGGGCGGTGCGATAGCCGCCAGCCACGAGAAGGCGGCCGTCGGGGCTCGCGGCGAGCGACTGGACGGGGCTGCTGTGCCCGCTCAGCACGGAGGTCCGCATGTCCCACAGCCGTACGGTGGTGTCCTTGCCCGCGGTGGCCAGGCTCCGGCCGTCGGGGCTGAACGCCACCGAGTAGACGACGTCGGCGTGGCCGCTGAGGACGAGGGGCTCGCTCGGGAACGCGGGGTCGGTCACGTCCCACACGCGGGCGGTGCGGTCGTAGCTGCCGGAGGCCAGGATCCGTCCGCCGGGGGCGAAGGCCAGGGAGACGATGCCGTTCTGGTGTCCGGTCAGCACCCCGAGCGGCCGTGGCCGGCCGGGGCGGCGCAGGTCCCACAGCCAGACGGTGTTGTCGAACCCGCCCGTGGCGAGGACGCGCCCGTCGGAGGTGAACGCGGCGCACAGCACGCGGTCGGTGTGGCCCTTCAGGCTGGGCAGAGCGCGCGGGTGTCGCGGATCGCCGACGTCCCAGACCCGTACGACCGCATCGGCCGAGGTGGTGACCAGGACGTTTCCGTCCGGTGAGAAGACCGCCGAGGTGAGCCCTTCGGAGTAGCCGGTGAGCGTGGCGATCCGTACCGCCCGGCCCGGGTCGGACACGTCCCACAACCCGACCGTACGGTCGTAGCTCGCCGTCGCCAGCAGGCGGCCCCGCGGGTCGAAGGCCACCGTACGCACCGCGTCGGTGTGTCCTTCGAGCACGGCGAGGGGACGCGGCCGGCGGACGTCGGCCACGTCCCAGAGCCGCGCGGTGTGATCGGCCCCGGAGGTGGCCAGGACCCGCCCGTCGGGCCGGAACGCGGCCGACATCACCTCGCCGGAGCCGCCGATGACGGAGAGGGCCGCGGGTCGGTGCGGGTCGGAGACGTTCCACAGGCGTACGGTGCGGTCGAGGCCCGCCGTGGCGAGGGTGCGGCCGTCGGGGGTGAAGGCCGTGGCGTACGCCGGGGCGCGGTGCGCGGTCAGCCGGGTCGCGTACGGCACGGCCGGCGCCGACAGGACGCTGCCGCGCGCCTCGGGGGTGTCGGCCAGGCGGTAGGCGGCCAGGCCCAGCTGTGCGGACAGCGCGGGGTTGGTCCCGCGCAGGGCGATGGCGTCGCCCGCGAGCCTGCGGGAGAGGGCCTGGTCACGCTGGCGGACGGCGGTGCGCTGGGCCTGCGACGCGGTGACGGCGGCGACGGCGGCGACGACCACCAGCGCCACCAGGGCGGCGATGGTCTGGTAGAGGCGGCGGGTGCGGCGGCGCACCTGGCGGCCCGAGGCCCGCAGGAAGTCGGCCATGGTCGGCGTCACGTCGGAGGGATGCCGCTGCGCCCACTCCTGCGCGGCGAGCAGCCGCGCGCCCCGGTACAGCACGTCGGGATCGCTCCGCTCGTGCCGCCAGGCCTGGGCGTCGGCGGCGAACCGGCGGCCGAGCAGCAGAGCGGCGCGGTCGGCGGCCAGCCAGTCGGCGAGCAGGGGCCAGGCGGACAGCAGCGCCTCGTGCGTGATCTCCACGGTGTCGTGGTCCAGGGTGAGAAGGCGCTGGTCGGCGAACCGGTGCAGCACCTCGGTCATGGCCGGCCCGGCGGACGGCAGATCGGCCGAGGAGACCCTGCGGCGGGTGTCGGCGGCGTCGGCGGAGACGTGCACGAGATGCAGGAACAGCCGTCGCGCCAGTTCACGCCGCTCGGGGGGAAGCTCGTCGTAGATCTCGGTGGCGCTGGCGGCCACGGCGCCCTCGATGCCACCCGCCTCCTGGTAGCCGGCCACGGTCAGGCCGTGGCCCTGGTCGTTCAGCCAGGTGGCGTAGAGCGCGTGCGACAGCAGGGGCAGGACCCCGGCGTCGTGGGCCCGGCCGGCTTCGCGGAGCAGCAGTTCGACCAGGGCGTCCTCGATGGCCAGGCCGGCCTTGCGCGCCGGTTCCACGATGGCGTCGCGCAGTTCGTCCCTGGTCATGGGACCGACGGCCACCTGACCGTGTTGCGCGACGGCCGCCAGATCCGGAAACCGGAGCAGGTGGCCGTAGAAGTCGGCGCGCAGGCCGATCACCACGACGGCGCCGCCGGCCGCGGCCCGCACCAGCGCGTCCACGAACGCCGCCTGCCCCGGCTCGTGGGAGGTCGGCTCCCGGGAAGTCGTGAAGATCTCCTCGAACTGGTCGACGATGAGAACCTCACCCGGCCGGGCGGTGATGACGGGACGCGAGGCCGGAGTGCAGACGGTGACGGCACGTCCCCGCTCGCGCAGCGCCGCGGCCAGCCCGGCCCGCAGCAGCGACGACTTGCCCGCGCCGGAGGCCCCGACCACCAGCCGCAGCCCGCCGCCGTCCGGTCCGGTGCCGTCGAGTTCGGTGCCGTCCAGTTCGGTGACCGCGTGCAGGAGGCGCTCGGTCAGGGCGTCCCGGCCGAAGAACCACGCGGCGTGCTCGGCCTCGAAGCCCGCCAGCCCCCGGTACGGCTCGACGCCTTCTCGCCTGCGCGACCGTCCCCGCCGTACGCGCTGCCAGGCGTCCACCCAGGCGGTGACCTCGGCCGCGCCGCAGACCGTCACCACCCGCTCGAACAACTGCCGCAGGGCCAGTGAGGGCAGGCCGCGACCGGCGAACCAGTCCCCGATCGTGCTGTGCGCGCCGGGGCTGCCCGCCCGCGCCGCGACCTGCCGTACGGTCAGCCCGGCCCGCTCGCGGAGCATGGTGAGTTCCCTGGCGAAGCCCTCCCGGTCACGGATCCGGCCCGGGTCCGGTCCCGCCGCGTCCTGAGCCACCGCCGCGCCTCCTTAGGGAAACGGTCTCCTTATGTAGTCCGTCGCGCGGCTTCGAGGGTTACCGGCCTGTACGGGCTTGTACGGATCAGGCCGGACACCTTCCAGGGCCGCCGGCTCTCGCCTGATAGTCGGGGCGTCCAATCGGAATGGAGGACGCTCATGACAGGCACGACCGGACAGCCGTCCCGCAGGGCGGTGCTGCGCATGGCGGCGAGCGCGCCGCTGCTCCTCGGCGCGAGCGCCGCGCTCGCCGTCGCGACGTCGGCCCCGGCGCTGGCCGCCCAGGCGGGGTGGCGCTGGTGCGAACGCTGCAGCGGCCTTTGGTACTCGCTGAACGGGACACGGGGCACGTGCCCCGCGGGGAACGTCTTCGACGGCGGTCATCACAGCAACGGCAGCGGAAACTACATCCTGAAGACCGTCGAGGACGGCGGCCGGGGCCAGGGCAACTGGCGCTGGTGCGGCGCCTGCCAGGGCCTCTGGTACGGCGGCAACCCCACTCTCGGGTACTGCCCCAACCGGGGCGCCACGGGCCACACGCCGATCGGCCCCTACCCGACCATCTCGTCGTACTACCTGATCGAGGACGTCGGCAACCGCGACTCCCCCGGCGGCCAGGAGCAGTGGCGCTGGTGCTACAAGTGCGCCGGCATGTTCTTCGACGGCAACACCCCCGGCGGCTCCGGCCGCTGCCCCAAGGACGGCTTGATCCACGCCGTCACCGGCGGCAGCTACGTCCTGCGACAGGTGCCGTAGCGGCGGCGCGGCCCAGGTCACCGCCTACAGCGTCGAAGCATCAGATGCGATTGTGGGCGGTGACCCGGCTGCACCGACCCGGGGTTCGACGCGGGGGCCCTCGGGTGCCCAACCCGTCGCCGGCGGCTCACCGACCGCCGTTCTTCTTCCGGTCGTGCCGCAGCGCGAGCCGGACCGCGAAGTAGACGACGGCGAAAAGTACGGCCACCTCGAACACGACCAGTACCAGTTCCGCCAGTCCGAGCCCGTACATCGACCACCTCTTCAGGAGAAGGAACCGAGGGAAGTATGAGCCGATAGCGCGCCACAGTCGAGCAAATGCCCCCAGCGGGGAACTCTCCGCGGTGTGATCACCCTCGCTGCCAGAGGAAGCCGGTCGCGATAAATCGCCCCATAAGATCTCGACGTGGGACTATCTGATCTTCGTCGTGAAATGATTCTCGCTGCTATCGCAGAGTGCGACGCCATGGGCCGGGACGGTTTCCTGGACACGTACGGATACGGGCGGGCACGCGGATATCTCCTCGTCCACGGGGATCGACGCTACGACTCGAAGGCCATCGCGGGAGTCGCCCACCGGGGCGTCGACGGGCGACCACTTCGGCCTGACGAGTTCTCCGGGGGCAGGGAAAGCGTGGCCCGCCAGCTCGTCCGGCTCGGCTTCGAGGTCGACGCCCCCGGGCTGTCGCTGGGCGAGCACACGATCGAGAGCCTGGTCCTGAAGATCGGCTCCCTCCGTACGGACACGTCGAGATCGGCCGGCAGGCCCCGCAGACACCAGCCGCTGACACTGCTATGGGCGCTCGGACGAGCCGCGCAGGCAGAGCCGCGCCTGGAGGCCTGGGCACGGACAAGTGCCGAGATCTCCTCACTCATCGAGAAGTTCGGCCATGCCGACGACCAACCGAATCCCGAGTTCCCGGTCCTGCGGCTGTACCACGACGAGCTGTGGGATCTGGACGCGTCCGATATCCCTCCCAGGGCGAGCACGAGCAGTGCTCAGCGATGGATGAACAGCCATGCGCCTACCGGAGGCTTACGCCCGTGGGTCCACACCATCGTGAGCCGGCACCCGGACGTGCGCGCGCAGATCGTGCTGCGCCTTCTGGAGAAGTACTTCCAGGACGCCGACCACGACGAGCTGCTCATCGCGGTAGGCCTGTCGGGCACCTCTGACGCCGAGGTGCCCCTGAACCAAGGATCTCCGGCCCCGCGACGACGGCAGTCCACCACAATGCGGATGATCCGCGATTCGGCCCTGGCCCAGCAGATCAAGGACTTACACGGACACCACTGCCAGATCTGCGGCGTACGACTGCGCCTGCCCAACGGCTCGTACGCCGAGGGCGCCCACATCCGCCCGATCGGCCAGCCGCACAACGGCCCCGACGAGCCGGGCAACATCCTCTGCCTCTGCCCGAACGATCACGTTCTCTTCGACCGCGGCGCCCTCACCCTCACCGACGATCTGCAGGTCTTCGACGAGGTGATCGGCCAGATCACAGGCGATCTGCGCCTCGCACCGCAGCACACGATCAGCGTCACGCACGTCGCCTACCACCGCGAGACGGCCCGCCAGGTCACGCGACCGGCGAGTCCCAGCGAACTCAGGCTTTAGGGGTTCGGGCGGCCGGCCGCCCGGTGTGCGGTGTGAACCCGAACGGCGCAGGCGACGTCACATCGGCATGGCCTTTTCATGGGACATGCTCATAGCTCCAGGGTCGGCACTCGCGGGCGTCGGACTGACCTTGTATGGAACTGCGGTCCGGGAAAGAGTGCAGTTGAGGCGCCAGCACGAGGCAGCCCTTGACGGTCTCCGACGTGCGACCTACGCCAGTTTCTTGTCGGCTTCAGATGTCATGACTCAGCGAATGAGTCGAGTGCTCACCGACATCGGACTTGGGGCATGGGTGACACGAGACCCGACAGAGGCAGAAGCCGGGAGTCTCCAGCTCGCCGTTGCCCAGGTCGCCGAGCTCAGGCGCGTCTACGCCGTACTCGAGCTGGATGGCCGACTCGAGCCGGCGCTCAAGGGTAAGGAGCTGTACGCGGCGCATGCTCAGCTCGATGTGATCCTCGAACCTGTCCTGAACGGGCGCGGAGAGCTGGACGAAGACCGAGCTTTTGACGCTCTGCACAAGACACAGGAAGCACGGAAGGCTTTCGTACTCGCCTGTCGAACGGAGCTCGACCACGCGTGAGGCGATGTAGCTAGGGTTCCCTGTGTTCGACGCACGTCGGCAGCACGAGACGCAGTAACGCGCCGCTTCGACACGGCACGGCTTCGGCCGTCCCGCCATGGGCCTCGGCGACCTGCCGGACGATGGCCAGGCCCAGTCCGGAGCCAGGATGCGCGCGGGCCGCCGGAGAGCGGTAGAAGCGGTCGAAGACGAATTCGAGGTCGCTGTCCGGGATTCCTGGGCCGGTATCCGCGACCTCGAGGGTCCCCGCCCTGACGCTGATCCTCACCCGGCCGTCGGACGGGCTCCATTTCACGGCGTTGTCGACGAGGTTCGCGACGGCGCGTTCCAGGGCGTCGGGGTCTCCGTGGACGAGAGTGGGCGCGCAGGCCAGCTCGAATTCGATCTGTGGCGCCCGGCGCGCCACGCGGGCCGCGACGCGCTCGGCGACGAGGTCGAGGCGGACGTCTTCGGTGTGGTACGGCGCCTGGCCGTAGCGGGCCAGGTCGACCAGGTCGTTGACCAGCGTCGTGAGTTCGCCGGCCTGGCCGAGCGCTTCGGCGGCGAGGAGCGGGGCCTGCGCGTCGGCCGGGTTCTCCGCCAGCAGTTCAAGGTTCACCGTCAGGCTCGTCAGCGGTGTGCGCAGTTCGTGCGAAGCGTCGGCCACCAGACGGCGCTGGGCGCCGACCGACTCGTCCAGGGCGGCGGTCATCGCCGCGAACGCGGCGCCGAGCCGGCCGATCTCATCCCGGCTGTCCGCGGGAATCGCTATGGACAGGTCGCCGGTCGTACGGATCAGTTCGACCGTCTCGGTGAGCTGGTGCACCGGGCGGAGGACGCGGCGTGCCGCCAGGCGTGAGGCCAGCGCCGCGAGAAGTCCGGCGGCCACCGTCGAGCCGGCGAGCAGCCAGGCGAGCTCGCGTAGCGTGGGTGCGGGATCGGACTCCGGGATGGCCGTGCGCACGAGCGTCCCCGGTGAGTCGGGCAACTGGGCGGTGTAGACGCGGTAGACGACGCCGTTGTAGACCGCGTCACGGAAGTAGGCGCCCTCGATGCCGTCCGCGACGGCGACGTCGCGAGCGGTGATGTCGACGAACTCCGTCGACGGCCCGATCCGGACAGGCTCCGGCACGATCTGCAGCTGGGTGCTCCCGATCCCCAGCGGAACAGTCGGGAAGCCCGGCTCCCCGTTGACGTCCCTGAACTTGGCCTTGATCGCCGCGGCCACGTTCGGCGCCTGGCCGGCGGCCACGACCAGCGTGTTGTCGATCTGGCCACGGAGGTTGGCGTTCACCGCCGGATACAGGACCACCGACACGAGCACCAGGGCGCCCGCGACCACGGAACCGCCGGCGATGGCCAGCCGGGTGCGCAGGTTCACGGCTCCTCGCGCAGGACATACCCAAGGCCGCGCACCGTCTGGATCAATCTGCTGCCGCCGTCCGATTCGAGTTTGCTTCGCAGGTAGCTGACGTAGACCCACAGTGCGTTCGACTCCGGGCCGAAGTCGTAACCCCAGACGGACTCGAAGATCTGGGTCCGGCTCAGCACCCGGCCGGGATTGCGCAGGAACAGCTCCAGCAGGGACAGCTCCGTCTTGGTCAGGTCCAGGCGCCGACCGGCGCGCTCGGCCCTGCAGCCGCTCACGTCCAGCTCGACGTCGGCGAAACGCAGCACCTCGGCCCTGGCGCCGCTGCGCCGGAGCAGGGCTCTGAGCCGGGCCCGCAGCTCCTCCAAGGCGAACGGCTTGGCCAGGTAATCGTCGGCACCGGCGTCGAGCCCGGCGACCCGGTCGGTGACCAGGTCCCGGGCCGTGAGCATCAGGATCGGAGTGTCGTGCCCGCCCGAACGCAGCATCCGGCACACCTCCAGCCCGTTCGGTTCGGGCATGAGGACGTCGAGAACCACCGCGTCCGGGCGGAACACGCCGTGCTCGGCGAGTGCGGACGCCCCGTCAGCGGCGGACGACACGTCGTAGCCGTCCCGGCGCAACGCGTGCTCCAAAGACCGCCGCACGGCCGGGTCGTCGTCCACCACAAGTATCCGCATGGTCGCCCATCCTCGCCGTCGATCCTGAAGCCGTGTGAGACGCGGTGGCCGTCAGCCCTTGCTCAGTGACCGCTTCAGATCGCTCAACGCGGCATCGAGCCGGTCGGAGCCGACCCCGAGCGAGGCGGCGATGTCACCGAAGGTCTTGGACGTGACATCGACTCTGCCCAACGTCACCAGAGTGGCCAGAGCGGCCTTGGCCTTGGCCTGGTCGACACCGAGCGCCGCGGCCAGAGACGCCGCCGCGGCGTCGGTGGTGAACGGCGAGTCCTGCCGGCCGTCCGGGGCCTTCTTGTCCATGCCGTCCAGCTTGTCCCGGTGGTCGTCGCCCGGCGCGGGCTCGGCGATCAACGGCCGCAGAGCGTCCTGGACCTGAGAGACCGGCAGCCCCAGCTTCGCCGCGACCGCCTCGACGAAGGCGTCCGGCGTGACATCGGCCGACTTGGCCAGCGACATCTTGGCCGCGACCAGCGCGGCGTCGAGCCGCTCAGCCGTCACCCCCAGCTTCGCCGCGATCGCGCCCAGATCGGCCTCCACACCCGCTCCGGGCTTGCCTGACGAGTCCTGCCGGCCGTCCGGGGCCTTCTTGTCCATACCGTCCAGCTTGCCCCGGTGGTCGTCACCCGGCGCGGGCTCGGCGACGATCGGCCGCAGAGCCTCCTGGACCCGCGCGACCGGCAGCCCCAGATCGGCCGCGACCGCCTCGACGAACGCCTCCGGCCTAACACCGTCCGACTTGGCCAGCGACATCTTGGCCGCGACCAACGCGGCGTCTAGCCGATCAGCCGTCACCCCCAGCTTCGCCGCGATCGCGGCCAGATCGGCCTTCGCGCCCGCCCTGGATTTCCCTTCTACCTTGACCGTCGCGGTGTCGGATCTCGCGGCGCCGGATGCCGGGGCAGGATCGGCCGCCGCGGCCGTACCGGTCGCGGCCAGCGTGGCGAGCGTTGCCGTGGCCAGGACCAGCCGTGTGCGTTTCATCATCGTGATGCCTTTCGTCCACGGAGCGCCGGACGAGAACCGGCGCCGTGGAGACGACACAAACATCGCGGCCTCTGGCGTGGTTTCAGCCACCTTTAAAGGTTCCTTAGAACGGCGCACCGGCCGGGACGACGTACAGCCTTCTCGGCGGCCCACCCCCGCCCAGGTCGCCTCTCCCCAGGCGGCCGACCGCCGTCCCCCCGTCCGAATCACCACACAGGGCTGCGCCGCGGGAAGACGACGCCGGGCCTGAGTTTCCGTAGGGTCTGTTCGTGCTCCTATGGATCAATGGCCCCTTCGGCGGCGGCAAGACGCAGACCGCGCACGAGATCCAGCGGAGGCTACCCGGCAGCGTCATCTGCGACCCCGAACACGTCGGCTTCGGCCTACGTCGGATGATGCCCCCGCTTCTGCGGGGAGACTTCCAGGACCTTCCGGCCTGGCGGCAAGGTGTGTACGAGGTGCTGGACCTGGCCCTCGCCAAGCACGACGGCACGGTGATCGCACCGATGACGATCGTGGAGCCAACCTACTTCCAAGAGACCATCGGCCGGCTCAGAGAGCGCGGCCATGACGTCCGGCACTTCGCGCTACTGGCCGAACGCGAAACGGTACTGCGACGGCTACGTGAGCGCGCTTTCGGGCATGTTGTGCAGTTCGTCAGAGGAAAGGACGCCCCTTTGCGCCGGGAGAGCTTCGCCGTAGCGAAACTCGACCTCTGCCTAGAGCGCCTGCGCGAGGAGGAGTTCGCCGAGCATGTATGGACCGACCGCCTCACGATCCCGCAGGTCGCCGACCACATCGCCGCCTCGGCCGGACTGACCCTGACCCCGAACACGGACAACGCACTACGAGGGCGCCTCCGCCGGGCCTGGACAGGGATCAAGCACATCCGGCTCGACTGACCGGCTGGCTCGGCAGTGCGCGCCAGCGCGAGGAAGTCGAGCAGGACCTCAGTGATCCCGTTGTGCTCCGTATCGGACCTCAGCGCCGCACCAGCGCCAGCACGCTCAACCCGAACATGAGGACGCCAAGGGGGAGATGGACCGACGGTACGTGCGCGATGCCGAGCGCGACCTGAACGGAGGCGAGGACGAGGAAACCGGATGCGTGCCAGACGGGCCGGGGCGAGCCGCCGCCCATCCTCCACGCCAGCACCGCAGCGAGCACGTACAGCAGCGACGCCCCGTACATCACGCGCGCTCCGACACTGTGCAGCGTCTCTCCGTAGGACGAGGTCAGCAGCAGTCCGGCCGAGACCGCCTGAAAGAAGATGGTCAGGGTCTGCACGGTGATCGCGATTCGCAGAAACGAGAAGCTGTTGTGTGCCGTCGCCTGAGTGGCCATGTCACGGTCCCCTGTTCCGCCCCTGGGGCAGTAGATCGATACGGTCTCACCAGCCCGACGACGCGGGCCCGCGAAAGGTAAGGTGAGGAGCGGTCGGGAGCATGGGGATGGCTGGGACGAGCACCGATGAGATAGCCGGTGAGCGGCGTCAACTGATCAATGTCGCCTACCGGTTGCTCGGTTCACTGGCCGAGGCCGAGGACGCCGTACAGGAGGCCTACACGCGCTGGTACGCGCTGCCGCCAAGTCGGCGGGAGGAGATCGTGTCCCCTGGCGCCTGGCTCACGACGGTGACCGGCCGCATCTGCCTGGACGTGCTCGGCTCGGCGCGGGCCCGGCGTGAACGCTATGTCGGCGCGTGGCTGCCCGAGCCGCTGCCCGACCGCGCCGAGTGGGACCACGGCGACGGCACCGACCCCGCCGACCAGATGGTCCTGGACGAATCGGTGGCCATGGCCTTCCTCGTCGTCCTGGAGTCGATGACGCCCGCCGAGCGGGTGGCGTTCGTCCTGCACGACGTCTTCCGTTACCCCTTCACCGAGATCGCCGGCGTCCTCGGCCGGACCCCTGCGGCCTGCAAGCAGCTGGCGGCCTCCGCCCGGCGACGGGTGGGCGTCGCGCACGCGCCGGTGACGGCGGCCGGGCAGGCCGACACGGTGCGGCACGTCAAACAGGCATGGGAGACGAAGAACATCGCGGCCCTCGTCGACCTCCTCGACCCGGCCGCCGTGATGATCGCGGACGGCGGCGGCATGGTCGGTACGGTCCTGCGCCCGATCGAAGGCGGCGCGCGCATCGCCCAATACATGGTCGCCATCGCCGACAAGGCTCCGGGGCTCGAACTCCTGGAGCGGTCGGTCAACGGTGTGCCGGGCCTGGTGGCCCAGTATGCCGGTGTCGTCACGACCGTAGCCTCGTTCGACGTCGCCGACGGCCGCGTCACCCGGATCTGGGCGGTCCGCAATCCGGAGAAGCTGGGCCCGTGGGCGCAAGACGGCTGACTTCACCCCGCTCGGAGCACCTATAACGAAGATCGACAGCTGGTACGGCGATTCGCCGCGGTCTCAGTCAGACAGTCTCACCCAACTGCTCGGCCAGCCGCTCCAGGCCACCCTTGATGAGCTGCCCACACTCGTCGTCGCCAAGCGCACCGATCCCGGCTCGGGCCTGCTGGAGGTGCTCACGGGCGCGACCGAGATCGCCCAGCTTGCGATACCACTCGCTCGGGCAGCAAGGCGAGGCCATGCGCCGGATCCTGCAAGTCACGAAGCGCTGAACACTTAGCCGCGTATTGGCCGCGACGAGCCGTAGAACGCCGTTGCCAGCCGGGGACAGCCGGACACACAGCAAGAGGCCCGTCACCGTGTTCGCGCTGGTGACGGGCCTCTTTTGCCTAGTGTGGCAGGTGCAAGGTTCGAACTTGCGTAGGCTGAGCCGACGGTTTTACAGACCGCTCCCTTTGGCCACTCGGGCAACCTGCCGTGTCTTCCGCTCGCCGCGGCGACAGGTAGAAGAATAGCGGACTTCCCGGGTGCACGTGACATGGGTTCCGTCCGGGTCGGTCCTGGACAGCGGCGGGTCCGGAAACCCAGGAGCGGGCGCGGCAGACCGGCGGTCATAGTGGGACGGTGATCAGACAGGCCGAGCCGGCGGACCTCGCGGGCCTCCCAGAGATCGAGCGAGCAGCCGACGGGATGTTCGCGCCGCTCGGCATCGTCTTCCCGCCCGGCACCACGGTTGTCGAGGAGTGCGACGATCCCGCGCGTGTCATCGTGGCCGGTCGGCCGCCGGTGGGGTTCGCCCTGCTCGGGGTGGTCGACGGCCTGACGCACCTTGAGCAGATCGCCGTGCATCCCGGCCACGCCAATCAGGGGATCGGGACCCGGCTTCTCGAGGCCGTCTTCGCGACTGCCGCCGCCCCGCAAACAACAAACAGGGCGGTGACGCTGACGACGTTCCGGGACGTGCCGTGGAACGCGCCCTGGTACGCGCGACGCGGCTTCCGCGTCATCCAGCCCTCTGAGTGGGGGCCGGGACTCAGCGCGCTGGTCGAGCACGAACGGGCGCTCGGCATAGAGGTGGCGCCCCGCGTCGTGATGAGGAAAGACCTCTGATCCCGGCGGGGCCCACTAATCTCGAAGGGCAACGGAGAGAGGACACGGACACCGATGGCCGACAGCAGTTTCGACGTGGTGAGCAAGATCGACCGGCAGGAGGTCGACAACGCCCTGAACCAGACGGTCAAGGAGGTCGGGCACCGCTTCGACTTCAAGGGCACGGGCGCGAGCATCTCCTGGTCGGGGCAGAAGGACATCGAGATCAAGGCGAACAGCGAGGAGCGGGCCAACGCGGTCCTCGACGTCTTCAAGGAGAAGATCGTCAAGCGCAACCTGTCCCTCAAGATTCTGGACGCGGGTGAGCCGAAGCCGTCCGGCCGGGAGTACCGCCTGGTGGTGGCCCTCAAGGAGGGCATCGACCAGGAGAACGCCAAGAAGATCTCCAAGCTGATCCGGGACGAGGGCCCTAAGGGCGTGAAGGCGCAGATCCAGGGCGAGGAGCTCCGGGTCAGCTCCAAGAAGAAGGACGAGCTCCAGGAGGTGATCTCCCTGCTCAAGGGCAAGGACCTCGACATCGCCCTCCAGTTCGTCAACTACCGGTGATACCGGTCACAGCCGAAAACCAGCGCTAAGGCCCTGACCTGCGGGTTCAGGGCCTTTGTCGTGTCTGGACACCCCACCATCATGACCACTTGGTTGCCCCAAGCAACGATCAGCGTATGATTGCTTAGGGAAACTAAGTTCAAGCGCAGAGGGGCTTTGATGGCGAACGCGATGACCAGGGAGACGCCGCCAGGCGCGGCGGCCCCCGCGATGACGCACCGGGAGATCCTGGAGGCGCTCTCGGGTCTGATGCTGGGGATGTTCGTCGCGATTCTGTCGTCCACCGTCGTGGCGAACGCGCTCCCGACGATCACGGCGGAACTGCACGCGGACGAGACGACGTACACGTGGGTGATCACCGCGACGCTGCTCGCGACCACGGTCTCGACGCCGATCTGGGGCAAGCTCGCCGACCTGTTCAGCAAGAAGTTGCTGATCCAGCTCGGGCTGACCGTGTACGTGATCGGCTCGGCGATCGCCGGCCTTTCGCAGAACCCCTCGATGCTGATCGCGGCGCGGGTGGTGCAGGGCCTCGGCGTCGGCGGCCTGACCGCCCTCGCCCAGGTCATCATGGCGGCGATGATCCCGCCGCGGGAGCGGGGCCGCTACTCGGGTTACCTCGGCGCGGTGTTCGCCGTCGGCACGATCGGCGGACCGCTCATCGGCGGCCTGATCGTCGACACCTCGTGGCTCGGCTGGCGCTGGTGCTTCTACGTCGGCGTGCCGTTCGCGATCATCTCGCTGATCGTGCTGCAGAAGACCCTGCACCTGCCGGTGGTCAAGCGTGACGTGCGCATCGACTGGGGCGGCTCGGTCCTGATCGCGGCCTCGGTCTCGCTGCTGCTGGTCTGGGTCTCCTTCGCGGGCACCAAGTACGACTGGCTGTCGTGGCAGACCGGCGCGATGGTCGGCGGGGCCCTCGTGCTCGCCGCGCTGTTCCTGCTGGTGGAGACGAAGGCCAGGGAGCCGATCGTCCCGCTGCACCTGTTCCGGGTCCGTACGATCAGCCTCGCCGTGATCGCCAGCGTCCTGGTCGGCGTGGGCATGTTCGGCGGCACGACCTTCCTCAGCCAGTACTTCCAGCTCGCCCGCGGCGAGACCCCCACCGTGGCCGGCCTGATGACGCTGCCGATGATCCTCGGCCTCGCGCTCTCCTCCACCGTCTCCGGGCAGATCATCACCCGCACCGGACGCTGGAAGGTCTTCCTCGTCTCCGGCACGTTCTTCCTCACCGCCGGCTTCGCGCTCATGGGCACGCTGCGGTACGACACCGACTACTGGCTCGTCGCCGTCTTCATGTTCCTCGTCGGCGTGGGCGTCGGCATGAGCCAGCAGAACCTCGTGCTCGCCGTGCAGAACCAGGTGCGCGCCGAGGAACTGGGCGCGGGCAGCGCGGTCGTCGCGTTCTTCCGCTCCCTCGGCGGCGCGATCGGCGTCTCCGCGCTCGGCGCCGTGATGGTCAACCGCGTCCGGACCTACCTGCAGGAGAACCTCTCCGCGATCGGCGTCGACGGCACCGGCGGCGAGAGCGGCACGATTCCGAAGCTCTCCGCGCTCCCCGCGCCGATCCGGACCGCCGTGGAGGGCGCGTACGGCCACGGGATCGGCGACCTGTTCCTCTATGCCGCGCCGGTCGCCTTCCTCGCGCTGATCGCCGTGCTGTTCATCAAGGAGGTCCCGCTGCGGACCAGCGCGCACACCGTCCAGGCCGAGGCTCCGGCGGAGCCCGAGCCCGCCCTGACGGAGCCCGCCCGCGGAAGGAACGGCTCCGCACCCGGCCGCCACGCCCAGCGCGACCGGCAGACGCCCGTCACAGTCGGCGTAGACACAACCGGGACCGACACGACCTCGCCCAACGGCTTCGGCGCCGTCCCCCACCACCTCGAGACCCAGCCCTTCGCCCCCGAGCCGTCCGTCCTCACCGCCACGCGCGAGCATCCGTACGCGAGCGTCGCGGAGACCGAGGCGTACGGCACCGGCGGCGGCCGGAGCGGTCAGGGCGGTGTGGAGATCCGCGGGCTCGTGACCGGCCAGGACGGCGTGCCCGTGGGCCGCGCCGTGCTCACGCTGATCGACGTGCGCGGTCACCAGCTCGGCCGTACGGTCACCCGGGACGACGGCGGCTACGCGCTCGCGGCTCCGGGCGGCGGGACGTATGTGCTGATCGCGTCGGCCGGCGACCGGGACCCACAGGTCGCCACGCTGGTCGTCGGCGAGCAGCCGGTGGACTTCGACATGGTGCTCGCGGCCTCGGGACGGCTCGTCGGCACGGTGCGCGGCACCGACGGCGGGCCGGTCGCCGAGGCGATGGTCGTGGTGACGGACGTGCGCGGCGAGGTCGTCACGACCGGCGCGACCGACGCCGAGGGCGGCTTCTCCTTCTCCGGCGTGGTGGCCGGGACCTACACGCTCACGGTCAGCGGCGCGGCGTACCGCCCGGCCGCGGTCCCGATCGAGGTGCTCGGCACCGGGCAGACCCGGCAGGACGTCGTGCTGCTGCCCGGCGCGCGGGTGCGCGGCACGGTCCGCGTCCGGGACGGCGTGCCGCTGGCGGACGCCAGGGTCACACTGCTCGACGCCGCGGGCAACGTGGTGAGCGTGGTGACCACCGGTGAGGACGGCGAGTACGCCTTCACCGACCTCACCGGCGGCCGCTACACCGTCGTCGCGACCGGTTACCCGCCCGTCGCGAACTCCCTGAACCTCGACGGGCAGGGCGACGAACCGTACGACGTGTGGCTGGGGCACCCGGAATGAGCATGTCCACGACGGTCCCCCGGGGACTGCACGCGTCGGTCCGGACCCCGGACGGCTGGGCCGTCCAGCACGCGATCGTCACCGTGACCGACACGGCGGGGCGCCAGGTCGCGCGGGCGGAGGCGGACGCCGACGGGCAGGTCGCCACCGCCCCGCTGGCCCCGGGCGTCTACACGGTGGTCGCGACCGCGATCGGGTACGCGCCGGCCGCGTCCACCGCGATCGCGACCGCCTCGGGGGCGGCGGAGGCCGGCACACTCGTGCTCGCCCGCCAGGGCGGCACCGAGCTTCCGCCGCCCGGGGTGTGGACGATCGACCCGGCGCACTCCAAGGTGTCGGCCACGGCCCGGCACCTCGGCCTGAGCAGCGTGCAGGGGCGGTTCACCGAGTTCTCCGGCCGGATCGACATGGGCGCGACGCCGGAGGAGTCGTCGGTCGTCGCCGAGATCGTGGCGGCGTCCATCGACACCGGCAACGAGATGCGCGATGATCACCTGCGGTCGGCGGACTTCCTCGACGTCCCGGAGCATCCGGTCATCACGTACCGGAGCACCGGGCTGTCGCCGGCGGGCCCGGACCGGTGGACGGTGCACGGCGTGCTGACGCTGAGCGGCGTGAGCCGCCCGGTCGATCTCGACCTCGCGTACCTCGGCACCGGCCCGGATCTGTGGGGTGGGCTGCGGGCGGCCTTCCGCGCGGTCACCGAGCTGCGCCGGGAGGATTTCGCGATGACGTACAACCAGATCGTCCAGGCCGGCATCTCACTGATCGGGGCGACGCTGAAAGTGGAGCTGGACATCCAGGCGGTGCGCGGGTAGACCCTGCCACAGGCAGTCAGGAGGAGGCAGGCCATGACGGAGACGGGGACCTCTCTCCGGCCGCCCGCGGCCGAGACCCAGGAGGGACAGGAGACGGTTCAGGAGGCGCACGAGGCGTACTGCGCGGTCGAGCGGCAGCTCGCCATCCTGCTCCGGCGCTCCCAGGCGTTCTCCGCCGGGATGGGACGCAAGGTGCATCCCGAGCTGGACCCCGGCGCGTACGGCCTGCTCGTGCGGATCGACCAGAGCTCGCCCATGCGCTCCAGCGATCTGGCCGCCTATCTGCGGGTGGGCCGGGCGACGATCAGCCGCCAGCTCAAGGTGCTGGAGGAGCTCGGGCTGATCGTCCGCAGCCCCGACCCCGAGGACGGCCGCGCCCACCTGCTGGCCCTCACCGAGGAGGGGCACAGACGGCTCCACGACGCGCGGGCGGCGCGCCAGGGACAGCTGCGCACACTGCTCGCCGCCTGGCCGGAGGAGGACGTGCGGCTGCTCGCCGGGATGCTGGAGAGGTTCAACACACTGACCGAGGGCATGCACCCCTGACTCCGGAGTCCCAGCTGTTACCAGGAGACCTCACCCTGTGACAAAAGCGTCATAACGTGCCCCTAAACTGCGCCTCTGTACAGTTCACGTACTAGAGCGAGGAGGCCGCGTGGCTCCCTGGTCCACTTATCGGCAAGCGGCGGGCATCGGCGCGGCGGCGCTGGCGACGGTCCTCCTGGTGACCGCCTGCGGGGGCGAGTCGGGCGGCTCGGACTCGGCCGCGACGGCTCCCGCCGGCCCGAACACCGTCGCCCTCATCAACGGCGGCAAGATCACGACCTGTACGAACATCCCGTACGAGCCGTTCCAGTTCAACCAGGGCGACAAGGTCGTCGGGTTCGACGTGGACATCGTCGACCTGGTCGCCAAGAAGCTGGGCGTGACGCAGGACATCGTCGACATCGACTTCGCGGCGATCAAGAGCGGCGCCGCGCTCAACTCCCGCAAGTGCGACGTGGCCGCCGCCGGCATGACGATCACCGACGAGCGCAAGCAGAACCTGCTGTTCTCGGAGCCGTACTTCGACGCCACCCAGGCGCTGATGGCCAAGAAGGGCAGCGGGGTCACCTCGCTCGACGACGTCAAGGCCAAGAACCTCAAGCTCGGCGCGCAGGCGTCGACGACCGGTCTCGACTACGTCAAGGGCAAGGGCTTCGAGCCGATCGAGTTCGCCGACTCCCCCAAGGAGCTGCTCGGCCTGCAGACCGGCCAGGCGGACGTCATCGTGCAGGACCTCCCGGTCGTGCTGACGTGGCTGAAGAAGCCCGAGGTCGGCGCCAAGTTCGAGCAGGTCGCCAGCCTCGACACCGGTGAGCAGTACGGCATCGGCATGAAGAAGGACAACACGGCGCTCAAGAAGGTCATCGACGAGGTCCTCGCCGCCGCGAAGTCGGACGGCACCTACAACGCGATCTACAAGAAGTGGTTCGGGACCGAGCCGGGCGCCGCGACCGGCGGCGCCTCGGACGGCGCCACGACCGGTGAGAGCCCGGCCACGACCGGAACCGAGTCGCCCGCCGCCGGATCATGAGTGCTGTGAGCGAGCAGGAGGCATCCTCCCCGGCTGAGCCCCGCAAGGGGCTCAGCCCGCGCCGGAAACAGCGCATCAGCCGGGGCGTCCAGTACGCCCTGCTGGTGGTCCTCGTGGTCGTCCTGGCCGCCCTGGCCGACTGGGGCGCGATCCGCGAGTCGTTCCTCAACCTCGACGTGGCCGGCAAGGGCCTCCCCCAGCTGTTCACGGTCGCCCTGCGGAACACGGTCATCTACACCGTCACCGGGTACGCCTTCGGCTTCGTGGTCGGCCTGCTGCTGGCGCTGATGCGTCAGTCGTCGGTGGCGCCGTACCGCTGGGTCGCGGCCGGATACGTCGAGATCTTCCGGGGGCTGCCCGCGCTCGTCATCTTCCTGATGATCGGCAGCCTGCCGCTCGCGTTCCCCGGCTTCCACGTGCCCGGCGAGGTGTACGGCCAGGCGGCCCTGGGCCTCGGCCTCGTGTCGGCGGCGTACATGGCCGAGACGTTCCGCGCCGGCCTGCAGGCGGTGCCCAGGGGACAGATGGAGGCGGCGCGCTCGCTCGGCATGCCGTACATGCGGGCGATGGTCTCGATCGTGATCCCGCAGGCCATCAGGATCGTGATCCCGCCGCTGACCAACGAGCTGGTCCTGCTGTTCAAGGACTCCTCGCTGGTGCTGTTCCTCGGGGTCACGGCCGCGCAGGTGGAGCTGGCCAAGTTCGGCAACGACCAGTCGTCCACCTTCGCCAACCCCACGCCGATCCTCATGTCCGGCCTGACGTACCTGTTGATCACAATCCCCCTCGGGTACGTCGCCAGGCGGCTGGAGTCTCGTCAGGGAGCGAGCCGATGAGCACCGTCGAGATCAAGGACCTGCACAAGTCGTTCGGCAGCCTGGAGGTCCTGCGCGGCATCGACTTCACCGTCGAGAGCGGCCAGGTGGTCTGCGTGATCGGGCCGTCCGGCTCGGGGAAGTCGACGCTGCTGCGCTGCGTCAACCTGCTGGAGCAGCCGACCTCCGGCAAGGTGATCGTCGACGGCGTCGACCTGACCGACCCGGACGTGGACATCGACGCCGCCCGGCGGCGGATCGGCATGGTGTTCCAGCAGTTCAACCTGTTCCCGCACCTGACCGTGCGGCGGAACGTCACGATCGCCCAGGAGCGGGTGCTCAAGCGGCGCCGGGACGAGTGCGACAGCGTCGCCAGGGAGAACCTGGAGAAGGTCGGCCTGCTCGAGAAGCTCGACGCCTATCCGCCCCAGTTGTCCGGTGGTCAGCAGCAACGCGTGGCCATCGCCCGCGCGCTCGCCATGAACCCCTCGCTGATGCTGTTCGACGAGCCGACCTCGGCGCTCGACCCCGAGTTGGTCGGCGACGTGCTGTCGGTCATGCGGCAGCTCGCCGAGGACGGCATGACCATGCTGGTCGTCACCCACGAGATGGGCTTCGCCCGCGAGGTCGCCGACCGGGTGGTGTTCATGGACGGCGGCGTGATCGTCGAGGACGGGCCGCCCGAGCAGGTCATCGCCGACCCGCAGCACGAGCGGACCCGCGAGTTCCTGCGCCGGGTGCTGCACCCTGGCACCTGACCCCGGCACCTGAGACCCCGCTCTCCCGGCAGTCCACCCTGTGGACGGGGTGGCTGCCGGGCGGGTGGCCCGGGTTATCGTCGCAGTATGGGCAAGGTCTACGAAAAGCTCACCGACCGGCTGCGTGAGTTCGTCTCCGCACAACCCGTCTTCTTCGTGGCGACGGCCCCCGAGCAGGGTGGCCACGTCAACGTGTCGCCCAAGGGCTACGCGGACACCTTCGCGGTCATCGACGACACGACGGTCGCGTACCTCGATCTCGACGGCAGCGGCGTCGAGACCATCGCCCACATCCGCGACAACGGGCGCGTCACGCTGATGTTCTGCGCCTTCGCCGGGCCGCCGAAGATCGTGCGGCTCTTCGGCACCGGCCGGGTGGTGACTCCCGGCGACGCCGACTTCTCCGGGCTGCTCACGCTCTTCGGGCCGCACCCGGGGGTGCGCTCGGTCATCGTGGTGTCCTGCGACCGCATCGCCGACTCCTGCGGCTACTCGGTGCCCTTCATGGCGTACGAGCAGGACCGGGCGCTGCTCGACGACTGGGCCGGGCGCAAGGACGTCCAGCAGCGGCGGGACTACCGCGCCAAGAACAACCGGGAGAGCATCGACGGCCTGCCCGCGCTCGGCCCCGAGGAGACCGACCCGGTCCGGCAGCACTCCTGAACGCCGCCGGCGCCGGGCCGCGCTCTCGGCGCCGCGTCAGCGCCGGTAACCGGCCATCCGCTCCAGCCGGGCGATCCGCGCGGCGACCGGCGGATGCGTCGCGAACAGCCGGCCGAGCCCGGCGCAGCGGAACGGGTTCACGATCATCATGTGGCCGGCGGAGGCGAGCCTGCCGTTCTCCGGAAGGGGAAGCCGGCGCGCCTCCATCTCGATCTTGCGGAGTGCCGAGGCGAGAGCCAGCGGGTCACCGGTCAGCCGTACGCCCGCGTCGTCGGCGGCGAACTCCCGGGACCGGGAGATCGCCATCTGGATCATGGTCGCCGCGACCGGGCCGAGGATCATCACCAGGACGGCGCCGACGAACCCCGGCCCGTCGTCCTTGTCGCCGGAGCCGGAGCCGAAGCCGGAGAACAGGCCGACGTACCCGAAATATGTGATCATCGTGGCCAGCGCGCCCGCGACGGACGAGATCAGCGTGTCCCGGTTGTTGATGTGCGACAGCTCGTGGCCGAGCACCCCCTTGAGCTCGCGCTCGTCCAGCAGCCCGAGAAGGCCGTGCGTGACGCACACGGCGGCATCACGCGGGTTGCGGCCGGTCGCGAACGCGTTGGGCTGCATGGTCGGCGACACGTACAGGCGGGGCATCGGCCTGCGGGTCTCCGTGCACAGCTCGCGGACGACCCGGTAGAGCTGCGGCTGCTCGACCTCGGCCACGGGCCGGGCCCGCAGGGCCGACAGCGCGATCCTGTCGGCCGTGAAGTAGGCGACGCCGCAGGTCGCGAGTGCGACCACGACGGCGATCCGAGCACCGGCGCCGCCCCCCAGCCAGACCCCGGCCGCCAGGAGGAACGCGGACAGCGCCCCCAGCAGGACCGCGGTGCGCAGGCGGTTGTGGTGCACGCCTCCTCCTCACGGTTGGGTGCGTCCAGCCCTACCAACGCGCAGGTCCTGGGCGAACGTTCCCCGTGAGGTGCTCCGGCGTGCGAGAGGTCAGCTCTCCCCCTCGGGACCGCCCTTCTCACCGGGTTGCCGGGACTTCTTCGGCAGTGAGCCGGGTGGCCGGATGGAGCGGACGTCGCGCATGGCGCGCGGCGGCTCGCGCCGGGGGCGGTTCCCGGGACCGCCCGCGGTGCCGGTCCGGGAGCCCTGCGGCGCGCCGTTCCCGGGACTGCTCGCGGTGCCGTTCCGGGGACCGTCCGCGGGTTCGGTCCCGCGCGCTGGCGCTGGTTCCTGCCCGGGAGCGCCGGGGCGCTCCACCGCGCCGCCCTCCGGCGCCCGGCCCGCCTCCGGGCCTGCGGGCTGCGTGATCCCCTGTCCCGTGGGCCGCCCCGCAGCCTCCTCCGCGACGGAGGCGCCCTCGTCGGGCCCCTTCGCCGGCCCCGTGACCGGCGGCCGGGCCAACTGCCCGCGCGCGCCCGCCGACGGCCCCTTGAGCGGCCCCTTCGGCG
This sequence comes from Microbispora sp. H10885, assembly GCF_014161415.1. Classification (NCBI taxonomy): domain Bacteria; kingdom Bacillati; phylum Actinomycetota; class Actinomycetes; order Streptosporangiales; family Streptosporangiaceae; genus Microbispora; species Microbispora sp. H10885. Next base: position 1,005,983 of record NZ_JABBWY010000001.1, on the reverse strand, counting down.
GCTCGGCGCCGACCTCGTGCCCGGGCGGCGGGGGCACGGTCGCGACCCACTCGCCGAGCCTGTCCTTCTCGTGCAGGAGGTCGCGGACGTCGTACTCGGCGTACTCGAACTCCGGCGACCAGAACAGCGCGTCGAACGGGCACACCTCGACACAGATGCCGCAGTACATGCACAGCGAGAAGTCGATCGCGAAGCGGTCGAGCACGTTGTGGGCACGCGGGCGCCCGCCTCCCGGCGCCGGGACCGTCTCCTTGTGCGAGTCGATGTAGATGCACCAGTCAGGGCACTCGCGCGCGCAGAGCATGCAGACGGTGCAGTTCTCCTCCACCAGAGCGATCACGCCCCGGCTGCGCGCGGGCAGGTCGGGGCGGACCTCCGGGTACTGCCCCGGCTCCGGCCCGTACGGCGCCTGCCGCGCGATCGCGGCCGGATCCCCGCCCGGTCCTTCTCCTGGTACGCACGCCATACCTCATCTTCGCGCACCGTATCGGGCACTGTGGACGGCGGCCGGGCGCGCGGCTCCGTCCCCGTGGTTTTCCACATCGTCCACAGCCCCGTCCCCAGGGTTGTCCACAGGATGGGTGGAAGAAGGGCACGCACAAACGGCGACGAATCCGTATCGTCTGGACCATGAACGGCTATGGGGGACCGGGAGGCTACCCTCCCGCACCGCAGGGACCACCGAATCCCTACTACGGGGGCTATCCGCCGCCGCCACCGCAACCGCCGTCCGGCGCCGCCAGCGTGTTCTGGGCGCTCGTCCCGCTCTTCACCTGCGGAGCGGGCACGCCCTTCACGATGCTGTACGCCGCCGTCCGGCGGCGCAGCGCCGCGCTCGGCCTGTCCGCCGCCGGGTACGCCGCGCTGACGGCGGCGTGGCTCTACAACAGCGTGGTCTACGAAGACGTCCCCACCCCGTGGCCGGCGACCGCCGCCATCGTGATCGGCGCTCTCGGTCCCTGGCTCGGCGGGACCCTGCACTCCTTCCTGATCAGGAAGCGGGTCTTCGGCCTCGCCTCGCAGCCCTCCACGCTGAACGAGCACGCGCTGGCGGTCGCGCAGCACCGGCGCACGCTGCGGCAGCAGGCGAGGGAACTGGCCGAGCGGGATCCCGCGATGGCGCGCGAACTGCGGATCGGACGGCCCGACCTGCCCCGGCAGTACGACGACGGAGGCCTGGTCGACCTCAACCGCGCTCCCGCTCCGATCATCGCGAGCCTGCCGGGGATGACCCTCGCCCTCGCCGACCAGGTCGTACGGGTCCGGGAGCAGGTGGGCGGTTTCGTCTCGGCCGAGGACGTCTCCGCCGCCGCGTCACTGCCTCCCCACCTCACCGCCGATCTCGCCGAATACGGCATCTTTCTCTCATAAACGCCCCGATTCCGGCCGCAGTCACATATCACTGGTTATTCGAGATGCGTTTCTCTAGGCTGCGAAGTGCTCCTTGCGCGTTTCGTCAGCCGCGACAGCTGGAGGGCACCAGTGACGGCACCGGAAATCGCCGAGTGCAGAGCGGACATGGCCGCGGCCGGCGCCGCCGCGCGGGACATTCTCGATGCGCTCGGCGCCGTGCCCCCGATGTTCGGCGACCACACCTGGCAGGGCCCGGCGGCCGATCAGTGGGCCGCCGGCTGGCAGGCGCGAAAGGTCCAGCTCACCAAGCTGCTCGACGCCGTTCTCACCGAGCAGCCGCATCTCGTCGCCCGTGTCGAGGAGGCGGAACGCCGGAGGGCCGCCTCATAACCCGTCGTCACGGAGTTCGCCGGGAGAGGGGACGCAATGGGGGAATTCGTCGGGGTCGATCCCGAGAATCTGAAGGAGCTGACCAAACGGCTGGAACATCTTCACGACCTGCTCGCCCGGCAGGGCTCCGCGATTCACCAGAAGATGCAGAAATGGGGCAGTGAACTCAGCTTCGCCTCGCTCTCCCGCCTGATCGCCGCCGCGCTCGACGACGTCCGCGACATGGACGCCCGTACGACCAGGGCGTACGAACTGGCCAGGGAACAGGGGTGGAGCGTCATGACCCGGGCCCCGGGCGTGCTCGGGCCGGTCTTCACCCGTCCCCCGGTCGTACGGCTGGACTGGGAGGCGACCGGGCGGAGCGGCGACCAGGGCCGGCGTGACGCCGAGGCGCTGACCGCCGCCCTCGCGGCCAAGGACCCCGAGGCGGCCCGCGCCGCCCTGTCGACGTTGCCCGAGCACCTGGAACGTCACCTCGCCGACAAGGACTACCAGGCGGCCTTCTGGGCGGGCGCCGGGCCGCTCGCCGTACAGGCCGCCCGCACGCTGTACAACCGCACCGGACCGGCCCTGTTCAGCGCGGAGAGCGTGGGCATCCTGCGGGCGCTCGGCGCCTCGCTGGCCGCCGCGAGCCGGATGCGCGTGGGCACCGGCAAGGAGAGCCGTCCTCTCCTCTCCACCGCGGCCCGCGACGCCATGACCCGCGGTTCCGACCCCTGGTCGGCCGGCATGCTGGCCAAGTACGGCCCGGACGGCCATTCGTGGGACCCGCGCCTGCTCGCCGACCTGACCCGGGCCATGCTCGACGCCCGCGCCGCGGGCAAGACGATCTGGCCGCCCGCCCGCGGCGAGGCGGAGACCGACACCGGCGCCACCCGTCACCAGCGCCTCATGGCGGAGTTCGACGCCGTCGGGGCCGTCCTGCAACGGGCCGCCGAGAACGGCGTCGCGGCCCGCCACGTGCTCGGCGACCCCGCCACCGGCCTCAGGTACGCCCGCATGCTGGTCAGCGACTCCTGGCACACCCCCGGCTACGATCCCGGCCGGTTCCTCAGCTCGTACGTGCATCCGGGAGGCGCGCTTCCCCCCGCCGGCCGGGTGGACCTTTCGACTCCTGTGGGGGCCTTCCTCAAGGCCGCCGTCTCCGCCGAACGCGGCACCTCCGCCGACGCCGAGGAGTCCGCCTGGTCCGTCGTCCACATCGTCCAAGCCACCGCCGACTTCGCCAGACTCCACCCTCAGACGGTGCTTCCCAACCATGTCCGCCAGGCGTTGATCTACGTTGCGGGGCGGCACCTTCCCGACTTCGCGCAGTCGGTGAATCACGACTTCGCCTCAGGCGCTCTGCAGCAAGGGAACAAACCGTCCAATCCTTGGGTGGCCATCAACAAACTCGATGAGCTGGAGGGCTTTTTCACGCAGGCCCTGCAGAAACCCGAGGAGTTCGGCGTGTTCAAGGGCTTGATGGCCTCTCGCGTGAGTACGGCAGTCGCGGCCACCATCCAGGACCCTTCCGACCGGAACTACCTGAGAGAGATGGGCGGTCTCTTCGGTTTGATCCAACGGGTGGAGAACACCCACCACTTCGAGAAGGAGCTACGCGCCGACGAGGAGGCCGCCAGAGACCAGGTGCTGCTCGCGACGGCAAGCGGCGGGTTCGGCGCCCTCAGCTTCTCCAATCCCTTCGGGCCGGGAACGATGGCACAGATCATGACCGCCCTGGCCACACCTGCACTGAACGACACCTTGGACACAGGGCACGCTCTGAAGGCTCTCAAGGCCGACATGGATGCCTCCAGGCGGCAGGTCTTCCAGGTGGAGGTTCCTGTGGTCCAGGGGCTCCTGGACGCGGGAGCGGTGCATCCGCCACCGGACGCGCCTTGGGTGAGAGGCGGGCGTGTGATTCCCGATGCCGCTCTGGTCGACTGGATCAGTCTGCACGCCGACACGCGATATGCGGGAAAGACACTCACGGACTGGATCACGGATGCGCAGACCGCCATGAGGATGCAGCAGTGACGACGACAAGACTTGCAGTGCTCGCGATGTGCGCCCTTGTCCTGCTGTCCGCGTGCACTGAAAGAAAGCCGCCTCCTCCGGTGAACGACGAGGTGAAGAAACGCGATGCCGCGCTCGTGGCGGTGGTGCAGTGCCTCGTCGACCACGACAGGATCCCGGCCGCGCATCTCGAGCACCAGCCGTGGTTGAAGGGCGAGAAGGTACAGCCCAGTGCGGAACTCGTGACGTGGCGCAGCGATCACGAGGAGACGGTTTACGAGGGGAAGACGCTGCAGGCGTGGGAGGACGAGGCGACGGCGGCGTGGCCGGGGTGGAGGTGCCCGTTCTGATGCCGCACCGCCGTCACAGGTGCGGCCGGAGCACGGCGCGGCAGGAGCGCGGCGCGGGAGTAGCACGGCGTCGAGCGCGCCGGTTGCGGGAGTCCCCTCAGGAGGACCCCCAGCCGGGCGGGACGCCCGGGGGGAGCGTCCTGCGGCGGCTCGGGGAGCCCTGGCCGGACTCCCCCGGTTCCTTGGCTCCCGGCCACGCCTTGGCGACCCGGGCGGCCAGCACGAAGTCCTTGCGCAGCGGGTGGCCCTCGAAGCCGTCCGGCAGCAGCAGCGGGCGCAGGTCCGGGTGGCCGTCGAACACCACGCCGAACATCTCGTACGTCTCGCGCTCGTGCCAGTTCGCACCCCGGAAGACGCCCGTCGCGGTCGGCAGGCGGGGGTCGGCGCGTGGCACCCGGGTGCGTATGAGCAGGTGCGCGAACGCGACGGGGTCGAACACGTGGGCCACGACGGAGAACTCCTCCGGCGGCTCGTCCACGGCGGTCAGCCAGTCGAAGAACGCGAACCCGGCCGAGCGCGCGGCCGTCAGCGCGTCGATCCATTCGCCGGGCTCCACGTCGAGCACGGCCTGGCCGAAGGAGTCGCCGACGCGGGAGCCGTACGGCTCCGGCAGGGCGCTCACGAGTCCGCGCCCGGGAGGGAGGGGTTCGCGGCCGTCTCGCCCGCGATCTTCTCCTGCAGCTTCGTGATCCCGTGCAGCAGGGCCTCGGGACGCGGCGGGCAACCCGGGATGTACACGTCCACCGGGATGATCTGGTCGACGCCCTTGGTCACGCAGTAGGAGTCCCAGTACGGCCCGCCCGAGTTGGAGCAGGCGCCGAACGAGATGACGTACTTGGGGTCGGGCATCTGCTCGTACAGCCGCCGCACGGCCGGGGCCATCTTGTCGGTGACCGTGCCCGACACGACCAGCAGGTCGGCGCGGCGGGGGCCGTCCGCGAACGGGCTGACCCCGTGGCGGATGAAGTCGTGCCTGCTCATGGAGGTGGCGACGAACTCGATGGCGCAGCACGCCAGGCCGAAGTTGAACACCCACAGTGAGTAGCGGCGGCCCCAGTTCAGCACGAACCGCATCGGCTCGGGCAGCGGCCGCGCCATCGGGCCCACCGTCGGCATCGGAAGATCGTTCACGGGCATGTGCTCACCGCCATACCCCCATTGTCCTCCGCCGGAGGGACCGGTCACGTCCGGCCCGGAAACAGCCCATGACCACGGCAGATGAGCCGGAATGCCCCCTCGCACCGCCTACCGGGTACCCCTGAATATCGGGGGGCGCGATCTCAAGGGCTGAACGCTGACGGTCTCAGCCCGATCCCCCGCATATAGTTGAGGATCGTGACCCGACCCATGCTCGTCGCCCGCTTGCACGTGGACCTGTGCCGGCTCGCCTCGGGCCTGTGTCGCCCGGACGGTTCATGAGGCTGACGGTGCGCCACCCCGGCGGCCGGAGCAACCAGTGGAAACACCCCGCAGACGGCGGGCCGGCAAGTCCCGGTAGACAGCACGTCAAGTGCGCACTACGGAGAAACCAGCCTGACCCCGATGGATCTAGCATGGACATGACAACGTGCCACAAGCAGACAGGCCTGGGCGCGTCAAGGAGGACTGAGGAGCTGTGACCAAGCAGGTTCAGCAGCTCGACCGCGTGATCATCCGGTTCGCGGGTGACTCCGGCGACGGAATGCAGCTCACCGGTGACCGGTTCACGGCGGAGACGGCCCAGTTCGGCAACGACCTGTCGACGCTTCCCAACTTCCCGGCGGAGATTCGTGCGCCCGCCGGCACCCTGCCCGGGGTGTCGAGCTTCCAGCTGCACTTCGCCGACCACGACATCCTGACCCCCGGCGACGCGCCCAACGTGCTCGTCGCGATGAACCCCGCCGCGTTGAAGGCGAACATCGGCGACCTGCCACGCGGCGCCGACATCATCGCCAACACCGACGAGTTCACCAAGCGCAACCTGCAGAAGGTGGGCTATCCGGGCAACCCGCTGGAAGACGACTCGCTGAAGGAGTGGCGGCTTCACGCGGTGCCGCTCACCTCGCTGACCGTACGGGCGCTCGACGGCTTCGACATCTCGAAGAAGGACGCCGAGCGGGCCAAGAACATGTTCGCGCTCGGCCTGCTGTCGTGGATGTACAACCGGCCGACCGAGGGCACGGTCAAGTTCCTGGAGTCCAAGTTCGCGCGGAAGCCCGAGATCGCCAAGGCGAACATCGCGGCCTTCCAGGCGGGCTGGAACTACGGCGAGACGACGGAGTCGTTCTCGGTCTCCTACGAGATCAAGCCGGCCACCCTCACGCCGGGCGTCTACCGGAACATCTCCGGCAACCAGGCCCTGGCGTACGGGCTGATCGCGGGGGCGGTGCAGGCGAAGCTGCCGCTGTTCCTGGGCTCCTACCCGATCACCCCGGCCTCCGACATCCTGCACGAGCTGTCCAAGCACAAGCGGTTCGGCATCCGCACCTTCCAGGCCGAGGACGAGATCGCCGGGGTGGCCGCCGCGCTGGGCGCCTCCTTCGGCGGGTCGCTCGGCGTGACCACCACCTCGGGCCCCGGCGTCGCGCTGAAGGCCGAGACCGTGGGCCTCGCGGTGACCACCGAGCTGCCGCTGATCGTCGTGGACGTGCAGCGGGCCGGCCCCTCGACCGGCATGCCGACCAAGACCGAGCAGACCGACCTGCTGATGGCCATGTACGGCCGCAACGGCGAGTCCCCGGTCCCGGTCCTGGCCCCGGCCACGCCGTCGGACTGTTTCACGATGGCGGTGGAGGCGGCGCGCATCGCGGTGAAGTACCGCACGCCCGTGATGCTGCTGTCGGACGGTTACCTGGCCAACGGCTCGGAGCCCTGGCGCATCCCGGAGGTGTCGGAGCTTCCCGACATCTCCGCACCTTTCACCACCGAGGCCAACGGCGAGGACGGCACGTACCTGCCGTTCAAGCGTGACCCGGAGACGCTGGCCCGCCCCTGGGCGGTGCCGGGCACGGCGGGCCTGGAGCACCGGATCGGCGGCATCGAGAAGGCCGACGGCACCGGCAACATCTCCTACGACCCCGACAACCACGACAGGATGGTCCGGCTGCGCCAGGCCAAGATCGACGGCATCGACGTGCCCGATCTGACGGTCGACGACCCCAGTGGCGACGCCCGCGTGCTGGTGCTCGGGTGGGGCTCGACGTACGGGCCGATCGCGGCGGCGGCCCGGCGGGTGCGCGCGGCCGGGCACAAGGTGGCCCAGGCGCACCTGCGTCACCTGAACCCGCTGCCCGCCAACACCGGCGAGGTGCTGCGCTCCTACGACAAGGTGCTGCTGCCGGAGATCAACCTCGGGCAGCTCGCCATGCTGCTGCGAGCCCGCTTCCTGGTCGACGTGATCAGCTACAACCGCGTGCGGGGGCTCCCCTTCAAGGCCGAGGAGCTCGCCGCCGTCATCGGGGAAGTGATCGAGAGTGTCTGACAGCTTCAACGGGGGCCTCAACGGCAAGGGCCTGGCCCTGATCCCGCGCACCGACTCCAAGCAGACCCTGAAGGACTTCAAGTCCGACCAGGAGGTGCGCTGGTGCCCGGGCTGCGGCGACTACGCGATCCTCGCCGCGGTGCAGAGCTTCCTGCCCGAACTTGGGCTGCGCCGGGAGAACATCGTGTTCGTCTCCGGCATCGGCTGCTCCTCCCGCTTCCCGTACTACCTGAACACCTACGGTTTCCACTCGATCCACGGGCGGGCACCGGCGATCGCGACCGGCCTGGCCGCCTCCCGGCCCGACCTGTCGGTGTGGGTCATCACCGGTGACGGCGACGCGCTGTCGATCGGCGGCAACCACCTCATCCACGCGCTGCGCCGCAACGTCAACCTGAACATCCTGCTGTTCAACAACAGGATCTACGGCCTGACCAAGGGGCAGTACTCCCCCACCTCCGAGATCGGCAAGATCACCAAGTCGACCCCCATGGGCTCGCTGGACAAGCCGTTCAACCCGATCTCGCTGGCGCTCGGGGCCGAGGCCGGGTTCGTCGCCCGGACCATGGACAGCGACCGCAAGCACCTGCAGGGCGTGCTGCGCCAGGCCGCCGAGCACCGCGGGGCCTCGCTGGTGGAGATCTACCAGAACTGCAACATCTTCAACGACGGGGCCTTCGACACGCTGAAGGACCCGGGCACCCGGGACGAGATCACCGTACGGCTGGAGCACGGTCAGCCGATCGTGTTCGGCACCGGCGAGAACGAGCGGGCCGTACGGCTGTCGCCCACGGGCGGCGTCGAGGTCGTGCGCCGCGCCGAGGTGGCCGACGGGGAGATCCTGGTGCACGACGCCCACAACCCCGACCCGTCGCTCGCGTTCGCGCTGTCCCGGCTGGACGAGCCGGCGTTCGAGCACGTGCCGATGGGCGTCTTCCGCTCGATCGACCGCCCGTCCTACGACCACCTGCTGAACGAGCAGCTCGCCACGGCCACGGCCGACAAGGGCGAGGGCAGCCTCGCCGACCTGCTCCACGGCGGGGACACCTGGACCATCGGCTGACGCGACCGACAAACCTCACGGCCCCGGTTCTTCAGGACCGGGGCCGGGGCTTTTTCTGAAGGCGAAGGCATCACCACAAGTCCCCATTTTCCGGGGGCCGTGAATGGCATACTCGAACCGCGCCGCGGGGCGGTGCCCGAGTGGGATCAGTGTGCCGACGCTACGGAGGGGCTCTGTTGATGGACCTGTACCGCCGGGCGCCCGGGACAGGGCTGCGCTATCTGGGCCATGCCGGGTTCATCGCCGAGCACCAGGGCGTCCGGCTGCTCATGGATCCCTGGTTCTACCCCGCGTTCCTGCACTCGTGGTTTCCGTACCCCGACAACCGGCACCTTCTGGACGTGGTGACCAGTGGTCGTTTCGACTACCTCTACGTCTCCCACGCCCACGAGGACCATTACGACGAGCGCCTGTTACGCATGCTGGACAGGTCGATCACCGTGATCGTCCCCCGGTACCGCTCGAGAATCATGGTGAAGCGGTTCGCCGCGCTGGGCTTCGCCGACGTCGTGGCGCTGGGCCACAAGGAGTCCCACGAGCTCGCGCCCGGCTTCACCGTGACGATGTACCTCGACACCAGTCACAAGGAGGACAGCGGGCTCCTGCTCGACCTGGACGGCTACCGCTTCCTCGATCTCAACGACTGCAACACCCCGATGTCGGAGCTGCCCGGCGACGTCGACCTGCTCGCCGCGCAGTACTCGGGCGCGATGTGGTACCCGAACTGCTACGACTATCCGCCCGAGGTGATGCGGAAGAAGGTCGAGGCCGTCCGGGGGGACCTGCTGGACACGCTCTACCGCAAGGTACGGATCACCGGGGCCGCCGCCTACCTGCCGTCGGCGGGCCCGGCCTGCTTCCTCGATCCGGTCCTGGAGCCGTACAACGACAGGGAGGCGACGATCTTCCCGCAGTGGGAGGACGTGGCGGACCGGTTCGCCGAAGCGTGCCCCGGCGTCGAGGTGCTGCGGCTCTTCCCGGGCGACGTGGTACGGCTGGACGACCAGCCCGGCGGCACGCTGGTGGAACGTGACAGCGACGCGCCGCCCGCCGAGGACCTCGCCGCCTATCGGGAGCGGCGCCGCGACGAGTGGGGCGCGTTCTACGACGAGCCGGCGGAGCCGGTGACCACCGAGGAGATCGAGGCGTACTTCGCCAAGCTGCAGAGCTGGAACAAGCGCTTCCTGGGCGACTTCGCCAAGGACGTCCGCCTGGTGGCGGACGGCCGCATGTGGGACGTGCGCCTGGGCCACCTGGCCGAGCACTTCGTGATCGAGGGCGAGGAGCCGTACGACCCCGAGTACACGCTCCTGCTGTGCCCCAGGACGATGCGGGCGGTGATCGAGGAGCGGACCGGCTGGGAGGAGGCCCTGCTGTCCATGCGGGTGGGCCTGCACCGCGAGCCCGACGTCTTCGACCTGACCTTCATGAGCCTGCTGCGGTACGGCAACCAGCCCGTGCAGACGATGCAGATGCTGCGGGAGCGGCAGAACACCGAGACCATCGAGCGTGACGGTCTGCGCATGCAGCGGTTCTGCCCGCACGCGGGCGAGGACCTCAGCCATGCCGTCATCTGCGACGGCGTCGTCGAGTGCCCCCGTCACCACTGGAAGTGGGACGCGACCACGGGAGAGTGCGTCGACGGCGGCACGCTGCCCCTGCGGGTGGAACCGCTGACCTGACGGCTCGCCGGAGCGCCGGGAGCCGCGACTACGTGGCGCGGAGCTTGTCGTAGTACGCCAGGCATTCGTCGTAGGCGGGCAGCAGGCCGGCGGCCATGGCCTCCGACAGCGTGGGGGCGGCGGCGTCCTTCGGCGACAGGATCGGCTCCAGGCCGGCCGGCCAGGCGATGCCGAGCTCGGGGTCGAGGGGATGCACCCCGTGCTCGCGCCCGGGCGCGTAGGGCTCCGAGCACAGGTAGACGACCGTGGCCCGCTCGCTGGTCGCCATGAAGGCGTGCCCGAGCCCCTCGGCGAGGTAGACGCCCCTCCTCGTGACGTCGTCCAGTTCGACGGCCTCCCAGCGGCCGAAGGTGGGCGACCCGGTTCTGAGGTCCACGACCACGTCGACGACGGACCCGGCCACGCAGGTGACGTACTTCGCCTGGCCGACCGGCACCTCGGCGAAGTGGACGCCTCTCAGCACCCCCCGGCGGGAGACCGAGCAGTTGGCCTGGGCGAGGCGCATGGAGTGCCCCACGGCCTCCGCCAGCCCGTCCGCCTTGAACCACTCGAGGAAGTCGCCCCGGTCGTCGGCGTGGATCGCCGGGGTGAAGGTGTACGCCCCGGCGATCGGCAGTCGTCTCATGTCAGAGTTCGACCGTGGTCCGGGTGCCCTGCCACACGTTGTTCTGCCACACGTTGCCCGGCGCCGATCTGTCGAAGTGCGCCACCGGGCCGTACGCGCCGCAGTTGGAGAAGAGCGAGCGGCTGAACACGTTGTCGCGGACCACGACGTTCCTGCTCGACCCGGCCTTGTCACCGCCGCCGTAGAAGCAGTAACCTCCGCCGCCGATCAGGTTGCCCTGGATGAGGACGTTGGTGACGGGACCGAGGCTGGTGGCCAGCATGATCGCGCTCGTCTGGCCGACGGGGTTGAGGATGGTGTTGTTCTTGATCACCAGCGGTGCGCTTCCCGACGAGCCCTCGGTCTGGATGCCGTCGACGTGGTCCCCGGTGAACGCGCGCAGGTCGTGGATGTAGTTGCCCTCGATGGTCCCGCGCCCGGTGTTGATCGCGTCCGTCGCGTCGTGGATGTCGTTGCCGCGGATCGTGATGTCGCCGTCCCCGATGTTCTTGACGGCCACGGCCAGCTGGCGCCTGCCGTCCCCGGCGATCTCACAGTGGTCGACGACGAGATTGCCGTGGCCGTTCCTGAGCTGGACGCCCCACTCTCCGGTGGTGATGATCCTGCAGTTGCGCAGGGTCACGTTGTCGGCGTAGACGTCGATCGCGTCGGTGAACTCCACGCCGTCGTAGACGGCGCCGTTCTGCCGGAGTTCGCCGCCCTTCATCCGGGTGAACACCGTGCCCTTCGCGGGGCCCGTGGTGGAGGCGTCGGGGAATCCGTTCGCCGGCGGCGGAGCCTGGGTGGGCTTCGAGCTCGGCTCGGACGTCGCCGTGGGAGTGGCGGAGCGGCCGGGCCCCGTGGTCGGGGTGACGCGCGGGCTGACGCGCGGCGTCACGGGCGGCGTGACGGGAACGGTCACCGTCGGTGTCGCCGCAGGCGTGGTCGTCGCCGTGTCGTCCGGGTACGCCGGCGTCACCGGCGCCCCCGGCGTCTCCGCGGGCTTCTGGGGGGGCTCTGTCGGGTCCGAGGCCGGCGGCTCGCCCTCCTCGCCCGCCGGATCCGGGACCACCGTGGTGTAACGGAAGACGACGTCGACGAAGTAGTTGTAGCCGGCGGGGTTGGAACGCCGGGGGAAGGACGGCCGGCCGTAGGAGAAGACGCCGTTGCGCTCCGCCGGCGCGACCAGGGGGCCCACCTCCAGCGGCCCCTGCGTGAACACCCCGCGCTGCGCCACGTACCTGCCGGCGCCGCTGTTGTAGGAGACCGTGTAGGTGCGTCCGGCCTCCAGCGCCACCGGCGCCGACAGACGGGCCTCCTGCCAGCCTCGGCTGGTCTCGGAGCGGAAGGTGACGCGAGCCAGCAGCGCCCCGCGGTCGCTCCACAGGCTCCCGATGTGCCGGCCGGAGTCGCCCCGCGCCTTGAGGAAGCGCAGCGCGACGACCTGACCCTCGACCTGGGGGACGAACCGCATGCCGACCTCGACCGGCATCGGATCGCGCCGGGTCCTGGCCGACTGCGACTCCGGCGCGAAGCTGGCCTGCAGGACCCGCTCCTGGGCGACGGGAACCGTCGGGCCGAGCGACGTCTCGGGCGAACGGCTGGTGAGGGCCACGGTGACCGCGACTCCGCCGACGGCGCAGGCGGCGAGCAGCGACACCAGGCCGGGCAGCCGGCTCCGCCGGCCGCTCGCGCGCCTCGAGCTACGTACCATCGCTCTGCCTCCGACCTACGCGCCCGGTCGAGCGCCTCGTTTCCGCCGACTCAGCGATATACCCAAGCGGTCATTGTTGCGGCTGCGACACGGCGAGACAACAAGAATGGCAGAGTTCGTCTATTTTTCAGTTAAACAAACCGAGTGTCGGAATTATCCGTCCTCACGGCTCCACCGGACGGCCGGTGTCGAGCCAGACGTTGTCCCGCCACTCGTTACCGCGCCCGGCGGACTCCCAAGCGTTGACCGGTCCCCATCGGCCGCCCTTGGGGAAGATCTGCCGGGTCCAGACGTTTTTGATGACCTTGATGTTGCTGGTGGCGTGTTTGTCGTCGGCCCCCCGCCCCGCGTAGAGGCTGTAGCCGCCGCCCCCCAGCAGGTTGCCCTCGATCAGGACGTCGTGCGGGGCGCCGAAGTCCTGGAACAGGCCCACGGCCGAGGTCTGCTCCTGCTGGTTGAACAGGGTGTTGTTCCTGATGATCAGCTTCAGGCCGGCCGCGGGACCGCTCCCCGCCTGGATCAGGTCGACGTGGTCGTCCTTGCCCGGCGACGGGTCGTGGATGTAGTTGCCCTCGATGAGGCCGTGCGAGGTGACAACGCCGTCGGCGGTTCCGGAGATGTTCGTACGGCGGACGGTCAGCATGCCGCCGAAGTTGAGCACCGCCTGGTCGATCTTGTGTCCCGGCGTGCTGACGATCTCGCTGTCCTCGATCACCAGGCCGCCGACGCCCTGCCGCTGGATGATTCCCCAGCCCTGGTGGGAGTCGCTGACGACCCGGGTGCGGCGGATGACGACGTCGTCGGCCTCGACGCTGATGTCTCCGTGGACCTCGTAGCCGTCGATCACCTCGCCCGGGGTGGTCACCCGGAGGACCGGGTTGGGGATCAGCTGGATGTCGCCGACCCCCGTCGTCTTCGCGTTCGGCCACCGGGACGCGTCGATGGCGCCGGAGGCGCGGGAGGACGGCGTGGCCGTCGCGCGCACATGCAGGCTCTCCCGCTCCTCGCCGGGACGCGGCACGGCCACCAGCCACACGACCGCTCCGCCGACGACGGCGCCCGCGAGAAGGGCCGCGACCAGCCTCCCCCACCCTGCCGGTGCCATACGTTGTCCCTTCATCGCGACGGTACGGGAGCCCGCGGCGGCGGTGCCGCCGCCGGCGCCGGCGCTCTGCGCAACCGGAGCCAGCTTCGCCGGGAGGCGAGCACCCGGTCCGCCACCACTGCGCTCTTCACCACGACCATGACTACCAGCAGAGCGAGGACGGCGGCGGCCTGTTTGGTGTGCCTGGGCACCTCGACGGCCTTCCGGGTGCTCGCCACGTTCTTCAGTCGGAGAAGGTAGTAGTCGTCGTCGGCGCCCGCGGACATCTGCCAGGACGCCAGCCTGACCCGCATCGCCCGGACCAGCACGGTCATCGCCTTCTCCGCCTCGGCGGCCGCGGGAGCGAAGGTGTCGAGCACGATGTACGGCTGGTCGTGGGTCGGCACCTCCTCGCTGCCCTGGTTGTCCATCACGACCCGGTAGTCCGCGCGCCCGCCCGCCCTGGCCACCTCGTCCCGGGACCTGTCGTCGTCGAAGGACGCCGCCAGCAGTTCGGCCGTGCCGATCGTGCTGGAGGTGAACTTGGTCTCCTCGCCCTGCCGCACCACGGAAACCACGCTGTGCGCCTGGTAGGAAGCGGGGGCCAGCTCCGTGACATAGAATCCGGGGCCGCCGATCGCGACGATGACGAACAGCACCACCAGCGGATGCCGGAAAATCGCCCTGAATATGTGGCGAATAGTCACGGAACGCTCCAAGCGGGGTGCAAGGGACCGTCTGAACGTGCCATTGTTGCACCACGCGACTCGGGGCGCATCGCGAATCAGGGCGCGCGCTTCCCCGGCCCGGCTGGCGGAACCTCCTGTCGTAGGGGACACTTTGTGGGTCCGTTTACCTGGGAACGGTCCGGCGGTCCAGGGACGGCCCGTCCGGTACCGCCCGCATGAGCACACCGGCGTCACGACTATTCACGCGGGGTGGAAGTTGATGGAGGTCCGGTGGACCTGATGGAGGCCGTGTTCGTCCTCGCGCGCCGATGGACGATCACGATTCCCCTGCTGGTGCTCACGATCGCGGCCGTGACGGCGGGGTACCTTCTGCTGCCCTGGACCTACGAGTCCTCGGGGACCGTCGTGTTCCTCACGTCGAGGCAGATCGCCGAGAAGAACACCGGTGGCAACCCGTACCTGGCCTTCGACGGGTCCCTTTCGATCACCGCGGAACTGGTCGGCCGCGCGGTCGACGACGAGCTCACCGCGCAGGACCTCGCGCAGCATGGTCTCACCGGTACGTACGAGACGCAGATCCCGCCCGACAGCCGCGCCCCCCTGCTCAAGGTGACCGTCACCCACAGCGACCCCGCCATGGCGCAGGCGACCATGGAGGCGATCCTCAAGAGGATCCCCGCCGCGCTCGACGACCTCCAGAAGACCAACAGCTCCATATCCCAGGTCCGGCTCTCGGTGCTCACCAAGAGCAAGAAGCCGGAGCGGGTGGCGACGTCGAAGATCCGGTCGCTGGTGGGAGTACTCGCGGTCGGTCTCATGCTGACGGTCGGCGCGCCGCTGATCATCGAGTCGATCAAGAACCCGCGCCGGCCGATCCAGCCCAAGCGCGTCCCGGACCCGAACGGCGGGCTCGCGCCGAAACGGCTCCGGCTGGACGACGACGCGCCCACGGCCGTCCACGTCTGGCCGCCCGCGGCGGCCGCCCCCGCCCGCCCGCCGGCGAGCGGGAATCTGCCGGAGCCGGCTCGCCCAAGGAGGGACGGGCAGGGTTCGAGCCGGAGCAGGACCCGGGGCACGCGCAGAACCCCCCGCCCGAATCCCGACGGGAACCCGGCCGGCGACCGGAACGACACGGCCTGGCCGAGGGAGACCGACGATGGCCGGAACACGAGAAGATACCCCTAGGGCGCGGCGGAAGGCATGGTCAACGGTGCGGTCGACGGCGTGAGCGACCTTTCCGAGCCGGTTCTCGACGACGAGGCGCCGCGTCGGCGGCTGCCCTTCTCCGTGGACGCCGTGACCGTGCTCAGCCTGCTGGTCGTGGCGCTCGTGCTGATCCCGTCGCGATACGTGGTGGGCCCGCTCGGCTCCGCAGGCACCCCCGCGATCCTCATCGCCGCGGTGGCGTTCGGCTGGTACTGCGCGTCGATCTTCACGGAGCGCTCCACGCCGCTGCGGGGGCGGCAGCCGGTCAGGACCTCGATCTTCGTCTACGTGTGCGCCATCCTGGCCAGCTTCGTGGCGGCCACGACCCGGCCGATCTCCCCGGCGGAGCTGCAGGCGGCCAACACGTCGCTGCTGCCCGTGATCGGCTGGTGTGGCATCGCCCTGCTGGCCGCCGACGGAATCCCGAACCGCGAGCGCCTCGACGTGCTGCTGCGCAGGTTCGTCATGGGGGCGACGTTCGTGGCCATCGTGGGGATCGTCCAGTTCGCCACGGCGTTCGACCTGTCGCAGTATCTGGCGTTTCCCGGGCTCAAGGTGAACGGGACCTTCATCTCGCTGTACAACCGCGACGGCTTCAACCGGCCGACCTCGACCACGATCCACCCGATCGAGTTCTCCGCGACCCTCGCGATGGCGCTGCCGCTCGCCCTCCACACCATGCTGTACGGCCCGGCCGCGAAGCGCTGGTCCAACCGTTTCTGTGTTGCGGCGCTCGCGGTGGCCATCCCGCTGACCGTGTCCCGGACCGCGGTGCTCGGCATGGCCGTCACGTTCGCCGTCCTCATGCCCACCTGGCCGAGAGCGTGGCGGCACGCCGCCTACGTGGCCCTGCTGATGTTCACGGGCGTCATGGGCGTGGCGGTGCCCGGCCTGCTGGGGACGTTCAAGCGGATGTTCCTCGGGATGAACGAGGACTCCAGCGCCACCGCGCGCACCGACGACTACGCGGCGGTGGCCGAGTACTTCTCCCAGCACCCCTTGTTCGGCCGTGGTGTCGGCACCTTCCTGCCCCACGTCTACCGGATCCTGGACAACCAGTACCTCGCGACGCTGGTGGAGACGGGCGCGTTCGGGCTGTCGGCCGTGCTGCTCATCTTCGTGTGCGGGTGGACCGTCGCACGCCGCTCGCGACGCAAGTCCGCGGACGCGCCGACCCGTCATCTCGGCCAGGCCCTCGCGGCGGGCATCGCGGTGTTCGCGGTGACGTGCGGCACGTTCGACGCCTTCTCCTTCCCCGTCGCCGTCAGCTCCGCCTTCCTGCTGATCGGCTGCGCGGGCGCGCTGTGGCGCATCACCGACCCGTATGGAGGCGCGTATGTCGCCGTATCCCCGCGTTGGCTTCGCCTGCTTGTGGGACGAGGATCCCCGCAGGACCTGGTCGTACACTCCCTGGAACCTGCGCGCGGCGATGCGCGAACGGACCGACCTGGTTGATCTCGGTGTGGAGATCCCGAGGACGGTCCGCACCGCCCTGCGCGCCGCCCACGTACGGCCCCGCCACGGCCGGCTGGCCACGACGTGGAAGTACTCGAGGATCACCGACGAGTACTGCCGCAGGGCGCTGCTGCGCTCGCTGCGGGGCTCGGACTGCGAGGCGGTCCTGCAGATCCAGGACATCGCGCCGCTGCCGGCGCCTTTCTTCCTCTACCAGGACCTGAGCTACGACGCGCTGCTCAGCGTGCACGACCCGGACAACCGGCACGCCGTGCTGCCCAACATCTCGCCCGGCATGATGCGCCGCAGGCGCGAGCGCCAGCTCGACATCTACGCGCGCGCGACGGGGGTGCTGGCGATGAGCTCCTGGTTCGCCCGGACGCTCGTGGAGGTGACCGGGCTGCCCGCCGGAAAGGTACATGTCGTGCATCCGGGCATCACGTCCGTGGGCGACCCCTCCCGTCCCCTGCCCGAACGGGAACGGCCCCGGCGGCGGCTGCTGTTCGTGGGCGGTGACTTCCGGCGCAAGGCGGGAGCGCTGGTGGTCGCGGCCACCCGGCTGCTGCGCCGCGACTTCGACCCGTCCCTCACCCTCACCGTGGCGGGACCCCCCGCCTGGCCGTTGCCCGGCGAGCCGCCGGAGGGCGTCCGGTTCCTCGGGCAGCTGCCCCCCGCCGAGGTCGCCGCGCTGTGGGACGAGCACGACCTGTTCGTCATGCCGTCACATCTGGAGGCCTTCGGGATCGTCTTCGCCGAGGCCCTCGCCCGGGGCGTCCCGTGCGTGGGCCGCGACGCCTTCGCCATGCCGGAGATCATCCGCCCGGGTGAGAACGGCGGCCTGGTCCGCGGCGACGACCCGGCCGAGCTGGCGGAGACGATCGCCGGGATCCTGGACGACGACGGGCTCTACGCCCGGTGCCGGAAGGACGCCGCCGCGACCGTGGAGTGGTTCAGCTGGGACCGGGCCGCCCGGCAGGCGCTCGAAGTCGTCACCGCCGCCTGAGCGGCCGATGCCGCCGGGCCCCGGGCGGGAGGTCACAGCGCCTTGCGGAGCGCCCCGGCCACCTCCTCCTGCTGTTCCGGAGTGATGTGCGGGAAGATCGGCAGGGAGAGGATCTCTCCGGCCGCGCGCTCGGCCACCGGGAAGTCGCCCGCGCGATACCCGAGGTCCGCGAACGCCGGCTGGAGGTGCACCGGCACCGGGTAGTGGATCTGGGCCTGCACCCCCTGCTCGTGCAGACCGGCGAGCACGCGGTCGCGGTCGGGCACCCGGATCACGTAGAGATGCCAGACATGGTCGGTGCCCAGCGCCTCCTCAGGAGAGGCCGGAAGGGTCACGCCCGCGTCCACCAGGTCGGCCAGCAACTCGCCGTAACGGGCCGCCGCCCTCCGCCGCCGGTCGTTCCACTCGGCGAGCCGCCGCAGCTTCGCACGCAGCACCACGGCCTGGAGAGTGTCGAGGCGTGAGTTGAAGCCGAGCGTCTCGTGCCGGTATTTCACGACGCTGCCGTGGTTGCCCAGCAGGCGCACCCTTCTGGCCAGCTCGGCCGAGCCGGTGGTGACCGCGCCCGCGTCGCCGTACGCGCCGAGGTTCTTGCCGGGGTAGAAGCTGGTGGCGGCGATGGCTCCGAATCCGCCGGAGCCGACTCCGTCGCGGGTCGCGCCCTGGGACTGGGCGGCGTCCTCCAGGACCGGAACGTCCCCGGCGACCTCGGCGATCCGATCCATCCGGGCCAGCCGGCCGTACAGGTGGACGGGGACGATCGCCGCGGTGCTCGGGGTGATCGCGGCGGCGAGCCGGTCCGGGTCGATCAGCAGGCGGGCCGGCTCGGCGTCGACGAGGACCGGCCGTGCCCCCGCCCTGAGCACCGCCTCGGCGGTGGCCACGAACGTGTTGGCGGGCAGGACCACCTCCGATCCGGGTCCCGCCCCCAGCGCTCGCAGCGCGAGTTCGATCGCGTCGGTGCCGTTCGCGACGCCGACGCAGTGCGCGACGCCGCTGAAGGCGGCGTACTCCTCCTCGAACGCGGCCACGTCCGGCCCCTGCATGAAGGCGGTGGAGCCGAGCACGCGGGCGAAGCCGGCGTCGATCTCCTCCGCCACCTCCTCGTGAGCGGCCCGCAGGTCGACGAACGGGATCACAGAAGCTCCTTCTGCCATGTGGCTGTCACGTTGGATTCACGGGCGCCGGGCGGAGGTACCGGGCGGGGTTGCCCGCCCACACCTCGCCCTCGGGCACGTCCCTGGTCACGACCGATCCCATGCCGACGAGCGACCAGGCCCCGACGGTACGGCTCTCCCGGACGAGCGCCCCGGCGCCCAGGTAGGCGCCGCGGCGGATCCGCACCCCGCCCGCCAGCCGTACGCCGGAGGCGATGGTGGCGAAGTCCTCCACCACGTCGTCATGGGTGAGGGTGACGTGGGGCATCACCGCGACGTGGGCGCCCACCTCGACCGAGGCGGTCAGCACGCACTGTGCCTGCACCACCGATCCGGGACCCACCCGGGAGGTGGCGGACACCACGGCGGTGGGGTGGACGAGGGTGGCGTACCGTTCGGCGGGCAGGCCGAGCCGTGCCACGATCCGGAGGCGGCTGGCGTAGTCGTCCGGCCTGCCGGTGCAGACGACGAGCCGGGCGTGGTCCGGCAGCGCGGCGACGCCGCCGAGGACGGGCAGGCCGTCCACGAGGGTCCCGTGGCGGGCCGGGTCGTCGTCCAGGAAGCCGAGCAGCCGCCATCGGCCGGCGGACGCCAGCGCCAGCTGGGCGGTCTCCCTGGCGAAGCCCCCCGCCCCGACGAGCACCAGATCCTCGGGGATCACGTCGCGGCCTCCGCCGCCACCGCGCCGGCGCCCCGCAGGCCGCGCAGCGCCCCCCTCTTCAGGTAGACGAGCGCGCCGACCACCGCCAGCGTGACGGACCCCGCCAGGAGCAGGGCCACCACGTCGATCCTGATCAGCCAGGCGATGAGCGCGGCGGCCAGCCCGGCGAGCAGGCCGCCGGCGACGCCGGGCGCGACGCTCGCCGCCAGGCCCAGCGCGCCGACCCCGACCCGTCTCAGCTCGCGCAGGTAGATGGGCAGCACGACGAGCACCGCGACGGCGACGTGCGCGACGCCCGCCCCGGCGAAGCCGTACGCGCGCACCGCGACCACGAGCGCCGGGGCGAGCAGGACCAGCCAGATCACCTGCACGGTGAACACCACCCGTGAGCAGGCCAGCACCACGAAGTAGTCGTAGACGAGCTCGTAGGCGATCCGCAGCGCGCCGAAGACGGCCAGCCACACCAGGGCGGAGGCGGCCGGCTCCCACACCGGGCCGTAGACGAACCGGACGAGCGGCCCGGCGGCCCCGGCCAGCAGCAGGCACACGGGCACCGTCACCGCGACGAGAAGCCCGGCCGTGGAGGTGAACGCCCCGCGCAGGGCCGGCGGGTCGTGCTGCAACCGGGCGAAGGCGGCGGGGGCCACGCCGCGCACCGGCTGGGAGAACACGCTCACCGGCCAGTTGGACAGGTTGAAGGCCAGCACGTAGAAGCCGAGGGCGGTGGCCCCCAGCAGATGCCCCACGACGAACTGGTCGAGGTTGGCGACGAGGAAGACGACGATGCTCGACCCCGCGAGCGGCAGGCCGAACCGCAGCAGCCTGCGGGCCACCGAGCGATCGAACCCGAGCCGGAGCCCGCCGGGCGCGAACCCGATGTACAGGAGGGCCGACCCGGCGGCCCCGGCCAGGCGCCCGACCGCGAGGCTCATCGCGCCCCATCCGGCCAGGGCGAGGGCGATCGACACCAGCGCGCCCAGCCAGTTGTTCACCTGGTCGGCGACGGCCTTCCTGTCCTGCCTGAAGTATCTCTGGAGCATGGCGGCGGGGGCGGCCACCGCCCCGCTCACCAGCACGTTGAGGGCGAGCAGCCGCACGACGGGTGCGGCCTGCGGATTGCCCATGGCCGCGGCGAACGCCGGCGCGCCGGCGAAGCAGGCGAGGTAGATCAGGCCGCTGGAGACGAGGGAGATGGTCGCGACCGTGGGAGCGATCTCCTTCGGGTCCCCCGGCCAGCGGACGATGGCCAGGCTCACCCCCAGCTCGTTGAAGCTCAGCACGGCCAGCAGGGCCACCATGGCGACGGCGAACGTGCCGAACTCGGCCGGCCCGAGCAGCCGGGCGAGCACGATGCCGATGGCGAGCGTGCTGAGCCTTCCCACGACGGTGTTGACGAGGCTCCAGCCGAGGGCCCGGGACGCCTGCCCGAAAAGAGAGTCGCCGTC
The DNA here is from genome assembly GCF_014161415.1 of Microbispora sp. H10885. Taxonomy (NCBI): domain Bacteria; kingdom Bacillati; phylum Actinomycetota; class Actinomycetes; order Streptosporangiales; family Streptosporangiaceae; genus Microbispora; species Microbispora sp. H10885. Next base: position 984,669 of record NZ_JABBWY010000001.1, on the reverse strand, counting down.
CCGCACCCGGATGCTCCGTAACCGGCTCACCGCTTGTCCGCCATCGGCTCCCGGGGGGTGGCACGGGCCGCGGCCACGGCGTTGAAGTCGTCGGCGGGCGCCCGGCCCCGCGCCCGCGCGTACTTGCGGCGCACCTTGTAGCCGACCACGGCCGCCGACGAGCCGAGCGCCGAGCGCAGCGAGCCGCGCGGGCCCGTCCCGGTCAGCGCGTCCCGGTAGACGCCCTCCTGCACGCGGGCCGCGCTCTGGAGGCTGAAACGCTCCACGACGAGCGAGCGGCCGAAGGCGCCGAGCTCGGTCCGCAGCCCGGCGTCCGTCAGCAGCGGGCGAAGCGCCTCCTCCAGCCTGCGAGGGCCCTCGGCGGCGCCGTTCCCGAGGCCGTACCAGCCGCCGGCGAGGAAACGGTCGACGGTCCGCGGGGTGAGCGTCTCGAAGAACCCCGCCTCGCCCTGCACGACGAGCGGGCAGCCGAAGGCGAGGGCGCGCAGCGCCGACCCGCCCATGCCGATCGCGACCGCGCCGCACGCGTACGCCGGTCGGGGGTCGAACAGCTCGCCGGTCAGCACGACGACCCGCTCACCCGCCCTGGCGTTGGCCTCGGCGGCCCGCCGCTCCACCTGGTCGCGGGCCGCGCCGTCGCCGACGACGACCAGCCGGACCGGCAGTTCGGCGGCCAGGCGGCCCACGACGTCGACGGCCGTCAGCAGGCCCTCCAGCTTGAGCTCCGGCACGAGGCGGCACACCACGACGACGTTGAGCCGGTCGTCCCCCAGCCCGAAGCGGGCGGTGAACTCCCCGGAGGGGACGCCGGGCGCGTTGGCGACGACGTCCACCGGCGGCTCGATGAGACGCACGTACCGGCGGCGCCCGGCCTCCAGCTCCCGCAGTTCCTCCGTACCCACGACGAGCGGCAGCTCGGGGGGCAGGAACGGCGCGACGCCGGCGGACATCACCGTGCACACGGCCGCGGCGGGCGACCTGCCGAACGTGGCGAAGTACGCCTCCAGCCCCGGCGGCCACTCGTATCCGTGCACGACGTCGACGCCCCGCTCGGCGACCAGCCTTCTGATCATCCGGATGGTGGGCGGATCGGGGCGCCGCCTCGCCGGGTCCAGCTCGACGTGTTCCAGCCCCGCCGCCCTGACCCGCTCGACGAGCGGCCCGGGATCGCTCACCAGCATGACCTCGTGTCCGAGGTCGCGTACGGCCGCCGCGAGCTCGATGGCGTTGAGCTGGCTGCCCCCGACCTCCATGGTGTGGGGGTAGACGAGGATCCTCATGCCCGGCTCGCCGCCCTGATGACTCCCACCACGACCTCCTGGTCCCGCTCGGTCAGGTCGTGGTGGAGCGGCAGGATCAGCGAGTCGCGGGTGAGCCGCTCGGTGACCGGCAGGTCGGCCTTCGCGTCGGAGGCGTACGCGGGCTCCAGGTGAGCCGCCATGATGCCGCGCCGGGCCGACACGCCCGCCTCGCCGAGGAGCCGCAGCAGTTCGTCGCGGCCGACCGGGAAGTCCTCGGGCGGCAGGACCCAGAAGCCCTGGTAGTTGGTCTCGCCGTGCCGCGGGTCGCGGATCGCGTACAGGCCCGGGATGTCGCTCAGCAGGTCGTGGTAGCGGGCGGCCAGCGACCTGCGGCGGGCGACCATCGCGTCGAGCTTGGCCAGCTGGACCAGGCCCAGCGCGGCCTGCATGTCGGTCATGCGGTAGTTGAAGCCGGTCTCCAGGTACTGCTCCAGGATGGGGGTGGCGCCGGCGGCGTGCCTGTCGGCCGCGCTGACGCTCATGCCGTGCTCGCGCAACCGCCTGGCGCGGGCCGCCCACTCCCCGTTCTCCGTGGTGATCATCCCGCCCTCGCCGGTGGTGAGGAGCTTGCGCGGGTGGAACGACCACGCGGCCACCAGCGCGTCCGCGCCGACCGGACGGCCCTTGTAGACCGAGCCCGCGGCGCACGCGGCGTCCTCGACGACGGCGATCCCCCGCGGCTCGCAGACCGCGCGCACCGCGTCGGCGTCCGCCGGAGTGCCCGCCTGGTGCACCAGGATCACCGCGCGGGTACGGCCGGTCAGGGCCGCCTCCACGGTCTCCGGGGTGAGGTTGGCGGTGGTCGGCTCGACGTCCGCGAAGACGGGAACCGCGCGGAGGTAGCGGACGGCGTTGGCCGTCGCGATGAAGGAGAGCGAGGGCACGACGACCTCGTCGCCCTCCTCCACCCCGGCGAGCAGCAGTGCGAGGTGGAGCGCGGTCGTGCAGGAGGACAGGGCGACGCCGTGGGCGGCGCTCATCCTCGCCGCGAACGCCGCCTCGAACTCCGCGACCCTCGGCCCCTGTGCCACCCAGCCGGACTCCACCGCCGCGGCGACCGCGGCCGCCTCCTCCGGCCCGAACCACGGCTTCATCACGGGTATCACGCCCGTGACACCTCCCTCGTCTCGTTGTCGAGCAGCCCGGCCAGCGCCAGGGCGCGTTGCGACCAGTCGTGCCGCGCGGCGAAGGCCCTGCGGCGCCCGGCCAGGCCGGGGGTGCGCGGCTCCCGCGCCGCCTCCGCGACGGCCCGGGCGAACTCCTCCGGCGAGCGGGCCGTCCTGATCAGCTCGCGGCCGTCCGGCTCGCTCCGCAGCAGCGCGGTGGCCGGCAGTTCGGAGGAGACGACCGCGCGGCCCGCCGCCAGGTACTCCAGCGTCTTCAGCGGAAAGCTGGCCTGGTTGAACGGGGTGTCGGCGTACGGCGTCAGCCCCACGTCGATCATCCGCAGATAGGACGGAAGCTCCCCGAAGGGCTTGTGCCCCACCCATCGGACGGTGGGCCGCCGGATCAGCTCGTCGAACCGGCCGGGGGCGAAGCCCGGCTTCCGGGGGCCGACGAGGAGCAGCGGTCCGGCGGCGGCCACCGCCTCCAGGAACGCGATGTCGGTCCGCTCGTTGATGTTGCCCACGAACCCCGCGACCGGGCCGTCCGCCGGAGTGAAGGGCACGTCCGGGGGAGGCGGCGCGTCGTCCACATCCGCGTAGGCGGCCACGTCGCAGCCGTTCGGGACCAGCTCGGCGGCCCGCCCGAGCGCGGCGAACCGGTCGCGCAGCGCCGGGCTGACCACCGCGACCGCGTCCGCCTTGCGCAGTTGCCGCGCCTCGGCTTTGATCATGGTCCGCACCGGCAGTCCCATCATCGGGGCGCCGGCCACCAGGTCGTCGGTGGCGTAGAACAGGGTGCGAGCGCCCTCGGCCGTGCCGAGGACGTCGTCGTAGTTCGCGGCGATCACCGCGTCGGCCCGCCGTCCCAGGCCGCGCAGCGCCCGCCGTACCGCACGGCGGGTCAGCGCGACGCCGAGCGGGTAGACGCCCGGCCGGGTGCGCGCGGGCGGCACCCGGACGGTGAGCAGGGTCAGGCCGGGACCCGCCGCGTCCAGCGGCGGGCGTGCCAGCGTGCCCGCCAGCTCCGGCCTCCGCCTGCGGGCCGCGACCGCGACGGGCGGGTTGACGTAGAGCACGTCGCGTCCGGTGGCCAGGCGGTCGGCGATGTGGCGGTCCGTCCCCGCCACGGAGCCGTCGTAGTGGCTTCCCGCGAAGTAGACGAGGAGCCCTTCGCTCACCGCGCCCGGCCACCCGCCGCCGCGGCCGTCGCCTCCCGCCACCAGGCGACGAGGCGGGAGAGCCCTTCCTCCAGGCCGATCTCCGGCTTCCAGCCCAGGAGCTCCACCGCGCGGGAGATGTCGGCGAGCCGCCGCGTGACGTTGTTCACCTGGCGCGGCGGCCCGTACTCCGGCCGCAGGTCGCTGCCCATCACGCGGAGCAGGGCCTCGGCGAGGCCGGTCAGGCTGATCTCGGTGCCGCCGGCGATGTTGAAGACCTCGCCGCTCACGTCGGCCGCCGCCGCGGCCAGATTGGCTCTCGCGATGTCCTCGGTGTAGACGAAGTCCATCGTCTGCTTGCCGTCGCCGAGGATCAGCGGCGGCTGCCCTCCGGCGATCCGCTCCATCCACCGGATGAGCACTTCCGTGTAGAGCCCGTGGACGTCCATGCGGGGGCCGTAGACGTTGAAGTACCGCAGCGCCACGTAGTCGAGGCCGCGCGTGGCCCGGAAGCTGCGCAGCATGCCCTCGTTGTACAGCTTCGCCGCGCCGTAGAGCGTGTCGTTGTCGTACGGGTGGTGGTTCTCCGAGGTGGGGAAGGCCTCGGCCAGGCCGTAGACGGAGGCGGAGGAGGAGGCCACGACCTTGCGCACGCCCGCGTCCACCGCCGCCTCGACCACGTTGAGCGTGCCGTTGACCAGGACGTCGTTGGCCAGGCGGGGCTCCTCCACGCACTGGGTGATGCGGATGGCCGCCAGGTGGAAGACGTAGTCCACGCCCTCGGTGAGGCTCCTGACCAGGTCCCGGTCCAGGATGTCGCCTTCGACCAGGCGCACCGCCCCGTCCGCCTGCGCCAGGTTCTCCCTGCGGCCGCGGACGAGGTTGTCCAGGACGACGATCTCGCCGGCTCCGGCCCGCGCGAGCTGGTCGGCGACGGCCGATCCGATCGTTCCCGCACCTCCGGTGACGAGGCATCGGCTGCCGGTCAGTGCCGGGTACGCGTGTGTCATTGACTCCTCATTCGATTGGTCGGATCACCGAGTGGGGACGGGGGATGATCACAGTTCGACCCGTACGCCACCATTGTTGAGGCTGCGGGACGCCGCTTCCAGCAAACGCAGGATCCGCAGCCCGGAACGTCCGTCGGTCAGCGGCGCCCGGCCCTCGGCGATGGCGCTCGCGAACTCGCTCATCACCCCGCGCAGGGCCTCGCCTTCGGGCAGGGCCGGCACATGGATGTCACCCAGCCGGTAGGAGATGAGGGCACGGTGGCGCTCGTCGGGGCCGAGCTCGCCGGGCCGCCGGTCCACGCCCCGGTCGTAGACGCCGACCCGCTGGGAGGGGTTCAGGTCGTCCCAGACGACCGTGCGGCGCGAACCGCCGAGCACCATCGTCCGGATCTTCGTGGGACTCAGCCAGTTGACGTGGATGTGGGCGATGCTCCCGGTGGACAGCCAGAGGGTCAGGTAGGCCACGCAGGTGCGGCCCGCTCCGATCGGATCCGCGCCGTGCGTCGCCACCGCGATCGGCCGCACGTCGTCGGGGAGGACGAAGTCGAGGATGGACAGGTCGTGGGGCGCGAGATCCCACAGGACGTCCACGTCGGGCTGGACCAGCCCGAGGTTGATGCGGACCGAGTCGATGAACTGGACGTCGCCCACGCCGCCGCCGCGGACCAGCTCACGGATGTGCCGGACGGCGGGGGTGTAGCAGTAGGTGTGGTCGAGCATGAGTGCCAGGCCCGATTCCTCGGCCAGCTCGACCAGTTTGCCCGCCTCCTCCGCGTCCGGTGTGAGGGGCTTCTCCACCAGCACGTGCTTGCCGGCTTCGAGCGCGGCACGAACGAGTTCGAAGTGGGTGGCCGCCGGGGTCGCGATGGCGACGGCGGCCACGGACGGGTCCGCGAGCACCTGCTCGACGGACGCGGTGGCCCGCACCGTGGAGTAGGACCCGAGCACCGACCGGGCTCGGCCGAGGTCCAGGTCGCAGAGCCACTCCAGCCGCAGTGCGGGCGTCGCCTGCGCGTTGCGGACCAGGTTCGGCCCCCAGTACCCGGCGCCGATGACGGCCAGCCCGATCGGTGAAGACACTGTTGTCCCTTCTGTCGAGACACAGGGCGGCGGGCCGCGCCGCTTCCCGGCACGGCCCGCCGCCTCTGCCTAGGGGTGGAAGACGACGTCGACCCAGTAGTTGGCGCCGTTGTAGGTGTTCTGCGGGAACTGGGACGCGCCGCCGTAGGCGTACACGCCGTTTCCGGCCGATCCGCCGCCGTTGGCGAGCGCGGTCAGGTGGCCGTTGACGGCGGGACCGGAGTTGAAGTAACCCCCGTCTCCCGAGTAGTGGCCGTTCGGCGCGTAGTAGGACGCGACGTACGTCGTGCCGGCGGCGATCGGCACCGGGGTGGTGAACACCAGCGTCTGCCAGCCGCCGGACGTCTCGGTGGAGAAGGTGCCGGTGGCGAGGAGCGTGCCGTCGGCCGCCCACAGGCTGCCGATGTGCGTTCCAGTGTTGCCCGGGCCCTTGTAGAAGCGGATCCCGGTGATCTCTCCGGCCACGTCGGACCGGAACTTGACGCCCACCTCGATCCCCGAGGCGTCGTTCTCGGCCACGTTGCCGGGAACGGCGTCACTCTCCCAGATGGAGCACGGGCAGGTGCCGGTCGTCGTGAACGACCACTGGGTCTGCACCATGGTGTTGCCCGCGTCGTCCTTGGCTCCGCTCACCCGCACCGTGTACTGCTTGCCGTCGCCGAGGGCGGCGGCCGGTGTGAAGGTGAGCACCTTCCTGGTCGGGTCGAGCGAGGCGCCGCCGCTGACCAGCACGCCGCCCGGCCCCTCCACCGTGATCACCGGGGTGCCGGTCTGCACGGCCTCGCTGAAGGTCGCCTTGATGGCGGTGGAGGCCGGGACGCCGGTGGCGGCGTCGGACGGCGCCTTGCGCGAGACGGTCGGCGCGGCGACGTCCGGCGGCACCGAGAACACCACGTCGACCCAGTAGTTCGAGGCCCCCCACGACCCGGTGGGGAACCGCCGGGAGCCGTAGGCGTACACGCCGTTGCCCCCGTCCTGGCCGTTGCCCAGCGCCGTGAGCGGCCCCCGGGTGACGGCCGAGGACAGCCCGGAACTCGTCACCGCGTAGTTGCCGGCCATGGTGTGGTACGACGCGACGTAGGTGGTGCCCTCGGTGACCGGCACCGGCGAGGAGAAGGTCACCTCCTGCCAGCCGAGGGTCGACTCGTTGTTGAAGGTGGCCGAGGCGAGGGCGGTGCCCGCGGCCGACCACAGAGTCCCGATGTGGGTGCCGGTGTTCGCCACGCCCTTGTAGAAGCGGATGCCGGTGACAAGGCCGTCGACGGAGGCCCGGAACTTCACGCCGAGCTCCACCTCGCTGGGGTCGTTCGTGCTCGCCGTCGCGGGAAGGGCGAGGTCGTCCCAGATGGAGCAGGGGCACTGCCCGGGGGGCAGCGTCGCCTTCGCCGTGACGAAGGTGAAGCTGTAGGTCCCCTGCATGGTGTTGCCCGCCGTGTCCTTGGTCCCGCTGACGGCCACGGTGTAGCCGGTGTTCGCGGCGAGCGCCCCCGACGGGGTGAAGGTCAGCTTTGCGGCCGAGCCGTCGAGTGCCGCCGTGCCGGGGATCGTGACACCGCCCGGGCCCTTGACCGTGAGCGTCCCGAAGCCGCTCTGGATCGGCTCGTTGAACGTGATCGTCGGGGTCGCGTTCGTCGGCACGCTGGAGGAGCCGGCGTACGGCGTCGCGTTGACGACGCTCGGCGGGAACGTGTCCTGGGTGGCGAACACGACGTCCACGCCGTAGTCACCGCCCCGGTAGGAGCTGTTGGGGAATCCGGCGCCCACCCGGTAGACGCCGTTGCCGTCGGCCTCCGCGGTGCTGGGCGCGGTCAGCGGCGCCCGGGAGTACGACTGGCCCCAGAAGGCTCCGGGGGTCGAGGAGTAACGCCCCACCGGCGCGTAGTAGGAGGCGACGTAGGTGGTGCCCGCGGTCACGGTGACGGCGCCGGGGAAGACCAGCGTCTGCCATCCGGTCGCGGTCTCGTTGACGAACGTGCCGGTGGCGAGGAGCGTTCCGTCGGTCTTCCACAGGGAGCCCGTGTGGGTCCCGCTGTTGCCCGTGCCCTTGTAGAACCTGACGCCGGTGACCCAGCCGTTGACCGACGGGCGGAACTTCACGCCGAGCTCCAGGGCCGAGGTGTCGGTGCCCGTCGGAACCGACGGGACGTAGGAGGGCGGGTAGAGGCTGCACGGGCACTTGACGGTCACGTTGCGCCCGGCGCCGGGCGTCTCCAGGTTGGCGCTGTCGTCGACCGCCCGGCTCTTGATGTTCACCGTGCCGGACCCGGTGGCCGTCCAGGTGTAGGACCAGCTCTCACGGCCGTTCGCGGGATGCCACGTGGCGCCGCCGTCGGTGGAGACCTCCACGCCGCCGACCCTGCCGCCGCCCGAGTCGGACGCGGTCCCGGTGACGGTCACCGTGGCGCCGCTGTTCAGCGACGCGTTGAGCAGCGGACTGGTGATCGTCGACGTCGGGGCGGTGTGGTCGGACGACGCGGCGGCCGCGTCGAGGTCCGGCATCAGCGAGGCGGGCTGCACGCCCATGTCGGCCAGGACGTTGACCGTGGCCTGCTGCATGTTCGGGTCGGCGGCCGGGGTGTCGCCGTCGTGCTCGGCGTCGAGGCCCCACGCCCACTGGACGGTGCCCGCGCCGAACACGAGGGCTCCGCTCGCCGCGCGGTACATCGTCAGACTGTGGGTGGCGGTGCCGGCCGCCACGTTCGTGCCCCAGTCCTGGATCTTCGCCGGGACGTCCACCGTCGTGCTCGACATGCGGAACAGACCGGCGGGGCGCGACCCGTTGTCCACGTCCTCGTCCCACTCGTATCCGAGCGTGCCGTCGGGCAGCGTCGTGGGCTGACCGAGCAGGGCGCGAGTGGCCAGGTTCGTGTTGCGCCAGAGCCGCAGCCTGCCGTCGGCGGCGGGGACGGTCATGGCGTAGGTGCAGCAGTTGACCGTCCACAACGTGCCGGTGAGGCTGTTCTCCGGCTTGCCGCCGTCGGCCGGCGGGCTGAAGCGCGGATCGCGCCAGGTGCCCGTCCAGGTCCCGGACTGGTCGGTCTTCGCGTTGTCGTGGGTTTCCTTGTAGCTGACCAGCGTCCGGTACGGGGCGTCGCCGGCGCCGTTCTCCCACCGGGTCTTCCAGAAGACCTCGTTGCCACTGAAGAACGCGAGGTTGACCCCGGCGTCCCTGGCCGCGGTGAAGGCGTCGCGCTCGGCCCCCGACCAGTACTCGTCGTGGCCGACCGACAGCAGGGTCTTGTGGTGCAGCAGCGCGCCGGGGTTACGGGCCACGTCCATGCTGCCGACGTAACTGATGTCGTACCCGTTGCGCTCCAGGAAGCGGACCATCGGGTACTCGGCGTTGAACAGGTAGTCCCGGGCGGTCGTGCCGACACGGTTGTGGAACGGGCGGTTGTAGCTCACCTTGACGGCGCGGCCCGTGGCCGTGTTGGCACTGCCGCCGTACAGGCTGTTGCCGCCCCAGTCGTTGTACGCCTGCCAGGTGGTGTCGGAGGTCTTGAAGAGCAGGGCGCTGGTGCTGGCGTCGTCACGCACCACGAACACGATCTTGTTGCCGTCGGTCGTGCCGTCCGTACGCACGAGATGGGCGAAGTAGATGCCCGAGATCTGGCCGGACGGGACCACCCAGCTCGCCGCGGTGTTCCAGGAGCACTCGGTGAGACCGGTGGTGTCGTTGGTGGGGCAGGTGGCCGGGTTGGCCCGGGCGACGGCGACGTTCGGCGTCAGCTCCGTGACGAACCGCGCGCCGTTGCCCTGGTAGTAGCCGAGCCGGTAAATCTTCACCGTGAACGCCGTGGCGCTCGTACGGATCTTGAAGTTGACCGTGGCGCCGGAGGCGACGCTGAATTGGTCGGAATATCCCTCAATAGTGGATCCGTCGGATGTATCGCGCTCTGAATCCCATTCGTCCGGAGATGTCCCCGAAATCTCATTTTCGCAGGTAATCGCGTTTCCACCTGGGCCGCAGGCCCCCGCGGCCTGCGCCGGAACGGGAATCGCGAACACGGCGAACAGCGCGCCGAGGATGGCGACTCGAAGTCTCATTGACGTTCCTTACAAAGTAGGTGCCGCAGGCGCATCGGACGCCGGACGTACACCAGAGAAAACCCACATAATCGACGTCACCTGAACCACATTGGTTTACCGGCTTGAGGGACCAGATGGATCGATCCATCGCTCACCCCGCCACCGCGGGGGAACGGGCGTCGCGCAGGAGCGGGCGGGGCGTCCCGGAGCCGTCGGCGGGCACGGTGTAGACGTCGGTGGTGTTCTCGCCGCGTACCCGTGCGTACATCACGTCGTGGTCGTCGAGCCAGGCCGCCTGGTCGTCGACGGAGGCGGTCTCGGCCAGTTCGACGTCGCGTCCGCTGCGCAGATCGAGGACGTGCAGCCGCCAGATCGCGGTGCCGTCGGCGACCCGCTTCTTGTAGACGACCCGCGTCCCGTCCGGGGACAGCGACGGGCACTCGACGTTCTCCCGCACCGTCTCCATCCGGCGCCTCGCGAAGTCACCCCGCACCAGGTAGGTGGAGCCCCCGGTCGACACCGTCGCATAGAAGCGGTTGTCGTCGTGGTCGAAGGTGACCCCCCAGTAGTTCAGGTCGGCCGGCCGGTGCACCTTGCCCTTCATCACCAGCGTGAACGCCTCCAGGTTCTCGACGAGGGCGCCGGTCCTGGTGTCGAGGACGCCGGTGCGGGTCGAGAAGCCAAGGCCGGCGTAGGAGTCCCCGTTGACGAAGACCGTCCAGGAGACCATGCGGCCGGTCGGCGACACGCGGGCGCGGCTCGGCGCCCCCGGCAGCTCGATCCGCCGCGTCTCCCGCAGCCGGGCGTCCACCATGACCGCGTAGAACCTGGCCACCGCCGAGCGCACCGCCGTCAGGCAGACGCCCGAGCCGGCCGCCGTGTAGAAACGCACGCACTCCAGCCCCGACACCTCCCGGGGTCCGTCCGCGGGGACCGGACCGGACGGCAGGCCGGTGGAGGCCACCTTTCCGCCACCCGCCCCGGCGGTCACGAACACCAACCGGCCGGGCCCGTCGAGGTCGACCCGGCCGGGCCGGGAGGACGCCGCGGCCGCCGTCGTCTCCTGCCGCACCCGCTTCGCCGCGTTGGCCGTGTAGACCCACGCCGCGACCGCCAGAAGGACCGCCGCGGCCGCCAAGGCCACCAGACGCGTCCGCGTGCTCATCGTCACTTCTCCGCTTTCCGCCCCTGGCATCCGGCGTCTCGAAGCGCTCGCCGTGCCCTGCCCGACGGCCGCCAGGGCTGTTTCAGTGCTGATCGGGCGCTTTCTGCCGCCTGTTTCAGGCGAGGGCGAGCAGCCCCGCGTCCTCCACGTACCGCTCGCCCGTCTCCGGACAGACCCATCCGCCGTCCGAGGACGGCGTGAGCGGCCGGCCCGCTCGCCCGACCCACCCGATCCGCCGCGCCGGGTTGCCCGCGACCAGCGCGAAGTCGGGCACGTCCCGGGTCACCACCGCGCCGGCGGCGACCAGCGCGTACCGGCCGATCGTCCGTCCGGCGACGATCACGGCCCGCGCTCCGACGGCCGCCCCCTCCCGCACCTGGACGCCGCGGGCCTCCCAGTCCCCGTCGCGCTTGAGCCGTCCGGTCAGGTCGGCCGAGCGCGGGTAGAGGTCGTTGGTCAGCACGGCCGCCGGGCCGATGAAGACGCCGTCCTCCAGCACCGCGGGCTCGTAGACGAGCGCGTAGTTCTGGACCTTCACGTTGTCGCCCAGCACGACGCCGGGGCCGACGTACGCCCCCCGCCCGAGGATGCAGGAGACGCCTATCCGCGCCTTCTCGCGGACCTGCGCGAGATGCCAGACCCGGGTCCCCCTGCCGATCGCCGCGCTCGGGTCGACGTCCGCCGAAGGGGCGATAACGGGTTCCTCGGTAGTCATGCCACTCCTCGGGTGTTCGGTGAATAATCCGGTCCATGACCGAGACCGCCCCGGCCGCCATGACCGTCGTCGTCCCGGCGCACAACGAGGCCACCGTGATCGGGCGGCTGCTCTCCGGGCTGCTCCGTGACGCCGAGCCGGGCGAGATGGACGTCGTCGTGGTCGCCAACGGGTGCACGGACGGCACCGCCGACGTCGCCCGCGGCTTCCCGGGGGTCCGCGTGCTGGAGACGCCCGTGCCGTCCAAGCGCGAGGCGCTGCGCATGGGCGCCGCCGCGGCCGGTGTCTTCCCGATCCTCTACGTGGACGCGGACGTCGAGCTCGGCACGACCGACGCGCGGGCGATGTGCGCCACGCTGAGGGCCGACGGCGTCCTCGCCACGGCACCCGAGCGCGCGCTCCCGCTGGCGGACCGGCCCTGGCCGGTGCGTTCCTACTACGCCGTCTGGAGCCGCCTGCCCGAGGTGCGGGCGGGACTGTTCGGCCGGGGTGTCATCGCCGTCGGCGAGGAGGGCCAGGCGCGGCTCGACGCCCTCCCCTCCGTCATGGCCGACGACCTGGCGGCCTCCCTGGCGTTCCAGCCGCACGAGCGGGCGGTGACGGGGACGGCGAGGGTCGTGGTCCACCCGCCGCGCACCCTCGGCGACCTGATCCGCCGTCGGGTCCGGGCGGTGACCGGAGTGGCGGAGCTGGACGGGAGTCCGGGCGGGCGGACGGCGCGGACCGGGGTGCGCGACCTCGTGGGCATGGCCCGCTCCCCCCGGCTGGTCCCCCACCTCGCCGTGTTCCTCGCGGTGACCCTGCTCGCCCGCACGCGTGCCCGTCGAGCCGTACGGCGCGGGGACTTCACCACCTGGCTCAGGGACGACAGCAGTCGCTGACGCCGTCCCGCCGGCGTCGCGGAGGCCGGTCATGACGGCGATCGGGACGGCCATCCCCGCGTCCACTGCGCCCTGGCGGCCCACAGCGCGCGCCAGTCGTCCCGGCGCGACGTGGGACGCCCCTGCCTGGCCGCGTCGGGCGGACTCATCCATCTGCTCAGCACCGCCCGCAGGAGCACCCCCGACTTCAGCAGCAGGACCGCCGCCCACCGCGTGCCCGGCGTGAAGTGCCGCCGGATCAGGGTGACCTTCCCTGTGTGCAGCATGACCTGCTTGCGCAGACTGCTCGACGAGAGGCCGCCCGGGTGCACGAACGCCGCCGTGGAGGTGACCATCGGGCGGTAGCCCAGCCGCGCCGCCCGCAGGCAGAGGTCGGCGTCCTCGCCGTACATGAAGAACGCGCGGTCGAACCCGCCGAGCTCGTCCCAGGCATGCCGGTCCACCAGCATCATCGCCCCCGTGACGATCGGCACGCGCGACTCCTCCGGAGCGCCGCCCGGCACCGGGGCGGCCCACGGCCGGGGCGTCTCGGGGTCGAGGAGCCGGTGGCCGGGGAAGGCCGTGCTCAGGCCCAGGCCGAAGCAGAGCGCCGACCACAGCGTCGGCCGGCCCCACCACGAGCGCGGGTCGCTCTCCCCGCTCTCGGTGACGCATCTGCCGCCGATGATCCCGGCGTGGGGGTGCCGCCGCGCCGCGTCGAGCAGCGCGATGACCGCGCCGGGCTCCAGCTCCGCGTCGGGGTTGACGAACAGCAGATGCCCGCCCCGCGCGATCCGGGCGCCGGCGTGGCACCCCCCGGCGAAGCCGTCGTTCTCCTCGCGGGCCACGATGCGGGCGCCGGGCGCCGCCCCCCGCACCACGTCCACCGTGTCGTCGCCGGAGGCGTTGTCCACGACGACGAGCTCTCCCGTGATCCCCTCGCCGCGCGCGTGTTCGAGCGCCCTGTCCACGGCTTTCAGGCAACCGGTCACATAACCCGCGCTGCGGTAGGTCACCACGATCACCGAAACGCCCAGATCCGGCCGGGCGGGCCTCGGCGCCGCGGCGCTCGCCCCCCTCATCCGCTCCAGCGCGGTCATGCGGATGAACGCCCCGTTCGTGCGGAGATAGCGCGGCCCTAGTCGCCGGGGCTCCTGGAGCAGCCGGTAGAGCCACTCCAGCCCGGCCCGCTGCCAGGCGAGGGGAGCCCGCCTGACGACCCCTGCCAGCACGTCGAAGGAGCCGCCCACGCCATGCACCACGCAGGCGCCGGTGCGTTCGCCCCAGGCCTCGACGAACCTCTCCTTCCTGGGCGACGACATGCCGAGGAAGAGCAGGTCGGTGCCCGCCGCGCGGATCTCCTCGGCCACGGCGCCCGCCTCCTCGTCCGAGAAGTAGCCGTCCCTGGCTCCGGCCACGACCAGACCGGGGTGGCGCCGGCGGATCTCCGCGAGCAACGCGTCGAGCACCTCGCGGGTCGCTCCGAGGAAGAACACCCGGTGGCCGCGGCGCTCGCTCTCCCCGAGCAGTGACGTGAACAGGTCGATGCCGGCCACCCGCTCCGGCAGGGACCGGCCGAGCAGCCGGGCGGCCCACACGACCGCCTGCCCGTCGGCCAGGATCATGTCGCACTGGACGACGGACCGCCGCAGTTCCGGCTGGGCCCGCATGTGCACGAGCTTCGCAGCGTTCACCATGCCGATCGACAGGAACGAGCGCGTGTCGACGGCGGACACGCACCGCTCGACCGCGTCCCGCAGCGTGAGCGGATCGATCGGCGTCCCGAAGACCACGGCGGGCGCCCTCACTTCGCGAGCTCCTCGAACAACCAGGCGTAGAGCAGCCACCCCAGCTCGTACGGCCGGCACTCGTGGTCGACCGCCACGGGCGGATAGACCCTGTCGAGCACGCCGATCCGCGTGCCCCTGCTGACCGCCGTGGACATCGCGCGTACGCCTCTGACGAGTTTGCGCGGATCCTCCCGGGCGGCCTTGCGCCAGGTCAGGCCGAGCTCTTCGACGATCAGTTCCTCGCCGGTCTCCGGTCGCTCGGTCATCCAGCCCAGCCCCAGGCGGATCGCGTCGAGGTGCGACGTGCCGCCCGCGTCCGCGAGGTCGAGCAGCGCCATCGGCGCCATGGACAGCTGGTGGACGCTGTACACCGGGTAGCCCTCGACCACCTCACCCGTACGGGCGTCGTAGTGCCACCACCACTGGCCCTGCGGTCCCTGGACCCCGCAGATGCCCGCCGCCACGCGTTCGGCGGCGGCGAGCGCCTCCGGGTCGCCGCCGCTCACGACGTGCAGCCGGGCGAGGGCCTGCAGCGGGTAGACCTGGTCGGCGAAGCAGCCGACATGAGCCCGATACCAGGGCGCGGACCCGATCACGTGACGGTAGAGCCGGTCCTCGCCGAGCCCCGCAAGGAGGCGTCCGCGAGCCTTCCGGAGGCGTTCGCCGAGGCCGGAGGTCTCCCCGGCCGCCGTCGCCGCGGCCAGCGCGGAGAGGGCCCACGCGGCCTCGACCGTCGGGACCGGTCCGTCGAGGGCGTCCTCGACCTCGGCCAGCCGGGCGAGGGCGAGGCCGAGATCGCCGTGCCCGCTCTCGGCCGCGGCCCAGCAGATCAGCGCCACGTCGCCGAGTCCGGTCACCTCCGGCAGGCGCTTGACCAGGTGCCCGGTCAGATCGAGGGCGGTGTCGCCGGCGAGCGCGGCGCGCTGCCCGTCCTCCGGCAGGGCCGCGACGCCGAGCGCGACGATGGCGCTGTACCTGACGCTGCGCCCCTCCGGCACCGCCGTCCACCGTCCGTCAGGCCCGCGCCGGCCGCGGCGGGTGAACACGAACTCTCCGTCGGAGTAGCCCGGAGGAAGCCCGCGGATCGACAGGGCGACCATGCGGTCGACGAGGTCGGCGGCGGCGGGGTCGGCGGCGCGGAGCCGATCGAGACGGGTCACAGCTCAGCCCTCCGGCGGCCGTACGACGTACCGCGATGTCTACTCTTCACCGGTACCTCCATTTCTGGGGAGAACGAGGAAGGCGGCCACGAGCGTGATCGCCAGCCCGGCCGCCATGACGCCGACGGCGGCCCGCGGCCCGAGCCAGGACCACAGGACGCCGAAAATCCAGGAGGCGGCCATCGCGGCGAGCGCCTGGCCGGTCTGCACGACGGCGAGCCCGGTGGCCCGGCGCCGTTCGGGGAGGAGCGGCCCGACGAGCGCGCTGACCACGCCGTCCGTCGCCGCGTAGCCGAGCCCCCGCAGCAGCAGCACGGCCACGCACACCACCGGATGGTCCGCGGCGAGCACCAGGAGGTAGCAGGCGAGCAGCGCGCCGTACCCTCCGAGGACGACCTTCGGCCGGCCGAGACGATCGGCGAGCCGGCCGGCGGGCACGGCGGCGAGGAGATAGGACGCCGACACGACGACCGGCAGCAGCGGCAGCCACCGCGCGGCGACGTCGAGCCGCTCCAGCACGAGGAGATAGAGGAAGGCGTCGCTGATCGTCGTCAGCGACAGGGGCACGACGGCGAGGAGCACCCGCCGGAAGGGCCCGGGACCGAGCAGCGCCGTGGCCTGGGCCAGCGAGACCCGCGCGCGCCCGCGCGCCACCCCGTCCGGCTCCCGGACGAACAACACGAGCACCAGCACGCCGAGGACGGCCACGCAGAAGCTGGTGACGAAGACGGCGTCATAGGAGCCCAGCGCCAGTTCCAGCACGCCGAAGGCGACGAGCGGACCGGCGAGGGCCCCGGCGGTGTCGAGCGCGCGGTGCACGCCGAAGGCGCGGCCCTGCGCCTCGTACGGCGCGCTCAGCGAGATGATCGCGTCACGCGGCGCCGTCCGCAGGCCCTTGCCCGCACGGTCGACGCCGATGACGAGCCCGAGGAGGGGTGCCGACCGGCCGGCCAGCAGGAACCCGAGCTTGGTCACCGCCGAAAGGGCGTAGCCGGCTCCGGCGACCGCCTTGCGCCGCCGGAACCGGTCCGCGACGTGTCCCCCGGCGAGGCGCAGCACGGCGGTGGCGCCCGTGTACACCCCGTCGAGCACCCCGAACTGCACCGTGCTCATGCCCAGGCCGAAGACGAGGTAGAGCGGCAGGATCGCCGTGACCATCTCGGACGAGACATCTGTCAGCAGGCTGACCATCCCGATCGCCAGGACGTTGCCCGTGACGACCCGCAGCGGACGCCGTCCGGACGTCCGTTCGTCCCGGGGCCGCGTGTCCCCCGTTCGCGCCTCGGACAGGTACATGTCAGGCCACCAGCGAGGGCCAGGCGGCGTGCAGCGCGTCCCGCCAGTGGCGGATCGGCGCCAGCCCCGCCCGGGACCAGGCGGCGTGGCCGAGCACGCCGAAGGCGGGCCGGGGAGCCGGTCGCGGGAAGGCGGCGGAGGCCACCGGACGCACCCGGTCCGGGTCGGCGCCGAGCAGCGTGAACACCTCGCGGGCCAGGCCGTGCCAGGAGGTGCTCGCGGAGCTCGTGCCGTGGTAGACGCCGGGGGGCGCGCCGGCCCCGATCATCCGGATGATCTGGTGGGCCAGGTCGTCCGTCCAGGTCGGCTGGCCGAACTGGTCGTCCACCACGTCGACGGTCGGCCGCTCGCCCGCCAGCCGGATCATGGTGCGGACGAAGTTCCCGCCGGTCGCGCCGTACAACCACGCCGTGCGCACGACGTAGCCGGAGTCGGGCAGCGTCTTGAGGACCGCCTGTTCGCCCGCGAGCTTGGTGCGCCCGTAGGCGTTCAGCGGAGCCGTCGGCGCGTCCTCCGCGTACGGCCGCCGCGCGGTGCCGTCGAAGACGTAGTCGGTGGACGGCTGCACGAGCCGCGCGCCCACCTCGCCGCACGCCTCGGCGAGGACCCGCACGGCGTCGCCGTTGACGGCGAGCGCCTCCTCCTCGTGGGTCTCCGCGTCGTCGACGGCGGTCCAGCCGGCGCAGTTCACCACCACGTCCGGCCGCAGTTCGCGGACGGCCGGCCGCACGGCCGCCGGATCGCGCAGGTCCAGCCGGGCACGGTCCAGCGGCACGACCTCGTGCCGTCCGGCCCGCAGCACGGCGACCAGGGTGCTGCCGAGCATGCCGCCGGCACCGGTGATCAGCCATCGGGGGGTCATCAGGTTCGCTCTCGGGGTGCTCGGGTCGGTGCCGTGTCGTCGTTGGCGGTGTCGTTGTGGGTGTCAGGACCGGGCCTGCTTGAGGGGGCGCCACCAGTCCGCGTTGTCGACGTACCAGCGGACGGTGGCGTCGAGGCCCTCGTCGAACGCGATCCGGGGTTCGTAGCCCAGGGCGCGCAGCTTCGTGTCGTCCAGGGAGTAGCGGCGGTCGTGGCCCATGCGGTCGGCGACCCGCTCGACCCTCTCCCACTCCGCCCCGAGCGCGGCGAGCAGCTTCTCGGTGAGCCGCAGGTTCGTCAGCTCCGCCGTGCCGGCGACGTGGTAGACCTCGCCCGGCTGCCCGACCTCGGTCACGAGCCGGATCGCCCGGCAGTGGTCGTCGACGTGGATCCAGTCCCTGACGTTGCCCCCGTCGCCGTAGAGGGGGACCTTCACCCCCTCCAGCAGGTTGGTGATGAAGAGGGGGATCACCTTCTCCGGATACTGGTAGGGCCCGTAGTTGTTGCCGCACCGGGTGACGGAGACCGGCAGCCCGTAGGTCACCCCGTAGGCCAGGGCGACCAGGTCTCCCCCCGCCTTCGCGGCCGCGTACGGCGAGCGCGGGCGCAGGGGCGCGGACTCGTCCCAGGACCCGGAGTCGATCGACCCGTACACCTCGTCGGTCGAGACGTGCACGACCTTCCCGACCCCCGCGTCGAGGCACGCCTGCATCAGCGTCTGCGTGCCGAGGACGTTCGTCCGCACGAACGGCGCGGCGCCCGCGATCGACCTGTCGACATGGGATTCGGCGGCGAAGTTGATCACGAGGTCGTGGCCGGGAACCACGTGCGCCAGCAGCTCCGCGTCGCAGATGTCGCCGTGCACGAAGTCGAAGCGCCCTGACACGGGCTCCAGGTTCGCCGGGTTGCCCGCGTACGTGAGCGCGTCCAACACGGTGATCTTGTCATTGGTCTCGGCGGCGGCCATCCGGACGTAGTGGGAGCCGATGAAGCCGGCGCCGCCGGTGACGAGCACTCTCATGGGGAGATCTGCACCTTACTGTGATCACCGAGCACGAGCCGGTGCGCCTTGGGCGTGTTGGGGGCCGGAGTGACCTCGACGTCGTGTCCGATGAGCGAGGCCTCGATCCGTCGCACCCCCTGGATCGACGCACGGGCAAGCACGATGGAGTACTCGATCTCGCTGTCCGTCAACCGGCAGTCCTCCCCCACCGAGGTGAAGGGACCGACGTAGGAGTCCGTGACGACGGTCCGGGGGCCGATGATCGCGGGACCCACGATACGGGAACCGCGCACCGACGCGCCCGCCTCCACCACCACCCTGCCGATGAGCTCGCAGTCGCGGACCTCGCCGTCCACCCGGGGCTCCACCGCTTCGAGCACGAGGCGGTTGACCTCCAGCATGTCGGCGACGTTGCCGGTGTCCTTCCAGTACCCGGAGATCACCTCGGGCTCGACGTCGTGGCCGGTGTCGATGAGCCACTGGATGGCATCGGTGATCTCCAGTTCGCCCCGCCCGGACGGCTTGAGTTCGGCGACCGCCTCGTGCACGACGGGGGTGAACAGATAGACCCCCACGAGCGCGAGGTCGCTCTTCGGAGCGCGGGGCTTCTCCTCGAGTCCGACGACGCGTCCCCGCGCGTCCAGTTCGGCGACCCCGAACTGACGCGGGTCGGAGACCTGGGTGAGCATGATCTGGGCGCTCGGGCGCCGGGCACGGAAGCGCCGGACCACCCCGTCGATGCCGCCGACGACGAAATTGTCGCCGAGGTACATGACGAAGTCGTCGTCGCCCAGGTAGTCGCGGGCGATCAGCACCGCGTGCGCCAGTCCGAGCGGCGCCTCCTGGCTCAGGTAGGTGACGTCGAGCCCGAACGCCGAGCCGTCCCCGACCGCGGCCTCTATCTCGGCGCGGGTGTCGCCCACCACGATGCCGGCCTCCCGGATCCCCGCGGCCGCGATCGCCTCCAGGCCGTAGAACAGGACGGGTTTGTTGGCCACCGGAACCAGTTGCTTCGCCCGTGTGTGGGTGATGGGTCGTAGCCTCGTCCCGGCTCCGCCGGCGAGCACGAGGGCCTTCATGTCAGTAGGCCCCCCTTCCCCCGGTCACCGCGGACCACGTCTTCCACAGCACCTGAAGATCCATCATGAGCGACCAGTTCTCCACGTAGCGCAGGTCCAGCCGGACCGACTCCTCCCACGACAGGTCCGATCTGCCGCTCACCTGCCACAACCCCGTCATGCCCGGCCGGACGACCAGGCGCCGGTGCACGTCCGTGCCGTACTGGTCGACCTCGGCGGGCAGCGGCGGACGCGGCCCGACCAGCGACATCTCTCCCCGCAGCACGTTGATGAGCTGCGGCAACTCGTCCAGCGAGTAGCGGCGGAGCAGGTGCCCGACCCGCGTGATTCGTGGATCGTTCCGAATCTTGAACAGCACGCCGTCCGATTCGTTGGACTGCTCCAGCACCAGCTTGAGCCGCTCGGCGTCGACGACCATGGTGCGGAACTTCAGCATGTCGAACTCCCGGCCGTACCGGCCGATGCGCGTCTGCCGGAACAGCGCGGGACCGGGGCTGGTCGCGCGGACGAACGCCGCGATGACCAGCATCGGGACGAGGAGGACCAGGAGAAAGGCCGCGGCCACGATCCTGTCGAAGGCGTTCTTGACCAGCCGTCGCGATCCTTCGAGCTCGGGGTGCTCGACGTGCAGCAGCGGCATCCCCGCGACCGGGCGGACGCTGATGCGCGGGCCGGCGACGTCCATCAGGGCCGGAGCGACGAAGAGGTCGGTGCCCCCGGACTCGATGGCCCAGGCGAGGCGGCGCAGCGCGGCGCCGTGGAGTTCGGGGCACGCGAGGACCGCGACCGCCTCGGCGTCGACCTTGTCGACCACGGCGGCCACGTCCCGGAAGTCCCCGAGCACGGGCACGCCGTCGATGTCGGAGCGCTGTCTCCGGAACTGCCTGTTCGGCAGGCATGCGGCCACCACCCGCATGCCGTGGTACGGCTGCCGCCGCAGCTGCAGCACCAGCTCCTGGACGGACTGCCGGTGTCCCACGGCCACGACCCGCCGCATGTACTCGCCCCTTGAGCGCAGGCGGTGCAGCCTCTTCCGCATCCGGTGCCGGAAGAGCAGCGTCAGCACCGTGGCGAGCGGCAGCATCGCCATGACGTAGCTCCGGGCCACCATGGTCTGCGTCAGATACGCCCCGATCGCGACGGCCGCGGTGAGCCCGAGCCCACCCTGGGCCACCGAGCGGAACTCCGCCGTGCCCTCGCCGTGAGCGCGTGCCCGATACCCGCCCGCGAGGCCGACGACCAGAGGCCAGCCGAGCGTCAGGGTGGCGCCGAAGACGAGGTCGTAAACCGGGATGTAGGCCCCCAGCTGGAGCCGGGTCAGCTCGACTCCGCAGAAGGCCAGGGCCCCGCACAGGAAATCCCCCGCCGTGAGGAGTCTGCGAAAGGACCGCTCCGACACCCTTGCCGGGAGCCGGACGCCGAGGCCGCGGGGAATCACCCCCAGTTCCGCCAACTCTAACCGCGATTCCATGTCACCACGCCCAAGTAGCCAGACTGCGCAGGAAGATGACGCACCCCCCGTCACACAGGTTGACGCACAACTCATCTTTTTTCAGGGACGGGGGGCATGCACGAGCCTGATGGTAGACAGCGACCGCTCAGTACGGAATGTACGTGATCTGTCCACAGTTGGCCGGGCGAATTCGCGTTTTGGACTTGACGGGAACGTTCCAATATGCCCCTCGCGTCGGTCATCGCACAACACCACTGACTTATACATCAGATCCTCGTCTATGATCTCCGCGTGGCGAGGGCGGGACAGCGGGTGAAAGCCGGAGCCGGGGTACGGCCGGCCGAGCGGTGCGCTTCCCACCACGACCTGACCGCGGCGACCGGTGGATATCCGCTTCGGAACACGTCCGCCGCGTGGAACCGAGCATTGGACGCCTCGTGACGACATCCGGGCAGTTGCCTCTCACTGTGACTCCACCGCCGCGGACGTCGCGCCGGCGCAAGGTGCTGATCGTCGTGACCCTCGCGCTCCTCCTCCCGCCGGCGGCCCTCTTCGCGGTGCTGATGCAGCGCCAGCACGTGTACGACACCAACCTCCGGCGGGTGCAGCAGGTGTTCCCCGAGGAGTCGGACCGACCGGCCAGAGCCATTGGAACCGCCCAGAACTGGCTGGTCGTCGGCGCGGACAAGCGGCCGGGGGAGAGCGGCTTCCAGCGGTCGGACAGCCTGATGATCGCGCATGTCCCCGCCGACCGGAAGCGAATCTTCCTGATCGGCATACCTCGTGACTCGTATGTGACCATCCCGGGCCACGGGCACGACAAGATCAACGCAGCCTACGCGTACGGCGGCCCGCGCCTGCTCGTCCAGACGGTGGAGCGACTGGTCAAGGTCCGGATCGACCACTTCGTCGCGCTGGATTTCGACGGCTTCATCGACATGAGCACGGCGTTGGGCGGGGTCGACGTCTATGTGGCGCGCCAGGTGCACGACCCCGCGAACAAAATCACCTGGCCGCAAGGAAACGTACATCTGGAGGGCGAGCGCGCGTTGCTATTCGTCCGCCAGCGTTACGGACTACCCGGTGGGGATTTCGACCGGATTAAACGGCAGCAGGCGTTCTTACGGGCGGTGGCCGAAAAGGTGGTCAGCAAGGGAATGCTGACCAATCCGTTCGCTGTGGACAAGTTCCTCCAGGCTTTGACGCGATCCCTGTCGGTGGACGCCGGGGTGGACATGAAGACCCTGAGAGGCCTGGCGCTCGAACTCCGCGACATACGCGGCGGCGACCTGCTGTCGGCCACCTACCCCGTCGCCGGCACGGGCACGGTCAAGGGGGTGAGCGTCGTCCGCCTGGACGCGAAGGAGGGCGCCAAGCTCACCGACGCCCTGCGGAACGACACGCTGGAGCGCTACTTCGCCGACCGGGGCGGGCTGAACGAGTCCTCCTTCGTCAGGTGACCCCGCTCGTTCAGTCGTACTCCAGGTCGGGCAGGGGCGAGGGCGGCTCCGGGCTGCGCCACACCACGACGTAGTCGGCGCGCGCGCCGGCCACCGCCGTGCTCAGCCGGTCGAGGTCGAAGTCCGGCAGGTACCGCAGCCGGGCGAGGAAGCTCGCGTCGGTCGCCGAGTGCGGGACCACGCAGCCCTCGCCCTCCCGGTCCAGCAGGACGATGAAGACGTCGTCCGGCTGGCCGGACGGATCCCGGCGATCGTGACCGCCGACGCGGACCTCGACGACGTCCTCCCACGCGAGAGCCTCGACGCTGCCGTCGGCATAGTGACGCGTCACGCCTTCTTCGGTGACGTACACATAGGTGTCCGGCACTGGGTTGCCGTGCATGGGCGCGATTGTGACGACTCACAGCGGCCCCGTGCAAGACCGTTCAGACCCGCGCTCAGCCGTGCCGCCACCGCAGATGGTCGCGCACCGCCCGTACGGCCGCCTCCGCCGGTCCCTCCGCGATCGCGCGGAGCAGCGCCGCGTGCTCGGCCGCGAGCTCACGAGGGTCCTCGTACGCGTGCCTGAGCCGGACGAGACCGAGCCGCGTCTCGGCCGCCAGCGTGCCGTACAGGCGCTCCAGGCGAGGGCTGCCGGCGGCGGCGACGAGCGCCTCGTGCAGCGCCATGTGCTCGGCCACCACACTCGCCCACGGCGCGCCGGGCGGCAGGCCGGACAGACGGCCCAGCGCCTCCTCCGCGGCGCCCACCCGGCGACCGGCCACCGCCTCGGCCATGAGCTCCTCCAGCGGCCTTCTGACGTACATGAGGTCGGCCAGGTCGGCGGGGGTGATCACCGGGACGTACGCGCTGCGGTTGCGCTCGCGCCGCAGCAGCCCCTCGTGGACGAGGAGCGCCAGCGCCTCCCTGACCGTGGGGCGGGCCACGCCGTACCGGGCGGACAACTCCTGCTCGGGCAGCGCCGCTCCCGGCTCGACGTCCCCCGACAGCACCCGCTCGCGCAGCGCGGCGGCGAGCGCCTCGACGGTGGAGACGGGCCTCAGGGTGGTCACGGGGCCGAGCCTACTCATCGGGCCTACTCGCCGGGCCTACTCGTCGGGCCGGGCCCGTCGGCCGAGCGTGTCAGTGACGCCCGGCCGTCGCCCTCGGCGTCCCCGGCACGGGGACGTCCGGAGTGCGCGCCCGGGCGGGCAGGGCGACCACGGCGAGTCCCGCGGCGAGCAGCGCCAGGCCGGCGCACGAGACCGCGGACAGGTGCTCGCGCAGCGCCACGACGCCGAGCAGGGCCGCGACGGCCGGTTCGGCCAGCGCGAGCGTGGCCGCCGTGGCCACGGGGGTCGTGCGCAGGCCCCGGCCGTACAGGAGGTAGGCGAGGGCCGTCGTGGCGCAGCCGAGATAGAGCGCGGTCAGCAGGCCGCCCGGCCGGGCGAGCCACACCGGGCCGCTCAGCACGAGGACCGGCAGCATGAGGACGGCCGCACCGCCGAAGAGCACGCCCATGACGATCCCCGAATCCGTCCCCCCGCCGATCGCGCGGGCCGCGACGACCGCGTAGAAGGCGTAAAGGAGCCCGCCGAGCAGGGCGAGCCCGATCCCCGCGGCGTCGGCGCCGCCGGCCTCCCCTCCGGCGCTGCCGCCGGTGACGAGCACCGCGCATCCGGCGACGGCGGCGGCCGTGGCGAGGGCCCAGCGCCCGCTCGGCCGCTCGCGCCCCACGAGCCAGGACAGGACCCCGGTGAAGACCGGGCCGCTGCCGATGGCCACCACCGTGCCGATCGCGACCCCCGTACGGTGGACCGCGGCGAAGTAGCAGAGCTGGTAGGCCGCCACGGCCGCGGCCCCCAGAGCCAGCGTCCAGTGCGAGCGGGCCCGATGCGCGAGGGTCCAGTGCGCGCGGGCCGGCCGCGCCGGATTCCGCCCGGCGCTCCGTACGTGCTCGCGGGAACGGTCCAGAGGACGCGAGCGGGGGGAGCTGCGGCGCGCGGACACCGCCAGCGCGGCCAGCACGGCACCGCCCAGCACCAGGCGGGCGGCGGCCAGAGAGACGGAGTCGGCGGCGGCGAGGGCTCCCGCGGTGCCCGCGGTCCCCCACAGCACGGCCGCGGCGACGACGGCGAGCGGACCGGATCGCGAGTACATGGGCTCGATTGTCTGACAATCAGACAGAATCGGCAAGGTCTTTGCCCCTCAACGTCGAGACTGTCCTGATACGGGCTGTGGCCCAAGTCGTTAGGAACGATCCCTGGTGGGCCGTCTCACGGATTGCTAGGGTTTCGCCACTAATTAACATGTGTGTAACCGACGGGCGGGGCCATGGCTGGTCGGAAACGGTCCATTCGCTTCAAGATTTTCGCGATCCTGCTGGTGCCGGTGACCGCTCTGGTGGTGATCTGGGGGTTCGCCGCCACCGTGACGATCGAGCAGGGGCAGCAGCTCCTGCGCATCCAGAAGGTGTACGACAACGTCGTCTATCCGGTCAGCGAGACGATCAACGCACTGCAGACCGAGCGGTTCGTGTCCGTGAGCTACCTCGCGTGGCGCACCACCTCGTTGCGTACCGACCTCCAGGGTCAGCGGCGCAGGACCGACGGCTGGGCGGCCGAGATGACCCGCCTGTCGGCGCAGGCCCGGGACGAGACGCCGCCCGCCATGTGGAGCCGGGTCCAGGACCTGATCCGGCAGGTCCGCGGGCTCGACGTGCTGCGCGGCCAGGTCGACGACCACACGCTGACCCGCCTTGAGGCGATCGAGGAGTACAGCTCGGTCATCGAGACCGCCCACCAGGTCTACGACCGGCTCATGATCTCGCCCGACATCGACATCGTCGCGCAGACCAAGGCGATCATCCTCCTCGTCCGCAGCCGCGAGGTGGTGAGCCAGCAGTCGGCGCTCGTGCTGGGCGCGCAGGCGGCCGGACGGATGTCGCAGGACGAGCGGGACGCCTTCTCCGGCATGGTCGGCAAGCGCCGCCTCCTCTACCAGCTCGGCACCAGCCAGCTCGACGCCACCCTGCTCAAGCAGTTCGGCGCCCTGAACGCCGCCCCCGTCTACTCGGCGTTCCTCTCGCTGGAGAACGACGTGATCGCCAGCGTGCGGCCCGGGCAGCCGCTGCCCCCCGACGCGATCGCCTGGCCGACGACGGCCCAGGCCCTCACCAGCCAGCTCACCGAGACGACCAACGTCGCGGCCGACATGACCGCCGCCCGGGCCATGCCGCTGGCGCAGGCGGTGCTCTGGCGCATCGGGATCGTCGGCGGCCTCGGCCTGGCCGCGGTGCTCGCGACCCTGTTCGTCTCCTTCCGGTTCGCCCGCACGCTGACCGGCGAGCTCACCGCCCTCCACCGCGCGGCCCGCGACCTCGCCGAGCGGCGCCTGCCCGACCTCGTACGGAGGCTGCGGCGCGGCGACGACGTCGACGTGGCGGCGGAGACGCCGCCCGTGGTGGGGCGCAGCGACACGGTCGAGGTCGAGAACGTGGGCAACTCGTTCACCTCCGTGCAGCAGACCGCCGTGGAGGCGGCGGTGGGCCAGGCGGAGCTGCGCAAGGGCGTCAACAAGGTCTTCCTCAACCTGGCCCGCCGCAGCCAGTCGCTGCTGCAGCGCCAGCTCGGCATGCTCGACAGCCTGGAGAAGGAGATCGCCGACCCCGACCTGCTGGAGCGGTTGTTCGGGGTGGACCACCTCACCACCCGCATGCGCCGCCACGCGGAGGGTCTGATCATCCTGTCCGGGGCGGTTCCCGGGCGTGGCTGGCGCAACCCGGTCCGCCTGTACGACGTGGTGCGCGCCGCGATCGAGGAGGTCGAGGACTACCTGCGGGTGGACGTGACCGTCCCGCACGGGTACTCCCTCGCCGGCGGCAGCGTCACCGACGTGATCCACCTGCTGGCCGAGCTGATCGAGAACGCCACCGTCTTCTCCCCGCCGCACACCCGGGTGCACGTCCGGGGCGAGGTGGTCGGCCGCGGTTTCGCGCTGGAGGTCGAGGACCGCGGGCTCGGCATTCCTCCGGAGGAGCTGGAGCGGCTCAACCAACGCCTCGCCGACCCGCCGGAGTTCGACCTCGCCGACAGCGACCGGCTCGGCCTGTTCGTGGTGGGCCTGCTGGCCCGGCGGCACAACATCCGCGTCTCCCTGCGCAGCTCGCCGTACGGCGGGACGAGCGCCGTCCTGCTGCTCCCGCAGGAGGTCGTGGTGGAGGGCGGGATCCACGAGCCGGTGGTGGAGCCTCTCTCTCAGCCGGAGCACGTCGCCCCGGCGCTCGCCCTCACGCCGCCGGTCGGCGGCGACCACGGCTCGCTGCCCAAACGGGTACGCCAGGCCAACATCGCTCCGCAGCTCAGGGAGGATCCGAGGGAGGAGCGGAGTGACGTGTTCTCCTCGTTCCGGTCCGGCTGGCAGCGCGCCCAGGAGGACTCGTGACCGAGCAGGAGGAGGGGCCCCTGCTGCGCCCCTACACGATCACCCGGGGACGCACCCGTCCGACGGGGCCGGAGTTCGACCTGATGACGATCATCAGGACGGCCCCCGCGGCGTACCGCGGGGTCTCCGGTCTGGCCCCCGAGCACTGGCGGATCCTGCAGCTGTGCCGGGGGCCCTCCTCCGTGGCCGACCTGGCCTCGGAGCTGGGCCTCTCGCTGAACGTCGTACGCATCCTGCTGAGCGACCTGCGCGACCAGGGGCTGATCACGGCACGGCCGCCGGCGACCGTGGCCCAGCTGCCCGAGGAGCGTCTCCTGCGCGAGGTCATCCAGGGGCTGCAGGCGTTGTGACGCCTCAGGAGTCCGTCGCGCAGGACTCCACGAGGCGCTGCACGTGCCAGCGGGCCGGGGTCGTCAGCTCGTCGGCGTACCGCTCCAGCAGGGCCGCGCACTGCACCGGATCGGCGATCTCGACGGGCGGCAGGACCAGGATCGCCTCCTCTCCGTCCAGCACGAGTTCGCCCCGCACGCCGAACGTGCCGTCGCCGACCGTGACGGCGGTCTCGAACACGAGGTCGTGCCCGGGCAGCTCCAGCGCCACGCCGAGCCGTACGGCGGGCCCGGCCAGGTCGGAGATGATCTCGACGCGGACATGGGGGAAGAAGTCACGGGAGAGGGACCGTCCCATCTCGCTGAACCGCGCCGCCGTGCGCTGCAACGCCCGCAGAAGCTCGGCGGCGCCCTGACTTTTGGCGTCCACCCCCGCAGGGTAGATCACCGCCGGTAGCGGTTTGGCCGAATATTTAGGTTGGCCCGGAAATTTCCCCAGGGGAAACCGTCGTCAGCGGAAGGCGTAGCACTCGACCTCCGCACGCCGGCGGGTCAGCCCGCCGCCCACCGACTCCTCCACGCACGCCCGCTGGGCGGCGCTGAGTTCGAGGGGCCCGCAGACGGAGACCCCGGAGTACGTGCGGCAGTCGAGGGCGGGGTTGAACGCCCCCACGACGTATTTCGCGCGCACCTGCGCCCGGCACCGCGCACGCGCCTGCCCCGTCTTCGGGTACCGGCACTGGCCGACGAGGACGTCGTACTGCTCCTGGCTGACCTCCTGCCGCTCGACCCCTCCCTCGGGCGGCGCGAGAGCCTGCCGGTACGCGCTCCGCAGACCGGTCCCCGGGCGTACGCCGGTCCCGGCGGCGACCGCCGCGACCGCGGCGGCCGTGCCGAGCGTCGTCATGGCGGCGAGCACGGAGACAGCGACGATCTTTCTCATGCGATCCCCCCGAGGAGGAACGTACCCACGAGCGACAATCCGCCCCAGGTGCCCCGCCGGACCACAATGGACGACCGTGACCTCACGTCATCGTGAGATCGGAGAAGGCACCACGTTGGGTAAACGCGATATTGCCGAGTGTGGTCGAAGAAGATCGCGGGTAGATGTGGTCCCGGAACCGAAGGGGACGGCCTTCCGCCGTTCAAACTCATTTTCCTCGGTCCAAATCCGGTCATTCTCGACACAACGGAGCTTTTACGTGCGATTTGTTCACGCAGTCACGACAGGCGCCCTGGTTCTCGCCGGACTGACGGGTACGAGCGCGGCCGCCCTGGCCGGCACCGGACCGACCGACCCCTCCGGGTCGGCGTTCACCGGCTACCAGGTCGTCGCCCTGCCCAACGCGAACGTGCCGAACTTCACCCGGCGCACCGTGTACTGCCCGGCCGGCAAGCGGGCCGTGGGCGGCGGCGGCGAGGCGCAGGGCAACGACGCCGTCCTCGTGGGCAGCTTCCCCACGGCCGACGGCACCGGCTGGATCGCCCTCGGCCGGCAGCCCCGCTACGACAGCGTGGGCATCAGCGTCTACGCCATCTGCGCGTACACCAGCTGACACGGCCCGCCCGCGGCGCGCCCCACAGCGCGCCGCGGACGCGGCCCGCGCCGGGAGGCTCACCCCGAGGCGCGGGACGGGCGCCTTCCTGCGTGCGCCACCGCGTGCGTCAGGGTGTGCGTCAGGGCGTGGGCGGCCCGGCGGGCCGTGGTCTTGGGACGCGAGAGCGCCCGCGGGGCGGGGCGCCCGGCGGGCGGATCCTCCCCGGAAGGCGCGGCGAGCACCTGGGCGATGTCACACGCCCGGCTCCCCCGGCACAACGCGTTCTGGATGCCGATTCCCTCGTTCGCGACGTTGACGGAGACCTGCTGGGTGCCCCGGTTGCTGATGGGGCTCGACGCCGAGAGCGCCGGCCGCGCCTCATCCCTCCCCGCCGACGCTCCCCGGTCCCGGTGCGACTCCCGCGGATGACCGGCCGCAGCGGCGGCGGGCGCCGCGACGGCGAGAGTCAGCACGAGCGACGCACAGGCGAGAAGCCCCGGACCGCTCCGCAGAACCGGCCTGCCGTACCACCGACACCTCATCGCGCGCCGCTCCCGTCAGCCGGACCGCTCCTGCGGCCCCTCCTCGTGCGGGGCCGTTACTCAGGCTAGTGATCCGCCTTTTCCCAGCGTCCGGCACGCGCGGCGTCTTACGCCATCATTGCCATATTCGTCGGCGCACCGTCCGGTCGATCGATTCGCGGCCCGGACGCGCGGCGGGAAACGTCACCAGCCGAAGGCGTTGACCGGCATGTTCTGCCAGATCTTGCAACGCTTCGGGCCGGGGCCGCAGAAGGCGCCCTGGGTGTTGATGCGGCCGCCGACCGTGATGCCGGTCTGCTGCTGGCCCATCATGAAGGTCGGGCTGTAGACGCCGTTGAGATTCTGGTTGAACCTGCCGTTCCCAGAGCCGAACTGCCTGGCCGTGGCCACCCCTCCGGCCGCCACCTGCCCCTCGCCGCCTCCGTGTCCGCCTCCGTGCCCACGTCCGTGTCCGGCGGCGTGCGTCACCACGCCCGGGCGCAGCGGAGCCGTGCTCGCACTCGCCTCCCGCGCGGTGGCGGCCGAGGCGAGCGCGGCCACGAGGACGGCCACTGTCAGGCGGCCGGCCGCGAGCGCCGGAATCATTCGCGAAGGGGGCGTACAGTCGCGGGACATCTGGAAACGCACCTACTCACCAAGGCCATCCGGCGACGGGTCTCGTCGTGGACATAAGCAACGATGCCCTCATACCCCATTCGATGGCCTCGGTTCCGGCCCTGCCAAGCGCGGCATGGATGATGACTCAGCTTTTGCCGCAATTCCGCTTATCCGGCAAATACGCGCAGAATCACCATTTCTACGACACCTGGGCGACCGGTGACACGGGAGCGGGCGACGGATCCGGCCTGCCGTCCTGCCTCGGAGACGTCCATACGGGCCACGCCGGCGAAGACGTCGGCAGCGCCGTGACGGCGGGCCGCGCCGGAAGACCCGTCCCTTGATCAAGACCGTGGTCGAGCCCGTGACCGACGCCCAGATCGAGGCCCAGATCGAGGCCCACGGTCAGCGTTCCGTCGTACGGCAGTTCCCGCTCGCCGCATCGGTCCCAGACGGCGAGCGGGCCCTCGAAGCGCGACGTGAGCAGGTGCTGCAGCGGAGTGCGGGGCAGGAAGAGGTCGACGTCGGGCGTCGCCCGGCGCACCGCCCGGGGCAGTCGCGGCTCGCGCAGCCGGACCAGTGTGGCCGGTTGGGAGCGCTCGGCGAGCGCGCGGATGTCGAGGAAGGACAGGTTCGCCACCTCCCGGGCCGCCGAGACGTGCCGCACCAGCACGCGGACCGGACCCGGCGCGCCGTCCATCCGGGCGAGCGCGGGCTCGGCCCCGGCGTCGCAGACGATCTGGTCGGCGAAACCGTCCCTGACCGCCACGACTCCCCCGGCCTCGATCACCGCGACCGCCTCCGCCAGTGCGTCCTGGCCGAGCAGCCCGTCCCAGCGCAGCGCGGGGCCGCAGGCCGCGCATCCCGCGGCGTCGTCCGGGCCGCGCCGCGAACCGGGCCGGTCGCACTCACGCCGGCAGTCCTCGCACAGGGCGAGCGGCCGTACGCGCGGCTCACCGGCGGGGGGACCGCACTCACGGCACCGGACCAGCGGGTAGAGATGCCTGCGCCCGCGCGGGTCGAACAACTCGCGTACGCAGCCGGGGCAGATGCGGTGCTCCAGGCCGTACCCGCCGATGCCCGCCGGCACGCTTCCGGCCGGCGCGGAAGCACCGGCGGCCCGCCCGCCGGGAGAAGTCAAGATGCCCATGGCGTCCGCACTGCCCCAGATGATCGACACCAATCCCACAGACACCAACAGTCACAGATGTCACATATTGCGCATCTCGACCACCGGCGCGAGACTGATGATCTCGATCGGCACAGCAGACCGGAGAACCACGGTGACCGACGGACCAGGATCGCCCGCGATCGACTCCTCCGCCTCGCACTCGGCCCGCGTCTGGAACTACCTCCTGGGCGGCAAGGACAACTACGCCGTGGACCGCGAGGCCGGCGACATGATCATGCGGATGTTCCCCGACATCGCCCGGATCGCCCGTCAGCAGCGGCGTTTCCTCGTCCGCGCGGTGCGCTACCTGACGGCCGAGGCGGGTGTGCGCCAGTTCCTCGACATCGGCACCGGCCTGCCGACCGCCGACAACACCCACCAGGTCGCCCAGCGCGTCGCCCCCGAGAGCCGGATCGTCTACGTCGACAACGACCCGCTCGTCCTGGTGCACGCGCGGGTGCTGCTCACCAGCACGCCGGAGGGCAGGACCGACTACATCGAGGCCGACGTGCGCGACACGGACACGATCCTGGCCGCCGCCCGGAACATGCTCGACTTCGACCGGCCCGTCGCGCTGATGATGCTCGGGATCCTGGGGCAGCTTCGCGACGAGGAGGACCCGTGGGCGGTCCTGGCCCGCCTGCTCGACGCCCTGCCGCCCGGCAGCTATCTGGCGGTGAGCGACGGCACCGACACCAGCGAGGCGCTCGTGCGGGCCATCGAGATCTACAACGCCAACTCCGCGAGTTCCTACCACCTGCGCGCCCCCGAGGCGCTCGCCCGCTTCTTCGAGGGCCTGGAGCTCGTCGACCCCGGAGTGGTCACCGTCCCCCGCTGGCGGCCCGACCTCGCGGACGCCGAGAGTTCTCCCCGCGCCGTGGACGCGATCTGCGGCGTCGGCCGCAAGCCCTGACGGACGGCCGGGCCCGGCCGCTGAATATTTCACCGGCTCCGGCGCGGGCCGGCAGGGGTCTCGTACGGATTCTCCGAGGTCCCCTCACACTCTCGTCCGTTCGTTGCGGAAAGGGCGCTTTCCCCTGACGCGGACGGTGTACACGCGCCGGGCGATTGATGAGTCTGGGGATCATCGGCGCCCCTCCGGCATCCGGAGCGGCCGCCGGGACACGCCCGGCTCACCTCATCTGGAGAACGATCGCCCATGACATTCGGCGGCAACCGGTTTCTACGCGGACTCCTGACGGCCGTCTCGGCCACGGCCCTGGGCGGAGCGGGGCTCGTCCTGGGCACGACCTCCGCCGACGCCGCCGTCGGCTGCAAAGTGACCTACGCGACCACCCAATGGGGCACGAACTCGGGCGGCTTCACGGCCGGCGTCACCCTCACGAGCACCGGCGAGTCTCTGAACGGCTGGAAGCTGACGTTCTCGTTCCCCGGCACCCAGCGGCTCACGCAGGGCTGGTCGGCCAGATGGACCCAGTCCGCCAACCACGTCGTCGCGGAGAGCGAGACATGGAACGGCTCGGTGCCCTCCGGCGGATCCGTCCACCTCGGCTTCAACGGCACCTGGACCGGAAGCAACCCGCCGCCCACGGACTTCGCCGTGAACGGGGTGCCGTGCCAGGTGATCCTCATTCCGAGCCCGTCGCCGAGCCCTTCGCCCAGCCCTTCGCCGAGCCCTTCGCCCAGCCCTTCGCCCAGCCCTTCACCGAGTCCCTCGCCGAGTCCGAGCGTCAGCCCGAGCCCGGACGTTCCGGTGGACAACCCGTTCATCGGCGCCACCGGGTACGTCGACCCGGACTGGGCGGCCGACGTGGAGTCCTCGGCCGTCAAGGTGGACGACGCCACCGCGGGCAGGATGCGCGGCCTGAAGAGGACGTCCACCGCGGTCTGGCTCGACCGCATCGCCAACGTCACCGGGGGCTCCGGTGTGACGAGGACGCTCAAGGACCACCTCGACGAGGCCGTGCGGCAGAACGCCGGCTACGTCACGCTCGTGCTGCACGACCTGCCCGACCGCGACTGCCGGTCGCTGGTCTCCAACGCCGAACTGCACGAGGCGCAGGGCGGCCTGAACCGCTACAGGACCGAGTACGTCGACGCCATCGCCGCCCTCCTGGCCAGGCCCGAGTACCGGAACCTGCGCGTCGCGACGGTCGTCGAGCCGAAGGCGCTGATCGACCTCATCGTGGGCACGGGCACCCTGCGGTGCGTGCAGGCGCAGCAGTCGGGCGTGTACACGGCGGGCATCCGCTACGCCCTCGACAGGCTCGCGCCGCTGCCCAACGTCTACACGTACCTGGACGCCGGCAACGCGTCGCTCGCGGGCTGGGACACCAACTTCACGCAGCTGACGACCCTCATCACCGAGACCGTGCGCGGCACGGCGGCGGGGCTGAACAGCCTCGACGGCATCGCCACGAACGTCGCCGACTACGTCCCCCTCACGGAACCGTTCCTGCCCGACCCCAACCGCACCGTGGCCGGCCAGCAGCTCATCATGAGCAGGTTCTACGACTGGAACCCGCACTTCGACGAGCGGGACTACGCCCTCGCGATGCGCGGCGCCCTCGTCGCCAAGGGCCTGCCGAGCTCGCTCGGCGTGGTGATCGACACCTCCCGCGACGGCTGGGGCGGACCGGGCAGGCCGACGGCCGTGAGCACCTCGCTCGACCTCAACACGTACGTGGACCAGAGCCGCGTCGACCGGCGCCCGTCGCGGGGCGCCATCTGCAACCAGAACGGCGCCGGGCTGGGCACGCGGCCGGTCGCGGCGCCCGTGCCCGGGGTCGACGCCTACCTGTGGATCAAGCGGCCCGGCGAGTCGGACGGAGCGGGCGGCCCGATTCCGCCCGCGGGCTCGGACCAGCCACTCGACGGCGTGTGCGACCCGAAGGGCAACCTCACTCCCTGGACGGACTCGATACGACCGACCAACGCCCTTCCCAACGCGCCGCTCTACGGCGACTGGCACCACGAGCAGTTCGTGATGCTGGTGAACAACGCCTACCCCGCGCTCTGACCACGCTCCGGCGCCCCCGCCGCGAGCCGTCCGGGCGGCCGGCTATCCGCCCGGACGGCTCTGGAACAACTGGGCGTCGGTGCTCGGCGGCGCCTGTGTCGAGGTGTCGACCTGTGAGGTGATGTCGATGCCGTGCCTGAGCTGGGTCCACAGGCCGAGGATCGCCGCCGCCTGGGCGACGATGAGCGCGATCCCGCTGCCCGCCGTACCGAGCCGGTAGACGACGGCCACGGGGGTGAGCCGCGACGCGAGGCCGCCCGGGCGGGTCTGGAGCGTGCGCGCGTCCATGAGGACGGCGACCACGGTCAGGACCAGGAAGAGCAGCAGGATCCGGACGAGAGAACCGCGCACGGGGGCCTGCCCGATGAGGTTGTTCAGCACGGCGTGCGCCCCCGTGGCCGCGCCGTACGCGAGCACGGGCACGGCCCCCTTCAGGTAACCGCGCCTGCCGGGCAGGCGACGCCACAGCGCGCCCAGCACGAACCCGGCGACCGGCCAGATCAGCAGCCCTCCGATCAGGTCGCCGGCCAGTCCGTAGAACCCGTTGGGCTCGCGGAGCCGGTCGAGCCAGCCGTCGTGGCCCATGCTGTCGGTGCTCCAGGTGGCCCAGATGAGGAACACGGCGGCGGGCGCGCCCACGTAGGTCGCGTACCGCGAGGCGAGCCGCGCGTTGGCCCACCATGAGCTCCCCGGGCCGCGCGCCAGCGCGAGGTCGAGCGGGGTCAGGCCGTCCTCTCTGCGGGGATCGAGGCCGATCTCCCCGCGTAACCGCCCGATGCGCTCCACGACCGGCTCGTTCTCCCTGAGGTAGGCGGCGTCGTCCATGTCTCCCGCGGCCCAGCGCCGGCGCAGGCCCTTCTCCCGCGCCTCCAGGGCCCGGTGCTCCTCGACGATGACGGCGAGCCGCCGCCGCGACACACCCGGGTCCGCGGGCTCGGCCCGTCGCGTCAGCCGCAGCAGCAGAGACAGCACCGCCAGACCGGCGAGCGCGGCGAGCGGGACGGGCATCCCCGCGTACGTGCTGGGCCATCTGATCGTGCCCACGACGAACAGGAAGGCGACGAGCCACGCGGTGAGCGGCCCGACGGCTTCCGTGCGCCGTCCGTGCAGACGCAGCAGCAGCAGAAGCAGGAGCACCACCAGCGGCCACATCAGATAGGCGAGGTTCCGCAGCAGAAAGAAGGGCGACACGACGACATCCGGCAGGTATCCCCAGGTCCGCAGGCCGGTGACGGCCGCGTGGGCCACGAACGCCAGGGTCGTCAGCGCGAGCCCCGGGACGCTCCATCGCAGCAGCGCGCGGACGGCCCGGGGCGTCCTCCTGTCCGGTACGCGAGCCGCCCGCACCGCGATCACCCACGCCGCTCCGGTCAGCAGCGACGCCGTCGCGACGGCCGATGCGACCCACGCGGGGTCCGCCTGCTCGTGGACGTACCGCCTGGCCAGGGGCGCGAAGCCGCTGACGGCGACGAGCGCCGCTCCCGCGAGCACCACTCCCGCCGACGCCGGACCGGTCAGCCCTGAACGGGTGCGCCCGGCGCCGGTGGGCGCCCGGCCGGCCCGCCGGATTCGCGGACGCGCCCGCCGCCACGCGGCCGCGCAGAGCGGCGCGGCCAGGATGAGAACGGCCCCCGCGTCCGTCAGGCCGATGAGGTGGGCCGGGAAGAGCGTCCCGCTGAGGAGGAGTACGGCCGCGATCACCTCCACCGCGGTGATCATCGCCAGGGTGCCGAGAACGATCCTGACGAGAGCGCGCTCGTCCCGGTCGGCCGAGCGCCGGCCGAGCAGCACGAGCAGTCCGGCGAGCAGCAGGTAGGGCAGCGCGAAGCCCAGGCAGGTCGCGACCGTGAGCACCTTCTGTCCTCCGGAGCCGGTCCAGCGCTGGAACGCGGACCGCGCGGACATCCGGAGGGCGACCTCGACGCGCGGCGGGGCGGCGGCGTCCCGCCACACGTACGTGTGGCCGGGCCGCACCTCCGACGGCAGGGGCGTCACTGCGCGCACCTCGGAGTCCGGCGCCCGCACGGCCACGGCCCGCCATCGCGCCCGGGCCAGCCCGGGCGGCAGACCGGCCGGTGAGAGCTGCAACGCGACGAACCGGGTCCGGCCGGACGTCCGGCTCGACCAGAGCCCGGCAAACTCCGTCTCCCACTCCATGTCGTACGACTGCAGAGGAGTCTCCTGGGTGCGCTGGACCACGACCTCGGCGCCGTCCGGCGACATCGTGGCGGTCGAGGTCGACGGACCGCCGGCCAGAAGCAGGCAGCCGTCGGCGCCGCCGGCGGCGAACAGGGCGGCGGCCCCCGGCCAGTCGCGGGGCACGCCGACCCGCGTCGTGCTCCTCATCACAGCGGTGTCGTGGCCGCGTTCCTCGACGGTCACGGACGTCTCGACCCAGGCGGAACCGGGAGGTCCGAACTCGCACTCCGAAGCGGCGAGCGCCGGGCGCGGACCGAGAGCCACCGCCGCGAGGAGCGCCGACGTAAGGACGGCGGCTCTGAGCACCATCGCGACGGGGATCATTCCCACGACGGTCGTCATCTGCCGCACAGCCGACCTCCCCGCGCGATTGGGCTCCAAAGGATCAGTCGCTCGGGAGGCGGCATTGGTTACAGCCAGGGCGAGATGTCGGCGCGGCCGCCGGCCGCGCCGTCAGAGGCCGCTCAGGGGCCGCTCAGAGGTCGTTCAGGGGCCGCTCAGGCGCCGTTCGCCCTTCGTCGTGATGACGTACACCTGCCAGTTGTAGTAGGCGTAGTAGTTCCTGATGTCGCGCTTCATCTGTCGGGTGTGCAGCAGGACCGCGTCCACGTACGCCTGGGAGTGGTTGTAGGCGTACAGCGCCCGCCGGTAGTCGCCCGGCGCTCCCGACGCGTGCAGGTAGTTGGCCGCGGCGAGCAGGGCGTCCCGGGTGTCGTCGATGTCGCCGCCCATCCCGTACGCCTTCCAGGTGCCGGGCATGAACTGCATCGGCCCCTTGGCGCCGACGTAGCTCGGCGACCGGACGCGGCCGAACTTGGTCTCCACGAGCATGACCGCGGCCAGCACCTGCCAGTCGATCCCGAACCGGCGCCCGGCCCGGCGGAAGCCGTCGAGCAGGACGTCCGCCGGTTCGGGCGGCTCGATGCGGAACTTGACCGGCCCGCTGACGGGGTGGGCCAGGGAGAGCAGGTCGCGTACGGCCGTCACGTTGTCCCGCGCCCGCGCGGCCTGGTCCTTGGACAGTTTCCCGTAGGTGCGCGACGCGAGGCCGGGGTTACGGGCCAGATGACGGTAGAGGCGCTGCTCGTACAGGGCGAGCAGAACCACCGGCTCGGGGGCCTGTCCCCTGGCGGGGTCCCCCGTGCGCCGCCAGTCGTCGACGGCGTCCCGCAGCAGCGCGGTCGTCCGGGTCAGCGCCTCGGCCAGCGCGGCGGGATCCTTGGGAATCTTCGCGTCGGGCGCGGGCGGCTTCGCCTCCGGCTCCGCGGGCGGCGGCTGCTCCGGCGTCAACGCCGCGGACGGGTCTCCGGAAGGCGGCTCCGGCGGCGTCACGGACGCGGCCGGAGCCTCGGCCCCGCCGGAGACGGCCGGCGATCCCTCGCCCCGCGCGCCGGCACAGCCGGACAGCGAGACCAGACCGGCGAGCCCGCCTGCCAGCAGGCCGGCGAGCAGGCGCGGACGCCGCGACGCGGAGAGGAACAGGACATGACTGGTACAGGCACGCTGATCGTTCATCGGTCCCAACGTATGCCCGGCGGCGCCGTTTCACGTCGTCCCGACGCCGGGGCGCCGTGCGCCGCCGTCCCCATGGCGGGCGGCGGCGACGGGAGGGATACAGCCGGCCGTAACCTTTTCCGGCCGCACCCCATTCCCCGTTCTCCCACCTCAGGTGTTGACCGGATAAGTAACCGGGCAGTAATGCTCGACTCGTGCGCCTGCCCCGGGTGAAATTCGAGCACCGGCCCCACCGGTACGAGGACGGCACCATTCGCATCGGCGGCGAGATTTACGGGATCGCCGCCGAAATCGAGGATCCGTACGGCTGGGTCTGGACCGCCCTGTGCCTGATGGACGGCACCCGCTCCCGCGAGGACATCGCGGACCGGCTCCGCCTGGCCCATCCGGAGCTGCCGGACGCCGAGTCGGTCGTCGAGCAGCTCGTCGCGACCCGATACGTGGAGGACGCCGCCGCCGTGCCGCCCGCCGCGCTGAGCGAGCGGGAGATCGACCGGTACAGCAGGAACCAGGCGTTCTTCCGGATGGTCGGCCCGGGCCCGCACAGCTGGGATGCGCAGCTGCGGCTCAAGGGCGCGCGGGTGGTGGTGCTGGGCCTGGGCGGCACGGGCAGCCACGCGGCGTGGGCCCTCGCCGCCGCGGGCGTCGGCGAGATCCACTGCGTGGATCCCGACCTGGTCGAGCTGTCGAACCTCAACCGTCAGGTGCTGTACGGCGAGGCCGACGTGGGACGGCCGAAGGCGGAGGCGGCCGTCGCGCGGCTGCGCGGCGTCAACTCCGACATCACCGTCACCGGCGACCGGCGGTGCGTCGGCAGCCGGCGCGAACTCGCCGAGCTGATCGCGGGGTTCGACGCGCTCGCCCTCTGCGCCGACCGGCCGGACGGGCACCGCATCAGGGTGTGGGCCAACCGCGCCTGCGCCGCGGCGGGGATCCCGTGGGTGGGCGGCGGGTACAGCGGGCCGCTGGTCACCGTGGGCTGCTTCACCCCGGACGCCGGCACCTGCTACGAGTGCCTGTGCGACGGCGAGGAGGCCCGGCGCCGCCCGGGCACGCCGGTGGACCTCGGCGGACCGGGGGTGATCGCCACGTCGGCGGGCCTGTCCGGCCAGCTCGTCGCCCACGCGCTGATCGCGCTGCTGACCGGGGCGTCCGCGCCGCCGGCCGGCACCATCCGGGGAGTCAACCTGATCGCCGCGGACCACCATGTGCGGGTCAGCCATCCCCCACGCCCCGGCTGCCCGGTCTGCGGGACCCGGGTACGCGCCCGTTTCGATTCGAATGGGCGCATTTCGCCGGCATGACCGAAACGGCGATTATCACAACGAATTGACAGAATCATTGACTGCGTGCCTCCGGCGGCGAATCATGAACGCGTTCTCGCGAGAACATCCCCGTCCCTCACCCACGAGAGGAACCGGATGACCCCCAACGAGCACGAGATCGAAACCGCCGACGAGGCGGCCCCGCCGGTCAAGACGAAAATCACCATCCGGCTGCTCGACAAGATCGAGACGACGAACGCCAGCAACAGCGTCGGCAACTGACGCCGGTGCCGCCACCGTGGTGTGCGGGCGCGCAGCGGGAGCGCCCGCACGCCGCAGGCGGTCGTGCCGCACCGGCCCCGCGGCCCGGCGCCGCACCGCGACGGACGGCCCGAAGGAGGGAAGGGTGGCATCCACCCGCACCATCTTTGACGACGTACGGCAGGCCGAGGCGCGGGTGCTGCCCGCCGACGCCTACCAGGCCGAGTTCGCCGAGGAGTTCGACCGGGCGACCGGCGTGGTGTGGAAGCTCGAACGCGCCCAGGAGTTCCGCGAGCCCGACGTCCCGAGCTGGCGGGCGATGATGGCCGGCGACTGGGAACGTTCCCTCGCCCTGATCGCGGAGATGCGGGAGCCGCTCACCGCCTACTACCGCACCCGCCCGGCGACCCGCAGGCTCCGCGTCGTGGAGACCCCGCTCACCCCTTACCTCCAGTGGGAACTGCACGTCCTGGCCGTAAGGGCGGAGGCCGGGGAGCGTCCACGGGTGCTCGCCGCGAACGCCGTACGGGAGTTCGAGCGCACCGCGCCGCTCCCCGAGCTCGTCGCGATCGGCTCGTCACTCCTCTACGAGGTGCTGTACGACGAGATCGGCGGGCACGTCGGCGCCCGGCGGATCACCGACCCGGACCTCGCGGGCCCCTGCCGCGCCGCGATCGAGACGCTCTACGAGCGGGGAGAGGACGTGCGGGCGTACGTCGAGCGGGAGGTCCTCCCGCTGCCGCCTCCCTCGGCCTCCTCCCGGTCGCGCGGCACCCACCGCCCCTGAACCCCGCGCCTGGAGGCCGCGATGAGCCAGGACGCCGGGCAGCCGGCGGACGGGACCCGGGTCCGGCTGCGCGACCTCGCGTTCCGGCGGGACGGCTCCCAGTGGATCGTCGGCCGCCCGGACGGGCAGGAGTTCGCCGCGGTGCCGTACGAGGGGATGCGGGCCATCAGGCTGCTGATGGAGGGCGCGACCATCGAGGAGGCCGAACGGCGGCTGCGCGGCGAGACGGGCGCCGACCTCGACGTCCGGGACTTCGTCCGCGCCCTCGGCGAGCTGGGTTTCCTGGACGAGCCGGGCAGGCCGGCCGCCCCGGCCGAGCCGCCGACGTTCCCCCGGCTGCGTCCCCGGCACGTGCGGTGGACGCTGAGCCCGCTGCTCCACACGGCG
Source organism: Microbispora sp. H10885 (assembly GCF_014161415.1). Taxonomy (NCBI): domain Bacteria; kingdom Bacillati; phylum Actinomycetota; class Actinomycetes; order Streptosporangiales; family Streptosporangiaceae; genus Microbispora; species Microbispora sp. H10885. The sequence goes on along the minus strand of NZ_JABBWY010000001.1, from coordinate 944,151 downwards.
GTGGCCGGCGTGATCGCCGCCGGGGCGGTGACGGCGGTGATCAGGCGGGAGACGCTGCCGGGCTGGCAGGACCTGCTGTGGAGCGAGCACGGCACGCTCGTCCTGCTCTCGGAGATCGCCGTCGGCTGGACGCTGATCTTCCTGCACGAGATGGCGCACCTGTCGACCGCCAGGGCGGCCGGGGTGCCGGGCCGGATCCGTCTGGGCACGCGGTTGCAGTTCCTGGCCGTCCAGACCGAGGTGTCCGGGATCTGGCTGGCCGAGCGGCGCGTCCGCCTGACGGTCTATCTCGCCGGGATGGCCGTCGACGCGGCGGCCTGCTCGGCCGCGGTCGTCCTGGCCGCCGTCCTGGGCCGCCACACCGTGCTGTCCCTCGTCACGCTGACCTCGGTGTCCATGCTGACCACCCAGTTCCTGGTGTTCATGCGCACCGACGTGTACTTCCTGCTGCAGGACCTGACCGGCTGCCGGAACATGTACGGCGACGCCACCGCCTACGCGCGCCATCGGGTGCTCCGGCTGCTCGGCAGGCCGACGCCCGACCCGCTCGCCGGCCTGCCCCGGCGGGAGCGCCGCAGCCTCCGGGCGTACGCGGTGCTGGTGGTCGTGGGCACCGTGGTCTGCCTCGGAGTGGCGTTCGCGGTCACGCTGCCCGCGACGCTCGTCCTGCTCTGCCGGGCGGTGCGCGCGCTCGGCACCCCCGCCACGCCCCTCTCCGTGCTGGACGCCGCGGCGGTGCTGCTGGCCGCGCTCGCGTTCCAGGTGGCCTGGGCGCGGGCCTGGTGGCGCAGGCACGGCCCCCGCCTGCGCCGCACGATCTCCCGCCCCCTCACCCGCCCGCGACCGTAGCCGTCGCGCAGGCGCCCCCATCGATACTCGTGTAAAAAATTCTGTACACGAGGTCAAAGATTGGCTACCTTGGAGATGTCAAAGATGTTGTACATCGAGAGGAGCCGCTCATGACCCACCTGGAGAAGCGCGCCTGGATCAGGCTGGTCGTCGCCGTGCTCGCCTACGCGGCGTACGTCGTCGTCGTCCTCAGACGGGCGGGCGGGGGTCCGTTACCCGACACGCCGTACACCGCCGCCCTGCTGTGGTCGGTCGGCGGGGCCATCGCCGCCACGATCGCGGCCGAGATCGGGATGGCGATCGTGAACCCCCGCGCCTCCCGCGTGCAGGACGCGCGTGACCGGGAGATCGGGCGGTTCGGCGACCACGTCGGCCAGGCGTTCGTCGTGATCGGCGCGGTGGCCGCGATGCTCATGGCGATGGCCGGGTGGGACCGGTTCTGGATCGCCAACGTGGTCTACCTCTGCTTCGTGCTGTCGGCGGTCCTCGCCGGGATCGCCAAGGTCGTCGCCTATCGCAGGAGCCTGCCGGAATGGTGAAGCCGACCCGCGTGACCAACCGCATCCGCACGCTGCGGTTCACGCACGACGAGATGACCCAGGCCGAGCTCGCCGAGCGCATCGGCGTGACCCGGCAGACCCTCATCGCCATCGAACAGGGCCGATACTCGCCGTCCCTGGAGATGGCCTTCCGGATCGCCCGCGTGTTCGGCGTTCCGCTCGACGACGTGTTCCAGTACCCCGACCTCCCCGAGGAGACGCCATGAAAGCCATCGTCCAAGACGCGTACGGCCCGGCGGACGTGCTCCGCCTGAGCGACGTCGACCGCCCCGAGATCGGTGCCGAGGAGGTGCTCGTCGAGGTCCGCGCCGCCGCGGTGGACCCCGGCGTGTGGGTCCTCATGACCGGCCGGCCGTACCTCATGCGCCTCGCGGGCTTCGGGCTGCGCCGGCCGAAGGTGGCGGTCCGGGGCCGTGACGTGGCCGGGGTGGTGGCGGCCGTCGGCGCCGGAGTGACCCGGTTCCGGCCGGGTCAGGAGGTGTACGGCACCTGTACGAGCGGCTCGTACGCGGAGTTCGCGAGGGCGCGGCAGGACAGGCTCGCGCCGAAACCGGCCGGCCTCACGTTCGAGCAGGCCGCCGCGATGCCGGTCTCCGGCATGACGGCGCTGCAGGCCGTGCGCGACGTCGCCGGTGTGTGCCCGGGGCAGCGGGTTCTGGTGATCGGCGCCTCGGGAGGCGTGGGGTCGTTCGCCGTGCAGATCGCCAGGGCGTACGGCGCGAGCGTCACCGGCGTGTGCTCGGCGGCGAAGGCGGGCTTCGTGCGGTCGCTCGGCGCCGACGACGTCGTCGACTACACCCAGGAGGAGATCGACCGGGACGGGCCGCGTCACGACGTCGTCGTCGACACCGCCGGAAACCGGCCGCTGTCCCTGCTCCGGCGCGCCCTGACGCCGCGGGGGACGCTGGTCGTCGTCGGCGGCGGGCACGTGGCCCACCGTTTCACCGGGGGCATGGGACGCACGTTCCGGGCGCCGCTGCTGTCACCGTTCACCGGGCAGCGGCTTCGCCCGGTCATGACGCGAGAGCGCGCCGAGGACCTGGAGGAACTGACCCGGCTCGCCGAGTCCGGCGCCGTCACCCCGATGATCGACCGAATCTATCCCCTCACCGACGCGCCCGACGCGATCCGTCACCTCATGGGGGGACACCCGGGCGGCAAGGTCGTCGTCACCGTGAACGGGACGGCCTGAGGCACGGCGGAGGCGTCGGTGGGCTGCTCTAGGCAAAAGTGATATCACTTTGCTAGTGTCTTGCTAGACATCGAGGAGCGTGCACATGACAGACCTGCAGATCGCCGTCGACATGCCGGCCCCCCAGACGCACGAGAGAGCGGCCCGCGAAACCGGGGGATGGCCGATGCTGATCCTGGCCCTGGTGGGCCTGCTGAGCCCCTTCGTGCTGGTCCCGGTCGGAATCGGCATCGCGGCCGACGGGAGCGGCGGCTCGGGGGCCGTGCTGATCATCGCCGGGGTGCTGCTCCTCCTGGTGGCCGTCGTCGCCTTCACCGGGCTCACCGCGGTCGCTCCGGGCGAGGCGCGCGTGATCCAGTTGCTCGGCCGCTACGTGGGCACGGTCCGTACGCCCGGCCTCCGGTTCGTGGTGCCCTTCACGCAGAAGCGCCGGGTGTCGACCCGGATCCGCAACCACGAGACCGACGTCAGCAAGGTCAACGACGCCGACGGCAACCCGATCGAGATGGCCGCAGTGGTGGTCTGGCAGGTGGAGGACACCGCGAAGGCCGTCTTCGAGGTGGACGACTTCGTGGAGTTCGTCGCCTTCCAGACCGAGACGGCGGTCCGCCACATCGCGGGCAGCTACCCCTACGACGGGCACGACGACGTGCTCTCCCTGCGCCAGAACGCCGACGAGATCACCGGCCGCCTGTCGGCCGAGATCCAGGCCCGGGTGGCCTCGGCGGGGGTCCGGGTGATCGAGTCGCGCATCACCCGCCTGGCGTACGCTCCCGAGATCGCGCAGGCCATGCTGCGCCGCCAGCAGGCCGGAGCGGTCGTCGCGGCACGTCAGCGGATCGTGGAGGGCGCGGTCGGCATGGTCGAGGCCGCCCTGGCCCGCCTCGACGAGCACGACGTGATCGAACTGGACGAGGAGCGCAAGGCCACCATGGTCAGCAACCTGCTCGTCGTCCTGTGCGGCGACCGGGACGTGCAGCCCGTGGTCAACACCGGTTCCCTCTACCGCTGACCGTGGCGACCGACCGGAAGAGCATCCTGCTGCGACTGGACCCCGCCGTGCACGACGCGCTGGCCCGATGGGCCGGTGACGAACTACGCAGCACCAACGCGCAGATCGAGTTCCTGCTCCGCCAGGCGCTGGCGGAGGCGGGGCGGCTTCCCCGCGAGGCCGCCCGCATCCCCCGGCGCGGCCGGCCGCCCAGGACATCGGCCCCGCCCAACGGCTCCGCGGCCTCCCAGGAGCCCGACGAGCCCGAAGGCGGAGCTCCGCCCGGAGACGACTGAGAGAAGGCGACCTCATGAACGTTCCCGGCTCCCTGCCGGCCCGGCTCTACCTGCTCGGCTACGACCCCCGTAAGGAGCGGGTGGTGACGAACTACCGCTTCCCGTACCTGCTCCGCGCCGCCGCGCTCACCGAGCTGCTCCTCGACGGCCGGATCACCGACGAGCGCGGCAAGGTGCGGGTGGTGAGCGAGAAGCCGCTCGGCGATCCGGTCCTGGACGACCTGCTGCACCAGATCGCCGGGTCCCGCCCCAAGCCGTGGCGGCACTGGATCGACAAGGACGGCCGCGCGACGGTCCGGGCCGTCCGGGACGAGCTGGAGACGCGGCACTGGGTCCGCGTGGAGCTGCGCCAGCCGTTCCTCCTGGTCTTCAACAGGACCCAGGTGCGCGTGCGGGATCCGCGCGTGGTGAAGCGGCTCACGACGCAGGTCGCCGCCGCGCTCAACGGTCCCATGTCCCGGGTCGGCGAACGGGAGGCCGCCCTGGTCGCGCTGGCCGCCGCGGGCGAGCTCCGGACGGTGCTGCCGCGGGCCAGGCGGAAGGCGTACCGGCAGCGCATCGCCGAGCTGGGCGAACGCGGCGGACCGGCGACGCCCGCGCTGCGCAAGGTCATCCAGCAACTGCACGCGGCGTCCGCCGCCGCCATGAGCGGGGGCGGCTGACCCGCCCGCACGACGTCGTACGGCCCCGGCGTTCCGGGGCGGCGGGCCCCCGGGGGCGTCACTGTGCGGCGAGGCCTGGGGCGATCGTGCGCAGCGCCTCGGCGAGGTCGGCGGCGGACGGCGCCTCGTCGGGATCGACGAGCCACTGCGCCGCCATGCCGCCGAGCAGCGCCTGGTAGAACGCGCCGACGGCCATCGCCTTCCGCGGATCCGCGGCCGGGTCGAGGTTCTCGAAGAGCGCCGCGAGTCCCAGCTTCGCCTGGCGGTTGGCCGTCGCGAAGGCCTCCCGCAGCTCGGGCATGCGGTCCATCTGCGCGATGAGCTCGAACTGGATGGCCCACAGGGGCCTCAGCCTGGCGAAGGACTCGATGATCCGGTTCCAGGTGGCCTCGAACCGCTGCGCGGGCGTCCCGCCGAGCGCCGGTCCGGCGGCCAGGGTCCGCTCGATCTCCTTGCCCCACTCCTCCATCGCATCGACGAGAGCCGCGTTGAGCAGCGCCTTCGTCGACCTGAAGTGGTAGCCGATGGAGGCGAGGCTGGTGCCGGCCGCGGTCGCGATGTCACGCGCGGTGGTGCCGGAGTACCCCTTCTCCATCAGGCATCGCCTGGCACCGGCGAGCAGGTCTTCCCGGTTTCCCATGCGCAGATCCTAACCGATTCACGGACCGATGTCTGAGACATTTGTACTAGACAAAATATTGAGACGTTTGTACAGTCCGAGTCGTGACGAACATCCTGATCTCCGGCGGAAGCGTCGCCGGGCTGACGCTGGCGTACTGGTTGCGTGAGTACGGGTTCACCCCCACCGTCGTCGAGCGCGCTCCCCGTCTGCGGGAGGGCGGCTACAAAATCGACATCCGGGGCGCGGCACTCGACGTCGTCAGCCGCATGGGCCTGCTGGACGAGGTGCGCCGGCACAGCACGGACATGCGTGTCGCACGCTTCGTCGACGCCCGGGGGAAGCAGGTCGCGACGATGAACGCCGAGGTGTTCGGCGGCCGCGAGGGCGACGACGTCGAGATCATGCGCGGCGACCTCGTCCGGATCCTGCACGGCGCGGCCGGAGACGGTGTCGAGTACCTCTTCGACGACTCCGTCACCGCCCTGGAGCGGACGCCCGGAGGGGTGCGCGTCACCTTCGAGAGCGGTCCCCCGAGGACGTTCGACCTGGTGGTGGGTGCCGACGGCCTCCACTCCAACGTCCGCGCGCTGGCCTTCGGCGAGGAGTCCCGGTTCGTCCGCGACCTCGGGCACCACATCTCGATCTTCACGGTGCCCAACCACCTCGGCCTGGACCGCACCGAGATGATGCACCCGGCGCCGGGCCGGAGCGCCGGGATGTACGGCACCCGGCGAGACGCCGACGCCAGGGCGATGTTCCTGTTCTCCTCCCCGCCGGGGGCCGGCGACGGGCGGGACGTCACCCGGCAGAAGAAGCTGCTCGCCGAGGTCTTCGCGGACCAGGGCTGGGACGTCCCGCGCCTCCTCGACGCCATGTGGGACGCGCCGGACTTCTACTTCGACTCGATCAGCCAGGTGTGCATGGACGGCTGGTCGTCGGGCCGCGTGGCCCTCGTGGGCGACGCCGCCTACGGGCCCTCACCCGCATCCGGGCAGGGCACCAGCCTGGCCCTGGTCGGCGCCTACGTGCTGGCGGGCTGCCTCGCCGCCGCGGCCGGAGACCACACCGCCGGGTTCGCCGCGTACGAGCGTGAGATGCGGCACTTCGTCGAGGAGAACCAGAAGCTCGCGGCCGCCAACATCAAGGGCATGGTGCTGAGGTCCGCGGCGCAGATCCGCTTCCAGATGCTGATGCTGCGCCTGATGCCGCACCTGCCGGGGAAGGACCGGATGATCGAGCGGGTCACCGGGCCGATCCGCCGGGCCGCGACCGCGATCACGATCCGGGACTACCGGGTCCCGTCGATATGAGCCGCACCGCCGGGCGTCCCGGGCCGGGCGGGGCTTCTGGGGCCGCCCGGAATGACGGTGCGCCCGGCTGCGCCCCCACGGCGGAACCGGGCGCACCGAGCCGGCCCCGGACTCTGGCGGCAGAACGGCGGCGAGATGGCATGGGGATGGCGGCGAACCCCCCGTCGCGAGGCCGGTACTCGCGCGGGTCCGGTGGGTCCGCCGCCTCCTGGTGGGCGGCGCCGTCAGGGCGCCGCCGGTCTCACGAGCCGGTGCAGGTGACGGTGGGAGTCGACGCCGTACCGTTGGCGAGGAAGCCGAACGTCGTCGACGCGGACGGCGCGAGCGAGCCGTTGTACGAGGCGTTGCTCACGGAGACCGTCGAACCGCTGGTGGTCAGCGTGCCGTTCCAGACCTGGCTGATGGTCTGGCCGCCGGCCAGGGTCCACTTGACGGTCCAGCCGCTGATCGCCGAGCTTCCGGCCGTCACGGTGACCTCTCCCTGGAAGCCGCCGGACCACGTGTTGGTGGTGCGGTAGGTCGCGCTGCAGGCGCCGGTGACCGGCGGAGTCGGCGTACGCGTGGGCGTGGCCGACGGCGACTGCGAGGGCGACTGTGACGGGGACTGCGACGGCGACTGGGAGGGCGACTGTGACGGGGACTGTGACGGGGACTGCGACGGGGACTGCGAGGGCGTGGCCGAAGGCGACGGCTGGCCGTTGCCGCTGAACTGCCACCAGTTCACGTTGAACAGGTTGCCGCTGCCGCCGGTGAACTTGAGGTACAGGTCGTGGGTGCCCGTCGCGCCGTTCACCGAGCAGGAGACGGTGGTCCAGGTCTGCCACCCGCCGGTGCCGGAGACGTTGCACGTGCCGACCAGGGTGCCGTTGACGCCGTCCAGGTGCAGCTCGATCTTGCCGCCGGAGTTGGCGGAGGCGACCCGGGCGCTGAAGGACGTCGCGCCGGAGCCGAAGGCGACCCCCTTGACCTTGATGTAGTCGCCGTTCTCGATGAACCCGACGTTCATGCCACCCTCGGTGGAGGCCTCGGTCTCCACACCCGACTCCCACGCGATCGTCTCGGCCTCCTGCCGGACGTACGGGTTGAGCGTGCCGATCTGCGGCGCCCCGGTCGTGGTCATGTTGATCGTCGGGATCGACCCGTCAGAGCCGTAGGTGAACTTCTCCACCGCCACCGACCGCGTATAACCACCGCCGCCCGGCAACGCGCCGTTGTGGTAGAAGAAATACGACCCGCCGTTGTAGTCGATGATCCCCGGGTGGTTGGTGAAACTGCTGCCCTGCGTCGACATGATCGTGCCGCGGTAGGTCCACGGCCCGGTCGGGCTGGAGGAGGTCGAATAGGCGATGAACTCCGAGCAGCACTTGGCCGCGAACACCATGTAGTACAGGCTGCCCCGCTTGTAGAACCAGGGCCCCTCCTCGAACAGCGTCGGCCGGTTGGCGTCCCCGTTACGCGTGCCGAAGCCCGACGTGGTCAAGGTGACCTTGGTCGCGCTGCCGGAGTAGGAGATCATGTCGCTGTTCAGCTTGACGTACCACAGGTTCGGGTTGCCCCAGTACAGGTAGGCCTGCCCGTTGTCGTCGATGTAGACGGTCGGGTCGATCTCCCCGTTTTCGACCAGCGGGCGCCCGATGGCGTCCTTGAACGGGCCGGTGGGGCTGTCGGAGACGGCCACGCCGATGGCCATCCGGCCGGTCGAGCGGTTGGTCGTGGGGACGTACCAGTAGAACTTGCCGTTGCGGTAGACCGCCTGGCCCGCCCACGCGTCCGACTTCGCCCAGCTGAAGGTGGCCACGCTCAGCGGGGAGCCGTGGTCGGTCCAGTTCACCATGTCGGTGGTGGAGAAGACCCGCCAGTCCTTCATCGTGAAGTAGGTCGAGCCGTCCTCGTCGTGACCGGTGTAGAGGTACACCCGCCCGTTGTAGACCAGCGGGGCCGGGTCAGCGGTGTAGATCGTCTGCACGATGGGGTTGTCCGCCTTGGCCGTCGTGGCCGGCAGCAACGCCGCCATGCACAACAGGCCCGCCATCCAGACGACACCACGCCTGAGCCGGGCCCGAAGGGTGAACGCCGATCCCATACTCACCTCCTGGGGTAGTGACCACGCGACTTGCGCATCGACACGTTCAGCGGCGACAAGTACTACCTAATTGTTAGCGTTAACAATCACGGGCGCACGATTCCGTTCACCCGCTTGTACGGAATTCGTCTCCGTCAACGCGTGCCGCGGCGACCGTGGACATCGCCACGGCGCGGAGCCAATCCCATGCGGGCGGGATGGTCAAGGTTCCGGGCCCGCGCCACGGCGGCGTCACGCGCCCGGGCCACCCGTCCTGAACTGTGTCCGGAGCGCCGCGACCGGGACCTCCGTACCCGTGCGTGGTGTGAAACTTTCAGCTCCGCGACGCGGCGGAAAACCTGCCCGTCCGCCGGTCAGCCACCCGGGCCGACCTCGTTGTCCGGCGCGCCGTCGCCCGCCGTGGGCAGGTCGCCTCGTTCCACCGGCACGCGGGGCGGCGCGGTGCCGGCCTTCCCGTCGCCGGTGGCGCGGCGCGCCCCGGCGACGGCCGCCTTCAGCGCCGCCCGGCCGACGTCCGTCACCCCTCCACTCAGCTTGATGAGGACGTCTCCCCTGAGCGCGACGTACTCGTGGCGGTCACCGGCCATCCGATACCAGCCCACCTCGTCGTGGACGCAGAGGACCAGCGCGTCCGGAGGCGTGGCGAGGTTGATCGGAGTGCTCCGGCACACGTCGTCATCGAAGGCGCCCCGGTCGACCCGCAGTTCCACCTGACGTCCGCCGGGCGCGGTGTAGAAGACGCCGAACCCCTCCTCGTTGATCCCGCCCATGGACTGCTCGGCCATCTCGTATCCCGGCAGATCGACGAGATAGACGAGGTCGGGCGCGACCCCCAGCTCCCGCAGGTGATCCATGTCCACACCGGAGGAGGCCGTCACCGACCCGCACGCGCCCAGGCAGGCGAGCCCGAGAGCCGCCGCCATGGCCCATCGGCCTCTCCTCACCCGGTCATCGTCCCCGGCCGGGAGCGTTCGACCACCGCGCGAGCCGCATCATCGCTCCTTGATCGCCTGCAGGTGTCCCCATTATGCGCGGAAAGCGGCGGTTCGTCCTTGAGACGGTTCAGCGGGCGTCTCCTACGCGCCGCGTGGTTTCGCCCGGACGTGCATGCGTTCGCCCTGGGTGCCGAACAGGCTGAGGATCTCCACCGGCGCCTCGCCGGTGCTGCCGAACCAGTGCGGCAGCCGGGTGTCGAACTCCGCGGCCTCCCCCGCCCTGAGGACGAGGTCGTGTTCGGCGAGCACCAGCCGCAGCCTTCCGTTGAGCACGTAGAGCCACTCGTAGCCCTCGTGCGTACGCGGCTCGGGATCACAGCGCTCCACCGAAATGATCATCTTGTACGCCTGCAGCCCGCCGGGGTGCTGGGTCAGGGGCACGATCGTCGAGTCCCAGCGGCTGATGGGCTTCAACCGCACCCGGGGGTCGCCGACCGGCGGCGCGCCGACGAGTTCGTCGAGCGGCACCTGGTAGGCCCGCGCCAGCGGCAGCAACAGCTCCAGCGTGGGCTTGCGTTCGCCGGACTCCAGGCGCGACAGGGTGCTGACCGAGATGCCGGTGGACTCCGCGAGCCGGCTCAGCGTGCTGCCGTTCTGCCTGCGCAGCGCACGCAGCCGGGAACCGACGGAGGCCAGGACGGCGGCGTCGTCGTTTGCCATACCGGCAATCTTACTTGTCGTTTTCGCACGCGGACAGGCCGATTCCACCGCGCCCGCGCCGGAAGTCGCGTGGCCGCCCGGTGAACGAATGTCCTCGATCGGACGTCATATGGGCGAACGGAGGGGAGCGTCATGCGTACCGCAGTCGTCACAGGGGTGATGGTTCTCGGCCTGGCGAGCGTGCCGCCCGTGGCCGCGTCCGGTGCGGCCCACCAGGGCCACCTGGGCTATCAGGGCCGCCAGGCGGATGCGCCCGCGCCCACGTGGAAGCCGGTCAGGGTGAACACGCTGCCCGGGGACGACGTGCTCAACGACGTGACGGTCCTGGGCAACGGGTCGGTGTGGGCGGCCGGGCACCGGGTCGTGAACGGCAGGCAGCGGGGTCTCGTCCAGCGGTTCGACGGCCGATCCTGGCGGGTCATCCCGAACAGCCCGCCGTACGAGCTGCGGGCCGTGACGGCCACCTCCGGCACGAACGCGTGGGTCTTCGGCGAGGGCAGGGCCGCGCGCTGGAACGGCCGCGGATGGACCACGATCGCCCTGGGCAGTGGCTTCTCGGCGACGGACGCCGACGCGACGGGCGCGAAGGACGTCTGGGCGGTCGCCGGGACGGCCGCCACGGCGAGGCACTGGACCGGGTCCTCCTGGAAGAGCGTCCGGCTGCCGGGCCGCGCCTCCGCCGTCGACGCGTACAAGGCCGGCGTGGCCTGGGCGGCGGGCGTCAAGGGCAACCGTCCCTCGATCATGCGGTGGAACGGGACGTCCTGGACCCTGGTCCCGGCTCCGGCGCTCGCCCTTCCCGCGCCGGACGCCGTCGTGACCATCCAGGACATCGCGGTCGTGGGATCGAAGAACGTGTGGGTCGTCGGCGGGGTCAGCTGGGAGGGCGCCGACGAGCAGGGCGACGACGTCGACTTCGGCCGCACCCTGGTCATGCACTGGAACGGCAGGTCGTGGACCGTCTCCATCGGCTCCGCCAACGCCCAGCCGTACACCGAGGTGGAGCCCGACGGCAGGGGCGGCGTCTGGGTCCTGCAGGGCAACTGGAACCCCACCCTGTGGCAGGTCACCGGCTCGACGTGGCGACAGGCCCGGCTCCTCCGGAAGTCCGGCACCGACGCCGTCGTGTTCTCCGTCGCCCGCAGGCCGGGAACGACGACGATGTGGGGCGCGGGCTTCACCGTCCCGCAGGGCGACCCCGACGACCCCTCGGCCAACGGCACGTTCTGGCGTACGCAGTGACCGCCTGACCTCGCCACGCCGTGCACCGACGGCGTGGCCGGTGCTTCGGGATCGCCCGCGGCCGGTGGAAGACACCCATCGGCCGGTTTCGCGCGCCTTGGCGACCTGCGGAAGGCCGATCAGCCGGTGTGACGAGCGTCACGTTTCCGCCTACCACACCCGCCCTGACCTGCGGCTCCTCGCTTTATGACCCCTTTATGCGGTCATAATCCTATTTGCCCCCTTTGCGGCAATACGGCGCGCCTTGGTAGTTTCCTTGCCCAACGAACCCGGCCAGCCCGTGTTCGGAAAGCGCATCCACTGTCACCGGCGCCATGTCCTCTCCCGCCCCCCTGGGCGCCGGTGATGCCGAATCCGTGCAGCAAGGAGGCTCGGAGCCGGGGAACCAATCGACCTTCCATCCGAAGGTCCGGGGTGAATCGGCGCGTAAGCGCTGTAGGGCGACTTCCCTGCCCGAATCCGTCAGCTAACCCGGTAGGCGCAAGCGGAAGACCCTAGGAGAGATCCCCCTGTCCGCCAACCCCACCACTCTGCTTCGCGCTGCCTGCGTCACGGTCGGTAGCGCAGCGCTCACCCTCTCCCTGGCAGGTTTCGGCGCCCTGCCCGCCGGCGCCGTCACGGGGACCGTGACAGCCCCGCCCCCGGACTCGACGGCCATCCCGCCCGAGCCCCCCGTCACGGCGTTCACCCCGTACGCCGGAGAGGCTCCCACGGCCTCCACGGCGGAGTCCTCCGTGAACACGAAGCTCACCAAGGCCGCTGTCCAGCAGGAGAAGGCCGAACTCGCCATCAAGGTGGCGAAAAAGCAGATCGGCGATCCCTACGTCTGGGGCGCCACGGGCCCGGGGGCGTTCGACTGCTCCGGGCTGGTCCAGTTCGCCTGGCGCAAGGCCGGCGTCAAGATCCCGCGTACGACGTGGTCGATGCTCAACGCCGTCAAGAAGAAGGTCTCCCTGGCGCGTCTCAAGCCGGGCGACCTCATCTTCACCAGTGGCGGCGGCCACGTGGGCATGTACATGGGGAACAAGAAAGTGATCAACGCTCCCCACTCCGGCGCGGTGGTCAGGGTCGACCGCCTCAAGGGCTACTGGAGGAGCAACTTCGTCACCGCCGTACGCCCCGGCGTGTGACCCCGGCGTCGTGGACGACACCCCGGCGGGGACGTCCGGTCACACGTGACCGCGTCCCCGCCGGGGGCCGGCCAGGCCGGCGGCACGCCGGCGGTCGTCCCGGCGCCGCCCGTAAGGGCGGATTCGGCTTGCCGCAAGGGTTCGGGGATGCGGAAGGATTGGGCCATGGACCGCCAGCTGATCAGCCATCTCGCTCATCGGGACCACCCCATCGCCGCGCCGGTCTCCGGTGCCAACGTGACCCGGCTGCTGCGCCGGGCCCGGCTGGCCGAGGGGGCGAGAATCCTCGATCTCGGCTGTGGCGAGGCGGCCTGGACGCTGCGCGCGCTGGCGCTCTACCAGGACGCGACCGCCGACGGTGTGGACATCTCCGCGCTCGGCCTCAAGGCGGCGGAGCAGGCGGCCGAGGTCCAGGGCGTCTGGGAGCGCATCCGGTTCCACGAGCGGCCGGCCGCCGACTTCCCGGTCGCCGAGCAGTACGACCTGGTGCTCTGCGTCGGAGCCACGCACGCGTTCGGCGGGCTCGTCCCGACCGTCGAGCACGTCCGCCGTTACCTGCGGCCGAACGGGCTGGCACTGGTGGGCGAGGGATTCTGGGAGCGCGAGCCGACCGCGGAGGCGCTCACCCGGCTGGGCGCCGCGAAGTCGGAGTTCCTCGACCTGCCCGGCACCGTCGCCGCCGCCGAGTCCCCCGGTTTCGACGTGGTCCACGCGTACACCAGCGACCTGGCCGAATGGGACGAGTACGAGTGGTCCTGGACGGGCACGCTGCTGCGCTGGGCCAACGAGCACTCCGGCCCGGACGCCGACGACGCTCGCACGGCGGCTCTGGAGCACCGCGACATGTGGCTGCGCGGTTACCGGGGCATCCTGGGGTTCGTCACGCTCCTCCTCCAGCGGAGGAACTGACCCGATCCCCTACAGCTGACGGAGCACCCGCATGGCGTCCTCCTCCAGGCGCGATAGGTCGCGGAGGATGACCCCGGCCTGCTCCAGGTGTCCCGCGTCACCGCTTTCTCCCGCCTTCGCGATCAGGACGGACACCTCCGTCCAGAGGCCGGCGGCCTCGGCGTACAGGCGGTGACCGGTGCGGAGGCCGCCGTCGTCGATCAGCCGGGTGCACTCGTCGAGGAAGTCGCGGTAGAGGGCGCGGAACAGGGCGCCGCCGGTTCCTCCCTTCTCCATGAGGAGAGCGGCCTGCGGCAGGTCCCGCCGCGGCTCGGCGGCGCGTAGCAGCCATCCGGGCACCAGCTTGCCGGCCTTCTCGATGCCGCGGTGGCCCAGGTTCGCGATGGGAGCGGCGAGGAAGGCGTCGGCGCAGTCCCGGATGGCGGGAATGATGTGGTCCTGCCAGTTGAGCGGGCGGGCCGGCAGGGTGATGGTGAAGGACCGGTTCCTGGCGGTCATCGGGCCGCGTTCGGCCCGCGCCCTGGCGAGGCCGTCCCGGCCGGTGCGTACCGCTCCGCCCTGCTGGTCGGTGTCCACCAGGTAGACCTCGTGCTCGTCGTAGCCGTACATCGCGACGACATGACCACCGAAGTGCACCTTGGAGCGGAAGTAGTCCAGGTGGTAGCAGTCGAGCTGGAGGCCGACCGGCCGGCCCGCGTCGACGCGGGAGGCCACGTTCTCCCACGCCTTGCGCGACGAGGTGGTCTCCTCGGTCGCCAGCGTCAGTTCCAGCCGGGCGGCCAGGTTCCTGGTGAGTTCGAACGGCTTGACCCGGCCGCCGAGGAAGGGGATCGGCATGGCCTTGCTGTCCCAGTAGACGAAGGACAGGCCCGACCCCAGCCCGAACAGCATGGGCTCGGACAGATCGAGCCCCTCGTGCCGCAACAGCACCCCCAGCGCCGTCGTCTCGCAGTGGCGCATGCCACGGGTCTCGACGTCCTTCACGAAGGTCATGCGTCGCTCTCCTCATGCCGGCCGACGTTCACCCTGACACCTCTATCGCACCTGATGTGAGTAGGGAGGTACTCATGCGGAGCGTCAGAGGCCTGTCTAGCCTTCGAGCATGTCGATCGAGCTCGCCGTCGCGCTGGGCGCGATCGCCACCAAGGCGGCCGTCACCGCGCTGCTCCAGCAGGGCGCGTGGGACGACGCCAACTGGGCGATCGTCGCGCACCAGGTGATCGACGCCGTGGTCGGCGTGCGGAACCGGCCCGACGCGGGGGTGCAGCGGATCGGCCGGCGGCTGGACGTGCTGGAGCGGCAGATCGCGGCGGTGGGGCGGAAGGTCGACCTGATCCCGGTACGGGAGTTCGACGAGCACATGGCCGCAGGGCGCCGGTATATGCGGGACCTACGGGACCAATGGCGCACCGCCTACGACCGGTACGCGCTCGTCGAGCGAGCACAGCACGAGTTCGTCCGTGCGTTCGGCATCGCGGAGAACATGAAGGACGCGTCCCGGCAGGCACTGGCGGACACCGCCATCGCGGGCTGCTGGTTGTGGGTGCCCTCCCTGCCGGACGTGATCAAGACCATCGGGCAGGCACGGCTGATCCTGGAACGGGAGTTGCTGTTCGGCGCGACCCTGCCCACCAGCTCGTACGCCGATGTGGTCAGGCTCTGCAGGGCGTACGGCGAGTGTCCCGCATGGACCGGGAATCCCGTCGTGCCGGCGAGCGGTCCGCCGACGCCCGGCGCCCGGGTGGCCGTCAGGGCCGAGTACAACCGGTGGACCAGATGCGCGGGCGTCGACATGCGGGTCAACCCGGCAGGCGACGACGGTGCTCGGCAGCGGACGGTCACGACGCGCAGCGGGCTGGTGATTCCGGTCGACACGGCTCCGGGCCCGCAGGAGCGGGTGAAGATCGAGCTGCACAACAGGCGCGCCGACTGGATCTCGGTGTCGGTGACGGCGGACGCCGTCGTCGTACGACTGCCGCAGCACAACAAGCTGCCGGGTCAGAACAGGGTGGCCCCGGGGAGCTCGGCCGCGCTCACTCTGCCTCGGCCGGGGTTCCCGGTGTCCTCCTCACTGTACGGAAGCCCTTCAGGCCTGCCGCCGGATCAGTACTTCGCGAGCCCGCGGAACGGCCTGGCCTCGAACACGTCGCCGATACCGCCGATCCCTGCCATCGGTTTCGTCCTGCCCCAGCGCTCCAGGCGGCTCCGGGCCGCACCGCCGCCCTCGACGCCGCGGATCCCCCCTCCCAGGCGGAACCAGAGAACGTCCTGGTGGCAGTCCGCCCTGGACTGGGTCGAGGAGAACTGGTGACTCCGATTCCGCCGCTGCCATGACCGCCGGCCTCGGCGCCGGAGGGGCCTGAAGCGCAAAGCTCCGAGATGAAATTTTCATCTAGGCGGCGACGGCGGTCACGGCCTTTTCCCTGGTCAAAACCGAAGGAATGGCCGCTCCCGGGCTAAGGGCCGTCAGGGAGAAGACAAGATCCTTGACACACTTCATGACTTCCTATTTGCTCCGGTTCACCACCACTTCCAGTCGCCCGTTAGAGAGGAGCACTTGGCCGCCCCCGTCACTGTTAGCGTTAACAAGTTGTGGCCTCAAAAACGCACGGCAATGCGCCATGCCGACGCTGACGGACATCTGAACTCGCCCTGCTCTTACGCAGCAGGGAAGGGGCGAGCACGCACACGCCGACGACGGTCGGTCACCGCGCCGCTCCGGGTCGACTGACGGTGGGCTCACCTGGCGTTTGAATCCGTCCGGCAAGACTGCCCGGCCGGCATGCACAGGCCGGCCGCGGACGCCCCACCGGACGAAAAAAACAAATGGCTTCCCTATCGACACACGTCCATTTTCGAATGGCAAGGGAGTTGCGGGAAATTGAGACAGAAATCCATTTTCGCCGCTGTCGCGGCGGCCGCGCTTCTCGTTCTGGCGACGGGACAGGCGGCGCTGAGCGACAGCCTTGACGCGACGAAGTCGTCCTCGGCCACCGCCGTCGCGGCGGCGACCGCCGGATGCGGTAAGACCCCGACGCTGAGAAGCGGTTCACAGACGATCACCACCAGCGGCAAGAGTCGTAGCTGGATCCTGAGGATTCCCGACAACTACGACAACACCCGCCCCTACCGGTTGATCATCGCGTACCACTGGCTGAACGGCACCGCCCAGATCGTCGACTCGGGCGGCTCGGACGGAGCCGTCTGGGCCTACTACGGGCTCAAGCAGCTGTCGAACAACAGCACGATCTTCATCGCGCCGCAGGGCATCAACAACGGCTGGGGCAACAGCAACGGTGAGGACCTGACCTTCACCGACGACATGCTGAAGCGGGTCGAGGGCGATCTCTGCGTCGACACGACGCAGCGCTTCGCCATGGGGTGGAGCTACGGCGGCGCGATGAGCTTCGCGGTCGCGTGCGCCCGGCCGACGGTCTTCCGTGCCGTCGCGGTCTACTCCGGCGCGCAGCTCAGCGGGTGCAACGGCGGCACCCAGCCCGTCGCGTACATGGGCATCCACGGCATCCACGACTCGGTGCTCAACATCTCGCAGGGACGGGCGCTGCGCGACAGGTTCGTCTCGAACAACGGCTGCACGCCCCAGAGCCCGCGGGAGCCCTCGCAGGGCAGCCTGACGCACATCATCACCGCCTACTCGGGATGCCGGGCCGGATACCCGGTCGTCTGGGCCGCGTTCGACGGGGACCACACCCCCTCTCCCAACGACGGCTCCACCTCCACCAGCGGCGCCAGGACCTGGACGACGGCTGAGGTGTGGAAGTTCTTCACCCAGTTCCAGTCCGGCCCGTCGCAGTCGCCCTCGGCTTCGCCGTCCCAGTCCCCGTCGCAGTCGCCCTCGCAGTCGCCGTCCCAGTCCCCGTCGCAGTCGCCGTCCCAGTCGCCGTCCCAGTCGCCCAGCGGCGGACCGGGCGCCTGCCGCGTCACCGCCACGGTCAACGCGTGGAACAACGGCCTGACCGAGAACCTCGCCATCACCAACACGGGCTCCTCCACCGTCAACGGCTGGTCGCTCGTCTTCACCCTCCCCGGCGGGCAGACCATCACCAGCGGGTGGAACGCCACCTACTCGCCCACCAGTGGCCAGGTCACCGCGAAGAACATGAGCTACAACGGCACGCTGGCGCCCGGAGCCACCACTGAGGTCGGCTTCCAGGCCACCCACACCGGCAACGCCGGCAAGCCCACCTCGTTCACCCTGAACGGAAGCCCCTGCACCGTCGCCTGATCGGCGAGGGTCACCGGGGGTGGCGCCCGACCGGGCGCCACCCCCGGACGCGTCCGTTCGTACGGCCGCGAGGACGACGCGGTCCAGCGCGCGAGGCGCCGGAAAGGCGAGCCGCAGAGCTCCGCTCTTCACACCTTGCGATGAGGTCACGAAGGCGGTCAGGCGGCCTCACGTTGGCTAGCCTCACCGCATGCCCCTCGCCTCGATCCCCAGCCCTGCCCAAGGGGTCTGGCACCTCGGATTCATCCCGATCCGGGCCTACGCGTTGTGCTTCGTCCTCGCCATCCTCTTCGGCGTCTGGCTCAGCGAGCGGCGCTGGCGCGCCCGCGGGGGCGATAAGGGCGTGATCGGCGACCTCGCGGTGCCCGCGGTGGTCTTCGGGCTGGTCGGCGCCCGCCTCTACCACGTCATCACCGACTGGCAGACCTACTTCGGCCCGCGCGCGATCAAGGAGCCCTACCGGGCGCTGTTCGTCTGGGAGGGCGGGCTCAGCATCTGGGGCGCGGTCGCCCTGGGAGGCGTGGGCATGTGGCTGGCCTGCCGCCGCCGGAGGGTGCCCCTGGGCGCCGTGGCCGACACGGTCGCGCCCGCCATCGCGTTCGGGCAGGCGATCGCCCGCTGGGGCAACTGGTTCAACCAGGAGCTGTACGGCGGTCCGACCACGTTGCCGTGGGGCCTGGAGATCGACCAGGCCCACGGCGGCGAGCCAGGCGTGCTCTACCACCCGACGTTCCTGTACGAGTCGCTGTGGGACGCGGCGCTCGGTTTCGCACTGATCCTGGCCGGCAGGCGGTTCACGCTGCACCACGGCCGCCTGTTCGCCCTCTACGTCGCCGGCTACACGTTCGGGCGGTTCTGGATCGAGGGGCTGCGGATCGACCCCGTGGGCGGAGTGGACCACGCGGTGACGCTCCTCGGGCTGCGGATCAACCAGTGGACCTCGATCGTGCTGTTCGTCGGCGCGCTGGTGTATCTCCGGGTGACGCGTGACAAGGACGGCGAACAGATCCCGGTGTCCGCCGCACAACAGGGCCGGCCCGCACAGGATTGAATCCCTGTAGCCGCCTCACGGCCTGATGCCTGCGGGGAACCCGGTCCAGCGCAGGCCCGGCGGAAGGTGGCTCATGTCGTTGAACATCACGATCGTGGGCGGCAGCCCGAGCCGGTACTCGATGACCGTCAGCGCGGTGTTGGCGCTGTTCAGCCCGAGCCACCGGGACGGCGGCGCGTCCATCGCGTGCCGCACCAGCCACGCGATCGGGTAGGCGTGCGTCACCAGGACCTCGTTCATGTCGGGCCGGGTCCCTTTCGTGCCCGGATCGGGGACCTTCGCGAACCTGGCGACCAGGGCCTCGGCGAGCCTCCGGCCCGAAGCCGCCTCGGTGTCGTCGTAGCCGTCGAAGAAGCCCGCCCAGGACGCAGGCGTCTCGGCCGCGCTGGGTACGTAGGGCACGTGGTCGACGAGTTCGGCGGCCTCGGCCACGGGCACGTCCGGTAGGTGACGGGCGATCTCGTGCGCGCTCGCCACGGCACGTGGCAGCGGAGAGTGCCACACGGCGTCGACCGGCAGGCCCGCGAGCCGTTCGCCCAGCAGGCCCGCCTGCCGGCGCCCGATGTCGGTGAGTTCCCCGAACGCGTCGGCCGCGCCGTGACGTGCCAGGTAGAGGCGTCGGATCGGCATCGGGATGCTCGGGTTCCGGTCGGCTTGGCGCTGCCCGGTCACGCGTTCGCCGCCGTGACGGTGCCGTTGGTGCCGTCGACGGTGACGACGGTGTCGTCGCGGAGCCTGCTCGTCGCGGCCGGGATGCCGAGGACGGCGGGGATGGCGTGCTCTCGCGCGACGATCGCGGCGTGCGAGAGCACGCCTCCGGTCTCGGTGACGACGCCGGCGGCGATGCGCAGCAACGGCGTCCAGGCGGGGTCGGTGAAGGGGCAGACGAGGATGTCGCCCGGGCGTACGCGCGCGAAGTCGCCGGGACCGCGGACGATCCTCGCGGTTCCGGTCACGGTCCCGCGACTGCCCGGCGTCCCGGTGAGCGTGGCGGACGGGATGCCGGAGACGCGGGAACGCGCCGCCGACGGTGGGAGTGCGGCGGTGACCGGCCGTGCCTGCAGAATCCAGGCGCGGCCGTCGGCGATCGCCCACTCGATGTCCTGCGGTCCACCGAGCACGGCGGCGATCCGTCTGCCCAGCGCGGCCAGCCGGGTGGCGGTCGCGTCGCCGACCGCCGGCCGGTTCCGGGCAGCGGTCGGCACGTCCTCGACCACGAGCCGCGCGCCGCGCCGGTCGAGGCGCTGCCGCTTGTCCGCGATGGTACGGGTGACCGACCCGTCCGCGGCGACGAGGTAGGCGTCAGGGGTGACCCTGCCCTCGACGACGCTCGGGCCGAGACCCCAGGACGCCTCGATCCGGGTCGCGTCGTCCGGGCCCGCGGGGGTGAACATGACACCGGACGCCTCGGCGTCCAGATGGCGTTGGACGATGACGGCCATCAGAAGATCGTCGGAAGAATGGCCGGCACGGCCGGAGGCGGCCCGGTAGGCGACGGCACGCGTAGAGAACAGCGAGGCCCAGCAGGCACGTACGGCCTTGGCGACCTCGTCGGCTCCGTGCACGGCGAGGAAGCTCTCGTGCTGACCGGCCGCCGACGCCTGTCCGGTGTCCTCCTTCGCCGCCGACGACCGCACCGCCACGGGCGGATCGCCGATCTCGCCGAGCGCGCGCCCCAGCGCGTCGATCTCGGCGGCGTGGACGGGGCGGTCCTCGATCGTCCGCCGGGCCGCGGCGACGCCCTCCGGCTCGCCGGCGAGCCGCCCGAGGTCCAGGTCGCGGACGGCGGCGAGGTAGGCGGCGAACGGGACGACGAAGCCGTCGGGCACCGGCAGACCCGCGCGGAGCAACGCACCGAGCGCGCCGGCCTTCCCCCCGCAGGTATCGGCGACGGCCTTCACGAGGGGTACGATCATCCGCCCGCCCTTCAACGTTTCATTGACAACAATTTGTTGATTGTGCATTGTGAGACCCATGCACCGCAAGGACGACATGGCGCACGGCGCGCACGCCGACCACGTACAGGCCCAGCGTGAGCGGGACGCGCGTGAGCGTCTTCTGCGCCTGGGCGCGGACACGCTCGACGCCCGTCCGTGGCGCCCCCCGCCCGCCCCGCCGTCGGCGGTCGACCTCGTGCAGTTCGCCGTCTGGCGCAACGCCGACCTGGACCCGGAGGACGTCCTGAGCGCGCTCGCCCTCCTGCCCGCGGCACGAGCCGAGGTCGAAGGGCTCGAATCCGCCCTGCTGTTCATCGCCCGCGGCGCGGGACTGACCTGGGCGCAGATGGCGCAGGTGATGGGGTTCAACTCCCCGCAGGCGTGCCAGCAGCACTACACCCGCCTGACGGCGCGACAGGACGCCGAGTCGTGACGCGCGACTCCACGCCCGGCCTCCTGGTCCTGCACGCCGTGCGCGTCACCGGGTTCGCCGACACTCCGGTGATCGCCCGCCGGTACGGGCTCGACGACGTCACGACGGAACAGGTGCTGCGCGACGCCGAGGCCCGCGGCTGGGTCGAGCACACCGCCTTCGCCGGCACCGCGGGCTGGTCGTTGACCGAACCGGGCCGGGCCGAGAACGAGCGGCAGCTCGCGGCCGAGCTCACCCGCGCCGGCGCCGCCGACGAGGTCCGCGACGTCTACCGCACGTTCCTCCCGCTGAACGCCCTCCTGCTGCAAGCCTGCACTGACTGGCAGCTCCGGCCCACCGCCGGCGATCGGCTCGCCGTCAACGACCACTCCGATCCCACCTGGGACGCCGGAGTGCTCCATGAGCTCGCCTGCGTCGAGCGGGCGCTCACGCCACTCGCGGACCGGCTCGGTCGCGTCCTCACGCGGTTCCGCGGATATGACACGCGATTCACCGCGGCCCTGGCGCGCGCCCGGGCCGGGGACGGCGCCTGGGTCGACCAGACCGGCCTGGACTCCTGCCATCGGGTCTGGTTCGAGCTCCACGAAGACCTCATCGCCACGCTCGGCCTCGACCGGCACGCGCAACCCTGACCCGCCGTCCCGGCTCAATACACGGACGGCAACTGCAATCCTTTCACACCCGTTTTTCCACTCTTGACACATCCACGGCAGCCGCCACAATGACGGTGTCGTCGCGAGTTGCGCCCTCTCGACGTGGACCATATTCCGTGGTTTTCGGGTCGAGACGTGGGAGTTCACACATGCACTCAGCATTTCGGCGTGCGTTCATGGCGGCGGTCATCGCCGCCGCGGCGATTCTCGTGCCGACGGGGCCCGCGTCCGCGGGGATCTGGCAGCTCACCGACGGGTTCGAACCATCGACGAATCCGGCGTCCCGATGGACCTTCACCGCGAACGGGGGGTGCAGCGGGCCGGTGTTCGGCAGCGCGTCGAATACGCCGCGTACGGGGAGCGGCATGGCCGCCATGGCGGCCTTCACGAAGGGCGACTGGTGCGCGCTCGGGCGGACCATCACCCTCACGCCGGTGAGCATTCACCCCGGGGCGCGATGCACCGCCGGCGTCTACACGGACCTGTGGGGCGAGTGGGCCCAGTTCAACCTTGAGGTGATCGACCCCGACACGTGGAGGTACATCGCGCTGAAGTCGATCACCCAGGACTGGGTCCACGGCTGGGAGCTCCAGACGGTGAGCTGGACGGCGCAACGCTCCGACGTCGTGCTGCGGTTCGCCGTCGTGCAGCGGGAGCCGTACTGGCACGCCGCGGAGATCGATCTCGACGACGTCGTGGTGCAGTGCGCCTACTGATCGGCTGATCCGCCGGCTCGGCCGGTGTGCCGAGGTGTCGCGGCGGCGCTCGTCGCCGCCGCGACACCCGGCCGGACCGCAGGTTCTAGCGGTCCGGGTCGTGAACGACGGCCCACTTGTCACCGCGCTTGAAGTAGAGCATCTCCGTACTGATGTAGAGCGTGGGAGATGCCTTGCGGTCGTTGCGCATCCACAGCCTGCCGGCCCGTGCCGCGGCGAGATCGAAGATCACTGAGGCCTTCCGTCCGTGCTCGTCGACCTGATTCATGGTGACGAAGCGGTCGGCCACGATCGACCGGGGGTTGTCGCCCGGCAGGTCCAGAACCCGGCTGCCGTCCCGGCGGATCGCCTGGCTGCCGGTGATGCACCAGGTCACAGCGCACTGCGCCCGCGCCGGATCGTCGAGCCGCTCCCCCGTGCTCAGGTTGAGCAGGTTCGTCATGGCCGCCGGACCATCGGCGGGACGCCCCGCCCAGGGCCAGGAGAAGAGACGCAACCCCTCCGTGCCCGGGACGGACGACGGTTCGCCGCCCGCCACCGGAACCTGGCTGACGCCCCCCGACCTGGTCGACGACCAGAAGATCCTGCCGCCTCCGACGGCCAGGTCCACACCGTAGACGGTGTCCCCGTTCACCTTGTCCACATCGAGCTCGGCCGGGAACGAGACCACCGCGCGGGGAGATCCCCCGGTCAACGGGATCGACATGATGCGGATGTCTCGGTCCACGTACTCGAACCAGGCGATCACACCTTCGCCCACAGCGGGCGAGTCCACCGGCGCGATGGGATGGTCGATGACGGCCAACCGGTGAAAGATTCGCGATTCCAAGTGATAAGCCCACAGTTCAGGCGCGCGATCGTAGCCCTTCTTCGACACGTACCCGAGCATGGTGCGTGAATCGATGAACGCCTTCGGCGTGAAGGCCTCACCGTTGGGGACCTTCCGAGGGACCTCGGCGACCGCCGAAGGCAGCACCTGTTCCAGCGGCGGCGCGATCTCCTCCACGATCCGCGGTTCGTGAACGAGCGGCGCGGGCTTGGCCGGGATGGCGGGTGACGGCTCGGGAGCCCGCCATGTCACGGCCGACGCCGCCCAGATCACCAGACAGGTGGCCATCGCGGTCGCCGGCACCAGGCCGCGGCGCCCGCGCCGGGTCTGTCCCTCGGTCACCTGGCGGAGCAGATCCGGCGGCACGGCCGGGATCCGCGCCTCGGCGCGGGCGAACGTACGGCGCAGCGCCTCTTCGACGTCGTTCATCGCAGGCTCCTTAGCGGGGTGACGATCTCGCGCAACTTGCCGAGGGCGCGGGACGCCTGACTTCGTACGGTCCCGGGAGAGATGCCGAGGATCTCCGCGATCTCGGCGTCCGACCGGTCCTCGTAGTAGCGCAGGACCAGTACGGCACGCTGCCTCTTGGGCAGTCTGGCCAGTTCGCCCCAGAGGTCCAGCGGGGGTTCCGCCACCGGTTGCGGCTGTTCGGGCACCTCCCATGCCAGGTGTTCGCGCCTGCGCCGTCTCCAGACGGAGATGTGCAGCCGGGTGATCGTGGTTCTCACGTAGCTCTCCGGGTTGTGCTTGCGCCGCACGCGCGGCCATGCGCCGCGCAGCCGCACCATCGCCTCCTGAACGAGGTCGGCGGCGTCGTGCGGGTTGCCGGTGAGCATGTAGGCGTAGCGGAACAACGCGTCGATCCGCTCGGCGGCGAAGTCCGCGAAATCCGGCGCGTCATCCACGGGCGGGAGTCCTCTCGTCCATCCCGGCTGAGACGCATCAGAACCCCGATATGTTGCATCATCTGGAATCCGCCCAAGCGGGGCAGGCCCGTACGCCGGGAAAGGCGGGCCCCGCACCCGCAGGGGGCGCGTCCTCGTAAGTAGTGCCGGATCGGCTGAATGAGTAGTGCCTGCTCTACCTGCACAGGCGCCCATTGCCGATGCTGAGGGCGCAGGAGTCGGTTCCCGATCGGGAGGAGGCACCGAGATGACGGTGCAGGACATGGCCAAGCAGGTACTGGAGATCTCCGACGGCGAGGGGCGGGAACTGCTCGAGGAGTGGGCCGCCGTGGAGAACGCCACGTTCACGGCCTACGCGAGCAGATACCTCACCACCTTCATGCACCCGTGCAACAAGACGCACTGCTGAGGTCGTAGCGGAATTCAGATCCACCTGAATCCGGGCGGGTGGGTCGGCGGGATCCCCGCCGGCCCACCCGCGTTTGGCGAACGGAGCCGATGATGGCGAAACCCGGCGTTCCCCTCCTGTTGAGAAGGCAGACGTTCAAGGCCGAACTGTCCGCGCAATCCCTCGATTTCCAGTCGCTCGTGGGCCGCCCCGCACGATATGACGACGGCTGCATGCCGTGCGTCATGATCACCACGCGCGCCGACGACCGCGAGGCCGACTACATCTCCCTGCGTCTGGCGGCGGCGGGGATACCCCTGCTGAGAATCGACAGCGACCGTTGCGCGGGAGCCGAGCTGGTCTGGGACGTCTTCCGCGGGATCGTGAGCGTGGGAGGTGAACAGTTCCGCCCCAGGGTCTTCTGGTCGCGGTACTTCTCGGCGAGTTCCATCGACGCCCCGGCGCCGGACGGAATCGCTCACTATGTGCGGGAGCAGTGGGGCGCGTGGGCGGAATGCATGCAGCCGCCCATGGACGTCGTCATGGTCAACCACCTGACCGGACGGTGGCAGCCGAGCCGGATAGCGCAACTCGCGGCGGCGCGGAAAGCGGGACTGCGGGTCCCCGCCAGCGTGGTCACCACGTGTCCGGGCCTCGCACCGGATCTGATCCCGGGATCTGGTGATCTGGTGATGAAAAGCCTGGGCGAGCATCTGATCGAGGAGACTCCCGGCAATGCGATCGGGTTGTTCCCCCGGAGAGTGAGCCGGGCCGAATTGTCGGACGACCGGACGGTGGAGTCCGCCCCGGTGTTGGTCCAGGAGTTCGTGCCGTCCAGCGGGGAGCTGCGGCTCAATTGGGCCGACGGTGAGTTCGTCGCTTTTCGTCTGGACAAGCGGTCCATGGATGTCGAACGGCTGGACGTCTCCGAGGTGTCGATCGAGCGGGTCCCGATGCCGCCCGAGCTGACCGGGCCGCTCACCCTGCTCTGCGAGCAGTGGAATCTACAGCTGGCGGCTTTCGACCTTCTCGACACACCGTGGGGATATGTGTTCCTCGAGGTGAATCCCGCGTTCGACTGGTTGTGGCTGGAACATCACGTCGAGGGAAGGCCCGTCTCTTCGGCCGTGTGCGATTTCCTGATCAACGCCTTCGAGGAGGTCTCGTCATGAGGGTGCGGGTCGCCGAGCACGCGGTGCTCTACTGGGACGACGGGAGGTTGGTCTGGGACGACTACCTCCATCAGCAGCAGTTCGCCCTGACCGAGGACAGCTCGCGCGTACTGTGGTGGTTCGGGAAGTGGCGCGAGCTGCGCAGCATCGAACGGTACGACGCCGCGCTCGTCCCGATCGCGGAGCGGCTGCTGGAGGCCGGCCTCCTCATCGCCGAGGGCTCCGGCCGGCATGAGCGGCAGAACGAGCTCAAGAAGCGGTGGGGAGTGTGGGGGCCACCGGCCGCGTACTACCATTTCGCGACTCGTGCACGGTCCGGCAGCAGGATCCTGACCGCCGGAGAGGACAAGGCCAGAACTCGTGAGAAGGTCGGCGCCTCTCCCGCCCCGCCGCCGTTCAAGCCGACCGCCGGCCGGCCGCTGATCGCGCTCCGCAAGCAGCGGCCGAGTGATGCCGGCTGGCCCCACCCGCGCCTGATGGACGCCCTGTGGACACGGCGCTCGACACGGGCCTATCTCGACAAGCCCGTCGCTCTCGACGACCTGGCGGGCATCCTGACGGCCGCCGGCGGCATCATCGCCTTCCGCGACGATCCGGAGTTCGGCCACAACGTATTCAAGGCCAGCCCTTCGGCAGGGGCACGTGACCCCATCGAGATCTACCTGTACGCGGGCAACGTGGAGGGTGGTCTCGAACCGGCGATATACCACTTCTCGCCATCGGCCCACGGGGTGACGCGGATGGGGGACGCGCCTTCCCCCGAGAGGCTGGTGTCGGCGCTGGGCGGCCAGGCCTGGCTGGCCGCGGCTCCCGTACTGCTCATCTACACGGCGATGATCGAGCGAAGCCAGTGGCGCTACGAGGCCGCTCGTGCCTACCGGGACATCTCGCTCGGGCTCGGTCACGTCAGCCAGACCGTGCTGCTGACCGCGACGGCCATGGGCCTGGGCGCCGTCTTCGCCACGGCCGTCCGCGACGAGGAACTCGAAGAGCTTGTCGGCTGTGACCATATGTCCGAGATAGTGCTCGGCGTCACCGCACTCGGCCATCCCCGCGGTTCGACACCGTCGATCCCCGACGACACGGCTCTGTGACCGGCAGGTCCTTCGGGAAAGGGCCGCGCGGGGTGAGCCGCGGAGCACGGCCACGCGTACGCAGGGCCGGCCGGTCCGGGGGAATCCGAGCATGGACCTGATGCCGAGGCTGCCGCGATCCGCCTGGATGACGCTCGTCTCACACGCCTTGTCCGCGGTGCGCCCGCGGAACCGTCCCGGCCCCGCCCGGCACCACGCCGGCGCCTCGGCGAGGGTTACCGCGAGGTGGCAGGGGATCGCCTGTTCCGGAGGATCTGGGTCTTGACCGTGCTCCTGGTCCTGGCCGGCTACACTCCCCTGATCTCGGTGTTCCCGGCCGCGTGCGGCTGGTGGGCCACTCCGGCCGCTACAACGCCGCGACGTCCCTTGCCTTCACGGTCGGATTCACCCTCGGGCCCGCGCTGGCCGGGTTGATGCTCCAGCACGGTCTGGGCGCTCATCTGATCACCGGATCGATCGTCATGTCCGGCCTGGCCGCGATCCTCGCTCACCGGCTGGCCCTCCGGCTGCCCGCATCCGCGAACAGGGTGACGCAGGCTCCGCCCGCCACCCCCCAGGTGTCCGCGCTGTAGGGAACCTCAACCCGCCCGGCCCGCCGTGCTGTGTGCCCGCGGTCGTCACAAACGGCATCACTACCGATGTGCGGTTTTTCGCACCTTCCCCTCCCCCGCCATCGGCTCCCGTCGGACAATCAGGAGGCGTCTCCGGCCGGCCCCGCCGACGCGGCCGGCTCCCGTACGACGCGCCCGATTGTCCAGCGGAAGGAGAAAGCTGCGGTGTCGACGGCTGAGATGGTGCCGAGACGATGGTCCTTGGTAGGCCGTGAACCGGAGCGGAAGGCGTTCACGACGGTCCTCGATGAAACCGGTTACAACGGGTTCCTCCTCTTCGGGGAGCCCGGCGTCGGCAAGACACGGCTGGCGGAGGAATGCCTCGCCGTCGCCGTCGGCCGGGGACACGCCGTGGGTCGCGCGGTCGCGACCGGCGCGGCGGCCCAGATCCCCCTCGGGGCGATAGCCCATCTGCTGCCGGACGGCGTGGACCTGTCGGATCCCGTCGCGGGCTTCGCGACGGCGGTCCGGCTCATGTCGCGGGCCTACAGCGCAACGGCCCGCCTCGTCCTGCTCATCGATGACCTGCACCTGCTCGACACCGCCTCGGCCCTGCTGCTGCGCCAGCTCATGGAGACCGGCGCCGTCTTCCTGGTGGGCACGGTGCGCTCCGACGCCTCGTCCGAAGAGAGCGTCGTGACGCTCGGGCGGGGCGATGCCGTCCATCACGCCGACCTCGCGCCGCTGACCTGGCGGGAGGTGCACGAGCTCCTCAAGTGCGCCCTGGCCGGGCACGTCCACCGCGAGACCGTCGACCGATTACACGCCGCGAGCGGAGGAAATCCGCTCTATCTGAGCGAGCTGGTACGCGGTGCGCTGGCCGAAGGCCGGCTGACGAACGATGGGGAGATCTGGCAGCTGGCCACCACCGAGCTCCTTCCGGTCACCCGCCGCCTCACCGATCTGATCCGCCACCGGCTCGCGACGGTGGCGCCGTGCGGCCGTCGCCTCCTCGACGTCCTCGCGCTGTGCGGCCCGGTGTCCGTAGCCGACCTGGAAAGCGACCCCGGCACCGACGCCCTCGACGAGCTGGAGCGAGCCGAACTCGTCACCGTCGTACGGGAGGGACGGCGCACGTACGCCCGCCTGGCACACCCTCTCTACGCGGAGGTGCTGCCCGCGGGCATCACCGAGGGGTGGCGCCGGGAGATCCTGCGCGAGCAGGCGAACCGGCTGGAACGGACCGGCTCGCGCCGCCGGGAGGACGCCATGCGCCTGGCCTCCTACCGGCTCGCCGGCACCGGCACCGCCGATCCGGCCCTCCTCCTTCAGGCCGCCCGGCTCGCCGCGTACGGCGACGACCATGCCCGCGCGCTCGTCTTCCTCCGGGCGATTCCCGAGCAGGCCCTCACCTTCCCGGCGCTGCTCCTGCTCGGCCGTACGTTGTCGGAAGCGGGCCGGCCGCAGGAGGCCGAGGAGGTGCTGTGCCGGGCCGACAGGTGTGCCGCCACAGAGAGCCGCGCGCTCGCGGTGGCGCTGGCGCGCACCCACAATCTCATCTGGTGCCGCGGTGCGAGCCGCGAGGAGGCCGTCGCCGCGAACGACGCGGCGCGCGACCGCGTCACGAGCGCCGCCGGGCTGTGGGCGCTGCGGGTGAACGAAGCCAACATGCTCTCCAGCCTGGGCCACCACACCGAGAGCCTCGGCCTGCTCGACGGCATGCCTGACGGGGAGCCGCCGCCGGAAGACATCGCGGGCGTGGCGGCCTGGACGGCCGCCGCCGCGACGAGGTCCAGCGCGCTGTCCTTTCTCGGCCGGAGTGAGGAGGCGGTGCGGTGGGCCGAACGCGCCGTGGCCCTGTGCGCCAGGGCGAGGGCGGAGGGCAGAAGCCGCAGCCCGCAGGAGGCGGCCGCGCGATCCGCCCTCGTCCTGGCCCTGACCGAGAGCGGGCGCCTGGAGGAGGCACGCGTCACCGCGGAGCGCGCCTACACCGATCCGGGTGCGGCGCCGACCGGGTGGCAGCGTACGCTCCTGGTCTTTCCACTCGCCCGCAACGCCTTGATGGCCGGCCGTCCCGCCTCGGCGCGTCGGTGGTAC
Organism: Microbispora sp. H10885; assembly: GCF_014161415.1. Lineage (NCBI taxonomy): Bacteria > Bacillati > Actinomycetota > Actinomycetes > Streptosporangiales > Streptosporangiaceae > Microbispora > Microbispora sp. H10885. The sequence continues at coordinate 914,578 of NZ_JABBWY010000001.1, read as the reverse complement.
GCGGAAATCGCGCGCGACACCCGCCCCCAGGCAGTGGTCATCCGTCCGCTCGCCCTCGCCGGGCTCGCCGCGGCCGCGGCCCTGCAGGGTGACGTGCGCGCGGCGGAGGCCGCCCTCGCCGAGCACGCCGGCCTCGCGGCGCCGGTGCACGTGCCCGAGGAACGGCTCGGCGAGGCGTGGACGCACGTCGCGCGGGGAGACCAGGAGGCGGCCAGGACGGTGCTCAGGGCGGCGGCGACCGAGGCCCGCGAGCGGGGGCAGTTCTCCTCCGAGACCGTGCTCCTTACGGACCTCGCGCGGCTCGGCGTCGCGGCGGAGGCGGCGGGCCGTCTCGCGGAGCTCGCGAGGACCGGAGGGCCCTTCACCGCCGCCCGGGCACGGCTGGCGACCGCGCTGGCCACTGGTGACCAGGGCGGCTTGACAGCAGTGGCTGGAGACCTGGACCGGATGGGGGCGAGCCTGCTCGCGGCGGAGGCGGCGAGCGCCGCGGCGGAGCTGTGGCGCCGTTCCGGCAACCCCAGGCAGGCCTCCGCCGCGGCCGCGCGGGCGGCCGCCAGCGCGGCCCTGTGCGAGGGCGCGCGCACGCCCATGCTCCAGGCGGCCGACGCAGCCGTACCGCTCACCGCCAGGGAAAGGGAGGTCGCGATCCTGGCCTCCGAGGGGATGCCGAGCAAGGACATCGCGGCCAAGCTGACGATCTCCGTCAGGACCGTGGACAACCACCTGCAGCGCGTCTACGCGAAGCTGGGCGTCTCGAACCGCCGGGAACTGGCCGGCTGGCTCCGCCGCACGACGGCCTGACCCCGGAAGGGGATTCCGCTGCGGGACTGCCGGGGCGGAGCCCCCGCCAGGGGTTTCGGGGCGGGAGTCCCAATGAGGGCAGCCCGAGCGGAGCCACGAATCCGGCCACGGGCCACACCCCGACGAGTGCGGTCCACAGTCCGGTGGATCAGGCCCTCGCCGGCGCTCCGGCCGGCGGGATACGGGCCGCGATCTGCTCGCGGGCGTGCGGGCAGTCCGCGAACCTGTGCGGGCAGGCGAGGGCGTGCTCGATCAGATCCTTGGCCGCACGCACCCGCGCCATGCGCTGTTCCAGTTCGACGACGTGGCGGCGCAACAGGTCCCGGTGGTCCATCGGATCAGGAGCGGACAGCACGGCGCTCAGCTCACGCAGCCCGAGGCCGGCCTCCTTACCCATCAATATCAGCGCCACTCGCACCAGCGCGTCCTGCCCGTAGCGGCGCTGACCGCCGGCACGCCGAGCGGGTTCGATCAGGCCCATGCTCTCCCAGTGCCGCAGCACATGCGTGGCCAGGCCGAACCGCTCTGCCAGCTCCCCTATGGTCAGTTCCTCACTCGACTCCATGCGTACATTAACCGGCACCGTCGGCCGCATGCTCAAGCAAACGATCGCGGTCACCCGCGTGGTGGGCGGACCCTGTGGTGTGGCCCGGCAACGCCCACGCGTTCACCACAGCGCGTGGATCCTCAGTCCTCGCCGGGACGGATGAGTCCGCTCTCGTACGCGAAGGCGATGGCCTGTGCGCGGTCGCGCAGCCCGAGCTTGTCCAGCACCCTGCCCAGATGCGTCTTCACGGTGGTCTCGCCGAGGTAGAGCCGAGCGGCGATCTCCGAGTTCGACAGTCCGCGGCCGACGAGGGCGAACACCTCGGCCTCCCGGCCGGTGAGCCGGTCCAGCGCCGAGTGCCGGGGCTGCGGCGCCGGCGCCCTCGTGTACCCGCCGATCACCGACGGGACCACCGCCGGATCGAGCAGACCGCGCCCGGCGGCCACCTCGCGCAGCGCCTCCAGCAACTGCTCGGGGGGCGACACCTTGAGCAGGAAGCCCGCGACCCCGGCGCGGAGCGCCCCGTCCACGATGGCCTCCTCGTCCAGCGTGGTCAGCACCAGCACCTTGATCTCGGGATGCTCCGCAGTGATCGCGCGGGCGGCCGCGATGCCGTCGAGGCCGGGCATGCGGGCGTCCATGAGCACCACGTCGGGTCCGATCGTCGCGGCCATCCGCACCACCTCGTCGCCGTCGGCCGCCTCTCCGACGACGTCCATGTCCGGCTCCTCGGAGATCAGCATGCGCAGGCCGGCCCGCATGATCGCCTCGTCGTCGGCCAGCAGCACCCGGATCATCGTGTCCCCTCCGCGAGCGGGAAGCGCGCGTACACCTCGAAGCCGCCCTCGGCACGCGGCCCGGCCCGCAACTCCCCACCGAACATGCCCACCCGTTCGCGCATCCCCACCAGGCCGTGCCCGCCGCCGGGCCCCGGTCCGAGCGCGGTGGCGCCCCGCCCGTCGTCCACCACCCGGACGCTGACTCCGGCCGGCTCGTATGTCACGGTCACCGTCGCGACCGCCGCCTCCGCGTGGCGCAACACGTTCGTCAACGCCTCCTGAACGATCCGGTACGCGGACATGTCAACACCAAGCGGCAACGAGGCCGGCGTACCGGACACCGTGGACGTGGCCTGGAGCCCTGCCGAACGCACCTCATTCACGAGGTCGTCGATCCTCCGCAGGGACGGAGGCGGAGCCAGCCGGTCGGCCTCGTCGGGACGCAGGAGGTGGACCACCCGGCGCAACTCGGTGACGGAACGCCGGCCGAGCTCCTCCACCTGCGACAGCGCGTCGTGCTCGACCGGCCGGTCGGCCAACCGGCGCCGTACCACCCCTGCCTGCATGGTCATCACGCTGACCGTGTGCGCCACCGCGTCGTGCAGCTCGCGGGAGATCCGGGCACGTTCCTCGGCCACCGCCGCCCGCGCCCGCGCCTCCCGCTCGGCGGCCAGCTCCGCGGCGAGCGCGGCCAACTGGCGAGAGCGCGACTGCTCCCGCCGCAGCAACGTGCCGAGAACCCAGGCGGCCCCGACCAGCGCGCCGAAGAAGACGAACTCCCAAGGCCCTTCGCCACCCCAGACCAGCGCGACCGCCGGAACCACGGCGGCACACACCGACGCGGTGAGGGAAAGACGAGGTTCGGCCCGGTAGGCCGCGTGAACCACGAGCACCAGTTCGGCGATGAGCTGGGCCCCGCCCACTCCTTCCGCACCGGTCAGGATCGCGTACGGGAACGACAGCATCGCCACGGACATCGCGGTGATCGGATAACGCGCCGCGAGCGGAAAGCAGATCACCAGCACCAGGCCGAGCCCGGCGGTGGTGAGCCGGTCACCGTACACCTCGACCAACGCGAGGACGGCGAACAACGCACCCGCCACAGTGCCCGCGAGCAGCCGTCTCCGGCGGCTCCATGGTGTTCCCACGCCCGCTCCCCTCGTCGTCGGCACACCGACGGTAACGAAAGGGGCCGACCCTCGGATCAGACGTGAGAAGGACGGCAGAAGGCCGCGGGTCGTCTCCGGAGAGGACCCGGCAGCCGACGGGGTGACCTGGGATCGCATCCGGGACGGCCCGCTAGGCCGATCCGGCCGGCAGGTGCGCGCTCATAGCGTTACGGCAGCTCAAGAGACAGCCGAAAGGACACCCCATGGACGCCACGTCCGCCGCCTCCGCTCCACTGCGCCGCCTCGCCGGCCTCGCGCTCGTACTCGCCCCCGTCCTGATGTTCGGCGGCATGCTCACCTCACCGCCGCAGGAGGATGACTCCTCCGCAGGGTATCTGGCCTCGTTGGCCGCCGACCACGGGCTGTCGCTGCTGTCGGCGAACCTGCTCCACTACGCCTGGGTGCTCATCGCGCTCGGCGTACCGGCGACCCTGACGCTGCTCCGCGGCCCGAGGGGCCGGAAACTGACGGCCACCGGCGTGGCACTGTCCATGTTCGGCGCCATCCAGATGTCCGGCATGCTGCTTTCCGACTGGTTCACCGCCACCATGCCGAACGTGGTGCCGCTCGCCGACGCGGTGAAGGTGTTCGACACCGTCACGGCCGACCCGACCCTCGCCGTGTGGCGACTCACCGGAATCCTGTGCGGCGTCGCCATGCTCCCGCTGCTTCTGGCCGGGCTCGCCCGAGCGGGAGTGGTCGGCTGGTGGACAGTGCCGGTGATCCTGCTGCCGTTCGTGGCAGCCGCGACGCTACCCCCGGTCGTGGGGGCTGTGGCGGCCCTGGCCTGCTACGCGCCGCTGGTGCTTGTGGGGGTGCGGCTCCTGCGCCGCTCAGCCCGGGACGTGGTCCGGGCCGAGGCACTGGCCGCGCCGGCCCCGGCCGCTTGACCGAGACGAGGAGCCGACGCCGCCCAGGCGCCGGCTCCTCACGTATCTACCTGCTACAGCTCCGTTCCGCATACTGGTGATCACAGGTGCCAGCCGAGCAGGTTCCAGTGCAGGCAGAACCAGAGGAGGGCGAGCAGCCCCGCCAGCACGACCACCTGGTGGCCGCGGGCCAGGACGCCCGCGCCCCGCCAGGCCCTCACGGTGGTGGCGAGCGCGGCGACGGTGAGGGCGAGGACCAGCAGCGGCAGCACCAGGAGGACCTGGACGTTGGCCGGCACGCCGTACAGGATGCTCGTGTCGCCGGTCAGGACCAGCGTGAACAGCACCACGAACACCAGTCCGACCGCGGCGGCGAGCCCGGTCAGGACACGCCCGGCACGCCAGACACGCGGAACGGGACGCTTCTTGGCCCGGCGGACCACAGCGGCCAGCGGCAGGCCGAGCACGGCGGTCAGGGCGGTGACGGCGAACAGCAGGACGATGACGACGTTGACCGGCGGGGTGTCCCACCAGGGGACGCGTTGGTAGGCGGGGCCGTCCGTGGCCACGTACGCGACACCGCTCGCGCCGGTCACCAGCGCCAGCCGCTGCGTGCCGCCGTCCTGCTGGTACAGCCCGGGCCGCAGCGGGCTCCACGTCGAGCCCCTGAAGGTGAGCTTCCCGCCCTCCACCCGCAGCCGGGTGGAACCGGTCAGGACGACCACCTTCTCGATGCTGGACTCGGCGGACCGGGTGAGCTTGTAGAAGCCCTCGACAGGCACGACGGAAGCACCGCCGCCGGGCACGGCGCGCTTTCCGGGCAGGAAGCGGTCGAAGAAGGCAGGAATGATCTTGGTCATGGCGTCGGCCCCGTCCAGACTGTTCGTGGAGACGAACAGGCCGAGGTCGGCGTCGGGCACCAGCAGCAACGCGCTCTGGAAGCCCTCCCAGCCGCCGTCGTGCATGATCACGCGATGCCCGTTGAGCGTCTGCTCCTTGAACCCGTGGGCGTACCCGTCGACGCGCGGATCGGCCGCGAACGTCCGCCGGTGCATGAGCTGCGCCGTCGGCTCGTCGAGGATGCGCCGGCCGCCGAAGCGTCCGTCCAGCAGGTGGGCGATCATGAAGTGGGCCATGTCGTTCGCGGTGGCACTGATCGACCCGTCGGGTGCGAGGTTGTCGAAGACGAACGGCTTGCGCCGATACGCCCCGCCCTCGTAGTCGTAGCTGCGCGCCAGATCCGTGGCCAAGGGGGCGGGGACGGGCTCGGCGGCCGTGCTGTGCCGCATCGCGAGCGGGGCGAGGATGTGGTCGCGCACGTACTCGTCATACGGCTGCCCGCTCACCCGCGACACGATGTACCCGGCCAGCGCCGCCCCATAGTTCGAGTACGCCGACACCTCGCCGGGCGGGCGCACCCGCGCGGGCATGTTGTCGGCGAGATAGTCCGCCAGGGGCGGCACGTCGTCCTTGCTCCGCGACCCCACCCCGATCGTGCGGTCCTCGAACCCGGCCGTGTGGTCCATCAGGTCCTGCAGCGTGATCGGCCGGGGGTAGGTCGCGGGGATCCGGAACGCGGTGAGGTAGCGGTTCACGTCCGCCTTCAGGTCCAGCTTGCCCCGCTGAACCTGCTGCATCACCGCGGTCCAGGTGAACAGCTTGGTGATCGAGGCGATCCGGACCATCGAGGTGTCCGGGTCGAAGGGCCTGCGGTTCTCTACGTCGGCCAGCCCGTACCCCTTGCTGAAGAGCGTCTTCCCACCGCCCACCACCGAGACGACCGCGCCCGGCACGTGGTCGGCCGCCAGCCCGTCCGCCATCGCGGCGTCGAAGAAGCCCGCCAGCGCGCGTCCGTCCGGAAGATCGGTGGCTGCCGCGGCAGGAGGGGCGACGCTGGGCGGCACGAGGATCGTCATCGCCGCGCACACCGCGACGAGCATCGAACGGAAGAGATACACGGGACGGCTCCTGACCTTGTCGAGGCCATCCACGATGCGGCCGGCGAGGGTCCGGCCACATCGCCATCGCGGCCACGGGCGTCTCCGACGAAAGTCGGAGACGCCCGGCGTACGGCATCGACGCCGGTATGAGGTGGCGCGCCGCCGCCCTGGCTACGCTGAAGCGATGCTGTCGTACCGCGCGGCGCTGCGGCGGGTGGCCGCGCTCGGGCCACACGCGATCGGCGCGGCCTCCGTGGCGCTCTCCCTGTTCCTCACCGTCCTGGCGGTCAAGACGCCATGGGCGCCGCTGCCACGACCCGTCATCGCCGCCGCCGGGCTGGCAGGCACGGGTGCGGTGTGGTTCCGGGGCCGGTGGCCGGTCGCGGTGGCCGTCGCCGGGGCGGGCGCGTACGTGCTGTCGGGTAATCCGGGCCCGCTGCTGATCAGCCTGTTCTCCGGCGCGGGCACGCGTTTCCTGGCTCTGGCGGCGATCGGCATGGCGGGGTTCCTGGCCCAGCAGTGGGTGGACGGCGGCACGTTGGGCACGGACGCGCTGATCTCGGCGGTGACCGCCACCGGGGTCACGCTGACGGCAGGGGCGTACGCCACCACCCGCCGCGAGCTGACCCGATCGCTCCGCGAGCGCGCCGAACGCGCCGAGACCGAGCAGCGTCTGCGCAACGAGCAGGCGAGGTCCGCTGAGCGCGGCCGGATCGCCCGGGAGATGCACGACGTGCTCGCGCACAAGGTGACGCTCATCTCGCTGCACGCCGGCGGCCTGGAGGTGAACGCGAGCGCGGGGCCGGAGCGCGTCGAGCGGGAGGCGGCGCTGATCAGGGTCAGCGCGCAGGAGGCGCTCGAAGAGCTGCGCAAGATCCTTGGCGTGCTGCGCGCCGGGCCCGACGATGACGACGGCTTCCCCGACCTGCGGCGGCTGGTGGACTCCTGGGTATCGGCCGGCGGGACCGTCACCCTGCACGGCGATATCGGCACGTGGCCACCGGAAACGGCCAGGGCCGCGCATCGCCTCGTCCAGGAGGGGCTGACAAATGCGCACAAGCACGCCCGCGGGGCCCCGGTCACGGTCACGGCGACCGGGAACAGGGAAGACGGCGTCACGATCGCGGTCACCAACGGACGATCGGCCCAGCCGAGTGTGGAGACCGGCGCCGGGGTCGGTCTGGAGGGCCTGGCGGAGCGTTTCCGGCTGATCGGCGGAACGGTGCGCGGCGGGCCGGACGATGCGGGAGGCTGGCGTCTTGAGGGCCGGCTGCCGTGGCACGCCGCGGACGCGTTCCCAAGGGAATCACATGATCAGGACACTGCTGGTTGACGACGAGTCGCTGATCCGCGCGGGGCTGCGGTTCATCATCGAGTCCGCGCCCGACGTGGAGGTCGTGGGCGAGGCCGAGGACGGCGACCAGGCCGTCGACGCGGTCCGCCGCCTGGGGCCCGACGTCGTCCTGATGGACGTCAGGATGCCCCGGTACGACGGCCTGGCCGCCACGGGGGCCATCCGCCGGCTCGCCCGGCCACCCGCGGTGATCATCTTGACCACGTTCGACAGCGACGAGCACGTCTTCACCGCCCTGGAGGCGGGAGCCTGCGGGTTCCTGCTCAAGGACACCTCGCCGCACGACCTGATCCGGGCGATCCGTCTCGCGCACGGCGGCGACTCGATGCTGTCCCCGCGGGTCACTCGGCGGCTGATCCACCGGCTCACCACCGACCAGCCCATCCGGCGCCGCCGTGACGCGCTCGCCCGGCTGGAGACCCTGACCGGCCGCGAGCGCGAGGTGCTCACCGAGGTCGGGCTCGGCCACTCCAACACCGAGATCGCAGCCCGCCTGAACATGAGCGAGGCCACGGTCAAGAGCCACATCTCCCACCTGTTCGACAAGCTCGCCGTCACGAACCGCGTACAGGTGGCGATCGCCGCCTACCGCGCCGGCCTGGTCGACTGATCCGGCCCAGTCCCCGTAGTTCCTGCGGAAGCTCCACGGGCGATGGCGTACTCGGTGAACCGGCCGCAGGTATCGAATCCGAGGCGGCGGTAGACGGGCTCACCGTCCGGAGAAGCCTGCAGGACCGCGGTGCGACAGCCCTCGTCGTACGCGGTGTGCAAGGTGGCCAGGGTGATGGCGCCGCCGTAGCCGCGCCGGCGGTCCGTCGCGAGGGTCGCGATGTTGTAGATTCCGGCGACTCCCCCGTGGAGGAAGACCTCGGCCGAGCAGACCGGGCGGCCGCTCACGTAGCCGACCAGATACCGGGCAGGGCAGCCGGGCGCGAGGGCCCACTCGGCGGCGTCGGTGAAGAACCGGCGCACCGTCGCGGCCGGCGGGTCCCAGTTCGCGGCCAGGACCATCGCGTAGTCGGCGAGCCGCTCCGGAGTCGTCACCAGGCGGATGTCCAGGTCATCGGCGTGCGACTGCGGCAGGGCGGCATGCAGGTCCTTCCACATGCCCGTCTCGGCCTCGGCCGCCCGCAGACCGGCTCTCTTCAGGAGCGAGGCGAGGTTCGGTGGTGTGGAGGCGGGGCCGACCCACCAGGAGAAGGGGCGACCGGTCGCGGCCAGCGCACGGACGGTCTCCTCCACCCGCGCGGGGGCGGTGTCCGCGGTGAAACGCGCCGCCGCGACGATGTTGAACGTGTCTTCGTCGAGCCCGCTGTCGGCGATCAGGAGGTCGTCCGTCTCCGTGACAGTCGAGCGCTCCATGCGACGGTGCAGGTGGCAGGCATGCTCGGCAAGGTTCTGCTCCATCCTGACCAGCAGATCAGGATCGCCGGAAACCTGTCGTTCCACCTCATTCATGCAGATCATCACATCATGCCGGTTTGTGGATCGGGCGCTGTTTCCACGCCGCGATCGGGTGACGAATGTCCGGGCAGCCCGTCCACGCCGACGGACGATGCTGCTGTTCGGCATTCGCTCGCGAGCGTGGATCTGCCCCGAAAAGCGGCTGATGAGCCAGGCTGGACGTGTGAAGGACGACGGGCTCTACACGATCGGCCAGGTGGCGCGGCTCACCGGGGTGCCGGTGCCGACGGTCCGGTACTACTCCGACGAAGGGCTGGTACCTCCAGCCGGTCGGTCGGCCGGCGGCTACCGGCTCTACGATCATGACGCCCTGGACCGGCTGGAACTCGTCCGTACGCTGCGAGATCTCGGCGTCGAGATCGCGACGATCACACGGGTGCTCGCCGACACGCAGACTCTGGCCGAGGTCGCCGACGGGCAGATCGCGGCCATGGAGGACCAGATCCAGACCTTGCGGGTACGCCAGGCGGTGTTGCGCTACGTCACCACCCGCCGTACCGGCACGGCCGGAATCGCCCACGTGAACCGGCTCGCCCGGCTACCGGCCGAGCGGCGCCGGCAGCTGGTGGCCGACCTCGTGGCCGAAGCGACGCGCGGGCTCGACATGGAGCCCGCGTTCGCCGCGCACCTGCGCTCGATGCTGCCCGACCTGCCCGACGACCCATCGGCCGAGCAGCTCGACGCGTGGCTGGAGCTGGCGCACCTGGTCGGCGACCCCCACTTCCGGGAGAGCGTACGCGAGGCGTTCGAGCGACACGCGACGGACCGTTCCTCCGGCGCCGAGCACGGCGACCACGAGAGCTGGGCGCGGGCCGAGCAGGCCGCGCTGGACCTCGTCGGCCGCGCCCTGGCGGACGGGATTGCGCCGGTCTCCGCCCTGGCCCGGCCCATCGTGAACGAGCTGGTCGCCGTCTTCGCCCAGGCCCACCGGCGGTCCGACGACGCCGGGTTCCGGCTCTGGCTCGCCGAGCGGATCCGCATCGGGGCCGACCCTCGGGTCTCCCGATACTGGCAACTACTGGCCATGATCAACGGTACGCCCCCGAAACCCGATCCGGTCCCTGCGGCCCGCTGGTTCCTCGCCGCACTCGACCCCGCGTACCCGGCCTCTAGGGAACGGGATGGTGCCGGAGCGCCTGGGTGAACCAGTCGAACGCCGGCGCCAGGCTCGGCGGCACCGGCCAGCCGTTGATCGTGTGCAGCAGGGCGAAGTACCGCTCCGTACGGGGATCATCGGCGATCTCCAGCCGAGTCAGCAGCCTCCGGCGGTATTCGGCACTGTCGGGATGGCCGAATGTCGCGGTGTATCCGGCGATCAACTCCACCAGCACCGTTCGCGCCTCCTGCGAACTCGGCTCGACCCCGTCCGCCTGCGCCTGCCGCACCCGTTCCCGGACCAGTTCGGTCACCTCGTGATGCAGACCGGTCTGATCCCCGGCCGCCCTCTCGGCCGCCTGATGCTCGGCCATCCTGCGGACCCTGGCCCTGAAGTCGGCGTCGCGGACCAGCTCGGACAGCTCCGCCCAGGCACCCAGCTGCTCAGGGCTGGGATCGGCGGGCATCTCGGGCACCACCGTACGCAGCATGGCGACGAAGTCCGGGTTGGCGTCCAGATCACCGAAAGTCTCGTCGATGAAGTCGTTGATGAGGCGCTTGCCATCCTCAGCGGACGGCGTCACGTATCGCGGCATGGAATGCGCTCTCCCGGAGTCGGATCGGATGGTCGCGGACGGCGGAAACGAGTACGCGCCGCCCACGGCATCGATCCTGGAGTCTCCGGTTACTTGAGACTCAAGTGCCGTTCCGGACAAAGGCTCAGCCCACATCGTGAGCGGCGAGGAACTCCGTCGGTTCGCCGGCGTGCACGTTGCGGCCGGCCGCGATGATGACGAGGACGGCGCCGGGCATCCGCTCGACCATCTCGGCGATCAGGTGCCGGAAATCTGGCTGTCCCGGCCGGTTCACTTGGGGCAATAAATCATCGCGGTGCGACCTCGCCGGCCACTCGAACTCACGCAGGCGGCCTCGACGTGACGGTGCTATCGGCTGATCTTGTCGACGTGAACGACCTGTATCCGCTCGTGACCCGCCGTCAGGGCGCTCAGGTGCGGCACGTCGGATGTGACGATCATGACAGGACCCGCTTGAGCCAATGCCGTAGCCGCGACCATGGCAGAGGTGTACATCTCCTGGTGAGTGGCGTGGTCTGCCGGCCCGCGACGAGTAGGCTGATCGTTCGTCATTAGACCGGGGAGGTCGGCGTGGACTATGGCGACAAGCTCTTCTGGCTCTCGGTTGTGATTCAACGCAAGTACGCGCAGATCTGCGCCGAGTTCGACCTGACCCCCTCGCAGGCCACGCTGCTCTGCGCAGTCAGGAACGAGCCGCGGCAGATGGCTGACCTCGCCGCGTCGTTGGGTATGACCAAGAACGCATTGAGCCAGCTGGTCGATCGCACCGCGCGGCGCGAGTTGGTCGGCCGGGCAAGCTCGGCGCAGGACCGACGGGTCGTCATGCTCAGTGCGACGCCCACGGGGAAGGTGCTCGCCGAGGCCGTTTACGCCGAGGTCGCCAAGCGCCTGCCCGAGATCGCCAGGAACCTCGACGCCGACGACCAGCGCGACTTCGAGCGCGTGGCCACCGCCATCGTGGACACCTCGGACCTCTCTTCGCCCACCTCGAACAGACCAATCACACCGTGAGGTCCCGCTACACCCGCACCTTGACGATGTTCATGCCATGAACTAGTTTCGTTCATGCCATGAACTAATGAAGGGTGGCAGCGATGAGCGCACAGACGACCGGCACGATCGCAGTCTTCGGCGCGACGGGGCAACAGGGCGGGGCGGTGGTCGACGCGCTGCTGGACCACAAGGCGCGGGTGCGGGCTTTGGTCCGCAACCCGCAGTCCGACCGGGCTCAGGCGCTGGCCGCCCGCGGCGTCGAGCTGGCGGCCATCCGGGCCGACGACCCGGCGTCGCTGGCCGCCGCGCTGGCGACGGTCCAGGGGTTCTACTTCATGACCCCGGAGGCGAACAGCCTCGAAGAGGTCGAGGCGGAGATCCGCATCGGTACCGCGCTCGTCGACGCGGCGGTCGAGGCGGGCGTCCCGCACGTCGTGTTCAACTCGGTCTTCGGAGCGGACCGGGAGTCGGGTGTGCCGCACCACGACTCGAAGCACTCGATCGAGGAGCACCTGAGGAAGTCCGGCCTCAGGGCCGCGATGGTTCGCGCGACCGCCTTCATGGAGAACTTCGCGAGCGTGATGGCACCGAGCCTGAAGCATGGGGAGATCGTGCTGAGGCTGCCGCTGCCGGAGGACGTCGCCCTGAAGATGATCTCGGTCAGGGACATCGGCCGGGTCGCCGCCGCGCTCCTGCTCGACACCGCGGAGGCGCCCGGCGGAGCCGTCGAGCTCGTCGGCGACGAGCTGACGGGCCCCCAGATCGCCGCGGCGTTCGGCGCGCGCGCCGGGCTCCCGGCACGGTACGAGGCCCTCCCGTTGAGCGTGCTTCCCAACGACCTCGACAAGGCGATGTTCCGCGAGTTCGCGAAGGCGGCGGAATACCCTTCGGACCTCGCGGTGGTGCGCTCGATCGAGCCGGCCGCCCTGGACCTGGTCGAGTGGATCCGAGCTACCGGCTGGACCGCGCCCACAAACGTGGCTGGTTCCTGAGCCTCCAGCGGCGGTCGTTCCGGGGCCGGGCCGAGACCGGCCTCAGGGATCAGGTCGCGAGGGCGGTGCGGCGGCCGCGGCGGGCCACCTCGCGCTCCAGGTACCACTCCACGGCCAGCAGCGGGATCGTCCAGCCGAGCCAGCCGGACAGGCCGGAGATCGTCCACGCCATCAGATCGGGGTCGCCGCGGAAGACGGTGTCCTGCAGCGGGGACAGGGTGATGATAAGGATCACGGTCCACACCCGGTTGGTGATGATGGAGTAGGTCAGCACGGCGCTGCGCAGCATCCAGCGCCGGTGGTCGGCGTACCGGCGGGCGCGGGCGGCGCGCCAGCCCGCCAGGGTGAAGGCGAGCCACAGCAGGGCGAGGAGCACGTCGCTGACCGCGAGGAACAGCCCGAACGGGGAACGCGCCCCGATGACCAGACCGGTCAGCCCGGCAGGCAACACCCCGGCGAACACGTAGACGCGCCCGGCGCGCCGGTGCCACACCCGGTGCCGCCGCCGGAACCACGGCCACACCTGGAAGAACGCGGTGACCATGGCGACCGAGGCGAACAGCACGTGCGCGACGAGCAGCGGGTAGTGCAGGCCGAACCCCTGTGGCTGCGGCACCCGGGACAGCGACGGGTCCCCGGTCAGGTACGGCGGCAGCGAGAAGGCGAGGAACCCGGCCGTGACCAGGGCGAGCGGCACCGTCCAGCGGCGCCGCCACCACGGACGTCGGTGGGCCGATACCGGCGGAGGACTGTCGATCGTCGTGTGCATGACGGCTCCAAGAGGGCGGTCGAGGATGCGTATCCCATACGCTCAATGCGTATCATATACGCAATGCGTAGGCCATACGCAAAGTGGTAAGCTCACTGGAATGCCGGACGACATCGGGAACGAGCTGCCGCACGCGCTGAACGTGCTGTGGGGGCGGGCCAAACCGAAGGGGCGGGGACGCACGCCCGCGCTCAGCCTGGAGCGGATCGTGGCGGCGGCCATCACCCTCGCCGACGAGGAGGGCCTGGCCGCGCTGTCCATGGCCCGGCTCGCCGAACGGCTCGGCTGCGCGCCCATGTCGCTGTACCGGCACGTGACCGGCAAGGACGACCTGCAGCTGTTCATGCTGGCCGCCGCGCCCGGCACGCCGCCGGAGTTCGACACCGCGCCGGCCGACTGGCGCGGCTCACTCACCCGGTGGGCCGTCGAGCTGTTCGGCGTCTACCTGCGGCATCCGTGGATCGCCCAGCTGACGAACTCCCCGCCGATGGACCCCGGCCAGCTCGCCTGGCTCGACGCCGCGCTGCGCTCCCTCGGCGGCACGCAGCTGGACCCGCGGGCCCGGTTCTCGGTGGTCATGCTGGTGCTGCACTACGTGCGCGGCGCCGCCCAGCTCCTGACGTCCATGCCCGCCGAACCAGAGGAAGGGGCCGACAGGGCGTACGCCGCCCTGCTCACCGAGCTCGCCGACCCAGGCCGGTTCCCGGCGCTGGCCCGCGCCGTCGAGGCCGGGGTGTTCGACCCCCAAGCGGGGGCCGCTCCGGACGACGACTTCCGCGCCGGCCTTGACCACCTGCTCGACGGGGTGGCAGTGGCGATCGAACGCGCCGCCGGGGCCTGAGCCGGGTCAGCGGGCGCGGGCTAGATCGTGTCGGCCGATCCGGAGAGAAACGGGTTCTGCTTGGACTGAGCGACGGGGAACTTCACCCCGGTGAGGTCTTCGGAGACGGCCCACAGCCGCTGCTGGACGGCTACCTCGTACGACTTCGAACTGGAGGTGACCAGCCGGGGGTGGCCCATGACCTCGAAACGTCCGCCGGGACCGTAGTACTGGCCGCCGAGCACGGCGGGGTCGGTGGCGGCGCGCAGGGTCGGCAACGCGCCCATCGCCGGCGTCTGGGTGATCAGCGGCGCGAGCCAGGTGAGCGGAAGCCGGAGGGCCGCGGGGGTGTTGCGGGCGAGCTCGGTGCTGGACACGCCGGGGTGCGCGGCCACCGCGACGGTGGTGCCGTGCGTGGCGAGCCGGCGCTGCAGCTCGTACGTGAACATCAGGTTGGCCAGCTTGGACTGACCATAGGCGGCGACCCGGCTGTACGACCGCTCCCACTGCAGGTCGTCGAAGTGGATCGCGGCCCGGATGCGGTGGCCGGTGCTGCTGACCGTCACCACACGTGAGCCGGGCACCGGCAGCATCAGGTCCAGCAGCAGCCCGGTGAGCGCGAAGTGGCCGAGGTGGTTGGTGCCGAACTGCATCTCGAAGCCGTCCCGGGTGGTCTGCTTCGGGGTGTACATCACGCCGGCGTTGTTGATCAGCAGGTCGATCCGGTCGAGCCGGGACCGCAGCGCCGCCGCCGCGGTCCGGACGGAGTCGAGCGAGGTCAGATCCAGCGCCTGCACGGTCACGTCGCCGGTCATACCGGCCGCGGCCTGCTCACCCTTCTCGACGTTACGCACGGCGAGGACCACGGACGCCCCGCGCTCGGCGAGCGCCTTGGCGGTCTCGTACCCCAGTCCGGTGTTGGCCCCGGTCACCACGGCCACCCGCCCGCGTTGGTCCGGAATGTTCGCCATCGTCCACTTCTCGCCCATGCCAGGCTCCCAACTAACGTACCGAAGGTATCTTCCTTTCGCAACGCTAAAGTACCTTCGGTACGTTGTCAACGTACCGAAGGTACTTAAATTAAGCTGGCGACCGTGACTTTCCAGCGGGCGAGAACCGAAGAGCAGCGGGAGATCCGCCGGCAGGCGATCCTCGACATGGCGTCGGCGATGCTCCACGAGATGCCCGTGGCCGCGGTCACCCTGAACGAGCTCAGCCGCCGGGTAGGCCTGGCGAAGCCGAACGTGCTGCGCTACTTCGAGTCTCGCGAGGCGGTGCTGCTGGAACTGCTGGACCGCTTCCTGCAGGAGTGGCTGACGGAACTGGCGGGCGAACTGGCCGCCGGCGTCGACGAAGATCTACCCGTGGCCGAGCGAGCGGCAGCGGTGGCAGAGATCCTCAGCCGCTCGCTCTCCAGTCGAACGGTGCTGTGCGACCTCTTCGGCGCACAGGGCAGCGTCCTGGAACACAACGTCTCCGTCGAAGTGGTAGCACGCTACAAGCGCGCCTCCCTGGACCGCCTGACAACCATGACCGCCCTGATCCAGGACTACCTGCCGGAGCTGGGCGAGAACGCGACACTGTTCAGCCTGCAAACCATGGTCATTGCCGGCGCGCTGTCGGCGTACAGCACACCCCCACCCAGCCTGCAGGAGGCCTACCAGGCCGAGCCCGACCTCGCCCGCTTCCACCTGGAGCTGAAGGACTCTCTGAAGCTGGCCCTGACCGCAACCCTCCTGGGCGTGCTACCCCGCCGCTGACCTGCCTTGCATTGGGCAGGTCAGCGAGCCTCGATCCTCGGCCGGGACCAGGCCCGTCGGACAGGCGGCCCACTGATGCACTTCAGGCAATAGATCAGCTCACGCCGCTGGAGCACGCGGAGTGATCCGCACCTGAAGACCGGCCTTCAGCGCCCTGGCCAGGCGCTCAAGAACCGGCACCGTCGGGACGATACCTCCGGCCTGGAAGCGCGCACCGCTGACTGTGTCATCCTCAGCCGCACGGGCCTACTCGCTCTGGCTCCAGCCACGAGCTTCCCGCATCTCCCGCGCCGTCCGACCCAGTCCGACGGCAAGATGAGCCGCCTCATGGGTCTCCGCGGCACGTGCTCGGCCATCCGCTGAAACTTGAGATCCGTCCCGCGGCCGATGTCCCGATCCCGGCCGCTCACCGTACCGCCGACCGGTGCGCCGATCGGCGACGTCTCAAGCCGATGAGCGGGCGTGGCGGACTCCGCTGCCACGACCGCCGACTATCGGATTTCGATGATGACCTTTCCGAACGGGCTGGTCGACTCGTAGTACCGGAACGCCGCGCCGGCTTCCTCGAACGGGAACACTCGGTCGATGACGGGCCGAAGCCGCCGTGCGGCGATGATCTCGTTCATCTGGGTGAACTGCGCGTGGCTCCCGACGGCCAACGCCCGGACCGTCGCGGCGACACCGAACAACAGGCGAGGGTCGAGTGGCCGCCAGTCACCCGAAACGGACCCGACGAACGCGACGTGTCCGTTGACGGCAAGCGACTTCAGTGACTGCTCCAGAGGTCCGGCGGTGTGGACGACCCGGTCCACCCCGCGCCCGCCGGTGATGCCGCGGGCCGCGGTGTGCCAGTCGGGAACGGCGCGGTAGTTGACGACCTCGTCAGCGCCCAGGTCGCGGGGGCGCTGGTCTCTTTCCGTCCGGCCGGTCGTAGCGATCACTCTCGCGCCGAGAAGTTTGGCCAGTTGTACCGCGAACAGTGATACGCCGCCCGAGCCGGTGGTCAGCAGTGTGCACCCGGGCTGGATCCCAGGACCGTCCCCGGTCAGCGCGTTCCACGCGGTCACCGCGGCGCACGGCAGCGTCGCGGCCTCGGCGTAGGAGAGGTGGTCGGGAATCGGGACGAGGGCTTGCTCCGGGAGGACGGCGAGTTCGGTGAGCATGCCGTCGAGGGAACCTCCCAGTTGTGGCAGGTACGACGGTTGCAGGGGGCCGTCCAGCCACTGCGGGAACAGCGTGGCGGTGACCCGGTCACCCGGTCGTACCCGCTGGACACCCGGCCCCACGGCGACGACCTGCCCGGCACCGTCGGAGACCGGGATGACGTCCGGCTTGACGGGCAACACGTACTGCCCGCGCAGCACCAGCAGCTCGCGGAAGCTGAGCGAGACGGCGTGGACCATGACCGCGACCTCGCCGACGCCTGGCGTGCGCGGTTCGTGGGTCCGCAGCGACAGCCCCTCGATGCCGTCGCCACTGTTGACGTGGTAGCTCCGCACGGACGATGGCAGTGCCGCCGTCATCACGGTCATCCCTCGATGAACTGGTAATCGCTGACGATGCGACCGTCCGCGCCCAGCATGAGGATTTCCAGCCCGATACCGGCCGCATCGCCACCGCCGCGAGCCACCATCTCCCAGCGAAATTTGACCACGTCGTGGAGCCGTTCGGCATCGCCGCGGGACCGGAAAACGTAGGTTCCCGGAGCGACGAACTCCTCGTACGCGCGCGTCACCCGCAGTTCCAGTGCGTCATAACCGCGAGCCTCCAGTACGAGACGATCGAACCCCAGCCCTTCAGCGGCCTGTCGCATCTCCTGAGGCGGCTGCAGGACATGGACCGCGTCGGGGGACCACAGCTCGCGAACGGCCGCGCGGCGACGCTCCGGGTCGGGTTCACTCCACACCGCGACATAGCGGTCGGTGAGATTCTTCAGGTCTGTGTCGGCCATGACGATCCTCAGGTCGTGGTTGGTCGTTTGCGACCTCGAATATGCTGCGCCGGACGCACCGCGACAATTCCTCGAAGGGAATCGCCGACCGGTGCCATGCCCGGTAAACAGAAGGAATGATCACCGAATCGGCAAGCGGCGGACTCGCTGGTGCGCTGCGCGAGTGGCGCACCCGCCGACGCGTCAGCCAACTCGAACTGGCGGTGCGCGCCGGCACCACTCAACGGCACGTCAGCTTCATCGAGAGCGGACGCTCGGCCCCTGGCCGGTCGATGATCATACGGCTGGCCGAGTCACTCGAGGTGCCGATCCGCGAACGCAACGAACTGCTCCTCGCCGCGGGGTTCGCGCCCGCGTACCCACAGACCGACCTGGACGATCCCCAGTTGGCAGCGGTACGAACCGCCCTCGACCGCGTCCTGCACGGCCACCTGCCGTACCCGGCCGTGATCGTCGACCGGCACGGCGACCTCGTCTCGGCCAACGCCGGCTTTCAGGTGATCATCCGCGGAGTGGACCCGCACCTGCTCGCCCCACCGGTGAGCGTCCCCCGAGTCCTGCTGCACCCTCAAGGACTCGCGCCGCGCATCCTCAACCTCGACGAGTGGGCATGGCACATCATCGAACGCATCCACGCCGAGAGCACGCGGAACCCGAGCGACCGGCTCCAGCTGCTCGCCGCGGAACTCGTCGGCCTGGCGCCGCCGCGTCCACGCCAACTGCCGCCTCATCATCTCGGCTTCGCGGTACCGCTCCACCTCCGCATGAGCGAGCCGGAGAACCGGGAACTGCGACTCATCACCACACTGACTCACTTCGGTACCGCCACCGACGTCACCATCGCAGAACTGCGATTGGAAGCATTCCTACCGGCCGACGAAACGACCAGCACCGCGCTGACCGAGCTCGTTACGTGGTGAACGCCATCTGCGGAGGCCGCGTATCGGATGTTGCCGGCGGAATCTCGCCTGCTCGCACGGCTCTGACCCTCGATCGGCACCGGGCTTGCCGGGCGACCGAGGGCCAGGATCAGTCACTTACCGCAGGTCAGGCCTCACCAGTGGTGAGGCCGATCGGACACGCGACGCCCGTGCCACCGATCCCGCAGTAGCCGTTTGGCACCTCAAAAAGGTATTGCTAGTGGTAGCGGTTCACTCCAGGCAACAAGTCGCGCTACGACCTTGCGGCATTTGCTCCCGCCCTCGGCGCTGGGAATGGCTGTGTCACATTCGCCAGCAGGTCAGCCGGCCTCAGACATCGGTGTCCTTGGGATGACGGGGCGAGGCATAGATGATCCATACCGTGTGAGCGGCGTCGTCGATCACGTAGCGCACGCGCCCACCGCTGGTAACCTCGAACTCCCATTGCTCGAGGTCCTGTCTGTTGTGGCAATGAGTCGCGAGGTCGCCACGCAGGCGATGCTGACGCTCATGGTCGGTGCGTGAGCGTGGATCTGCGCGCAGCGTCTCCAAGCAGCGGCGTGTGTTGGCCAGGGCATGACGGCATAGTTCCTCCCAGCCCTTCACCGCATCGCTCGTACCGAACCGTACGTCCCATTCGCTGTCAGGAGGCGGGACTGTGACCCGGTCTCCGCGCTTCGGACTCATACCGAAACCTCAACCGGCCCGAAGTCTCCGCTCGTCGCCTCACGCGCCTGCGCATAGTGCGCGGGGTCGGCCTTGATCCGGGCGGTGGCCCGCCAGCCTGCGATGACTTCCTGAGTAGTGGCGTCGACATCCAGCTCGGCCGCGTCAGAGAGCGCCTCAACCAGTTCAAGAGTGAAGGACCGCACCTCATCAGAGGAGAGGTGACGAACCCAGGGAAAGACCTCAGGCATGGCGATGACCAGGGCGCGGGCGGTCGGATCATGCCTCAGCAGCGCGAGGAACAGACGGGAAGCAGTGGCCAGCGTCTGCTCGCGTCGTTCCTCACGGTCAGCCGCGGTCAGGTAGAAGTCCTGGGCATCCCGGTGAGTCACACGTACGCGACCGAGTCGCGCGGCGCGTTCGGCGACAGCCCGGGGATTCCTCGACAGGTCCGAGAAGGTGACGGCGTCGGCATTGCTGATGCTCACGCCGTCAGTCTAATTCAGAACACATTCTGATAGCGCTCCAACCTCGCCCACCTGGCGCGCCGCGCTGTGGGACGGCCGCGCCCCACCCAGGCCCGCACTTCGAGACCGCCGATCGCGTCGAGCCTGACCCCGGCCCACACCGCACCAGCCCAGGCGGCGAAGGGCCAGGATCAGTCAGTTACCGCAGGTCAGGCTTCGCCGGCGGTCAGGCCGACCGGGCAGCTCACACCGGTGCCGCCGATGCCGCAGTAGCCGTTTGGCACCTTAAAAAGGTATTGCTGGTGGTAGCGGTTCTCCTCGGGCAATAAATCATGCTGGGGATCTCGCGACACTTGCTCAGCCTCGGCACCGGGACTCGCTGTGTCACAGATGTCGGCGGGTCATTGGACCGGATCGACGCCGTCAACGAGCCGCCGTATCACAATGCGGTCGCGCCCTTGTCCGCGGCCGAGCGAGCCGTGCCAGGGCGGCGGCCGGCAGCGCGACGGCCGGCGCCAGCAGCGCGACGATCATGGCGTTCCAGTACGGCAGCGCCTGGGTGGAGTGGTCATAAAGCCGGGAACCGACCGTCGCGTACACCGACCAGATGAACAGCGGCCCCGCCATGCCCGCCAGTATCCCCGGTCCGATGTCCGCGTTCCGTCGTGCCGTAACCCACGCGGCCACCACGGCGGCCAGCGCGATCGACACGAAGACTCCCACGGGGAAGTCGTCCAGCCGGCCGGTAGCGTCGCCGGCGGTGAACAGCAGGACGAAGCAGACCAGTCCGAGGCGTGTCCCGGTATGCCGGAGCGCGGCGGCGCCTGCCGCCGCGCCGACGCCGCCACCCGCGAGGGACGCCATGAGCGCCACGGCCGGGGGGTCGTACGGCGCGCCGAGCGCCTGGAGATACTGCAGCGGCCCGGCCGTCACCGCACAGCCGAGCCACGCGGCCAGGGGTGGCGCCAGGAAACGCCACCGGCCGGCAGGCATCCCGCCCGCGACGAGCGAGGCCAGCACCACCGAGGCGGCGGGATACCAGAGGGCACGGGTCAGGTCGCGATACCAGCCCGGCCCGTCATACTCGTGGTAGGCCTCCCATAAGGTCATGCCCAGTGCCTTGCCGGCGACGATCTGGCCGCAGGCGAGCACGGCGGCGAGCACGGCCGTGAACACGATCGAGAGCATGAGGTGCCCGGCCTCGCCGGAATCGGCGTGCGGCAGCCGCCCGATCGTGGTCCGGTGCGCGCGAGTCACCCCAGCGGGATCGGCGTGCGTCGTAACCGGATGCGCGGGGGCCGCCTGATCGGCCTGCGCGCAGGGCGGCCTCCCGGCTGCGATCGCGTAGGCGAGCACGGCCCCGATCATCCACCCTGGCCAGCCCGGCCGGACGGCCATGGCGTCGGCGAAATCCGGGCCGCCGCCGAAAGCGCCCTGCGAGATCTCGCCGATCAGAACGGCCGAGGCGCTGCCGTACAGGGTCGCGACCGCGGCCCTGACCGGCTTCCCCCGCAGGAGGCCCCCCGCCGCCAGGCCGGTCAGCACCCCCGCCGACTCGAGCCCGCCGGTCACCCTGAGGAGCACGGACACGCCCGGGCCCACGGCCGTAGCCACGATCACCGCGAGCACGACGCTCCGCATCTTCGACATCCGCACAGAAAATCACGACAAGACACGGCGTGACGGTGAATCTTGTGGACTCCAAGCCGAGCGGCTCAGGTGGGGCCCGCGGTGGCATCACACTTGCCGCCCAGCGACGCGAACGCGCCCGCATCCGCAGCGAGAAACAACACCGCCGGGGACGACCCGCCAACGAAGCCGCCTGACCAACCCCTGCGAACGTTCGTTGCCGCACCAGCCCGCACACCTGGCAACATATTCTCCTGCCCTCGGTGCCGGACCTGGCTATGTCATAGATCTGGGCGGGTCAGCCGACCTCAGGCGTCGGTGTCCTTCCGATGACGGGTGTCAATTCCGGCTCGATCGTGGTTCTGGCACTAATTCTGTGATCTTCCAGCGCTCGGCCGCGGGTGTTGCTGATCATGCTGGGTGACGATCTCGAAGTTGCTCGCGGTTCTCTTCCCTCACCTGGCCTGTCGGCAGATCGACGTCGTGTGCCGGTCGGGGACGTCGGTGCGGATCCGGGCCAGAGCCCGCACCATGCAGGCGGCGTGTCCGCGATGCGGGACGGTGTCCCACCGTGTGCACAGGAGCTACGAGCGGCGGGTGTGCGACACAGCCGTCGGCGGCCAGGAGACCATCCTCCACCTGCGGATACGGCGATTTCGGTGCGGCAACGACGCCTGCGCCGCGAAGACCTTCCGGATGAATACCTTGACACCTTCTTCGACACGGGAAGCGAGCATCAGGGGAAAATCGGCGAAGGTGGCACCACGGATGTAGCGGACGCTTAACCCGAATTCAGGCCGAGGGCGGTCCGCCGACTCGACCCTCGGCTGTCGCGTATCGGACTCCACTCAAGATTCCAACCCTTCAATCGGCACCGGGCTTGCCGGGCGACCAAGGGCCAGGATCAGTCAGCTACCGCAGGTCAGGCTTCGCCGGCGGTCAGGCCGACGGGACAGCTCACGCCGGTGCCGCCGATGCCGCAGTAGCCGTTTGGCACCTTAAAAAGGTATTGCTGGTGGTAGTCGTATCGCTGGGGCAATAATTCGGCACCTACACCCGCACGAGGCGGACTGCCTTTCCGCAGAGCTTGCTCATGTCGTCCTCGTCCGAGGTGAGGACGATAACGGGCCGGGTGGAGCGAAGAGCCGTGGCGGCCACGACGGCATCGATCGCGTACTTGTGGCCGTGAAGACCGCTCTCACGGAGCAGATCCAGCGCGTGGACGGAGACCTCCTCGGTCACCGGCTCGACACGCAGCCGGGACAGATGCCAGCGCAACCGGTCGTTTGTCACCCGGCCGTCGAAGGCCTCGATAGGCGTCAAGGCACTGATAACAACGCGGAAGTCGTTGTTCTGTGCCTCTCGGACGATCGCCGTAACTCGCTGGTCGGCCGCGCACCACTTCGAGAGTCCCTCGGAGTCAAGGATGACCGTCCCCGCACTCAGCTTGCTTCGTGCGCGTGCCATCCACGCCCCTCCTGTAGCTCCGGAGCGGACTTCACGCTACGGAACAGCTGCTCAGCCTCGTCCCGCAGATGCTGCGGGATGGGACCGCACTCGTTCTCGTTCGCCTGCAGGGCCTCCTCCAGTAGGTCCCGCTCGATCTGCCGCTCCACAGCGGCGTCGACGTACGCGGAGAACCCACGCGCGCCGACACGCTCCTTGATGGCGCGGATGTTGCCGGCTCGCAAGGAAACGCTCACCTTGGCCGCGGGCCCGTCCCCGGGCGGGAAGGCCTGTTCAGGTGTACTCATAGCGGTAGTTTACTACTTCAAGTAGCAAACGACCGGCATCGGACGCAGGAAACCTCCGAGTACCACCAGGCCGCTCGGAGGTGTCACGATCCCGCCCGGCGACTGATCAGCTCTCGCCGGTCGTCAGGCCGACGGGGCAGGAGACACCGGTGCCGCCGAGGCCGCAGTAGCCGTTCGGCACCTTAAAAAGGTATTGCTGGTGGTAGCGGTTCACTTCAGGCAATAGATGCCTCCTCACCTCACGCTGCGACATCTCACTGCCTGCGGGCAGGTCGGGGCCTACACTTGGCAGCATGGACTTGGACAACGAAGGCTGGGCCGACATCGAGGAGCCACTCGACGTGCCCGCACTTCCACGGCACCTCTCCGCGCTCGTCGGCGCGCTACAAGGGCCGGCAGACCTCGGCGTCCACCACGACCGGTACCTCACCTATCCTCACCACGAGGAGTCCGACGGAGCGATCACCGCGTGATCCTCTGCGACACGGGACCCCTCGTCGCGGCGTTCAACAGGGCCGACAAGGACCACGCTCGCTGCGTCCGGTTTCTCGCGCAGAACTGGACCAAACTCGTCGTGCCATCGCTCGCGGTGACAGAGATCTGTCACCTGCTCTCCGATCCAGTGCGCCGCGGCAGCCCCACTCTCGCCGCCGAGTTCTGCGCTGCCATCGCCGACGACGAACTCCGCGTGATCGAGGCGACGCCCCATGACTATCGGCGAATGTCCGAGCTGCTCTCGGCCTACGCCTCGCTCCGTCTTCAGGCCGTGGACGCCTGCGTGATAGCCCTGGCCGAGCGCTTCGACCTTCGCGAAGTCGCCACGTTGGATCAGCGCGACTACCTTGTCGTTGCCCCTCGTCATCTTCCCAAGGGGCAACGACTCACGATCCTGCCAGCCGACTGATCAGGCCTCGCCAGCGGTCAGGCCGACGGGGCAGCTCACGCCGGTGCCGCCGATGCCGCAGTAGCCGTTTGGCACCTTAAAAAGGTATTGCTGGTGATAATCCTCGGCGAAGTAGAACTCACCGGCGGGGGCTATGTCGGTGGTGATCTCGCCGTACCCGGCGTCGGTCAGCACCTTCTGGTACGCCTCCTGGGACGCCAGGGCGGCCTCCAGTTGCTCCGGGCCGTGCGTGTAGACGGCCGACCGGTACTGCGTGCCGACGTCGTTGCCCTGGCGCATGCCCTGGGTGGGGTCGTGCGCCTCCCAGAAGACCTTGAGAAGTTCCTCGTACGACACCTGGGCCGGGTCGAAGACCACCCGGACGACCTCGGTGTGCCCCGTGAGGCCGGAGCAGACCTCCTCGTACGTGGGGTTGGGCGTGTACCCGCCCGCGTAGCCCACCGCTGTCGAGACGACGCCCGGGGTCTGCCAGAACTTGCGCTCGGCCCCCCAGAAGCAGCCCAGCCCGAACTCGGCGATCTCCGTTCCCTCGGGGTACGGCGGAGCCAGCGGCGCGCCGAGGACCTGATGGCGGGTGGCCACCGGCATGATCTCGGCCCGGCCCGGCAGCGCGTCCGTGGGCTCCACCATCGTCGTCTTGTCCCTGCCGAACAGCCAGCCCATCGTGAACCTCCCCTTCTGTTCTGCCAACACCAACCACCCACCCGGCCGCGTTGTTCCTCCCGTAAGGATTCCTAAACGTCAGGCGTAGAGCTCCTTATTTGTCCTGAATCCAGGTAAGCAGCGAAGATAGGCGACATGCCTGATACCCGCCGTGGCCTCCTGTTCGGCGTCGCCGCCTACACGATGTGGGGTCTGTTCCCTCTCTACTGGCCCCTGCTCAAGCCCTCCGGCGCGGTGGAGATCCTCGCGCACCGGATGGTCTGGTCGCTCGTCGTGGTGGTCGCGGTCCTCGCCGTACGACGTCACTGGTCGTGGATCCGCACCATTACCCGACGCCAGCTGATCCTCCTCACCGTCGCGGCCGTCACGGTCTCGGTGAACTGGGGCACCTACATCTACGCCGTCAACACCGGCCACGTGGTCGAAAGCGCCCTCGGCTACTTCATCAACCCCCTGGTCAGCGTGCTCTTCGGGGTGCTGGTCTTCCGTGAGCGGCTACGCGTGTGGCAGTGGGCCGCGGTCGGCCTGGGCGCGGTCGCGGTTCTCATCCTGACGCTCGACTACGGGCGTCTGCCCTGGATCGCGCTCGTGCTAGCCTTCAGCTTCGGCACGTACGGCCTGGTCAAGAAGAAGGCGGGGGTGGGCAGCGCGGAGAGCCTGACCATCGAGACCCTCGTGCTGCTGGTGCCGGCCCTGGCCTACCTGCTCGTCCTGGAGGCGAACGGCACGGGCACCTTCGCCCACCACGGCGCCGGCCACGCCCTGCTGCTGGTGGCCGCCGGCGTGATCACCGCGGTGCCGTTGCTGTTCTTCACCGCCTCGGCGCTGCTGGTCCCCCTCACGGTCATCGGCCTCCTGCAGTACATCGCGCCGGTGCTGCAGTTCCTCTGCGGCGTGCTGATCGTCCACGAGACCATGCCCGCCAGCCGGTGGGCCGGCTTCGTCGTCGTCTGGCTCGCGCTGAGCGTCTTCACCTGGGACAGCATCCGCGCCGCCCGCGTGTCCCGCCGCGAGCGCGCCGCCGAGCTCCAGACCGTGTAGTACGCCCCCGGGAGTACGGCTCCCGCCACCGACGGGGGGACGACCTCGACCGGCCACAGCGGCGAGGATCAGCCCATGAGCAAGGACTTCCGCTTCGGGATCGTCGCCGGCCTGGCCCCCGACGCCGCCGCGTGGACGGCCACGGCCCGCCGGGCCGAGAATCTCGGCTACTCGACCCTTCTCGTCCCCGACACGCTGGGGACGCTCCCGCCGCTGCTCGCCATGACCGCGGCGGCCACCGCCACGACGACGCTGCGCGTGGGCACGTTCGTGCTGGCCGCGCCTTACCGCAATCCCCGGCTGCTGGCGCACGAGCTGGCCGGGCTCGACTTCCTGTCCGGCGGACGGCTGGAGGTCGGCCTGGGAGCCGGCCGCCCCGCCGCCGAGCGGGACGCCCACGCGCTCGGCATGCCGTACGGCACCGCGGGTGAGCGCGTCGCGCAGGTCAGGTCGGTGATCGACGAGGTGCGGACGGCGTTCGCGGAGGGCCGCCTCAGCGTGCGTCCTCAGGGGCCGCCCATCCTGGTCGCGGCCGCCGGTCCCCGCATGCTCGCGCTCGCCGCGGAGGCGGCCGACATCGTCGCGCTCGCCGTGCCCGCCGGCACGCCCGAGGAGGGCCTGCGCGGGCCCGTCGGCATTCTGCGGGAGACGGCCGGGGCGAGGTTCGACGACATCGAGCTGAGCATGAACCTCTTCCAGGTCGGCGACACGCCGGCCCCGTGGCTGCCCGAGGGATCCCGCACCATCCCCGACGGCGCGGCCGCCGTACTGCGCGGTTCGCCCCGGGAGATGGCCGACACGCTGCTGCGCCGCCGTGACGAGCTGGGCGTCTCCTACGTCACCGTCAACGGCTTCTACGCCGACGCGTTCGCCCCCGTCGTCGAGATCCTCGCCGGCCGCTGACACACACCCCTCGGCGGCGTCAGCGCGTGGCCCCGATGCGCGACCGGGTGCGTGCGGGGGCCGACTCCGGCAGCGAGGCGAGGATGTCGGCGAGCGTGACCCCCGCGAGGCTGCCGCGCCACGCGGCGTGCGCCTCGCCCATCTTCTCGGCGATCACGCAGATGCTCCGGCAGTCCTCGGGAGGCAGCGCCCCCCGTCCCCTCTGGCGGATCTCACGGCACTCGTACGGCGAAGACGCGCCGTCGACAGCCTCGACGATCTGCAGCAACGTGATGTCCGAGGCCGCCCGCCCGAGCCGGAAGCCGCCCCGCGGGCCGGTCATCGCGGCCAGCACACCGGCCTTCACGAGCGCCTGCAGCTGCTTGGCCAGGTAGGGCGCCGGAACGTCGTAATACTCAGCCAGCTGTGCCGCCGACGCGGTGGCGCCCGGCTCCAGCTGCGCCAGCGTGGTGGCGCAGTGCAACACCCACTCGGTGCTCGCGGGCAACTTCATAGGCCGTAGTATATTGCAGACATTGCGGACCTTTTTTGTCCGAGATGACATCCGTGGCATCGAGTGAAGGAGAAGACCATGCGAATCGCAGTCGCCGGCGCCACCGGGAACATCGGGTCGCTCACCGTCGCCGCCCTCGAACGGGACGGGCACGACGTCGTACGCATCAGCCGGTCCCTCGGCGTGAACCTGCTGACCGGTGAAGGGCTGGACGACGCTCTGGCCGGCGTCGAGGCGGTGGTCGACGCGATCAGCTCGGAGGCGACCGACCGGGACGAGGCGGTGGCGTACTTCGGCACGACCACCCGCAACCTGCTCGCCGCCGAGGAGCGGGCGGGCGTCCGTCACCACGTGCTGCTGTCGATCATCGACGTCCACCGGGTGGAGGGCAACGCCCACTACGCCGGCAAGCGGGAGCAGGAGCGCCTGGTCTCCGCCGGTCCGGTGCCGTGGACGATCGTCCCGGTCGCGCAGTTCCACGACTTCGCCGAGATGGTGGTGAGCTGGACCGAGCAGGACGGCGTCGCCACGATCGCACCGCTGCTCGTGCAGCCGATCGCGCCCGCGGACGTGGCCGACGTCCTCGCCGAGATCGCCGTGGGCGAGCCCCAGGGGCGCTACGCCGACGTGGCCGGTCCCGAGCCGCAGGACCTCGTCGACATGGCCCGGCGCACCCTCGCGGCGCGCGGCCGTACGGTCAAGCTCGTGCCGACCTGGTCGGGGCTCTTCGACACGTCGATGGCCGGAGACGTGCTCCTTCCCGGAGAGGGCGCCCGCATCGCGCCGACCACCTTCGACGAGTGGCTCGCCGACCAGAAGTAGACCTCGTGCTCGGCCACCGGCCGGACGGGGCGGCCCCGGCCCGCGGAGACGTCAGGCGAGCGCCGCCTCGGCACCACGTCGCGGCGATCTGCATGCCGTGCCGACTGAAGTCGCGTGCCTGGGACGGGCTCGTCGGCACAGGCGAAGCCGCAGCCGGCGGAACCGCCGCGGCGAGCGCGTCGGCCAGGGAACGCGCCGGGCCCTCACCCACTCCCAGCGCGACGACCTGGTCCTTGTCCACGACGACGGCGTCGGCGGGCGTCGAGCTCGCCGGTGTCCGGGGGGCGGAGGTGTTCGTGCGGTGTGTGCCGCAGGCTGCCGTCAGGCAGAGACACACGCTGAGGCACAGGACGGCCGCGGACCGGGTGATTCTCACCCGGTCCATGATCTACGAAGGGGCGTCAGCCCGTACGGTCGACGACGTAGTCGCACAGGGCGACCAGGGCCGCACGGGCGGGGATGTCGGGCAGGCCGGCGAGGGCGGTCTTGGCCCGGTCGGTCCAGCGGATCAGCTCGGCGCGGGCCTGCGTCATCGCGTGGTTGGCCCGCAGCAGCGTGAGCGCCTCCTCGACGTCCTCCTCCGCCACCGGCCCCGACAGCAGCGTACGCAGCCGGGCGTCGGCAGGGTCGTCGGAGGCCAGGGCGTGCAGCACGGGGAGCGTGCGGATGCCCTCGCGCAGGTCGGTGCCGGGCGTCTTGCCCGAGTCGGCCGTGGGCGCGGCCACGTCGATGAGGTCGTCGCCGAGCTGCCAGGCCACGCCGATCGCCTCGCAGGCGTCGGTGAGGCGGTCCACGACGTCGGCGGGGGCGCCGGCCAGCATGGCGCCGAAGCGGCCCGAGGTGGCGATGAGAGAGCCCGTCTTGTCGGCGAGCACGCTGATGTAGTGGGCGACCGCGTCGCGGCCCTCGGCCGGGCCGATCGTCTCGCGGATCTGACCGCGCACGAGACGGGAGAACGTGCGCGCCTGGATCCGGATCAGCTCGCTGCCGAGGTCGGCCAGGATCTCCGACGCCTGGGCGAAGAGATAGTCGCCGGTGAGGATGGCCACGGTGTTGTCCCACCGGGCGTTGGCGGACGGGGAGCCCCGGCGCACCGGGGCCTCGTCCATCACGTCGTCGTGGTAGAGCGTGGCCAGGTGGGTCAGCTCGATGACGACGGCCCCGGGCACGACGCCGGGAGCGTCGTGGGTGCCGAACTGGGCGGCGAGCAGCACGAGCGTGGCCCGGAACCGCTTGCCGCCCGCCTCGATGAGATGCCGGGACGCCTCCGTGACGAAGGCGTCCTCGCTCTCGACCGACGAGCGCAGCAGCTTCTCCACTGCCGCGAGACCGTTCGCCAGGTCCTCGGCCAACCGCTCGTCGACGAAAGGAATGTCCACTACGGGCGGCGCGGCCATACGGAGATCTCCTATCGGACGAACAGGGACTGCGCAGCCGTGTGCGCGAGGTCAAGCACGGGCTGAGGGAACACCCCGAGAACTACCGTAGCCAATGCCGCGATACCTACCACAGCCGCGGTCCCCCGGGAGGGCAGGACGACGGACGGACCGTCGGCGGCCGGGTCGCTGAAGAACATCAGCACGATCACCCGCACGTAGAAGAACGCGGCGACGGCCGAGGCCACCACGCCGACGATGACCAGCGGCAGCGCGCCCCCGCTGACGGCCGCCTGGAAGACGGCGTACTTGCCGAAGAACCCGCTGGTCAGCGGGATACCGGCGAAGGCCAGCAGGAAGAAGGCGAACGTGCCGGCCAGCAGCGGCGAGCGCTTGCCGAGCCCGGCCCAGCGGGACAGGTGCCACGCCTCGCCGCCCGCGTCGCGCACCATCGTGACGACCGCGAACGCGCCGACCGTGGTGAAGCCGTACGCCACCAGGTAGAACAGCAGGCCCGACAGGGCCGCGGTGTTCTGCGCGGCGCTGCCGGTGGCGATCACGCCGATGAGCAGGAAGCCGCCGTGGGCGATCGAGGAGTAGGCGAGCATCCGCTTGATGTCGGTCTGCGTGATCGCGAGGATCGCGCCCACCACCATCGTGAGAATCGCCACACCGTAGAACACCGGGCGCCAGTCCCAGTCGAGACCGCCGAGGCCGACCCAGAACACGCGCAGCAGCGCGCCGAAGGCGGCCACCAGGGTGCCGGAGGCCATCAGCGCCGTGATGGGCGTGGGCGAGCCCTGGTAGACGTCCGGCTTCCACGCCTGGAACGGCGCCGCGCCGATCTTGAACAGCAGGCCGACGCCGAGCATGGCCGCGCCGATGTAGAGCAGGGTGTCCTGGCCGCCGACCGAGCCGAGCGCGAGGTTGATCTTCGCGAGGTCGACGGAACCGGCGTAGCCGTACAGCAGGGCGGTGCCGTACAGGAAGAACGCCGAGGAGAAGGCGCCGAGCAGGAAGTACTTGACCGCGGCCTCCTGCGACAGCAGGCGGCGGCGGCGCGCGAGGCCGCACAGCAGGTACAGCGGCAGCGACATGACCTCCAGGGCGACGAACGCCACCAGCAGGTCGTTGGACGCCGGGAAGAGCAGCATGCCGCCCACCGCGAACAGCAGCAGCGGGTAGACCTCGGTGTGCGCGGCGCGCTCCACCAGCGACTGCTCCTCCTCGGCCGACCCGGGCAGGGCCGCCGCGGAGCCGACGAAGTGCTCCTCGTCCTTGATGAGCAGCACGCTCACGAAGGCGAGCACGAGGATCGTTCCCCAGATGAACAGCGCCGGGCCGTCGACCGCCACCGCGCCCATGGCCGCGGGCTTGGTCGGCACGCCCTTTACCGCCTGCCACACGGTCAGCGCGAACGCGCCGGCCAGCGAGAGGAGCGTGAGCGGGAGGTGGATCGCCGATCGCAGGTAACGCGGCGCGAACGCCTCCACCAGCACACCGGCGATCGCCGCGCCGAAGACGACGAGCATCGGCGCCAGCAGGGCGTACTCGATGGTGGGCGCCTCAATGGTGCCGTTCACTTGCCCTCCTGAGCAACGGGTACGGCCGGCTTCGGGTCCGTGACCGAGACGCTGGACAGCGTGTCCTTCACGGCGGGATTGATCACGTCGAGCAGCGGCTTGGGATAGAAGCCGAACACCAGCAGCAGCGCGATCAGCGGCGCCACCACGAACTTCTCCCGCGTGTTGAGGTCCGGCAGCGCCTTCACCGACTCGGCGGTCGGGCCGTTCATCGTCCGCTGGTACATCCACAGGATGTAGATCGCGGCGAGGATGACGCCTGTCGTCGCGATGACGGCGGGCACGAGGTACCGCTCGTAGGTGCCGATGAGGACCATGAACTCGCTGACGAACGTGCTCAGGCCGGGCAGCGAGAGGCTGGACAGACCCGCCACCAGGAACGTCCCGGCGAGGATCGGCGCCACCTTCTGCACGCCGCCGTAGTCGGAGATGAACTGCGAGCCCCTGCGGTAGATGAGGAAGCCCGCGACGAGGAACAGCGCGCCGGTCGAGAAGCCGTGGTTGACCATGTAGAGCGTCGCACCCGAGCCCGCGTTGGTCGTCATGGCGAACACGCCCATCGCGATGAAGCCGAAGTGCGACACCGAGGTGTACGCGATGAGCCGCTTCATGTCGGTCTGCCCGATGGCCACGATCGCGCCGTACACGATGCCGATCACCGACAGCGTGATGACCAGCGGCGTGAAGAACTTCGCGGCGTCGGGGAACAGTTCGAGGCAGAAGCGCAGCATGCCGTACGTGCCGACCTTGTCGAGCACGCCCACGAGCAGGACGGCCGCGCCGGCCGGGGCCTGGGCGGCGGCGTCCGGCAGCCAGGTGTGGAACGGCCACAGCGGCGCCTTGATCGCGAAGGCGACGAAGAAACCGAGGAACAGCCACTTCTGCGTCGTCACGTCCTGGATGGTCCCGACCAGGTCGGTGAACATGAACGTGCCCTTGCCGGCGATCGAGTAGAGCGCGATCACCGCCACCAGCATCAGCAGCCCGCCGAACAGCGAGTACAGCAGGAACTTCACGGCCGCGTACGACCGCTGCGCCCCGCCGTACGACCCGATCATGAAGTACATCGGGATCAGCATGGCTTCGAAGAAGACGTAGAAGAGGAAGACGTCGGTCGCCGCGAAGACGCCGATCATCATGGCCTCGAGCACCAGCAGCAGCGAGAAGTACGTGCGGACCGAGCGCTTGCCGGCCTCGGCGTCGTGCCACGAGGCGAGCACCACGATCGGCACGAGGATCACCGACAGCAGGATCAGCACCAGGGCGATGCCGTCCACCGCGACGCCGTAGTGGACGCCGAACGCGGGGATCCAGTCGTACGTCTCGGCGAACTGGAACTTGTCGCCGTTCGGGCTGAACTGGACCGCCATGGCGACGGTCAGCGCCAGCACGATCAGCGACACCACGAGGGTGAACTGCTTGGCGAGCTTGTCGTTGCGGACAAGGGTCACGCCCAGCGCGCCGAGCACGGACACGCCCATCAGGGTTGAAAGCCAGGGCATCACAGGTTCCCTACGACGAGCCAGGCACCGGCCAGGACGGCCGCACCCAGGAAGATCGACAGCGCGTACGAGCGGACGAACCCGGTCTGGATCCTGCGCAGCCGCCCGGAGGTCCCCCCGATGCCGGCGGCCAGGCCGTTCACCAGGCCGTCGACGCCGCGGTTGTCGAAGAACACGGCCAGGCGGGTCAGCCACTGGCCGGGGCGCATGAACAGCGCCTCGTTCAGGGCGTCGCCGTACAGGTCACGACGGGCGAAGGTGGTGAGGAACGAGCCGCGCGGGGCGACCGCCGGCACCTCGGCCGCGCCGTACCGCAACCAGGCGAACACCGCGCCCACCGCGACGAGCGCGAGCGTGGCCAGCCCGGTGAGGCTGAACGGGTGGAAGGACGGCATCTCCTCCGGCGCGCCGACGGCCGGCGCGAGGAAGGTCATGAACCGGTTGCCGAGGACCAGGAACGCGCCCAGGCCGATCGCGCCGATCGACAGGATGATCAGCGGCCAGGTCATGACGGCGGGCGACTCGTGCGGGTGGGCCGTCGGCTCCCAGCGCTTAGCGCCGAAGAACGTCATGAACACCAGGCGCGACATGTAGAAGCCGGTGATGCCGGCGCCGAGCACGGCCAGCCAGCCGAGGACGGCGTTGTGCTCCATCACGGTCTCGATGATGCCGTCCTTGGTGAAGTAGCCGGACAGCAGCGGGAACCCGATGATCGCGAGGTAGCCGATGGCGAACGTCGCGAACGTGACCGGCATGACCTTCCGCAGCGCGCCGTACTTCCTCATGTCGACCTCGTCGTTCATGGCGTGCATGACCGAGCCGGCGCCGAGGAACATGTCGGCCTTGAAGAAGCCGTGCGTGATCAGGTGCGCGATCGCGAAGGCGTAACCGGCCGGGCCGATGCCCGCGGCGAGCACCATGTAGCCGATCTGCGACATCGTCGAACCGGCCAGCGCCTTCTTGATGTCGTCCTTGGCGGTACCGATGATCGCACCGGCGAGCAGGGTCGCCACACCGACGATCGTCACCACGAGCTGCGCCGTCTCGGCGCCCTGGTAGATCGGGCCGGACCGGACGATGAGGTAGACACCGGCGGTGACCATGGTCGCCGCGTGGATGAGGGCCGAGACCGGGGTCGGGCCCTCCATCGCGTCGAGGAGCCAGGACTGCAGCGGCAGCTGGGCCGACTTGCCGCACGCGCCGACCAGCAGCAGCAGGCCGATCGCGGTGAGCGTGCCCGAGGACGCCTTGTCCGCGTTCGCGAAGACGTCCTTGAAGGCCAGCGTGTGGAACGTCGCGAAGATCGTGAAGAGGCCGATCAGCAGGCCGAAGTCACCGACGCGGTTGACGATGAACGCTTTCTTGGCCGCGGTCGCCGCCGAGGGCTTGTGCTGCCAGAACCCGATCAGCAGGTATGACGCGAGGCCGACGCCCTCCCAGCCGACGAACAGCGCGACGTAGTTGTCGGCCAGCACCAGCAGGAGCATCGCCGCGACGAACAGGTTCAGGTAGGCGAAGAACCGCCGCCTGTTCGGGTCGTGCGCCATGTAGCCGATCGAGTAGATGTGGATCAGCGAGCCCACACCGGTGATCAGCAGGCAGAACGAGATCGACAGCGGGTCGACCAGCAGGCCCACCTTCGCCAGGCCCGGGACGAAGTCGTACAGCTCGATGCCCCGGCGGCGCTCGCCGGGGGCGAAGCCGAGGAGCTGGACGAACGACAGCGCGGCCACCGCGAACGAAGCCACGGCCATGAGCACCCCGAGCAGGTGGCCGATCTTGTCGGTCCTCCGGCCGCCCAGCAGGAGGATCGCCGCTCCCACCAGGGGCAGAGCGATCATCAGCCAGGCGGCCCCGATCGCTCCACCGGAGTGCTGGATGATCTCAGCGGGTTCCACGGCCACCTCTTAGTACTTCAGCAGGCTGACGTCGTCGACCGACGCGGACCTGCGGGTTCGGAAGATCGTCACGATGATGGCCAGGCCGATGACCACCTCGGCGGCGGCCACGATCATCACGAAGAACGCGATGAGCTGGCCGTCGAGGTTGCCGTTCTGCCGGGCGAAGGTGACGAACGCCAGGTTGCAGGCGTTGAGCATGAGCTCGACGCACATGAACACCACGATGGCGTTGCGCCGTACGAGCACGCCGACGCCGCCGATGGCGAACAGCAGCGCGGAGAGCACCAGATAGTGGGTGGTCACTTGCCGTCCTCCTCGGTGACCGCGGACTCGCCGCGGGGACGGACCACGCGACCGGCCACGACGGTGTCCTGCTCGGTGCCCTCGGGCAACGGCTCGGTGTCGGGACCGCCGTCCCTGGCCTCCTCGGCCACCGTCGGCGTGCTGTGCCCGCCGTGCCCGTTGGCCTGGGCGGCGGCCCGCTGCGCGGCCTCCTCCTGCTCCAGCACGTCGGCGACCTCCGGGGGCAGGATGCCCTTGGACTCCTCGTACCGGGCGATGTAGCGGTTGACCGACAGCGGCGAGATGGTCCCGTCGGGCAGCAGCGCCGGCATGTCGATGGCGTTGTGCCGGGCGTAGGTGCCGGGGCCGGGCAGCGGCGCCGGGTTCTTGCCGGTACGGCCGAAGGCGGCGAAGCGCTGCCGGGACAGGTCCCGCTGGGTCGGCTTGGCCTCGGTGCGCTCCCGGTGCGCCAGCACCATCGCGCCCAGGGCAGCGGTGATCAGCAGCGCCGAGGTCACCTCGAAGGCGAACACGTGACGCGTGAAGATCAGCTGAGCCAGGGAGGACACGTTGCCCCCCTCGGTGGCCGCGGTGAGGCCCTTCGGCGAGCCGACCACCGCGTTCCCGATGCCGAGCGCGAGGAGGACGGCGAAGCCCAGCCCGCCCACGACGGCCCAGAAGCGCTGCCCCTTGATCGTCTCCACCAGGGAGTCGGAGGAGTCCACGCCCACGAGCATGAGCACGAACAGGAACAGCATCATGACCGCGCCGGTGTAGACGATGATCTGCACGGCCGCCAGGAACGGAGCGTCCTGGACGGCGTACAGCACCGCCAGCGAGAGCATGACGACGCCGAGCATCAGGGCCGAGTAGACGGCCCTTCGGCTGAAGACGAGTCCGAGTGCGGCGATCACCGAGACGACCGCGAGCACCCAGAACGTGATGGACTCACCCATTGCTTCGACCCAACCGGTAGTAGTCCTCCTCGGTCTCGCCGAGGCGCATCGGGTGGGGCGGCTGCTCCATGCCCGGTCCGAGCGGCGCGAGGAGCATCTCCTTGGTGAAGATCAGCGACTCGCGGCTGGAGTCGGCGAGCTCGTACTCGTTCGTCATCGTGAGCGCCCGGGTGGGACACGCCTCGATGCAGAGCCCGCAGAGGATGCAGCGCAGGTAGTTGATCTGGTAGACGCGGCCGTACCGCTCACCGGGCGAGAACCGCTCCTCGTCGGTGTTGTCGCCGCCCTCGACGTAGATGGCGTCCGCCGGGCAGGCCCAGGCGCACAGCTCGCAGCCGACGCACTTCTCCAGGCCGTCGGGCCACCGGTTCAGCTGGTGCCGCCCGTGGAAACGCGGCGCGGTGGGCCGCTTCTCCTCGGGATAGTTGACCGTCACCGGCTTCTTGAACATGTGGTGGAAGGTGACGCCGAATCCCTTGATCGGATTCAGCCAATCAGTTGCTCCCACTGGTCACCTCCTTGGCGTCGGTAGGGACACGCGCGGCGGGCACGGCGCCGTGGTAGTGCGGGAGGTCGAGCGCCGGCACCGGGAACCCGCCCGCCGCCGGCTCCTCGCGCAGTTGCTCGAACTCCTCCTCGACCTGGGCGGCCCTGGCCTCCCTGCGGCGCTGGTTCACCGTGTCGAACCGCAGCCAGACCACGAACGCGACGATGATCACCACCGCGCCGAAGGCCATGATGCCCATCCGGTCGGTCTCCGGCAGGCGCAGCGCCTTGAAGGTGGCGGCCAGCAGGATCCAGACCAGGTTGAGCGGGATAAGCACCTTCCACCCGAAGGCCATGAGCTGGTCATAGCGAACGCGTGGCAGCGAGGCACGGACCCAGACGAAGAACCCGAACGCGATGACCAGCTTGGCGAAGAACCAGAGCATGGGCCACCAGCCGGTGTTCGCGCCGTCCCACAGGGAGATCGGCCACGGGGCCCGCCAGCCGCCGAAGAACAGCGTGATCGCCATGGCCGAGACCGTGAACACGTTCACGTACTCGGCGAGCATGAACATCGCGAACTTCAGCGACGAGGAGTATTCGGTGTGGAAGCCGCCGACCAGTTCGCCCTCGCCCTCGGGGAGGTCGAACGGCACGCGGTTGGTCTCGCCGAGCATGCAGACCGCGTAGATCAGGAACGACGGGATCAGCGAGAACACGTACCAGGACGGCGTCGGGATGTGCAGCCCGAGGATGTCCCAGGTGCCGCCGCCCGCCTGCTTGGCCACGATCTCCGACGTGGACAGCGTGCCCGCGTTCAGGAACACCGCGACGAACGACAGGCCCATCGCGATCTCGTACGACACGACCTGGGCGCTGGAGCGCAGGCCGCCGAGGATCGCGTACGGCGAGCGGGAGCCCCACCCGGCGAGCACGATGCCGTACACGCCGATCGAGGCGGTGGCCAGCACCAGCAGGACCGCGACCGGCAGGTCGGTGAGCTGCAGCGGCGTCCGGTGGCCGAACATCCAGACCATCGGCCCGAACGGCACCACGGAGAAGGCCAGGAAGGCCGGGACGGCGATGATGACCGGGGCCAGGAAGTAGATCACCTTGTCCACGGTGCGTGGCATGAGGTCTTCCTTCAGGCCCATCTTCAGGCCGTCGGCCACCGTCTGCAGCAGGCCGAACTTACCCGCCCGGTTGGGGCCGTAGCGGTGCTGCATGCGCGAGATGAGCTTGCGCTCGGTCCACACGCCCATCAGCACGCCCAGCATCAGGAACACGAAGATCGCGACGGCCTTGATGATCGTGATCCACAGAGGATCGTGGCCGAAGTCGCTCAGCGTGGGTCCGGGGTTGTTCACGAGACGCTCCCGATCTTGACGACGTCTCCGGCGACCGCGCGCAGGTCGCGCGTGACCGACAGGCCGGCGGAGTTGGACGGCACCCACACGACACGGTCGGGCAGGTCCGCGACGCGCACCGGCAGGACGACGCCGTCACCGATGGTGATCTTGCCGCCGTCCACCGCGCCGATCTCGGCGGCGGTGGCCTCCGACAGCAGCGCCGCCGTCGAGCGGGCGGTCCCCGCCAGGTACGGCTCGCCGTCCTGCATCCGGCCGTCGTCGAGCAGCAGGTGCCAGGTGGCCAGCACCGCCTCGCCCGCCTGCGGCTCCGCGACCACGAGGCCGGCGACCGCGGGC
Organism: Microbispora sp. H10885; assembly: GCF_014161415.1. NCBI lineage: Bacteria > Bacillati > Actinomycetota > Actinomycetes > Streptosporangiales > Streptosporangiaceae > Microbispora > Microbispora sp. H10885. Next base: position 876,625 of record NZ_JABBWY010000001.1, on the reverse strand, counting down.
GCGGCCGGGCGCGGGCCCTTCCAGGCGCCGAGCGTGGCCATCTCGCGCCGCGCGGCGGCGTCGTCGGGCAGGCCGAGGTGCACGTCCATCAGGTCGGCGATCGAGCCGATCGCCCGCAGGTCGCTCATCAGGCCCGGTACGGCGGTCGCCACGCCGAAGGAGCGGCCCCTGCCCTCCCAGTCGACGAACGTGCCGGACTTCTCGGCCACCGCGGCGACCGGCAGGACCACGTCGGCCCGGTCGGTGACCGCGCTGGCGCGGATCTCCAGGCTGACGATGAACGGGGTGTTCTCCAGCGCGGCCAGGGCCCTCGCGGGGTCGGGCAGGTCGTAGGGGTCCACGCCCGCCACGACCAGCGCGTCGACCTCGTCGTTCAGCGCGGCCTCGACGATGCCCGCGGTGTCGCGGCCGGGCGCCTCGGGCAGCGAGGCGACGCCCCACGCCCTGGCGACCTCCGCGCGGGCGGTCTCGTCGGCGGCCGGGCGGCCGATCGGCAGCAGGCCGGGCAGGGCGCCCGCCTCCAGCGCGCCGCGCTCCCCCGCCCGCCGCGGCACCCAGGCGAGCCGGGCGCCGGTGGCGAGCGTGAGCCGTACGAGCGCCGACAGGGCGCCGGGGGCGGCGGCGAGCCGCTCACCGGCGAGGATGATCGTGCCGGGCGGCAGCAGGTCGCCGGAGACGAGGTCGCCGAGCGCCTCGGCCTCCGCGCCGGGCAGCGTCCGGATCAGCGAGCCGTTCATCTTGGCCAGGCCCGGCGTGGCGAACGGCGCGATCGCGTGGACCTTCAGGCCCCGCTTGCGCGCCGCCTTGCGCAGGCGCAGGAAGACGATCGGCGACTCCTCCTCGGGCTCGAACCCGGCGAGGAGCACGGCCGGGGCCGTCTCCAGGTCGGCGTAGGAGACCTCGATGCCCTTGCCGGCGACGGCGTGGGCGAGGAACCGTGCCTCCTCCTCGGAGTGCGGCCGGGCCCGGAAGTCGATGTCGTTGGTGCCGAGGGCGATCCGGGCGAACTTGCTGTAGGCGTAGGCGTCCTCGACCGTGAGCCGCCCGCCGACCAGCACCCCGGCCCTGCCCCGAGCGCGCGCGAGGCCCTCGGCGGCCGTGGCCAGCGCGTCCGGCCAGGAGGTCGGGACGAGCTTGCCGCTCTCGTCGCGCACCAGCGGCGAGCGCAGCCGGTCGGGCGCGGTGGCGTAGGTGAACGCCCAGCGGCCCTTGTCGCAGTTCCACTCCTCGTTGACCTGCGGGTCGTCCCCCGCGAGGCGGCGGGTGACCTTGCCCCGGCGGTGGTCGGTGCGCAGCGAGCAGCCCGACGCGCAGTGCTCGCACGCGCTTGGCGTGGAGACCAGGTCGAACGGGCGGGAGCGGAACCGGTAGGCCGCGCCGGTCAGCGCGCCCACCGGGCAGATCTGGATCGTGTTGCCCGAGAAGTAGGACTCGAAGGGCTCGCCGTCGGCGACGCCCACCTGCTCCTTGGCCCCGCGGTCGAAGAAGTCGATGAGCGGGTCGCCCGCGATCTGGTCGGAGAAGCGGATGCACCGCGCGCACTGGACGCAGCGCTCGCGGTCGAGCAGCACCTCGGTGGACAGCGGGACCGGCTTGTCGAACGTGCGCTTCTGCTCGACGAACCGGCTCTCACCCTGGCCGTTCGACATCGCCTGGTTCTGCAGGGGGCACTCGCCGCCCTTGTCGCAGACCGGGCAGTCGAGCGGGTGGTTCAGCAGCAGCATCTCCATCACGCCGCGCTGTGCCTTCTCGGCCACCGGCGAGGTGAGCTGCGTCTTGACCACCATGCCCTCGGCGACCTCGATCGCACAGGACGGCTGCGGCTTGGGGAAGCCACGGCCGTTGCCCGCGTCGGGGATGTCGACGAGACACTGGCGGCAGTTGGCCGCGGGCGAGAGCAGCGGGTGGTCGCAGAACCGGGGGATCTGGATCCCCAGCAGCTCCGCGGCCCGGATGATCAGCGTGCCCTTGGGGACGCTGACCTGGAAGCCGTCGATGGTCAGGCTGACCATGTCCACGACCGGCTGTTCCGGCTGCGTCGTCTGAACTGTCACTTGGACCCCCACACCGTGGAAGCGGCGGGATCGAACGGGCAGCCGCCGATCTCGAAGTGCTTGAGGTATTCGTCGCGGAAGTGCTTCACCGACGAGTGGATCGGGCTCGTCGCGCCGTCGCCGAGCGCGCAGAAGGAACGCCCGAGGATGTTGTCGGCGATGTCGGTGATGGTCGCCAGGTCCTCCTCCGAGCCCTGGCCCTTCTCCAGCCGCTTGAGCACCTGCTTGAGCCAGTAGGTGCCCTCGCGGCACGGGGTGCACTTGCCGCAGGACTCGTGCGCGTAGAACTCCGTCCAGCGCAGGACCGCCCGGACCACGCAGGTGGTCTCGTCGAAGATCTGCAGGGCGCGGGTGCCCAGCATCGAGCCCTTGGCGCCGACCGACTCGAAGTCGAGCGGCACGTCGAGGTGCTCGGCCGTGAAGATCGGCGTCGAGGAGCCCCCCGGCGTCCAGAACTTCAGCTCGTGGCCCTCGCGGATGCCGCCCGCCATGTCGAGCAGTTCGCGCAGCGTGATGCCCAGCGGGGCCTCGTACTGGCCCGGCCGGGTCACGTGGCCCGACAGCGAGAAGATGCCGAAGCCCTTGGACTTCTCGGTGCCCATCCCGGCGAACCAGTCGGCGCCGTTGGCGATGATGCTCGGCACGCTCGCGATCGACTCGACGTTGTTGACCACCGTCGGGGAGGCGTACAGACCGGCGACCGCCGGGAACGGCGGCTTGAGCCGGGGCTGGCCGCGGTAGCCCTCCAGCGAGTCGAGCAGCGCCGTCTCCTCGCCGCAGATGTACGCCCCGGCGCCGCTGTGCACGACGAGGTCCAGGTCGTAGCCCGAGCCGAAGATGTCCGTCCCGAGGTAGCCCTTCTCGTACGCCTCGCGGACCGCGGCCTGCACCCGGCGGATGACGTGGAGCACCTCGCCGCGGATGTAGATGAACGCGTGGTTCGCCCGGATCGCGTACGACGAGATGATGACGCCCTCGACCAGCGAGTGCGGGTTGGCCATCATGAGCGGGATGTCCTTGCAGGTCCCCGGCTCCGACTCGTCGGCGTTGACGACGAGGTAGTGGGCCTTGCCGTCGCCCTGCGGGATGAAGCCCCACTTCATGCCGGTGGGGAAGCCCGCGCCGCCGCGGCCGCGCAGGCCGGAGTCCTTCACCGCCTGGATGACGGCGTCCGGGTCCATGCCCAGGGCCTTCTTCGCGGCCTCGTACTCGCCGTACCCGTCGAGGGTGAACGAGCCGGCCACGTCCCAGTTGTCGGTAAGGACGGGCGTAAGCGTTGTCACTTCTCGCTCCCCTCGGCCTTGGGGGCCTCCCAGCCGTTGGCCCTGGCGATCTTCAGACCCTCAAGGGAGGGACCGGCGGCCGACGGTCCGTCGGCGGCCAGGCCGTCGGGGAACCCGGCGAGGACCCGGGAGGCCTCCCGGAACGTGCACAGGCGGCCCGGGCCGCGCGTGGGCGCGACCCCCTTGCCGGCGCGCAGGTCGTCGGCGAGCTGCTTGGCCGACTCCGGGGTCTGGTTGTCGAAGAACTCCCAGTTGACCATCATGACCGGGGCGAAGTCGCAGGCGGCGTTGCACTCCAGCCGCTCCAGCGTGATCTTGCCGTCCGGGGTGGTCTCGTCGTGGCCGACGCCCACGTGCTCGCTGAGCTCTGCCCAGATCTGGTCGCCGCCCATGACCGCGCACAGCGTGTTGATGCAGACGCCGACGTTGTAGTCGCCGGCCGGCCTGCGCTTGTACATCGTGTAGAAGGTCGCCACGCCCACGACCTCGGCCTTGGACAGGCCCAGCATCTCGGCGCAGAACTCCTGCCCGTCGTCGGAGACGTAGCCGTCCACCGACTGCACCAGGTGCAGCAGCGGCAGCAGCGCCGAACGCGGCCGGGGGTAGCGGCCGATGATTTCCTTGGCGTCCGTCTCCAGACGCTCGCGGACCTCAGGCGCGTAAGTCATCGGTCCACACCTCCCATGACCGGGTCGATCGAGGCGACCGCGGAGATGACGTCGGCGACCATGCCGCCCTCGCACGTCGCGGGCACCGCCTGCAGGTTCGTGAACGACGGGTCGCGGAAGTGCACCCGGTAGGGCCGGGTGCCGCCGTCGCTGACCACGTGCGCGCCGAGTTCGCCGCGCGGCGACTCGACCGAGGAGTACACCTGCCCGGCGGGCACCCGGAAGCCCTCGGTCACCAGCTTGAAGTGGTGGATCAGGGCCTCCATCGAGCCGCCCATGATGTGCGCGATGTGGTCGGGCGAGTTGCCGAGTCCGTCGGGGCCGAGCGCGAGCTGCGCCGGCCAGCCGATCTTCTTGTCCTCGATCATCACCGGGCCGCCCTTGAGCGGGCCGGACAGGCGGTCGAGCGCCTGCTCGATGATCTTGAGGGACTCCTCCATCTCGTCCATCCGGACGAGGTAGCGGCCGTACACGTCGCAGGTGGTCTGCGTCGGCACCGCGAACTCGTACGTCTCGTAGCCGCAGTAGGGCTGCGACTTGCGCAGGTCCCACGGCAGGCCGGCGGCCCGCAGCATGGGGCCGGTGATGCCCAGCGCCATGCAGCCGGTCAGGTCGAGGTAGGCCACGTCCTTGGTGCGCCGGGTGTAGACCGGGTTCGCGTCGAGGAGCTTGCGCATCTCCTTGAGCCGCCCCGGCATGACCTTGAGGAACTCACCGATCTTGTCGACCGCGCCGGCCGGCAGGTCGACGCTGACGCCGCCCGGCCGGACGTACGCCATGTTCATCCGCAGGCCGGTGATGTACTCCATCAGGTCGAGCACCATCTCGCGCTCGCGGAAGCCGAACAGCATCGGCGTCGTCGCGCCCAGCTCCATGCCGAACGTCGCGATCGCGACGAGGTGCGAGGAGATCCGGGTGAGCTCCATCGTCAGGACCCGGATGGCCTGCGCCCGGTCCGGGATCCGGTCGGTGATGCCGAGAAGCTTCTCGACGCCCAGGCAGTACGCCGTCTCGTTGAAGATCGGCGCGAGGTAGTCCATGCGGGTGACGAACGTGACCCCCTGGGTCCACGTCCGGAACTCCATGTTCTTCTCGATGCCGGTGTGCAGATAGCCGATCACCGTGCGGGCCTCGGTCACGGTCTCGCCGTCGAGGGTCAGCACGAGCCGGAGCACGCCGTGGGTCGACGGGTGCTGCGGGCCCATGTTGACGACGAGGCGCTCGTCGGCCGACTCGCTGACGGTCTTGACCAGCTCGTCCCAGTCCTGGCCGGCGACGTCGTAGATCCGGCCCTCGGTCTCGGTGGTGCTCACGACGCTCTCCTCGCTGCCCTCGTTGCCTGGTGCGGGTCGACGCTCACGAGTACGACCTCCTCCGGTCCGGCGCGGGGACCTCGGCGCCGCGGTACTCGACCGGGATGCCGCCGAGCGGGTAGTCCTTGCGCTGCGGGTGCCCCTCCCAGTCGTCCGGCATCTCGATCCGGGTCAGCGCCGGGTGGCCGTCGAAGACGATCCCGAAGAAGTCGTACGTCTCGCGCTCATGCCAGTCGTGCGTGGGGTAGACCTGAACCGTGGAGGGGATGTGCGGGTCGGCGTCGGGGCAGGAGACCTCCACCCGGACGCGCCGGTTGTGCGTGATGGAGCACAGGTGGTAGACGGCGCGCAGCTCGGCGCCGGTCTCCTCCGGGTAGTGGACGCCCGAGACGCCGAGCGACAGCTCGAACCGCAGGGCGGGGTCGTCGCGCAGGTGCTTCATCACCTCGGTCAGCCGCTCGCGCCGCACGTGGAAGGTGACCTCGCCGCGGTCGACGACCACCCGCTCGATCGCGTCGGCGAACGCCGGCTCCAGCGCGTCGGCCACGTCGTCGAAGTACGACCCGTACGGCCGGCTGCTGACCAGCTTGGGCGGGCGGCGGACGACCAGGCGGTTGTAGCCGGAGGTGTCGCCGGTGTCCCTGGAGCCGAACATGCCCGTATGGGCGATCGGCTCCTCGGGCAGGCCGGGCAGGTTCTCGGTCGTCACTTCCCGGCCCCCTGGTCGATGAGCGGCAGCGTCCGCAGCGCCTGGAGCTCCAGCTCCTCGACCTGCTTCTCGCGGTGCGCGCCGAACTTCATGTTCTGGATCTTGTCGTGCAGCTTCACGATGGCGTCGATCAGCATCTCCGGCCGCGGCGGGCAGCCGGGCAGGTAGATGTCGACCGGCACCACGTGGTCCACACCCTGCACGATGGCGTAGTTGTTGAACATGCCGCCGCTCGACGCGCAGACGCCCATGGCGATGACCCACTTGGGCTCGGCCATCTGGTCGTAGATCTGGCGGAGGACGGGCGCCATCTTCTGCGACAGCCGGCCGGCCACGATCATGAGGTCGGCCTGCCGCGGGGAGGCGGAGGCGCGCTCCATGCCGAAGCGGGCCAGGTCGTGCTTCGGGCCGCCGGTGGCCATCAGTTCGATGGCGCAGCACGCGAGACCGAAGGTCGCCGGCCAGACGGAGTTCTTCCGGGCCCAGCCGGCCACCTGCTCGACGGTGGTGAGGGCGAACCCGCTCGGGAGTTTCTCTTCAAGACCCATGGCTAATCCCAATCGAGGCCGCGGCGGCGCCACACGTACGCGTACGCCACGAGGACGGTGACGATGAACAGCACCATCTCGACCAGCCCGAACACGCCGAGTCTGTCGAAGGCCACCGCCCACGGATAGAGGAAGATGATCTCGATGTCGAACACGATGAACAGCATCGCGGTGATCATGTACTTCAGCGGGAAGCGGCCACCGCCGACGGGCTGCGGCGTCGGCTCGATGCCGCACTCGTAGGCGTCCAGCTTCGCGCGGTTCCAGCGCTTCGGCCCGGTGAACGGGGCGATGCCCACGGAGAACACGGCGAACCCCGCCGCGAGGACCGCGAGCACCAGAATCGGCACATACAGCTCCATGGCTACATGTCCTCGCTTACTCGGTGAAATTGACTGATCACGAGAATGCCGGAAGGCGCGGCGGGCCGGCCGGCGGCCCGCGCGGCCGTCGGCGACGCCGTGCGCGTCATCTCGGTCATGCGGGTCATGTTCATGCGACTCTCGGTCATACGGGCCTCGGTCATGAGGGCGGAGCCACCTTCGACAGGGCGTTGATTATGCGGTCGGAGACGTCGCCCCGCCGGTCTGTGAGATTAGCGAGAAGCTTGAACGCGAATCTCATCAGGGTGGGATGGGGCATCCCGTGCCGGGTGGCGAAGCTCATCACCCCCGGCCTCCCGATCGCCTCGACGAACAGGCGGCCGAGAGTGAAGTATCCGCCATAGGCGTCTTTGAGGATACGCGGGTACGCGAGTAATACGCGCTCACGCTGGGCGGGCGTCGGCCGGGCCAGTGCCTGCGCGATCACTTCGGCGGCCGTCCGGCCGGTCTCCATGGCGTACGCGATGCCCTCGCCGTTGAACGGGTTGATCGAGCCGCCGGCGTCCCCGATGAGGACCAGGCCGCGGGTGTAGTGCGGCTGCCGGTTGAATCCCATCGGCAGCGCGGCCCCCCGGATCGGGCCCGTCATGTTCTCGTCGGTGAAGCCCCACTCCGGCGGCGTGTTCTGCATCCAGCGCCGCAGCAGGTCGCGGTAGTCGATGCTCTTGAACGCGTCGCTGGTGTTCAGCAGGCCGAGGCCGACGTTGGCGGTGCCGTCGCCCATGGGGAAGATCCAGCCGTAGCCGGGGAGCAGCCGGTCGCCGTCCCACAGTTCGAGCCACGTCTCCAGGTAGTCGTCGTCGTGGCGGGGGCTGGTGTAGTAGGTGCGCACGGCCACGCCCATCGGACGGTCCTCGCGCTTGTGCAGGCCCATCGCGATCGACAGCCGGGTCGAGTTGCCGTCGGCCGCGACCACCAGGCGGGAGCGGTAGACGACCTCCTCGCCGTCCGCTCTGGCCGTCACACCGATCACGTGGCCGCTGCGCTCGTCCAGCAGCGGGCCTGTAACGTTCACGCCCTCGCGCAGCCGCACGCCCGCGCCCTCCGCGTGCCGGGCGAGGATCTGGTCGAAGTCCGCGCGGGTGCGCACGAGGCCGAAGCCGGGGTAGCTCGACAGCTCCGGCCAGTCGAGTTCGAGCCGCACGCCGCCGCCGTAGACGCGCAGCCCCTTGTTCCGCACCCAGCCGGGGGCGTCGACGTCGACGCCCATCGCGACGAGTTCCTTCACCGCCCGCGGGGTCAGCCCGTCGCCGCAGACCTTCTCCCGGGGGAAGCGCGTCTTCTCCAGCAGCAGCACCTGGAGGCCGGCGCGGGCGAGGTGGAAGGCCGCCGTCGAACCCGCGGGACCCGCACCGACGACGATGACGTCGGCGTCGACCTCTCTCCGCGTTGCGCGGGCTTGCTCGCTCACGGGGTCCTGTCCGTTCCAGGGAAGGAAGGCCTCGAAACTGGTTAGACCTTCGTGCCTTTGTGAACAACTTCACAAACTGTCGCGCCGCAGTCTAACCCCTACTCGCGGCGGGATGTCAGAGGGGTGTGGGCAACCACGCCTCACCGGCCCTTGACGGCGCGGTGGAGGGCGACGATGCCGAGGCTCAGGTTGCGCCAGCCCACCTTCTCCCAGCCCGCCTCCTGGATGATCCCCGCCAGCGCCCGCTGGTCGGGCCAGGCCCGGATCGACTCGGCGAGGTACTCGTAGGAGTCGGGGTTGGAGCTGACCATCCGGGCGACCGGCGGCAGCAGTCTCATCAGGTACTGCGAGTAGACGAGGTCGAACGACTTCGGCGTCGGCCGGGAGAACTCGCAGATCACCATGCGCCCGCCCGGCCGGGTCACCCGGAGCAGTTCGCGCAGCGCCTGCCCGGTGTCGGCGACGTTGCGCAGGCCGAAGGAGATCGTGACGGCGTCGAAGATCTCGTCGCGGAACGGCAGGCGCAGCGCGTCGCCCGCGACGAAGGTCACCCCGCGCACGCCCCCGCCGTACAGGCCGGACCCGCCGCGCCGCGCCACGCCGGTGCTGAGCATGCCGAACGAGAAGTCGCACGCGATCGCCCGCGCGCCGAGCGCGGTGAACGCGTCGGTGGAGGTGCCGGTGCCCGCGGCGAGGTCGAGGACCAGCTCGCCGGGGCCCGCGTCCACCGCCGCCGCCGTGGCCCTGCGCCACAGGCGGTCCTGGCCGAGGGAGAGGACGTCGTTGACCAGGTCGTAGCGCCGGGCCGTGCGATCGAACATCGCGGCGACCTCGTGCGGCTGCTTGTCCAGCGATGCGCGCGTCATGCACGCAAGCCTAGGCCGCGCCGCCCGGGCCCCCTCACCACCCGGACAGGATGAGCGGAACGTAGTTCATCGATTACGCTCAGTCTGCTAGAACTTGGGGAATGCGCCTCACCACCGCACTGATCGCAGTGACCTCGCTCGCCGTCCTGCCGGCCGCGCCGGCCTTCGCCGGCCTCCGGCAGCCCCACGTGGTGTCGGAGAACCCCGTGAACACCACTCCGCACGTGCTCGACGGCATCGTCACCGCGTTCGCGCTGGTCGGCCGCACCGTCGTGGTGGGCGGCGAGTTCAGCGCGGTGCGGGAGGCCCGCGGCGGGGCGGACCTGCCGCGCGCCAACGTCTTCGCCTTCGACCTGCCCACCGGCCGCGTCCTGCCCGGCTTCGCGCCGGACCTCGACGGGCCGGTGTCCGCCCTGGCCCCGGGCCCCGGCGGCACCGTTTACGTGGGCGGTGCGTTCACCTGGCCGTCCCGAGGGCTGACCCGGCTGCGCGTCTCCGACGGCGCTCCCGTCTCCTCCTTCTCCGCGCCCGTCTACGCGGGAGAGGTGACCAGCCTGGTACGTCTCGGCGGGGCGCTCTACGTCGGCGGCGACTTCGCCAGGATCGGCCGCAGCGCGCGCACCGCCCTCGCCCGCGTGGACGCCGGCACCGGCGCGGTGGACCCCCGCTTCACCGTCACCCCCGGCGGCGGGCGCGGCGGCGGGGCCGGGATCTACGCCATGGCCGCGACGTCCGACCGCTTAGTCGTGGACGGCTCGTTCACCACGCTCGACGGGCTGCGCCGCCCGCAGCTCGGGGTGATCGACCTGACGACGGGCCGGGTGGCCGGCTGGCACACGGAGGCGTACGCCCCTGCCTGCAAGCCCGACTTCCCCTCGTACGTCCGGGGGCTGGACCTGTCGCCCGACGGCCGCTACTTCGTGGTCGTCACGACGGGCGGCCCGGCGCCGCGCACCACCAAGCTGTGCGACTCCGCCGCGAGGTTCGAGACGTACGCGAAGGGCGACGCGATCCGTCCGACCTGGGTCAACCTGACCGGGGGCGACTCCCTGTACGCGGTCGCGGTGACCGGTTCGGCCGTCTACGTGGGTGGTCACCAGCGCTGGCTGAACAACCCGCGAGGGTCCGACACGGCCGGCGCGGGAGCGGTCCCCAGGCCGGGCATAGGGGCGATACACCCCGTGACGGGCCGTGCGCTGACATGGAACCCGACGCGGGAAAGGGGAATCGGGGTAAAGGCCTTCCTGACCGTAAAGACAGGTCTTTTGGTGGGAAGCGACACGACGGAGCTCGGGCATGAGTACCATGCCCGGGTCGGCATGTTCCCGGCGGCCTAGGAGTTCCCGGGTCCCCGACGTTTCGTGGCGATGCGCTCGCTCACCGCGTCGCGCTGTTTCGACAGCAGCACGTAGCTGGCCAGACCGCTGACCAGCACGGCGACCAGCAGCAGCGGGAACGACCGCAGGCCGACGAGATACAGGACGCCGACCGCGACCGCGAACAGGCCGAGGCGCGAAAGGGTGTAAACGACAACCGGATGCACAGCGTCGAGGTTACGTCACTCTCCCGGTGCGCTGGTCGCTCTTCGCATCTGCTGCAAGCACTGCTAGTGTTCACAACAAGGCGCTTTTGTAAAGAAACACCCATGAGCGCCCCAAAGAGGCTCTATCATATAACAATCGGGCACTGAGCCGGTAACAACCCGTGATCTTCTCCGAAAACCACGGATAAATCAGGCTTCGCTCGGCACACTGGTTACCTGTCCGCCCGCTGCAGGACGCGGGACGCGAGGGGGAGAGATTGTGGAGAGTAGCAGCGAGCGACTGCTGACTCCTGGAGAGGTTGCGGCTCTCTTCAGGGTCGACCCGAAGACCGTGACCCGTTGGGCCGCGGCCGGGCGTATCAGCAGCATCCGTACCCCCGGGGGGCATCGGCGGTTCCGTGAATCGGAAGTACACGCCCTCCTTCGCGGAGAGGACGTCCTCACGGCCGATCGGCCGAACGGCGACTCCCCGCGAGTCTGACGCAGTACCAGCACCGGGTGATCCTGCGCGCTACCCGGACGCCGCAGGGTCACCGGAGTCAGTCCCACCTCGATTTCAGGCTGCCGTAACAGGCCCTCCCGGCTCGTCCTGCTCCCTTGCCGGGGATCAACGGTCCTGCTCCGCCTTGAAGGCCAGGAACGCCTGCTCCAGCGCGTCGTCGCCCTCCCGCCAGCGACGGCGTCGCTCGGCGTCCTCCTGCTCGGTGATGGACTCGGCCAGCCAGCCTTCGTAACCGGGTTCCCCCGGTGCGACCTCGACGTACGCGTTGCCGATGAGGCGCCCGTCATCGGTGGTCAGGGACCGGGGCACGCGCAGCGTCCCGTCGCCGAGCCGGATAACGTACATCCGAATCACCTAGATTCCGTAGCGCCTGTTGAAGAAGAGCATGACGTTGAGGGCCGTCCGCGTGTCACCGCCCAGCATGTCCACCAGCGCCGGGCGCTGCCGGGACGCGATCGCCGCGAACGCGTCGGCGAAGAACTCCTTGCGCCCCAGGCCGCCGGGCTGCCGGTGGAACGACGACGCGAGCAGCGGCAGGCACTCCTCGTAGAGCGCCGCGAACTCCGGTGAGTCCGAAACCCACTCTCCCGGACCGGCGTCGACGTCGTCCAGCGCATGCCCGACTTCGTGCATCATCACGTCCGGCGTGGGCGACGGCCGGTCCCCCACCACGATCTTGCGGTCGCCGTACGCACCGGCGCAGATGTCCCAGGTGGCCCGGCCGGAGGGCAGCGGGGCGCCGCGCAGGTAACCCATGTCGTCGAGGTCGGGCACTCCGCCCCGGCCCACGTAGATGCCGTCGAGCCCGATGGCGAGCTTGGTCTTCAGCTGCTCCGGCAGCCGGGCGAGGCTGTCCACGGCCCGTACGGCGTCGGCGGAGGGCGGACCCTCCGCGGCGTCCCACTCACGGAACAGGACGCGTTCCAGCGGCCCGCAGTGTTTCCTGCCGTCCCGCAGGTCGGGGGTGTCGGGCGCATGGGGCGCCGCCCGGGTCGGCAGGTCGTCGAGCTCGAAGTCCTGCCAGGTGTACTGGGGACGGTCGTCGACCACCGGCGCGGTCACGGCGTACACCCGCTCCGGATGCCGCTCGGGCGACCATTCTGCGCCCCATTCGGCGGCCCAGTCGACGCCCCACTCCGGCGGCCGGTTCTGCGCCCGCTCCCACGGCCGTTCCGAGGCCCGCTCGGCGCCTCGGTCGGAAGCGCGGTCGGAAGAACGGTCGCGAGCCCGCTCCGAGGACCGCTCGGCGCCTCGATCGAAGGGGCGGCCGGAGCCCCAGTCGGAGGCGCGATCGGCAGAACGGTCGGGGCCACGGTCGGAGGTGCGGTCGGGGGCGTGGTCCTCCGCGCGTCCGGGGACGTCGGTGCGGCGGTGGGAGGACACGTAGGGCCCTCGCTGCCACCACCGCGTTCCGCGCCGGTGGCGGCCCCTGTCGCCCGGCTCCGCCATCGCACCCCTCTGTTCAGGCCGAATTCGTCAGGCTGCTGGTTCTGTTCAGGGCTTCCGTCACGTGGTTCCACCGGCGTCTCCGGCAGGCTCCGCGTTCCGTCGGGCGCGGTCTCCGGACGCCGTGTACCGGTCCACCGTACGATGCCCGGCTGTCCACGTCACCCCGAAGCGGGACACGATCAGTCGCCGGCATGGCTTACCGTGTGGGCATGCCTAGCGTGATTATCGGCCTGGCGCTGCTTGCCTTCTGGCTCTACTGCCTCTTCGACGTGATCACGACCCCCGAGGAGGACATGCGCAACCTCCCCAAGTTCGTATGGGTCCTCATCGTGGTCTTCCTGGCCGGCGTCGGGGCCCTGACCTGGCTCCTCGTGGGCCGTCCCCGGGCGGTGCACTCCGTGTACGGCCCGAACGGCGCCGTGGGCGGTCCGGGGGCGCAGGCGGAGGCCCAGGCGGGCGGCCGGGGCGGGGCGTGGTCCCGGCGCGGCGACGCGCCGCGCGGGCCCGACGACGACCCGGACTTCCTGAGCAGCCTGGAGCGCCGTCTGCGCGGCGACGACTGACCCGACGACCCACACGCAACCGCCGCGACCCACCCACAACCGCCGACTGACCGACGACCGACCGCAGCCGGACGACCGGCGACCGGGCGGCCCCTCACGCCCGGCCCGGCACCCCCACCCGCGGGAGCACCCGCAGAAGCCGTCCGCCGGCGGCCCCTCGCCGGACGGACGCCGGGGTCACTTGGGCACGTCGGCGTAGGAGTGCAGCCCCGAGAAGAAGATGTTGACGCCGACCAGGTTGAACAGCAGGCAGCCGAAGGCGACCAACGAAATGATCATGGCGGCCTTGCCGCGCCATCCGGCCGTCGCCCGCGCGTGGAGATAGGCGGCGTAGACGACCCACGTGACGAACGCCCACACCTCCTTCGGGTCCCAGCCCCAGTAGCGGCCCCACGCCCGGTCGGCCCACAGCGCGCCGGCGATGACGGCGAACGTCCAGATCGGGAAGGAGATGACGATCGCGCGGTGCGCGACCCGCTCCAGCGTCTCCCTGGCGGGCAGCACCGACGGCCGCCCGTCCTGGCGGATCAGGTAGAGGATCGCGCAGACGCCCGCCACGATGAACAGCCCGCTGGCCACGATCGCGGCGGTGACGTGGATCGCGATCCAGTAGGAGTGCAGCGCGGGCATCACCGGGCCCGCCTGGACGTGCAGGAAGAGCACGGCGAAGCCCAGCCCGAGCGCCGCGGTCACCGTCACGAACGCGCCGAGGTAACGGATCGGCTGGCGGATCAGCAGCGCGAGGAACGCGGTGACGGCCGCGAAGCAGATGGCCACCACGAACTCGTACATGTTGGCCCACGGCCACCGGTCCACCGCGATGCCCCGGGTGAGGATGCCGGCGAGGTTGCCGGCCCACGCGATCCAGGCGAGGACCACGCCGGCGACGCCGGCCCGGACCGCCCACCCCGCCGGTTGCGGCGGCGTGCGGACGGCCCCGGCCGCGCCCTCCGCGGGGTCCTCCGCCGGGAGTGCCGGGCCGCCCGCGCCGACGAGTTCACGCGTACGCGCGGGCTCCGCCGTACGGACCCGGCCGAAGGCGAGCTCCAGCGCGAAGCAGATCATCGCGGCGAGATACAGCAGCACGGTGACCAGGATGAGCTGGTCGCTCACCATGGCGAGAGTGTCGTTGACGGCTTGGCTGACCGGGGCGGGCATGATTCACTCCTCGTCCGGGCGGACGCCCGGTGCGGCGGTTCCGGTGGGCGGCTCGTCCGGCTCGGCCTGCCCGGCGACGATCGCGGAGTCGCCCGGGACGGGCGCTCCGGGCCTGCCCGGCTCGTCGTCGTCCCGGGTCTCGTCCGGTGTGGCGTCCTCGGTGGGCGGGCCGCCGCGCAGGGCGGTGACGATCTGCGCGAACTCCTCGGCGAAGGCCGCGCCGCCGCCCTCGGTGCGGGTCAATCCTCCCACCGTGGCCCTGCCGTCCTTCACCCGCACCCAGACGCGGCGGCGGCGGATCGTGAGTGACAGCACGAGCCCGATCACCGCGGCCGCCGCCGCGAGCAACGCCGGCTCCCGGCCCGGGTCGTAGGTGACCTGGAGGCTGATCCACTCCTTGACGCCGGTGAACTGGATCTTTCCCGCGCCGTCGGCGAGTTCCTTGGTGTCGCCCACGTTCAGCGGCGCCGGCTGGGCGGCCATCTTGCCGAGCGGCTTCAGGCGCGTGGTGTCGAGCTGGTACACCGACTGCGGCCGGCCCGACCGCAGGCCGAGGTCGCCCGCGAACGGGAAGACCTGCACGGTCGGGTTGGCCGCGCCGGGGAAGACCGACACCCAGGCGTCGCCGTTCGGCACGGTCGTGGGCAGGAAGCGGGCCAGGAAGCCGAGCTGGGACGGCCGGGCGTCCGGCACCTTGATGACGCACTCGGACGTATACGTCGCCTGGTCGCCGGCCAGGCAGGGCACCGGGCCGTCGTAGGCCACCTGGCCCTCGCCGTCCGTCACCCGGAACGTGGGCGCGTAGCCGTGCCCGATGAGGTAGGTCAGCGTGCCGCTCACGTCCAGCGGCTCGTTGACCTTGAGGTCCACCTGGCGAGGCGCGGACTCCGGGGAGTCCTGCACCTCCAGCCGCGCGAGGTAGTCGAGCGGCTGGCCCTGCTTGGCCCCGGCGGCGACGTAGCTGGCCTCGAAGTCCTTCAGCGTGAAGGAGAACGGCTCCAGCGACTCGGCGGTGACCCGGCTGCCCGGCATGAAGCGGTCGTAGGCGGCGACGGCGTTGGAGAAGCCGTCGCCCTCCACCACCAGCACGTTGCCGCGGTAGCCGTACAGGCCACCGGCGCCGACGGCGAACAGCAGCACGAGCAGCGCGATGTGGAAGAGCAGGTTGCCGGTCTCGCGGAGATAGCCCTTCTCCGCCGCCACCCAGCCGTCGCCGGTGACCACCCGGAAGCGCCTGCGCCGGAGCACGGCGGCGGCCCGGTCCACGGTGAGATCGCCCTCGAACTCCTCGGAGTGCGGCAGGCGGAGGAGGTTGCGCGGCGCGGCGGGCGGCCTGCGCCGGATCTCCCTGAGATGCGCCAGCGCGCGCGGGAACACGCACCCGGCCAGCGAGACGAACAGCAGCAGGTAGATCGCGGCGAACCAGGGCGAGGTGAAGACGTCGAACAGCCAGAAGCGGTCGAGCCACTTCGCCTGGGTGGGACTGTCCTTGAAGTACTGCGCGACCCTGCCCGGGTCCACGCCACGCTGGGGATAGACGGAGCCCGGCACCGAGCCGAGCGCGAACAGGAACAGCAGGATGAGCGCGGTGCGCATCGAGGTGAGCGTGCGCCAGGCCCAGCGCAGCCATCCCGTCAGGCCCAGGCCGACCGGCCTGGCCGGCTCCCGCGCCGCGTCCCCGGCCTCCGTCCCGGCACCGGCCGCCGTCTCGTCGCGCGGCGCCGCCTCGTCGAGGAGCGCGGGCTCGTCCCGTACGGCGCGTGCGAGGTCGTCGGGCGCGCTCATCAGATCACCGGCCTGAATCCGCCGACCCACACCTGCAGGTGAACGATGATCTCCGCCCACTGCCCGGTCACGAGCAGCACGCCGACGGCCACGAGCATGCCGCCGCCGACCCTGGTGATCAGCGGGGTGTGCCGGCGGACCGCCCGGAACGCGTGGAGGGCCTTGCGGTAGGCCAGCCCGGCCAGCACGAACGGCAGGCCGAGGCCCAGCGCGTACGCGAAGGCGAGGGCCGCGCCGCGCAGCGCGCTGCCCTGGTTCACCGAGAGCGTCATGACCACCGCCAGCGTCGGGCCGATGCACGGCGTCCAGCCGAGGCCGAAGACGACGCCGAGCAGCGGGGCCCCCGCGAGCCCGGCGGCGGGCAGCCGGTGGATGCGCACGTCCCGCTGGAGGCCGGGCAGCACGCCCACGAAGGCCAGCCCGAGGACGATCGTCACCACTCCGAGAACCCTGCTGATCACGTCGGCGTTGCCCTGCAGCGCCGCGCCGAGGCCGCCGAACAGCGCCCCGCCGAGCACGAACACCAGCGCGAACCCGAGCACGAACAAGGCGCTGCCCAGCACCATCCGGCTCCGCCTGGGGTCGCCGCTCATGCCCGTGACGTACGACAGGTAGCCGGGGACCAGCGGCAGCACGCACGGGGAGACGAACGACACGAGCCCGGCGGCCGCCGCGATCGGCGCGGCGAGCAGCAGCGAGCCCGTCGCGACGGTGCTGCCGAGGTCACTCATCGGTCACCTTGGTGACGGCCGCGAGGAGGTCGTCGTACTTCACGGCGCCGAGCGCGCGGGCGGCGATGCGGCCCTGGGCGTCGATGATCAGCGTGGAGGGGATGGCGGCGGGCGGCACCGTGCCCTGGAACTTCAGCAGCGTCTTGCCGCTCTGGTCGTAGATGCTCGGATAGCCCGGCTTCACCGAGCGGTCGTACGCCTGCGCGGACGCCTGGAGATCCTTGAAGTTGACGCCGAGGAACTCCACGCCCTTCGGCTTGGTGGTCGCCGCGATGTCCTTGAGCACGGGCGCCTCGGCCCGGCAGGGCGCGCACCAGGAGGCCCAGAAGTTCAGCACGTGGACCTTGCCAGTAGTGAGCGTGGCGCTGCCGCCGTCCAGGGTCTGTCCCTCGATCGCGGGCGCCTTCTGGCGCTGCGCCGCGGTGAAGAACTCGACCCGGCCGTCGCCCGCGACGAAACGGGTGTCGCCGGAGCGGGGCTGGGCCTCCTGGCCGCCCGCGCAACCGGCGAGGGCCGTGACGGCCGCGGCCGCGGCGGCGAGCGCGGTCAGGCGCGTTGCGGTCAGGCGCTTGGCGGACACGGGAGATGGATCTCCTTGTACTACAACCGGTAGAGCTGTAAGCCTACCGACCGGTGGGGGTGCCCGGTTCTCCGGGGCACGGGGTCGCCGGGGCACAGGTCGCCCGGGCACGGGGTCGCCGGGGCGCGGATCGCCGGGACACGGCCACGTGCGTGACGTCACCCGGGAACGATCACGCCCCGGGCATCGCTCGCGGGCCGGGCGTCTCCTCGTCCTCCGGTCCGGTCGCCGTCTCCTCGGAATCGACGCGCACCGCCTCGGTGTCGACGCGCACCGCCCGGGGACGGGCCCCGTCGGCCTCCTCGGGATGAGCGCGCAACGCCTCCGGGAGGGCCGCGTCGGCCTGCTCGAACAGCGCGGCCTCGCCCTGCGGCTGCGCGACCTCCCGCAGCAGCGCCCCGGCGGGCTCGCTGTAACCGACGCTGATGAGCCGGTTCCCCTCGAAGGTCAGGCTGGTGAGGCTGGCCAGCGCGCACTGACGCCTGCGCGGGTCGTGCCACAGCCGCCTGCCCTCGGCGGCGAGCCGGATGACCCAGATCGGCAGCTGATGACTGACCAGCAGCGCCTCGTGGCCGCGGGCCGCCGCCCGCGCGTCGTCCACCACCGACTTCATGCGGGCCACGACCTCGCGGTACGGCTCGCCCCAGGACGGCCGGAACGGGTTCCTGAAGTGGCGGTAGGAGCGGGGATCACGGAAGACGGTGTCGCCGCCGGTCATCCGCAGGCCCTCGAAGACGTTGCCCGCCTCGATGAGACGCTCGTCGGTGGTGATCTCCAGGCCCAAAGCCTGCGCGGCCGGCTCCGCGGTCTCCTGGGCGCGCTCCATCGGCGAGCTCCAGACCGCGACGATGTCCCTGCCCGCGACGGCCTTGGCGACGATCTCGGCCATCCGGCGGCCGGTCTCGGACAGGTGGTAACCCGGCAGCCTGCCGTACAGGACGCCGCGGGGATTGTGGACTTCTCCGTGCCGGAGCAGGTGAACGATGGTCATCTCTGTCATGACCTGCACAGCCTACCCACCGGACGGCTCCGGGCACGCGGAGCGCAGCGCCTCTACGGCGGCGCGGATCGCGGGACGCCTCGCGGCGTCGGTCCGCCACACCGCGTAGATCCGCCTGACCGGCGGCGGCTGGACGGCCAGGACGGCGACGCCCTCCGGCAGCGGTCCCCGGCCGAGCCGCGGGATGAGCGCGCATCCGTGGCCCTCGGCGACCAGCGCGAGCTGGGTGGGGTACTCGTCGGCCATGGAGACGATGTGCGGCTCCCGTTCCTCGGAACGCAGCAGGAACACCAGGAAGTCGTGGCAGACCGTGCCGGGGGTCGAGCTGATCCAGCTCTCGCCGTCGAGGTCGCTCAGCCGCACCCGGTCGGCGCCCACCAGCGGGTGGTCGGCCGGCACCACGACGTCGGCCACGTCGTCGAGCAGCGCCGTGCGCGACAGCCCCTCAGGCAGGGCCATCGGCCGGTTGAGCCAGTCCTGGAGGACGGCGAGATCGAGGTCGCCGCGCGACAGCTCGCGGATCTGCCGTTCGGGCTCCCGCTCGTAGACGAGCAGGTCGAGGTCGGGGTGCTGCCTCTTCAGTGTGGTGAGGGCGCGCGGCACGATGCCCCGCGCCGCGGTGGGGAAGGCGGCCATGCTCAGCCTGCCGACCACCTCCCCGCGCAGCGCCTCGAAGTCGGCCTCCGCCGTCTCCACGAGCGCGAGGATGCGCTCGGCGTGGTCGGCGAGCAGCCCGGCCGCGTCGGTGAGTTTCACCCCGCGGCCGTTGCGCTCGATCAGGACCGCGCCGGTCTCCCGTTCGAGCTTGGCGAGCTGCTGGGAGATCGCCGACGGGGTCACCATCAGCGCCTCGGCGGCGGCGCCCACGGACCCGTAGACGGCGACCGCGTGCAGTGCCTTCAGCCGGTTCAGATCCAACATGTAGATAGTCTAAACCGTCCGGGTAAGAAAAACTCGGTTGTGCTCAACTGTTTAGCGATGCGATGATTTACTCATGCGAATCTTCAACAAGTTCTTCACGAAGCCGACCCGTACCGAGCAGACCTCCTACCTGGAGACTCTGGCGAAGCAGGCCAGGCAGAGCCGGGACCGGCGTCACTCCCGCTGACCTTCCGGGCGACCGATCCATGCGCCCCCGCCACCTGGCTCTGGCCGTCGCGCTCGCCGCCGTCTGGGGCTGCAACTTCGTCGTCATGCAGACGGGCCTGAAGCACTACCCGCCGCTCACGTACGCCGCCCTCCGGTTCCTGCTGGCCGCCTTCCCCGCCGTACTGGTCGCCGGAGGACCGCGCGTGCCCTGGCGGTGGGTGCTGGCCACCGGCGCGTCGCTCGGCGTCGCCCAGTACGGCCTGTTGCTGCTCGGCATGCGCGCCGGCATGCCCGCCGGGCTGACCTCACTGGTCATCCAGGTGCAGGCGGTCTTCACCGCGCTGTTCGCGACCGCGCTGCTCGGCGAGCGGCTCGGACGGCGCCGGGTCACCGGTACGGTCGTGGCCTTCGCCGGCCTGGGCCTGATCGCGGCCGGTGTCGTCGCGGAGTCGGGGGCGATCCCCTTCGGGGCGTTCCTGCTGTGTGTGGCCTCGGCGGCCGGGTGGGGACTCGGCAACGTCGCCACCCGCAGGGCCGCGCCGCCCGACTCCCTCCGCTTCATGGTGTGGGTCAGCGCCGTCTCGGCGCCGCCCCTCCTGGCGCTGGCCCTGTTGACCGAGGGCCCGTCCTCGCTGGGGTCGTTCACCGTGGAGGGCGTGGGCGCCGTGCTCTACACCGCACTTCTGTCGACCCTCGGCGGGTTCGCCGTCTGGGGATGGCTTCTCACCCGGTACGACGCCTCGCTCGTCGCGCCGTACGGCCTGCTGGTGCCGGTCTTCGGACTCGCCACCGCCGCCCTGTTCACCGGCGAGCCCGTCTCCCCGCTCACGGTCGCCGCCGGCGCCCTCATCCTCGCCGGCCTCCTCTACGCCAACACCCGCCCCCACAGGGCCCCCGCTCCCACTCCCTCCCCCACCCCCCGCTGACCTTGGTGAAGTGAGGCGCGGGCTGGGGTTAGCCGCGGAGGTGGTCGCGGGCCGACGTGTGGAACGCGGCGACCAGCCGGCCGCGGTCCGCGGCCCGGGTCGCCACGACGACGTGACCCGGTTCGACGCCGTGCAGCGGGATCGTGGTGAGGTCGGGGCGGATGCCGGCCGCGTACAGGGCGGCCGGGACGATGGCCACGGCCTGCCCCGCGGCGATGTGTTCGAGCTTGTCCTCGATGGTCTCGACAAGGGGCCCGTCGGGCGCGGGACGGCCTCCGGGTCGCGGGTCGACGCGCCAGTACGCGTCGAACTCGGGATCCGGGAAGCGGGGGATCGGCTCGCCCTCGATGTCGTCGAGAGTGACGGACTCCTTGCCGGCCAGCCGGTGCCCGATCGGCACGAGCAGCATCTTCGGCTCGTCGTAGAGGATCGTCACGCGCAGGCCGCCGGTTCGCAGCGGCAGCCGGGTGACCACCGCGTCGACCCGCCGGTCGAGCAGCGCCTCACGCGGCTCGTTCCACTCCAGGTGCAGCGTGCGTACGTCGGCGTCGGGATGCCTGTGCCGCAGGTCCCGCACCGCCGGCGTGACGATGAGGCCCGCGGTGTAGCCGATGGTGATCCGCGTGGGCTGCGCGGCGGCCCGGGCGACGGCCACGGCCTGCTGCGACGCGCGCAGCAACGCGCGCGCGTGCGGGAGGAAGGCCTCTCCCGCCTCGGTGAGCCGGGTGCCCTGCCGCGTGCGGTCGAGAAGCCGCGCGCCCACCTCGGCCTCAAGACGGCTGATCTGCCGGCTCAGCGACGGCTGCGCGACGCGCAACTCGTCCGCTGCACGGCCGTAGTGCAGGTGCGCCGCGACGACGGTGAAGTAGCGCAGCAGCCGTAGGTCGAGATCCGTCATACCGGAAGCGTATGACGTGTTGCGGAACAGGCCTTTGATCAGCCGTGACGCGCGTCCCTAGCGTGGACTCATGGCTACCGAGAACGAGATCGCGGCCCGGCGCTTCTACGAGGCCCTGGCCACCGGTGACACGGCGCTGGTCGACGAGGCCCTCGCCCCTGACTGGGAGGCCGTCCCGGCCCTGCGAAGCGCGACCGGCCCCGACGGATGGAAGAGGAGCATCGATCACCTACGAGGGGTGTTCTCCGGCCTGACCGTCACGATCGAGCACCTCGTCGAGTCCGGTGACATGGTGGCCGTGCGCTCGGTCGGCCGCGGCGTGCACACCGGGGAGCTGCTCGGCGTCGAGGGCACGGGCCGCGAGGTCGAGCTCCGGGCGTCGGACTTCCACCAGATGGCCGGAGGCCGGATCGTGCGGACGTGGCACCTGGAGGACTACTTCGGGATCGCGCAGCAGATCGGGCTGGAGTTCACCCGTGGCGCTTGACGGAGGACGGCGGTGGTGACCGGGGCGGCCCGGGGCATCGGATACGCGTACTGCCGCCGGCTCTCGCGTACATGACCGGCAAGGGCGGCAGCCGGCCGTCTCAGGCGCCGGCGGCCTGGGCGGCGGCCTTCGCGGCCAGGGGCAGGGCCTCGGCGATCCGGGTGAGCGCCTCGTCGTCGTGGGCGGCCGACAGGAACCACGCCTCGTACGCCGACGGCGGCAGGTAGACGCCCTGGTCCAGCATGCTGTGGAAGAACGCCCGGTACGCGTCGGTGTTCTGGGTGCGGGCCGATTCGAAGTCGGTGACCGGGGTGTCGGTGAAGAAGATCGAGAAGAGGTTGCCCGCGCGCTGGAGGCGGTGCGGCACCCCGGCGGCGGCCAGCGCGTCGGAGGCGGCCCGCCCGATGACCAGGGCGGAGGCGTCGATGCGGTCGTACGCGTCGTCGTCGCAGGCGCGCAGCGTGGCCAGCCCGGCCGCGCAGGCGAGCGGGTTGCCCGACAGCGTCCCGGCCTGGTAGACGGGGCCCTCGGGGGCGAGCGCGGCCATGACCTCCGCCCGGCCGCCGAACGCCGCGGCGGGCAGCCCGCCGCCCATCACCTTGCCGAACGTCATGAGGTCGGCCTCGACGGGGTCGACGCCGTACCAGCCGGAGGCGGAGACGCGGAAGCCGGTGAGCACCTCGTCGACGATCAGCAGCGCGCCGTGCTCGGTGCACAGCTCACGCAGGCGCGCGTTGAAGCCGTCGGCGGGCGGCACGACGCCCATGTTCGCCGGGCACGCCTCGGTGATCACGCAGGCGATCTCGAACGTGCGGAAGGCCTCCTCGACCGCCTCGACCGAGTTGTACGGCAGGACGATCGTGTCGGCCGCCGAGGCGCCGGTGACGCCCGGGGTGTCCGGCAGGCCGAAGGTGACGACGCCCGAGCCGGCGGACGCCAGCAGCGCGTCGACGTGGCCGTGGTAGCAGCCGGCGAACTTCACGACCTTCGCCCGGCCGGTGAAGCCGCGGGCGAGCCGTACGGCGGACATGGTGGCCTCGGTGCCCGAGCTGACCAGGCGGACCTTCTCGACCGGCGCCACGCGGGCGACGATCTCCTCGGCGAGCAGGACCTCCCCCTCGGTCGCCGTGCCGAAGGAGAAGCCGCGGGCGACGGCCTCCTCCAGCGCCTCCACGACCGCCGGGTGCCGGTGACCCAGGATCATCGGGCCCCAGGAGCACACCAGGTCGACGTAGCGGTTGCCGTCCACGTCGGTGATGTACGGCCCCTCACCGGAGGCCATGAAGCGGGGCGTGCCGCCCACGGCGCCGAAGGCGCGCACCGGCGAGTTCACCCCGCCGGGGACGATCCGGCGGGCGCGGTCGAACAGGTCCTCGGAGGTCTGCGTACGAGTCACGCCCTCCAGGTTACGGGCCGGCCGGCGCGGTGGTCGTACCGGGAACCGCTCGCGAGAACCACTCGCGGAGACTACTCGCAGAAGTCGGCGAGCAGGTCGAGGACGCGCAGCGGGTCGGGCAGGGGACGCCCGTCGGGAGGCCTGATCCAGCTCACGGTCCCGCCGGACGGCGTGGTGGACGGCGGCGCGAGCACGTAACTCTCCCGGCAGTGCCAGCGCAGCCCTGGCGTGCTGTCGATGGTCTCCGGGCCCGCGTCGAGGTGGCAGGACCACCACTCGTCCTCGTCCTCGGGGGCGCCGCGCGTGGCCACGAAAAAAAGCACCCGGTCGCCGTTCTCGGCGACCGGGCCGGTGTCGAAGCCCGCGGCGTCCATGGCCGCCAGCGTGGGGCGGCCCGCCTCGGCCGTCACGTCGAAGACGTCGAACACCCTGCCGGTGGGCAGGATCACGTTCGCGTCCGGATCCTGCTTCCACCACCGCGTCAGCAGCGCGGTGTCCGTCGTGGCCTGCATCTGCCAGGCGGGCGACAGCGGGTGCATGCCGGGGTCGGGACAGCCCACCCGGTCACAGGAGCACGCCCTGCCCCCCTCGGCCAGCGGATGGGCTCCCATACAGCTCGCCCAGCCCAGCTGGGCGTACTCGAGCACCGACGTCATCTTCGGTGGCGCGTGATGCGCGCGCCGTTTCGCACGACGGGCCAGCGGTACTCCGACCATGGCGCTCCTCCCCACAAGCGACCTAAGCGGTCTCCGACGAGACACGCCCTGCCGCGCGGCCCCGGCGGCGCCTCGCCACGCTGCCCCGGCCACGCCCGAAACCGGCGGCGTGCGCCGGACATTCCGTCGCCGCCGCCGCCCTGCGATAGGCACGATGGTACGTACCTGCTGATTTCCCTCGCCTTGCAGGGCCCTGATGAGAGGTCAGGATAGTGCCCGGGCGACCTCCGTGGCCCAGTACGTGAGGATCATGTCGGCACCGGCGCGGCGGATCGCGACCAGCGACTCCATGATCACCCGCTCCCGGTCGATCCAGCCGTTGGCCGCCGCGGCCTCGACCATCGCGTACTCGCCGCTGACCTGGTAGGCCGCGACGGGCACCTCGACCAGGTCGCGCACCTGCCGCAGGATGTCCAGGTACGCCAGCGCGGGCTTGACCATGACGGCGTCCGCGCCCTCGGCCAGGTCGAGACGCACCTCGCGCAGCGCCTCGCCGACCGGGCCGGCCGGGTCCTGCTGGTAGGCGCTGCGGTCGCCGAACTGCGGCGCGCACTCGGCGGCGTCGCGGAACGGCCCGTAGAAGCCGGAGGCGTACTTGGCCGCGTAGGCCAGGATCGGGATCTCGGCGAACCCGGCCGCGTCGAGGGCGGCGCGGATGGCCCCCACCTGGCCGTCCATCATGCCGCTCGGCGCGATCATCTGGCTCCCGGCAGCCGCCTGGGCGACCGCCGCCGACGCGTACCGCTCCAGCGTCGCGTCGTTGTCCACCTCGCCGTCGGCGGTCAGCAGGCCGCAGTGGCCATGGTCGGTGTACTCGTCCAGGCAGGTGTCGGTCATCAGGACCAGCGCGTCGCCCAGGTCGGCGGCGAGGTCTCGCAGGGCCGCCTGGACGATCCCGTCGGGGTCGTCGGCGCCCGAGCCCCGGGCGTCCTTGTGCGCCGGAATCCCGAACAGGATGATCCCGCCCACCCCGGCCTCGGCCGCCTCGTGCGCGGCCTTGCGCAGCGACTCGCGGGTGTGCTGGACGACCCCGGGCATGGAGCCCACCGGCTGCGGCTCGGCGATGCCCTCCTTGACGAACACGGGCAGGATGAGCTCGGCCGGGTGCAGCCGCGTCCCCGCGACCATCCGCCGCATCGCGGCGGTGCGGCGCAGCCGCCGGGGCCGCGCCACCGGGTATCGGGCGTTCACAACGATCTCCCCGCTCTGGATCGCGCGGCCCGCGGGATCTCCCCCGCGGGCCGCGCGCGAATCGAATCCACTCGCGCTGCTACTTCACGCGTTCTACTTCACGCGTTCTACTTCACGCGTTCTACTTCACCCTGCGCCGCGCGCCCCGGCGCATCTGGGAGGGACGGCGCGGCACCTCGCCCGCCGACACCGCGGCGTGGCGCATCTTCGCACCGTAGTCCGCCAGCGCGGCGGCGAGGGCCGAGGCGGACGGCCTGTCGGCCATCACGTCGACCCGCAGGCCGAACTCCTCGGCCGTCTTGGCCGTCTGCGGCCCGATGACCGCGATCACCGTGACGTTGTGCGGCTTGCCGGCGATGCCGACGAGGTTCCGTACGGTCGAGGACGACGTGAACAGCACGGCGTCGAACCCGCCGCCCTTGATCGCCTCACGGATCGGCGCGGGCGGCGGCGCGGCCCGCACGGTGCGGTAGGCCGTGACGTCGTCGCACTCCCAGCCGAGCTGGGTCAGCCCCGCGACCAGCGTCTCGGTCGCGATGTCGGCCCGCGGCAGCAGCACCCGGTTGATCGGGTCGAGCATCGAGTCGTACGGCGGCCACTCGGCCAGCAGGCCCTCGGACGACTGCTCGCCCGTCGGCATGAGGTCGGGCTTCACGCCGAACTCCACCAGCGCCCGCGACGTGGCCTCGCCGACCGCGGCGACCTTGAGCCCGGCGAACGCGCGGGCGTCCAGGCCGTACTCCTCGAACTTCTCGCGGACGGCCTTGACGGCGTTGGCGCTGGTGAAGGCGACCCACTCGTAGCGTCCGGTGACCAGGCCCTTGATGGCGCGGTCCATCTGCTGCGGGGTGCGGGGCGGCTCGACGGAGATCGTCGGCACCTCCTCGGGCACCGCGCCGTACGAGCGGAGCTGTTCCGACAGGCCCTTCGACTGCTCCTTGGTGCGCGGCACCAGGACCCGCCAGCCGAACAGCGACTTGGTCTCGAACCACGACAGGCGGTCGCGCATGCCGACCGCGTCGCCGACGACGATCAGCGCGGGCTCGGTCATCCCGGCGTGCTTGAGGTCGGGGCCGAGCCGCCCGAGCGTGGAGACCACCGTGTACTGCTCGGTGGTGGTGCCGTCGCTGGTGACCGCGACCGGCGTCGAGTCGGGCTTGCCGCCCGCGATCAGCGCCTTGCTGATCGGGACCGCGTCCGCGACGCCGTTGTAGATCACGAGGGTGCCCGCGCAGTCGGCGTGCCTCGCCCAGTCGTCCACCTGCGCGGCGTCCACGATCCGGAACTCCGGCGCCGACGCCGCGGGCGGGATGCCGGCGTACGTCAGCACGGCCGTGGCCGGCGGGACGCCGGGCACGATCTCGAAGTCGACGTCCGCCTTGGCGCAGGCGGCCACCTCGTCGGTGACGGAGGAGAAGAAGGACGGGTCGCCCGAGCACAGCCGCACCACGGTGCGGCCCGCCTTGGCGGCCTGGATGGTCTTCAGCGACACCGAGTTCTCCGCCGCGTCGGCGGAGATGTCGACGACCTCGACGTCCTCGCGGCAGTGGCGCAGCAGCGGTCCGTACGCCCGGCGGTCGAGGACGGCGACGTCGGCCCTGCTCAGCAGGTCGGCGCCGCGCAACGTGAGCAGGTTCTCGTCACCGGGACCGGCGCCCACGAAGGCGACGAACCCGGATCGGGCCTGGGTGGTGTGGTCGGCGGGGCTCAATGGGCCTGCTCCCCCATCAACGTGTCGGCCCCTTCGGCGATCATGGCTGCCGCGAGTTCACGGCCGAGCTCCACTGCCGCCGGAGAAGGTCCGGAGGTGGACTTGCGCACCGACCGTGCGCCGTCGACGGCGACGACGGTGGCGGTCAGATTGAGAATGTGCCCGTCACCGGAGGCGAAAGCACCTACCGGGGCCGCGCAACCGGCCTCGAGGGCGGCGAGCACCGAACGTTCGGCGTCCACGGCGGCCCGCGTCAGCGGGTCGTCGACGGCGCTCAGCAGTTCGACGAGATCGTCACGGTCGGCCAGGCACTCGACGGCGAGGGCGCCCTGCCCGGGGGCGGGCAGCATCTCGCCGACCTCGAACACCTGGGCGATCTCCCCGGTCCGGCGGATCCTGGCCAGCCCGGCGGCGGCCAGCACGACGGCGTCGAGCTCGCCCGACGTCACCTTGCCGATGCGGGTGTCCGCGTTTCCCCTGATGGGGAGGTAGTCGAGATCCGGCCGGAGCAGGCGCAGCTGGGCCACCCGGCGCGGCGACCCGGTGCCGACCCGGGCTCCGGGCGGCAGGTCGCGCAGCCTCACCGGGCCGACGAGCGCGTCGCGGGGGTCGTCCCGCTCGGGGATGGCCGCGAGCGCGATGCGCTCGTCCTGCTTGGTCGGCAGGTCCTTGAGCGAGTGCACCGCGAAGTCGACCTCGCCGGCGAGCAGCCGGCCGCGCAGGTCGTTCACGAAGACGCCCGTGCCGCCGAGCTGGGTCAGGTGGGCCCGGGAGACGTCGCCGAACGTCGTGACGCCGACGAGCTCGACCTCCCGGCCGGTCAGGGCGGTCAGCCGCTCGGCGACGATCCCCGACTGGGTGGTCGCCATCAGGCTCCTGCGGGTGCCGAGACGAAGAGGCGTGCTCATCGCTCCACCTCCGGGCTCTTCGGGCTCCGCATGCCGTCCAGGCTCCTCAGGCTGTCCAGGTTTTCCAAGGTCTCCAGGCCGTCCAGGCGGTCGAGGCACGACACGGCGTCGGGCGCGTTCGGGTCGAGGCCGAACAGCTCGCGCAGCGCCTCGGCGTACTGGTCGCCGCCCGGCGCGGCGGCCAGCCGCTTCACCCGTACGGTCGGCTCGTGGAGCAGTTTGTCCACGACCCGCCGTACGGTCTGGGTGATCTCGTCGCGGGTCCGCCCGTCGAGGCCGGGCAGGCGGGACATCAACCGGCCCATCTCGGCCTCCACCACTCCGGCGGCCTTGCTGCGCAGGGCCACGACCGTGGGAGTCACCAGGGCGGCGCGCTCCGCGTGCAGGTAGGCGGTGACCTCCTCGGTCACGATGCGCCAGACCTCCTGGATCGCCTCGGCCCGGCCGCCGTCGGCGACGTCGTCGCCCACGCCGTCCTGCTGCATCGACTCCAGGTCGACGAGCGTCACGCCGGGCAGGTCCCGTACGCCGGGGTCCACGTCGTGGGGCAGTGCGAGGTCGAGCAGGAACAGCGGGCGGTCGCGGTCCCCGATCATCTCGGGGTCGATCGTGCGGGTTCCGGCGCCGACGCAGGAGATCACGAGGTCGGCCCCGGCCAGCTCGGCGGGGATGCCGGCCAGGTCCGCGGCGCGCCCGCCGACCGTCTCGGCGAGCCGCTCGGCCCGCTCCCGGGTGCGGTTGGCGATGACGATGTCGGTCACGCCCGCGCGGGAGAGGGTCGCGGCGGACAGCGAGCTCATCGAGCCCGCGCCGACCACCAGGGCGCGCCTGCCGGCGATCGGCCCGAGGACCCGCTCGGCGAGCGTCAGGCCGACCCCGACGAGCGAGGCGCCGGCCCGGTCGATGCCGGTGTCGGCGTGCGCCCGCTTGCCGGCCCGCAGCGCGTGCTGGGCCAGCTCGTTGAGGGTGGTCCCGGCGGTGCCCTCCTCCTGCGCCAGGCGGAGCGCGGTCCTGATCTGGCCGAGGATCTGCCCCTCGCCGACGACCATGGAGTCGAGCCCGCAGGCGACCGTGAAGAGGTGCTGGACCGCCCGGTCCTCGTAGTGCACGTACAGGTGCGGCGCGAGCCGCTCGTGCGGCAGGCCGGAGTGCGCGGCGAGCAGGTTCGTCACGGCGCCGAGGCCGCCGTGGAAGCGGTCGACCGCGGCGTAGACCTCGACGCGGTTGCAGGTGGAGACGACCAGCGCCTCGGACACGTTCTCGTCCGCCTGCAGGTCGTGCAGCAGCTTGACGAGGGCGTCCCCGCCGATCGTCACGCGTTCGAGCAGGGCGACCGGGGTGGTCCGGTGGCTCAGGCCGACGACGAGGATACTCATGAGCTCGCTCCCACTGATGGCTCACTCACATGACCACCCCGTCCGGCCACTCCTCGGCCATGATGGGTCCTCCATTAGCCTTGCGCTGCTCGTGGAACGCAAGTATCTGCAGTTCGATAGATAAATCGACTTTACGGACATCTACGCCGTCAGGCACAGCCAGGACGACGGGGGCGAAGTTCAAAATACTGGTGACGCCGGCCGCGATGACACGGTCGCAGACCTGCTGGGCCGGCGCGGCGGGGGTGGCGATCACGACGATCGACACGCCGCGCTGCCTGATCACCGTCTCCAGCTCGTCGGCGTGCTCGACGACGAGACCGGCGATGCGGTCGCCGACCACGTGCGGATCGGCGTCGAGCAGGCCCGCGATGCGGAACCCGCGGGAGGCGAACCCGCCGTAGTTGGCCAGCGCCCGGCCGAGGTTTCCGACGCCCACGATCGCCACCGCCCAGTCCTGGGTGAGACCAAGCTCACGCGAGATCTGGTAGATGAGGTACTGCACGTCGTAGCCGACACCGCGGGTTCCGTACGACCCGAGGTGAGACAGGTCCTTGCGGAGCTTGGCCGAGTTGACGCCCGCGGCGACCGCCAGGTCCTCCGAGCTCACCGTCGGCGTGCCCCGTTCGGCCATCCCGTTCAGGGCACGCAGATAGAGCGGCAGCCTCGCCACGGTGGCGTCGGGGATACCGCGATCGCGTGCCTGCGGGATACGGCGGATCACTTGCCGGAACTCCTGGGGGACGGACGGCCGGTGCGCCCCCGGCCGCAAGGGTGGATGCGACGGAATGAATCCAGGTTAGTGCCTTTGTGAAGCAATGCACAAAGTCGATCGTGCTCACCAGCGTCCCAGGAGGGTGCGCCGGTCGCCGATCCGGGTCCGCCGGGATCGTGAGCACGCGGATCGTGAGGACGCCGGAAGCGTGACTACGCTGGCGGCATGGCTCCTGCGGATCACCGGATCACCCTGCTCGGCAAGCCCGGCTGCCATCTGTGCGACGACGCCCGCGCGGTCGTCGAGCGGGTGGCGGGCGAGCTCGGCGTCCCGTGGGAGGAACGCGACATCACCGCCTCACCGGAGGATCAGGCCGAATACTGGGAGATGATCCCGGTCGTCCTGGTCGACGGCGTCCAGCACACGTACTGGAGGGTCGACGAGGCCCGCCTCCGCGCCGCCCTCGCCCGCTGAGCCCCTCTCCCCGGATCACATCCGGGTGGGGAGCGGGACGACCTTGGCGGCGTTGACGGCGAGTTCGATGACGTTGGCGGCCAGCACGTACTTCACCCGCTCGGTGGTGAACCGCTCCATGTGCGGCTGCCTCTGGTGCTCGCCGTAGCCCACCTCGTCGCGGTAGAGCTCGTAGACGATGCGCTGGAGCGGGGCCGACTTCACCGCGTGGCAGACGAACAGCAGCGTGTCGGGCTCGTTGCGCTGCACCGCCTCCACCGTCTCCTCCGCCAGCTTGTCGAACGCCTCGCCCGAACCGTCCAGCAGCGTGAACACGGTCAGCAGGCCGTAGATGCCGGGGGACGGCTTCACCGAGCCCCCCTGCCGGGCCGGGCGGCCCGCCTGCTGCGCCCCCTCCGGGCTCACGCCCTGCCGGGACCTGCCGAAGCCCACGCCGAAGCTCGCCGCGAGGTCGGCCGGGCTGGGCAGCTCCGCCCCGCCCACCGGGGTGGCGCCCGCCGGCGCCCCCGGATAGACCGCCCCCGTCGCGGGCATCGCCCGGTCCTGCCCGGCCGCCGGGCCGGCGGGCATGGCGTAGTCGGGCCGGCGCGGCTGGCCGTACTGGTCGGCGGCCAGAAGCTGGCCGGTCGCGGGCCCGCCGAAGTCGTCGGCGAGCGGCCGTCCCTCCGGGCGCCCGTCGGGGCGGATCTCCGGGCGGCCGTCCGGGGGGCGCATGCGGGCCGCGTAGTCGACCTCGCCCTGCTCGCCCGCGCGATACTCGGCCACCAGGTCGCCCAGCCCCGAGCGGCGCGGCGCGGCGCCGGGCGGGACCGCCCCCGCCGCCGCGCCCCTGGCTCCCGGACCTCCAGGGCCTCCCGGGCCTCCCGCCGCGACGGCCGGACCCGAGGGGGCGGAGGGCACCCTGGTCTCGGAGGGCCCCCGGCTCTCGGCGCGCAGGGCGGTGTCGGCCCGCCCGCCGCGCCGGTCCTGCCACTCCTCCTCGGGCGCGTCCTCGTCCTCGTCCTCGTCGTCGTACGGCGCGAGCGGACGCGCCACGGCGTACCAGACGCCGCCGGCGGCGGCGGCCATCAGCGCGACGACCAGCAGCCCCGGAAGCCCGAACTCCAGCGCGCCCGCGAGGGCCATGCCCGCGGGGGCGAGCACCACGGTCGCGTTCATGTTGTCGGCGTCGTAGTCGTCGCCGTCGCGCCAGCTCATCAGCGCGATGCCGAGGGCGAGGAGGAGCAGGAACACCACCAGGCCGTGGACGCCCCGCAGCAGCCACTCGGGCCACAGGTCCCAGTGGGCGGGGCCGTCGGGCAGCGTCTTGCCGAACCCCGAGGCGACGATGGGGTCCAGCACCATGATGACCGTGCCCACGACCGTGAGAGCGGCGCCGAGCAGCCACCCGGCGAAGCGGGCCGCCGCCTTCTCCGAGAGAAGCTGGAGCACGCCCACGGCCAGCCACAGCGGGGCCAGCAGCGACCCGGTGATCTGGTACGCCCGGAACGTCACGGACCCGAAGCCGGTGAGGTGGCCGACGGCGACGGCACCGAGCGACACCGCGAGCGCGCCCGTGGCGATGCTCCACGCGATCAGCCATCCGGCCGGCTCGTCACGGAGACGCCCGACGAGGACGCCGGTGGTGATGCCGGCGAGCAGGGCGCCGGCGAACGCGAGGAGAGCGACGAGGACTTCCATGGTGGCACCCATGCTGCCTGACAACGCCTTCGCACGGGTAGCCGGTCACCCTGTACGGGTGCGGGATCCGGCGCCGCCGACGGGCCTCCGCATCCGGCTGAGGCCCGTCCGTTCCGTCCCCCGATCAGCGCCCGAGCACCGCCGACGCCGTGTTTCACGGTGGCGCCCGTTCTCCGGCAGCGAGTTCTTCCACTCGAACGGATTGTGTTATCTCCCGTTGATTTCTAGAGTGTTGCCGCACGCCGACTCCCCTTCCCCCATGGGATAACGGATGCCGAACCTGTGGCCGTTGGCCGGGCTGTCGCCTCCGGCCACCGCCGTATCCGCGCAGCCCGCGCGCTCCGCGGATCTCACCGAGCGCGGCCGTGGCCGACAACACGGCCGCGAGTACAGCCACGAACACGACCGCGAGAACGACGAGATGCGAAGCCTCGTGCTGCGCGCCAAGACCGGCGACAGCGAGGCGTTCGGCCTCCTCTACGACCATTACCTCGACCTGGTCTACCGGTACGTCTACTTCCGGGTGGGCAGCCACGCGCTGGCCGAGGACCTGACGAGCGACACGTTCCTGCGCGCGCTGCGGGGCATCGCCGACTTCACCTGGCAGGGCCGCGACTTCGGCGCCTGGCTCGTCACCATCGCCCGCAACCTGATCACCGATCACTACAAGTCGGGACGCAACCGGCTTGAGGTCACCACCGCGGTGATTCTCGACACACCTCTGGACGGCCCGCACATCCCCGAGAACGCGGTCGTCGCGAACATGGTGAACGAGCGCCTCATGCAGGCGCTCAAGCAACTCGGCCCCGAGCAGCAGGAATGCGTGATCCTGCGGTTCGTGGAGGGCATGTCGCTCGCGGAGACCGCGAAGATCATGGGCAAGAAGGCCGGAGCGATCAAGGCCCTCCAGTTCCGGGCGATAAGGGCACTCGCCCGGGCACTCCCGGACGATCTCGCTGACAGCCCGTAACCATTCCCACACCCTGTCGTTGGGCATGTCGCAGGTCGGATCTTCGCAGCACGGTCGATCCGGCCGGGAAAGGACAGTCGCCGACGTCGAGCGGGGGATGGCGGGAACCGTGATGGGCTGGTGGCGACCCTCGCGCCGGAAGGGCGGCCGGACCTCGGCCCGCACCCGGCGGGTCGCCGCGCGCGTGACGGCCCTGCGGTCCCTGGTGAACGGCGGCCCGAGCCCCGACTTCCGCGAGCGGCTGCGGGCCGATCTCATGCGTGCCCACGCCGACGAACGCACCGCGGGCAGGCACGCGGCGCCCCCCGCCGCCCCCGCCTCCCACGCCGGGAGCCGGCGGCCCCGTCCCCGCCGGTCCCTGCTCGTCCGGCTGCGCCCCGTCCTCGTCTTCGGCGTCGCGCTGAGCGGGATGTTCGCCACCGGCGTGCGCACGTACCACGCGGTGCCCGGCGAGGTGCTGTACCCGCTGAAGCGGGTGGCCGAGTCGACGGTGCTCGTCCTGGCTTACGACGAGAAGGACCGGGCGGAGCGGGAGATGGCCGCGGCCCGGCTGCGTGCGGCCGAGACCGCGTCGCTGATCGGCGAGGCCGCCCCCGACCGCCGCCGGCTGATCGCCCAGACGCTCGACGACATGGAGACGAAGACCAGGGCCGCGCTGACCCGCGTGGCGCTGCGTGGCCATGCCGACGGCGAGGCGCGGCGGTTCGCGCGTCAGCAGCGCAAGGTGGTGGAGCCGCTGCTGCCGAAACTCGACGGGGAGAATCGCGACAAGGCCACGCAGTACCTGCGTTACATCGACACTTTCACGGCTTCCGGACGCTGACACGTCATGTCCCGCTCACGTTGGGGACGGTGTCCGCCGGTTAAGCTGATGAGCCATGAGGCGGCTATTGCGACGGAGGGAAGCGGCGGAGATCGCCGGTGAGGTGGCCGCCGCCGCGGCGGTGTCCGCCCCCGAGGTCGTGCCCGATCTGACCGCGGCGGCGTTCTTCGACGTCGACAACACCATGATGCGCGGCGCCTCCATCTACCACTTCGCGCGCGGGCTCGCCTCGCGGGGCCTGTTCACCACCCGCGACCTGGCGAAGTTCGCGGTCGGGCAGGCGTGGTTTCGCGTCCGGGGCAACGAGAACCCCGAGCACATCGCCAGGGCCAAGGAGATGGCCCTCGCCTTCGTCGCGGGGCTCAAGGTGGACGAGGTCGTCCGGCTGGGCGAGGAGATCTACGACGACGTGATGGCCGACCGCGTGTGGGCGGGCACCCGCGCGCTGGCCCAGGCGCACCTCGACGCCGGGCAGCGGGTGTGGCTGGTCACCGCGACCCCGGTGGAGCTGGCCCGGGTCATCGCGCAGCGGCTCGGGCTCACCGGCGCGCTCGGCACGGTCGCCGAGACCGCCGACGGCGCCTACACCGGGCGGCTGGTCGGCGACCTGCTGCACGGCCCGGCCAAGGCCGAGGCCGTACGGGCGCTGGCCCGGCGCGAGGGTCTCGACCTCGCCCGGTGCTCGGCCTACAGCGACTCGTCCAACGACCTGCCGATGCTCTCGCTCGTGGGCCACCCGTACGCCATCAACCCCGACAGCGAGCTACGCGAGCACGCCAGGGACAACGGCTGGGAGACCCGCGACTTCCGGACCGGCCGGAAGGCGACCATGATCGGGCTGCCGATCGCGGCGACGGCGGGGGCCATAGCGGGCGGCGTCGCCGCCGGCATCGCGCTGCGCCGCCACTACCGCTCCAGCCTCTGACGCGGACCGGAACCGCGAGACCGGCCGTCAGATCGGGGGGAACGCGGCCCCCCGGCGCAGCCGCAGGGCGTCGAGCCGCCGCTGCATGGTCTCCCGGACGTGGTCGGTGAGGTCGAAGACCACCGCGGGGTCGTCGGCCTCCTCCGGGTCGTAGGAGTCGGTGCGGACCGGCTCGCCGAACTCGATGAGCCACTTCGACGGCAGCGGGACCAGGCCGAGCGGCCCGAGCCAGGGGAACAGCGGCGTGATCGGGAGGTACGGCAGGCCGAGCAGGCGCGCGAGCGAGGGGACGTCCCCGATCTTGGGATAGATCTCCTCCGCGCCGACGATCGCGCACGGGACGATCGGCACACCGGCCCTGATCGCCGAGGCGACGAACCCGCCCCGGCCGAACCTCTGCAGCCGGTAGCGCTCGGAGAACGGCTTGCCGATGCCCTTGAAGCCCTCGGGGAAGACGCCGACGACCTCGCCCTTGCGCAGCAGGCGGTCGGCGTCCTCGGGGCAGGCGAGCGTGTGCCCCGACTTGCGGGCGAGATGCCCGAGCACGGGGAGCTGGTAGACCAGGTGGGCGCCGAGGAGGCGCAGCGGCCGGCCCAACTCGTCGTTCACCGCGACCTGGAGCATCAGCGCGTCCACCGGCAGCGTGCCGGAGTGGTTGGCCACGATCAGGGCCCCGGCGTCGGCCGGCACGTTCTCCAGGCCGAGGGTCTCGGTCCTGAACCAGTGCCGGTACAACGGGCGCAGCGCCTCCAGCAGCACCCGGTCGTTCAGCTCGGGATCGAAGCCGAACTCGTCGACCTCGTAGTCGCCGGTGATCCTGCGGCGCAGAAAGGCGAACAGCTCCGCGAGCCGCTCGCCGGAGTCGTCGCCGCTCCCGGGGCCGGCCGGACGGCCGTTCCCGGCCGCGCGCCGGTCCTGGAAGTCGTTCATCGGGTCACCGCTTCGTCACGAGGCCGGCCAGCCAGTCGACCGCGGCGAGCGGCAGGTGACCGGGGCCGCCCCGGGACCGCAGGAAGTCGTCGAACGCCGCCGCCGTGCCGTACTTCGGGCGCCAGCCGAGCTCGGCGGTGAGCCTGGCGGTGTCCACCGCGCGGCCGTGGCTCATCAGCGTGAGCTGCTCGGGCGAGAAGTCGACCAGCCGGGCGCCCCTGGCCAGCCCGCCGACCAGGCGGAAGGCCGGGGACGGCAGCGGGACCACCGGCCGGCCCGTGCGCCGCGCGCACTGCGACAGCAGCAGGACGCCGTCGCCCGCCACGTTGAACACGCCGGGGTGGTCCGTCCCGGCCGTACGGCACAGCGCCTCGACGGCGTCGTCCTCGTGGACGAACTGCAGCCGCGGATCGAAGCCGAGCACGGTGGGCAGCACGGGCTGCGAGAAGTAGCGCGTGAGCGGCGAGTCGACGCCGGGCCCCATGAGGTTGGCGAACCGCAGCGTGGTCGTCGTCACGTCGGGCCGCCGCCGGGCGAAGCCCCGGACGTACGTCTCCACCTCCGTGGCGTCCCTGGCGTACCCGTGGTGCGCCACCTCGACGGGCTCGGTGTCCTCCGTGAACACGGCCGGAGCGTGCGGCGAGGAGCCGTACACGGCCGTGGTGGAGCGCACGACCACGCGGCGCACCGTGGCGGAGCGCTGGCAGGCCGCGAGCAACTGCATCGTGCCGATGACGTTGTGCTCCTTCATGGCCGGCCGGCCACCGCCCGTCCCGCCCGCCCGGCGGTCTCCGCGGCCGCTGCCGCTGACCAGGCTGAGGTGCACGACCGTGTCGACGTCGGCGTCCCGGATGACCCGAGCCAGGTCCGGGCCGCGCAGCGCGACACGGACGAACTCGGCGCGGCCGAGCACCGGGCCGTCCTGCCCGCCGTCCCGCCCACGAGGGGGTGGCGGCGGCTCGGTGTCCACGCCGATGACGCGGTCGATCTCCGGATCGCCCGCGAGCGCGGCCGCCACACGGGCGCCGATGTGACCGCGGACACCGGTGACCAGCACGGTACGAGTCATCGACGCCTCGCCGGGGGTGTGCGTGTGCGTGTTCGACGGTCGCCCGGTCCCTCGGGACCGGTGCGCGCTCCGTCTCGGCTACTTCTTGTTACGCCGCTGGATGCGGGTCTTCTTCAGCAGCTTGCGGTGCTTCTTCTTGGCCATGCGCTTGCGGCGCTTCTTGATCACAGAGCCCACGGGACCCCCAGGTGAAGGTGGTGACAGTCGAACCGGCGCGCGAGCGCACACCGGCTCAACAGACTACCGGCGATCCACGGTAGATCGCTCCCCCGGGGGACCCCGCGTCGGGCGGGGGCCGGCCACGCCGCCGTCAAGCGTGGTCGTCCGAGGGCGTTCAACCCGCTTCGATGAACGCGTCCCGCAAGTAGTCGTGCACCGCCTGCTCGGGCACTCTGAAGGACCGGCCGACACGGATGGCCGGTAACTCGCCCGAGTGCACGAGCCGGTACACCGTCATCTTGGACACCCGCATGACGGTCGCCACCTCGGCCACCGTCAAGAACTTCACCTCGCTGAGAGGTCTTTCGCCTGCACCCATCGGACGCCTCTTCCGCACGTGTTTCCGGGTTATCCCCACTGGTGCCATCGCTCACGCACGTGTACTGCCGTCAGCGTAAGTCCGGACTCCGAGTAGGCAAACCCCCCATTCCATCATCAGCGGAGCCGTGTGCCGTCAAAATCGGGAAAGTCGCTGGCAGCAGCAGGGCCGTGCCCCTCGCCTCAATCTTGGAACGGACCAACTTCTCTCACATAAGAGTCGCCCAGGATCAGAAAAAAGTTGGCAACCGCCCGACACACCGGTGCAAAAGCGGGCGCGAAATGCCCGATTTGGGAGGTCCGTAAGGGTGTCAGAGGCTACGGGCGATGCGCGCGATCAGATACGAGGTCAACGGGGCGTAGTGCCGGGGAAGCACGTTGTCGTCGAGCGGGACACTGACGGCGATCTTGCCCTCCGCCTCTCCCACGAACAGCGCGGGGTCGTTGCTGTCGGCGAAGCCCACCGTCTCGACCCCGGCCTCGCCCGCCGCCCCCGCCCAGCCGTGATCGGCGATCACCAGGTCGGGGCGCTCCTCGGCCAGGATCGCCCGCATCGGGTGCGGGTCGTGGGTGTGCACGAACGTGCCGCGGTCCTCCAGCATCGCCACGCCGTCGAGGTAGCGGATCCGCCTGCGGCGGCCGAGTCCGCCGACGTACGCCCACCCCTCCGCGGGGGACAGCAGGGTCGCCCCGTTCCCGGCCGCGAACCTGGCCAGGGCGAGGTGGACGGTGAGCAGGCCGGTGGGGTGGCCGGTGGCCACGACGATCCGGGCCGAGCCACGCCGCAGGACCTTGGCGACCCGGTCCCCCATCTCCTCCACCGCGTCGATGGTCCGATCGGGGTCGATGGTGTCCTGGCCCTCGCGGTGGCCGGGGTCGGCCGCCACCCCGGCCCGGTCGGCCATCAGCCGCAGCACGTCGTGGTAGGACCACTCGCCCTCGAAGGTGAGCCCGAAGAGGTAGTGCGGGTCGCGCAGCGCGAGCGACCGGTAGTGATCGAGGTTGTTCTCCCGGCTGGTGGCGACGTCGCCGGCGATGGCGGTCCGTACGAGGTGCTCGCGCAGTTCGGCCCGGGAGGGCGAGGCCGGGGACGGCGGGGAGGAGGGTCGGGAGGACGGCGGGGAGGACGGTCGGGTCACGACTGCTACAGCGCTCCTCGGCTCGGCGCAATTCCGGACATGTCAGGGCATGGGATCCAGGCCGTGGAAGGGGAACACCGCCTTCCTGGTCGCTATGACGGCCCGGTCGAC
Organism: Microbispora sp. H10885; assembly: GCF_014161415.1. Classification (NCBI taxonomy): domain Bacteria; kingdom Bacillati; phylum Actinomycetota; class Actinomycetes; order Streptosporangiales; family Streptosporangiaceae; genus Microbispora; species Microbispora sp. H10885. Next base: position 838,008 of record NZ_JABBWY010000001.1, on the reverse strand, counting down.
GGCGTCGGCTGGATCGTACCCCTCGGAGAAGTCACGCCACTGTGGGTGCCGCCCGTCGGTCATCCGCAACGGCGGGATCTCTCCGGTCCGTTCCGTCACGTACGTCCGCCAGGCCTCCGGCGTGGCGGTGCCGGGGTCGACGGGACTCCCGGCGGCCTCGGCGATCAGGTGCGTCCAGGCTCTCGGCACGACCTGGACGAGTTCGTAGCCCCCGCCGCCCAGCGCGATCCAGCGTCCGCCCGCGGTCTCGTGGGCCAGCCGGTGCAGCGCGGCGTACGTCGTGCGCTGCCCGTCGAGGCTGAGCATGAGGTGCGCCAGCGGGTCGAGTGCGTGGCTGTCGCATCCCTGCTGGGTGACCAGGACCTGCGGCCGGAAGTGCCGCAGCAACGGCGGGACGACCGCGTGGAAGGCCCGCAGCCACCCGGCGTCGCCGCAGCCCGCCGGCAGCGCGACGTTGACCGCGGTGCCCTCGGCGCCCGTCTCGTGCGGGAACCCGGTGCCGGGGAAGAGCGTGCGCGGGCTCTCGTGCAGGCTGATCGTGAGCACCCGGGGATCGTCGTGGAACGCCGCCTGCACGCCGTCGCCGTGGTGCACGTCCACGTCCACGTACGCGACGCGGGACGCGCCGTGCGACAGCAGCCACGCGATCGCCACCGCCGGGTCGTTGTAGACGCAGAAGCCGCTGGCGGCGCCGGGCATGGCGTGGTGCAGGCCCCCCGCGACGTTCACCGCGTGCTCGGCCGTACCGTCCCACACGGCCCTGGCGGCGGCCAGCGTGGCCCCGGTGACCAGCGCGGACGCCTCGTGCACCCCGGCGAAGGCGGGGTTGTCCTCGGTGCCGAGCCCGTACCGCAGGTCGGGGCGGCCGTCCCGGGAGACGGTCTTGACCGCCTCGATGTAGTCCCGCTTGTGGACCAGCGCGATCTCGTCGTCGGTGGCGGGGACGCAGCCGGTCGTCTCGACCGTGTCGAGCACGCCCATCTCGCGGGCGAGCGCCATGGTGAGCTCGACGCGCACGGGCGCGAGGGGGTGGCCGGGCCCGAAGTCGTACGTGACCAGGGCGTCGTCCCAGACGACCCGCACCGCCCGGCTCATGCGGCGACGCCATCGCAGTGACTCATACCAGAACGTTATCGCCCGTACCCGGACCTTGACGCCGTCGCTCCGGCTCGTGTCCGGGCCTCGTGCGTGACCGTCACAGCGGGGCCCCGCCTCGCCCGTGCGTCACGGCTCGCGCGTACGGCCCTCAGCCGGAGGCGAGACGGCGGCTGCGCTCGCAGGCGGCCTCGATCGCGTCGAGGAACGCGGCCCTGACCTTGTGCCGTTCCAGCTCGGCGATGGCGGCGATCGTGGTACCTCCGGGCGAGGTCACGGCCTCGCGCAGGATCACCGGGTGCTCCCCCGAGTCGCGCAGCATGATCGCGGCGCCGACGATCGACTGGGTGACCATGTCGAGGGCGGCGGCGCGCGGCATGCCCAGCAGGATCCCGGCGTCGACCATCGCCTCGACGAGGTAGAAGAAGTACGCCGGACCGCTGCCGGACAGCGCGGTGGCGGCGTCCTGCTGCGCCTCCGGGATGCGCAGCACCTTGCCCACCGGGCTGAGCAGCGCCTCGGTGCGCCTGAGGTGCTCCTCGGAGGCGTGCGCCCCGGCCGAGATGACACTCATGGCCTCGTCGACCAGGACGGGCGTGTTCGACATGACGCGGACGACCGCCACGCCGTCCCCGAGCCTGGTCTCCACGAAGGCGGTCGTGATGCCGGCGGCGACGGAGATCACCAGCCGGTCGGCGGGCACGTGCGGAGCGATCTCGGCCAGCAGCGCGCCCATGTCCTGCGGCTTGACGGCGAGGATGAGCGTCTCGGCCAGCTTGGCGGCCTCGGCGTTGCCCGCCACCCGCACGCCGTACCGCTCGCGCAGCGCCTCGGCCCGCTCGGGCCTGCGGGCCGTCGCCACGATCTCGTCCGGCCGCAGACCGGCGCGTACCAGCCCGGAGAGCAGGGCCTCGCCCATCTTTCCGGTCCCGAGGATCGCGATCATCCCTGTGCCTTCCTGTACTCGCCGGGATCTGCGCGCAGCTTACCGATCCCGCCGGAGGAGCGTGTCGCGGCCCGGCGGCCTCCGACACCTCGCGTCATCCCATGCCCACCACAAATGTTGCGGTTTTGCATCCAAGTGACGGCAAGTGTCGCTTTACTACTCTTTTGCCCGGATGATCGGCCGAGGGTGTCCATGAATCGGCTCCATCGACGGGGCCACCGGCGCCGAAGGGGTGCACGTGAAGAAGATCCTCGTTGCGCTGGCCGCCGCCGGCCTGGGTCTGAGCGGCGTGCTGGCCGCGTCGCCCGCGGCAGGCGCACCCCCGGGCGCCGAGCACGCGCCGCCGGCTCCCGCGCCGCAGTGGACCCAGTGCGAGGGCCTGCCCACGGGCGTCGAGTGCACGAAGATCGAGGTCCCCCTGGACTACAGCCGTCCCAAGGGCGAGAAGATCAAGATCGCGGTCTCCCGCAGGAAGGCGACGGACACGGCCCACTACCAGGGCGTGATCCTGTTCAACCCCGGCGGCCCCGGCGGCAGCGGCCTCGCGTACCCGGCGGTCATGCAGACGCGGCTGGGGCCCACGCTCGCCGCGCAGTACGACCTGATCGGCTTCGACCCGCGCGGCGTCGGCTCCAGCGAGCCCTCGCTGAGCTGCGACCCGCACTTCGCCGACCCGGTGCGGCCCGACTACGTGCCCGCGAACATCACCGAGGAGCTGGCCTGGGCCCAGCGCTCCCGGAACTACGCGGAGGCGTGCGGCCGGATCTACGGCGACCTGCTCAAGAACATGACCACGGCCGACGCGGCCAACGACATGGACCAGATCCGCAAGGCCCTCGGCCAGGAGCAGATCAGCTACGTCGGCTACTCCTACGGCACCTACCTCGGCGCGACGTACGCGACGCTGTTCCCGAACAGGGTCCGCCGGCTCGTGCTGGACAGCATCGTCAACCCCTCGCGGGTGTGGTACGAGGCCAACATCGACCAGAACCACGCGTTCGAGGGCCGCGCCAAGGACTTCTTCGCCTGGATCGCCCAATACGACTCGACCTACCACCTCGGCACCACCGGCGACGAGGTGGAGAAGGCGTTCTACGCGGCCCGCGCCAAGCTGAAGGACACCCCGGCGGAGGGCCGGGTCGGGCCGGACGAGTTCGACGACACCTACCTGGCGGGCGGCTACCTCAAGAGCCGCTGGCCGCTGCTCGCGGACGCGCTGTCCCGGTACCTGACCGCCGGTGAGGCGGCTCCGCTTCTCGCCGCCTACGGCACGTACGGCGACTCCAGCGGCGACGACAACACGTTCGCCGTCTACTCCGCGGTCGAGTGCTCCGACGCGAGCTGGCCGCGCGACTGGCCCAGGTGGCACCGGGACATGTGGCAGTCGTACCGCGCCGCGCCCTTCCTGAGCTGGGGCAACGCCTGGTTCAACGCGCAGTGCGCCTTCTGGCCGGTGCGCGCGGCGCACGAGCAGCGGATCGACGGCCGGCTCATCAAGAACGCGCTGTTCTTCCAGGACACCAAGGACGGCGCCACGCCGTACGAGGGCGGGGTCGAGATGCACAGGCGCTTCCCGAACTCGCGCCTCGTGGTTATGGACGGCGGCGGCAACCACGGCCTGACCGGACGGGGCAACGCCTGCGTCGACGACGCCTGGAAGGCCTACCTGACCGACGGCACGCTGCCCGCGAGCCGTCCGGGGCCGGACCTGCACTGCGCGCCGTTCGCCGACCCGGTTCCGCCGGCCCGGGCCGCCGCGCTGAACGCGACGCCGACGCAGATCGACGACTGGGTGCCCGGCGAACGCTGACCTCTCCCGGCCCACCCCCCGATACACCCCCCACGGCGAGCCCCCGGCCTGTGACAGGCCGGGGGCCCGTCCGTCTCCGGGCGCCGCTTCACGGCGTACGGCGGCGCAGCGTCACGGCGCCGAGGAGGAGCGCGAGCACGGCCGACCCGGCGACCAGGGCCACGTCGCGCCAGAACTCGCCGCCCGGGCCGGTGTCCGCGCAGGCGTGCGCCATGGCCTCGATCGCGTACGACATGGGCAGGACGTCGGAGATCCATTCGAGCACGGGCGTCATCCGGCCGCGTGGCACGAGGATCCCCCCGAGCAGCACCTGGGGGATCATGACGACCGGCATCAGCTGCACGGCCTGGAACTCCGTACGGGCGAACGCGCTGCACAGCAGGCCGAGCGCGGTGCCGAGCAGGGCGTCGAGCAGCGCGACGAGCACCAGCGGCCACAGGGGGCCCGGGATGTCCAGGCCGAGCCAGGTGAGGGAGACCGCCAGCGCCAGCGCCACCTGGACGCAGGCCGCCAGGCCGAAGGCGAGGCCGTACCCGAGCAGGAGGTCGAGCCGCCCGAGCGGCATCGCCATGAGCCGCTCCAGCGTCCCCGACGTACGCTCGCGCAGGGTGGCGATCGAGGTGACGAGGAACATCACCAGGAACGGGAACACGCACAGCAGGACCGGAGCGAACCGGCCGAACGCCCGCTCGTCGTCGATCACGTAGTAGAGCAGGATCATCACCAGCGTCGGCACGAGCACCATCAGCGCGACGGTGCGCCTGTCGTGGCGGAGCTGGGTCAGGATGCGGCGCGCGGTGGCAAGAGTGATCACGAGGCTCATGCCGCGGCCCTCTCGGCGATCAGGCGCAGGAACGCCTCCTCCAGATCGGACGTGCGGGTGCGCCCGCGCAGCCCGTCGGGGGTGTCGTCGGCGAGGATCTCCCCCTGGCGCAGCACGACCAGCCGCTCGCAGCGCGCGGCCTCGTCCATGACGTGGCTGGAGACGAGGAGCGTCGCGCCGCGCTCGGCGAGGCGGTGGAACAGCGCCCACAGCTCCTGCCGCAGCACCGGGTCGAGCCCGACGGTCGGCTCGTCGAGCACGAGCAGTTCGGGCCGGCCGAGCATGGCCACCGCGAGCCCGGCCCGGTTGAGCTGACCGCCGGAGAGGGTGGCGCCGAGCTGGTGGGCGGCGTCCGCGAGTCCCACCTCGGCCAGCACCCGCTCGGGGTCGTCCTTCGGCGCCCCGAGCACGGCGGCGAAGTAGCGGAGGTTCTCCAGCACCGTCAGGTCGCGGTAGACGGCCGGGCTCTGGGTCGAGTAGCCGATCCTGCGCCGCAGTCCCGCGCTCCCGGCGGGCTCGCCGAGCACGGTCACCTCCCCGCCTGAGACGACCTGGACCCCGACGACTGCCCGCATCAGCGTCGTCTTGCCGCAGCCGCTCGGCCCGAGCAGCCCGGTGACCTGACCTCGGGGCACCTCGAAGGTCAGCCCGTGCAGCACTTCCGCCCCACCTCTGGACACCCGCAGACCGCGTACGGCGACCGCGGGAGCCGATAAATTCATCATGTGATGAAATTAAGCCCGCGCAGCCCGGCACGTCAATGAACCACCGGCGCTTGACAGCCGTGTAAGGGACATGAGAAAGCTCTGGCTCGTGGCCCTCCTGTTCCTGGCGGTCGCCTGCGGAGGGGCGTCCTCCACCTCGGCCCACCCCGAGCAGCCGGAGGGCTCGCCCTCCGGCGCCGGGACGGGTCCCCAGTCGGCTCCGGCTCCGGTCGTCCCGCCGGGGGCCGGGACCGTCGCGCCCGGCGCCTCCGCGTCCCCCGTGACGCCGGCGGGGCCCACCCTGAACACGCGCGCGGTCCCGTGGGAGAGCGCCACGCCCGCGGACGGCGGCCGCTCTCTCGACGTCGTGTGGTGGTCGGGTGTGGAGCCCTGCCAGGTGCTCGACCACGTCGACGTGAAGGAGACCGCGCGCGAGGTGACGGTCACCGTGTACGAGGGGCAGGACCGGCGCTCCCCCGACGCCGTCTGCATCGCGATCGCCATCCGGAAGACCACGCAGGTGCGGCTCGAGTCCCCTCTGGGCGACCGGAAGGTGGTGGACGGCGCCAAGTAGGGCGAAGCCGGGCCGTGAGCTTCGCCCTGGATGGGGCAGGCGCGGACGTGGTGCGGAATCGCGGATGCGGGGACTAAATCCGCGCGCCCCGGGGTTGAGCCTCGTAGACTCAAGACGTTTGACAGGAACCCGGATCGGGTCCATCATCTGAGTCTGACCGACTCAACTTTGACTACAAGGACGTACTCATGGCACGTGCGGTAGGTATCGACCTGGGGACGACCAACTCCGTCGTCTCGATTCTCGAGGGCGGCGAGCCCACGGTCATCGCGAACGCGCAGGGGTCGCGGACCACGCCGTCCGTGGTCGCGTTCGCGAAGAACGGAGAGGTCCTCGTCGGCGAGGTGGCCAAGCGGCAGGCGGTGACCAACGTCGACCGCACCATCCGCTCGGTCAAGCGTGAGATGGGCACGAACTGGACCGTCGAGATCGACGGCAAGAAGTTCACGCCCCAGCAGATCAGCGCTTTCGTCCTGCAGAAGCTCAAGCAGGACGCGGAGGCGTACCTGGGCGAGAAGATCACCGACGCGGTGATCACCGTTCCCGCCTACTTCAACGACTCGCAGCGGCAGGCCACCAAGGAGGCCGGCCAGATCGCGGGCCTCAACGTGCTGCGCATCATCAACGAGCCCACCTCCGCGGCCCTGGCCTACGGCCTGGACAAGGAGAAGGACCAGACCATCCTGGTCTTCGACCTCGGCGGCGGCACCTTCGACGTGTCCCTGCTCGACGTCGGCCAGGAGGACGGGCACGGGTTCGTCGAGGTCAAGGCGACCAGCGGTGACAACCACCTCGGCGGCGACGACTGGGACCAGCGCGTCGTCGACGAACTGGTGACCCGCTTCAAGAACGCGCACGGGGTCGACCTGGCCAAGGACAAGATGGCCCTCCAGCGCCTGCGCGAGGCGGCCGAGAAGGCGAAGATCGAGCTGTCGGCGCAGACCGAGACCACGATCAACCTGCCCTACATCACCGCCTCCTCCGAGGGTCCGCTGCACCTGGAGGAGAAGCTGACCCGGGCAGAGTTCCAGCGGATCACCGCCGACCTGCTCGAACGCTGCAAGGGCCCCTTCCACCAGGTCATCAAGGACGCCGGCGTCAAGGTCTCCGACATCGCCCACGTCGTGCTGGTCGGCGGCTCGACCCGCATGCCGGCCGTCTCCGAGCTGGTCAAGGAGCTGACCGGCGGCAAGGAGCCCAACAAGGGCGTGAATCCGGACGAGGTCGTCGCCATCGGCGCCGCGCTCCAGGCCGGTGTCCTCAAGGGCGAGGTCAAGGACGTCCTGCTGCTCGACGTGACCCCGCTGAGCCTCGGCATCGAGACCAAGGGCGGGATCTTCACCAAGATCATCGAGCGCAACACGACGATCCCGACCAAGCGCTCGGAGGTCTTCACCACGGCCGAGGACAACCAGCCGTCGGTGCAGATCCAGGTCTACCAGGGCGAGCGTGAGATCGCGGCGTACAACAAGAAGCTCGCCACCTTCGAGCTGACCGGCATCGCCCCGGCCCCGCGCGGCATCCCGCAGATCGAGGTCACCTTCGACATCGACGCCAACGGCATCGTGAACGTGTCGGCGAAGGACCTCGGCACGGGCAAGGAGCAGTCGATGACCATCACCGGCGGCTCGGCCCTGGGCAAGGACGACATCGAGCGGATGATGCGCGAGGCGGAGTCCTACGCCGAGGACGACCGGAAGCGCCGCGAGGACGCCGAGGTCCGCAACAACGCGGACGCGCTGGCCTACCAGACGGAGAAGTTCCTCCGCGAGAACGACGACAAGGTCCCGGCCGACGTGAAGACCGAGGTCAACGACTCCCTCGCCGAGCTGAAGAAGGCTCTGGAGGGCACCGACACGGCCGTCATCCGCGACTCCGCCGAGAAGCTCGCGACCGTCAGCCAGAAGATGGGCTCGGCGATCTACGCCCAGTCCCAGGCGGCCGGAGCCGAGGGCGCCGCGCCCGGCGCGGACGCCGGTGCGGGGGGCCAGCAGGCGAAGGCCGACGAGGACGTCGTCGAGGCCGAGATCGTCGACGACGAGCGGGAGGGCGGCACCAAGTGAGCCCGCGTGAGAACGGTTCCGGGGAGGAGCCGGTGATCCGCGACAACCGCAAGATCGACCCGGAGACCGGCAGGGCCCGCGAGGCCACCACGGCGGACGACGGCGTGGCGCAGGAGGAGTCCTCCTCCGTCGCCCAGGAGCCGGAGGCCGTGGCGGCCGACGGGTCCGCCGCGGACCTGCTCGCCGAGCGCACCGCCGATCTCCAGCGCCTGCAGGCGGAGTTCAGCAACTACCGCAAGCGGGTCGAGCGCGACCGGATCACCGTCAAGGAGCAGGCCGTCGCGAGCGTGCTCACCGAGTTGCTGCCGGTGCTCGACGACATCGGGCGCGCCCGCGACCACGGCGAGCTCACCGGCGGCTTCGCGAAGGTGAGCGAGTCGCTGGAGGCGGCCGTCGGCAAGCTGGGCCTGGCCACGTACGGCACGAAGGGCGACCCCTTCGACCCGACCGTGCACGAGGCCCTGCTGCACAGCTACTCGGCGGAGGTGACGGAGCCGACGTGCGTCGAGATCCTCCAGCCGGGCTACCGGATCAACGACCGGATCCTGCGCCCGGCCCGGGTGGCCGTCGCCGAGCCGAGCGAGGAGGAGGCGCCGCGCGACGCGGCGGACGACTCCGGCGCCGCCGATGGATCCGACGAGAACTGAACAGCCCGGGGTCTCTCCCGATCGGGAAGGATCGGGAGAGACCTCAGTCACTCCCCTTTCGTGTGAAGGAAGCGATAGATGAGCACCAAGGACTACTTGGAAAAGGACTACTACGCCGTCCTTGGTGTGCCCAAGACCGCGAGCGCCGAGGAAATCAAGAAGGCGTACCGCAAGCTCGCCCGGCAGTACCACCCCGACGCGAACCCCGGCAACAAGCAGACCGAGGAGAAGTTCAAGGAGGTCTCCGCGGCCTACGACGTGCTCTCCGACGCCAAGCGGCGCAAGGAGTACGACGAGGCGCGCACGCTCTTCGGGTCCGGCGTGGGCGGGTTCACCGGCGCGGGTGGCCAGCGGCCAGGCGGCGGCAGCTTCAACTTCGACCTCGGCGACCTGTTCGGGGGCTCGGGTTCGGGCGAACGGATCGGGGACCTCTTCGGCGGGCTGTTCAACCGGGGCGGCGGCCCGCGCACGACCACCACCACCACCGGCCGGCCACGGCGCGGCCAGGACGTCGAGTCCGAGGTGACGCTCGCCTTCGGCGAGGCGGTCGACGGCACCACGGTGTCGCTCCGGCTCACCAGTTCGTCCGCCTGCGCGGCCTGCGGCGGCACGGGGGCGAAGGCCGGCACCACGCCGAGGGTCTGCCCGACCTGCGAGGGAACCGGGGCCGCCAGCCGCAACCTCGGCAACTTCGCCTTCTCCGAGCCGTGCCGCGACTGCCGCGGCCGGGGCCTGGTGGTCGACGACCCCTGCCCCGTCTGCGAGGGCAGCGGGCGCGGCAAGAGCACCCGCACGATCCAGGCGCGCATTCCCGCCGGGGTCGGCGACGGCCAGCGCATCAGGATCAAGGGCAAGGGCGCGCCGGGTGAGAACGGCGGCCCGGCGGGCGACCTCTACGTGCTGGTGCACGTGAAGCCGCACCCGGTGTTCGGCCGCAGCGGGGAGAACCTAACCGTCACGGTCCCCGTCACCTTCCCCGAGGCCGCGCTCGGCGCCGAGATCAAGGTGCCGACGCTCAAGGGCATGCCGGTGACCCTCCGAATCCCCGAGGGCACGCCGAACGGGCGGACCTTCCGGGTGCGCGGGCGCGGGGCCCCGCGCAAGGACGGCACCAAGGCCGATCTGCTGGTCACCGTCCAGGTGATGGTGCCGCAGAACCTGGACGACAAGGCCCGCGCGGCCCTTGAGGAGTTCAGGAACGCGACCGAGGGGCCGGACCTCCGCGAAGAGCTGATCAAGCAGGCCAGAAGCGAGTGAGCCGATGGATGCCAGGTTTTTCGACATCTCCGACGACACACCTGTCTATGTGATCTCCGTGGCCGCCCAGCTGTCCGGGCTGCATCCGCAGACGCTCCGCCAGTACGACCGGCTCGGCCTCGTCAGCCCCGGCCGTACGGCGGGGCGGGGACGGCTGTACTCCACCCGGGACATCGTGCTGCTGCGCGAGGTCCAGCGGCTCTCCCAGGAGCACGGCATCAACCTCGCCGGCATCAAGCGCATTCTCGAACTGGAGACGGAGAACCTGCGCCTGCGCGAGGAGGTCACGCGGCTGCGGGGTGAGCTCACGATGGTGCGGGCCCTGGTCCGCTACGAACTGCCACCTGCCTGAACCTGCCACCTGCCTTTACGGGGAATCGAGGCATCGTCATATGGACTACAAGTTCACCCAGAAAAGCCAGGAGGCCCTGTCGGCGGCCGTGCGCCGCGCCGCGGCCGACGGCAATCCCGAGGTGGCGCCCGCCCACCTCCTGACGACCCTGCTGGCGCAGAACGGCGGCATCGCCGCCTCGCTGCTGCAGGCCGTCGGCGCGGACCCGGCGAGGCTGCGCGCCCAGGCCGAGGAACTGCTGAGCCGGCTGCCCAAGGCGCAGGGCTCCACCGTGAGCGCGCCGTCCAGCTCCCGCCAGCTGCTGACCGTGATCAACACGGCCGCCCAGCGGGCCAAGCAGCTCGAAGACGAGTACGTCTCGACCGAGCACCTGCTGGTCGGGCTGGCGACCGACGGAGGACAGGTCGCCGACCTGCTGAAGGGCGTGGGCGCCACCCCCGACGCGCTGCTTGAGGCGTTCGAGAAGGTCCGCGGGCACGCGCGGGTGACCAGCGAGACGCCGGAGGACACGTACCAGGCGCTGGAGAAGTACGGCGTCGACCTCACCGAGGCGGCGAGGGCGGGCAAGCTCGACCCGGTCATCGGTCGCGACAGCGAGATCCGCCGGGTCGTCCAGGTGCTGTCGCGCCGCACCAAGAACAACCCTGTGCTGATCGGCGAGCCCGGCGTCGGCAAGACCGCCGTGGTGGAGGGCCTCGCCCAGCGGATCGTCGCGGGCGACGTGCCCGAGAGCCTGCGCAACAAGCGTCTCGTGGCGCTCGACCTCGGCGCGATGGTCGCGGGCGCGAAGTACCGCGGCGAGTTCGAGGAGCGCCTCAAGGCCGTGCTCACCGAGATCAAGGAGAGCAACGGCCAGATCGTGACGTTCATCGACGAGCTGCACACGATGGTCGGCGCGGGCGCGGCCGAGGGCGCGATGGACGCGGGCAACATGCTCAAGCCCATGCTGGCCCGCGGCGAGCTGCGGATGATCGGCGCCACCACGCTCGACGAGTACCGCGAGCGCATCGAGAAGGACCCGGCGCTGGAGCGGCGCTTCCAGCAGGTCTACGTCGGCGAGCCGACCGTCGAGGACACGATCGCGATCCTGCGCGGGCTCAAGGGCCGCTACGAGGCCCACCACCAGGTGCAGATCTCCGACAGCGCGCTGGTCGCCGCCGCGACGCTCTCCGATCGCTACATCACCGCGCGCTACCTGCCCGACAAGGCCATCGACCTGGTGGACGAGTCGATGTCGCGGCTGCGCATGGAGATCGACTCGCGGCCGGTGGAGATCGACCAGCTCCAGCGGAGCGTGGACCGCCTGAAGATGGAGGAGCTCGCGCTCGCGAAGGAGACCGACGAGGCCAGCCGCCAGCGCCTGGAGAAGCTCCGCGAGGAGCTGGCCAACCGCCAGGAGGACCTCAACGCTCTGGTCAGCCGGTGGGAGCGGGAGAAGGCCGGCCTCAACAAGGTCGGCGAGCTGAAGAAGCAGCTCGACGAGGCGCGCGGCGCGGCCGAGCGGGCCCAGCGCGACGGCGACTTCGAGGCCGCGTCCCGGCTCATGTACGGCGACGTGCCCCGCCTGGAGAAGGAGCTCGCCGAGGCCACCAGGGCCGCCGAGTCGGCGGAGGCCGAGGCCGAGCCGATGGTGAAGGAGGAGGTCGGCCCCGACGACATCGCCGAGGTCATCTCCTCGTGGACCGGTATCCCCGCCGGGCGGCTGCTGGAGGGCGAGACCGCCAAGCTGCTGCGGATGGAGGACGAGCTCGGAAGGCGCCTCATCGGCCAGCGTGAGGCCGTGCAGGCCGTCTCCGACGCCGTACGGCGGGCCCGGGCCGGCATCGCCGACCCCGACCGGCCGACCGGCTCCTTCCTGTTCCTCGGCCCGACCGGCGTCGGCAAGACCGAACTGGCCAAGGCGCTCGCCGAGTTCCTGTTCGACGACGAGCGGGCCATGACCCGCATCGACATGAGCGAGTACGGCGAGAAGCACAGCGTCGCCCGGCTGGTGGGCGCGCCGCCCGGTTACGTCGGGTACGAGGAGGGCGGCCAGCTCACCGAGGCCGTACGGCGCAGGCCGTACACGGTGGTGCTGCTGGACGAGATCGAGAAGGCCCACCCCGAGGTCTTCGACATCCTGCTCCAGGTGCTCGACGACGGCCGGCTCACCGACGGGCAGGGCCGCACGGTCGACTTCCGCAACACCATCCTGATCCTCACCTCGAACATCGGCTCGCAGTTCCTCGTCGATCCCACGATGGAGGGCGAGAGCAAGCGCGAGGCGGTGCTGAACGCGGTGCGGGCCTCGTTCAAGCCCGAGTTCCTCAACCGGCTCGACGACATCATCGTGTTCGACGCGCTGGGCACCGAGGAGCTGTCGCAGATCGTGGACCTGCAGGTCGCCAGGCTCGCCAAGAGGCTGTCCGACCGGCGGCTGAGGCTGACGGTCACCCCCGCCGCCCGGGACTGGCTCGCGCTGACCGGCTACGACCCGCTGTACGGCGCGCGCCCGCTGCGCCGCCTGATCCAGTCGGCGATCGGCGACCGGCTCGCCAAGGAACTGCTGTCGGGAGCCATCCGGGACGGCGACGAGGTAATCGTCGACATCGACGAGGCGGGAGACACGCTGAAGATCGGGCCCGCTCGGTAAGGTCTTCTCCACCATTGCGGCAAGCGCGCCCCGCCCTTTTCCCTCGCTGCTACGTTCGGCGTTCGTCGGACTACCGTACGCGATCAGGGGGACGTGGATGTCCAGGACATCACGAAGTATTCGAGGGCGGTGCGCGGCGCTCGCGGCGGTCACCGCCGGAGTGAGCTGGCTGACCTGGGGCACGGCGATGGCGAAGGACGGCGCGTCGTCCGACGCCTGCCGTCCCCGAAACCACGACGTCACGGGCCATGACAGCACGGACCAGGGCGTCACGCGTCACGAGATCGCGCGGCGCGAGGCCACGGACCGGAACGTGGGGGGCGTTCCGGCCACCCTGGCCCCGGCGGCGGGCGTGCTGAGCATCGCGGACGCCGCCGGATCCGCCGCCGGGCAGGGGCACCGCTCGCTTCCCGGCAGGCCCGTCCCGGATCCGGCCGTTCCCGGGGTGGCCAAGCCCGTCCTGCCGGCCCTGACGGCTCCTCGGGCACTGCCGGGCACGTCCTCCGCCAGGGCGCTGACGGGCCTGGTGCCGAGGACCGGAAACGCACCGGCCGCCGGAGCCGCGCCGGTCCGCGTGCCCGGCACGGCCGGCGCGGGCGGCGGCCGCGCGGCGGGTGTTCCCGGCGCCGTCAGTGGCGCGACCGGTGTTCCCGGCGCGGCCGGCCGCGCGGCGGGTGTTCCCGGCGCCGTCGGCGGCGCTACTGGTGGTGTTCCGGGCGCGGTCGGCGGCGCGACCACCCCGGCGGCGGCCGGCGTACCGGCGAGGTCTCTCCCCGTCGGCCTGGCCACCGCTCCGTCAGCGGCGAAGCCGATCTCCGCCGGCACATCGGTCCTCCCGTCGTCGACGAAGCCGATATCCCTTGGCACGTCCGGGCTTCCGTCGGCCACGAAGCCGCTCGCCGCGGGCGCCTCGGCCCTCTCGTCGCCCGCGAGGTCGCTCACGGCACCGGCGGCGACCGTGGCGGGGTCGCGTGTGCCGGCCGCCGCGCCTGTCGCGAACTCCGGCACGCTGCTTCCCGCCAGGAGCGCCGTTCCGCTCCTCGCCGTCGCGCCCGCCAGGCCCAGCGCCTCGGACGCGGCCTGCCCGCCGCAGGCGCCGCAGGGACTACGCGGCGAGCCGGCCGAGCAGGAGCGGGTGCGTCCCCTCACCGAGGGGCGGCCGCGGGCGCGTCGGCACCCGAGGCCGGAGGAAGAGGCGGGCAACGCCGGCGGGCAGAGCCGCGCCGCCCACAACACCGCCGCCCACAACACCGCCGCCCACAACCCGGTCGCCCACAACCCCGCGGGGCAGAACCCCGCCGGGCAGGGGTCCGCCGCACGCCCCGCCGAGCAGGCCGGACTGACGCCGCAGAGCAGCACCGTCAGCACCAGTTCCCAGAGCGGCGCCTCCGGTCAGGAGCAGACCACCGAGACCTTCCCACGCAAGCACCCGCACCGCAGGCACCATCCCCACAAGCAGGCCGGGACGCCGGAGCAGGCCGCGAACCAGGCGGGCCGGCCGGCGAGCGCGGCCCAGGAGGACACCGGGACGGCGACCGAGCGGAAGAACGGCGCCGGGCACAGGCGTCAGCGCGACGACGCCGCCGCACCGGCCCAGGCCGGAAGGCCGCAGGCCGCCGGCCAGGACAGAACGGGGCAGGGCAAGGCAGCACCGGGCAAGTCAGCACAGGGCAGGAAAATCGCACCGGCCGTCCAGCCTGAGACGGTGGGCGGCAGGCGCGTTCCGCGTCTCCAGCCGCGCGAATACCCCCGGGCCGCCGCGCACCCGCAGGGCGGCGACATCACCACCCCCGCCGCCCTCACCAAGGCGACGGGCACGCACGGGGTGACCGACTTCGCCGCCGCGACCGGGAACAGGATCCTGCCCTGACCCGGCACACGACAAAGGGGGCCGTGACACACGGCCCCTTTCTCGTTCCCGGCACAGCAGTACTCACGGACGACCGCACCGCGACCGGCTACGGCGCTCCCCTTCGAGAAGCCGTGACTGACACGCGGCCCCTGTCTCATTCCCGGCACACCGCTGCCATGGCGCGACCCGTACCGGGGTCGTTCACGGCGCTCCGCTTCGAGGAGCCGTGACACCTCGTTCCCGGGATGCCGGAGCTCTCAGGGGACCACCACGGATTCGTCGCCGGTGCTCGGATGCGGGCGGTCGGCGGCTCAGCGGGTGATGTCGAGAAGGGCGTCGAGGTCGTCCTCGGGCAGCCCGAGATCGACCCGGATGCGGTAGCGAGTGCGCAGCAGCGAGTCGCGGATGCCCGAACCGGTGGGGCCGCAGGCGCGGATGCCTTCGGTGGCCCAGTCGTGCGCCGCCTCCGCGTCGCCGTACGCGACCAGGGTCTCGGCGATGGTGAGCGCGGTGGCCGGGTTCCAGTCACCCGCCCGGATCGCCGCGATCATCGCTCTGGCCTCGTCCGGCCGGTCCAGCTCGAACAGGGTGTCGGCGATGCCGGCACGTGGATCCACCTGCACCTCACCCCCGTCCTCGATGGCGCTCTGGTAGCGGTCCAGCGCGGCGGCCGGCTGGCCGGCCTGGCGCCACTCCTCCGCCGCGAGCATGAGGATCGCCGCCCTCGACATCTCGCCCGACTCGTACCCCTGGGCCAGCGCGTCGAGGCGACGGGCGAGGGCACCGTGGTCATCGAGCAGCAGGGCCTGTTCGAGCAGACGGTCCACCTGCTCATTTGTCACATGTGCCACAGTGCCGAGGCTACCGACCCGAGCCTCGTTTCGCAGGGCAACGCCAGGCATTGACGAAGCAACGATTAGTAGACCTTCCACTACTATGCGCTTTTCTCTGCAGATAGACGGGCATATCGCACCACGCCTGCGCATTCGAGCCCTGGCGAGGAGCGTCCAGCATGTCCAAGCGAGTGATCCTGACTCTCGCCTCCGCAACGGTGCTCGCCGCCGTGGTCCCGGGTGTCGCCGGTTACCTCACGGCGCAGTACGAGGCGCTCGGTCAGGCTCGCGCCGAACTCGCCCGGCTGCAGGCGCAGTTGCGGATGATGGAGCTCACGATCGAGCCCGCGGCGCTGCGGTGCCGCGCCGGTGAGTCCGGTGGGCGATCCCCGCTTCAGGTGGACGACGACGACGCGCGCCAGCTCATGATCCCCCCGCGCACCCACACCCGCTCGTGGCAGAACACCGCGTACGTGCCGGGCAACTCGCCGGGGCTGCTGCCCTCCATCGAGGCGCCCGGCATCACCGGCCCCCGTGTCACAGGCCCCGGCACCGTCGACCTCCGCGCGATCTACCCCCGGGCCGTCGATCCGCGCGTCATGACCGGGCCCCAGGCTCCGTCCGAGCCCGCCCGTCCAGGGGAGTGAGTCACCGCCGGCGCGACTCGGCGGCGGCGAGCTGCCGCGAGAGGTATCCGCGCACGAGTTGCTTGGCCTCGGTCACGATCACGGGGTCGCCGTGCGGGTCATGGCGGAAGGCGAGTTTGAGCACCGCGTCCCCGGCCTCCACCGCGACGAGAATGGCACGGTCCAAATCCTCGCCGTCGGCGAGCCCGAATTCCGTCAGCAGCAGCGCGCGGAGGCGTCCGGCGATCACCGTGCTGTTGTCCGCGACGGAGTCGAGCAGGTCGAGGTCAAAGACGTCGCCGAAGTGCAACGAGCGGAAACCCGGCACGCTCCGGTGCATCTCGACGTACTCGTCGATGATGGCGTCGACCGCGTCCCACCAGCCCGTGTAGTCCTCGATCATGAAGCGGCGCCCGACCCGCGCGGCGAACAACTCGGCGTTGCGCCGGGCGAGCGCCTGGCTGAGTGCCCGCTTGTCGGGGAAGAACTGGTAGACCGAGCCGATGGCCACCCCGGCCCGCTCGGCGACCCGGGTGGTCGTGAGGGCGTCGTACCCGCCCTCGTCGAGCAGTTCCGCGCAGGCGTCGAGCATCCGCTCCACCCTGCGGACGCTACGACGCTGCGCGGGCCGCCGCCGCAGCGGCTCTCCGGCGTGCGACGAGCGCGGCGACATGCTCTCACCACCCCTGGGACCCCGGCCTTCGACGACGGGATCACCAATCTCCGACACCACCCGGCTGGACATCCACCCATCTTGCCTGTTTCGGGGTCCGCGGTCAGGGCTTAGCGGCCACTCGCCGGAAATGCGGCAAGATTCCGGTGCCGCCGCCGTCACGAGTCCTGCGGCGCGGCCGACAGGCCGGTGCAGCCGCGCAGCGCCCGGTACGCGCCGACCGCCTGCTCCCTGGCGCCGCCGGTGACCGGAACGGGCACACCGCCGTTGATCCGGGCGGGGGTCCACTGGTCCTTGAGGACCTTCCTCCCGTTGATGGTCAGGGTCAGCACGCCGGTCGTGCCGGTCTGCGGACCCCAGTTGTAGAAGGCGAAATTGCCGAGGCCGTACTGCACGTACGCCTGGCCGGAGTAGCCGCCGCCCAGCAGGATGTGCGCGTGGCTGCCCACCACGACGTCGGCTCCCGCCTCCACGAGCTTGTCCGCCAGGCCGCGCTGCACGGGTGTCGGGCACTTGACCAGTTCCGTGCCCCAGTGGAGGAACACGATGACGGTGTCGCTGTTCTTGCGGGCCTGCCGTACGGCGCGCAGGATGCGCGGCTCGTTCTTGGCGGAGGCGAGCCCGCCCTTGTCACCCGCGGCGGTCCAGGACTGGATGAACTGCTCGTCGAGCACCTGGGTCGCGCCGATGATCGACACGCGGTTGCCGTTGACCGTCCTGCGGTACGGCCGGTACGCCTCGGTCTCGTTCGCGCCGATGCCGACGACCGGGAACTTCGACGACTTGATGGCGGCCAGCGTGTCGCGCAGGCCGCTCTCCATGTAGTCCATGCCGTGGTTGTTGGCCATCGTCACGACGTCCACCCCGGCGGCCTTGAGAGCGGTGAACGCCGTCGCCGGGGCGCGGAAGGTGAACTGCTTGCCCGGCGCGGGCGTGCCGCCGGTGGTGATGGCGGTCTCGAGGTTGAGCGCGGTGAGGTTCGACCTGCGCAGCACGGCGGCGATCGGGCCGAGCGCGGTGCGCGGGTCGGCGTTCAGCCGGTTGCGCAGCACGCCCTCGAAGTGCACGTCCCCCGCGAAGGAGATCGTGTAGGGCCGCCGCTGCGGCTTGGGGGAGGACGACGCGGAGGTGGTCGTCGTCTCCTGCCGCTCCTGCCGCGACGCGCCGGGAACGGACTCGCTCTCCGCCGCGCTGCAGCCGGCGACGAGGAGGGAGGACGCGAGGAGGGTGAACAAGGCCGGGGCGAGGGGAAGACGTCTCACGGCACCTGAGCATGCCATCTCCCGCCGTCTCGCGGAGGACGCGTTCCGGTTCCGCCCGCGCGTCCCGCGGATTCTCGTCGAGACTCCGCCGCCCCGAGTACGACTCGCGTACGGCTCGCGCCCGCGCGGGACGCGGGCCGTACGCGGGCCCGTGACCGGTTGGAGAACCGATCAGGGAAACCGGTCGGAGAAACCGGTCAGAGGTCGAACTCGCCGTCCTTGACGCCGCCGACGAAAGCGTCCCATTCGGCGGGCGTGAAAACGAGCGCCGGACCATCCTGGTTCTTGCTGTCGCGTACGCCAACGTGGCCGCCCGGCAGGACGGCCACCTCCACGCAGGCGCAGTTGTTAGAGCTCCGGCTGCTCTTCCACCAGGCGGCGCCGGACAGGTCAATCGAGTTCATAAAAGGTGTTCTCTCCCCCCGGAGATTCTCACGCGCGGATTTCCGGGGCGGTCTTGGGGCTCTATCGCCAATGACGGACAGTTTTTTCCAAAAGCCTGCGGGAGTCGTCCACGTCAAGGGCCTTCGTCTCCAGGTAGTCGAATGCCACCTCGTACCGGTAGACGATTGTCTCGTCCTCGACCAGACGCCCGCCCAGGAGTGCCTCCAGGTACACGACGTCATGGAATTCGGGCAGTTTGAGGTGGCTGAACGCTCCGGTGTTGATCGGGTGGGCCGCGTCGAGCGGGAGGATCCGCAACTCGACGTTCGGCAGCTCAGACACCTCGATCAACCGCCCGAGTTGCTCCCGCATCACCTCGTTGCCGCCGAACCGGCGCAGCAGGACCGACTCCTCGACGACGGCCGAGATGGCCAGCGGATTGTCCACCCGCAGAACCGCCTGCTGGCGGGCCATCCGGACCTCGATCCGGCTGCGGACGCCGCCCGGCGCCTCCAGGGTGCTCCGCTGCCCGCTCTCCATCATGGCGCGGACGTACGCCTCGGTCTGAAACAGACCCGGCACCACCTGGGGTTCCCAGTCGCGTGCCGCTGTGGCTTCGGCCTCCAGGCCAAGGAACGTCGTGTATTCCTTGGGCAGGGAGTCGCGATAGTCCTCCCACCAGCCCTTCCGGGTCGCGTCCCGGTGCAGGGCGAGCAGCTCTTGGCGTTGGCGCGAATCTACCATGTAGATCACCAGAAGCGCCTCAACGTCGCTCTCGCGAGGCGAGGTGCGCGCCGTCTCGATTCTGCTGATCTTCGCCGCGGACCAGCCGAGCCGGGTCGCGACCTGGTCGCCGGTCATGTCGGCGCGCTCGCGCAGCCGGCGCAGTTCCTGCCCCAGCCGCCGCCGCCGGACGGTGGGACTGCCGTGCTCGGGCATCCCGGCCGACCTCCTTCGTCCGGTGGGGCGGGCGCGCGGGTGCGGAGCGCCCTGTCCGAAGATACCTCGCCCGCTCATGCAAGTTGCACTGAAAATTGCACTGCATCAGCGGAAGATTGTTGCGGATTTCTTTTCGCCAACTATTGCAGCGGAATGTGAACTGGGTCACGATCGATACGGGAAAGGTCTCCCGGACGGTGGGGACGCCGGCGGTCGCCGGCGGAATGCTCCGGAGCCCTGTTTCCACCCGGGGCACGCGCCCGGCCCGTTTCCAAGGCAGGGGCGCCGGCCGCCTCGGGTGCGCGTGACGACGGGAGGCATCCGGGCCAGCGGGATTTCGACACCCGGCCGTGCGAGGCCGGCGCTCGCGCCACGCGAGCAGTTTCCACTACAGGGCCGTTCCGGGCGCGGAGCGCACTCTCCGTTCGTTGAACTCAGGACTGCGAACTCAGGGCCGCGAACTCAGGACGACGAACACAGGCCTACGAAAACAGGGCCATCAACTCAGCACGACGAGATCTCCGCTTGGCACCCATCCGGAAGGAGTCTCCCATGAATCCCCCCGGTGCCGCCTGGTTCTCATTGATAAGAAGCCGGATGACGACGGCCGACCTGGCCCTGTGCGCCGAGCAGGACAGGTGGGCCCGCGAGCTCAGGTGGACCGTCAGCCGCACCGGCTTCGGCGCCCGGCAGTATCGCGATCCCCGCTTCGACCTCGTCCAGGAACTGGAGGAGGTCGGCCGCCTCTTCCGCGCGTGACCCGGTGACGCCGTGACGGTTGCGAGCGACGTGACGGGGTGTCACCGTCGCCGCACGCCCCGGCGCGGCACACGCTCGCGGATCAGGCGGAAGACGACGGCGACCGGTTAGGCTTGCGCGGGTGACGACCGCGCTCATCCACGAACGGCTGCAGTCCCAACTCGCCTTCCACACCGAGATCGACAAGCTGAAGCGCGTCATCCGCCGGAACTCTCTCATCGACGGATCGCGCCGGGAGAACGACGCCGAGCACTCCTGGCATCTGGGCGTGATGGCGATGACCCTGGCCGAGCACGCGCCTCCCGGCACCGACATGGCCCGGGTGGTGGCCATGCTGCTCGTGCACGACATCGTGGAGATCGACGCCGGCGACACCTTCATTTACGACGCCGTCGCGGTGGAGGGGCAGGCCGCCCTCGAACGCGCGGCGGCCGACCGGATCTTCGGGCTGCTGCCGGAGGACCAGGGAGCGCGCCTGCGGTCCCTGTGGGACGAGTTCGAGGAGCGGCGCACGCCGGAGGCGAGGTTCGCCAGGGCGCTCGACCGGCTCGCGCCGATCATCGCGAACCACCACAACGATGGCGGCACCTGGTCGCTGTACAAGGTGACCGCCCGTCAGGTGATGGAGAAGGTGCGGCTCATCGAGGAAGGCTCGGCCACGCTCGGCGAGTACGCCGCCGGGCTCGTCGCCGCCTCCGTCGCCCGGGGCCACCTCGCGCCCTGAGCCCCTCGCCGCGGACTCGGGCTCACGCGCCTGAAACCCGCGTATACCGTCTCATTCCTGTCCATGTTCACACCTGTGACGCGCGGGTACGTGATCCGGTGTTAGGGGGCGAGACATGGAAGAGACGACGAGGTCGCGGCGTACGGGCCGGATGGCGCGGAGAGTCCCCGCCGCCGAGGTCTTCGACGGGCTTGAGCGGGCCACCGTGCTCGACCGGCCGATCGCTGTCATCTCCAAACAGGTGCGCCGCAAGCTCGGCCCGGGCAAGACCCGGGACTTCCTGCACGGCGTGCCCATCGGACATCCGCTGCACCCGGCGCTCGCGATGGTCAGCTTCGGCTGCTGGCTGTCGGCCGGGGTGGTCGACATGACGAAGAGCGGGTCACGGGCGGCCCGCACGCTGATCCTGGCGGGGCTGGGCAGCGCCGTCCCCACGGTGGCGGCCGGCCTCACCGACTGGTCCACGCTCCACCGTGAGCAGCAGCGGGTGGGCCTGGTGCACGCGATGACCAACGCGGCCGCGGCGGTCTGCTACACCGGCTCCCTGCTGTTACGGATGCGGGGACGTGAGCGGGCCGGCCGGACGCTGGCGTACGCCGGGCTCGCGGCGGCCTCCGCGGGCGGCTACCTCGGCGGGCACATGTCCTACCGGCAGGCGGCCGGGGCCAACCACGCGGAGTCGGTCGGCCATCTCGTGCCGCTGGGCTGGCACGACCTGTGCGCCCTGAAGGAGCTGCCGAACGGGCGGCCGGTGCGGCGGCGGCTGGGCTACATCGACCTGTTCGTCATCCGTCTCGGCGACGACGTGAGCGTGCTCGCGGACAACTGCTCCCACCTCGGCGGCCCCCTTCACCAGGGGCGCGTCGCGATGGAGAACGGCGAGCCCTGCATCGTCTGTCCCTGGCACGGCAGCGCCTTCCGCATCTCCGACGGCAGGGTGACGCACGGCCCCGCGACGTCGCGCCAGCCGGCCTTCCAGACCCGGCTGCGGCAGGACGGCGTGGTGCAGGTCCGTCCCGCCGAATGACCGCCCCGCCGAGTGACCACGCCGGTCGCCGCGGGGCTGCGGCCACCGGCGTCACTCACTCGGTGTCGGGGCCGCGGTCGTCGGCGGGATGCTCGACCAGCGCGAGCACCCGGTTGGACATGAACCTCGCGGTGCGGACGGGCGTGCCCGACCGCGTCACCTCGGTGACCTCCACGACTCCCCGGCCCGTGGTGACCTCGATCCGGCGTCCCGCCCTGGTCGCGATCACCTCGTACGTGCGCGGGGTGCCTCCGGCATCGATAACGATCTCCACCCGGTCGCCCTTCACGAGGGCATACATACCCTTTCAGAACACCAGCTTCACTATCGCCACGATTCCGACGACAACAATGAATCCCCGGAGCAAGGGCGCGGGCAGCCGGCGACCGAGGCGGGCACCGAGGAAGCCGCCCGCCGCCGACCCCAGCGCCACCGTCAGCGCGGCGGCCCAGTCCACCGGCGCGATGAACGCGAACAACACCGCCGCCGTGGCGTTGACCAGCAGCGACAGCAGGTTCTTGGCCGCGTTGACCCGCTGCAGGTCCTCGTCGAGGAAGCTGCCGAGCAGGCCGATCAGGACGATTCCCTGGGCCGCGCCGAAGTAGCCGCCGTACACGCCGGCGCCGAGGACGCCCAGCCAGAGCCACGGCCCGCCGTGCGGGTGCGGCCGGCGCCGCGCGGCCAGCCACTCGTTGATCCTGGGCTGGAACACCACCATGAGGCAGGCCAGGCCGATGAGCACCGGGACGATGACCCGGAAGGCCTCCGCGGGCAGGCGCAGGAGCAGCAGTCCGCCGCCGAGCGAGCCGAGCACCGACGCGACGCCCAGCCGGACCAGGCGCTCGCGCTGACCCCTGAGCTCCGCGCGGTAGCCGAGCACCCCGGTCACCCCGCCGGGGACGAGGCCGACGTTGTTCGACACGTTGGCGACGATCGGCGGGAACCCGACGGCCAGCATCGTCGGGAACGTGATCAGCGACCCCGATCCCACGACCGCGTTGATGGCCCCGGCCCCCACACCGGCCGCGAAGACCGCGACCGCCTCCCACGGCGTCACTCGCACCTGCTCCCTCGTACGGCTGTCGCCTCAGGGTAGGCGTCGCCCCCGCGCGGGCGGCCGGAGGGGGACCTGACCGGCCGTGCCCCGGAGGGTCAGAGGGGCCGGGCGTACCAGCGGCCGTTCTGCCCCCGGTCGAGGTGCAGCGGGACGCCGAAAGTGGTCGACAGGTTCTCCGCGGTCATCGCCGCCTCGATCGGCCCCTGGTCGACGACCGCGCCGCCGCGCAGCAGCAGCACGTGCGTGAACCCGGCCGGGATCTCCTCGACGTGGTGGGTGACCAGGACCATCGTGGGCGAGGCCGGGTCCTGGGCCAGCGCGCCGAGGCGGCGTACCAGGTCCTCGCGGCCGGCCACGTCGAGCCCGGCGGCGGGCTCGTCGAGCAGGAGCAGCTCGGGGTCCGGCATGAGCGCGCGGGCGATCTGCACGCGCTTGCGCTCACCCTCCGACAGCGTCGAGAAGCGTCGCCGGATCAGGTGCGCGCAGCCGAGCTGGTCGATCAGCTCGACGGCGCGGGTGACGTCGTTGGAGTCGTACTCCTCGTTCCAGCGGCCGAGGATGGCGTACGACGCGGTGAGCACGAGATCGATGACCTTCTCGTCCGGCGGGATGCGCTCCGAGAGCGCCGCGCTGGCCAGCCCGATGCGGGGCCGCAGGTCGAACACGTCCGTCTGGCCGAGCCGCTCGCCGAGGATCTCCACCGACCCCTCGGTCGGGAACAGCAGCGAGGCGGCCACCTGGAGCAACGTCGTCTTGCCCGCGCCGTTGGGTCCGATGACCACCCAGCGCTCGTCTTCGCGGACGCTCCAGTCGATGCCGCGCAGCAGGGCGGCGCCGTCCCTGCGGACGGCCACGTCCTGAAGCTGAAGCACCTGACCGCCCATCGTGGTCCCCCTCCTGTGGTTCTCTGGGATAAAACTATGGCAGTCCGACCACATATCGTGGATCGGGTGCACACCGATTCACCGATCTCGGCCACGCTCGTCGCCTGGGGCAACGCCTGGCTCCTGGGACACGTGAGTCTGGAGACCGCCCTCGACCGCGTCGAGCGCGAGGCCGGGCCCCAGGTGGTGGCGGCGGAGGGGATCGAGACCCCCCTGCTGGCCTTCCTCCTGGACCGCAGGATCGAGGGGCTGAACGCGTTCCGCCTCGCCCTGCCGGTCTCCGGCGACCCGCTCGGGCTGACCGGTCCTCCCTCGTTCAACGGCGTCGCCATCGACGCCGGTCAGGCCGCCGTGGCCGTGCTGCCCGGCAGGTGCCTCGGCCTCGTGCCGTCCGCCGACCTGCGCGGCTCGTCGTACCGCGGCGTCCGCTGGGCCACGGCCGAGGCGTCGGCGGCGGCCCCCGACGTGCCCTCGCTGGCGGAGGCGGAGCAGTCCCTGCGCACCGCCATGGTCGCCGCCACCGAGGCGCTGCTCGGCGTGGGCGGCCCGGCGCAGGGCTTCCCCACGGCGGACGCGCTCGACCGCGCGGGCGAGTCCCTCGCCCCCGGCTACCCGGGCAGGGCGCACCGGGTCGGCGCGCTCGCCGCCCGGCTCGCCGTCGCGCTCCGCCTGGCCGACGAGCGCGGGCTCACCTCCGGGCAGGTCGCCGTGCGCGGCGCCGCCCTGCGCGACCTCGACCGGGCCGTACGGCGGGCCAGGGTCGCCGCGCACAACGCGATCGTCGAATCCCAGGTCTGACGGCCGGCCTCGGCGCTCAGGACAGGCCGTGCCGTACGGCGTAGAGGGCGGCCTGGGTGCGGTCCTGCACGCCGAGCTTCATGAGCACGTTGGAGACGTGGGTCTTCACCGTCTTCTCCGCCACCACCAGCGCACGGGCGATCTCCCGGTTCGACCGTCCCGCCGCGATGTGCCGCAGCACCTCGCGTTCCCGGTCGGTCAGCGTGGCCGCCTGCTCCGGTCGCGCACGCTCCGCCGGGCCCGACAGCATCGCCTCGGCCGCCTCCGGCGCGAGCAGGACCTGCCCGCTGTGCACCGCGTGGATCGCCCGCACGAGCGCGGCCGGGTCCACGTCCTTGTAGAGGAAGCCCGCCGCGCCCGCCCGCATCGCCGGGGCGACGTCGCCGCGGTCGCTCACCGACGTGAGGACGATCACCCGAACGTCCCGCCCGCTCAGCTCCGCCAGCGCGCCGAGGCCGTCGAGCACCGGCATCCTCAGGTCGAGCAGCAGCACGTCGGGGCCGAGCGACTCGGTCAGCGCGACGGCCTCGGCGCCGTCGGCCGCCTCGCCCACGACGCCGATGTCCTCCTGGATCTCCAGGAACGTGCGCAGGCCCTGCCGTACGACGGGGTGGTCGTCGGCGATGAGCACGCGGATCACGCGGGCACCTCCAGTCGTACGGTCGTGCCGCGGCCGGGCGTCGAGGAGACCGACAGCCTGCCGCCGACGGCCTGGGCCCGGTCGCCCATCGAGGGCAGCCCGAGACCGCGCGCCGCCGTCCCGTTCATGTCGTCGCTGTCGAACCCCGCGCCGTCGTCGGTCACCTCCAGCGCCAGGGTGGTCGCGGCTCGCGTCAGGCGGACGCCGATGCGGCCGGCCCCGGCGTGCCGTACGGCGTTGTGCAGCGCCTCCTGGGCGACCCGGAGCACGGCGACCTCGACCTCGGGCGGCAGGTCGCCGGGCGGCTCGCCCTCGGCCGCGAACACGACGGTCGCGGGATGCAGGCGGTCGAGCAGGGCCACCTGCTCGCGCAGGCTCTCCACGAGGCCGTACCGGTCCAGCTCGGGCGGGCGCAGTTCCACGATGACGGCGCGCAGCTCGGTCAGCGCCTCGCCCGCCATCCGCTCGACCCGTTCGATCGCCTCGGCCGCCCGCTCGGGCTCGGTGCGGGCCAGCGCCGCGGCGGCCCGCGCGGTCAGCCGCAGCGAGAACAGCTTCTGGCTGACGGCGTCGTGCAGCTCGCGGGCCATCCGCGTACGCTCCTCGATCACCGTGAGCTCGCGCCCGCGCTCGTACAGGCGGGCGTTGGTGAGCGCGATGGCGGCGTGCGCCGCGAACAGCGTCAGCAGGTCCTCGTCGGCCTCGTCGAACCCGCCGGGCGTCCGCTTGTTCGACAGGAAGATGATCCCGAGCACGGTGTCGCCGTCCGTGATCGGCACGCCGAGGAAGTCCCTGAGCACGGGATGGGCCTTCGGCCACCACCCGTACCGGGGATCCTTACGGATGTCGGGCAGCCGGACCGGCCGTCCCTCGCGCAGCAGCGCGCCCAGCATGCCGTGCTGGCGGGGGGTGGGGCCGATGGCCTTCCACTGCTCGTCGGAGATGCCCTCGGCCACGAACTCGGCGAACGCGCCGTCGTCGTCGGGCACGCCGAGCGCGGCGTACCGCGCGTCCAGCAGCCGCCGCGCGGACCGCACGATGACCTGGAGGACCTCGCGGACCGACAGATGACGGGTCACCGCGAGCACGGCCGAGCTGACCGCCTGCAGCACGGCGTCCCGATCCCGGTCGGCCGGGTCGTGGGCGTCGGGGTCCGGGGCAGCGCGGTCCGGGGCGGCTCGCTCGCGGGCGCACCTGTCCGGACCCGGCCGGGGCGGCTCGGGCGGGGGGACGGTGTCGGCGGGCTCGGGCACCCACCCAGCGTAGGTCGCCCGGTGCCCGGCACGCGTCGGCCGGTGGGCCTAGGGCCAACTGCCGAACCCGTGCCGGACCGTGGTCCGATGCCCGCCTGACGTGCCGTTTCCTAGCGTGAGGCGCATGAGACAGGCACTCATCACCGGAGCGTCGCGAGGGCTGGGACTGGCCCTCGCCAGAGCGCTCGCCGACGACGGCTGGTCGCTCCTCCTCACCGCGCGGGGCGAGGAGGACCTGATGTCCGCGGCCTTCGACCTCGGCGCCCGGGCCATTTCCGGGGACGTCGCCGATCCCGCGCACGTGGCCCGGCTCGCCGAGGCCGTCCCCGAACTGGACCTGCTCGTCAACAACGCGAGCGGGCTCGGCCCGGCCCCGCTGCCCAGGCTCGCCGACTATCCGCTGGACGCGTTGCGGGCCCTGTTCGAGACGAACGTGGTCGGGCCGCTGGCGCTGGTCCAGGCCACGCTGCCCGCGCTGCGCAAGCGGCGGGGCGCGATCGTGAACATCTCCTCCGACGCCGCCGTGGAGGCGTACGAGGGCTGGGGCGGGTACGGCGCGACCAAGGCCGCCCTCGACCAGGTCTCGAA
Source organism: Microbispora sp. H10885 (assembly GCF_014161415.1). NCBI lineage: Bacteria > Bacillati > Actinomycetota > Actinomycetes > Streptosporangiales > Streptosporangiaceae > Microbispora > Microbispora sp. H10885. The sequence continues at coordinate 810,806 of NZ_JABBWY010000001.1, read as the reverse complement.
CGTCCTCGCCGCCGAGGAGCCCGACGTCGCCGTGTGGTGGGTGGACCCGGGCGAGATGCGGACCCGCATGCTGGCGGACGCGGTCGGCGAGGAGGAGGCCGGCGCGGCGCCGCCTCCCGAGAGCGTGGCGCCGGCGCTGCTGCGCCTCGTCGCCGCCCGTCCCGCGCCGGGCCGCTTCACCCGCGGAGACCTGCGATGACCGGCGCCGGCGGCCGGACGACGGCGGAGACCGAGGGCCGCCCGGATACGCGATTGGGCGGGGGTGGGCCGGCGGATGCGACACCGTTTTCGGACGGGCCGGCGGATGCGATCGGGGGGCCCGCCAGGCCGCAGGCGTCGGGCGACTCGCTGACGTTCGCGCTCGCGGCGCCGCTGGAGGCCCGTGAGCCGCCGGAGGCGCGCGGGCTGCGCCGCGACGAGGTCAGGCTGCTGGTCTCCCGCCGCGACACCGGCGAGGTCACCCATCATGTCTTCGCCGACCTGCCGTCCCTGCTGGCCCCCGGCGACCTGCTCGTGGTGAACGACTCCGCCACCCTGCCCGCGGCCGTACGGCTCGACCGCCTGGCCGTGCACTTCTCCGGGCGGCTCGCGTCCGGCGACTGGCTGGTGGAGTTGCGCCGCCGAACGGCCACGGCGACGGAGCCCTATCTCGGCGCCGCGCCGGGAGAGTGGCTGCCGCTGCCTGGAGGGGCCACGCTGCGCCTGGTCGAACGGGAGACGGCGCGGCTGTGGCGGGCCCGACTGGACCGCGACGTGCTCTCCTACCTCACCGCGCACGGCGCGCCGATCCGGTACGGCTACGTGCGGCGCGACTGGCCCCTCGCGGACTACCAGACGGTCTTCGGGGTCGAGCCCGGCAGCGCGGAGATGCCGAGCGCGGGCCGCCCGTTCACGCCGGAACTCGTGACCGCGCTGGTGAGCCGGGGCATCGGCATCGCTCCGATCACGCTGCACACCGGCGTCGCGTCTCCGGAGAAGGACGAGCCGCCCTATCCGGAGTGGTTCTCGGTCTCCGCGCGTACGGCCCGGCTGGCGAACCTCACCCGCGCGCACGGGGGCCGGGTGATCGCCGTCGGCACGACGGTCGTACGCGCTCTGGAGACGGCGGCGGCGGTGCGGCCTCCGGTCGCCGAACCGCACCGGGGGGAGGCGGGGCCGGACGGCGACGGGGTGCGGGAGCTCTCGGGGTGGACCTCCCATGTCGTCACCCCGGCGGGAGGCGTCCGCGCCGTGGACGGGCTGATCACCGGCCTGCACGAGCCCCGGTCGAGCCACCTGATGATGCTGTCGGCGATCACCGGAACCGGGGTGCTGGCCGACGCGTACGACGAGGCGCTGCGCGAGGGCTACCTCTGGCACGAGTTCGGCGACAGCCATCTCATCCTGTGATATGTGACGAATCTGAGATTTTGTTGGTCAAGGCTGTTCGTATGCGAACACTGATCCGTAAGTCGACGACGTCGCTGGTCGCATCACTGGCCGCCGGAGCGCTGGTGGTCTCCGTCCCCACCGCCACCTCGGCGGCGACCACGGCGACGCGAGCGGCCACCAGCACGGCCACCAGCACAAGCACGACCACCACCGCGGCAGCCGCCGCCCCGGTCGCCATCAAGGTGAGCTATCCCTACCGCGTCAGGGCGGGCCGGGTGGTGTCTTTCAAGGTCACCCTCGTCAACAAGCTCAAGACCAGGACAGACGAGATTTTCCTGGCCGCGAAGTTCCCCAAGAACGTCAGCAAAGCCCGCATTTACGTTCCGCAGGGTTCTCACTACGGCGAGCGGTGCACCAGGGAACGAATCCGGGCGCTCTGCGTGCTGCCCGGTCTCAAGAAGGGGAGGACTTACACGTTCTGGGCCAAGGCCTGGGTGAGCGGATCGGCGCGGGGCAAGCTCTACGGCTATTTCGGCGGAGCGGTGACCGACACGTCACTCAACACCGACCCCAAGCAACTGCTCGGCGAGTTCGGTGACAGCATCAGCTGGGTGAAGACGAAGAGCACAATCACCCGCTGACATTCGGATCCGCAATCTTCACATTAAAGATCTTTACGGATGATGTGGGGGGATGGTACAAAATCTTCCCCATTGCGGGGGAATCTCCCTTTCCCCCCATCGTCCTCAGGAGACACACACTCATGCGTCACCCGATCGTGAAGATCGTCGGCCTCGCGACGGCCGCGCCGCTCGCGGGGGCCCTGTTCCTCGCCGCGGCCCCGGCGGCGTCGGCCGCCCCGGCGTCCACCGCCGCGGCGACCGCCAAGGCGGAGCCGTACTCGAGCTTCTACGTGGTCGCGAAGGGCCCGAAGAAGGCCAAGGCCGGCTCGCGGATCACCTACACCGTCGGCGCGGTCAACCAGGGCCCGCACCTCGCCGACACGTACTTCGTCGGCGGCCAGCTGCCCAAGGGCATCGAGCGCAAGGTGTACTACAGCGCTCCCAAGGGCACGGGGTGCGCCTTCTTCCCCGACGGGTTCTGGTGCGTGGTGCCCCGCGCGCTCGAGGTCGACGACGCGGTCTCGTTCTCGATCACCGTCAAGCTGAAGAAGGGCGCCCGCGGCACCGCCCTCGCCCGCGTCGGCGTGGACCAGTGGGACGTCCCCAACGGCGCCGAGGACCTCAACCGGCGCGCCTGGAAGGAACTGGGCGTCAAGCACTGGTACTTCCTGAAGACGGTCAAGACGAAGATCGTCCGCTGACCTCGCCATAGCGAGCCCCGACGACGCCCGTCTGCCCCGGCAGGCGGGCGTCCGCCGTTCCCGGGGTCACCGTCCGAATGATCGGCCGGCCGGCTCAGGCCGCTATGGCGGGTCTGCCGGAGTCCGGCAGGAGCGCCGTTCTGACCTGGGCCTCGGTGATCCTGGCCAGCGCCGCGCGCGCCGCGCCGCGCCGGGACCACTCGCCCCGCCCCGGCTCGCCGTGCGCGTCCACCCGGCCGCGCGGGGCCGCCTGGTCCAGGCGTACGCCAGGGAAGACGGTCACCTCCGCGACCAGATCCCGGGTCGCGACGATGCGCAGGAGCGACGCGACCAGGGTGTCGTCGCCGACGAACGACGGCCGGGTGGACGGCCTCGCGCACTCGCCCACGCCTTCCACGAAGCGCAGCGCGACCGGCCGTACGGGCACTCCCGCGTCGAGCGCGGCCTGGAACACGGCCGGGCGGAAACGCCCCATCTCCCGGCCGCACCAGGTGGTGCCCTCCGGGAACGCCGCCACGCTCTCGCCGCGGCCCAGCGCGGCGGCCATGTCCGCGACGACCCGCGGCAGGGTGGACAGCGCGTCCCTGTCGACGAACAGCGCGCCGCCGCCTGCGGCCAGGGTGCGGACCACCGGCCAGCGGGCCACCTCCGCCTTGGCCAGCGGACGGCAGGGGAGGGTCGCGGCCATCACCAGGGGATCGAGCCAGGAGACGTGGTTGCCCACGAGCAGGGCCGGGCCACCGTCGTCGCGCACGGCCCGCGCCCGGGCGGAACCTCCGAGACAGGAGAACCCGCGGCGGACCACCACCCTGATGCCGAGTGCCCGCAGGAACAGCCGCGACCAGCGGGCCACAGCCGTTCCCCGCCGGGCCGTACGCCCGATCACGAGCGCGAGCGGCAGACCGGCGGCGAGGACGGCGACCGCGCCCGCGAGCCGGGCGGCCCGCCGCAGCGGCCCGGCCGTCCGCGTCTCGGCCCGCAGGCACGCGGCGGGCGCGCAGGACGACACGGGCAGCCAGACCGAGCGCTCGGCCGAGGAGCCGGCCGGGGAGACAGCCGGGGGAACCGGCGCGAGGGCCGGCGACGGGGGCGGTGCGGGGGTGGGCGGCAGGGGCGTGACCGCGCTCACCGCGTCTCTCCCAGAAAGTGCCGCAGGTAACGCGGGTCGGTCTCGGCCAGCGAGAGCAGCACGAAGAAGTCCGCCGTGCCGAAGTCCGGGTCGTACGCGGGTGCTCCGCAGATCCAGGCGCCGAGCCGCAGATATCCGCGCAGCAGCGGCGGCAGCACGAACCGGTCGGGCCGGGGCACACCCGCGTCGCGCCAGGGCGTGCGCGGGGTCACCCGGTACTCCTCCGGCCCGAGCGGCACCCGGTCGACCACCCCCGCGGCGACCACGCCGCCGTCGTCGAGCGGCACCGAGCAGCAGCCCGCCAGCCAGGTGCAGCCGTGATCGGTCAGGTAGCGGGCGATCCCCGCCCACATCAGCGCGACGACCGCCCCGCCCCGGTGCGCGGGATGCACGCAGGTGCGCCCCGCCTCGACCAGGCCGCCGCGCAGGCCCTTCAGCGCGGCGAGGTCGAACTCGGTCTCCGAGTAGAGCCGGTCCGAACGGCCGGGCGGCAGCAGACGGTAGGTGCCGACCACGGTGTCCCCCTCGCGGACGAGGAGATGGTCGCAGTACGCGTCGAACCGGTCCGCGTCGTGACCGTTCAGCGGCGAGTCGAGCCGGGCGCCCATCTCGACGGCGAAGACCTCGTGGCGCAGCCGCTGGGCGGCGCGGACGTCGGCGGCGCTCTCGGCGAGGCGCACGGTGTAGCGGCCGCTGTGGTGGCCGGTCCGCAGAGAGCCGGGCTGGAGTGGCCCAGGGCCAAGGGAGATCGTCATGTGTCGTCACGTCCTTCCTCGGGGCATGCGCCCACCACCATGACGACATGCGGAAATGACGCCGCTCCCTCAGCCCGGGGGCACGAAGGCGTCCGCATCGTGAACCTCGTGCGCGGCCACGACAAGCCGCACAGTAACCTCAAACAACGTGAACCAGCGCACGCTCCTGATCACGCTGACCGGTCCGGATCGCCCGGGCGTCACCTCACGGCTGTTCGCCGTACTGGCCGGGTTCCCGGTCGTCGTGGCCGACGTGGAGCAGGTCGTCATCCGCGGCCGACTCACCCTCGGCGTGCTCGTCGCCTACGCCGGAGGGCCGCCCACCGGCACCGGAGGCACCATCGGCGGGCTGTGGACGGCCGTCGAGCAGGTGGCCGCCGATCTCGACATGGACCTGGAGATCGCCACCGGCACGACCTCCAAGGAGAAGAGGCGGCGCGGACGACTGCACGTCACCGTCCTGGGCGCGCCGTTGCTGCCCGCCGCGATGGCGGGGATCTCCGGGCGGATCGCCGCGAGCGGCGCCAACATCGACAGGATCGAACGGCTGTCGAGCTATCCCGTCACCTGCATCGAGCTCGCGGTCTCGGGAGCCGACCCGCAGGCGCTGCGGACCGAGCTCGCCACCGAGGCGGCCGCCCAGCAGGTGGACGTGGCGGTCCAGCGCAGCGGCCTGCACCGCCGTGCCAAGCGCCTCATCGTGATGGACGTCGACTCGACGCTGATCCAGAACGAGGTCATCGAGCTGCTGGCCCGGCACGCCGGCTGCCTGGACGAGGTCGCCCGGGTCACCGACGAGGCCATGCGGGGCGAACTCGACTTCGCCGAGTCGCTCGTCAGGCGGGTCGCGCTGCTCGAAGGCCTGTCCGAGGAGGTCTTCGAGAAGGTCGTCAAGGAGGTCGTCCTCACCCCCGGCGCGCGCACGCTGGTCCGCACGCTCAAGCGGCTCGACTACCGCTTCGCGATCGTCAGCGGCGGCTTCACCCAGATCACCGACTCTCTCGTGGCGGACCTCGGCATCGACTACTCGGCCGCCAACACCCTGGAGGTGGTGGACGGCCGGCTCACCGGCCGGGTCGTCGGCGAGATCGTGGACCGGCCGGGCAAGGCCCGCGCGCTGGAGCGGTTCGCCGCCGAGGCGGGCGTCCCGCTGAGCCAGACCGTGGCGATCGGCGACGGCGCCAACGACCTCGACATGTTCGCCGTCGCCGGGCTCGGCATCGCGTTCAACGCCAAGCCGATCGTCCGGCAGGCCGCCGACACCGCGGTCAACGTGCCCTACCTCGACTCGATCCTCTACCTCCTCGGCATCTCCCGCGAGGAGGTGGAGGCGGCCGACGCGGAGGACGGCATGCCGCCCGCCACCACCTGACGTCCCTCACCGTACGGTCACGAAGGCGCCGCCCACCGCGGCGCACAGCCGTACGGCGTCGGCGTCCAGCGAGCGCAGCGCCTGGTCGGCGGCGGCGGTCCGCAGGAGTGCCCGGCGCGACCCGGCGCCCTCCGGCGCCGACTCCAGCTCGGCGAGCCGGCGCTCGGCCTGCCCGCCGACCCACAGGGCGTCGTCGGCCAGCCCGCGGCTCACGCCCGCGCCCGGCTCGTACGGCTCCCCCGCCTGCACGGCCTGCGAGGCGGACTGGAGCTGCCCGGCCACGGCGTCCAGGACGTCGGCGACCGGCCCCGCCCCGAGCGGCTCGTCCCGGAGCAGCGAGAACATCGTCAGCAGGTCGTCGCGGACCCGCTGGGCGGCGTCGAGGGCGCCGCCGACGGCCTCCGGGGCGGTGCCGCCCGGTTCCCGCGCGATGTAGCCGAGCGCGCCCGCGACCATCTCGGCGTCCACCCCGGCCTTCCTGATCCGGGCCTCGGCCCGATCGGCGCCCGCCCTTCCCCGCGTCAGCTGTGCCAGCGCGCGGGCGGCCGCCGCGTGCGAGCCGAGCATCCGGCCCACCCGATCGGCGAGCCGCCGGGTCTCGCCCCGCGGCCACAGCAGCCGCGTGCAGGCGATCGCGATGGCCCCGCCCGCGAGGGTCAGGGCGACCCGCGACTCGGCGATCCGCGCGGTCTGCGGCACCTGGAAGTCGAGCAGCAGCAGTACGCACATCGTCATGAAAGTCGCCCAGTAGGCCTGGTGGGTCGGGGCCAGGCCGAACGCCAGCGCGGCCGACACCCCGATCAGCGCCACGAGCGCCCAGTGGCCCGGCGTGAGGTGCAGCACGGCTGCCGAGACCAGCCCGCCGACCGTGCTGCCGCCCACCCGCGCCCACACCCTCGCCCGCGTCTCGCCGTACGTCGGCTGGATGGTGACCAGCACCGCGATCACCAGCCAGTGCGGGAACGCGGGCTTGAAGAGCACGATGACGACCGAGGCGAAGGCCGTGCCGAGGACGACGCGCAGGGCGTGCCGCACCCGGGGGTCGTCGAAGGCGAGCGGCGGGGGCGCCGCGAGCCCGGCGAGGCCGCGCGCCGCGGCGTCCAGCCCAGTGACATCGAGCCGGGTGACGTCGAGCCGGGCGTCGAACCCGGGCGCGCAGAGGCGGCGGGCCTGCGCGGCGGCCCCGTCCAGCGCCGCCTGGATCCGCCCCACGCTGTGGGCGACCTGACGCAGCAGGACGAGCACGACCATCTCCCGCTCCCCGCCGGCGGTCCGCTCGCGCAGCCGGTCGACCCGGGCGCCGAAGTCGACCACCGGTTCCCGCAGCGGAGGGCAGTCGGCCAGGTAGGCCCGCAGCGCGCCGGCGAGCGACGCGGTCAGGTCCGCGATACCGGCCTCCTCCATCGCGCGGGGCGCCCGGCGCCGCAGCGTGTCGGACAGGCCGCGCAACGCGACGATCTCGTGGAACACCCGGCGAAGCGCGAGCGCGACCTCGTCCGCCGCCCGCGAGCGTTCGCGGCGCAGCCGCCGGGCCCGGGCCGTGCCGACCTCGGCGAGCGCGTCCGCCGCCGCGCGGCGGCGCGCATCCCACTCGTCCCGGCCCGAGTCCAGGCCCGAGTCCAGGCCCGGATCCGGGCCCGCTTTCCGCACCGCGGCGGGGTCCGCGTCCGAGTGCGCGTCCGGGCCTGTGCTCCGGGCGGTGGCATCGGCGGCGTGGCCGGTCACCGAGCCTGTTCCTGTGCCTGGGCCGTTTCCTGGGCCGGTGCCTGGGCCTGTGCCGTTCACCGGGCCTGTCCCTGGCGCTGTCTCTGGGCCGGTCACGGCCTCGGCCAGCGCGGCCAGGGCGGCGGTCACCTCGTTCAGCGTCGTGATGACCGGGCGGGTGCGCCGCCACGGCCAGGGCAGCGTGAGCAGGACGGCCGGCAGCAGCCCGCCGAGCAGTTGCAGGCCCGTGTGCGGCACGGGGTCGAGCGGCAGCGGGTTCGCGGCCGTCAGCAGCAGCGTGAGCGCCGGGGTTACGCCGATCGGCCGCACCAGCCCGCCGAGCCCGGCCAGGGCCGAGGCGGCGCCGATCATGAGCAGGCTGCTGCCCGACACCAGGACCCCGAGCGCCGTTCCCACGCCGACCGAGACCACCACCCCGAGCAGGTACGGCGTCCGTACGCTCGCGGGGTTCGCGATGGCCCGAGCCGCCACCAGCCACGCGCCGAGCCCGGCCGTCGCGCCGCCGGCCGGATGGCCGGTGAGCAGGCCCACGAGCAACGGGACCACCAGGCAGCAGGCCCCGGTCAGGCCGAAGCCGAGCGCGAGGCGCGGATCCTCCAGCCTCGGCGCCCTGGCGAATGCGATGTTCCGGAGCGGCAGGAGCAGGTCCCTACCCACGATCCGCGGGCGTTATCACCCCGGGACGGGCCGGAGCCGGTTCGCGTCAGGGACGGGGGCCGGGCGCGTCAGGGACGGCCGACGCGGATCAGCCGTCCCGTCTCCGGCCCGGCCTCCTCCCACGGGACGCCGATCTCGATCACCGCGTACGCGCAGGTCGGGAAGCCGTCGAGCCGAGTGCCGGTCAGCGCCGTGACGAGTTCGTGGACGCCGGGGTTGTGGCCGACGAGCACGAGGGACGCGATCTCGGCGTCCGTACGGCGCAGCACGCCGACGAGATCGTCGGGGTAGGCCTCGTAGATGTCCCGCTCGATCTCGGCCGGGACGCCGGGGGCGAGCAGCTCGGCCGTCCTGCGGGTGCGGACCGACGGCGAGCACAGGACGAGCGCGGGGGCGAGCCGCCGGATCTCCTCGCCGGCCGCCCGCGCGTCCCGCTCGCCGCGGGGGGTGAGGGGACGTTCGCTGTCGGGGAGACCGGGCGCGTGCCCCGCCTGGGCGTGCCGGACCACGACGAGCGTGCGGACGCTCACGGCTTCGGTGACGGCATCGCTCACGGCTTCACTCAGGGCATCGCTCACGGCATCGCCCAGACGGCGAGACCCACGATCAGGGCGAGCATCGCCACCATGGTCAGCAGGATCAGCGCGAGCGTCCTGCCCCCGTTCGGCTTGTCCATAACGGCCCAGTGTACGGACGAAGGTCCCCCGCTTGACCAAGCAGGGGACCTTCGGACGAGCGCGCCGTACGGGCCGTCGGTGTGACGGCCCGCTCGGGCGTCAGTGCGCGACGGGCTCGCTCGCGCGGGCGGCCGCGTCGGCCTCGCCGGACGGGGCGATGGCCGTCGCCCGGCGCTTGGAGACGACCACGGCGCCCACGACGACCGCCACCGCGGCGACCGTCGCGACCACACGCACCGTCACGTTGTCGGCGTAGGTGACGACGGCCGGGGCGATCAGCAGCGCGACCAGGTTCATCACCTTGATCAGCGGGTTGATGGCCGGGCCGGCGGTGTCCTTGAAGGGGTCGCCGACGGTGTCGCCGATCACGGTCGCGGCGTGCGCCTCGGAGCCCTTGCCGCCGTGGTGGCCGTCCTCGACCAGCTTCTTGGCGTTGTCCCAGGCACCGCCGGAGTTGGCCAGGAACACCGCCATGAGCGTGCCAGACGCGATGGCGCCGGCGAGGTAGGCGCCGAGCGGCGCGTACCCGAGCGCGAAGCCGACCGCGATCGGGGTCAGCACGGCCAGCAGGCCGGGCGTCGCGAGCTCGCGCAGCGAGTCACGGGTGCAGATGTCCACCACCCGGCCGTAGTCCGGCAGCTCGCTGCCGTCCATGATCCCCGGCTTGGTGCGGAACTGCTCGCGCACCTCGTAGACGACCCGGCCGGCGGCGCGGCCGACGGCGCTGATCGCGAGGCCGGAGAACAGGAACACCACGGCCGCGCCGACGATGAGGCCGACCAGCACGTTCGGGGCGTCCACCGAGAGGCTGAAGTCCGCGAACGAGCCCAGGGCGTTCTTCACACCCTGCGACGCCTTGGCCAGCTCGCCCTCGACCGCCGTACGGAACGACCCGAACAACGCGGTCGCCGCGAGCACGGCGGTCGCGATCGCGATGCCCTTGGTGATGGCCTTGGTGGTGTTGCCGACCGCGTCCAGGGAGGTGAGCACGCGGGCGCCCTCGCCCTCGACGTCGCCCGACATCTCGGCGATGCCCTGCGCGTTGTCGGAGACCGGGCCGAAGGTGTCCATGGACACGATCACGCCGACCGTGGTCAGCAGACCGGTGCCGGCCAGGGCCACCGCGAACAGGGCCACGGTCACGTTGCCGAAGCCGAGCAGGAAAGCGCCGTAGACCGCGCCGCCGATGAGCAGCGCCGAGTAGACCGCCGACTCCAGGCCGACCGAGATGCCGGACAGGATGACCGTGGCCGGGCCGGTGAGCGAGCTCTCGCCGATCTCCCGGACCGGGCGGCGGTTGGTCTCGGTGAAGTAGCCCGTGAGAATCTGGATGGCACTCGCCAGGACCAGGCCGACGAGCACGGCGCCGATGGCGATCAGCCGCGGGTCGGCGGTGACCGCCGCGACGTCCGGCGACGCGCCGGACAAGCCGGCGAAGCTCGACGGCAGGTACGCGAACGCCGCCGCGGCCACCAGCACCGCCGAGATCGCGGCCGAGATGAAGAAGCCGCGGTTGATGGCGGACATCCCGGAGCGGTCGCTGGCGCGGGGGGCGGTGGTGAAGATGCCGATGACCGCGGTGATCACACCGATCATGGGGACGATCAGCGGGAAGACGAGGCCCTCGGTGCCGAAGGCGGCCCGGCCCAGGATCAGGCTGGCGACCAGGGTGACGGCGTACGACTCGAACAGGTCGGCCGCCATGCCGGCGCAGTCGCCGACGTTGTCACCGACGTTGTCGGCGATGGTGGCCGCGTTGCGCGGGTCGTCCTCGGGGATGCCCTGCTCGACCTTCCCGACCAGGTCGGCGCCGACGTCGGCGGCCTTGGTGAAGATGCCGCCGCCGACCCGCATGAACATCGCGAGCAGCGCGGCGCCGAAGCCGAAGCCCTCCAGGACGTTCGGCGCGTCGCCCTTGTAGACCAGCACCACGATCGCGGCGCCCAGCAGGCCCAGGCCGACCGTGAACATGCCCGCGACACCGCCGGTCCGGAACGCGATCCGCATCGCGACCCGCTCGCCCGACTCCCGGGCGGCGGACGCGACACGGACGTTTCCGCGTACGGCGAGCCACATTCCGATGAATCCCGTCAGGGCGGAGAACACCGCGCCGACGACGAAGAACACGGATCGGCCGATCCGCTCGCCGGTCGAGCCGGCCGGAAGCAGCAGAAGCAGGAACGGAATGATGACGACGAATATCGCGAGCGTGCGGAACTGCCGCGTGAGATAGGCCGCGGCGCCCTGCTGCACCGCCCGCGCGATGTTCTGCATCCGCTCGGTGCCCTGCCCGGCGGCGAGCACCTCTCGTACCAGTCCGCCCGCGACGGCCAGAGCGAGCAGCGCCACGACGGCGACGACGATGACAAGGGTGAGATGGGAACCGTTCAAAGCTACCGCTGCGCTTTCGCCAGCGGCGTGATAGGCAGACATCCGTCCTCCTCGGCCAGACGGGGTTTCGGTCCTCCTGCCCGGACGACGCTACGGACGAACCCTCTGGCCGTGCGGCGCACTCCCCGGGCGGTTGGCAAGTGCCGCTTCCGGTTGCATCCGCAATACCTTGGCCGGTGCCGGGAGTCTACGCAGCGACGCCGCGGATATGAAGGCCCTCGTGCCCGGGAATCGGGTCGGCGTCCGATGATGAACGAACATTTGCACCACTATGAAGGTGCTTTGACCAGCGCGGTCAGGATCATGTCCGGCACCATTCCCCTGGTTACGACACATCCTTGCTCTGGATTTCGGACAACCAGAACCTCTGCCGACACCTGCCGGCGGACCCGTCGGAACGCGGGCATACCAAAAGATCGAGTGTCACGCCGGGGGCGACACTCGATCTGTACGGTGGTCGGCGCGCGGAGCCGGAGAGCCGGAGCCGGAGAGCCGGAGCCGGAACGCGGGAGTCAGAACGCGGCGACGCCGTTGGCGGAGGCGGGCCAGCTCATGCGGATGCGCATGCCCTTCGGCCCGGGAAGCACCTCGACGTCGTCCGCCAGCCCCGCGATGACCGCGATGCCCAGATTGTCGATCTCGGGCATGAGGCTGCCGTTCGCCTCCAGGACCTGAGGCATCACGTCGTCGCCCGGAGCGGCGTCGGTGACCGTCACCTCGAAACGCCCCGCGTCGTCACGTAACTCGATGCGTACGGGCTCCCCGGGGCAGTGGAGGCGGTGTGCCTCCACGGCCCGCGAGCACGCCTCTCCGACGGCGAGCCGCACCTCGTCCAGGATCGCCTCCGCCACCCCGGTGCGCCTGGCGATGGCCGTGGCGACCAGCCTGGCCGTACGCACATGGGCGGGCAGGGCGGTGAACGTCAGCTCGACGGTGGCCATGGTGCTGGTTCCCCGGCCCTCACTTGTCCCGGCCGTGGGCTTCCTTGGCCTCCTCGACCGAGGCGTAGATCCCGAAGACCTTCGTCAAGCCCGTGATACGGAAGATCTTCAGAATGCGCTCCTGTGTGCAGACGAGCTCCAGGGAGCCGTCATGCGCCCGCACGCGCTTGAGACCGCCGACCAGCACGCCAAGGCCCGTCGAGTCGAGGAAGTCCACCTTCTCCATGTTCACGAGCAGGTGGAAGTTGCCCTTGTTGACCAGGTCGATCAGCAGCTCACGCAGTCTGGGCGCGGTGTAGACGTCGATCTCACCCTCGACATCGACGATGGTGAGGTTGTCCTCGGAATGGTGGTCCAACTTCAGATCCACAGATCCTCCAGCGCCTTACTTGCGTAGGTCTCCATACGGGTCCTGCATCCTGGTAGTCCAGAAGCACGACCCCGACGCGCGGCATTCAACCACGCTACGACTCCGTGTCTATACGAAATCACGACTCCGGGCGACTCTCCCCGCAGATGCCAAACTGGAAACCAGTGACTCCGACTTCTTCGTCCTCTGCCCGAACAGGCGACCTTCTCACCCGCCTGCTCGCGGTTCCCGCACGCCGGGGGCGCGTGACCCATGTGGAGCATGTTCCAGCACGTCATGCGGGTGAGGCAAGATGGCCCGACTGGGCCCCCGATCTCCTGGTCTCACGACTGAGCCTCCAGGGGGTCGAAGGGCTGTGGGAACATCAGCTTCACGCCGCCGAGCTGGTTAAACGTGGCCAAAACGTGATCATTGCCACAGGGACCGCCTCCGGAAAATCACTGGCGTACGTCGTCCCGGCCGTCACGGAGATCTTCTCCGGCGGCACCGTGCTGTACCTCACCCCCACCAAGGCGCTCGCCGCCGACCAGTTGCGAGCGTTGCGGAGGTTACGGCTGACCCAGGTGCGCGCCGCGACGTACGACGGGGGCACCCCGCCGGAGGAACGCCGGTGGGTCCGGCAGAACGCCAACTACGTGCTGACCAACCCCGACATGCTGCACCGGTCGATCCTGCCGAGGCACGCGTCCTGGTCGTCCTTCTGGCGGCGGCTGCGCCTGGTGGTCGTGGACGAGTGCCACGGATACCGGGGGGTCTTCGGCTCGCACGTCGCCCAGATCCTGCGCCGGCTGCGCCGGGTCTCGGCCAAGTACGGAGCGTCCCCGGTGTTCCTGCTGGCGTCGGCCACCGCGAGCGACCCCGCCGCCGCGGGAATGCGCCTGACCGGCCTTGAGATGGCCGAGGTGACCACGGACGCGTCACCGAGGGGTTCGACCACCTTCGCCCTGTGGGAGCCGCCTCTGACCGATCTACGCGGGGAGAGCGGCGCCCCGGTCCGCCGTACGGCCACGGCCGAGGCCGCCGACCTCCTGGCCGACCTCGTGATCGAGGACGTCCGCACGCTCGCCTTCGTCCGCTCCCGCCGCGCCGCCGAAGCCGTGGCCCTGTCCGCGCGGCACACCCTGGAGGAGGTCGAGGCCCTCGTCGACGACGATCCGCCGTACGGGGAGGACCACCCCTGGGCGTCCCCGCTGCCGGACGAACCCGGCGAACCGGCGGAGGCGGCGGAGGTGGAAGAGGCGGTGACGGCCCCTGCGGCCACCCGGAGAGTACGACTGGCGGACCGGGTGGCGGCCTACCGGGCGGGCTACCTCGCCGACGACCGCCGGGTGCTGGAGAAGGCCCTGCGGTCGGGGGAGCTGACCGGCCTGGCGACCACCAACGCACTCGAACTCGGCGTCGACGTGTCGGGGCTCGACGCGGTCCTCATCGCGGGATGGCCGGGGACGCGCGCCTCACTCTGGCAGCAGGCGGGCCGGGCCGGGCGCGACGGGCAGGACGCGCTGGCGGTCCTGATCGCCCGGGACGATCCCCTGGACACCTACATCGTCCACCATCCGGAGGCGGTGTTCGGGCGCCCGGTGGAGGCCATCGTCCTCGATCCGGACAATCCGTACGTGCTGGCTCCGCACCTGTGCGCCGCCGCCGCGGAGATCCCGCTCGGCGAGCAGGACCTGGAGATCTTCGGCCCCTCGGCGCGGGACGCGCTGGACGACCTCGTGAACCAGGGGCTGCTCCGCAGAAGGCCCGCCGGCTGGTTCTGGACGAGCCGGGACAACGCGGCCGACCTCGCGGACATCCGCGGCTCGGGCGGCGCCCCGGTCCAGGTCGTGGAGGCGTCGACGGGCCGCCTGCTCGGCACGGTCGACGAGCCCTCGTCGCACACGATGGTCCACCCGGGCGCCGTCTACCTGCACCAGAGCGAGACGTTCGTGGTCGACGTGCTCGACCTCGACGCCGGAGTCGCCCTGGTCACCGCCGCGGAACCGGACTACGCGACCTTCGCGCGGGACGTCACCGACATCCGGGTGATCGAGTCACTGCGTTCGAGGGACCTCGGCCCGGGCACCCTGCACTTCGGGTCCGTGGAGGTCACCCGGCAGGTGGTCTCGTACCTGAAGCGCCGCACCCAAACCGGGGAGGTGCTCGGCGAGGAGCCCCTCGACCTCCCGCCCCGCACGCTGTGCACCCGCGCGGTCTGGTGGACGCTGCCCGACCCCGCCCTCGCCGGCCTGCGCGGGGAAGGCCGCCCGGCGAATGCCGGAGAAGCGGAGCGTACGGCGGACGCCGGGTCGCGGTCCGCAGGACGCACGAGGGATCCCGGGTCGGGGTCGGCGAACACCGGGTCGCGGTCCGCAGGACGCACGAAGGATCTCGGGTTGCGGTCCGCGGATTCCGGGTCGCGGTCCGCGGGGCGCTCGGCGGACGCCGACGGCCCCGCGGCCGGGCACGCGGTGGACCTCGGCGGGGCGGCGCACGCGGCCGAGCACGCCGCCATCGGTCTCCTCCCCCTCTTCGCGACCTGCGACCGCTGGGACATCGGCGGCGTGTCCACGGAGCTCCACCCCGACACCGGCCTGCTCACGGTCTTCGTCTACGACGGCCATGACGGAGGCGCGGGCTTCGCCGAGCGGGGGTACGCCCGGGCGTCCGACTGGCTGACGGCGACGCGTGAGGCGATCGCCTCCTGCGAGTGCGACCGCGGCTGCCCGTCCTGCATCCAGTCCCCGAAGTGCGGCAACGGCAACGAACCACTCGACAAGGCAGGAGCCATCCGCCTTCTCGACGTCCTCCTGGGCCCCTGAGACTCCCTGGTCGCCCTCGCCAGGCCGCCGTCCCAGCCCGCGGGCCGGAGCCTCGCTGGAGCGGTAAGCCGCGCGCGGGCGGCGGGGACCGGCGGGGCAGCGGAAGGCGGTCACCACCCGAGGCCAGCACCCGAGGCCACGGCCCGCGGTCACTTCCCCAGGCCACGGCCCGAGGTCACCACCCGAGGCCAGCACCCGAGGTCACGGCCCCTGGTGGGGTCACAGGCCGCGGTCCCCCCGTCACGGCCCCGGGCCGGCCGGAAGTCGCGGCGGCGGTCAGAACTCGCGGCGGCGGCCGGAGGTCGCGGTGGCGGTCAGAAGTCGCGGTGGCGACCGGAGTAGGGATCGTCGTCCTCGTCGGTCCACACGTCGGGCTCGGGCTGGCGCAGCGGCCGATCCGGAAACTGACCGCCGGCCATCGCGCCCGCCGCCACCGACCCGGCCGGTACCGTCGCGGCCGGAACCAGCGGGACCTGCTCTACCGGCACGCGTGCCGGGGCGGCGCGCCCGTCACCCGGCTCACGCTGCTCCCGCTCCGTCTCCGTCTCCCGCCCCGGCTGCGTCCCCTGCCCCGGCTTCGGCTCCGGCTCCGTGTCGGTCGGGGACACGGCGGGGCCATGGCCGGGCAGCGTGATCTCGCCGCTCGTGTCGGGCTCGTGGGCCGCGTCCGGGCCGGACCGGGTGTCGGCCTCCGCTTCCGGTTGACCTCCGCGGCTCTTCGGCGTCGCCAGGATCACGGCGGGGCGACGGGTGGGTGCGTTCCCCCGGCTCTTCGCGGTGGCAACGCTGCCGGCCGTCGCGGCACCGCCGACGTCAGCGGCGTCCCCAGCCCCGGCGCTCGATCTGCCGATGATGGGCTTCGGCCGGGCGGCGGCGGGTTCTCCGTCTCCCGTGGTGTCGCCGGTCACGCCCTTGCGCCGCAGCCACGCCCCGAGATTGGCGCCGATGAGCAGCAGAATGACGGCGATCGCCACGTACACGCCGAAGTTGAGGCCGCCGAGCGGCAGAAAGGACGACTGGGCGGTCGTCTTGGGCGCCTCGGTCTGCTCCGGCACCAGGACCGGCTCGGTCTGGTCGCTTCCGCCGTTCGCCTCCGGCAGTGTGAGCTCCCCGTCCTTCGGCAGTTTGGGCTCGGGGTTCGGCACCGTGGTGGGAAGGTGGGTCTTCGGAGTCTTCGCGGCAGGTGACGTGACCGCCGACTGATCGGGCCTCTTCGACGGCGACGGCGTGGCAGAGGGGCTCCGGGAGGCCTTCGGCGCCGGAACCGTCACATAGACGGGGGCGGAGGGGGGAGAGGCGATGGTGCCGCCGACGCCGTCCGCGCGCACCGCGCGCACGCTGACGTCCACCTTCTGCCCGGCCGTCCTGGCCGGGAGCGTGAGGCTCGCCCGGCAGGTGGAGCCGGGGCAGGCGGAGTCGACGGTCACGGAGCCGGACTTCCCGGCCTTCGCCGAGGTGATCTCGTACTTCTGGAGGTCGGGCTCGCTGCCCTTCGCCCAGCTGACGAGGACGGTCGTGGCGTTCTTCAGTTGCGCTCCGACGCCGGAGGGAGCCTCGGGCGGACGGCTGAGGACGAAGGTCGAGGTGGCATAGGTCTTGTGCGTGACCTCGCCGAGAAGGGTCACCGTGAAGGTGCCGTTGGGGGCGTCACCCGGGTCGAACGATCCGCTGATCGTCTGGTTCGCTCCCCCGGAGGCGATCTCCTGCCGGGACACGGAGGGGCCCTCGACGAACAGGGACATCTTCACCTGGTACCAGTCCGTCTTGGCGGACACGGCCACCGGGCCGGGCGCCTTGACGACCTGCCCGTTCGAAGGAGACAGGATCTCGCCGTCCGCCGCTGCCGGGGAGGCGCCCGCCAGCAGCGCGGACACCACCGCGATCGGAACGATCAACGCCGCGGTACCAAGCCTGGGAACCCCGGTCACGACGCATCCCTTCGTGGAGAACCGTCCACCCCTGCCTCGGCCGGCCGAAGGCGTGGGGCGACTGAGAGTACGGGGCACTTTATGCCAGCCGCCCCCTCTTGGACGTTATGTCTAAGAAGATGTGATTCTATTGCGACACAAGTAGTTTCATATCGCGGAAGATCTGAAAAGCGCCGCGTGCCGTCCGTCAAGTAAGCCGCTGGTCGACGGCCTCGATTCGCGTGGCCGTGCCGACTACGCCTCGCCGAGTGCCACCACCGTCGTGGGCGGCGACTTGTCCGCCCGCTCACTGACACCCGCTCCCCCTCATGCCGTCGCACCGGCCGGCCCGGCCGTCGCGGACGCGACAGCCGTCGCCGTGCCGAGGAGCGGCACCTCGAACCGTACGGACACCTCGACCTCCGCGACGCCCTCCGCGATGGCGCAGGACCGCAGGGACGCATGGTTGGCCACCGCGATGGCCTGTGCCCGGCCACACGCCTCCTCCGGAGCCGCGAGGGTCCAGCGGGCGGCGCCGAGCGCGGCGAGGTCCGCGGCGCTCTGCGCCCGGAGCCGCGCGACCCGCGCGAGGCCCACCTGGACGACGACCATCGCCGCCAGCCAGACGACGGCCATCAAGGTGATCGACCAGATGGTCGCCGAGCCCCGCTCCCGGGCAGGACGCACCACGTCCGCACCGGCGGGCGCGCCCCTCATCGGCGTTCCTGCGTTCCGACGTCGTCCAGGTGAGGCGAGGAGCGGCCGCCACCATGCGCTTCGCCCGGGCCGGCGTCCCGCTCCCGCCTCGTCAGCGCTCCGGACATTTTGGGCGCACCCGACGATATGGACAGCGGCGGCAGAGCCGGGGTCGCGGGTCCTGGCGATCCGCGCGGAGTCGACGGCATGGACCGGGCGGGCCCGAGTGTCGCGGAGCTGAGCGACCCGGGCGGGGGCGGGAGGACACCGGGTTCGGTGTCGGAGACGGCGCTCGCCCTGAGGCGAACCGGGGGCAGGAACGACCTCCACAACGGCCGGACGTTCGCGGTCACCTCGACCCGGACGGTGCCCGCTCCCGCAGCGACGGACACGGTGGCGTCCGCCGGAGCCAACCGCAGGACCACCGCACGCACCTGTTCCGGCGCCTCGCCCCGGGCAGCGGCCCGGGCGCCCGCCCGGGCCGCGTCCACACATCGCAGCTGGGCGTCCGTGGCCGCCACCGCCCACAGGGAGGCGGTCAGGACCAGAACCAGTGCCGGAAGCGCGACAGCGGTTTCCGCCGTCACCGAACCCCGCTCCGGCCGGCGCGTCGTCTCAGGCATCTCAGGCGGCCAGCTTCAAGGCCTTCTGGATCAGCGCGGCCAGCATGGACCGCACCTCCGCGCTGGTGACGATCTTGTAGAGGAGCGCGGCGAAGCCGCAGGCGGCGATCGTCCCGACGGCGTACTCGGCGGTGGACATGCCCGCGTCGGCCCTCGTCCTCGCCTGCACCACCCATTGGATGCCCAGCTTCCGCGCCCGGCTTGTGGCCCTTCCGACGGCTCGCCGCATACCCGGCCATCCTCGCTTCGGCCTGGACGCCATGGCCGCGACGACGGCCGGGCCGACGAGCCACGCCCCTCGCCCACAGGCGAGGTCGAGCACCCGCCACACGGCATCGCCGAGCGCCGTCCACCGTCCTGAGCGTGCCCGGTGCCGGCCCGCACCCTCCGCCGATCGCCGCCGGGGCTCGCTGTCCGCCCGGCTCGTCCGGCCGGTCGCCGCCGCGTGCCTGCTCATCGGTCCTCCTGACCCGTGTGGGGCGGCTCGTCCGCCCTCGTCCAGGCCAGGTTGCGGCAGGACGGACGACCACGTTCGGGCCGAACGCGGTTCTGTGGACAACGCTCCCGCCGAGCGCGTTCTCCACATGGACCGCGGCCCTGCCTGAATGCCGATCACGCTGGTCATGACGGCTTCGGCGAACCGCCGCACCCCGCACTGTCCACAGGTGTGGATGGCGGTGTCCACAGGCTGTTCACGGCAGGAGGATCTGACCCGCCAGGCCCGCGACCATGGGGATGACTCCGAGGAGGACGAAGGCCGGGAGGAAGCAGAGCCCGAGCGGAGCCACGGCGTGGACGCCCACCCGTCGTGCCGCCGCCGATGCCGTCGCCCTGGCGGTTCGCCGGGCGTCGTCGGCGAGCCTGGTGAGGACGTCGGCTACCGGCGCGCCGCTCGCAGCGGCACGGACCATGGCCCTGGACAGGGCGGCGAGCGAGGGTTCGGCCGAAAGCCCGGCCCAGGCGTCCTCCGGGGCCGCGCCGAGGCGCAACTGAGCGCCCACCCAGGTCAGCCGCTCGCCCACCGGACCCGGCATCGCGGCGGCGGTCGTCTCTACGGCCCCGCTCATCGGCTGTCCTGCCCGCAGGCAGGCGACCATGAGGTCGACGGCGAACGGGAGATCCGCCTCCATGCGCGCCCGCCGCCGCCCGGCCTCGGCGGGCTCCCGACGACGGACGGCGATGAAGACACCCGAGGCCGCCGCCACTCCTGTCACCAGGCCTGCGGGCCCTCCGACCAGTAGGAAGAGCGCGAACCCCACAGGCAGCGCGACGGCCGCTCCCCGGCGGGACATGCTCTCGCCTTCCGGCGGGCGCGCCGTCGCGCCGGCCTCCCCGCGTGTACGCGGCGACGCGATGGCGGCGAGACGCCCGGCGGCCGAAGGACGAGCGGGCCACGCCAGCACGGCCAGCGTCGTCAGAACCCCGGCCAGCACGCAGATCATCCGTCATCGCCCTTCCGCCGGCGGCATGCGTCACCGGCCTTCCCCTGTGCAGGAACACTCGCTCCCCTGCGCCCGACGCCCGACGATTCCGCGCCCGGCGCTGTGGCACTCGACACCATGGGGTGGGCCGCCGCGCCCCGCGCCCGACCCTGCGCCGACTCCGTTGCCGACCTGTTGCCGGCCCTGTTGCCGGTCAGCGCGGGCCGGAGCCCGGGGGCTCCTCCGCCCGCGTGACGAGCCTGTGGGTCCACCACAGGCCGGCGGCGTCCAGGGCGAGCCCGGCGACCAGGCAGGCGAGACCCGCCGGGCCGCCGAGCAGGAACGACAAGGGGTTCATGCCGAGACCCGCGGCCATCAGCAGCCCGAGCGCGGGCAGGCCCGCCAGCATCCGGGCGGTCGCCCTGGGTCCGGAAAGCTGGGCCGCCACCTCCTCGCGATGCGCCTGCGCCTCCCGCAGCGACACGCACACCCGTTCCACCAGCGCGGTCAGACCACCGCCGGCGGCCACGCTCACCCGCCAGCACGCGGCCAGCCGGACCAGCCCCTCCCCGCCTCGGGCCGGCGCGGCGGCGAGCAGAGCGGCCGCGACGTCACCGCCGTCTCTCGCGGCGGCGATCACCGGGTCGAGCGCCGCGGGGTCCGGCGACCGCACCGACGAGACGGCCCGCGCCAGGGCGTCACCGGGAGGCCGGCCCGCCGCCAGTTCGGCCGCGAGGCCCTGGCACAGCTCCAGGGACACCGCTCGCCAGGCCGCGGCGGTAGCGCCCGGACGCGGGGGCCTGGCGAGCGCCGTCCACAACCGGCCGGGGGCCCTCGTCCCCCGCCGTGCGCCGGTGAGACGGGCCAACCGCGCCGCCGCGGGCTCCGGCCCGGCCCACAGCCAGGCGGCGAGCGCCGTGGCGAGCACCGCGACCAGCCCCAGGGACAGGAACCGGCCGTCAGCGGGCGGCACGACGGCCTCCCGGCTCCGGGCAGAGGTCCCGCAGCGTGCCGAAGGACGGCCCCCGGCTAACCCGGCCCTCCGCGTCGAAGGCCAGCGCCGGCACCGCCGTCACCAGGCCGGACGGCCCACGTTCGAGGACGCAGACCTCCGCGACCCGGCGCCGGCCGCCACCTGGTTCCCGTACGAGGTGGACGACGAGGTCGAGGGCGGCGGCGATCTGGCTGTGCACCGCCTCCCGGGACAGCCCCGCCGCGCAGGCGAGCGCCTCCAGCCGGGCGGGCACGTCCGCGGCGTTGTTGGCGTGCAGCGTGCCGCAACCCCCTTCGTGACCCGTGTTGAGCGCCGCCAGCAGGTCGACGACCTCCGATCCGCGCACCTCGCCCACGACCAGGCGGTCGGGCCGCATGCGCAGGGCCTGCCGTACGAGATCGCGCAGTCCCACGCCGCCCGCGCCCTCCAGGTTGGGCGGCCGGGCCTCCAGCCGTACGACGTGGGGGTGGGCCGGGTGGAGTTCCGCGCTGTCCTCGACCAGCAGCAGGCGCTCGTCCGGACCCGCGAGGGAGAGCATGGCGCTGAGCATGGTCGTCTTGCCGGTGCCGGTCCCTCCGGTGACCAGGAACGCCAGCCGCGCCGCCATGATCGCCCTAAGGATCGCGGCGCCCTCCTCCTCGGCGAGTTCCTCCAGCGCGAACGTCCGCCGCGACGGCAGCCTGAGGGACAGGCAGGTCCCCTCGGCGGCGATCGGGGGAAGCACCGCGTGCAGCCGCACGCCACCGGCGAGCCGGGCGTCCACGTAGGGGCAGGCGTCGTCGAGGCGCCGTCCGGCCGCCGCGGCCAGGCGCTGGGCGAGGCGGCGCACCTCGTCGTCCCCGGAGAACGTCACGCCCGTGCGGCGCAGGCCGTCCCCGTCGTCCACCCACACCTCTCGCGGCCCGTTGACCAGCACGTCCGTGACACCCGGCTCGGCCAGCAGGACTTCGAGCGGCCCGGCGCCGATGAGATGGGCACGCAGGGTGCGCGCGACGGCGAGCACCTCGGCGTCGCCGAGCACCGCGCGTTCCGCCCGCAGGGCCGCGGCCACCTGGGCGGCGGTGGGCGCGGCGTGGGCGTGCGACAGCCGTACCCGGACGGCCTCGACCAGGTCGGCGCTCACGCCGGGCACGGTCGCCGGGCCCTCGCGGCTCATCGGCCCTCCGTCTCCGCCGGCGACCACCCGGCCCGGCCGGTGTCAAGCCCGCCGGGCAGGGAGTCGAGCAGATCCGCGCAGAAGCGCCCGAGCGGGGCGCGGCCCAGCGGCGGGGGGTCTCCCCGGTCCAGGATCTCGGCCAGTCCGCGTATCTCGGGGAGCACGCCCGCGCACGGAACGGCGAGGGAGGCCGCGACGACCTGGGAGTCCAGCGATCCGGCCCGCATCACCAGGCGCAGGTCGCCGGTCCCGGGGCGCAGCAGCGTCACGGTCTGGGCGGCGGCGAGCGCTCCCCGGAGATCGGCGGGGACGACGACGATCGTCGCCGCCGCCCTTGTCAGCGCCTCCGCCTCACCCTCCCCCACATGGCGTGGCAGGTCCACGACGACCAGGTCGCACCCGCGCCGCGCGGCGTCGAGCACGGCGCGCATCGCCTCGCGGGGGATGCGCACGGGCTCCCCGCGGTGCGCCGAGAGCACGGTGAGCTCTCCGAAGGTGGGCAGCGCCTCCTGGAGCGCGGCATAGCTCACCCGGCCCTCCCGTCCGGCGACGTCGGGCCAGCGGGCGCCCAGCGCCTCCTCCTGGCCGAGGAGCACGTCGATGCCGCCGCCGAGCGGGTCCGCGTCGACGAGCAGCGTGCGGAGCCCGCGACGCGACGCCGTGAGCGCCAGGGACGCGGCGAGGACGGTGGCGCCCGCACCGCCCTTGCCGGCGGCGACGCAGACGACCGTCCCGGCCCGGGTCTCCGGCTCGGCCGCGTCGCCGAACTCCTCGACCAGAAGCCGCTCGGCCTCGGGCAGCTCCAGCACGGTGCGCGCGCCCACAGCCACGCATCTGCGCCACATGTCGGGATCGCCGGCCGCCCGCGTGACGACGACCACGTTCGGCCGGGGCGGCGGGCCGGTCACGGCGAGGTCGTCGGCCAGGTCGGCCCCGACCACGACCAGCGGCGCCCGGATCCAGTACGGCCGGGCATGGGCGGCCGCCTGGGCGACGTCCAGTTCGACGCCCGCCGCGGCGGCGATGCGGAGCAGATCGTCGAGGAGTTCCTGATCGTCGGTTACGGCCAGCGGGCGTGGCATCGGCTTCTCCCTGTCGTCCGGGAGCATCACGATGCGGCAGGACCGGAACCCCGGCGGGGCGCGGACCGGGTCCTGTGGACGACGCGCGTTCTGTGGACGACGCCGCGACCGTCCCGCGGGGCCACAGCGGAGACCGATGGGAGGCCGATCGGAGAGCGCACGGAGACCGGCCGGAGCCGGCCGGAGAAAAAGGGCGACCCCCGCCGGGGGGGATAGCGGGGGTCGCCGTGGGTCCGGCTCTGGGGGGGTAGAGCCGGGCCGTTATTCCGAAAGCTTTAAACACGAAGCCGGGGCGTGGCAAGAGGTCCGCCGCTCCGATGACACAGATGCCGCCTCTGGGGGGAGACGCACCCGTATGCTGCCTGATCGGGAGAGGTAGGTCGAGCCCGCCGCCGATTTGAGTAAAATTTTTTCTCCGAGTCAGTGTTACATGTGAACACGCGCAATCGCAACGGTGCGCCAGGGGGCGCATCGCATCACGTGCCCCGCCTCGTCCCATCCTTCACAGGCGTCACAATCAGGAAAAAGGGCCCTAAAGAGGATGAAGCGCCATGAAAGTCGCATACTCTCGGTAAAGCTTCCGCGCCCAGGGCTTTCCATCCCGAGGATTCGGACGTAAAAAGGGATTACGGGCCTGAGGGTCCGCGTACCGCATCGGGTACCCACGCGCGACCAGCCGCGGGAGGCGTGTCGAGACGGGCTTGACCCGCTCCGACAAATACGAGGTGCACGCTTGGTAACCCGGTGACGTGTACTTGCGACGGCGTTCCACACCAGGGACGCCGTCCGCTTTGTCGGCCTGCCGAACGCCCGAAACATCGGCGTGCCGGACGCCCCGGAACATCGGCGTGCCGGACACCCCAGAAGATGCGCGGCTCCCCCCCGGCTTCCCCCGGAAAAAACGCCGGACCCCCCGCAAAAGGGGTCGCTCAGCGGGACATGGCCTCGCAGATCGCCGTCGTCTCCCGCACCCCGAGCACGACGGCCGTGGCGCAGTGCCGGATCCAGGTCCCGACGCCCTCGCCCGTCCCCTTCAGGTACGACCTCAGGCTCTCCGCGTACGCGTCGCCCAGATCGGCGTGCCCCACCTCGACGGCGGCGAGCGACTTGGGATCGAGACCGAGGCCGACGAGCGTGAGCCGTTCGGCGGCGCGGGCGATCAGGCCGTCGGCGACGCCGAAGGGCCGCAGCACCACCAGTTCCGCGTGCACGACCGCGGCGAGCACGAGCGCGGGCACCGTGGACGAGCCGGTCACGAGCCCGGCCAGCGCCGACATGCGGGCCGCGGTCTCCTCCGGGCCGGGGGCCGGGCCGAGACCGAGCGGATCGGCGGTCGTGGGAACCGTACGCGGCCTCCCGGGGTCGGCCGTCAGGCCCGCGGCCGCCAGCGTGTGCAGCCGCGCGAGGACCTGACGCGGGGCCGGCCGCCACGTGGCGGTCAGCCGTCCGAGCTCGGCCGACGCGCGCAGCGCGCCCTGCGCCACCGGGTCGGCCACCTCCCCCGTACGCAGCTGCTCAAGAGGCACGTCGACGCCTTCGAGCGCGGCGGAGGCGCGGGCCCCGCGCAGCGCCGACTCGGCCGACACCTCGGGACCGCGCCGCCGCAGCACCCGGTGCCGGTAGAGCCGGTCGACGGCCTCCCGGGCCTCCTGTACGGCCTCGGGCACACCGGGCAGCCCGGCGACGACGGCCAGCGGATCGCTCACAGCCCCCGACCATACCGGCCGGTAGGACGTCGTTCGCCGAGGAGGTGCGCCCGTTCACCGCAGACGCGCGTACGCGATCTCGGCGGGCTTCCCACCTGTCACTAAGTTTGCCGGTCATAGCCCTGTTACCACGGACAACGCGAAGCTACGGCGTGCCTGCCCGGATTACTTGTACTTGACGCCGCTCGCCTGGTGAAGTGGGACACGACATACCCCAGCTTGGCCGAGGCGGCCGAACGAGAGACAACCCGAAGACGCTGTGAAGGAGTACGGAGTGGCCACCGAGACCCCTGGTCAGGAAACCCAGGAGACGCTGTCGAACCTGCTGAGTGAGACGCGCCGGTTCGAGCCTCCCGCGGACCTGGCGTCGGCCGCCAACGTCACGGCGGACGCCTACGAGGAGGCCGCCCAGGACCGGCTCGCCTTCTGGGAACGCGCCGCGGAGCGCCTCACGTGGGCAGAGCGCTGGGACACCACGCTGGAGTGGAAGCCGCCCTTCTCCAAGTGGTTCGTCGGCGGCAAGCTGAACGTCGCCTACAACTGCGTCGACCGTCACGTCGAGGCCGGCCGGGGCGACAAGGTCGCCTACCACTGGGAGGGCGAGCCGGAGGGCGACACCCGTACGATCACCTACGCCGACCTGCAGAAAGAGGTCGCCAAGGCGGCCAACGCGCTGGAGGAGCTGGGCGTGCGCAAGGGCGACCGGGTCGCCGTGTACATGCCGATGATCCCCGAACTGCCGATCGCTCTGCTGGCCTGCGCCCGGATCGGGGCGATCCACTCGGTGGTCTTCGGCGGATTCTCCGCGTCCGCCCTGAAGAGCCGCATCGACGACGCCGACGCCAAGATCGTGATCACCGCCGACGGAGGATACCGCCGCGGCGCCCCGAGCGCGCTCAAGCCGACCGTGGACGAGGCGGTCGCCGACTGTCCCGGGATCGAGCACGTGCTCGTCGTACGCAGGACCGGGCAGGACGTCCCGGTGAACGAGCGCGACGTCTGGTGGCACGACCTCGTCGAGCGCCAGCCCTCCGAGCACGAGCCCGTGCCGCACGACGCCGAGGACCCGCTCTACATCCTCTACACGAGCGGCACGACCGGTAAGCCCAAGGGCATCCTGCACACCACCGGCGGCTACCTCACCCAGGTCGCGTGGACCCACCACGCCGTCTTCGACCTCAAGCCCGAGACCGACATCTACTGGTGCACGGCCGACATCGGCTGGGTCACCGGGCACTCCTACATCGTGTACGGCCCGCTCGCCAACGGCGCGACCAGCGTGATCTACGAGGGCACCCCGGACACCCCGCACCGGGGCCGCTTCTGGGAGATCGTGCAGAAGTACCAGGTCACGATCCTCTACACCGCCCCCACGGCGATCCGTACGTTCATGAAGTGGGGTGACGACATCCCCGCGAAGTACGACATGTCGTCCCTGCGCGTGCTCGGCTCGGTCGGCGAGCCCATCAACCCCGAGGCGTACGTCTGGTACCGCGAGCACATCGGCGCGAACCGCTGCCCGGTCGTGGACACCTGGTGGCAGACCGAGACGGGCGGCATCATGATCAGCCCGCTGCCGGGCGTCACGGCCGCCAAGCCCGGCGCGGCCATGCGCCCGCTGCCCGGCGTCGTGGCCGACGTCGTCGACGACCAGGGCGAGTCCGTGCCGAACGGCGGCGGCGGCTTCCTCGTGGTCCGCGAGCCCTGGCCGGCCATGCTCCGCACCATCTGGGGCGACGACCAGCGCTACATCGACACCTATTGGTCGCGGTTCGAGGGGATGTACTTCCCCGGCGACGGCGCCAAGCGCGACGAGGACGGCGACCTGTGGCTGCTCGGCCGGGTGGACGACGTCATGCTCGTCTCCGGGCACAACATCTCCACGACGGAGGTCGAGAGCGCGCTCGTCAGCCACCCGAAGGTGGCCGAGGCGGCCGTCGTGGGCGCCACCGACCCGGTGACCGGCCAGGCCATCGTGTCCTTCGTCATCCTGCGCGGCGGCGCGGAGGAGAGCGAGGACATCGCCTCCGAACTGCGCGCCCACGTGGCGAAGACGCTCGGCCCGATCGCCAAGCCGCGGCAGATCCTGGTGGTGCCCGAGCTGCCGAAGACCCGTTCGGGCAAGATCATGCGCCGCCTGCTGCGCGACGTCGCCGAGAACCGTTCGCTCGGCGACGTCACCACGCTCACCGACAGCTCCGTGATGAACCTCATCGCGGAGAAGCTGCCCAGCGCCAAGAGCGACGACTGATCCGCCGGCCCGGCCCCCGGGCGGTTCGGTGATCGGAGGCCGCGGACGGATCGTGGAAGGCGTGGACGGAGCCTGCGTCCACGCCTTCTCCGTCCCGGCTTTCCTGTGGCCCGGCTTTCCCGCGGCCCCGGCTTTTCCACGGCCCCGGCTTTCCTGCGGCCCCGGCGGCGGCGATTCGCCATGACGGGGAGACGCCGGATCGCCTTCGGCGTCATAATTTAGCCGCCTGTGGGCAGGTCCCCCGCATGCCCGCCGGGCGGGCTGAGGTTGTCCACAGGCGGGGGTCTTCCTGTTCGCGTGCGCGGACGGAGACGAGATGATGTTTGATAGTCGCAGATAGGAGATCGCTGATGCCCGAGGACGAATCGCTCGGCGCGCTGGTCGCCCAGGCGAGCCATCACATCTCGACCCTCGTACGGTCGGAGATCGAGCTGGCGAAGGCCGAGCTCAAGTTCGACGCGAAACGGGTCGGGATGGCCGCCGGGATGTTCGGCGCCGCGGCCTTCATCGGGCACCTGTGCCTGATCCTGGCCTCGTTCGCGATCGCGTACGGCCTCGTGGCGCTCGGGCTGGCCACCTGGCTCGCCTTCACCATCGTCACCGTGTTCTACCTCCTGATGGCCGGGCTGCTGGTCTTCGTCGGCTACCGCCGGCTCAAGGGGCTGGCCGGGATGAAGCGCACCATGCGGAGCCTGCGTGGCCTCGCGGGCCCCGAGGAGGCGGAGGCGCCGCTGCCGGAGACGGCCCCCGTCCCCGCCATGGCGGCCGAGGCTCCCGCACCGCCGCCCTACACTGGCCCGACGGCCGGGCAGGTGGGCGCTCACCGGGAGTCCATCCGTGATGGCCACTGACGAGTCGCTGATCGAGGCCGACGGCCCCTGGACGCACCGGGTCGTGTACGCGGGCGGCGTGCGGTTCCACGTGGCGGAGGCCGGAGACGGGCCGCTGATCCTGCTGCTGCACGGGTTCCCCCAGTTCTGGTGGACCTGGCGGCACCAGCTTCCGGCGCTGGCCGAGGCCGGCTACCGCGCCGTCGCCGTCGACCTGCGCGGCTACGGCGGCAGCGACAAGCCGCCGCGCGGCTACGACCTGCCCACGCTGGCCGTGGACGCGGCGGGCCTGGTGCGGGCGCTCGGCGAGACGAGCGCGATCGTGGTGGGTCACGACTGGGGCGGCCTCCTCGGCTGGACGATGAGCGTCCTCGATCCCAAGGTGGTGCGACGCCTGGTCCCGGTGTCGGCGCCGCACCCGCTGCGCATGCGCGCCGCCCTGTTCACCGATCCGCTCGGCCAGCTCAGGGCCAGCCGGTACGGCCTGGGCTTCCAGCTTCCCTTCCTCCCCGAGCGTAAGCTCACGCGGCGGAGCGGCGCCGCCGTGGGGCGGATCATCGACAGGTGGGCCGGACCGCAGTGGCCGGGCGACGGGGCGACCCGCGTCTACCGCGACGCGATGCGGATCCCGACCGTGGCGCACTGCGCCCTGGAGTACTACCGCTGGTTCGCCCGTTCGCAGATCCGCCCGGACGGCTTCCGCTACGCGCGGCAGATGCGCGCCGAGGTCGAGGCCCCGACGCTGCAGATGCACGGCGCGCTCGACCCCTGCGTCCTGCCGCGGACCGCCCAGGGGTCCGGCCGGTTCGTCGCCGCGCCGTACCGGTGGCGGCTGATCGAGGGCGCCGGGCACTTCCCGCACGAGGAACGCCCCGGCCAGTTCAACACCGAGCTGATCTCCTGGCTCGCCGACCCCGAGCCCGACCGCTGATCCCGCCCCGCCGTTCGTGCGTGCCACCCGCGGCCAAGGGCCGGGAACCCTACCCGTGATCTTGCAGAAGATAGTAGAAATGTGCCCTGAAGTGGCCCAACTTCTTGGTTGATCTATCGCGTCCGCCGGGAAGGTCGCTGGTCCTTCGGTCGCCGTGAACCGCCCACGCGCCCTGAGGAGAGACCATGCGTGACCGTGACGAAGCGGGACGTCCCCGCAACGCACGCCCTCGTGACGAGTACGGCAGGCCACTGCCCCGGGGGGCCGAAGGGGTTCCCCGCGTGCCCGACGACTACGCCCCCGGCCCGGAGGAGGCGCTGGAGCAGGCCAGGAGCCTGCTCGCCGACGGACGGCCGTTCCACGCGCACGAGGTGCTGGAGGCCCGCTGGAAGACCGGCCCCGACGAGGAACGCGAGCTGTGGCAGGGACTGGCCCAGATCTGCGTCGGTCTCACGCACCTCCAGCGCGGCAACCTCTCCGGCGCCGCCGCCCTGCTGACCCGCGGCTCCGCCCGCCTCGGCGCGTACGGGTCCACCCGGCCCTACGGGCTCGACCTGCGGGCTCTGGCCGTACAGGCCGACGCGATCACGACCGCGATCGACGAGGGAGACGCCGGTGCCGACGCCGCGATCTCCGCGGTCCGCGCCCTCCTGACCCCGGCCGAGCCCTAGAAGCGCGGAGCTCAGTCGCAGCCCTCGGTGCTCACCGGGCCGACCGCGTGGCTGCCGTCCTGGGCGTCGGGCAGGACCTCCTCGGCCGTCATGGCGAAGCCCGTCTCCGGCGTGTCGGTCGCGGCGGCGAAGATCACGCCGAACACCTTGCCGTCCGGGCTCAGCAGCGGCCCGCCCGAGTTGCCCGGCTGCACCTTGCCCCGGATGGCGTAGACCTCGCGCTCGACCTTCCGCTTGTTGTAGATGTCGTACATCTCGGCGCGCTGCTTGACCCTGATCCGCGCGGCGAGCGGGGTGAAGCCCTGGTCCTTCGGATATCCGGCGATGATCGCGCTGTCGCCCCTTCTGGCGACCGTGTCGAAGCGCAGCGTGCCGATCTGGAGGTCGGGGACGAACAGCACCGCGATGTCGCGTTCGGGGTTGTACAGCACCACCCGGGCGTCGTGCTGGTCACCGCGGTAGTCGGTCACCCGCAGTCCTTCGGTGACCCCGGCGACGACGTGGGCGTTGGTCATGATCCGCTGCCGGGAGTAGACGAATCCCGTCCCCTCGATGCGCTTGCGGCAACTCGGCGCGGTGCCCTGCACCTTGACGATCGCCCGGCGGGCCCGGACCAGGGAGGGGCTCGCGTTGATCAGGGTCTGGTCCGGCGGCGCCACGTTCTGGCCGCCGATGGAGGTGATGACCTGCGGCCAGTCGGAGGTCTCCACGAAGTCCCTGAACGGCTTCTGCAGGGCCCGTACGCCGTCCGGGATGGCCTCGTCGACGGTCTGCAGCACCAGCGAGCCGTTGATCTGCTCCTTGATGAGCGCGAAGCTCATCGAGACCATGAGCGAGCCGATGAGCCAGGCGATGACCAGGACCGACAACCCGCTGGCCACCGACCCGCCGAAGGCGTCGACCATCCGGGCGGGCTCCCAGGTGACGTGGCTCCGGGCGACGGCGCCGATGGTCGAGGACGCGAACTGCCCGATGGTCGCCGCCAGGAAGACGATCACGATCGCCAGCAGCGCCCGCTCGGTGTCACCGCTCACGATCGCCCCGGCCAGCGGAGGCGCGATGAACATCCCCAGAACGGCGCCACCGACGAATCCGATGAAGCTGAAGGCCCCGATGATGAATCCCTGCCGATAGCCGGATACCGCGAAGGCCACAACCAGGCCGATCAGGATGAGATCCAGAAGATCGCCGCTCACAGCTACCACGGTATCCAGCCACGCCATTCGTCGTGCGGGCGTCCCTGGAGTCTCATCGATATCGTGACGACATGGGGGTATCGGAACGGCCACCCGCGGCTGGGGACCGCTACGACGGCGCGCGGGGCCCGGAAGACGCGAAGGACACGGCGGACGCGAAGGACACAGCGGACGAGGCCGCGGGGCGAGGCGACGGCGGCGGGGAGCCCGCGCACGAGCTGATCAGGATCGCGCTCACCGACACGGACCCGGACGGGCCGGTCAGGTGGCGGGCGATCACCACACTGCAGGCGCGGGGGGACCCGGAGACCTTCGCCCTCGCCCGGCGGCTCTGCGTGAGCGCGGACCCCGCCGAGCGGGTGCTGGGAGCCGACATCCTCGGCGAGCTCGGCCGGGACCATCCCTTGAGGGACCGTACGCTGCCCGTGCTCCGCGCGCTGGCGGCGGACGAGGACGATCCGAGGGTGCTCTACTCGGTGCTGATCGCCTTCGGCCATCTGCGCGACGGGAGAGCGCTGCCGTCCGTGATCGACCTCGCGGCGCACGAGCACCCCACCGTCAGGTACGGCGCGGCCTACGCCCTTCCGCATGTCATGGGCGATCCACCCGACGACGCGGGACTGGCGGCACTGCGCCGCCTGGCGGCCGACGCGGACGAGGACGTCGCCGACTGGGCCGCGCTCGGCCTGTCCCTGAACGGCCTGGCGCCGAACGCCGCGCCCGCGAAGCGCAGCTCAGCCTCGCGCGGCCAGGTCGACGACCTCGGGGGGCAGGTCCTCGATCCGTGAACGGTCCCAGGGCCGCTCGAAGCCGGCCGCGGTCAGCACGCCGTCGAGCACACCGGCGGTGAAACCCCACACGAGCAGGCCCCGTACGCGGAACGCCACGGACGGGACCACTCCGCGCGGGTGACGCAGCCGCAGCCGGTTGGCGGGGTCCACCAGCTCCTCGATCGGGACCCGCTCGACGGTCTCGACCTCGTCGGGGGAGGCCGCGTGCACGGCACACGGCGTGTGCCACCAGCCGAGCACCGGCGTCACCCGGTTGTCGCTGTGCCAGATGTAGAGCTCGGGCATGGTGCCGACGACCTCGACGCCGGCGGGGTCGAGGCCGGTCTCCTCCCCGGCCTCCCGCAGGGCCGCGCCGACCGGGCCGTCGTCACCGGGGTCGACGCCGCCGCCGGGGAACGCGGGCTGGCCGGCGTGCACCCGGCCCTTCGAACTGCGCTGGATGAGCAGGATGTCCGGGCCCTGCGGCCCCTCGCCGAACAGCAGCAGGACCGCCGCCGAGCGACCGGCGCCGTTCGCGGGCGGCCGCAGCGCGGTGGGGACAGGGCTGTGCGCGGCCTTCGCGGCGAGCCGGGTCAGCCAGTCGGGAGCCGCGACCACCTCCACCACGACCACCTCCACATCGTCGGGGCGGCCGGGCACGCGGACATGCGCCGGCCGGGTGTGCCGTACAACCATCGGCGTGGGCGCGAACTTCCCGCCGGCCTCCCACCGCTTTCCCGACCGGCTTCACACCGAGGACGCGCCGGGGAGGCGCCGTTCACCGGACTCCCCGCCACCGGGCCGGGAGACGTCAGGAGAACGGGCCCGCCTTCACAAGCTTGCGGGCCTCCTCCGGATCGGTGGGACCGGTGCCGTACGCCGGGCAGAGCTCGGCGAGAGGGCACGCGCCGCAGGCGGGCCTGCGGGCGTGGCAGATGCGGCGACCGTGCCAGATCAGCCGATGGGACAGCATGGTCCACTCCGGCTTCGGGATCAGCTCCCCGACCTCGTGCTCGATCTTGACGGGATCGGTCTCGGCCGTCCAGCCGAACCGCCGCGTCAGCCGCTGGAAGTGCGTGTCGACGGTGATCCCGGGCACGTCGAAGGCGTTGCCGAGCACCACGTTGGCCGTCTTGCGGCCCACGCCGGGCAGCTTGACCAGGTCGGCGAGCCTGCCGGGGACCTCTCCCTCGTGGCTCTCGCAGAGGGCCTGCGCCATCCCGATGATGCTGTTGGCCTTCGCCCGGAAGAACCCGGTCGACTTGATGATCTCTTCGAGCTCCGCGCGGTCGGCGCCCGCGTAGTCGGCCGCCGTCCGGTACTTGGCGAAGAGCACCGGCGTGACCATGTTGACCCTCTTGTCGGTGCACTGCGCCGAGAGGATCGTGGCGACCAGCAACTCCAGGGGATTGCCGAAGTCCAGCTCACAGTGGGCGTCGGGGTAGGTCTCGGCCAGGATCCGGTTGATCCGCCGCGCTCGCCGCACCAGGCCCAGGCGGGTCTCGGCCTCGCGTCGGCGCCGTCGCGGGACAGCCGTGTTCACGGCCGGGTTCGTCGCCATGCCGCAAGCGTAGGCCCTCCGGCGACCGCCCACCTCCCGTCCCGTCGGGTCGACCGCCTTGTCATACATGCCGCATATGCTGCCTGTATTTGCCAATTTGTCCGTACGCAGCGCAATACACTGTGCCCGTAGGGGGACGGCCGGCCGCCCGAGCCGGTCGAGCGCGGGATGGGCGTAAGAATAGGTTTCGCGAAGATTGTCTAGTTTCGCCAGGCGCGACGCACACGACTGCGAGCCGGGGCCGGCGCTCGTACGACGCAACAGGACACCCCGTAATGCGCCGGGAAGGGTGTGGGTCACAATGGCTAGCACGGAGCCGGCGACCGAGCGCGCCCGCAGCAAGGAGGCACCGTGAGCACCGAGGAAGTACTGAGCAAGGCGCCGCTGTTCTCCGCGCTCGACCGCGAGAGCGCCGCGGCGCTGCGTACGAGCATCACCGAGGTGGAGCTGCCCAAGGGGCGCACCCTCTTCAGTGAGAACGAGACGGGCGACCGGCTCTACGTGGTGCTCGAAGGCAAGATCAAGCTGGCGCGCACGGCCCCCGACGGCCGGGAGAACCTGCTCAGCGTGCTCGGCCCGGGCGAGATGTTCGGCGAGCTGTCGCTGTTCGACCCCCGCCCCCGCACCGCGTCGGCGATCGCGCTTACCGACGTCCGCCTGGCCGGGCTCGGGCACGACGACCTCCGCCCGTGGCTGACCGGGCGGCCCGAGGTCGCCCTCCACCTGCTGCGTGCCCTCGCGCAGCGGCTGCGCCGCACCAACGACGTGCTCGCCGACCTCGTCTTCACCGACGTGCCCGGCCGGGTCGCCAAGCAGCTGCTCGACCTCGCCGACCGCTTCGGGCACAAGACCGACGACGGCATCCGGGTGCACCACGACCTCACACAGGAGGAGCTGGCCCAGCTCGTGGGCGCCTCCCGCGAGACGGTCAACAAGGCCCTCGCCGACTTCGCCCAGCGCGGCTGGCTGCGCATCGAGGCCAAGGCCGTCGTGATCATGGACAGGGAACGGCTCTTCAACCGCTCCCGCTAAAGAGTGGTCTTGAGGTAGTCGAGCTGGGCCGCGACCGACATCTCGGCGGCCGGCCACAGCGCCGGGTCGACGTCGGCGTAGATCATCTCCACGATCTCCCGCGCGTCCCTGGCGCCCCTGCGGATCGCCTCGCGGACCTGCTCCAGCCTCATCCGGCGGTGCACGACGTACGCGTTCAGGACCCCGGCGGGATCGGGCAGGACGGGGCCGTGGCCGGGCAGCAACGCGGTGGCCTCCAGCATCTCCGCGCCCTGCCTGAGCCGGTCCAGGCTGCGCAGGTAGTCGCCGAGGTCCCCGTCGGGGGCGATCGTCGTCGTCCCCCGGCCGAGGACGGTGTCTCCGGTGAGCATCGCCCGGTCGCCGGGCAGCCAGAAGCACAGCGAGTCGAACGAGTGCCCCGGCGTGGCGACGACCCTGACCTCCACGTCACCCGCAGTGACGACGTCGCCGTCGTCCAGGCCCTCCTCGCCCAGGCGGTGCCGGGGGTCGAGCGCCCGCACCGGAGCGCCGAGCAGGCGCGCGAGCGGGCCCGCCCCCTCGCTGTGGTCGGCGTGCCCGTGCGTGAGCAGTACGGCCGTCACCCGGCGGCCGTCCACCCGCTCGGCGACCCGCCGCAGGTGCGCCTCGTCGTCCGGCCCGGGATCGACGACCAGTACGGCGTCCGCCCCGCCGACGATCCACGTGTTGGTGCCGTCGAGGGTCATCGGCGACGGGTTGGGCGCCAGCACGTTCACGGCGGTCGCCGTACCCGCCCCGTCCGGGCCCTCCGCGCCGTCCAGGGGAATGCGCAGGCCGCTCACGCGCCCGCCCTCCCCGCCTCGGGGATCTCCTCGGGGATCACCAGCACCATCCGGCCGTCCACCTCGGCAGGGGCGGGCATGATGGTCGTGATCGACCGGGAACAGGACAACACATCGCCGATCGTCTCGAAAGCGGCGATCTCGGTCAACGTCCGCACGGTCGGCGGCATCAGGAACGCCGTACGGTCACGCGCGGCGGCCAGGGCGTCCCCGGGCCGCATCCACGCCACCTCGGACGCCTCGCCGCCCACGTCACGCGTACGCTGCCCGGACGGCAACGCGGCCACGAAGAAGCGGGTGTCGAACCGCCGGGTCTCCATGACCGGGGTGATCCAGTGTCCCCACGCCTTGAGCAGGTCGGACCGCAGCACCAGCCCCCGCCGGTCGAGGAACTCGGCGAACGACAGCGTGCGCGCGATCAGCGCGACGCGGGCGGCCTCCCAGTCGTCGCCGGTGGTGTCGGTCACCACGGTCCGCGGACCCGGCCCGGCGAGGAGCACGCCCGACTCCTCGAACGTCTCGCGTACGGCGGCGCAGACGAGGCCCCGCGCCGTGCCCTCTCCGGTCCCCAGGAGCACACCCCACTCGGCGGGCGAGGGACCGGCCCAGGCCACGGCCTGGTCGGCGTCCCGCGGGTCGACCGACCCACCGGGAAACACGTACGCGCCGGCCGCGAAGGCCATCGTCGCGTGCCGCCTGAGGAGATACACCTCAAGGGGGTCGTCGCGGAGCAGCACCACCGTGGCCGCGTCACGGGCCGGGACGGGAGCCAGACGGCCGGCCAGGATCTCCCGCGCCCGCTCGCCGAGATGACCCGGCAGCGGAAACCCCATGGAGCCCTCCCAACCAGAACAAGGATCGGTCCGACCGGCCCCATGCTCCCGTACGCCGTCCCGTGACCGCAATCGACGGGTCTCCGACGCGCCACCCTGCGGCGGTCAGCGGACCTCCGCGACGACCTCCACCTCCACGGCCGCGTCGAGCGGCAGGACCGCCACGCCGACCGCGCTCCGCGCGTGCCGCCCCGCCTCGCCGAACACCTCGCCGAGCAGTTCGCTCGCGCCGTTGACGACCTGCGGCTGCCCGGTGAAACCGGGAGCGCTCGCGACGAACCCGACCACCTTCACGATCCGCACGACCTGCGACAGATCGCCGACGACGGACCGGATGGCCGCCAGCGCGTTGACGGCGCAGATCCGCGCCTGTTCCTTCGCCTCCTCGGGCGAGACCTCCGCCCCGACCTTGCCGGTGACGCTCAGCTCGCCCTTCACCAGCGGAAGCTGGCCCGAGGTGTGGACGTGGCCGCCCGTCCGTACGGCCGGCACGTACGCGGCCAGCGGAGGCACGACCTCGGGCAGCGTGATCCCGAGATCGGCGAGGCGCTCCTCCGGAGTGGCCATCACTTGGGCCGCTTCATGTAGGCGACCAGCTGCTCCGGATTGGGCCCCGGGATGACGGAGACGAGCTCCCACCCGTCTTCACCCCAGTTGTCCAGGATCTGCTTCGTAGCATGGGTGAGCAGCGGCACCGTGACGTATTCCCACTTGGTCATGGGCAAAGGCTATCGAGGCACAGCCTCTCCGCGCTCGGGGACGACCGGCGCGAATCGGCAGGTGAGCCTTGGGTAGCCTTCCTCACGTGGGCGAGTGGAGCAGGCACGCCGACGGGAACTACCGCGCGACGATCCGCGGAGGCGATCTCGCCGGCCGGCCGGAGGAGGCACGGTGAGTCAGCCGACCAGCAGGCGCGGCGGAGGCGGGGAGACCCGTGACACCGACTGGGACGGCGTGCGGCTGCACGTGGTGAGCGGCAAGGGCGGCACCGGGAAGACGACGGTCGCCGCGGCGCTCGCGCTGGCCCTCGCGGCGGGCGGGCGCAAGGTCCTGCTCGTCGAGGTCGAGGGACGGCAGGGCATCGCCCAGGCGTTCGATCTCCCTCCGCTGCCGTACGAGGAGCGCAAGATCGCGGTGGCGCCCGGCGGCGGGGACGTGTACGCGCTGGCCATCGATCCCGAAGAGGCCATGCTCGAATACCTGGAGATGTTCTATGGCATCAGGCGGGTGGGCAAGGCGCTGACCCGCATCGGCGTGGTCGACTTCGCCACCACGATCGCCCCCGGCCTGCGGGACGTCCTGGTGACGGGCAAGACCAGCGAGGCCGTACGGCGCCGCGACAAGCTGGGCCGGAGGGTGTACGACGCGGTCGTCATGGACGCGCCGCCGACCGGCCGCATCTCCCGCTTCCTGAACGTGACGCAGGAGGTCGCCGGGCTCGCCCGGGTCGGTCCGATCAAGAACCACGCCGACCTGGTGAGAGGCGTCCTCGCGTCCCCGGAGACGGCGGTCCACTTCGTGACGCTCCTGGAGGAGATGCCGGTCCAGGAGACGCTGGACGGCGTCGCGGAACTCCGGGAGACCGGGCTGCCGGTCGGCGGGGTGTTCGTCAACATGGTGCGCCCGGCCCTGCTGCCCGCGCGGGCGCTGAAGGCCGCCGCCGAGGGCCGGTTCGACGCCGCCGAGATCGCGCTCGGCCTGAAGGCCGCCGGGCTGGCCGACGCCTCCGCCGGCGCCTCGGCCATCGCCGAGGCGCTCGCCGAGGAGGTCGCCGAGCACGCCCTGCGCGCGGAGCTGGAGAGACGGGAGCGCGCGGAGCTGGAGGAGGCCGGAACGCCGCGATACGACCTGCCGCTGCTGCCCGACGGCGCCGACCTGGCCGGGCTCTACGAGCTGGCCGACGCGCTGCGCGCCCAGGGTGCCGTGTGACGCCCGCCGACCGATTTCCCGCCCACCGACTGAGAGGCTGAGCTGTGACCAGGACGGCGCCCGCGCTGGACATCGACGCGATTCTGGACGACCCGGACACCCGGATCATCGTGTGCTGCGGCTCCGGCGGCGTCGGCAAGACCACGACGGCCGCGGCCCTCGGGCTGCGCGCCGCCGAGCGCGGCCGCTCCGTGGTCGTCCTGACCGTCGACCCCGCCCGGCGGCTGGCCCAGGCCATGGGCCTGACCGAGCTCGACAACACGCCCAGGCGGGTGGACGGCGCCGACGGCGGCGGGCAGACCGGCGGCGAGCTCCACGCGATGATGCTCGACATGAAGCGGACCTTCGACGAGATCATCGAGGCGCACGCCGATCCGGAGCGGGCCGAGCAGATCCTGACGAACCCCTTCTACCAGTCCCTTTCGTCCAGCTTCTCCGGCACGCAGGAGTACATGGCGATGGAGAAGCTCGGCCAGCTCCGCCGCTCGAACGAGTGGGACCTGATCGTGGTGGACACCCCGCCCTCGCGGTCGGCGCTCGACTTCCTCGACGCGCCGGAACGGCTCGGCCGGTTCCTCGACGGGCGGCTCATCCGCATCCTCACGGCGCCCGCCAAGGCCGGCGGGCGCAGCGCGTTCAAGCTGCTCAACGCGGGCTTCGGCGTGGTCGCCGGCATCCTGACGAAGGTGATCGGGGCCCAGGTGCTCCGGGACATCCAGTTGTTCGTCACCGCGCTCGACGCCGTGTTCGGCGGGTTCCGCCAGCGGGCCGAGCAGACGTACCGGCTGCTCCAGGCGCCCGGGACCGCCTTCCTCGTCGTCGCCGCGCCCGAGCGCGACGCGATGCGCGAGGCGTCCTACTTCGTCGAGCGGCTCGCCGAGGAGCGCATGCCGCTGGCCGGGCTGGTCGTCAACCGGGTGCACCGGTCGCCGGCGCCCTCGCTGTCCGCGGCCCGGAGCTCCGCCGCCGCCGAGGACCTGGAGGCCCGGGGCGAGCACGAGCTGACCGCGGCCGTACTGCGGCTGCACGCCGGAAGGATGCAGCTCGCCGCACGGGAACAGCGCCAGCGGGAGCACTTCACGTCGGCCCATCCAACGGTGCCGATCGCGCAGGTGCCCGCGATGCCGGAGGACGTGCACGATCTGGCGGGACTTCGCCAGATCGGGCAGCTCCTCGCGTCGTGACGTCCGGCGCCCCTCGGGGAGGAGGCCGGCCGCCGGTCAGCCGGCGATCAACTCGTTGGTCCGCTCGTACTCCTCTTTGGCGGACTCGAGCAGGTCCCGCCAGGACTCCACGTCGGGCCGGCGCCTGAGCAGCGCGCGGCGTTCCCGCTCCGTCATCCCGCCCCACACCCCGAACTCGATGCGGTTGTCCAGCGCATCGGCGAGGCATTCGGTACGGACGGGGCATCCACGGCAGATGAGTTTCGCCCGGTTCTGGGCGGCGCCTTGCACGAAGAGCGCGTCAGGATCCGCACCTCGGCAGGCGGCACGGGAGGTCCAATCCGTGATCCACATGTGCGACCCCACTCCCCTTAGGTGGTCAGTCGTTGTTTCGGCCGACGGGCGCGGGCGTCGGGCCTCCTGTATTGCAGTAGCCGCAGAGGAGAACGTACGCAACGAAACGATCGATCCGACATACCCCGGGGGGACCAAATTCGTACATGGTCAAGTCAGGCCATGTGGCCGGGAATGACTAGTCCCCCCTCCCCGGGGTAATGCCGAGCCGTGAGGCCGATGCCTGGTGAGGCACCAAACGGACGTACCCTTGGTTCCGTGCAAGCTCACGGTAAAACACTGGCATCTCGGTCAGCCGCCGTCCTGCGCCTCGTGGGCGCCGCGGGAGTCGCGGGCGTGCTGGCGGCGGCGATTGCACTACCCGCCGTGGGCGGGGCGGGCGTTTCGGTCAAGTCCGGTATCGAGACCCTGAGCCTCAAGCCGGCCGACCTCGACGAACCGCCACTGCCCGAGAAGACCGTACTCCTCGACGCGGACGGCAAGCCGTTCGCCCAGTTCTACTTCGAGAACCGGGAGTCGGTCCCGATGGACCGCATCGCCCCGATCATGCGGAAGGCGATCGTGGCGATCGAGGACTTCCGCTTCTACGAGCACGGCCCGCTCGACCTGGAGGGCACGACCCGCGCGCTGGTCAAGAACATCACCACGGGCGGGGTGACCCAGGGCGGTTCGTCCATCACCCAGCAGTACGTGAAGCAGGTGCTGTTCAACAAGGCGGAGACCGACGAGGAGAAGGCCGCCGCCGTGGCGCCGACCGTGGGGCGCAAGCTCAACGAGATCCGGTACGCCATGACGATGGAGCAGAAGTACAGCAAGGACGAGATCCTCAACCGGTATCTCAACATCGCCTACTTCGGCGCCAGCGCGTACGGCGTCGAGGCCGCCTCCAAGCGCTTCTTCGGCAAGCACGCGTCCGAGCTCACTCTGGCCCAGGCCGCGACGCTGGCGGGAGCCGTACAGGACCCGAACGCCACCGACCCCAACCGGGGCAAGACGTTCCGGGACCGGCTGCTGGCCCGGCGCAACGTCGTGCTCGACCGGATGGCCGAGTTGAAGATCGTCACCGAGGCCGAGCGCGACGAGGCCAAGAAGAAGAAGCTGGGGTGGAAGGACAAGGAGATCCCCGGCGGCTGCGAGGAGAGCGGCTACCCGTACTTCTGCCTGTACGTGCGCAACGAGATCCTCAACGACCCGCAGTTCGGCAAGTCCAAGAAGGCCCGGCAGGACTTCCTGGCGCGAGGCGGCCTGACGATCAGGACCACGCTCAGCTCGAAGATGCAGAAGGCCGCCGAGAAGGCCATCAAGAAGTACGTTCACCCCTCCGACAAGCCGGTCGCCTCCGAGGCGCTGGTCGAGCCGGGCACGGGCGCCATCAAGGCGATGGCCGCCAGCCGGAAGTTCGGCACCAGCAAGAAGAAGAACGAGATGTCGATCAACGTCGTGGCCGACGCGCTGCACGGCGGCGGCGCCGGCTTCCAGGCGGGATCGACGTTCAAGGTCTTCACGCTGATCACCGCGCTGAAGGAGGGCTACAAGTTCAACGACGGCCTCAACACCGGCGCGACCTTCCAGGCCAGCGGCCCCTCGGCGTTCAAGGACTGCAACGGGAACCTCGTCGGCGACCCCCGGGGCGTCCAGCACAACTCCGAAGGCGGCAGCGGCGGGTTCCTGACCCTGCAGACGGGCACCTGGAAGTCGGTCAACACCTTCTTCATGGCCCTGGAGCAGCGGGTCGGGCTCTGTGACGTCGTCAAGACCGCCAAGGACCTCGGCATCAAGCGGGCCGACGGCGGCAAGCTGCGCGAGTTCCAGACGTTCACGCTCGGCTTCAACGAGATGGACCCGGTGACCGTGGCCAGCGCCTACGCGGCCATCGGGGCGCGCGGCAAGTACTGCAAGCCCATGGCGATCACCGAGATCACCGACCGCTTCAACAAGGTGACCTCGTTCAAGCCGTCCTGCAAGCAGGCCATCGAGACCGAGGTCGCGGACGCGGTCACGCACATCCTGGCGGGCGTGTTCACCAAGGGCACCATGTCCCCCGTCGGCGGCATCGGCCGGGACGCCGCGGGCAAGACCGGCACCGGCGACCAGTCCCGCACCGTCTGGTTCGCCGGCTTCACTCCCGACCTCGCTGGCGCCGTCAGCCTCGGCGACCCGCGCGGCCCGATGCGGTACCCGCTCCCCGGCCAGGTGATGGGAGGCCGGACGTACGGCTCGGTCTTCGGCGCCACCATCCCGGGACCGATCTGGAAGGCGACGTTCCTGTCGGCGCTCAAGGGCGTGGACAAGTCGTCGTTCACCAATCCGGACATGTCGCGGTTCGGCGGCTGCGCCCACCAGTGCGCGCCCCCGCCCAAGCCCAAGTCGGAGCCCGGCGGCCATGGCGGTGGTCCCGGTGGTGGTCCCGGCGGTGACGGCGGGCGCGGCGGCGGCAACGGCCGCGGGCCGGACCGGCCGTTCGGCAACCAGCCGTTCGACCCCTTCAACTGAGGTCTTCGACCGGCTTCCCTTCCGATGGGCCGCTCCTCTCCAGAGGGGCGGCCCATCGGCGTACGGGGACTCTCCGGTCTCCCGGGCACTCCGGTCTCCGGGCACTCGGCGGAGGTCGCCCAGCCCGGTGTCGCGGAGGTCAGGCGGACAGACGGGCGCGTACGGCCTGGGCGACGCGGCCGCCCTCGGCCCGGCCCGCGACCTTCGGGTTCAGGACCTTCATGACCTGGCCCATCGCCTTGGGGCCCTGTGCCCCGCTCTCCGCGATCGCCTCGTCGACGAGCGCGTTCAGCTCGTCGTCGCTGAGCTGGGCGGGAAGGTACTCCTCCAGCACCGCCTGCTCGTCCAGCTCCGCCTGCGCCTGCTCGGCCCGGCCGGCGCCCGCGAACGCCTCGGAGGCCTCGCGGCGCTTCTTGGCCTCGCGGGTCAGGATCTTGACAACCTCGTCGTCGCTGAGCTCGCGGGCCTCCTTGCCGGCGACCTCCTCGACGTTCACGGCCGCCAGCGCCATCCGGATCGTCCGGAGGCGCACCTCGTCACGAGCCTTCATCGAGGCCGCGAGGTCGGCCTTCAGCTTGTCCTTCAACGCACTCATGCGTCCCATCTTGCCGTGCCGAGGGCCCGGTCTTCGCCAGGTTATGCGGGAGGCGGCGCGAAGGTCGGGCATCATGGCTGTGTGAGGAAAGCCGCCGCGATTCCCCTGTCAGTGCTCGGCCTCGGCGTCGCCGGTGCCGGTTACGCCGCCGTGATCGAGCGGAACTGGTTCCGGCTGCGCCGGTTCGACGTCCCCGTTCTCGCTCCCGGGCAGCGGCCGGTCCGGATCCTGCAGATCTCCGATCTGCATCTCACCCCCCGCCGCGACCGGCTGATCAGGTGGGTGCGGTCGCTGGCGTCGCTCAACCCCGACCTCGTCGTGAACACCGGCGACACGCTGGCGCACCCCGACGCGGTCGAGGCGTACATGCGTGCCGTGGATCCGCTGCTCGACCGGCCGGGCCTGTTCGTCTACGGCTCCAACGACCTCTACGCCCCCCGGCCGAAGAACCCCGTCCGCTACCTCTGGCGTACGTCGAAGGGCGACTCCCGGCAGCACGTGCCGAACCTGCCCTGGGAGGAGCTCGGCGCCGCGATGCGGGAGGCCGGCTGGCTGGACATGAACAACACGACGGCCCGCCTGAAGGTGGCCGACCTCGACGTCCACGTGGGCGGGATCCACGACTCCCACATCGACCGGGACCGCTACGACGACATCGCCGGCCCGGCTCCCGCCGACGCCGACCTCCGCTTGGGCGTCATGCACTCGCCCGAGCCGCGCAACATGTCGCGCTTCGCCGACGACGGATACCAGCTGCTCCTGGCCGGCCACACTCACGGCGGCCAGCTCTGCATCCCGTTCTACGGCGCCCTGGTCACCAACTGCGGCATCGACCGCGCCCGGGTCAAGGGCCTGAGCAGGCACGAGAGCTCCTGGCTGCACGTCTCGGCCGGCCTCGGCACCTCCCCGTATGCGCCCGCGCGTTTCGCCTGCCCGCCCGAGGCGACCCTCCTGACCCTCGTCCCGCGCCGGCCGGTCGCGTCCGATGGCACAAGCGGCCGCAAAGTCCGCTAGACTTGCCGAGGCGCAGGACGAAAAGTCCAAGCGACCGGGGTGTAGCGCAGCTTGGCAGCGCGCTTCGTTCGGGACGAAGAGGCCGTGGGTTCAAATCCCGCCACCCCGACCAGGTAGTTGCAGTTCAAGGGCCTGATCGCTGGGAACAGCGATCAGGCCCTTGATCGTTCGTTAGCGTGGCGTTAGTGGTTTGAACCCGATCACGTAGCTGTTAGCAACCCCAGGCAGCCCTAAGAATCATCCGGCCCGACGCCTGATTGAACCTCCGTGTCCCGGTCTCCGGGATTCGTAAGGCTAGACGCGCAGTCGCTTTGGCGCCCCAAGCAGCGAGCCTGAGGAGCAGGCCGTGTCGGTGGCGATACCTCGGCTGGCGGCCTCCACAGTCCGCATAGGCCCTCCCGAATGCAGTGCTCAGGCTCACCGGGACGTAGGGACGCCAAGTGCTCTACAACAAACAGTCGGGACCCGGTGTAACTACTGATCAAGGAGGCATCTGTGACGAGTGCGGTGATCCAGGCGTTTGAGGCGATAGACCAGGAGGACGCTGCGGTGGCGCGGAAGAAGCATGAGGCGTCGGATCGGGAGCTGGCGGCCAGGCTGGTCGACCAGGCCCGCGCCGAGGGGCTGGAGCTGGTCGGCGCGAACGGGCTGCTGGGCCGACTGACCAAGCTGGTGCTGAAGTCGGCACTGGGAGGCGAACTCACCAGGCAGGCGGCAGCCACGCCTCAAGAGTGTCGGAACCACGGCCGGGGAGAACGTCGATGCGTTCACCAGTTTCGGCGTCGGTGAGGATGGTGGCGTTTCGGTGGCGGCGCTTGAGAGCGAAGTCATCGACCCCGAGAACACCGCCCCACTAGATTGTTGATCTTCACGACGCCTCAGGCTGGCAGGCAATCACGCAGTGCCACCACCGATTACGGGACAGACCCGTTCGCTGGACAGACCCACTTCAGAAGCTCCTGTCGAAGTTCCGCTGCTGCGCCACCGCGCCACCGCGATCCTCCAGGTCATCCTCGTC
Organism: Microbispora sp. H10885; assembly: GCF_014161415.1. Classification (NCBI taxonomy): domain Bacteria; kingdom Bacillati; phylum Actinomycetota; class Actinomycetes; order Streptosporangiales; family Streptosporangiaceae; genus Microbispora; species Microbispora sp. H10885. Next base: position 766,264 of record NZ_JABBWY010000001.1, on the reverse strand, counting down.
CTGCAAGTCATCGAAGACGGCCGCTATTCAGGATGAAACGTTTTCTTGATTAAATTCACGCTTCGAGGATTAGGCGGTCTTACCCTTCGGTATAGCTTCACGACCTCAAGTAGTTATTAGCCCTGAGCAGCAGGACGCAACTTGCAGAATGAGTGATCTCACCCTGGATGACCATTGCGACAGCCTCTTTTAGGGGAAGCCGCATAGCCTCGACCACTTCGCTTGGATCCTCCAGCGCCGCGCCTGTCTCCAACTCCTCCGCGAGAAACATATGATTCTTCGAACGGACTACAGTCGTGAATGGGTCTACGTATCCTAGATACGTCCATCTCTGAGCCTCCAGGCCGAGTTCCTCCTTGAGCTCTCGTTTGGCCGCGCCGAGTGGATCCTCGTGCTCCTCCATACCACCGCTCATCACTTCTATAGAGAACCGCCCTATGCCATACTTGTATTCCTTTACCAGATACACGTCCCCGTCCGCTGTAATCGGGAGAACGGTCGACCCCTCCTTCATGGTGACAATCCCAAATATCCCCTCCTGACCACCGGGGCGAACGACCCGATCTTCGGTCACCTTAATCCATCCGTTGTTGTACACCTCTCTTTGCCCTAGAACCCGATAAGGCGAGTCATATTCAGACATTCGCACCTCTAAAGCTCGAAAGAATGATGGCTGTCCGCGTGGGCTACAGCTCGGTTGTTGTTGACATCATAGTAGACCAGCAACTGATGACCGTGGTCCAAGAGCGGTGGCTGTATCCACTCCTGTAGTTCTCGTACAAGCGGGGGGTGAGAGAGATACTTGAAGCATGCCAACGACCCGTATCCATGTATTCCCATACAGCCTATCAAAGCTTTCTCCCGATTCATCGGATTAGGCATGATGGTGAGAATCCCAACGTCTCGCGTTACGTTCTTTTTGCCCACCCCCTCGCGGATGTCATATTCCGCCCGGATAGTCGCAGCCTTGACTCGGTCATATATGCGTATATCGGTGTAGTTGGGCATCGAATAATCGATAACATAGCGGATGCCGCGGAAGTGATTAAAGTACTCTCGGGTGATGGCATTGGAAACCGCCCCGCCGCTCAAGAGGACATCGTACGCGTCTAAATAGTCCTCCACACCCGGGGTCCGACAGCTTTGATCCTCTACCGGAATTCGGCCGTGCCAGTAGTCATTAAATGCTCTATAGAGCGATCCGATACCTTCGCGGTCCCTATCCGACTGCCAACCCCCATCCCGCATTCTCCGCCAAACCGGCTCTGCATGCAAGATAATTAGCTTGCGGTCTTTGAGAATCATTGACCAAAAACTATTGAATGCCGATTGATTGATCTCCGCCACCAAGCGAAGACGCTCAGCCGATGTGCCCTCTTGCACGAGTAGATCAAACGCCTCGCCGAGGTCTGCTCCAATGGCCTCGCCGTATTCGCTCGACAGTGCGTGTATCTGAGGTTTGAGGATTCGGGGGGCTTGCGACACATGGCAGCTGAGTGCAGCCATTTTGGACTCGTACATGTCGGAGATGTCTACAAAAACACGGGCACGAAACGCTGTATCGTCAACCCGCGACCGTACGAGCGAATTGACTACGGCAAACCCCAGGATAGGACGCTCACGAAAAGCGGCCGTCACGATTTCATTGGCCTCACGGTGATCCTTGTGGCTATCCGCACGCGTGTGAGTGAATACAACGTCCGCATCGATCGAGTGACTCCGTATCAACTCCCGGACCTTTTTCACGCTTGCGCCATTGCATACAAGGCGAGTGTCAGGCAAGTCCGCGAACAAAACCTGGTTCGGCGGAACCCCTAACATCTCGGCTGCCGCTACCGCTTCCAGTTTACGAGTGCCGCCCACGGCGGCATTCTCTTCAGTGGTAAGAATCAAAAACCAGACAATCCAGCCCTTCGACGTGAGCCAACTAACGGTTCCCGCCGCACCTATTTCCACATCGTCGGGATGAGCACCCACGAAGATCGCCACATTAGTGTTGCCAAAGGCCGGGAGAGCACTTACCGCGAAGCCGCTTTCCTCCACTTGACAACTCCCTCACATTAAGAAACATTCACGACCTCGCCCGGAAGGAAAGTCGTAGCGTCGGATACGTTAAGTTCCCTGCACTCAATGACTCCGTCACCGCAAGAGATTATGGGAGCTCCATGCCGAGTCAGCCTCGCTATTGTTCCCGGGGGCAGGCCACAGGGTTGTTGGATTGGATACGCCTCGTGAATCACTACCGTCATGCCCCTGTAGTGAAAATAGGCACCCGGATAAGGAGGAGTTAGAGCGCGGATAAGTCTATCGACCGCCGTGACTGAGTCACTGAAATCTATAAGGCCGTCTTCCCGCGTACGTCTTGGCCATACTGACACAGCGTTCTGGCTCTGTTCTACCCAGGTTAGCCGCCTTTCGGCCAGGAGAGGCACAAGCGCACGGCCAAGTTCTCCGTGAATCCGGCCCATGCGTTTGAACAAGGTAGTAGCGGTTTCCCTCTCGCCCACAAGTAGTTTTCGCTGCAAAACGATCCCGCCGGCATCAGGCTCCTCCTCCAGCAGAAAAGCTGTCACTCCCGACGTCCGGAGCCCTTTGATTATCGTCCAAGGAATAGGTGCCCTGCCTCTACCTTCCGGCAACAAGGTGGGGTGCATACCGATGACTCCGTGTCCACTTCCGTGTCGCCTGCTGGCTCCTACAGTAGTCATCGGAGCGTCGAGAATCGAGGTGGGAGCAAGCTCTGACAGCCCAATGACCATTACGTAGTCCGGAAAAGCCTCCGCGACAATCCCCACAGCCGACTCTGACTTGACAGACTCAACAAAACGATGCGGTATCTCGTGAGCCTCAGCCAGGGATTCGAGAGTGGCTACCCCTGTAGTCGCGATGGTCGTTTTCTGCCGAACAGATACTGCCAAACCAATAGATAGATTGTGGCCATCCTGATTTAGACAGGCGATCATCGCAGACAAGCACATGCACCCGAATTCATGCCCAGAAATGAAGGCCACGCGAGGAAGGGAATCATTCACCCAATAACTCCCTTGAGTCGCGACCCGGATACACTCGGGCGAAGGGAATAGTGCGACTGTTCGGGTAATGCTCTAATCGGTACTGCTCGGACATTTCTACTAGCCACTTAAAGCCGCTCTTGTAAGGGCCACCTCCTCTCAGGTGTGTCTCTCGCTCAATAAAAAGGGATAATTGATGCCAAAGGCGCAACACGATCGACCACTCAGTGGCCAATGTCTGATCTTTTGGGATCACACCGCACTGAGTGCGGCTTCCAATAAGATCGTACTGGTTCAGGACGGACTCGATGCGCTCCAGTTCTTCGTCGTTCTTAGGTACCGCAAGCTCTTGGGGAGTCGCCGCATAAATGCTGCGGATCGCTTTTTGCATCTCAGGTTTTAGCAATTCCTCATGCAATGTTGTGAGCGCCATCTGTTTCAGCTGGCGACCTTGGTTCCGGAGTTGGAGCAGAACCAGGCCTAGAGCGGCGACAGCGGCAATGCTGCTGACTGCAGCCGCTACGGTGGCGACTGTCTCCAATTGCACCTCTTCTCATGGTCGATAGCTGCTCATAGAATCCCGCACCTCCTCGATCAGGTCAAGGCAGCAACATGCAATTGGTCGCTCTTGCCGCCCGGTCCGCCGTACCACGCGTCGCGTATGTAACGAGACTTTCTTGGAACCGCGAAGTACAAGAGCAGCAGCTCTGAGGATCGGCAGTAGCTGCCGCCATGTGTTACCCGTCGTCGCAACGCAGACGACCACGGGCAGGATCAACCCGCTGATGGTCACCAGCCTTCGTGAGCCCCTTTGGTTGACTGGCCTGCCTGAACCCCAGGGAGAGGTCAACATACCGAGGAGCTACCCCCCCCCGGAGGTCCGTCGCAGTTCTAGACCTTCTGAAGGCAGGCCAGACCGTACAGCAGGCGACCGCCAATCTGCAGATCAGCGACCAGACCATTTGCAACTGGCGCAAGAAGGATCGCATTGATGCAGGGCTGAAGCCCAGCGTCCCCTCGGACGATCAGGCCTTGTTGGAGGCCGCCCGGCGCCGACCTGCGCTGGCGCAACGCCAACGCCCGCCACCCCGACGTCCTCGCCGCGCAACGCCGAGAACGCGCCCGAGTTCGCAGTGAGCAGGGCGTCCGCCAGGGCGGCCGACCGCTCTCAACCGTGGCCTGACGACCGCCCAACCCGGTGATCGTTTCCGGTCATTGCACCAGTGTCCTGCGCCTGGAATTCGTCGGCAATATTGTGCGAGGGATTCGAGGATCTCCTCTGCGGTCTTCTTCCATACGACGGCCGAGGGTTGTTGTTCCACTGAGCGATCCAGTCGCGGATGTCCTTCTCCAGGGACTGGACGCTCTTGTGCACCCCGCTCCGGATGAGCGGATCCGTCAGGAACCCGAACCGCCGCTCCACCTGGTTGATCCAGGAGGAGCCGGTCGGGGTGAAGTGCATGTGGAACTGCGGGTGGTGGGCCAGTCACGCCTTGATCACCGGAGTTTTGTGAGTGCCGTAGTTAAACTTCTTGGACTCGGCGGCGCGCTGCTGGCGCTGCAGCTCGTGGACTTCGACAGTCCGCTGCGACGAGCCATCGATGCCCAGGACCAGTGCGTGGCGTCTTCGGGCGTCCTTTCCAACGTGTCCACTACTACCCGCTCGACCTGGTCAAGGGTGACGGACGGTGGCCGGCCAGGCCGCTGTTCGTCCATGAGCCCATCAAGGCACAGCTTGACGAACCGGTTGCGTCACTTGGACACCGTGTCGGGGTGGGGCCGCAACTGCTGGGCGATCTGCTTGTTGTCCTTACCGTCCGCGCACGCCAGCACGATCTTCGAGCGCATCGCCAGAACTTGCGAGGACTTACTGCGCCGCGCCCATCGTTGCAGAGTGGCGCGTTCGGCGTCGGTCAGCGTCAACCCGGCTTTTGGCCGCCCCGTCCGGGGCCTGTCGAGCAGGGCGTTCCTTCCCCCTTGGGCAAAGGCGGTCCGCCACCGGCGGACCGTCGCCACGCTCATACCGAGATCCCGTGCCACCTGCGCATTGCTGGCCCCGGACTGGGCACAGGCCAGTACGATCTTCGCTCGGCTCGCCAGCTCTGACGCCCCCGCTGTGAGGCCGTGCAGCCAGGCCCGCTCAGCATCGGTCAACTCGATCGGTACAGCGGACGGGCCCGGATATCCCCATACGCATCAGGATAAGTATTTATCCACGAATTTCAGGCGTATGGCACTAGACACTGACGATCATGAGGGGTCGCGTTTGTCATCCCCGCGCCGGGGCGCCCTCATCCACCGGCCCTTCCTAGGGTGCAACCGTCTCACGCAGCCGAGAGCGTTCGAGCCCTGGCCAGGCCAGCGTCCGCGAGTACGTGACCTCGATCTTGCGTCGCCAATCATCACGGTTGCGTCGGCTGGAGTCGCTATGGCTGCAAGCAGTTGGGCCTGTCCTTAACACCGTCGCCGAAGCAGAGCGGAAAGCAGGAGCGCAGCCCTAACCTGGAAGCTCAAGATCCTCAGGGGCGTGTCCAGCCGAAAGGTATGGAGACGCCCCGAGTCAGCTCGCTCGTCCGCCCGCGTCCGCACCAAGAACCTTCATGAGGTCTGCGGTGCAGACACGGTAGAGGTCGCCGATGCGGATGATGCGAACGGGGAACTCTCCGTCGCGTGCAAGTTGGTAAGCCTTCGACCGGCCGATGCCGAGGGCACGGGCAGCGGTCATCAGGTCGATCGTGGGTGGCAGGTCCTGTAGATCGCGGAATGTCATCGATTTCATCGCATGCCTCCCGATGCCGCTCCAGCCTCTCGGATCCTCGCGCCAGCAAGTCGGATGAACGGTGCGTGCAGTTCGATGCCGGCGAACTGCCGTCCGAGTTGCCGCGCGGCAATGCCTGTGGTGCCGCTGCCGGTGAAAGGGTCCAGGACGGTGCCGCCGGGGCGGCAGCCGGCGGCAATCGCCCTGAGCGGGATGTCGATCGGGAATGCCGCGAAGTGCTCCGCCCGCAGTGGCCGGGTGGGGATCGACCAGACGTCCCCAGGGTTCCTGCCGTTGGGGTGCGCCGCGGCATGCGGCTCACCCGTGGGCCGCATCGCCGTCCCATGCTGCTGTTTGACGAGCAGGAAGATCAGCTCGTAGCGGTTGGACATCCGGTCGCGGACGGACTGCGGCATCGCATTGGGCTTGCTCCACACGATGGCGTTGCGGAGGATCCAGCCGTCCTCCTGCAGAGCGAAGGCGACCCGCCACGGCATGCCGAGCAGATTCTTCGGCGGCACGGCCAGCCGCGCCTTGGGCCGCACCTCTGGCTGGCGCGGGTTGTAGTCCCTGCCGCGGGACCAGCCGTCGGAGTTGGCCGCGTAGCAGTCGCCCACGTTCAGCCAGCAGGTGCCGTCGTCGGCGAGCACCCGGCGGGCCTCGGCAAAGGTGGCACGAAGGTTCTCCACGTACGCCTCTGACGTGGGCTCCTGCCCGTACTGGCCCACGCAGTAGTTCCGAAGCCCCCAGTACGGCGGGCTGGTGACGATGGAGTCCACCGAGCCCTCGTCCATCTCGGCCAGCACCTCGCGCGCGTCCCCGTGGTAGATCGCCGCGTGGTCGTCGTGCCAGTACGGCTCACGCAGCTCGCTCATCGGCGTCCCCCGGCGTCCCGGATCGCCCACAGGACGCGAGCGACGTCACCGGCTCGACTGCCGGTGTGCCACCCGATGGGCCTGGGGACGACGCGGAATCCGGCGTCCCACAGGTCGGTGCCGGGGTCGTCGATGCGGGTGTATGCGATCAGGCGCCAGCAGTCCAACTCGCGGACCAGGAGCCAGACGCCACAGAGCAGCGTTCGGCTGGCGTCGGATGTGCCGTCGGTGGCCAGGGCGAGGACCTCGGCGGTGTCGCCGTCGTCGAAGGCCCACGCGGTGGGCCAGCCGATGAGCGCGACACCAACGAGGGTGCCGTCACCGGTCTGGACACCGAGCGCGAACGCGGCACCAGCCGACAGAGCGAAGCGGGGCTGGGTCCAGGCGATGAATGCCCGCGCGGTCTGAATCGGCACCGGCGAAATCACCAGCTGCTGACTCTCCGGACGCTCGGGGCTGTTCAGGCCCTCGCGCTCGTTGGCGATTGTCTTCTTGTCATTCCTGCTTCCCATCGTGTAGTCGGGACACGTTTCTCCGGATGCGTGCGCCATCGGGCCCGCTGGGCGGTCCGAGGCGCATGACCAGGGATAGCCAACGACTCAGAGAGCTCTCAGAGAGCGAGCCCTCAGAGCCGACTCTGCGCCGGCAGGCGCCGACTCTGAGCAACTCAGAGGCCACAGGCGGCGGGTTATGCGAAAAGTCTGCGGCGAAACTCTGAATCAGCTATGAGCAAATTCTGAGGCGGTGCGTAAACCAGTTTCGAGGCCAACAAATTCCTCTCGGACTGGAGCAAGAAAATGAGCACCGACCCCGTCGCCGGTTCCCCGCTGGACACCGCGGAGACCTCGTTCCGGCTGCTGACCACCGGGCCGGGCGCGCTGTCCCTGAACTGCACCACACTCGCCCCCGCCCTCCCCAGAGGCGAGGTGAACCTCGCGGAGTTGCGGATGCTGCTCACCAGCCGGCACGTCGGCGACGAGACGCGTGACGCCGTCTGGCGGGAGCTGGTCACGCGGGCGCGGGTGCGTAAGGGAGCGTGGACGGTCGCCGCCGTAGGGATGGGGATGCCCGCCCTGCGCACGATCGCCGCGACGCTTACCCGGGACCTTCCCTACGGGGACCCGGCCGACGTCGACTCCGAGATCCTGGGCGGCTACCTGCGGGCCCTGCGCCGCCTGGACCTGGACACCACGGACGTACGCACCCGGCTGTGCCAGGCCGCGCGGTGCGCGGGCGAGCGTGCCGTACGGCCCATCGTTTCAACGAGCGAGCGGCGGAGACTCCGGGATGAGTCCCCTCCCCTGCGACGCCCGCGGCCGTCCCCCGAGCTGGTGCTGGCCGACTCGGTGGCCCTCGGCGTGCTCAGCGAGCAGGACGCCGAACTGATCCTCCTGACGCGACTGGGTGGCATGCCGCTGCGGCAACCGCCCCCCGCGACTCCCCCGCCCCCCGCTTCCTCGGTGAACGAGGAAGCGCCTACGGCTTCCGCGCGTGGATACAGCCGATCCGGAAGCACAGATGCGAACCGCTGGTGAGTCGGCCACGGACACGCAGAGGCGGGCGGGTGCTGCGCGGTTACGGCGGATGGCCCGCCGCTATCCGGCGCATGCTGCGGCGCTGGAAAGTCTCATTGAGGCGCTGGAGTTCACGCCTGCGACGGAAGCCGCCGAGATGTGAGTGAGGACGGGGGGAGGAGTTTCGGGCGCTGCTGTACCTGGCGCGGCTCGGAGCCGCCGTCCGGGCGGCTCCTGATTGGCGGGAACAGGCCGCGGCTCTGGACGCGGCAGTGGGGGCGGCCCACCGGTACCGGGCTCAGGGGATGAGTCTGGACAAGATGGCTCGAGCACTCGGCCTTCCTGTGGATGAGGTCCGGCAGCGGATCGACGCGGCCGCGCCGAAGAGTGTGCCGCAGCGTGCGTCGCTGGATACCACCCCGCGCATCCGCCGGGAGCTGGTGCGCGGCGATGGCCAGGCCTTCATGGATGCCGACGACGATGGAGTCGCGGATGAACGTGGCCAGGGCTGCAAAGATGCGGCATCAGCCGACGTCGGACCTGGTGATGTCGGAGTTCTCGTCTGGGCCGCGCTGCGTGGCCAGCGCGAGATCCTGCTGGATGAGGCGACGGTGGCGGATCTGGAGGTCGCGGACGGATGACGGTCGCTGCGGCGGCCTCGTTGATGGGGTCGAGCGCCAGTGCCTGTTCCATGACTTCTAGAGCCCGCTTGGGCCTGCCGGCCTTCTCGTGGATGCCTCCGAGCTGGAGGAGCGCCCGTACGGAGGCGAGAGTGAGGGGATCTCTGTAGTCGAGATCGAGCCAGAGATATGGTGCCCTGCGGGCGAGATGCCCCCGGCAGACCTCGGCGGCTCTGTCCAGAGCGGCGGCCTTGGCCCCGGAGTCGGTAGCCTTCCGTGCCTCGGCCCGTCAGCCGCAAACGCAGATGCTCTTCAGGGTCCTGGTAGCGCAGGAACCACCATCGGGCCTGCTCGTGCCCGCCGACAGCTTCGCGCTTATAGGCGACTGGACCCGTACGCTTCGCCGCACCGGTCTGATCGGGCGCGTGCAGTGGGACACCGACTTCCCGGAACCATCGACAGCCGATACGCGCGGGCCCCCGATGATGGCGGTGACGATGTCGAGCATGCTCGCTGCGGTCAGAGCGCGTACGTCGGGGCCGCTCTGGACCACCAGGACCTGGCCGCCCAGCCCGGCGGCGCACAGGTCCTCTCCTGCTGGTCCCGGAGGAGGGAAGCGTTGATTGCCTACCGGGGCGTACTGAAGGAGACCGGCAGCCACATGGGTGTTCTGCTTCCCGAGCTGCTGCATCTGCACCACGTCCGCATGGCCGGGACCTCGTTGGAGAACGAGCGCGTCTGCCTGCATCTGACCCGTGCCGCCGCACTGAGCTGGACGGCGCGAGCAAGGAGAGGATCGTGATTGGTACCGACCGTGAAGTGTTGGCCGTAGCTGAGGCCGTCGCCGATGCACTGTCGGATCCGCGAAACGTGTGGACCACTGCCTCGCCGCCTGGGGGGCGGGCGTGGCCGCAGTCGCTGGCCGGCGGCGCGGCGGGCATCGCCCTGCTGCACATCGAGCGCGCTCGTTCCGGCCTGGGCGACTGGAGCACCGCCCACGCCTGGCTGTCGGTGGCCGCCTCCGGCGAGCTGACCGCGGCGGCCAACGCGGGCCTGTTCTTCGGCGTCCCGGCCCTCGCCTTCGTCATGCACGCGGCCGCCGGTTCCTCGGGCAGATACCGCCGCGCGCTGACCACCCTGGACGAAGCGGTCATCGCCATTACCCGTACGCGCGTGGCTGCGGCGCACGCACGCATCGACCGAGGCGACCAGCCCGTGATGAAGGAGTTCGACCTGATCCGCGGACTGACCGGCCTGGGCGTCTACCATCTGCGACGCCACCCGGACCACCCGATCACCCACGACGTGCTGTCCTACCTGGTGCGCCTGACCGAACCGCTGCCCTCGGGGACCGAGCTTCCGCCGTGGTGGACGAACGTCGCGCCCAATGGCGAGCCGAACCTGGAATACCCGCAGGGGCATGGGAACTTCGGCCTGTCCCACGGCATCGGCTCGGTCCTGGCCCTGTTGTCGCTGGCCGTGCTGCGCAACGTCCCCGTGGCGGGGATGACCGACGCGATCGAGCGGATCTGCGAGTGGACGGATCACTGGCGACAGCAGGACGACGCGGGACCGTGGTGGCCCGGTTTCATCACCTTCGACCAAATCCGCGAGCAGCACGTCAGTCCGTCGCTGCGGCCCCGGCCCTCCTGGTGCTACGGAGTCGCCGGTACGGCCCGCGCTCAGCAACTGGCCGGCATGGCACTCGGAGACACCGCGCGACAGCAGACCGCGGAGGACGCGATGCTCACCGCGCTGCGTGATCCCGCACAGCTCGATCTGCTGCCCGAGATCGGGCTCTGTCATGGGAAGGCCGGGCTGCTGCAAGCCGCCTGGCGGATGGCCGCCGACGCCCGCACCCCACGCATCGCTGCCGAACTCCCCCACCTGGCGAACCAGCTCGCCGCACAGCTGGCCCGCTCCCTACCCGACCCGGAACTCCTGGACGGCACCGCTGGGGCCGTACTCGCCCTGCACACCGTCGGCAGCAACGCCGTGGCATCGGACTGGGACGCCTTCCTCTCGCTGGCCTGAACACTGGAGCCAACCCCGATGGACCCCTGCCCCTGGCGTCAGGTCAACGTCGCCTTCCCTCACTGGGCCACGGCCGAGCAGACCGCCGCGGCACACCTCGCTCCCCCGATGACCGAGGCCGAGACCGAAGGACTTATCACCGCCTGGTTCTTCATCCGCAAGGCGCCCTGCTGGCGCCTGCGCTACCTGCCCGGCCGTGACGCTGCTCGGGCCGATGCCCACCTGCGTCGTCGCCTTGAAGACCTCAAGAGCAAGCGGCTCGTAGACGACGTCAGGCGCGTCGTTTACGAGCCGGAAACGCATGCCTTCGGCGGCCCAGAGGCTATGCGGGTCGCCCACGAGCTTTTCCACCGCGACAGCCGCCACATACTGGCCCGCACTGTCGGGCCCTTTCCCGCGCTCGGACGCAGGGAGACGACGATTCTGCTGTCCGCCGTACTGATGCGCGCCGCCGGCCTCGACTGGTACGAGCAGGGCGACGTCTGGGCCAAGGTCGCCGAGCACCGGCCCGGTAAAGCGTCCTGGCCGCCGGAGCGCAAGGCCGAACTGTCCCAGGCCATGCACCGTCTACTGACCGCGGACGTGCAAGCGATGTGTGACGCCGGGGGCGCTCCGCTGGCCGCCTGCCGCCCATGGGTGTCCGCCTTCGAGGATGCCGGCCGAGCCCTGGCCGACCTCGCCGCTCAGGGTCGGCTGCTGCGCGGCCTCCGCGCTGTTCTCGCCCACCATGTGATCTTCCACGCCAACCGGGCGGGCCTACCGAGCAGCGATCAATCGACCATCGCCGCGCTCGCGCTCCACACGGTGTTCAACGGGTTTTCCCACGATGGGGATGGGCGCGGATGAATCTCACTGAGACCTTCGCTCGGTTTCCGCTCGTCGCCCGGCCACGCCCGGCATGCGCCCCACTCGAAGGACGCGTACGTGGCCTGTGCGATCTGGCCCGCTCAGCCGAACGCAGCAACGATCGATCGATGGCCTCGGCCGTCTTCAACCAGGCCGCCCTCCTGGCCAGCGACCTCGGCCTGCCCCACCTGGCCAGGGACTGGTGCCATCAGCATGCCGCCCTCTACCTGCGCATGCGCCCTCTCGACGGCGCTGCTGCCCGCCATGCCCTCGAACCACTCGTGAACCTCGTCCGTCTACGCATCCGCGCCGGCGACGGTACTGGCGCGTTCGAGATGCTCAACAGCTTGTACGAAGCTGTCACGACGAGCACCGACACCGTTATTGATGGGCTGCACGTGCCCGTGTCCGAGCTCACCGCCACCGCGGACGATCACCGGGAACTCCGACGGTGGCTGTGGACCGTCCATCTCGCCGACGGCACACGTGCCCTGACAGCCGCAGGCCGATGGCAGGAGGCCCTCTATCACCTGCGACACCACAACGGCATCGGCCAGCGCATGCTCGACGGCCGCCAAGTCGCCGTCATCGCACACACCATAGCCGGCGACCTGGTCACGGCCAGAGAACTGCTGGAGGCCACCCAGCCCGGCGAGCCATGGGAGGACGCCGTAACCACGTGCCTGGCCGCACTCTGCGAACCCGGACGTCCGGAAGGCAAGGCCCTCGCCGTGATGCTGGACCGCTACCGGAGGCTCGACCACACTGCATCCGGTCTGGTGGTGTTCCGTACCCGGCTGGGCTTGTGCGTAATCGACGCCGTCGGCGGCATGAAATGCCCAGAGGGACGCACGGTCGCCGACATGCTAATCACGCGGGTGGTGGCATGCCAGGACGGTTACGCCGCCCGGGAACTGCTCGGACACCCCGGATTCGCGACGTCGCCGGGAGAGAATGACGCCGTCGCTCTCACGCGCATTCTTCAGATAAGCGGGCTGGAACGTGGCCAGCTGCCGGAGGCACTCATGAGCGAGCTCGTAGCCGCACTGGCCAGCAGTAGCTCAGTGATCATCAAGGGCCTCGCCGTGGTGAGACCTATAGGCGACGCGCAGCTATCCGACGTCAGTAGCAAAGCGACCGCCTATGACTAGGGGCCTCGAAGTAGAAGAGCCCGAGGCCAGTCAGTAAAAGATTCTTCCAGAGCCCGCTGCCGCCCCCTTAGGTGTTCGCACGGTACGAGGCGGTGCTTCCGGGAGCCGCCGAGCCCATTCTCGCTATGACCGAGAAGGTCGCGACGGGTCACGTCGGCAACGAGCCGAAGCTGATCAACGCGGAGATCGAGACTGCGGAGACCGGGCAGGCGATTGCCCGGCTTCTCACCCTCGTGGCGATGACCGCGTCCATCGTTTCTCGCCATCGGCAACTTGATCGCGGGCAGCGTCTTCCTGTCGTTCCCTGTCGTGATGCCCATCAAATCCTTCCTGGACGGCAGGGCGTCGTCGAAGGAGCCGAAGGACACCAAGGAGCAAAAGGAGAAGTAGGGGTATCGGCCTCTACGTCGTTCTGCCGGTGGCTAGGTCTGCTGTCCGGCTTGGGTCTGCTCGGTCCCATCAGCGCCGTCTCTCACACGGGGGATGGCGCTTTCGTCATACCCCCAGTCCCTGCGCCGCCGCTGCTCCCGGGTGACTCACACCAGATCGGCGTTTAGGCGGTCGTCGGCGGTCTTCCTCATGCCGGCCATCCTGACGCCTACACGCGAGCCCCGCCATCTGGTATGCAGGATCCTCGAAACCGGAAAGCCGCCTCCCGACCGGGAAGGCGGCGTTTCGCGCGACTAGGGCAGGACTCTAACCCTCAAGGGCGCAGGTGCCCCCGAGCAGGCGGTCGGCCGCAGTCAGTTCGTTCTCCGGAGATTCACCGGCAAGGGCCCGGACCTGAAGCCCTTCGCCAGCCAGAGCCTCCGGGGCGAGCTTGGCCGCCTCCGACTTCTTCTCCAGGGAGAACTCAAACGGGTAGAGATACACACGGGCCTGGTCCTGCTGCACGAAGAGGCAGACTCCTCCCGGGAAGGGTGTGTCCCGGGGGATGCCCTCATCGTTCTCCCGTACGAAGAACCCGGCCTTCGTGAGAGCGGCCTCAGCCCGGTCCCTAATCTGCTCTGCGTCCACGCTGTCGCTCCCATCGCTGGTGTTGCTGATGCAGGTGGGACGTCCGGGGGCCCATTGCGGGTTCCCCGGGTCGTGTCCCTAGGATCGCCCCGTGCCAGCGCACCACCCGGGGGACTGATGGCCGGCAACGACATCCCGGACGACCTGTTCGCGCTGCAGCGCGCCTATGACCAGGCGACGGCAAGGTGCAGGAACTATCGGGGGGATGAGCACCAGCGAGGTGCTGAAGGGCCCGAGAGCAGAGAGGCTCCGCCTCGTCGAGGAACTCCACCGCCACCCGTTCTGGTGGACAACCACCACGCCCCTGGCACGGCGCTTAAGCGAGCCGCGAGGACCTGACACTTTCCTCACCGGCAGGCGCCTACCGGAGATACGGAGGTGAAGGCACAGTGTGGCTGTGCCCAAGGACCCCCACAAGCGCCTGCTCCTAGGCGCGGCCACCGTTAGCGCTGCGCTACTCACCCTGGCCGCAGTCGTTGCAGATGCTCTCGACAGTTGGATACCACTAGGAGTGGCTGGCGCCCTGATCGGCCTCATATGGCTAGTCGGCGTGATGATGCTCGGCACCGACACCATCGTGGACTCGGAGGAGCTTCGTGAGGTTAGGGCGCTGGCGGAAAGGCTCCCCACGGACGTCGACCTTCCGAGCGGCGACGTCTTCCTCAGAATTGCAGCCCGCCATCCAATGGACCTTGCCATCGTCAGGGTGTCGCGTGAGGGCCTTCTGGATGCCCACCTTGACCTACAGGACAACTCCGTCAGCACCTTGTCGTACGACCGGTTCAGCATCGGCGGCGACAACCTAATTGCACGCCATCATGCAGTGCAGAAGGTAAGGAGAGGGGACTCGGGTCTTCTGGAGACCTTACCGGAGCCGGACCCCACCTTCAGGGACTTGTTCCGCTACTTCCGGTTCGTCAGGAGTACGCGGGCGCTGCAAGTGACCGAGACGGAAATCGTAGAGTTGCGGGACCAACTTCGTCGAGCCTTGGGGTCATGACCGCCCTGGCAAGGCGACCACTTCGACCAGGTCGGCGAGGTCTACCAGCTGGGCCGCCTCTCACACGCTGGCGCAGTACGCGATGTGGTACTCGATGGGCCGCACCCTCAGCAGTTGGCGCCCGTTCAGGCAGGACGGCCTCGACCTACGGCGAAACCGAGTGAGGTCTCCTATGCGCTGGCGCTTCAGCGCCAGCGACGGCGTCGCCGACGTATGTACTTGGTGCCCCGGACGTAAGGCGGTATCCCGATGACGATGGCCGCAACAGACGCAGCAATAGCGAGACCGCTCCCAGACATAGCGCACGGACTGGATGCGCCTTCAGATGTTGGCCCCCTTGGTCGAGGCGTACTTCCGCCGTCCCGGCCACAACGCGCTGGCCGAGATCCGGCAGAACGAATCCCTCCTCGGCGCGACGGTCACCGACCGCATGCGCCTGCGGATGAACAAGACCGACAACAGCCAGAAGAGCCCCGACAAGCCCGACTCGCTCCCCGAGAACGTCGCCGACATGAGCTGTACCGGCAGCTCGGGGGTGCCTGATCAAGGCCGAGGCCGACGCAGCTCCATCCTAGCCCTGTGTAGCTTCTCGGCCTTCAGCGCCGACGTCTCAGCCTCTACCTGCTTGTTGTAGTAGCCCGCGCGAACCGTCTGGAACCACGCGCCGACCCGGTCGGGGTGTTTGATCGCGAACTCAAATCCCGTCCACAGCAAGTCCACGACCTTACGAACTAATTCCTCGTCCAAGGTAGTTCGATAGGGCTGTTCATCAACCGGTCCACGCCTGCGGTCGAGTGGGGTGCCCTCACCCCGAGCTAACTCCGTCACAAATCCCAGATCGTAGTGCCCCCCGCAGACAGGGGGGAGGTTTCCTGCGCAAATGGGCAACACCTGCCACGAGTGCCGGCCAGCCTCCAGCTAGGAGGTGCCTGGTCAGCTCTGAAGCTCGCGCATACCCGCCGGCGCTGTCATTAGGGAACTCGGCCAGGTTGGCCGCCGTGTCCGGCAGATCAAGGGTGAACCCGTCGATCGCCATTAATCGCCAGCGTCCCAGCCACGCTCCCGCGGTTACCCGTGTCGCAGCCGGGCGCGCAACCCGCCCGAACACCTCCCGGACGACCTCGGCCCCCAGACGCTGCCGGGCCTGGGTGACCGCTCCACGCGTCGGCGGCTCCCATTGTGATCCCGGCATAGCCGCGAGCAGACCGGTCAGTTTCTGCGCGACTTCCTCATAGTCATCATCCGCGAACAGGCACAACGCCATCAGCAAGTAGACGACCACATGAGCTGGGAGTTTCCGCACCCGTTCCTCGCGGCATCCATGCAAGTCGATTGCCTCGTCCAGGACGTGCCGTGGCACCAGCGACGTCAACGCCCCCAGCCCAACCAGATCCGTCAGCCAGCCCGACCCGCCGACCTTGATCCCCTCCACCATCCGGCGGACACTACCAGCGCAAACCTCTATCTAAACGACATTGGCCCGAGTGGCCAGGTGGAACTTGCGGACTACGGGACGGATTCGCAAATCTGAAGGTCGCCGGCTGTAGCCCTCGGCCGGTTGACGGTGCAGTCTCCCCAGTTCACCACAACTACCCGTCACACTCCGAACAGGGGTGATGGTCCGGTTAGGGAACTTCGACGGCTGCGACGATATGGGACTTTCCATTGCTTGCGGAGACGACGGACAGCCGCCCATAGGCGTAGGCCCGTAGGAGAATCCGGACCGCATCGTCAAGCCCTATGCCGTCCTCAGCGGCTCGGGCTCGAGCGGCTTCCCAGACCAGTTCCGACACCTGGATGTCGCCCAAGCTCTGAACATGACTCCCAGCGTCCGACATTCACACTCCTCCGTACTGACCATCGTGCCGCACACGGTAGCCGGCGCATCAGTCCTCAACTGATACTCGACGGGAGGCCCTCAGATGATCCACAAGCCGGGCTTCTCCCGCGGGAGTCACACCTGCCAGCATCCTCGAGCCTCGCTCTTAACACATGTCGAACAGATATGCAAGTTTCAGGCCGTCGAGGCGCTATCCCGACGTACCCTGAGTCGTTAAGTGATCAACAGCGCGTCAAGGGGCGCGCCATCATGCTGCGGCGAGGTTGATGCCTCGCCCAGTTCGACGCGTCTGCTGGCGGATTGGGGTACGGAGGAATATTGAAGATCACTCCTTCATCGCGCATCTTGAAGATGCTGGGCGAGATCGAGTTCGATGAGTGGCAGTGCATCGCCGAGCTCGTGGACAACGCTTTCGATGACTTCACGGAGATCAGGAAGTCCGGGGTGCCTTGGGCTGGCGGTTTCAAGGTGAGCGTGAGCTTGCCGTCCCTTGGCGCGAAGTCCCACGAGGCGAAGGTGGTCATCCAGGACACCGGTCGCGGGATGAGCTATGAGGAACTGGAGCTGGCCGTTCGGGCTGGCTGGTCGAACAACGACCGGTTCGACAAGCTGGGCCTGTTCGGGATGGGGTTCAACGTCAGCACCGCGCGCTTGGGCCGGCGGACCAGGGTTCTCACGACGCGGGCGGGCGACCCTCACTGGATCGGGGTCGAAATCGACCTCGATCGGATCAAGGACGACTTCGAGGCCGAAGACATCGTCGAGCCAAAGGCCGACCCGAACGAGCACGGAACGAAGATCGAGATCTCCCGGCTCCACGCTGAGAGGGCGGACTGGCTGCGCAGAAACGCGACCAATCTGCGCACCACGCTCGGTCGCACATACTCCTACATCCTGGAGAACAACGGCTACGAGCTGTGGGTTGGCGGCCAGAAGGTCAAGCCGCGGCGGCACTGCCGCTGGGGCGACGACCGACACGTGATCTACGGGAGCGGGGCGTCTTCGGAGAGGATCCCGGCATATATCGAGATCGATGAGCGGTTCGAGCCCGCAGAGGCCTGCGCCGACTGCGGGAACTGGCAGGTCCCGAACAAGGGCAAGTGCGAGCAGTGCGATGGCGAGCGGCTGACGCTCCGCGAGCGCCGTATCCACGGATGGCTGGGCATCCAGCGGCACCTCCACAAGCGCGAGTACGGCATCGACTTCATCAGGAACGGCCGCAAGATCCTTCAGTGGGACAAGCGATTGTTCGAATGGTCCAACCCCAACGATCCGCAGGGGCTGGTCGACATCGAGTACCCGGTCGAGATGGCACACCAGGGTGGTCGAATCATCGGAGAGATCCACCTCGACCACGTTCCGGTCACCTACCAGAAGAACGCGTTCGAATACGGGGACCGTAGTTGGAGGGCCGCCGTTGACTACCTCAGGGGTCCGGGCCCTCTGCAGCCCGAGAAGGCCAAGCGTCTGGGGTATCTGGAGAACCCGAGTCCACTCGCGAACCTGTTCAAGGGTTACCGGCGTAATGACGCGGGTCGTCGTTGCCTGATTCCCGGTGACGGTACCGGGCCGATCCATGACACCACTCGGCGCTGGGCGGATATGTTCCACCGGGGGGACGCCGAGTACCAGAGTGATCAGCTCTGGTGGGACGCCGTGGTCGCTCACGACGCGCAGGGGAAGAAGGCCAAGCTCGACGTCGCTCAGAACAACTCCCCCATCCAACCGGACGAGGCGGCCGTGCTCGACGCGCTCGGCGTCACCCCGAACGGCGCGCCGTCTTCCGCCTTCAAGCCGGGAGACGGCGACGTAACCGGTTCGCGCGACGGGAACCCGCCCGCGATCAAGAAGGAGACCACGCAGGATCGCTTGGCACGGTATCGGGCCGGTTCCCGGGCGATGCCCGAGCTGTCGCGGGACTTCGGATCCCCGAGGGTGGGCTTCCTGCATGTCGAGACCAGGTTTCTGGAAGCCGGCCAGCTCATCGACGACCAAGGGCTCCCCACACCGGTGCTCGTGGTCCAGGGCGCGGGCGGTAAGGCGACCGCCTTCATCGACGGGAGTCATGAGGTCTTCTCCAAGCTCGGGGTCGAGCCAGTCGACCTGTTGCTCGTCGAGCTAGCCACGATCCTGAAGGTGAAGGCGGAAACCGGGCTGACACACGCCCAGTTGGTCGCCGATCTTCGTGCGGGATGCCTTCCTGATCACGCGCTGAAGGCCGACGTCGTCGCTGGCCAGGCGAGAGAGCTGCTGGCCGACTTGCGGGTCCGGATGGCCAGCAGAGTCGATGTCGATCCGGCGCGCGCTTACCAGTACCTATCCCCGGACGAACTGACCGCGACCGAGAACGAGATGATCGCCAACGGCCAGGTCGGCCTGACCGGGAAGCTGGGCGAGACCAGCGAGTTCCTCCTGTACGCCCCGCCCTTGTTCACGGTGAAACTTTTGGAGTCGTGGCCGGAAGCGTTCATGGACGGCAACGTGTTCGTCGGACCGTACGCCTCGGTGTCGTCGATGTCGGCGCGCCGGCTCAGCCTCGCCAAGGTGGTTGGGTACCTGACCGACATCGCCACCCTGGTCAGCTTCAACGCCGCCGATCCTGGTCCTCAGCAGTTGCTACGGACCCGCTTGAGCATCAAGCTGCTCTCCGACGAGATCGCCAGCGAGACATGAGCGGCGGTTTTCTGTCGGCGCGGGCACTCCTCGATGGCGGACCCAGCGGGCTCCCCCACGCTGTCGAAAGGGCACTGTGGCACCTGGGATTCGTGGACGTCCGTGTGGTGGACGGCGCGAACGACCAAGGCGCTGACCTCCTCGCTGTGAGGGACCGGGAGCAGTGGGTCTTCCAATGTAAGTGGTCGAGCAGGAAAGCGATCGATCGCAGCGGAGTCGACGACATCGAGCGTGCCCGGACTCGCTATAAGGCTGATCGCGCGGTCCTGGTGACGAATCTCGGACTGAACCGCTCCGCGGACGAGCGTCGGCGCGCGCTCGAATCGGTCGGTATCAAGATCACGGTGTGGGACGGTCCCACTCTGGTCGCGATCTGGGAAAGGATGCCCGACCGAGTCCCAACGGAATACGCCCTTCGGGACTACCAGCTCAAGGCGGCGGACGCCGTGTGGGCGGACCTGTCGAATACCGGCCGCGCGCTGCTCGTGCTCGCCACCGGCCTCGGTAAGACAGTGGTGGGTGGGGAAGTGATCCGCCGCCTCCTGGAAGCCAAGCCCGGTGCCCGCGTGCTGGTAGCCGCGCACATGAAGGAATTGGTGGAGCAGCTCGAACGAGCACTATGGCGCCACCTCGACAAGAAAGTTCCCACGCGCCTACTGACGGGAGACACGAAGCCGACGTCGTTGGACGGCGTCCTGGTCGGCACCGTGGAGTCGGTGCTCGGCGCGGTCCGCGCCGGATGGTCTCCGGGTCTCGTGATGATCGACGAGACGCATCATGTGGGCGAGAACGGGCGTTTCGCCGAGTTGCTCGACCTGTGCGGCGAGGCCGGCCAGTTCGGGGTGACGGCGACGCCTTGGAGAGGGGACAAGTTCGACATCACCGCGAGGTTCGGTCGGCCGAGCTTCACGATGGGGATCGCGGAGGGAATGGCCGCCGGCTACCTTTCCGCGGTCGACTACCGGCTGTTCGTGGACAACCTCGACTGGGAGGCCGTCCGTGACAACAGCAAGCATGGTTATTCGATCAAGGAGCTGAACAAGACGCTGTTCCTCCCCCAGCGGGACGAGGAGATCCTCGAACAGCTGCGGGAGGCTTGGCGGGAGACCCCCGATCCTCGGGCGATCCTGTTCTGTCAGACGATCGAGCACGCGGAGCGGATGGCCACCATGTTGGCCACCGCCGACGGCGCCTGGCGGCGGGCTTCATACCTCCACAGCGGCCTTGCCCGCCAGCGTCGTCAGATCCTCCTGAACGAGTTCCGGCTCGGACGGGTCCCGATCATCACTTGCGTCGACGTGTTCAACGAGGGCGTCGACGTGCCGGACGTCAATCTGATCGCTTTCCTCCGGGTGACGCACAGCCGACGCATCTTCGTCCAGCAGCTCGGCCGCGGGCTGCGGCTCAGCCCCGGCAAGAAAGCCCTCAAGGTTCTGGACTTCGTGACCGATATCCGCCGTGTCGCGGCGACTCTGGACCTGCGGCGCACACTGGAGGCCATCGAACACGAAGACCTTCGGATGCGTCTCCCCCATGGATCCCGCATCGAGTTCAGCGACGAGACCGCAGGTACCTTGCTTGACCACTGGATCCAGGACGCGGCCAGCCTAGAGACCGCCGCCGACGAAGTACGCCTCCAGTTCCCCGAATGATAGGCCCCCCAACATGTCCATGAGCAAAGACCTCGAAGACAAGATCGCGAAGAAGCTGTTCGCCGACGCCGAGGCGCTCGGATGGTCATACCTGACCGGAGACCAGCGCAGCGCGGCCTACAGCCAGTGGATGGACGACCCGGAGGTGGGTGGTCGCCTCCGCGAGTTCCTGAGCAACGAGAAGGCCCGCGTCTGGATCAAGGACGGGCCCATGAAGGAATACGCTCGCGCCCGGTACGGAGTCGGCAAGTACGCCCAGTACGTCGAGAACCCGGCCGCGGGGGCGAGAGATCTTGTGGAACGGGCCTTGGGGCCCGACTGGGAGGTCGTTCCGGGAAGCCGGAAGATCAAGCCGCTGCGCGTGCTCATCCGGCGCGGGGAGGATGAGCGCCACTTCGCATGGGCACCATCCGGGCAGCTCAAGCACCTTGTCTGGGTCGCGATCAAGGCTGAGGCATTCGGGGATGCCAGACCGTGGGTGCTGTGCGTGGTGGGTTCTTTCGAGAAGCCCATTCCGGCCGACGAGCGGGCGGCGGACCACCGAATCGGCGCGCGCTGCCATCTGGAGATCGTTCACGTGGACGACCTCTGATGGAGAAGACCGGCGACGAAGCGCTGAAAGGTGACTGGCTGGTCGACGTTTGGCGAACGCTCGACCAGCGCTCACGGGACATGGTCACGATGCGAGCGAAGAACCGTACGCTCGACTCCATCGGTCGCGCATGCGGTGTCAGCCGCGAGAGAGCCCGGCAGGTCATCAAGAACGCCCAGTGTCAGCTGTCCGAGAAGGCGCGGTGCGCCGCACCTGAGTGGGCCACGGGAATCTTCGAACTCCTGCAGACACGGGTCGCTGTCTCCGACGACTACCTATCAGAGACCCTCCGCGACGACAGCGGGCTCGTACGCGCGTCATTACTGATGGCGGAAGGCCTATGCCATCCCAGGGCGTGGTCGGAGGAACTCACCGACCACTGGTCGCTCAGCCCCGAGGCATTGGACGGTCTCCTGCGTGAGCTGGCGGAAGAAGCCCCATGCAAGAAGGACGAGCTGCGTGACCATGCGGCGAACATCGGACTCCCCGAGTCCCTCGACATCGACGCGATCATGTCCGCCAGCAAGAGCCCGTTGGTACTGGACGAGTCAGGTGCCTGGGTCCGACGGACCGCCAAGAAGAGAGACGTCGCTTACCTCTGGCTTGCCGACCAGGGCGAACCGAGACGAGCGGAGGCGATCGCCGAAGCCATCGCGCTGAACCCCCACGCGACTGCCGAAGCGCTTCGGCGGGATGGCCGGTTCCGCCAGGTCCGCCCTGAAGGCACGTGGGCGCTCACGGACTGGCCGCTCGACGGCGTCAGCGAGCACACCAACGCCCTAGACGTGATGATCGAAGTCTTGGCCGACCTGGGCCCCTTACCGCGACGCGAGTTAACGAACGAAGTACGCCGCCGCTACCCTGTCAGCTACTCCCGAGTCCAGCAATGCCTGATCAGCTCCCGAATCGGCCTCACCCCCGACGGACGGATCGGCCTCGTCGAACACGGCGCGTACAGCACGGAGGAGAGGGAACCGCGGCGCCCCGACAACGCCGTTCACGACGAGGGACTCGGCCTGCTGGCATTCCACCTCACCGTGGACAAAGACGTGGTGAGGGGAAGCGGGATAATCATCAGCCCGTGGATCACCTGGCAACTGGGACTACGCCAGGCACCGATGGAGAAGAGTTTCACGCTCCAAGGCAGCGGCCGGCCGATCATCTTCAGGAGGGCGACATCCGCCGCGCAGATGTCCAGCCTACGACTCGAGGTGGGTGAACAGGGCATGGTCCTGGGCTGCAAATTGGCGGTAGTCCTGCGACTTCAACCTGGCACCATGACCATCCGCCACGTCTGCGCCCCAGGAGCCTGTCCCACCACCTGACCTCGGGGGCCGCGCGAGCCGGTGCCGGGCCATCGGCGTCCTCCGCCACACCCCAGGTTCGACACCGTTTTCGATTTCCACTCGGCGGGAGGTGGCTTGGATCATCAACTCCGCGGTACACTTCGGCAATGTCTGAGCTGCTGGATTCCGCCAATCAGGACAGAACGAGCGTCGAACTGTTCGCGGGCGGCGGAGGGCTGGCGATGGCCGTCGCACGCGCCGGCTTCAGACCCTTGCTCTTGAACGAGTTCGCCAAGTGGGCGTGCGAGACCCTCGTCGCCAACGGCGCCAAACCGTATGACATCGAAGGAGAGCGGCCTCCCATCCCCACCTCCGGGGAGAGGCCGCCGCTTCTACGCGGCGACGTGGCGAAAGCCGAATTCGACCATCTCGTCGGCCTGGTCGACGTACTCGCGGGAGGTCCGCCCTGCCAGCCGTTCAGCCTGGGCGGAACCGGCCGCGGGGACGAGGATCACCGCAACGGCTTCCCTCACATGTTCAGGGCCGTACGGGAGATGAGTCCCAAGGTCGTCATCTGCGAGAACGTGAGAGGACTCCTACGCCAATCGTTCGTACCTTACTTCGAGTACATCAAGAGAGAGCTCACGCTGCCGTTCGAACAGCGCCGGGAAGGCAGTTTGTGGCATGAACACGACACGCGACTGCGCGAGCTGATCGACAAGGACGGCGGTCCGTCGGACGAGCGGTACGACGTTCAGCACTTCGCGGTCAACGCGGCCGACTACGGAGTCCCTCAGATCAGGAATCGAGTCATCCTCGTCGCGTTCCGCCGAGACTTGGGCGTGGACATGAAGAGATTCGAAGAATTGGTGAAGCCGCAGTTCTCCGAAGCCAGTTTGTACGCGTCCATGGCCGACGGAACATACTGGGACAGGCATCCAGAAGTCCCTCGGAACGTCCGGGAGAGGGTCATGGAGAGACTTCCGCAACAGACACTCCTTTCGGCGGTGGACCAGAAACCGGCTTGGCGAACGCTCAGGGACGCCATCAAAGGCATCGACGGGCAGAGAACGCTCCCACCCATTCCGATCGAGCACCTCGACCGCAAGGAGCGATTCCTCGGCGGGTTCACCGATCATGTCGGCTGGCCGGACGCTCGGATCTACAAAGGCCACACCCCTAACGAACTGGACCGCCCCGCGAAGACAGTGAAGGCAGGCGTTCACGGAGTGCCCGGTGGGGAATCGGTGGTAGCGCTCGACGACGGGTCCCATCGTTACATGTCCGTGCGCGAAACCGCCCGGGTGATGACCTTCCCCGACACCTGGACCCTCGCCGGATCCCGCGGAGAGAAGATGCGGCAACTCGGCAACGCCGTCCCGGTGCTACTCGGACATGCCTTCGCTGAGGCTGTCGCGAAGATCCTCGGCGAGGCAGAGAAGCCGACATGAGCCCGGCCAAAGGACAGGAGCTAGGTCGTTGGAAGAAGGAATGCCCTCCCGACAGCGCCTGGCGCTGTAAGCCTGACCTGCCCCAATCCGCACGCACGAAGGAGCAGGACCGTGCGGCAGGCGGCTCGAACCGGCGCATGGTCGATCTCGGTGACGGCAGAACCGCCAGGGCATCGGTCGAACTGAAGCTCCGACGGCGTACACGACGCATTCGTGCGTACCTGCGATGGTCGAACGCCGGCAAGACCCAGGTGGAGTACCTCGGTGAGGTGGAAGAAGCGACAAGAGCGCGCAATCTTGCCGTAGCTTGGGAGATCGCCACGTCCAAAGGATTCGTGCGGACGCCAGATGATTCGATGCCAGACGAATCGTGGGCGAGCTCACCCGCCATTCGCGCCTCAATGCGCGGAAACCGCGGAAAGGATACCAAGCCGGAACTCGCCCTCCGCAAGGCTATCCACAGCCTCGGCCTCCGCTACCGCGTCGATGTCGCGCCTATCGATGGATTCAGGCGACGCGCGGACGTAGTGTTCAGAGGTGCCAAAGTAGCGGTCTTCTCCGACGGCTGCTTCTGGCATGGATGCCCCGAGCACCATAGGGCATCCCAACGGAACAGCGAATTCTGGACCAGTAAGATCGCCGAGAATCAAGCCCGCGACAGAGATACCGATCGTGTATTCATTGAATCCGGTTGGCTAGTCATCCGCGTTTGGGAACACGAATCACCCACCGAGGCGGCTGAGCGGGTGGCTGCAGCAGTAGCCATGCGAAGAGAAAGCGCCGCCTCCCGGGGTTAACACATGCATCAGGCTACTCATGCAGGCGGTTAGTGACTACACGCTCCCGGCCCCCACTAGATGATCTGATTTTCTCTAGGTTTTTGTTGGTTGCTTTGGTTGGCCGGCACGTCCGTACATCACGTTAGCAGGAACCAGCATGCGGACAAGCAAAGAAGCCCGGATAAGAATCAGCCATTGCCATCTTCCGGGTATTTGGGTGACCAGCGTGGCGTTCGCGTGAGTGCGATCGTCTCCTGCTCGATTCGGATCGCCCCAATCTGCATTCGCGCTGGACGCACCTCGAAGTGGCGATCTCTTTGGGGCCAAGAGGGGCTGGTGATTCCGCCTATCAGCTGGCCAAGCGTAGCCGGCTTCGGCAGCTGCATGATATAGCGCAGGGATGTGACATGAATATCGTGCACGGGGAGCGTGCCAGCATAGAGCTGCTGAGGCGTTCCCACCGCCCAAGCCCACTCGACCTCCGCGAATCGAGGCCAGCCTGAAGGAAGGGCGTAAATCGCGTTGTCTGTGGCGAGAAAGGACCTGAGACGGTCGAGCTGTCTTACGCCTTTATCTGTGATGTCCGCGATTTTCATCGACTCTCCCAATGATTGGGCGTCGATAGGCCATTTCACCTCTAAGCAGATGCCAACGCCCGCAGAAGGATCAACAGCCACCACGTCCAAGTCCCCCGCGATTCCTCCGGCTGCCCGCTTGATCATGACCCCTTCAGTCACAAGTACTCCCGGGATCTCACGCAAAAACTTACCCCATGCGTTAGCCCGTCTACCAAGGTCTTTACTCAGCTTCCCAGAGCGGGATGGGTCGCTTGCGACAGCTCGCAGCAGCAGACGCTCTGTGCCAATTGGATTCACAAGGGCGGGGCAAATGATGAGCCGGTCTCCGCACGGAATGAGGGGAGCGGCGAGGGGACTGGCTCCCGGAGTGAAGGTCGCCAGCTCAACGACCTCTTGAGCCAGCTCCAGACCCGCCCCCTCTCCGACGGCGTCGGCCAGCCTCTCCGCAATTGTATTCTTATGCATCGACATCAGCGTGGCCCTCGTATCCCGGGTGATGGCTGCGATCCTGTCTAGTAGGTAACAGAGCCCAACCAGGGCTGCCCAGTATTGGACAGCGTTACCCACCGTCAGCTGCCCCCGGAGCGTGAAGGAATCTTGGAGACTTCCTTCTGGAAGCGCTGCCCGGTAAGCCTCAATAGCCTTCCTCCCCCACTGGGCTGACGACCTGAGTACATTCGTCGGGATCCCTGCGGTGCCCTTTCCCCGTGCAAGGCGGTTGAGCCAAACATTGACTTCAGAACCGCCGGTATCCGGGTATCTTCGTGGGCTGGTCAACACTTCCAGCATGAGATCGGCCGCCTCAATGGCAGGATCCTGAGTGATGGCAAGCTTGAAAAGACCCGATGACTTGGTGACCGAGAACGCGCCAACGCTAATTGCGGTTTCGAGCCGCTCTGTAGCGTCGAGCTCTCTTGCGAAAGCTACGACCTCTCCGGCGTCCTTCTGTGAGCAGTCCCCGTGGCCGTACGGGAAGCGAGCGTTCCAGTTGACCAGGCGGGCGAAAATTCTCGTCCATAAGGCGGAATCTTCGGTAACATGTGGATCGCCCGATATTAGCGCCTCTTCGTGCCGTATCCGTGCCGCCTGCTGGAGCAGGGTGAGGATACGATCCGGCCCTGCTCGCCAGGCCTTCAATCTAGACACCATCTGACGGCGGCTCTTGAGGTAACCCGCCAGTTCGTCATGAGCGTTTCTCATGGAGACTATTCCGCCATCAAAGCAGGTGAAAGACAACTGCTTTCACAGCCGTCGCCCAGGCGATCGCGTTGGATGAGGTGCAGGAGCCTCTCGAGCCTCAAGAGCTCCTGCACAACAGGGACACCTACGCTGGGCTGGCACGCCGGACGCGGCCCGTGAACGCGGGCGCTGGTAACGGTCGACTACACGATGCTGGTCTTCGTAGGCTTGTCCGACGACGCCCGCTCACGGTTCCGCGCCGCCCTAAGCAATGCGTCGCTTGAGTAACGAACCGTCAGTCCATCGAGAGCACCACGGCGTATGAGAACCCGCAGGTCGTCAGCGAGCAACTCGCTACTGATCCAGCTGCTCCTGCCTCCTCCGAAAAATCTCACCGTCTCGGTGAACAACTCCTGTTCTTCGATACCCGGCGCTTCCTTGGCCAGCTGGACCAGCACGATCTGTCGTTCCTCCGGGGCGATGTGGCTGATCTTGCGAGTGACGCCGGCGGATGGCGTCCGAGCCAGATTCACATTCATGCCAGGCAAGTAGAGGAAATCACCACGCTGGCGTACCCGCTTCCGTCGAATCAGGAGTCTCAGCGCTTCCTGAAGGGCCTCATCGACACTCGCTGTGATCCTTGCCGACCACCAGTCGCGAAGGCGTTGGCGTACCAGGTCCCAATGGATCGGAGCTTCCGCCTGCGCGATCGTATAGATCATGTCACCGACTTGAGAGGTGTCGTCCCAGTAGAGATCGACTGAGGGAAGGCGGGCCATCTTGTATGGCACTGCCCAGTCCCTCCCGGGCGTGTAGTTCCTCGCGTCCACCGTCCGAATCGCGGGCACAGCGAACGGACTTCGCTCACGCACCTTGACCGGTTGCTCGATGTTGGTCATGGCGTCGGTGATCGCCGACCGCAGACGTTCTTTCGTACCCTCGGGATCACGGAGCCAGTCGATGCTCCACACCCGGTGGAGGCGCCAACCAAGGCGCCTCAGCACTTCCCCGCGAAGACGATCGCGGTCGCGCGTCGCCCTGGCGGAACCGTACATGCCGCCGTCACATTCCACGCCGATAACGAAATTCTCGCGTCGCTCAGGGTGCCGAACCGCTATATCGATCTTGTAGCCGGCGACTCCCAGCCGACGCTCGACGTCGTAGCCCCATTCCTCCAGTGTGGAGGCGATAACCTCTTCGAATGGCCCGAACAACCCAGGGTCGCCCACGTCACCTTCGTGACGTCCGATCGAGCCTGTGTCTCCTTCCGCGTAGGCGAGATAACGCTTCAGGTGCCGCCTGCTGACGTTCTCGCCCTCATCGATGTCGGAGCTCCGGAGGGAGGCCAGGACCTCCACTCGACTGCGGGCGCGCGTGACCGCGACATTGAGTCGGCGCCAGCCGTCCTGGCGGTTCAAGGGGCCGAAATTCATCGCCAGCTTGCCTTCGTGATCGGGGCCGTATCCGATGGAAATGATGATTACATCTCGTTCGTCGCCCTGGACGGTCTCCAGGTTCTTGACGAAGAATCCGTCGAGCCGATCGTCGGCGAAGTACTTGTTCAGCCGTGGCCGAACTAGGCGAACCTCTTCAACAGCCTCCCAGATCGCCTCCGCCTGTCGCTCCGACATGGCGACGACGCCGAGCGAGAGACCGGGGCGAGTCTCGTAATGGTGAATAACGCGCTCGGCCACGGCCGCCGCCTCGATGCGATTCGTCGCGCTCTTGCCCCGGTCATAGACACCGTCGACCTTGACGAAGCTCACACCTACGTCCTGACCGCCTTCCACCGGCCCTGGGAAGGTGACCATAGTGTTCTCGTAGAACTCCCGGTTGCTGAAGGCGATGAGACCCTCATGCCTGCTGCGGTAGTGCCACTGAAGAGGCAGGCTGGGGATCACACCACTCGCCTTGCACAGGTCGAGCAGCGATTCGAAGGCGTCGGGGGTGTCCTCGTCGTAATCCTCCGACTCATCGCCGGAAGACCCAGTGAAGAACGACGTCGGGGGAAGCTGATTCTGGTCGCCCGCAACGATTAGAGACTTCCCGCGGTACACGCAGTTGACCGCGTCCTGGGGAAGCACCTGGGACGCCTCGTCGAAGATGACCACGTCGAAGGTGTAGTCGGTCGGCAGGAACTGGCTGACGGTGAGCGGGCTCATCATGAGGCACGGCTTGAGTGCTTGAATCGCGTGACCGGCTTCGGCGAGCAGCGTCCGAACAGGCTTGTGGCGCGTCTTCTTCTGCGCCTCCCGCGCGATCGTGGCGGCTTCTCCCACGTTCGGCTTAGGGCGACGAGTGTTGCAAGCGTCAATCACCAAGGCGTGCGCGGTCGAGATCAGAAGTTGATCAAGCTTGCGGAAGTCCTTGATCTGCGCATCCTGGTCTACACCTCGAACATCCTCAAGGCGTTCATCGTTCTCGAGTACGACATCGAC
Source organism: Microbispora sp. H10885 (assembly GCF_014161415.1). Lineage (NCBI taxonomy): Bacteria > Bacillati > Actinomycetota > Actinomycetes > Streptosporangiales > Streptosporangiaceae > Microbispora > Microbispora sp. H10885. Next base: position 736,970 of record NZ_JABBWY010000001.1, on the reverse strand, counting down.
CCAGGCCGAGAGCATGGCGCGCTCGATCATGTCGGATAGCCGATCCGAGCTGACACGACTACTGATCATTTGGTCGACGATGCCGCTCAGGCCATGCGCGCCCAGCCTGGCGCGTGCGCCGGTGAACGCACGCCATTCCCTAGGACCGTCCGCATCCGATCGCATACGCAGCAACGTTTCGCGCGCGGCGTCGGCACCGCCTATGAAGGCCTTGGCGAGCCTGTTGGCTTTCGCGTCGTCGAAGAGTCCGAGGACTTCCGACTTCGCCTCGTTCCACGACTGGTATGCGGCCGCGAGCAGGGGATCGTCCGTGGAAAGGATGAAGGCTTCGGCGGCGACGGACGTCATACTCCCGGTGACTTCTCGCACCTGCCTGGTCCAATTGAGGGACCGCCCCACAAGGTCGAGGTCCGTCTCGACCTGAGCGTAGAGACCACCTAGCAACGCTGTGTGCCGCTCGGCTTCGCCGCCGAATGCCGATTGGGCGGACATGGCCGCTCGTACCGCCGTCAGCTTCGCGCGGGCTTCATCGACGTCACCCGATCCGTCCGTGCCGTGCACGGCCTCGTTCAACTCGATCACCGCGTTGAGTGCCGAAATATGCTCGCCGTACCATTCGATCGCGTTCTCGAAGTCGAGACGTTCCAGGCCGAGCCGGGGCCCGTTGAGAGGCGCGGGTACGAGGCTCCGTTTCCACTCCTCCAGGTCGGCGGCGATCTTCGTTGCCAGTGGCTGAACCGTCTCGTTGGTGTTGCCGCCTACAGCGACCTGTACGGCGAGCGCGTCGCTGTCGAAGACATCGCGCGCTCGCTCATCGATGCGGTCGGCCTGGTCGAGTCCTCGCGATATCGCGTCGAAGTCCGTGGCTTCGCCGGCCCAGAACGAGCCGAGGGAACCCGCGTGCCGCAGTTCCATAGTTCGGGACTCGGCGGCGGCACGCTTCCAGGCCAGAGCCTGGCCGAGGCCGTCGAGGAGATCCATACTCCACACGCCAGTCCGAGTCAACTGGGCTATGTACGCCTTGGCTCGGGCGTGCGCTCCATCAAACCTTTCGGAGATCTCCTCGAGGTCGCTCGCGGAGAGGATCTCCGAGGTGAACATGTCCGAAGCCGCCGCGCGTGCCGCCGCCAGTCGAGCAGTCGCGGCCCGGCTGGCGCTGGCCGCAGCCCGGGCCTTCGCCCGCTTGGAGTCGTCCAACCAAGCTGGCTCGGGCTTCCTCGCCGCATCGGCGCAGGACATGACAGAACAGAAGGCGACCACCTCGCCGAGAGTCTCGGGAACGGGGAGCCCGCAAACAGCTGTCACCTGCGGCAGCGTCTTGAGATGCGCGGAGATCAAGGCACCGGTTCGGATGGCAGCGGGGTCTGGAGTGGATCCCAGCGTGACTTGCCGGGCGAGTGCGCCCAGATCCGCGGGGTTGGGAATTAGCTCACGAATCTTCCGTGCGGTTTCGACCGCCCGGATGATGGCGTGGAAGTCCGTCCGCTCTTCCTGCCAGAACTCTCCCAGCCAGTCCTTGTTCGCGTCCGCTGCTTCATCGAAGGCGCTCTGTGCTCGCCGCCACTCCAGCGCGAGCGGTAATAGTTCCACGAGGCCGCTGTTCCACGAACCTGCGGCCGTGAGTTCCGCTACATATCGCCTATCCGCACGGTGGATGGAGGACAAGACGCTGAAGATGCCCTTCTGCGTCGCAAGTCGTTCCGCTATCTCCGGGAGGCCATCCGCTGCTAGTACAGCGTCTGTGAAGCCGCTGCTGGTGGCCTGCTCACGTGCGCCACGCAGCCGGTACACGACGCTTTCCAACGTGCGAATCTGGTCATGCGTCGGCAGGGGACTTGTGGCGTCGAGCCAAGAGGCGCGCGGCTTATCGGAGACGTTCGCGAAAGCGATGAGATCACAGAGCGCGACGACTTCCGTGAGCGTGGCCGGTGTCCGTACACCGAACATGGCCGCGAGCCTCGGAAGTCCGCGAAGCCCAGATTGAAGGACTCGCGCCGACTCGATCGCCCCCCGATGGGGTGTCCCGCCGCGAGCCACCTGGGCGGCGAAACGCTCGGGGTCCACGATACGTGGCGCGAGGGACGAGATCCGTTCGGCCACAGTTAGCAACTGGTCGATGAGGTCGAAGTCCGTGCTCTCGCCGGACCAGTACTCGCCAAGTGAAGGAAAGCTCTCCTCAGCGACGTGCCAGAACGCCTGGTGGGCCCTCTGCCAGTCGATCGCTTGCGGCACACGAGTGACCATGCCGTCGGTGTAGGTAGACGTCGTGCTCAGCCGTGCGAGATAGCGTATGTCCGACCGGAAGGGACCCTCCAACCACCGCACGGCATCGTCGAGGTTGTCGGCGCTGAGGACACGGTCGGTGAAGTTGAGCTCCGCGCGATCGCGAGCGCCACGAAGCTCTGTGAGCGCCGCGCTCAACGACGTCGCCGCGTTTCGCGCCCGCTCACGCTCCTCGGAGTTGAGCCAGGCGGCTTCGGGCTTGTCAGCGGAGCAAGCGAGCAGCGTGAGTTCACAAAGAGAGATCGCCTGCTGTGCGTTGGTCGGTGCGGCGACGCCATACAGAGTCGCGATCCCGCGGAGGGAATCACGGTGCGCTGTGATCATCGCCATGGTGTCAGAGAATCTCTTCGCCAGATCCTTGGCGGACGTGCTGTCCAAGCCGGACAGAAGCACACCTGTTGGTTGGAGCCGGTCCAGCGATGCCTGGTGGAGAGGGATCTCGTCGACCAAGTCGACAGGGATATCGCGCCACGAGTCGCCGGCGATCTGTCGTGCGGCGGTTTCGAGGGAGCGCACCTCTTCGAGAGCGCCGGCGAAACGGTCGATCTCCGTGATCGTGCCGGAGAGATCGGTTGCGGTCAGCCAGCCCGAGGGAACGTCGGGGCGACTCCGCGTGAGCCGCAGTGTCGCAAGGAGACGCTCGACAGAAGCGAGGTCATTTAATCCCAGTGAGCTGGCGAGTTTCCCGTGCTTGGCCAGGCACCGCTCGAGGCTCGCCAATCGTTCAAGCGCGGCGTCGACGGCCGGCAACGGATTGGCTCGGCCTCGCAGGTCCCGCCAGACGAAGTCCGGCCCTTCTGTGACCGGCCGCCAGGCCCTGGACAAAGCGTCGGCCGCGTCGAGGATGTCGACCAGGGCGTGGCCGGTGAGTTCGCCTGGGACGAATCCCCCGCCCACGACCGGGAGACTTGGAACAGCCTGCAGCTCGGCGAGCCTGCCGATGACATCGTGGAGCGTTCTATCCAGCGGGCGACGTGTCTCGTTGATCGCCTCAGCGTACTCGGATAGACGTCGTCGCAGGCTACGCACCCGGTGACGGTCCTCTTCGCTCATCGTCCGCGACGCCTTGACTCGCTCGTCGAGAGTGCGGCCGAGTTCTTGGGCGACCTGCTTTCGTCCCGTTTTCTCGCTATGAAGCGCGAGCAGGAAAGAACCGAGCCCAACTAGGTCGAGCCGGTTACGGACCACATCGAGAGCCGCGGCTTTCTCGCTGACGAATAGGACGCTGCGTCCTTGGTGGAGCAGAGCAGCGATCATGTTGGCGATCGTCTGGCTCTTGCCCGTCCCCGGCGGCCCGTCCATGACGAAGGTCCGACCGTCCACCGCGGTCGCGACGCACTGGCGCTGTGACGCGTCCGCGTCCAAGACCAAAGGTGTGTTCTCTGGCGGCTGGACGACATCGATGTCTTCCATAGGCGCGAGGGCGGCGGGTTCTGCACCGGCCGTCTGCGCACGTGGTCCCAGGGCGATGGCACGCACGACGGGGTGCTGAAGGATGCGGGCCTCGTTGTCGAGGAGGTCCCGGTACATCGCCTCTTTGTGAGCGTGGAAAACCGCGAGCACCACACGCTCGTTGACCTTCCAGCCACGTGGAGAGACCGCACGCCGTACAGCCGACAACGTCCAGGAAAGGTTGTCTGTGTCCAACTCCGCCGGGTCGGGCCACGAGAGTCGCACCTCCGCCGCCTTTACGGCAAGGGCAGGGTTCATGATCGGTTCACTGTCCTCGACCGCGACAAGGTCATACGAGCCGTCTTCGGTTCGGTCGAGGCGTGCCGGGATCAAGACGATCGGCGCGGCGTTGAACTCCCCCACAGGATCGTCACGCCATTCCACGAAGCCCACGCCGAGGTACAGGACCCACAGACCGGTCTCGTTGAAGTGCTGAGTCGATGCCGCCGAGAGGCGCTTCAGCGAACGGTCGAGCTGAGCTTGAGTGCTCTTCTGGGTGACCAGGAGCGAGCCACGAGAAGTCGGCCGCTCGCCATCCTCGTCGATCTTGTCGAACGACAGGCCGCGTTCGAGCCCTCGGATCACCGATTCCGGAGAGGGCGCGATGATCTCAAGCGTGGCGGTCTGTAGGTGCTTGAAGTTGAGGAGTCTGTTGCGCCCGCTGAGGTCGAGCAACGAGTCCCGCCAGGAACTCACGACCCCGAGCAGGACTTCTTCCGCGTCCTTTGGGGGCGAGATGGGCTTCGGCTCAGAGATTGCCTTTGGTTCGGGAGCGGCGACAGGCCCCGGCGGGGGCGGAACGACCACCGAGGTGTCCTCATCCTGGGCGGGTTCTTGGGCCCCACCCACGTCCCAGAGCTCTGGACGGCGACCACCAAGAGTCCGATCCAGCCACTCCTTGAATTGCGTGACCGTGAAGACAGGCAGGCCAGCGATCTTGCTCTTGACCAGCCGAGGGTCGTCAGGACTGACCCACTGATCGATAACGACGTGGGTGACGCTGGCCGTGAGGCGTTCAGCGACGTCGAGCCCGTAGCGCTCGGCTTGCTGACGCAGCTCGCGGATTTCGCTCCCCGAGCCGAGCATGAGAACGCGCACCTATGCCGCTACCTTCCAAGATCATCTGTCTGCGTGGCCTGCCATGAGCCGGAGCAGCTGATCATCGCTACCAGAATGACGGCAGTGCCGCGCCGGGCCGATGTGACTCGTGGCAAAGCAGTCACGAGCAGGAGAATGGCCCTTCATGTACGGATGGGTCAACTGCGCTCACACTGGACGGCTTACGGCAAGTTGCCACGGGTAAAGGCTGAGCCATACGAGAATGGTGTGGCTATGGCAGGCTCAAGCGACGAAGTGACCGCGTGGCGCTTCAACACACCCCCCGGCTGGCCAGCGCCTCCAGCTGGATGGACGCCGCCTTCGGGTTGGAAGCCGGATCCCTCGTGGCCGAAGCCGCCCGAGGGGTGGTCCTTCTGGGTTCCAGAAGGCGCGGAACCACCCGCGCCGCCGTCAGTTCCGCCAGAGACCGTGATCGAGCCGCCTCCTCTCACACCCCCCTCGGCGCCGATGCCCCCATCCGTCCCGCATATCGAGACTCGGGATGAGTGGCGAGAGGCCATCCCTGTCGTTGGATCTGTCGATCTGCCCCCGGATCCTCGCGCCTTGGAGAGTCTGGGGCGAAACCACTCCCTCGAGACAGCCCTCGCCGATCTCGTGGACAACTCCATCGACGCTGGGGCTACCTATGTACTCATCCGTCTGGTTCGCCAGGATGGCTATCTCAGGACGCTTTACGTCGTCGACAACGGCAAGGGGATGACACCCGAGACAGTTGACGCCGCCATGACAGTTGGTGGCCACCGGGAGTATGGCGACAGCGACCTGGGCAGGTTCGGCCTCGGGTTGAAAGCGGCTTCTTTCAGCCAAGCCGATGACTTCACCGTGCTGTCCCGAGCGGCCGGCCGACCCGCCGTGGGCCGCAGATGGCGCTTGCGGTCGGGACGAAGCGGATTTCAATGCGACATCGTCTCGGAGGATTTCGCCAGCGGGGAACTTCGCCGTGATTGGAACGTGCCCATGGGAGACAGCGGCACAGTGGTCCGGTGGGATCACCTGACGTGCTTCCCCGCGACCAATGACTCCACGCGTGTCGAGACCTTCGTCGCTCGCATGACCACAGATCTCTTCAACCATCTCGGCCTGGTCTTTCACCGGTTCTTGTCCGATGGGCGAATCCAGATCGCGCTCGACGTGACGGACGTGGAGCATCCCCTCCCAGGCGCGAGATTCACCGCCACACCGAAGAACCCGTTCGCGTACAGCCGACCGGGCCTCTCCGGTTATCCCAAGGAGCTGCGTGCGAGCCTGGCTGGCCGTGAGCTTCGTTTGGTCTGCCATGTCTGGCCTCCGCGATCCACTTCTCCGGAGTTCCGGCTTCCGGGAGGTGCCGCGTCCCGCCAAGGGTTGTACTTCTACCGCCGTGATCGTCTACTGCAGGCGGGCGGCGGATGGGGCGGCCTCCAGGGGGTGGAAGATCGCCTACAGCTTGCCCGGGTAGAGGTGGATATCGACGATGACATCGCGGGGCTCTTCCGGATGAACCCCGAGAAGTCCAAGGTGGTCGTCGGACCTGAGTTCGGCGCCCTCGTGGACTACGCCGCGGCGGAGGATGGAACGACGTTCGCCGCGTACCTGAAAGCGGCGGAGGAGCGCTTCAAGGAGTCTCGACAGCGCAAACGCCAGCGCAAGAAGATGCTCCCCTTGGGAGACGGCTTCTCGGACGCGATACGCGACGCTGTGGCCGCTGAGATCCCCACCCTTCCCGGCCGCCCTCCGATACACATCCGTTGGCGGGTCATGGACGGGGACGAGTTCTTCGACATCGACCGGCATCAGCAGACCCTTTGGCTCAACGAGCGTTACAGGAGAGCGCAGGGTGACACGCCGTTACTCAAGGCACTGCTCTATCTCCTGATGGAGGACGCCTTCCAGGGGGAACACCTTGGTCCTCGCGACCGGGACAATATCGACCTCTGGCAGGCCATCCTCACAGCAGCAGTGACAGATGAGACACTACCGGGAGGTACGGCGTGAGCGCGGAACTGAAGGACGCCTACGTGGATGCCCTCTCCGCGATGATCCGGCGGGGACCGCGCGATTTGCACGCTATGGCGAACGGGGTCGACCCAGGTGTGGCTGCCACCGACGCAACGCTCCGCGAGCTCCTGAAGGCCGCCGATCGCGACGACGCGCTTTTCGATGAGTTCCAGGTACGGCTGGCGACTTGGGACAAGCACGAGACCGCCGAGTGGACTGAGGGAACCAAACCCAGCACAAACGAGCGCCGTGACGTCATCATCCGACGGCTGAGGGTCGGCGACGCCACGGCCGGCCTTCTCCTGGATCTGTTTCCCGTCGCCGGCGGCGCCAGCCCCATCGTCATCGCGCCAGAGTGGGACGAGTGGTACACCGACGAGATTCGCAGGCGCCGGAACTTCTATTGGATCCACTACGCCCATCACCTCCGCGAGAAGGGTTGGGACGCGGACGCGGTCAGTTCACTGGACGTCGCCACGGATCGGGTCGTCGAGCGCCTGTCGGATCCCACCCGCCCGGAGATCTACTCCTCTCGTGGCCTGGTGGTCGGATACGTCCAGAGCGGCAAGACCGCCAACTTCACTGGCGTCATCGCCAAAGCCATCGACGTCGGATACCGACTGGTGATCGTCCTCACTGGCACGACGAACATGCTGCGGGAGCAGACTCAGCGACGCCTCGACATGGAACTGGTGGGCGTCGAGAACATCCTCCGCGGCATCGATCCGAACAACATCGAGGCGATGGGCAAGATCGACTATCGCGACGACGATGACTGGCGAGACGGGAAGTTCGTCAGTCATGGCCTGTTGCCTTCCGACGCCGGACGGCCCGACATCCACCGGCTCACCACTCGCGCGAAGGACTACAAGAGCCTTCACCAGGGAATCGCGGCGCTGGATGTCGAGCGTCGTGAGCGGCACCGCCCCTTCTACGACCCGGCGAACCTCTTCAATAGCGACGCGCGACTCGTGGTTCTGAAGAAGAACTCAACGGTCATGAAGAAGCTCGTCGCCGACCTGAGATTGATCACAACACAACTCGAAGAGATACCAACCCTGATTATCGATGATGAGTCGGATCAGGCCTCCGTGAACACGAGTAACCCGAAGAAGTGGAAGGAGGAGCAGAAGGAGCGAACGGCGATCAATCGACTGATCTCCGACCTCCTGTCGATGCTCCCCAGAGCTCAGTACGTGGGGTACACGGCCACGCCCTTCGCGAACGTGTTCGTGGACCCCACCGACGCGCAAGACATCTTCCCCAAGGACTTCCTGATCTCTCTGCGGCGACCACCCGGCTACATGGGCGCCCGAGACTTCCATGACTTCGATGATGGCGAGATCGAAGGGGCCCACTCTTCCGAAGAGGCCCATGTTCGTTATCTCGACTCCGATGAGTCCCAGGAGCACGAACTACGCGACGCGTTGGACATGTTCGTGCTCACCGGCGCACTGAAGCTCTACCGGCAGGAATGCGGTTATGGCCGCTTCAGGCATCACACGATGCTTGTCCACGAGGCTATGCAGCGGGCGCAACACAGCGAGTCCGCGAGACAACTCCGACAGCTATGGGATTCCGCAGGGTACTTCTCTCCTCGGGGGCTGGAGCGCCTCCGATCGCTCTACGAGAATGATGTCCGCCGAGTTTCGACCACGCTGGGCCAGGCCGAAGCGACACCCGAGTTCGATCAGGTAGCTCGATATGTGGGCACCGCCGTACGCCTTATCGCACCCCACGGGGATCCCGTGATCATCGTCAACAGCGACAAGGACACCGAACGGGAAGAACTGGACTTCGACCACAACGCGGTCTGGCGAGTCCTGGTGGGCGGAAACAAACTCGCCCGAGGTTTCACAGTCGAGGGCCTCACGGTCTCCTATTACCGCCGGGGTACGAAGCAGGCTGACACCCTGATGCAGATGGGACGCTGGTTCGGCTTCCGGAAGGGCTACCAGGACCTCGTCCGGCTGTTCATCACGGAAGAACTGCATGAGGCCTTCGAGGGGATTGTCCTCGACGAGGAACTCTTCCGTGACGAGCTCCGCCGCTACGCGGACCTTGTCGATGGACGCCCGCAGATCACCCCGGCTCAGATACCACCGCTTGTCCACCAACACCTGCCGTGGATCAAGCCGACGTCCGCGAGCAAGATGTACAACGCGGAGCTCGTACTTCGACGCTCCCCCGGGGCCCCAATCGAGCCCCGCGCCTACCCCAGCAAGTCCGAGCGCATCGCCGCCAACGCCGAGGTTTGGCGACCCTTGGTCGCTGCGATCGATCGGTGTGTCCGGTTCGGCGGGGACGGCACTCCCTCGTTCGAGGCCGACGTCGCCGTGGTCACCCACGAGGAGCTTCTGGACGCACTCAGGCGCCTCGAGTGGGCGGCAAGCGATGTCTTCATTCCCGACCTCTCCTGGCTCGTTGAGCTTCGCGAGACCGGGAAGGTCAAGGACTGGGTTCTGATCTTCCCGCGGCACGTGCGGACAGGCGAGGCGAAGGCCCGAATCTTCGGCAGCGAGCCGATGAGCCTGTTCCGACGAAAGAGGATCCGTACGGACTACTTCAGCGCGATCAGCGAGTCCAGGCACCGCACGGTGGCGGACGCGATCTCGAAGTGCGAGTCGCCGGCGGGTGACGAGACCGCTCGTGGCTTGAGGGGTCCACAGCGAGGTGCCGCCATCATCTATCCCGTAGTGGAGAAGGGTTACGTCGCGGGAGACCCCAGTGATGAGATCGACCCAAGCAACCTGACCTTCGCGTTCCATCTCCTCGCGCCCGAGTCCGCTACATCGGATGACCGCAAGCTGATCGCCTTTCGGACCAAGGTCAGCTCGAAGCCTGAGCAGGCCATCGTCGATGCCTCATAACGACGCGCCCCGGAGTCGGTGGAGACTCGACGAGAGGATCGAGTCGTTGCACGTCCGTCCCCCTATCCCCTGAGCAGGCGCGCAATCCACATGGTCGCTGAGATCCGCCCGTACTATCCGACGGAGCTGGCGGTGATGAAGGCTGTCGCCGACGCCCGAGCTGGCCGTGCGGGTCAGGCAGATCCACGCTGAGTGGGCTCCACGGCGAAGGTCTCGGTCGCTCCCCGTAAGTGATCACGTTGGCTATTGCGGGGGCGCGCGGGGGGATGCGACTGTGTTGGACATGGCGGACGAGGTGCTGCGGGCGCTCTATTACCCCTTCTCGCGCACGCTACAGGAAACCACTCTCAAGCGGGCGATCCTGCTCTACGACGAGGTGTTGTTCATCGACCCGAAATCGGCGCGTGTCCGTGCCGGCTTGTATGACGTCGAGCAGCATCAGCAGTACCTACCGGGCTCTGCGGCACATCGCCTGAGCGCCGAGTGGACGCAGATCGCGGATCGCTACGCCCTGCTGGAGTCGGAGGGCCTGGTCAGGTTCGTCGACCCCGGACCCGTGATCGAGCAGGGGTCCGTCGACCAGCTCATCACCGGGGCCATGCAGGCGGACATGCTCGACCAGCAGGTGATCGACCTGTTCGCCGGGCAACCGCCCACCTGGAGCATGCTACGCAGCCGCATCCCTGCCTCCGCGCTGCAGTTCCTCAGTCACCAGTACACCCCAAGGGTGCTGTATCCGGAGAACACGCGCCGGCCGTTCGAGGTCATCGATGGATTGGGCCACGCGCTCTTCGCGGACGGCAAGCCCAATCAGGAGTTCTCCCTTCCCGGCTGGCAGAAGCGCAGCGCTGTCCCGCAGGAGCGGGAGTGGGCAGCCGTTCTGCCTTACTACCTGGGATCATCAATTGCGACCACCACCGCGCTGGCTATGTCAGTGGAAACCGTCGCCGTGCCGCTCACGGACAGCGATGCTCACTTTCGGCTGCTGTCGGCCAGGTTCGCCCGTGCTGCGGAGATTGGCCCGACACTTGCCAACATTCCTGGCCTTCGCCGGGCCTCCTCCCAGGCAGCCGCGCAGAAGTACGCGCTGGTCGAGCAGCGCATCATCGATTCGGTGCTGGACAAGGAGGCACTGGATGCACTGTCGCTGGAGCAGTGCCTGCGCTACCGGGAAGAGACGGCGGACGAGCGCAGACAGTTCCGCTCCCACCTGGCGAGCATCGTGCGCAAGGTCGCCAGCCAGCCGTGGTCACCCAGAATCGAGGACGAGATCGATGAGGCGATCCAGGAGGCGCGCAGGGAACTGGACGACCATAAGGAAGCCCTGCGCAGCGCTTACCGGAGCCTGTTCAAGCGGACGGTCGTGGGGTTGAGCGTCACATCGGCGCCCGTGCTGCTGACCACGCTCTTTCCAGGAGTGTCACCATTGTTGGCGCTGTTGCTTGGCGGCGGCACGTTCAGCGGCATCCTCAGTGAGCCGATCAAGGACGTAGTCAACATCTGGCTGGACCGCACTAAGTCGGAGAACGGCCTGGCCTATCTGATGAAGCTTCCGGGGGCGAAATAGGCGGCGGGCGGGCCCCTTCGCGGCAGGGCGTCGGGGACGTCGGATACAGAGGGCACCTTCACTTGCCTGGACCTCGTGTAGTGGCGGGCCACCCGGAACTATGGTAATTCCGCCGCCACTCGCTGGGTACGGACACATTCGGGTCTCTCGCCTGAGATGCGCACCCGCAGTGGCCGCTCACTAGTGTCCAACGCCAATGTTCCTGTCCAGCTGACCCTGATTCGACGATGTCCCTGCCGTCTCCGCCTCGCGACGGATCACCCATTCCCCTTCCATCCCTCGCGTCAACTCAGCTCGCCAGCGAGTCCGGCCTTCTTGACCAGACGGCCCCAACGAGGGCTACGAGCGAAGGCCCGAGCGATGGCGATGCCGCTGGGCAGATCTCCGTCTGCCTGGCGGTTCTGCTGTGCCCACCGCCACGCCTCTCGCTGCAACGCCCGGCCGTTCCGAATGGGCTCAGCAGGCAAGCCGGCCTCTTCCTCCTGGGTGCCCTGTTGCTCCATGGGGTCAGCATCTGCGTCGGCGGCAGGACCCTTCCGGCCAGGGCTAAGAGCGTACAGATCCGGAGCTTCTGCCCGTCTTCCGGCGCACTGGCGGAGCTGGGACATCAAGAGCTCGTAGCTACCGACCAATGCCGCGCTCGGCCACGCCGCGATGATTCGGCCGATCAGGAGGCTGGATTCGGCGACAGCGACGTTCGCCGCGAGGCTGGCGAGGCTCCCGACCACGAGCAGGGTCCACGCCAGGACGCCACCGCGGGAGCCGTACCGGTTAGCCAGCAGGATGGACATCGAAGCGACGACGATCAGGCCGTCGACGGCGAGCGGAATGAGCACCGCCGCCAGGTGGTCCTCGCCGTAGCGCAGGCAGAGCTCGTGCATGTGCCGGAATGAGACGACCGCTGCGATCAGCGCCAGTAGCGCAACGCCTGCGATCGTCGTCCTCTGGATTCGGCGTACGGCGACAAGTTCTGGAGCTATCAGCGCCTCCTCGTCAGGAGGGCACCAGTGTCGATGAACCACCAGCACGTCCGAATGTCCCGAGTTCTCTTTCTCCGTTGCTTCCTTCACCTTGCGGATCGATTCCGGATCTTCGAGAAGGCGTCCAGGGCCGTCTCGTCGGCGTCGTCCAGGGTGTGTAGGTACTTCTCGGTAGTGGCGATGGAGGCGTGGCCGAGCCGCTCCTTGACCACCTGCAGGTCGGCGCCGCCAGCGAGCAACCATGAGGCATGTGCGTGCCGCATGTCGTGAATGCGCACGTGGATCCCCAAGTCGGCTTCCTTGAGCGCGGGTTTCCAGACCTGCCGTCGGAACCAGTCAGCCGGGATGTGGCCGTCGGTGTCGCGCTGCCGAGGCTGGCGTGGGGTGTCTTTCCCTTCCTCACCTCGGCGCTTCGCCCGGTACTGCGCGAAAGCAGCGCGGCAGTACTCGCAGCGGCACTTGCCCGCGTTGTAGGCGGACAAGGTCCCGTGCTTATACGTCTTGCCGTTCTCGTTCGGGACGAAGAGGCCGTGGGTTCAAATCCCGCCACCCCGACCAGGTAGTTGCAGTTCAAGGGCCTGATCGCTGGAGACAGCGGTCAGGCCCTTGATCGTTCGTTAGCGTGGCGTTAGTGGTGGAACCCGATCATGTAACCGTTGGCAACCCCAGGCAGCCCTAAAGATCCCCCCTACGGCACCCGATTGAACCTCGGCCCCAGGTCTGCGCTGCCGGTCCGTTAGCTCCCGGTCCTACTCACCACCCACTCATGTAGGCGTTGCCCGACTCGCAGCCCGGCTGCCCCGGCCTCCACGCGGTGAATGCTCATGGCCGACGTCATCGTGGAAGGTACGATCTACGCCACTCGACGCGGCGCTCGGCGACGGGTAAGGCTGGGACGCAGGGCTCGGCGGCCTGCCGAAGGACGGGAGGGCCACGGCGCCCTGGCGGCGCCGGCCACCCGGAGCTCCGGAAGCCGCTCGACGTCCACGCCGACGGGCTACCGGAGGTGCCGTACGGCGTCCTGCGCCGCGGGCCAGTTCCCGCGCAGGCGCTCCAGGTACGACCGGGCCTCCTGCCCCAGCTTCGCGCCCCGGGCGAACGCCCGCATGTTGCCCGGCCCGGCGTTGTATCCGAGAGCGAGCAGCTCGTCCTTCGTGTACGGGGTGCGCCACTTGGCCGGCAGGTGGCCGGCGAGGTCGTGGAGGTACCAGGCCGCGGACTCGATGGCCAGATCGGGGTCGTCGGGCAGCTCCTCCCACTGCCGGGCGGCGAAGTCGCGCCCCCGCTTGGCCTCGTCGAAGGCGGCCTTGTGCATGTTCGCTATGCCGAAGGCCGCGTCAGGCTTGAGCTTCTGCCAGGCCCGCTCCAGCGCCGGATCGTGCGGCTTGTTCGACTCGTTCAGCAGGATCGCCATCAGCAGCGACGAATGCACCCGGGCCTTGCTCGCATGGGCGACGACCCGAGGGGCGAAGCGTACGGCCTCGCGGTCCTCAGCGGAGCCGGAGGAGGGAGGGGGGGACGTCCGCTGAGGCCGATGCGCCCCCGGCGTGGCGGTCGCGACGGCCCCGGAGCCGAGAGGTTCGTGGTCTCCGCCGCAGGCGGCGGTGAAACCGGACACGGCCACTCCCACGGCCAGCGCGGCGAGACCGTGGCGGCGGCACTGACGCTTCCCCATCCTTCTGCTCCTTACGTCGCCGCTGCGAGTGCCCAGGACTCTCCGCGACTAACCGCCCTCGGAGCTCCACCCGCCCGGATAATCGGGGTCCCAGCGGCTTCTGCGAAGGAGGCTGGTCAGTGCGCGGCCGGTGAGGGGTTCGGCCTGACGGGCTGGGGCCAGCCGGTCGCTCAGGTCACCGACGTGCAGGTCGACGACCGCCTCCGCCAGGTCCGCCAGCGTGGCGGCGGCCATCCGCGCACGCGACCACGCGGTCGCGAACAACAGGCCCGCGATGACCGCGCCGGGCCACCACCACACGGCCAGCAGCAGGTAGAGCGCGGACCAGCCCGTCAGGCGCGCGGCGGCGGCCAGCGAGTCGCGCGCGGCCTCCACCGCGGTCCGGCTCTCCTGCGGCACGATCAGCCACAGGTGCGGCCAGCAGGCGCCCAGATCGAGCCCGTAGGCCTCGGAGACGTGCACCCGTGGGACGCGGAGGCGGTCGCCGATCCAGGCGGGCCTGGCGGGCTCCAGCAGGCAGATGCGGTCGGCCATCGCGAGATCGGACAGCGTGTGGGGCCTTCCTGGCTGGACAGGACGAACTGCTCCAGCTTGCGCGACGCGGAGATCTTGCGGAGCTCCGTGGACTCCTACGTCCGGGGGAAGATCTTGTGCCGGACCTCGGCGAGGCGCTCGGGGACGCGGTGCACCGGGGTCGCGGTGATCACCAGCAGGCCGAAGCCCGACAGCATCACCAGCAGCGGGATCGTGATGAACGCCGGCAGGATGCTCGACGGCGGCGCCGAGACGATGAAGCCGACCATGCCGCCCGCCGCCGACACGTTGTCCATGCCGTCGGTCGGTCCGCCCGAGGGGTACGGCGTGCCGTGGGCGACGTGCACGATCCCTAGGATCCCGGCCAGCAGCGCGGTCCAGCCGATGCCCATCCTGCTGGTCTCGAAGTTCTGGTCGGCCCGGCGAAACAACCGCCAAGAAACCCAGGAGAGCGCCGCGGGCAACGACCAGGCCAACGAGCCGAGCAAGGCGCGAATCACCGCATTGGCCATCTCCATCCAGCCATCACCGCTGTTGCGATTGATGACAGCTACACACATCGAAGCGACGATCAGCACCGCGAGCGCCACCCCGTCTCTTCGGCGATCGGGATCGATGTCGACAGACCGTTTCCAGGGGGTCCGGGCCAGATGGCCAACGCTGCGGGCCAGCAGCAGCCACGGCCCCATGACCAGCCTGCCGATCTGCAGGAAAACCCAGCTAAGCGGGTCACCGCTCCGCGACCGTCGCGCTGGTGGCTTCCGGCTGGTCCCCACACGGACTGGAGGGGTCCGCACGGGTGCAGCGGGCTGCGGGGCTCTCGCCGGCTCTGCGGCCGATACCCGGCCCCCGGCGTGCGAGTCCTTGCCCCGCGGCCTCCCCTCGGCTCTTGTCCGCCGGTCACCCACCGGTCGGCGTGGCAAGTCGGCGGCGGTGTTTTCCCCGCCGACCTGCCTGAACACCGGTATGGCCGCCTCTCCAGGAGGTGCCGGCCCATATGGAGTGGTCCAGTCGGTGATGAAACGGGTGGCGCGGGCCGCTACCCGGCGATCTGCGTCAGACTGAAGGCGGCGCAGGACGGTGAGAGCGGCGGTGACGACGTCGCCGTCTGCGTTCAGCAGGAGTTTTGCCGTTTCATCCACGGCGGTCAGGCGGATCCCGGGGTGAGAGTTGCGCAGGGCATCGTGCAGACCGGGGGGAAGCAGGGCGGGCCTGGCGGCGTTCTTCGCGATGACGACCTTCCCGCTGACCAACGACAGCTTCTGCGGGTGCTGGGTGGGGTTCGCCTCGACGGTGCGCTCATAGGCGTAGTCGTAAAGTTCGTCGAGGTCCACCTCGCCATCGAAGTTGAGATCGGCGGCACCGGTCTCCAGGCCTTCAACAAGGAATCGCGTGAAAACAGACGTTGTCGCGTCGCCGACGACACCGCCGTCCTCGAATGCGTACTGCAGAGCGTCGGACGCGGTCAAAATCACACGGCCGTGCCCCTGAAGCTGCTGTGCCGCCTGCAACGTACGCGCCTGTTTCGCGATCATGTCTCGCGGAAACGCGCCACTGCCGCAGCAGTCGAGAATCACCACCTTGGTTCGGGACCTGCTGGGGTTGAGCACGTCCTTGACGAACTGCGCGGAAACAGCAGTGGAGCCGAGCAGGCCGAATCGGGTGTTCGTCATCGCGAAGAAGAGGCGACCCTCCGGATCCAGAAGCCCGTGCCCGGTGAAATAGAACAGCAGCAGATCGTCGCGTTTGTGCCCGCTGAAGAACGCCTCCAGCCTCGTGCTGACCACATGGGACGGCTCGTTGATGACGGTCTCGACCTCGAACGCCCCGACGCCGGGATCGCTCAGTACACGCGCCAACGCCCGTACATCGGCCTGAGGGCCACGCAGCTTGCGCAGTCGGGCGTCCTCGGTGTAGTCGTCCGATCCGACGAGAAGGGCGTACCTGCCCATGGTCAGTGGCGTTCCTGCTGCGCGATGAAGGCGTCGAGCAGCAGGCGACGCTCCTCATCGGTGGCGTTGGGCAAGGTGATCGAGTTGTCGCCGAACTGCACGGTCACCGTCACCGGCTCCTGACGTCGGCTCAGCCATCCGTTTATCGCCGCGATGATCGTGGTGATGACACCACCGGAGGCGGATAACGTCACCAGCAGCGTCGTCCAGATCGCCCCATCCCCCGCTTTGGCGTTCGCCGGGGCCGAGTCGGGAAGGTGCCTCACGTCGTCCACGTCCAGGTCGAGGAGTTCGCCGCGCAGGTTACGAGAAAGTCGCTCGATTTCGATTTCGTCCGCTTCCGAGCCGACATCGAGAGACACCTTGAGTTCCAATATCCTCCTCCGCCCTCAGTCACCCACCGCGCACCTAAGGTAAGACCCTTCATTCTGCCAGCAGCAGCAGACACAGTCGCCTGCATCTCACGACTCGTTCACCTACAGCCGCAATTAGGCTGCAGTGATGGGACGCGCCGTAGACCGGTACGACGTGCCCGGCTGGCAGACAGAGCACCCCGTAGCAAGCAGAGCCCAGCGATCGAGGGAACCGACGGCTCGCATGACCGGCTCGGCCGTCATCTCACCAAGTTCCGGGTAGCCCTTTTCCTCCTAACCGATTTGAGGATTCAAACGCGTCAGGATGTGATTCGAGGCCATCACCCCACCGCGTCCCGGCCAACTGCTTGAGCGTCGTTGCCCTGGGATGCGGTGCAGCGACAACCCGGCCGAGGCCGCTTCGGGGCGAAGAGGTCGTGGATTCGAATCCCGCCACCCCGACCATGCAGTAACAGCTGAGAGGCCGGTTCCGATCATCGGAACCGGCCTTCTGCGTTGCCGGGTGACTGCCCCTCCACGCGGAGCGGAGCGGCATCGTGTCCTTCTGGCGGGCCGGCGAGGTTGAGCTCGCCGGCCCGCCACCTGCCTCCCGGCCCCGGTTCAGTAGCGGGAATGCGCCGTGGCCGGTCGGGTTAGGCGCAGTTGATGGCGGTGTAGGAGGGGTTGTAGGTCGAGGTGACCTGCCGGCCATCGATCGTCGCGGTCGCCGTCACGGTCGCACTGCCCGTGGCGATCTGCCCGGCCCTGGAGTTGAAGGACTGGTAGGCCTGCTTGCCGTGGCCGACGTCGGCCACGGTCTTCGAACCGTAGGGGGTGGTCAGCGTCACGTTCGCCGGCACGGCGGCGTCGTTGACCGCGGTCACGGCCACGTACGCCGTGGTGCCCACGCAGCGGGCGGTGGCGGTCACGGTCAGCGCGAGCTCCGGAACGACCGGCACCGTGAACGACGCCGTGCCCTCCGACGCCTTCAGGTAGTCGATGCCGAGGTACTCGACCTTGACCGTCCGGGTACCCGCGGGCAGACCTTCCGGCAGCGTGACCGTGGCCGCGCCGTCCTCCAGGTAGGCGAGCTTCGACCACGAGCCGATGCTGAACCGCACCTGACCGCCGGTCTCGAAGCCGTCGGCCGCCTTGACCGTGGCCGTGGCCGTGGTCGTCTGGGCCCCGCTCGCGTACGGCTTGACAGCCACCTCCGTGGTGGTCGCGACGTCGCTGTTCGGGATCTTGCGGATGTCGTTCCACTCGCGGAGGGTAATCGGGATCACGGTGCCGTGACGCGGCCGGACGACGCCCGCGTTGGTCATCGTGATCGCCTTGGCGTTCCAGGTCGGAGCCTCGATGTTCTCGTGGCACGCGGCCTGGTAGCCACCACCGTTCGTGTACCGGTCACCCCAGAGGTAGAACTGGCCGGGGCAGGAGGTGTCACCAGGGTTGGCCTTGAAAATGATCGGCCCCTCGTACCCCTGGTCGGCGGCCCACGTCGTGCGCCCCAGAGCCGGAGCGAGCGACTTCCAGTTGGCGATGTTGCTGTCCAGGAAGTCGGTGTGCTTCTCCGAGAAGATGTCCGACCCCTGGTTGCCGGCCTCGTTCTTGGTCACGCGGTAGTAGTAGTCACCGACCCGGATCGCGGTCGTGTCGATCCGCGACAGAGGGGCCGGGTTCTGCCAAACCTTGGGAGCGGAGAACGTCTGGAAGTCGCGCGTCGTGGTGTACCACATCTGCGCGTTCCCCTGACCGGTGCGGTTCACGGGGTCGTTCCACAGCGACTGTGCCCAGAACACGGCGTAGGCGCCGATCTCCTCGACCCACAGCGACTCGGGTGCGAAGGCGTTGCCCGCGTTGTCGGGCGCGACTTTCACGTGCCGCTGAGGAGTCCAGTGCACGAGGTCGTGCGACTCGAACACCTCGATGTACTGGGTGTCGTTGATGGCGTATCCGCCCTGGTCGTACCAGTTCAGGTCGGTGGCGATCATGTAGAACGTGTCGCCGTCGGGCGAGCGGACGATGTGCGGGTCACGAAGGCCCTGGTCGCCCAGCTGGGAGATGAGCGACGGCCGGCCTCCGGTCAGCCCGGTCCAGTCCAGAGCGGTGTTCCCGTTGGACGTCGCGAACATGATCTGCTCGCCGTCGGCGATCCCCTCGCCCTTGAAGTACCCCAGGAAGTACCGCTCGCGCTCCTCGGAACGGGGCATGGCGGTGATGGTCACCGGGAACGACTTCGTCTGCGAGGCCGACCCCTTGGTGATGGTCGCCGTCAGTACGGCGTCGGCGTCCGCACGGCCGAACGCCGGGCGGGTCACCTCACCCTTCGGGGTGACGAGGTCGGTGGTCGACTTCCAGGTGATCGTGGATCCGAACTCGCCGCTGACGGGGAGGTTGATGTTTCCGCGCAGGTCGTCGGTGTCGTGCAGGGTCAGGTCGAACGTGTCACGGCCGACCGCCTGCGCGTCGTCGAACTCGGCCTTCACCACAACGGGGATCTCCCGTGTGGTGACCTCCTGGGAGCCCTTGCGGACGGTCGCCGTGAGCGTGGCCGTCGCGTCGGGCTGCCCCTTCGCGGGCCGGGTGATCCTGCCGGTGACCGCGACCTTGCGTGCGCTGGGGAGGGCCGGCGGGGTGTAGACCTGGACGACCGACGGGTCCGAACTCGTCCACGTGATGGTCGAGCCCGCCACGGAGCCCACCTTGGGCAGAACGATGTCGCGTACGATCGCGCTGGTCAGGCCGAGGTCGATGGCTTCGGCGTCGGCGTGAACGCCGGTGGAGACGGTCCTTTTCGCCAGGGCGAGTGTCTCGTCGACGCTCACTGCCCGGTCGTAGACCCGGAAGTCCCGGAGCGTTCCGCGGAACGAGTAGTGGCTCGACGTCTGCGAGCGAGCGAGGAAGTTGCAGTTGGTCCCCGCGGCGTTCACCGACGGCGGCGTGGTCAGGTTCGTTGCCGTCGCGTGCTGCACGCCGTCGAGGTAAAGCGTGCCGGTCCAGCTCGTGCCGTTCGGGTTCAGCGACTGCGTGTAGGTGACGTGCGTCCAGGCTCCCTCGGTCATGCGGACGCGGTTCTGCTGGAGGTTCGCCGAACCCACCGCGACGCGGAACCGCTGGGTGTTCGACGCGAAGATGGAGCCCTGGGCGCCGGTGTCGACGTCGCACGAGCCGGACTTCGCGCCGAAGCCCCACATCTGGTGCTCGCCGACGTTCGCCGGGTCGATCCACACGTCATAGTCGACGGTGAGGTTCGACATGCCGGCGGTGAGGTTGTTCGGCAGCTTCACGTACGCACCGTCGAGGGCGCTCTCGTAGGAGCCGGGGTTGAACCTGACTCCATCGCCGGTCAAGGTCGCCTTTCCCGGATTCACGAGCGTGGCGTTCGCCGCCGAGCCCGCGCTACCCGAGTTGACCAGCGTCGTCCCACTGGTCTCGTCGAGGGCGAAGTGGTGCACCAGACCCTCGTCGAGCGTCCCCTCGGCGGCGTGCGAGGGCGTCGCCACGAACGAGACCGAGAGAAGCCCACCCAGTACCAGGCCGGTGACACCTCTGCCCTTGCGACTCAGCCTGTGACGTGACCTTTGCTGTCGCACTCTCAATTGGTCCTCCTTGATCCGGTCACTGTGATCAGGCCTCGTTGAGCGCTCCGACGAGACGAGGGCAGCACAGACAAAGTTCACCTCGCTGTGACACATGGGGGGACGGCGTGAACTGGGGGGAGACTGGGCTATATGTCCGGGTCTTGAATGCAGACACTAACCTCCAGCCCCAGCGAAAGATAGCCTCACCATAAGTAAGCTTTGTCAGTGAACCGATGAAAGCCATGCATGACCTGGATAAAGGCCCTATCCCCGTCTAACCAGGTCACGTGGGTTCTCACTGCCGATACTCGGTTCGGGGCGGGGAGAGCCGTACCTTGGTGATCTGCGCGGAGGCGGGACCAGAGAAGGGGCCGGCATGAGCGAGGCACTGACGGCCCTCGGGGTGAGCGCTCCCGTCCTGGCCGCGCCGATGGCCGGCGGCCCGGGCACGCCCGCCCTGGTCGTCGCGGCGGCGCGCGCGGGCGGCATGGGCTTCCTGGCCGGCGGGTACAAGGACGCCGGCGCGCTGGGCGAGCAGATCGACCAGGTACGCGCCGGTGGGGTCCCGTTCGGGGTGAACCTCTTCGCACCCAACCCGCTGCCGGTCGATCCGGCGGAGTTCCGGCGCTACGCCTGCACGATCGCCCCCGAAGGCCAGGCGTACGGCCTCGACCTCCTCGCCGCGGAGGCCGTCGAGGACGACGACCACTGGTCCGACAAGATCGAGCTGTTGCTGTCCCGACCGGTTCCGGTGGTCAGCTTCACCTTCGCCGTTCCGCACCCGGCGGTCGTCAGGGCACTGCGCGCCGCCGGGACGCTCGTCCTCCAGACCGTCACCTCACCCGCGGAGGCGCTTCAGGCCGCGGAGGCCGGGGCCGACATGCTGGTCGTGCAGGCCTCGGCCGCGGGCGGTCACTCGGGCACGTTCACGCCCCGGCGGAGCCCCGCCGACGTGCCGCTCCCCCGGCTGCTGGGCGAGGTGGCAAACCGCGTGTCCCTGCCCCTCATCGGCGCGGGCGGGCTGGCCACCCCCGCCGACGTGGTCCAGGCGCTGGGGGCCGGCGCCGCGGCGGCCATGGTCGGCACCGTTCTGCTGCTTGCCGACGAGTCCGGGACGTCGCTCCCCCACAAGGACGCGCTGGCGGGCGCGGCGGACCGGGGAACAGTGGTCACCAGAGCCTTCACCGGCAGGCCGGCACGGGCCCTGCGCAACCGCTTCACCGACCGCTACGGCGATCTCGCGCCCTTCGGCTATCCCGCGCTGCACCACCTGACCGGCCCCATGCGCCGGGCCGCGGCAGCCGCCCGGGATCCGGAGCGGATCAACCTGTGGGCCGGCACCGGCCACCACCACGCCACTCCCGAACCCGCCGCCCGGATCCTGCGACGGCTCGCATCCCGCCTCTGAGGAATCAGGGCGTCGGGCAGGGCGACGACGTCACTCCGCCGCGCGCGCGGAGCACCTCGCGGCCGCGCCGCGACTCGGGGAAACGATGGAGCATGGCACGCAGTCCGGCCGCGTGGATGTTCGCGCCGAACGGCTCCGTGCCCGGCTCCGTGCGGACGCCCTCGGCGAGCGGGCCGGCGATCACGGGGTCGAAGCCGAGCGCGTCCACGATCGAGGCGACGACCTCGACATCCTCCGGATCGTCGCCGGCGACGGCGATCGCGCGGCGGCCGGGAGCGCCGGCGGGACGGGCGCTCTCCTCCAGGTCGTGGTAGCCCATGTGGTTGAAGGCCTTGACGACCCGCGCGTGCGGCAGGAACGCCTGGACGATCTCGCTGGAGGACGTGCGCGGGTCGGTGAGGTCGTCCCGGACCCCGTCCACGTCCTGCCAGTAGTTCATCGCGTCGAGCACCAGCCTGCCCCGCAGCGCTTCGGCGGGGACGTCGCGATGCCTGCCGAGTGGCAGGGCCAGCACCACGGCATCCGCCTCGGACGCGGCCTCCACCGCGGTCACCGCGGCCGCGCCGGGCGTGACGACCTCGACGGTGAGGGAGATCCGTGCGGCCTCCCCGGAGCCCGCTATCAGGACGCGGTAGCCGGCCGCCACGGCGAGGCGGGCCAGGACGGTGCCGAGCTTGCCCGCGCCGAGGATGCCGATGGTACGGACATCGCCTGGTTTCATGGTCGCTCCAAGTCGCCGATGGGTCACGCGTGGACCGTGCCGGCTGCGAGCAGCTCACGTACGCGCGGGGCGACCTCTCGGCCCAGCAGCTCGATCGTGCGAGCACGGGCGTCGCGAGGAAGGTGCATGATGTCGTACTTGAGATCGAAACGGCTCAGGCGGAGATCGCGGGCCACCCTGACGATCTTGCGGGCGACCGTCTCAGGCGATCCCACGAAGAGCGCGCCGTCCTCGACCTCGGCTTCGTACCGCTCCCGATCGGGGGCGTAGAAGCCGCGCTCGGCGGCGAGATCCTCGACGACGGGCTGCCAGTACCGCCACCACGTCTCGACGGCCTCCTCGTCGGTGTCGGCGACGAGGCCGAGCGAGTGCTGGCCGATCGGCAGCGCGGGACGACCGAAGCGCTGAAGCGCTGTGAGGTACAACTGGACGTTCCTGGCGAAGCGCTGGGGCCGTCCGCCGATGACGGCCATCATGAGCGGCAGGCCGTGACGGGCTGCGCGCACCACGGAATCCGGGCTGCCGCCGACGCCGATCCAGGTGGGGATGCCGCCCGGCCGCATCCGGGGATGCAGTCGCTGCCCGGTGAGCGGCGGACGCACCGTCCCGGACCAGGTCACCCGCTCCTCGCGTTCGAGCCGCAGGAAGAGGTCGAGTTTCTCCTCGAACAGCCGCTCGTAGTCGGCCAGGTCGTAGCCGAACAGCGGGAACGACTCCGTCGCGGAGGCACGGCCCAGCACGATCCGGGCCCGGCCGCCGGACACCGCGTCGAGAGTGGAGAACTCCTGGTACAGCCGGACCGGGTCGTTCGTGCTCAACACGGTCACGGAGGTGCCGAGCCCGATTCGCCGGGTGGCCGTGGCGATCGCGGCGAGCAGCACCGGGGTCGCGGAGTCGTTGTGTCCCTCCCGGTAATGCTCTCCCACGCTGAAGACGTCCAGCCCCACCGCCTCGGCCAGCCGGGCCTCCTCCACGAGCAGGCGTACGGTCTCGGCGTCGTCGAGCACGCGCCCGCCGTCCGTCGCCACCTCCCCGAACGAGTTGAGCCCCAGCTCGAAGCGTGGGTGTTCGGACCTACCGACGGTCATGGTGCCAGACATACCGATCAACTCCCGTACGTGCGCCGACGGCCTGGAACAGGCCGCCTCAGCGACTCCGCATACCTGGGTACACGCCGGCGATCGGTAACTTCAATTGAACCGTGGTCACATGAAGTGGACCGACGAGGTCTCAGTCGAGATCGTCGATATCGAGGCCGGCCGCCTGGTCGAAGGCGCGGCGGTTGGCGCGGATCGCGTCCTGGTTGTCGGCCGCCCACCGGGTGAGCGCCAGGACGGGCTCGGACAGGGTGCGTCCGAACGGGGTGACCTCGTACTCCACCCGGGGCGGGATCTCCGGATAGATCAGGCGCTTGACGAGCCCGTCACGCTCCAGGCCGCGCAAGGTCAGCGTCAGCATGCGGCGGGAGATGCCGGGCGCCGTCCGCAGCAGCTCGGTGAAGCGCATCGGCCCCTTGTCGAGCAGCCCGATGAGGATCAGGCTCCACTTGTCACCGACCCGGTCCAGCACGGATCGGAGCACGTCCGGGTCGTGTTCGAGGCACGCCCTGCCCAGCGAACGCAGCACCCTGTCCGCCTCGGTCTGGTGTGACATGGTTCCCGCCTGCTCCGTCACCCGAAGGTGACCAGGTCATGTTGCTGTTACCGGTTGCCGAAGAGTACATCCGTGACCAAAAGCAACCTCCGTCGCCCGCTGACATCGGTCACGAATCGAGAAGCGCCGGACCGGGAGCCGCTCGTAGCGTGAGCTTCATGAGCACGACCCCTGAAGCGCGAAGGAGCAAAGGCATGAAGGCACACGTCAGCTCGATCCTCCTCGGTGTCCGTGACATGGACCAGGCCAAGCGGTTCTACACCGAGGGTCTCGGCTGGAAGATCAAGAACGACTACGGCGTCTCGGTGTTCTTCGAGTCGGACGGAGCTTCGCCGGTCGGCTTCTACGGCCGCGACGGCCTGGCCGACATGGTGGGAACGAGCCGGGACGGCAGCGGCTTCGGCGGGCTCGTCCTCACCTACGTCGTCCGCAGTGAGGCCCGGGTCGACGAGATCATGGCAGAGGCCGAGAAGGCCGGCGCCACGATCCTCAAGCCCGCCGGCGCGCTGCCGTGGGGCGGGTACGGCGGCACCTTCGCCGACCCGGACGGCTACATCTGGAGCCTCGGCTACAGCGCCCAGGGACAGGACCAGCCCTACGCGGAGTGACCCCGGCGCGAGGCTCCCAGACGCCCTCGGGGCGGCGCCGGCCGGGCCTGGGCCAAGGCTTGCGGCTCGAGAACGACAGTGGCAGCATGCGCCGGTGCATCCACTGAGACTGATCGAACCGACCCCGGGCGAGTACTCGCTGTTGCTGGACGCGGGAACCACGCGGGTCGACGGCGTGATCGAAGATCTCGGCCATGAGCCGAACGGATACTTCTGGGAAGGCGTCGCGCAGGTGCTCGTCGGCACCGAGGCGTCCGCCCTGGAGGGCCGGTTCTCGTACGACCCCGAAGGCGGCATGTTCTGCGCGTACGGAAAAGACCGTGGCGCGCTGGAGGAACTCGGCGTCCTGATGGCGGCCGTCGCGACGGACGCCGATCGCGTGCGGCGGCTCGTGGCGGCCGCCGAGGCGGACGGTTTCGAGTTCGACGACTGACTCGCCCGCCGCCGAGCGAGGCAGGCGGGGCCGGACGCGCTCGATCCGGGCCGGAACAGACTGAGGCGGGCTCGGCGTCGTGCCGAGCCCGCCTGTCTCGGGTCCGCCCGGTCCCGGCGTTCAGCCGTCAGGACGTGCGGGTGGAACCTGTGTCATGCCTTAGCGCTGCAGGGTCAGCAGGCCCGGACGGTAGGGCAGGAGACCGTAGTCGACGCCGTCGGAGCTGGGGCTGCGGCCCTGGTAGAGCAGCTGCAGGTTGCAGGGGTCGACCGTCTTGGTCTGGTCGGGGTTGTTGCGGACCAGGTCACCGTGGCTGATGTCGTTGGTCCAGGTGGCACCGCTGTTGGCCTTGCCGGCGAACGGGTTGCTCTCGGTCGCGGCGTTCGGCGTCCACGACCCGCTCAGGCTGTCGGCCGTGAACGAACGGAAGTAGCGGCCCCGCGAGCCGATCGCCTCGACGAGCATGAGGTACTTGTTCTGGCCCTGGAGCTTGTAGACCTCGACCGCCTCGAACAGGTTGTTGGTCGAGTCGCTCATGATCTGCGTGTAGTTCGAGCCGAAGCTGCCCGGGAAGTTCCCGATCGGCATGCTCTGCCGGTAGATCTTGCCGTTGTCGCCGGCGAAGAACAGGTACATGTTCTGGCCGTCACCGATCAGCGTCTGGTCGATCGGGCCGGTGCCCGAGCCGGAGATGCTCGCGGTGGACAGCGTCTGCTGCGCCGACCAGCCGTTGGGGTTGGTCGGGTCGCTGGAGGTCCGGTAGGAGAACGCCGTCCCGCCCCACTGGTAGGCCAGCACCCAGACGTTCTTGGGCGCGAAGTAGAACAGCGTGGGCGCGACCGTGCCCGAGTTCATCTTGGTCTGGGTGGCCGAGGCCATGTCCGACCAGTTGGTGAACGTGCTGAAGCCCATCGAACCCCAGCTCGACCCGTTGTCGTGCGTGGTGGCGTAGACCAGGTGCTTGCCGTTGTAGACGACGTTGGTGAAGTCCTTCAGCGAGACCCACCCGGACTTCGGCTGCGCCAGCGCGCCCGTCGAGGTCCAGCGGTACGACGACGGAAGCGGGCACGTGCCGGTCGGCGTCACCGACGGAGACGGAGACGGCGACGGCGACGCGGACGGCGACTGGGACGGCGTCGAGCTGGGCGACTGCGTCGGGGTGGAGCTGGGAGTGGCGCTGGGCGTGCCCGGGTTGCCGGTGCAGGCCACACCGTTCAGGGAGAACGAGGCGGGCACCGGGTTGCTGCCGTTGTACGAGCCGTTGAACCCGAAGTTGGTGTTGCCGCCCGAGGGAATGGAGCCGTTGTAGGACACGTTGGTGGCGGTCACCGACGACCCGGACTGGCTGTTGGTGGCGTTCCACATCTGGGTGATCTGCTGGCCGGCGTCGAAGGACCAGGTCAGCCGCCAGCCGTTGATCGCGTCACCGAGGTTGTTGATGGTGACGCTGGCGTTGAAGCCGCCCGGCCAGCTCGAACTGATGACGTAGTCGACCCGGCAGGCCACGGCGGCCTGGGCGGGCTGGGTGGCCAGCAGGCCGGCTCCGCCGCCCAGCAGGGCCGTGACGGCGCCGATCGCGAGACCGCGGCGCGAGGCGGTCGTGCCGGCGGAGAGGCGCGATGACCGCGCTCGCCAGGGCAGATGCATTCGAATTCTCCTTGTGATCATTAATAGCCGCCGTCAGGGGCTGGTGCAGGTAGCGGTCGGGGTGGCCGCCGTGCCGTTGGCGGTGAAGCCGAAGGTGGTGGAGCCGCCGGCGGTGATGGAGCCGTTGTAGGTCTCGTTGCGGACGGTCACCGAGGAACCGGACGTGCTCTGCCGGCCGTTCCAGAGGCTGCTGATGCTCTGCCCGCCGGGCCAGGTCCACTTCACGGTCCAGCCGTTGACCGCCGAGCTGCCCGCCTGAACCGTCACCTCGGACTGGAACCCGCCGCCCCAGCTGTTGATCGTCTTGATCGTCGCCGAGCATCCGCCGGGAACCGGGGACGTCGACGGCGAGGCCGACGGGCTCGCGCTGGGGCTCTGCGAAGGACTCGCGCTGGGGCTGACCGGCGGGGTGGGCGAGATGGTGGGACCGGAGTTCAGGGCGTTGAGGACCGCGTCGTAGGCGGGCTTCTTGTTGTTGCCGCTGAACAACAGCGGGGTGTCACCGGACCGCCAGGAGTCCTGGTCGCGCACGCCCCACGTGGTGATGCCGTTGCAGCGGGGCACGGCGAGGCAGTCGTTGGTCACGGCCGCGTAGGTCGTGGGCGAGGCGCCCTGGATGTCCAGCTCGGTGATCTGCACGTCCACGCCCAGCGCGGCGAAGTTCTGCAGCGTGGTGCGGAAGTTGCTGTTGTACGGGCTGCCGCTGTTGAAGTGCGACTGGAAGCCGACGCAGTCGATCGGCACGCCCCGCGACTTGAAGTCCTTGACCATGTTGTAGACGCCCTGCGTCTTGGCCCAGGTCCAGTTCTCGATGTTGTAGTCGTTGTAGCAGAGCTTGGCGGCCGGGTCGGCGGCGCGCGCGGTGCGGAAGGCCACCTCGATCCAGTCGTTTCCGGTGCGCTGCAGGTTGGAGTCGCGCCGGCCACCGGAGTTGCCGTCGGCGAACGCCTCGTTCACCACGTCCCAGGCGTAGATCTTGCCCTTGTAGTGGGCCATCACGCCGTTGATGTGGTCGATCATCGCCTGCCGCAGGCTGCTGCCCGACAACTGCTGCATCCAGCCCGGCTGCTGGGCGTACCAGGCCAGCGTGTGGCCACGCACCCGCTTGCCGTTCTGCACGGCCCAGTTGTAGACCCGGTCGCCGCTGGAGAAGTTGAACTGGCCCCGGTTGGGCTCGGTGGCGTCCGGCTTCATCTCGTTCTCGGGCGTCACCATGTTGAACTCGCGGTTCGCGATCGTGGTGTAGTTCGAGTCGCCGAGCCGGCCCGCGGCGATGGCGGTGCCGAAGTACCGCCCGCTCTGCGCGGCGGCGGCGCCGAGCGTACTCGCCGCCGCACCCGCCGGCGTGGTCGACACCGCCACCGCGGCGACCACGCCGAGTACGCCGACGGCCGCGGCCATCAGAACCCGCGGGCTTCTGGAAGGCCGCGACGGAATTAAGGCTTTGCTGCCCATGAGGGAGTGCTCCAGACTGAATCACGGGAAAAGCGGACAACGGGGGTCTCACCCACGCGATCGACGCCGCGTCCCGTGATCAGGGAACGCACACCACTGGGGCGTCGCGAAGGGCGGTCCTCACCGCTCACCACCACAGGGCAGGAGGAAGCCGCCTCGGGACACAGTTTGGAAACCACTCCGAAATGTGTCAAGCCCCGCAAGAAAGTTTCAGAGCGACGCTCTCGCCGTCACGGGCGGCGCCCGCTGATAACGCCTGATGAGGCGCACACCCGCCTGCCACCCTCCCGCAGGCGAGCGGCGCCCGTCCTTGACGCCTCCTCTTCGTCTCGTATTGGCTCCGATCTGCCACCACCACCGTCTGACAGAGAAGGAACCGCGACAGGGAAAGCGTGTGAGCGCTAACAGCCGAACCGGGTCCGTCACCCGGCGGCCGGCGCGGGGCGGTCCGGGGGACAGACACCACGTCCCTGGAGCCGCCCTCCCGGACAGTCACCGATGAGGAGGTTCACGACCGCAGAGACGAACGTCCAGGACGCTCGCCTTCGTCGCGTCGTGCCGGCACCGGCGCAGCCGCGGGTCGTCCGCCCCTTCTCGGCGGCGTCCGGTTTTCCCTCGCCGCACCCGCCCGCATCACACAAAAGCCTTGAAACCCGACGAAAAGGATCTTAATCTCGATCCGGTCGACACAGGCTTTCTGTGCCGTCTCACGGGACAGCCGCTCAGGCCCTCGTGCACCTGGTGTCATGCATCGGAGGTACGGTGACACCGCACTCGACCCCGGCGATCGAGCACATCTCCGCCGGGTACGACCCTGACCCGGCACTGTCGATGTCGTTGCACGCCGACGCGTACACGGATCCGAAGTGGTTCGGCGTCGACCAGAGGGCGATCTTCGCTCGCACCTGGCAGTGGCTGTGCCACGTGGAGAAGCTGCGGGAGCCCGGCAGCTACGTGACCGGCACGGTGGCGGGCATGCCGATCGTCGCCGTACGGGACGAGGCCGGCACGCTGCGGGCGTTCTACAACGTGTGCAAACACCGGGCGCACGAGCTGCTGTCCGGCTCCGGCGTCCGGCGCAGCATCGTGTGCCCGTACCACGCCTGGAACTTCGACCTGACCGGCCGGCTGAGACGGGCGCGCAACACCGGCGGCATGCCGGGCTTCGACGCCTCCGCCGTGTGCCTGGACCAGGTCGGGATCACCGAGTTCGGCGGCATGGTCTACGTCAACCTCGACCCCGAGGCGGCCCCTCTGGCGGAGCAGGCCGGGAACCTCGAAGCGGAGATCGAGACGTGGGCGCCGGACGTGGCCAAGCTGACCCTCGCCCGCCGGCTCACCTACGACATCGCCTCCAACTGGAAGAACGTCGTCGACAACTTCCTGGAGTGCTACCACTGCCACGTGGCCCACAAGGACTTCGTCTCCCTGGTGGACATGAGCACCTACAAGGTCACCACCTACGGGATCTACTCCAGCCACATGGCCCAGGCCGGCAAGACGGAGAACTCCGCGTACGACGTGTCGGACGCGACGGTCACCGAGCACGCGGTCTGGTGGCTGTGGCCCAACACCTGCCTGCTGCGCTACCCCGGCCGCGGGAACTTCATGGTCCTGCAGATCATCCCCGACGGCCCGGACCGCACGCGCGAGATCTGGGACTTCTACCTGGAGACCGCGGAGCCGAACGAGGCCGAACGGGACAGCATCCGGTACATCGACGAGGTGCTCCAGGTGGAGGACATCGCCCTGGTGGAGAGCGTCCAGCGCGGGATGCGCACCCCCGCGTTCACCCAGGGGAAGATCGTCTTCGACCCCGAAGGGTCCGGGTTGTCGGAGCACGCGGTCCATCACTTCCACGGCCTCGTCCTCGACGCGTACCGACGCGAACTCGGACGAGACCACTCGTGACGAGGTGACACGGTCACGGTGAGCGTCTCCACGTTCGCCCAGGTCCCCCGCCCCACCGGCTGAACCGGGCCTCATGCCGGATAGGCGTGCGTCTCCGTGGCCTTGACGGCGGCCCAGACCTCCTGGCCGGGGACGAGGTCCAGGTCGGCCGCGGCGGACGGCGTGACGTCGGCGGCGAGCGGGATCGGGCCGTCGAGGTGGACGCGGACGTTGTCGCCGTGCCGCTCGATGCCGTCGATCACGGCCTTCCACAGGTTCCGGGGGCTGCCGTCGGGGCGGGTCCGGTAGAGGGCGACGGCGGACGGCGGAAAGGCGACGAAGGCCGGGCCCTTCAGGCGTTCGGCGCTGCTCAGGCGGACGTCGCCCACGGTGACGTGGGTCCCGTCGGCCTCTCCGCGGTAGAGGTTGAGGCCGACGAGGCGGGCCACGTAGTCCGTACGCGGACGGCGGGCGATCTCGGCGGGGACGCCGGTCTGCACGACGGCACCGTTCTCGACGACCACGAGCCGGTCCGCCAGGACCATCGCGTCGAGCGGGTCGTGGGTGACCAGGATCGTCGCGCCGTCGAAACCGGCCAGGTGACGGCGCAGCTCCGACCGGATCTCCAGCCGGGTGTGCGCGTCGAGCGCCGCCAGCGGCTCGTCCAGCAGCAACAGGCGGGGCCGTACGGCAAGGGCGCGGGCGAGGGCGACCCGCTGCGCCTGGCCCCCGGACAGGCGCCCGGGGCGGACGCCGGCGAAGTCGGCCAGGCCGACGCGCTCCAGCAGCCCGGCGGCGATCCGGCGGGCGGCGGCCCTCCCGACGCCCTGGCACCGCGGCCCGAAGGCGACGTTGTCCAGGGCCGTCAGGTGCGGGAACAGCAGGTAGTCCTGGAAGACGACGCCGATCCGGCGGTGTTCCGGCGGCAGGTGGTGCACCTCGGCGCCGTCCAGCACGATGCGCCCGCCGCTCAGCGGCGTGAGCCCGGCGAGCCCGCGCAGCGCGGTGGTCTTGCCCGCGCCGTTGGGACCGAGCAGGGCCACCACCTCACCGTCCGGCACGTCGAGTTCGGCGTCGAGGCGGAAGGCGGGGCGTTCTACGACCAGGTGGGCCCGCAGACTCATGCCGATCCCACCCAGCGGTCGCGCAGCGCGGCCAGCACGATCACCGAGACCGCGAGCAGCACCAGGCTGAGCACGATGGCGGCGTCCGGATCGGTCTCCAGGGCCAGATAGACGGCCAGCGGCATGGTCTGCGTACGGCCAGGGAAGTTCCCGGCGAAGGTGATGGTCGCGCCGAACTCGCCGAGCGCCCGGGCCCAGCACAGTACGGCTCCGGCCATGACGCCGGGGGCGATCATGGGCAGGGTCACCCGGCGGAAGACCGTCCAGCGTGAGGCGCCGAGGGTGGCGGCGGCCTCCTCGTACCGCTGGTCGGCGGCGCGCAGCGCCCCCTCCACGGCGATGACGAGGAACGGCATCGCCACGAACGCCTCCGCGAGGACGACCCCCGTGGTGGTGAAGGGCAGGGAGACGCCGAAGGCGTCGTACAGCCAGCGCCCGGCGAGGCCGCGCCTGCCGAGCACCAGCAGCAGCGCGACGCCGCCGACGACCGGCGGCAGGACGAGCGGCACGGTGACCAGCGCGCGCAGCAGCCGCCTGCCCGGCAGGTCCGTACGGGCGAGCAGCCAGGCCAGCGGCACGCCGAGCAGCAGGCAGATCACGGTCGCGACGGTCGCGGTCACCAGGGACAGCCGCAGGGCCTCGATCACCCGCGGTTCGGCCAGCCGCTGGGGCAGGGCCGGCCACGGAGCGCGCACCAGGAGCCCGGCCAGCGGCAGCACCAGGAAGGCCAGCCCCGCGAGCGCGGGCACGAGCAGCGCCCACGGCATGCGCCCCCGCGCTCGTACGGGCCCGGTCACGGCGCCTGGAAACCGGCCTTGGTCAGCACGTCCCTGCCCTGCCGCGACAGCACGAGATCGACGAACCCCTTGGCCAGGTCGGACGCGGGCGCGGTGCCGAGCGCCGCGATCGGATAGTCGTTGACCGCCTGGGCGGCTTCGGGGAAGTCGATGCCCGTGACCTTCCCGGCGGACGCGATCACGTCGGTGCGGTAGACGAGCGCCGCGTCGACCTCGCCGAACTCGACCTTGGTGAGCGTCGCCTTGACGTCCTGCTCCAGGGTGACGGGGGTGACCTTGAGGCCGGCCGCGTCCAGCGCCCTGACCGCCGCGGCGCCGCAGGGCACCTGCTCGGCGCACAGGGCGACCTTGACCTTCGGGTCGGTCAGGTCCTTGAGCGACTCGACCTTCGCCGGGTTGTCCGCGGGCACCGCGATCTGGAGCGTGTTCCTGGCGAACACCGCAGGCGCGGAGGCGGTCGGCCCCGCGTCGGTGACCGTCTTCATGGTGGCCGGGCTGGCGGCGGCGAAGACGTCGGCCGGGGCGCCCTGGGTGATCTGCTGGGCCAGCGTCGCGCTGGAGCCGAAGTTGAAGGTGACCTTCGTGCCGGCGTGGGCGCTCTCGAACCGCCTGCCCAGCTCGGTGAACGTCCCGGTCAGGGACGCCGCGGCGAACACGGTGAGCGACCTGCCTTCCCCCGACGCGGCGGGGGCCGCCGGGCCGGTGGAGGAGCCGCACGCCGCCAGGCAGGACACCGAGGCGAGGACGGCGGCCAGGGAGAGACGCATGAGCACGACCGGCTCCTTCTAGTGACTCGCGACGCGCGCGTTGTCCGGGATCTCGACGACGACGTTGGTGGACTTGACGACGGCCACCGCCATCACCCCCGGCTCCAGCCCGAGCTCGTCGGCCGCCCGCCGGCTCATCAGGGAGACCACCCGGAACGGCCCGGCGGCGATCTCCACCTGGGCCATCACGGAGTCTCTGATCACCTCGGTCACGATCCCGCGCAGGCGGTTGCGCGCCGAGGAGACCCCGGTGCGCTCGTCCTCCTCGGTCTGCGCCCTCGCGAACGCGGCGAGGTCGGTGCCGGCGATGACGCGGTGGTCGTGCTCGTCGCGGTGCGCGGGCAGCCGGCCGCCGTCGACGAGACGCCGTACGGTGTCGGCGCTCACGCCGAGCACCGCGGCGGCTTCGCTGATCCGGAACATCGTCACAGACGACACCCTACGCCGCAGTTGCGGATCACAGAGACTCAGTAGGGTTGCAATATCGACCTCATTTATGGGTCTGTATCTCGCATCTGCGAGGCTCGTTCAGAGCTGCGGCGCGATCCGGTCGACGCACCAGTAGAGGCTCACCGCCACGATGGGGACCGACATGGCGGCCGTCACCCAGCGAGCGGCGGAGGTGCGGCGCAGCAGCGCCAGCAGCGGGAAGAGCACGGCGATGATCAGGAGCTGGGTCACCTCGATCCCGGCGTTGAAGCAGAGCAGCGACAGGAGCAGCCCCCACGATCCCTTCTCCTCGATGTCCAGCGCGCTCGCGAAGCCCAGTCCGTGCACCAGGCCGAAGGCGAAGACGATCGGCAGCCGCCATCCGCCCAGTCCGTCCTCGTCGCGGCCCAGAAGGTTGGCGACGGCCACGACGATGATCGACACCGCGATGATCGGCTCGACGATCTCCGCGGGCACGTCCACGATCCCGAGCGCCGCCATGAGGAACGTGATGCTGTGGGCGGCCGTGAAGGCGGAGGCCGCGACGACGACGTCGCGCGGGCGGCGGGCGCCGATGATCAGGGCGAGCAGGAAGAAGACGTGGTCGAGGCCGGACAGCAGATGCTCGGC
This sequence comes from Microbispora sp. H10885, assembly GCF_014161415.1. Taxonomy (NCBI): domain Bacteria; kingdom Bacillati; phylum Actinomycetota; class Actinomycetes; order Streptosporangiales; family Streptosporangiaceae; genus Microbispora; species Microbispora sp. H10885. The sequence continues at coordinate 703,062 of NZ_JABBWY010000001.1, read as the reverse complement.
GCCGAGCAGGAAGAACTCCCCGGCCTGGTGCGAGGCCCGGTGCTCGCCGACGCGCAGCGTCGGATTCCCCGCGGTCAGCACCGCGGAGCCGGTCGTGCCGTCGAGCGTGTACCGGACGATCGTCTGCGTGCTGTGCACGAAGCTCTCGGCGTCGGGGAAGAGCGCGCTGGAGACGGTGTGCCCGCCCCCGCCGTCTCCCGCGCAGCGGTAGGCGAGGGTCACCACCGCGAAGGCCACCCCGTCGCGGTCGCGCACGTCCGCGTCGCCCACGGAGGTGGGTGCGCACGGCGCGTCGCCGTACGCCACGGCGAATCGGCGCGTGACGTAGTCGGCCACCGCGGCGTGGTTCTTCCTGAGCTGGCGGAGTTGCTCGGCCCGTTCCTTCGCGTCGTACGCCTCGGCGTACAGCCAGGCCGACTTCATGAGGAGGTCGTACTCCAGGTCGAGCACGACTCTGACGTCCGCGCCCGTTCCGGTCACCGTGGCGTGCGCCTTCGTGGTCACGTCGTGCGCCGACGCCGGGGCGGCGGACACCATCAGGCCGCCGAGCAGGCCGCCGAGGAAAAAGGCGAAAGCGAGGACGGCGGCGGACAGCCGGCGCCTGCGGGACATGTCTCGTTCTCCAGGATTCGAGCGGTTGAAGGGGAAAGGCCGCCCCGGGCGCTCCGCCGTGAGGCGGTGCCCGGGGCGGTGGTCACGGATTACTCAGCTCTTCTCGTGCTGGAACCAGTGGTAGAGGGGCGAGTCCGGTCCCCACTTACCGGGGCGGCCGTGCTCGTCCTTGGTGACGAGGACGCTCGGCTCGGAGGCGGTCACGCCGCCGCCGGTGGAGCGTGCGGTGACGAACCAGGCGTACGCCGTGTCGCCCTTGAGGCGGTCCCAGGTCACCGAGGCGACCTGACCCGACGCGACCGTGCTCGTGCCGATGACCCGGGTGGGCTTGTAGATCGCCAGCGAGTCGGTGGTGAAGCTCGTCGTACGGGTGGTGAGGTCGACCGGGAGCACCATGTTGTCCTCGCGCCCGTCGTAACGGCGCAGCGGGTCGAACTCGCCCGCGCCGAAGTCGTTCAGCAGCGGCGAGTAGGTGTCCACGGTCAGCTCCGCCCGCTTGACGTCGAACTGCAGCAGCCGGAAGAAGCTCGCGCCGAACTGGAGCTGGTCGTCCGGGTTGTACCCGCCGACCTGCGTGAGCCCGAGGCGGTCGGCCGAGACCGTGTAGAACTGGTAGTCGGCCAGCAGCTCGACGACGCCGTTGCCGACCTGGCCCACCTTCGGCTTCACGTTCGTCCCCACGCCGTGCTCGTGCCCGGCGAGGATGAGGAAGACGTTCGGGTTCTTCTCGACCACCGTCTTGTAGAGCATCGAGCCGTCGGGCGCCGAGAATCCCGCGCCGCGTCCGTCCGGGTTGGTGCTGGGCACGAGGTAGTCGTGCGAGAGCAGGATGCCGTTGCGGCCGGGGAACCGCTTGAAGACGGAGTCGGCCCACTCGGCCTCCTCCCGCGTGACGCCGTACGACAGGCCGACCACGACGAAGTCCAGCCCGCCCGCGGAGAACAGGTCGTAGTGGTTCTGGTTGTCGCCCTCCTTCCACGGCCCGCCGTACTCCGCGTGCTGCCAGCCCTGCGCCGCCGTCCGGTAGCGGCCGGGGCCGTAGTACTTGTTGTAGATCGCCTCCGGCCCGTTCTCGGTGCCCGACTGGTTGTCGTGGTTGCCGGCGATCACGCCGTTGGGGATGCCCGCGTCGTCCAGCACCTTCTGCTGCTTGGACGACACCTCCAGCTCGCCGGCGACCTGCCGCTGCGTGGCCTCGTCGGCGGGCTTGCGGATGTTGTTCTCGATGATGTCGCCGGTGTGCGCGACGTAGGAGATCTTCCGCTCGTCCCTGTTGCCCTTGATCCAGTTGACGATCCCGGCGTACGCGGACTCCCACACCGCGCGTTCCTCGGCGGTCTCCTGCTCCACCGCGCCCTCCGACAGGTACTGCGTGTCGGTGAAGTGGACGATCGAGAAGTCGTACGTGGAGGGGTCGGCGAAGCCGTTCGGGTCGCCCGGGTCGATGTCGTCGGTGAACGGGTCCTCACCCGTCACCATCACGTGGACCCGCTGGCCGTCGACGTACTCGTCGCCGACGACGGCGCTGAGCGTGGTCCGGCCCTCGGCGGCGCCGCGTGCGCTCGTCAGCAGATCCCACGCCCGGGTCCCGGTGTTCCAGGCCCGCAGCGACACCAGGCGCTCGGGGTCGATGACGCCCTCCCAGCGCAGGACCGGGGTGTCCACGTGGCCCTTCACCTGGATGTCGTACCGCTGGTAGGTGAGGTTCCGTCCGGCGGGCGCGTCGAGCGTGGCGCCGTCGGCGGGCTCCAGGCCCGCGGCCTTGACCTTCTTCTCACCCGGCACCTGCAAGGTTGTCGGGACGGCGTCGGCGACGCCCTGGTAGGCCTGGTTCGGGGTCAGGATGTCGGCTTCGGAGAACGTCGCCCTGACCCGGCCGCCGCCGGGCTCGGCCACCTTCGCCGAGAGCGTGACGGTGCCCGGCACGTCGGCGGTCCCGGACGCCGGGGTGAGCTCGGCGGGCACGTCCGGGATGCCCGCGGACTCGAACGCGATCTCACGGGTGGCGGTGTTGCCGAGCGAGTCGGCGCCGGTCACGGCGAGAGTGTGCCTGCCGGGCGGCAGACCGGGGCCCACCCGGGTGCCCAGCGCGATCGGCCGGCCGTCGAGCGTGACATCCGGCCCGGACACCACACCGGAGGCGTCCTCCAGCGTGACGTCCAGCACGACGGAGGCGGTGATCTTCTTGCCCGCGGCGGGGACGCTCGTCGCGACCTCGGGCGCCGTGTTGTCGGTGACCAGTGTGCGGGTGGCCTTCTCGCCCGTGGTCGAGATCGCGGCGAGCGCGTGCCTGCCGTCCTTGATCGCGGTGGTGTCGAGGTCCGCGCGCAGACCGGCGGCGGGCGCGTCCACGAGGAACTCGAGGTCGATCTCGGTCAGCAGGTTCACGTTGTCGCCGCAGTTGCCGTCACCCATGCTGTAGGAGCTCTTGAGCATCTGGCCGCTCGCCGTGCCCCGCACCGGGGTGAGGGCGATGTTCGAGATCGCGAAGTCGTCGCGGTTGGCGCCGCACGACGTCGGAAAGGTGCCGGCCACGAAGTCGATCGTGTTCCAGCCGGGCACGAGGTACTCGTTGGGGAAGGTGAAGTCGACGCGCCGGCTCACGAAGTCGCCGTCGAGCACGACCTTCTGCCCGTTGACGAGCACGTAGTTCTGATAGCGCGCCTCGATCGAGTTGGTGCCCACGGTGAAGCTGAGCTTCGCCTCTCCCGAGCCGAGCGTCTGGACGACACGCACACCCGGCGCGTCGATCGTGTAGTGCAGTTCGACCTCCCGGAGGGCGCTCTGGCCGCTGCCGCAGGTGCCGTCGCCCATGTCGTAGGACGGCTCGATGTCGTGACCCTTCACGGTGGCGCCGTCGAGGGCGAGGTCGAGGTTCGCGATGGCGAAGTCGTCGCGGTCGACGCCGCAGGACGCCTTCCAGTCGCCGGTCACGACCTTGATCGTGTTGTCTCCGGGCACCAGGAACCGGGCCGGGACCGCGACGGTGACGCGCCGGCCGGCCCAGGAACCGCCCAGGTCGACGCGCTTGCCGTTGACGAGCAGGAAGTCGTCGTACTTGTCCTCGATCCCGTCCGCGCCCACGTCGAAGCCGAACATCGCCGCGCCGTTGCCCAGCGTGGCCTTGGCGGCGGGTTCGGCGCCGTCGACGGTGAGGGACGAGACGCCGCCCGCGCCCGCGGCGGGCACGGTCGCGGACACCGGCGTGGTGCCCGACACCAGCGTGCCGTCCGTGGGCAGCAGCCGGGGCGCCCCGGCCGGGGCGTTGTTCACGGTCACGGCGTTCTTGACGGTGGCCCCGGACGCGGTCGTGGCGGTGATGGCGTGCTCGCCGTTGGCCAGGGTCGTGGTGTCCAGGTCCGCCGCCAGACCGGTCGTCCCCTGCGGGTCGCCCTTGACGAAGAACTTCAGCGCGGCCTGCTTGAGCAGCGCGGTGTTAGATCCGCAGTTGCCGTCGCCGAAGGACAGGGTGTACGGGTTGTCCTCCCCGTCCGCGACCTCGCCGAGCAGTTCGAGGCCCACGTCGGACAGGACGAAGTCGTCGTAGTTGACGCCGCACGAGCTCTGGACGGTCCCGGCGAAGATCTCGATGGTGTTCTCGCCCTTGACGAGGTGTTCGTTCGGGATCTCGATGGTCGCCCGCTCGTTCACGAGATCGCCGATGTCGGTCCGGTACGCGCCGTTGACGAGCACGTAGTTGTGGTACCGCGCCTCCGTCGAGTTCGAGCCGACGTCGAAACGGAGCCGGGACACGCCCACCGTACGGGTGGCGTTCAGGGCGTCGCCGTCGACGGCGAGTCCGGTCACGCTGTCACCGGCCGCGGCCGGGACCGCCGCGACCTTGACCAGGCCTTCGAGGTACGAACCACCGGCGGGGCTGAGCGTCGGCGGGGTGGGGGAACCGGTCGGCGCCGGGCTGGGACGTCCGCTGCCCGCTTTCGCGGGGTCGGGGTCGGCGTGCGCCGTGGTCACGACGGCGCCGGCGAGCAGCGTCGCGACCGTGGCGATCACGGCGGCCACGGCGAGACGCCCTCGCCGCCGCACGCCTCCCAGCAGCTTTCTCGCTGCCACTGGCTGCATCTGGTGCAGTCCTTCCATCACGTTCGATAAGACGCCGATAAAAAAACGGCGTGGTCTTCGAGCGGTCACAGTGGATTTCGCGAGTGAACGAAGTGCGTGAAGAGACTGAAGTGAAGACGAACTATCGCCTCATTCTGGTCATATGTCACGAATCGGGAACAAGTGCATCACATTGCCCGTAATCCGGCGAAGAGCGGCCACTCAGTCGAACTCCGGGCGTTCACCCGTGGCCCGCCGTCGCTCTCCGTACGCCGGTCAGGCTCGATCACGACATAGGAACAGTGCCGCGCGCGGGGCCTCCGGGCCGCTGACAGACGGAGCCGGGCGCTCTAAGATCGCCGCCCATACCCGGGCGTCGCGCGATCGGCGCCGTCCGGGCGACTGGAAAGGCGGGCGATTCCTTGACTCCCGACATATGGCCGGCGCCGACCGCGGAAGACCTGCCTTCACTGCCCCTCGAATCCCTGCTGACCAGGGAGTACGAAACGAACCCGGCACGCGTGCACGAACGTCTGCGCGCCGCGTACGGCCCGGTCGCCCCGATCGAGCTGCACGGTGTGCCGGTGTGGTTCGCCTTCGGGTACGACGAAGTGCGATACATCATGCAGAACCCGGACGAGCTCTGGAGTAAGCACGTCGGCAACTGGCGGGCGTTCGCCGAGGGCCGGATTCCCGCCGACTGGCCGCTGGTCCCCCTCCTGTCGGCCGACAACTCGGGCTTCTACGACGGAGACCGGCACCGCGGCCTCCGGGGCGCGTGGATCGCGGGCCTGCGGGAGTTCCAGGACCCCGGCGGAGAGCACACCCAGAAGTTGGAACGCGCCATGACGAGGTACTGCGACGACCTCATCGAAGTCATGACGGAGGGCACGCCCACCGGTTGGGCGGATCTGGCGGCCCAGTACGGGCGGCCGCTGCCCCTCATGGTCGCCAACCACCTCCTCGGCGTCACCCTCGAACGCGGCGAAGAAATGATCATGGATCAGTGGCGCCTGCTGGACGGCCCCGACGCCGCCGGCGCCTACCAGCGCCTGAACGCCGCCCTCCTGGAACTGGCGACGGTCAAACGCCACCAGCCCGGCCACGACCTGCCCTCCGCCATGTTCGCGGCCGATCCCGCGCTCACCCCCGAGGAGGTGGCTCGCGAGCTGTTCATGCTGTCCGGCTTCCTCGACTTCACCGGCAGCCTGATCTGCAACGTCCTCCTCGAGGCCGTCGGCAACCCGGACCTGCGGACGTCGGTGTCGTCGGGGCAGATCGAGGAGCTGGTCAACCGCGTCGCCCTGCTCAACCCCGCGCTGGCCAACCTGACCTTCCGCTACGCCAGGGCGAGCGTGAAGCTCGGGCGCTTCACGATCGCCGCCGGAGACCCGGTCATGCTGTCCATCTCGGGCGCGCACGCCGATCCCCTGTTCGCCTCCGCCCTGAACCGGAACACCGTACGCAGCACCCGGGCCCATCTCGCCTGGGGCGCCGGCCCGCACAGGTGCCCAAGCCAGCGGCTCGCCACCCAGATGTGCACGATCGCCGTACGCCGGCTGCTCGACCGGTTCTCGGTGCTCACGCCGGCGATCCCGCCCCACCAGCTGCCCTGGCGGCCCTCCCCGTTCATCCGCGCGCTGCGCTCCCTGCCCGTGCGGTTCGAGGTCAACCCCAACGCCGTGCCCATGTCCCGTCCCGGTCCGGCGACCGCCGCCCAGGAGCCGCCGCCGGAGGAGACGAACGCCGGCGGATGGCGGCCGTCCTCCCGTTCCGGCTTCTGGACGTTCCTCCGGAAGCTGCGCCGCGGCCAGTGAGTCACCGGCCCGCGGGGCCGTCCCCGGCGGGCAGGGAGGTCGCGCTCCGCGCCTGTTGCGGCAGCAGGAGCCGGGGCTCGCGCGGCACCGGTTCCGGCGCCGTACGGGGCAGGCTGATGGTGAAGGTGGCTCCGGCTCCCGGCAGCCCGTCCACCTTCATCGTGCCACCGTGCGCGTCCACCACCTCGCTCACGAGAGCCAGGCCGATGCCGAGACCTCCGCTGTGGGGCGCGCCGGTGTGCCGGGCGAACAATCGCTCGCCGTCGCGCGGATCCAGGCCCACCCCGTCGTCCCGAACGCTGAGCTGGACCAGATCGGGCCCCGAGCAGATCGTCACCCAGATGTGCCCGCCCGTGGAGGTGTGCCGGAGCGCGTTGTCCAGGAGCGCGGAGATCACCCGGCGGAGCGCGGACTGCGCTCCGCGCACGACGTGGTCGCCCGGCCCCCGCCGCACGTCGATCGTCACCCCGCGCTGCCCGGCGCGGGCCGCCTCGGCCCCGGCCGACTCCTCGGCCAGCGCGGCCAGATCGACCGGCCCGGACGGCCGGTGCTGCCTGAGCTGGCTCGACAGCAGCAGGTCCTCGATCACCTCGCCGAGCTGACCGATGCCCGTGACCAGCCGGTCGAGGTCGCCCGCGACGAGGCCGGGATCGGGTTCCCGGCCCAGGCGCCGCGCGGCGAGCTGGGCGCGGACGTGCAGGCGGGCCAGCGGACTGCGCAGCTCGTGGCTGACGTCGGCGGTGAACCGGCGCTGCCGGTCGAGGGCGTCGCCAAGCGGCGCGATCGCCCGGCGGGCGAGCACCTGGCCGATCAGCAGCGCCGCCAGCAGGGACGCGACCTCGGCGGCGCCGAGGACCCGCAGCAGCCGCTGCCGCTCGGCGGTCTGGTAACGCAGGTCCTGCACCGCCTGCACCGGCACGTCGCCGCGGAGCTGGGTGTGGACCAGCAGGTCACGCCCGGCGAGGCGCACGAGGCCGGTCCGCGTCCTCCCGTCGGCGGCGACCGCGTCCAGCGTCGCGCGGATCGGCAGGATCGACGGCGCCCCGGGGGAGCTCCGCATGGTGCCGCCGCGCAGTTCGAACAGCCAGACGCAGGGCGGAGGCTGGGCGAGCGGGGCCACCTGCGCCGCGACGGCGAGGTCCCGCCGGGCGCCGACGTCCTGCCCGTGCGCCACCGCCCAGTAGACCACCGCGCCCATCACCGCCGTCACCAGGCAGAACACGCCCGCGATCTGCAGGGTGATCCGGCGGCGGGCCCGGATCAGCAGGCGCCGCTCCGGGTCGAAGGGCCGCCGGGGCGTCACAGCTCGCCCAGGCGGTATCCGACGCCGCGCACGGTGCGTACGACGCCCGGGCCCAGCTTGTTGCGCAGGTAGTAGACGTAGGTGTCGACGATCGACTCGGTGCTGGCGCCGTCGAAGACGCGCTGCCGAAGCGAGGAGCGCGTGTGCACCTGCCGGGGGCGGGCCGCCAGCGCGTGGAGCAGCCAGTACTCCCGGCCGGACAGCGTCACCTGTTCGCCGGACGGCAGCCGTACGGTGCAGGACCCGGAGTCGAGCCAGCCGGCGCCGAGCGGCAGCAGCGTGGCCTGGTCGAGGTTCCTGCGGTGCAGGGCGCGGACCCTCGCCAGCAGTTCGTCGATCTCGAACGGCTTGACCAGGTAGTCCTCGGCCCCGGCGTCGAGCCCGGTCACCCGGTCGGCGACGGCGCCGAAGCCGGTGAGCATCAGCACCGGCACGGTGACCGCCCGGCGGCGCAGCCGTCTCAGCAGATCGAGCCCGTCGACCACGGGGAGCCCGCGATCGATGATCATCACGTCGTAGCCGCGGCTCAGTCCCAGATGCAGGCCCCGCTGCCCCTCCAGTGCCAGGTCGACCGTGTATCCCTGGTCACGGAACACGTCGGCCAGCATGTCTCCCAGCTCGCGGTCGTCCTCCACGAGCAGCAGGCGACGGGAGCGCGGTTCGGATGTCCCCGATATCCGTGCCACTGGAATACCGTGGCACCAATATCGCGAAATATCCAGACTTTGGGACGTCGCTCCGGCTCCCGCCCCCGCCGTTCTGCGTTTTCTCCGGATTTTCCCTGGCCGCCTCCCGAGCGGAACGTGAAAGTAGCTGAAACCGTTTTCTCAGGCGGCCGCCCGTTCGCGCCCGGCCAGGCTCTCCGCGTCCGCCGCCTCCGCCCGCTCGATGCGTTCCGGCAGCGCCAGTTTGTACAGCGGCAGGGCGCTCGCCGTGGTGAGCACGGCCACGAGGACGAGCATCGCGAAGAGCTCCTGCGTGATCATTCCCTGGGCCAGGCCGATGTTGATGAAGATGAGGATCATCAGCCCGCGGGCGTTCATCATCGAGCCCACGGCCCAGGACTCGCGCCAGCCGAAGCCCAGCCCTCTCGTCGCGAGGGAGCAGCCGAAGTACTTCCCGCAGAAGGCCGCGGCCAGGATCAGCGCGAACGCCAGGAGCGCGGAGCCTCCGGCGATGCCCGCGAGATGGGTGTTCAGCCCCGAGAACGCGAAGAAGACGGGGAGCAGCAGGGTCGAGACGACGTCCATCATCCGGCCGTGCAGGGCGGCGCGGAACGCCGGCTGGCGCGGCATGGCCAGCCCGGCGATGAAGCCGCCGAACACCGAGTAGACGCCGATCGCGTCGGTGATGTACCCGGCGGTGAGGGGCACCAGGACGACCACGTAGACGGCGCCGGCGCCGAACCGCCCGGTGCGGGCGACCTGGCGGCCCAGGGGGCGCAGCAGCCGGGCGACCACCAGGAGCATCACCGCCGCGAACACCGCCGTCAGGCCGATCGTGCGCAGCGTGTCGGACGGGCCGCCGCCCAGATGTACCGCCGACAGAGCCGCGAGCAGGCACCACGCCACGGCGTCGTCGATGGAGGCGGCCAGCAGGGTGAGACGGCCGACACGCGTGTTCTGCAGCCCGCGCTCGTACAGGATCCGCGCGAGCATGGGGAACGCGGTGAGCGACAGCGCTCCCCCGAGGAACAGGGCGAACTCCCACCGGCCGACGTCGGGGCGGGAGAGCCGGTCCCACAGGAGGAGCCCGGCGCCGAGGCCGAGGACCATCGGGGAGCCGATTCCCGACGCCGCGAGCACGCTCGCCTTGCGCAGCTCGCCCGGCGCCCGGGCGTCGTGGTCGATCCCGGCTCCGACGAGGAACATGTACAACGTCAGGCCGATGGTGCTGAGCACGTACAGGATCGGCCTGACGTCGGCGGAGAACAACGCCGCCTGGGCGTCGGGAAACAGCGCGCCGAACAGCGTCGGCCCGAGCAGGACGCCGGCGACCATCTCGCCGACGACGCGCGGCTGCATGACCATGGTGGCCAGCCGGCCGCACACCGCCGCGGCAAGCAGGATGACGGCCAGGGCCGGCAGCACCTTGAGAGCGAGTGCGAGGTTGGGGTCGGAGGCGGGTGCGGCCGCCAGGGGAAGGGCCGGAACGAGCATGACACGCTCCTCAGCTCATGAACGGATGGCGTCGCCGGAGAGATCGGCGAAGTGGCGCTCGCACAGTCGCAGCCTGCGCGCGTCCCAGACCATGTACGTGCCGAGGACGAGCTGCACGAGGCTGCGCCAGAGGTTCTCCCAGTCGTCCCTGAACCGCATGAACAGCAGCGTCATGCGGTGTCCGGGCCCGCGCGGGGTCCCCAGGGGGGTGAGGAGGCAGGGTCCGCGGTTGGGCAGGGACCGGGTGTGGGCGGCGGTGGAGTCGAGCCGGTACGCCCCGAGGATCTCCCGCACCGCGACCCGCATCATCAGGGGGGCGAGCCGCCAGGCCGGGCAGGGACGGTTCGCCGGCATACCGAACGGGATGTGGTTGAGCTCCCGGACCGGGGTGTGCCCGGGGGCGAAGCGCCCGGGATCGAAACGCTCCGGGTCGGGGAACCCGGCGCGGTGGAAGGAGGGGTAGTCGAAGCACAGCACCGAGCCGGCCGGTATCGCCGCCCCCTCCCCGAGGGGGATCTCACCGGTGGTTATGCGGTGCGCGATGCCGAAGAGCGGGTAGAGCCGCAGCGTCTCCGAGATCACCTGGTCGAGGTAGCGGTCGTCGCCGCCACGCGCCCTGTCCTGGACCTCCGGATGCTGCGCGAGGGCCATCAGCACGTGTGCCGTGGCCTCCGACATCTGCACCACGGCGGTGTTGAAGAAGGCGCCCTGGAGGTAGAGCGCCCGCTCCCGGTCCGTCAGGCCGGGTGGGAGTTCCCGCCTCACGTCGTCCCGCAGCCTGGGCAGCGACTCGACGAGATACGCGGTCAGCCGGTCGCGCCGGTCCATGTGCCGCAGGCCGCAGCACTTCAGGGAGGTCACGACGTCGTCCGCGTTGCCGACGATCAGGTCGCGGGCGTACGGCGGGCACTCCTCGCCGAAGACGAGCTCGTAGGAGAACTCGGCCCACGCCGGCATCGTCAGGTCACGCAGCCGGACCACGCCGCGTCTCTCCCGGCCCTGCCCATCTCGCAGCGCACGAGTCACGCAGCGGCGGGTGAGCTCCTCCGCCCGCGCCCGCGGCACGGACAGGATCCGGCGGGTGGCCAGGGCGACCGCGTCGTAGCGCTCTCCCTCCTCCAGGTGCTCCTGGTGCATCTCGGGTCCCGGCGACAGCCAGTACCAGAACAGGTCCGACAGGGCGGCGCCCCTGCTGCGGCCGGAGGCCGCCGGGTGGGAGTAGACCTCCCTGAACCGATCGACGCCGACGAGATCTCCGGGGACCGGGATGCTCTCGTCGCCGTTGATCCGGGTGAAGACCCACCCGCGCAGGGCGACAACTCGCCCGGGGAGCCACCGGGGCAGGCTGACCACGACGAGGGCCGCGGCCGCCCATCCCGCCGTCGCCCACATCCCGCTCAGCACGGCCGCACCAGGTCGGGCCCGAGGTCCCGTACGGAGGCGACGCCGCACAGGGCGAGCGCGTGCTCGATCTCGTCGCGGAGCAGCCCGAGCACGCGGGCCGCGCCGCGCTCGCCGTCCGCCGCGAGGCCCCAGATCACCGGACGGCCCACCGCGACGGCGGACGCGCCCAGCGCCAGCGCCTTCACCACGTCGGTGCCGCGCCGGATCCCGCCGTCCACCAGCACGGGTACGGCGCCGCCGACGGCGGCGGTGATCGCCGGCAGCAGGTCGACGGCCGCCGGGACGGTGTCGAGCTGCCGTCCGCCGTGGTTCGACACGTACAACGCCGACACGCCGTGGTCCAGGGCGAGGCACGCGTCGGCGGGATGGGTGACGCCCTTGAGCACGATCGGCAGCCGCGTCATCCGCCGCAGCCGGTCGACGTGCTCCCAGCCGACCTCCGGCGACATGACGATGGGCCGCACCCGGTCGCCGTCGCGCAGGTTCTCGCAGCACATGCCGTCGGGCAGGTCGTCGAAGCCGTTGCGGGCGTCCCGATCCCGCCGCCCCCGGGCGGGGGAGTCGACGGTGACCACCAAAGCCGCGCAGCCGGCCGCCTCGGCCCGCCGGACGATGGCCTCGGTGAAGTCCATGTCCGGCTGCAGGTAGAGCTGGAACCACAGGGTGACGCCCGACGCGGCGGACGCGACGTCCTCGACGGCCATGGTCGAGGCCATGCTCACGATCATGACGGTGCCCGCGGTGGCCGCCGCGCGGGCCGTGGCCCGCTCGCCCTCGGGGTCGGCCAGCCGGTGGAACGCCGTCGGCGCCACCAGCACGGGCATCGCCAGGGAGCTGCCGAGCAGGGTGATCCCGGTCCGGGGGCTCCCCGCGCCGCGCAGCACGCGCGGCAGCAGCGCGAGCCGGGCGAACGCCGTCTCGTTGGCCCGCAGGGTGATCTCCTCGCCGGCCCCGCCCGCGAAGTAGTCGTAGTGGGCGGGGGCGAGGCGGTCGCGGGCCGCCGCCTCGTACTCCCCGATGGTCGGCAGCACGGTCGTCACACCGAGACCGGAAGGCTGTGGTGCTGGAAGAAGTCCCGCAGTGGGTTGAGATGCACCTGCTCGGACGTCCAGTCGTTCTCCAGGTTCTCGGTGACGTGGTGGACGGCCTCCACCACGCCGTTCCGGAAGCGGCGCACGACGGGGTGGAGGTAGTGGCCCTCGTGCGCGCGCTCCGCGTCGCTCTGGGTGATCCGCCCCACCGAGATGTCGAAGGGGTCGACCTGGTCGTGGCCGGGGCCGTACTCCAGCGTCACGGCGAAGTGGCCCTGGTCGCCGACCGGCGGGCCCTGCAGGTCGAGCGGCACCTCCTCCAGATAACGCGCGCCGCCGCGGCCGTCGGGGACGATGACGTCGGCCAGCACCCCGAACTGCTGCCACAGCGCCGAGCTGCGGTTGACCCGTTCGAGCACGGCCGCCGCGAGCGCGCCGGGGTCGCCGGACAGCTCGCGGCCCGGCCACTCGACGCCGTGGTACCGCGCCTCCAGGGCTCGGTGCAGGGCGCGTACGCCGTACCGGAACCCGTGGATGAACCCGCTGGTCCCCCGCTTGAAGTCGCGCGACTGGGTGATGGTCCCGGCGAAGTGGAGATCGGGCACGTTGACCGACTCGTACGCCGGGGTCAGCGCCGGGAACCTGTCCTTGATCGCCAGCTCGGGACGGCACTCGGGCGCGAAGATCGAGGAGTCGAACCGGAATCCGGTGCAGACGATCACCCGGTCGTACGGGATGTCCTTGGTGATCTCGTCGGCCCGGACGAAGGCCACGGTCACCAGGTAGGAGCCGTCGGCCCGGCGCTCGATGCGCCGGATGTCGCCGTCCAGCACGGCGTTCTGCAACTTGAGCTGGTAGGTGTCGAGGAAGTTGTTGTTGTACGCGCGCAGGTGCCCGACGAAGTGGGTCTTCCAGGCCAGCTTGACCGATTGCGGCCCGGCCACGTGGATGACCGCGGCGGTCTCGATGAGGTTGTCGGCGGTCTCGAAGGCCGAGTTGGCCTTGCCGATGATCAGCACCCGCTTGTTCGTGAAGTCGGCGGGGTCGACGGAGACGGCGCCGTACTGCTCGGCGGTCTCGATGCCGGGGATCGGCGGGACGTTGGGCTGCGTGACCCCCGTCGCGACGATCACCCGCCGGGCCGTGAACGTCCGGCCGCTCTCGTCGGTCACCCTGAACGGGCCGCCGGCGTCGGGGCGCGCGACCTCGGCGACCCGCGCGTCGTACGTGATGTTCGGCTCCTGCGTGGCGGCGAAGTCCTCCAGGTAGCGGACCATGTCGTCGGCGTCGGGGAAGTAGCGGTCGCTGTACTGGGTGAACAGGAGCCGGGGGTCGTCGGACAGCAGCGAGTTCCAGTCCATCCGGAGGTTGAGCTCCGGGTCCTCCCAACCGGTGTACTTCTTGTTGATGGAGATGAGCGTCCGGTGGCGGGGAAAGGTCCGGAAGAACGCGCCCGGCGCGGGCGTCGCCTCCAGGATCCGGTAGCTCCGCCCCGCCCGGTGCAGGAAGTGGCCCATCTGCAGGCCCGCCGGTCCGGCGCCGATCACCAGGTAGTCAAGGATCTTTTCCGGCACTGCCGCCTCCCTCGCTGGGGTGGTTGAAGTTTCACCAGTGTTGGCGGGTGATTCTCAGAAAACTCTCAGAGCGCGGACGGCGGGTGCCGTTCCAGCAGGGCGCGCTTGTCTGGTTTGCCGCTCGCCGCGACCGGCACTCCGGGCACCGTCGTGATCGTCCGGGGCACGCTGTCCGCGCCGAGCTCGGCGCGGACCAGGTCGGCCAGGGCCGCGGAGTCCGGCGTGCGGCCGGGCACGGGGACGACGAACGCGTGGACGGCCTCCCCCGTCCGCTCGTCCGGCGCGCCGGTCACGTACGCCTCGGCCACGTCCGGGTGCCCGGCCAGCACCCGCTCGATGGGACCGGCGTAGACGACGATCGCGTTGACCATGACGACGTCCCTGGTCCGGCCGGCCAGGTAGAGCAGGCCCGCGTCGTCGAGGCGGCCGAGGTCGCGGGTGCGCAGCCAGCCGTCCCGCAGCACGTCGCGGGTCTCCTCCGGCTGTCCCCAGTAGCCCGTCATCAGGAAGGGGCTGCGCACGTGGACCTCACCGGTGCGTCCCGTCACGACCGGGCGGCCCTCCTCGTCGCGCACGCTGATCTCGACGCTGGGGTGGGCACGGCCGACGGAGGCCGGCGCGCGGGTGAGGTCGCCGGGGTTGAGGATGGTGATCATCCCGGCCTCGGTCGCGCCGTACGCCTGGTAGACGACGGGACCGAGCCGGTCCGCCGCCTCACGCATCCGGTGGGGGCTGATGGGCGACCCGGAGACCATCAGCATGCGCAGGCTGCCGACGTCGACCCGCTCCTCGCGGAGCAGGTCGAGCATCTGGCACAGCCGGGGCGCGGTCACGATGGCGCTGGTGATGCGGTGGCGCTCGACCGCGTACGGGAACAGCGGCCGGCCGTCGTCCTCCGGGATGACCACGGTGCCGCCGCCGAGCAGGCACGGCCCCAGGAACTCCAGCATCACCAGGCTGGCCAGGGTGCCGAACAGCAGGTGCCGCCCGAACCGGTCGGTGAAGCCGGGCTCGACCGACGACCAGACGCGCGGCCAGGACCAGTGCGCGGCGAGAGCGCGGTAGGTGAGCACGCAGCCCTTCGGCTCTCCGGTGCTGCCGCTGGTGAAGGTCAGCAGGGCCACGTCGTCCGGCCGCGCCGTGACCTCGGGTATCGGACCGCCGCCCGTTCCGGCCGCGGTGAGGATGTCGACGGCGGCGGGCACGCCCTCGACGGGACCGAGTGACAGCACCGTCGCCGGCCCGGCGGCGTCGAGCACCTCCGGGGTCGCGGACTCCGGGTCGACGACCACCGCGTCGACGCCCGTCCCGAGGACGTGCGCGAGCTGACGGGGCGTGTATCCGGGCTTCACGCTCACGACGCGGCAGCCCAGCACGTGCGCGGCGATCTGGGCGGCGAACGCCTCCGGCGTGACCCCCGTCCGTACGGCGACGCCCCGGCCGGGCCCGAGACCGGCCTCCCGCATCGCCACGGCCAGGTGCCCGATCAGGCCCAGCAGCTCGCCCCGGGAGACGGCCCTGCCCCCGTGTTCGAAGGCCGGGCTGCCGGGCGCGCTTTGCAGCGCGTCCAGGAGCACCTGCGGAAACGCCACGGCATCGGCCTCGGCGGGCAGGGGAGATGCGGCGGGCGCGGTGGGCGCGGCGGGATCGTGCACGTCCAGCTCCTTCGTCTCGCGGGCGCCGGACCGCGGCGACGACGCCGTCGGCCGCGGCGCGGGTGCCGGTGTGCCACCGGCACCCGCCGACGGTAGGAGGCGCACATCAGAGCCGCATCAGAGCCAGGGCCGTTCCCGGAAATCGGGGTGCGGCGAGGCACCCGGTCTTGCCACGATCGGCGCATGCGACACTGGCCGCTCTTCGCACTCAAGGTGACGACCCCCCGGCTGGAGCTACGGCTGCCCACCCTGGACGACCTCGACGCGCTCGCCGACCGCGCGGCGGAGGGCGTCCACGAGCCCGGGGGGATGCCGTTCGGGGTGCCGTGGACGGACGCCCCGCCGCACGAGCGCGCCCGCTCGACGGTCCAGATGCATTTCCGGCAGTGGGGCACCTGGTCCCCCGACGATTGGCACTGCTCCTTCGTCGTCGCCTGGGAGGGCCGGATCGTCGGCACGCAGGAGATGGCCGGCCGCGACTTCGCGTACACCCGGGAGATCTCCACCGGCTCCTGGCTGGGCCTGCGCTTCCAGGGCAAGGGCATCGGCACCGAGATGCGCGCCGCCGTCCTGCACCTCGCGTTCGCCGGGCTCGGGGCGCGCCACGCGGTGTCGTCCGCCTTCACCGACAACCCACGGTCGCTCGCCGTGTCGCGCAGGCTCGGCTACCGGGACGACGGCATCGAGGTGCACCGGCGCCGGGACGAGGCGGCTCAGCAACAGCGCGTGCGGCTGGCCCGCGAGGACTGGACGGCCCCGGACGGGTTCGCGATCCACGGTCTCGAACCCTGCCTGCCCCTGTTCGGACTCGCCGAAGGCCGCCCCCCGCACGCCTAGCCGTACTGCCCCGTGCGCTCATGCGTGCGGGGCGAGCTCTTCGGACGAGTGGCGTCTCCTCGGCGTCAGGCCAGGCGCGGCGGGAACCCGCCGGTGGCCACCGGGCCCCAGGAGATCGGGGTGACCCGCAGCAGCGACTTGCCCTGCCGGATCATCGCCGCGCGATACTCCTCCCAGTCGGGGTGCTCGCCCGAGATCGAGCGGTAGTACTCCACCAGCGGCTCAAGGGCGTCGGGCAGGTCGAGCACCTCGGCGGCGCCGTCCACCTGCACCCACGGTCCGTCGAAGTCGTCCGACAGCACGACCACGCTGACGCGGGGGTCGCGGCGGGCGTTGCGGGCCTTGGCCCGCTCGGGGTACGTCGACACGACGATGCGCCCCTCGGGGTCGACGCCGCAGGACACCGGGGACGCCTGCGGCCCGCCGCCGCTTCTCGTCGTGATCAGGATGGCCTTGTGGCGGTCACGGACGAAGTCGAGCAGTTGTTCACGGGAGACGGTCTCGGCGGTCGCGATCCTGGGACTCATGACGCAACTCTAATAACCGGCCCCCGCCGCGACGTGACCTGCCGGGGCCGGGCTCGCCGCGTCGAGGCGGGGCACGCGGGTCACCGCCTGCCGGACCCGGAGTCGCCGGCCCGCGCGATCGCACGCGGCCTCTCTCCAGCAGGCCCTAGACGGCCGGCCTCCTGTTCACCCAGGCCGCGACCTGGACGCGGGACCGGAACCCCAGCTTTTCGAGGATGTGCTCGATGTGGCCCTCGGCGGTGCGCTGCGAGATGACCAGCCTGCCGGCGATGTCCTTGTTGCTCAGCCCTTCGGCCACCAACCGCGCGATCTCGGTCTCCCTGCGGGTCAACGGCGCGATCTTCCCGGGTGCGTGGGCGGCGGGCGGTCTGTCCGCCAGGGCGTACGCGACCGCCTCGTCCGAGGGCATGGCCGCGCCCCGGGCGAGCGCGGCCCGGAAGGCGGCCTCGCCGAGTTCCGTACGGGTCGCCGCCACGCACGCGTCGTGGAATCGGTGCAGGTAGCCGAACTCCCCCATTCGCGACCCGGCGGCCGCCCAGACGGCATCGGCGGCGCCCAGCAGCCGGGCCGCCCGCTCGTGGTCGCGCGCTCCCGCCGCGAACCAGGCATGGGCCTCCAGGTTCACGCCCAGGCCGAGCCGGTCGTCCAGCAGGGCGCTGTGCCGCAGGCTCTCGTCGCCGTGCTCCACGGCCGCCCGCGCGTCCCCGCGGCGCCAGGCGGAGATCGACAGCGCGAGCAGCGCGTACGCCCGGTGCCGGCCCTCGCCGTACAGGTCGCACAGGGCCACGCACTCCTCGGCGAGGCCGCGGGCCTCCGGACGGCCGAGGGACGCGTTCGCCAGGGCGAGCCGGCTGAGGGCGAGCGCGAGACCGACGGGGTCGCCGACGGCGCGGTGGGCCCGCGCGGCCTCCTCGTACCACCGCATGCCGGCCCACAGGTCACCCCCGCGGACGGCGGTCATGCCGGTGAGGAACGCGACGTGGCCGTGGATCCCCCGCAGGCCGAGCCGCGCGGCGATCGCCCCGGCCTCCGCCAGCCGCACGGCCGCGGTGGAGTGGTCTCCGCCGAGCAGGGAGATCCAGGCCCCCGCCCACAGGCCGTGGGCGCGCACCTCACCCGGATCCGTCTGGGCGGCCAGGCCCCGGCCGAACCAGCCCGCCCCCTCCGACAGGTGGCGGCCGCTCCAGTGGTACAGCAGCTCCGCGATCATCGTCAGGGCCGTCCCGGCCTCTCCCGGCTCGCGCAGCGACCAGTCCAGCGCCGTACGCAGGTCGGCGTGCTCGCGCTGGAGGCGCCCGGTCCAGGACCGCTGCGCGGCGCCGGACGGCTCCGCCCAGGCCCGCGAGGTGATCTTCCGGTAGTAGTCGCGGTGCCGCCGGCGCAGCGCCGCCTCCTCGCCGGTCTCGGCCAGCAGCGCACGGCCGAACGCCCGGACCGTGTCGTGGAGGTGGTAGCGGACCACCCCGTCGCGCTCCCGCCGGAGCAGGACCGCCGCGTCGGCCAGACCGGCGACCAGCGCGGGCACGTGCTCCCGGGCGACGCCGTCCCCGGCGCACACGTGCTCGGCCGCCTCCAGGTCCACGCCGCCGCCGAAGACGGAGACCCGCCGCCACAGCAGCCGTTCGCCGGGCGTGCACAGGTCGTGGCTCCACTCGAACAGCACCCGCAGCGCGCACCGATGCCGCGACCTGGCGTCCAGCCCCTCCAGCACCTGCCGCACCGACAGGTCGCGCAGCCGTGCGGCGGCCATCTCGATCGCGAGCGGCAGCCCGCCGAGGCGGCGGCAGATCCCCGCCACCTCGCACCCGGCCGTCTTGAACCCTGCCGTCCCGAACCCCGGCACGACGGCGGCGGCGCGATCCGCGAACAGCCGCACCGCGTCCGGCTCCGGGAGCGGCGCGAGCTCGACCACCCGCTCGCCCGGAAGACCGAGCGGCCGCCTGCCGGTGACCAGGACCCGAAGCTCGGGAAGCGCGCGGACCAGCGTGTCCACGAACGGCGCGCACCCGGGGAGAAGGTGCTCGCAGCCGTCCAGCACGACCAGGGCCGGCCCGCCGCGCAGCCGGTCGATCACCGCCTCCAGGGGCGGCCCGGCCGAGTGGCCCGCGACCGGCAGGGCATCGCCCACGGCGTGCACCAGCAGCGCGGGGTCCTCCAGTGCGGCGAGCTCGGCCACCCGGACGCCGCCGGGGAAGCTCCCGCGCGCCTTCTCGGCCACCCGCAGGGCGAGGCGGGTCTTGCCGACGCCGCCCACGCCCACCACGGTGACCACGCCCGCGGTCCCCAGCAGACGCCCGATCCCGGCCAGCTCGGGACCGCGCCCGACGAAGCCCGCGCCTCCCGGTCCCTCAGCGGTCATGACGCCCATGCCGCCCCCGTCGTCCGTACGCCAGTGGCCTCTACCAGCGTACTTTCGCCGGCGCGGCCGTCGCTCAGGCGGAGCCCATGCGCCGCAGGATCTGCTCGCGCCTGACCTGCAGGTCGTCGATCAGCGCCTCCTGCTGTTCGACGTTGGTCAGCAGGGTGGCCCGCTCCGCCATGTCGGTGGGCGCGTCCCAGCTCTGCCCGATCTCCTCGCGCATCTGCACGCTGTCCCGGCGCATGCGCTCGATCTGCGCGTCCAGCTCCTCAAGCTCCTTCTTGAGCTCCGGATCACCCATGCCACACCGTCCCGCTTCCGTCACTCGCGCTCGTCGTTCCGTTCGCCCACCCCATTTCCACGCGGAGGAGAACTATTCGAGGACGGAGCCGCCGAGGTACTCGGTCGTACCGCTCTCCCGCGCCCGCGCCGCGGCGGTCAGCCGGGCCAGCAGGTACGCCGGGAGGAGAGGAGCGGCCTGCTCGGCGGTGAAGAAGCCGTAGTCCTCCAGCTCCTCCTCCTGGAGCACCATGCCGGTGCCGTCCTCCACGACCCCGCAGTCGAACAGGAAGTGGACCAGCGGAATAGGCCGGTCGTCGAGCGGCGGCACCCAGTGGACGACGAGCAGGTGGCCCACCGGCAGGACGAGGCCCAGCTCCTCGGCCAGCTCCCGGTGGCAGGCCGCCTCGGGCGACTCGCCCTCGTCGACGTGCCCGCCCGGCCAGCCCCAGTGGTCGCGGTAGCCCGGCTTGACGAGCAGGACCCGGCCCGAGGGATCGGTGACGAACCCGGCCGCCGCGGCGGCCACCTTGAACAGGCCGGCGTAGAAGGCCTCCGCCGGTATCACCGCAGTTCCGATCGCATGTCCCTGAGCCTAGTCGGGGACGTCCCCTAGACCGCTGGGAGGAGCGGCGTACGCCCAGGGCAGTACGCGCGATCTGGTCTGCTCGCCCGATGTTTCGCCCTTGATCGACTTCTACCGTCGAGACAGTCGTGAAAAGGGGAGGTCATGAGAGGCCGCAGGAACATCGCCGCCGCCATCGGCGGCTGGAGCGCACGCCACCGCTGGCTGGCGCTGCTCATCTGGATCGCGTTCGTCGCCGTGGCGACGGTCGCGGGCAACGCCGCCGGCACGGTGGAGATGCGCGGCTACGAATCCGCGAACGGCGACTCCCGCCAGGCGGAGCGGATCCTCGACGGCGCTGCGTTCAAGGACGTGGCCGGCGAGATCGTGCTGGTCCAGTCGCGCACGGGGACGCTGACCATCGCCGACCCGGCCTTCCGCCGGGCGGTCGAGGACGTCAGGAAGGCCGTGGAGGCCACCGGCCAGGTCGAGCACGTGCGCACGCCGTACGACAAGGAGCCGTCGCCGGTGACGCAGGACCGGCGGACGACGCTGGTGCAGTTCGACATGAAGGGCGACGGCGGCACGGCCGAGGAGCGGATCCAGCCGGTGCTCGACGCGGTGGCCCGGGTGCAGGGGGCGCATCCGGACCTGCGCGTGGAGGAGGCCGGATCGGCCAGCGCGGGCAAGCTGATCGGTGAGGCGATCGACAAGGACTTCGTCCGCGCCGAGCAGCTTTCACTGCCCATCACGATCGGGATCCTGCTCGCCGCGTTCGGCGCGCTGCTGGCGGCGATCGTGCCGGTCGCGCTCGCGATGACCGCGATCTTCGCCGCGACGGGCCTGCTGGCCTTCACCAGCCACCTCCTGCACGTCGACTCCGCCACGAGCAACGTCATGCTGCTCATCGGCCTGGCCGTAGGTGTCGATTACAGCCTTTTTTACATAATGAGAGAAAGGGAAGAAAGGGCGAGGGGCCGGAGCAAGAAGCGGGCCATCGAGATCGCGGCGGCCACCTCGGGACGCGCCGTGCTGATCTCCGGCATCACCGTCATCGTCGCCATGGCGGGCATGTTCCTCACCGGCAACGGCGTCTTCATGGGCTTCGCCGAGGGCACGATCCTCGTGGTGCTCACGGCCGTCGTCGGCTCGCTGACCGTCCTGCCCGCCCTGCTCTCGCTGATCGGCGACAAGATCGACGCCCGGTTGGTCCACGGAGTCGTACGGGTCGTCACCGGCGGCCGGGTGACGTGGCGCCGGGTGCTCGGCGTGCGCGGCGGCCAGAGCCGGGTCTGGGGGGCGATCATGCGCCCGGTGCTGCGCCACCCGCTCGTCTCGGTGCTCCTCGCCGGCGGCCTGCTCGTGGGCCTCGCGATCCCCGCCTTCCAGTTGAAGACCGGTGCGCAGACCATCGACGACCTGCAGGGCGACTACCAGATCGCCGAGACGTTCAAGCGGATCGACAACGCGTTCCCCGGCGGCAACGAGCCCGCGGTCGTCGTGGTCGAGGCCGCCGACGTGACGACGCCCGCGTTCACCGCGAAGATCGAGGACTTCAAGCGGCGGGCGCTGGCCACCGGCGAGGCCAACGAGCCCTTCGCCGTCGCCGTCAACCCCGCGAAGACCGTGGCGAAGATCAGTATCGGCATCAAGGGCACCGGCGCCGACGAGGTGTCCGAGCACGCGATCCGCACGCTGCGCGACGAGGTCGTGCCGGCCGCCCTCCCGGGCGCCCACGTCACCGGCAACACCGCGGGCTCGATGGACTTCAACGAACAGCTCGGCCGCAGGATCCCGCTGGTCTTCGCGTTCGTGCTGCTGCTGGCCTTCGTGCTGCTGCTGGTGTCGTTCCGCTCGCTGGTCGTGGCGGTCAAGGCCATCGCGCTCAACCTGCTGTCCGTCGCCGCGGCGTACGGCGTGCTCGTGCTGGTCTTCCAGAAGGGGTACGGCGAGAGCCTGCTGGGCTTCCACTCGACGGGGACGATCACCAACTGGCTGCCGCTGTTCCTGTTCGTGATCCTCTTCGGGCTGTCGATGGACTACCACGTGTTCATCCTCAGCCGGATCAGGGAGGCGTACGACAAGGGCATGAGCACCGAGGACGCCGTGGCGTTCGGGATCAGGAGCACGGCGGCCGTCGTGACGAGCGCCGCGCTCATCATGGTGGCGGTGTTCGCGACGTTCGCCACGCTGTCGCTGCTGACGTTCATGCAGATGGGCATCGGCCTCGCGGTGGCGGTCCTGATCGACGCGACCATCGTCCGGGCGGTGCTGCTGCCGGCCACGATGAAGCTGCTCGGCGACTGGAACTGGTACCTGCCGCGCTGGCTCGGCTGGCTCCCGCGGCTCTCCCATGGCGACGACGCGGCCGAGGAGGCCCCCGAGACTCCCGAGGAGCGGGTCCCGGTCCTCGTCTGATCACCGAAGCCCGCACCGGGACGGCCCAGTCGACACTGGCGCCGTCCCGGCGTCGGCGTGTCCGGACTCACACCGGGTCACACAAGGGACAAGAAGCATGCAACGGTAAAATGCGTCTACGTGGTGCATACGGGTGGGAACAGTCGAAAAGCTCTGATCTATTGGGCCGCCGGTGTGCTCGCGTACATGATCGCGGTTTTCCATCGCCAGTCGCTCGGCGTCACCGGCATCGACGCGGCGACGAGGTTCGGAGTCGGTTCGACGGCGCTGTCCACCCTCGCGATGCTGCAACTGCTCGTCTACGCGGCCATGCAGATCCCCGTCGGGGTGCTGGTCGACCGCCTGGGCTCCCGGCGGATGCTGCTCGCCGGCGCCGCGGTGATGGCTCTCGGCCAGCTTCTGTTCGCCGTCTCGGCCGATCTTGTCACGGCCGCCGCCGGCCGGGTGCTGGTCGGCTGCGGCGACGCGATGACGTTCATCAGCGTGATCCGGGTGGTGAACGTCTGGTTCCCACCCCGCCGAAACCCGCTGATCGTGCAGCTCACCGGCATCCTCGGCCAGTTCGGCGCGGTCGTGTCGGCCGTACCGCTGATCACCTCGCTGCACGCGTACGGCTGGACCCCGACCTTCCTGTGGGCGGCGGGGCTCGGCGGCGTGGCCCTGGTCGCGGTCGCGGCGGGGCTGCGCGACCGGCGGCCCGAACGCGCTCCGGCGGCGTCCGGAGTGCGCGCCGCCTGGGCCGAGCCGGGCACCCGCCTCGGCATGTGGACCCACGCCGCCACCTCGTCGTCGGCGGCGGCGTTCACCCTCCTGTGGGGATATCCGTTCCTGGTGCAGGGCCAGGGCCTGTCGCCCCGGACGGCCGGGATGCTGCTGACCTCGCTGACCCTGCTCGCCATGGCCTGCGGGCCGCTGCTCGGCCACCTCGCCGGCCGCTTCCCGCAGCGCCGCTCGTGGATGGTGCTGACGATCATTGGTGGCACGGCCGGCGCGTGGACGCTCGTCCTGCTGTGGCCCGGCCGCGCCCCCGTCTGGACGCTCGGGCTCCTGATGGTGGCCCTCGCCACGAACGGGCCCGGTGCGGTCATCGGCTTCGACTACGCCAGAACGTTCAACCCCGCCGAACGCATCGGCGTCGCCACCGGAATCGTCAACGGCGGCGGCTTCGCCGCCTCGATGTCCGTGATCGCGCTCATCGGCGTCACGCTGGACCTGCAGGGTGGCTACCACTGGGCCTTCGCCGTGCAGTACCCCGTCTGGCTGCTCGGCGCCGTCCAGGTCATGCGTTACCGCACCCGCGCCCGCCGCCGCGCCTCCGCTCCCCTCACCCCCGCCCCGGCCCCCGCCTGACCGGGCTCAAGATGTTCGTGTCGAGCATCACCAGGGGTCGGCCAGTCATTGCCAGCTGTCCCGGCTGTTCTCCACGTCTACCGCATCGGTGAAACCGGGAATGGTCCCTGTTACGTCCTTGAAGCGGCTGCGGTGACGGCGAATCACGATGTGATCACCCTCGTCCGCAATGTCGACCGCATCGCCCGGCCCGAGACCCAGCTTGCACAGGAGGGAGACCGGAAGGGTGACCTGGTTCTTACGAGAGATGCGCGCAGGCCCCCTGTGCGTCGCCGGGTTCGCATACTCCATGACCTTTACCGTTACGGACCGCACACAAGTGGATCCGTTGAGTCAGAGATTCGTCCGCAGGGCGACGAAGGGCTGGGGGAAGTGGGCGGGGGCGAGGACGGCGGCGCGGGCGAGGAGGCTCCGGCGCGTCCGTACGGCGAGATCGGGATCCTCGTCGTACACGTAGCGGATCGTGAGATCGGCGAGTTGCGCCGGGTGGTGCAGGAGGTCGCCGCTCATCAGCACGTCCCCCACCTGTACGCACTGGTGGCCGGGCGTGTGCCCGGGGGCGTGCAGCACCCGGACCCCGGGGACGGGTTCGGCGTCGCCGTCGAGGACGTCGACCCGGTCCCCCAGAGGCAGGATGATCCGCTCGCGCACCGGGCCGGACGCCCACTCGACCTCCGCCCGCTGCAGCAGGTGGCGGGCGTTCGGGTAGGCCGGGGCGCCGTCCACGACGCACCCGCCGGCGTGGTCGCTGTGCAGGTGGGTCACCACCACGACGTCGACGTCGGCCGGGGCGACCCCGGCGGCGGCCAGTTCCGCGCCGAGCCGTCCGGGCAGGGGCGCCCAGGTCGCGGGCGAGTCCGCGCCGCCGATGCCGGTGTCCACCAGGACCGTACGGCCCCCGGCCCGCAGCAGGAAGCAGTGGAAGTGGAGCACCCACTCCTCGTCCGGCCCGAACGACGAGCCGGCGAACATCTCCGGCAGCGGTTTACGGATGGGCGGTCCCATCGGGCCCACGGCGTCGCACAGCGGAGTGATCTCGACACCGGCCACTACTCTCGGCTCGTACGGCATCCGACCACGATACGGCGGGTGCGACGACGCCCGGGCGGCCGGGATGATGGAGGCGTGCTCGCCGACGTCATCGACCTGCTCGCCTGCCCCCTCTGCGGGGCGAGGACCCACCTCGCCGGGGGATCGGTGCGGTGCGGGAGCGGCCATTCCTTCGACGTCGCGCGCCAGGGGTACGTGAACATGCTCACCCGGCCCGCGGGCACGGCCGACACGCCTGACATGGTGGCGGCGCGGGCGCGCTTCCTCGACGCGGGCCACTACGCTCCGCTGGCCCGCCGCCTCGCCCGGCTGTGCGCGGGCGCGGAGGTGGTCGCCGACGCCGGGGCGGGCACCGGCCACTACCTGGCGGCGGCGCTCGGCGACGGCGCGGTGGGGATCGCGCTCGACGTGTCCAAGCACGCGCTGCGGCGGGCCGCGCGGGCCCATCCCCGCGTCGGCGCGGTCGTCGCGGACGTGTGGCGGCCCCTCCCGGTTGGCGACGACCGCGTCGACGTGCTGCTCAACGTCTTCGCGCCGCGCAACGCGCCGGAGTTCGCCCGCGTCCTGCGGCCTGGCGGGACGCTGGTCGTCGTCACGCCAGGCCCCGGCCATCTGCGCCCGCTCGTGGAACGGCTCGGCCTGCTGTCGGTGGACGAGGACAAGGAACGCCGCCTGGAGGAGAGCCTGGGTGGCGCGTTCACCCGGGAGGACGAGGAGACGGAGGAGTTCACGCTCTCCCTCGGCCACGAGGAGGTCGGGGCGGTGGTCGGCATGGGCCCGAGTGCCTGGCACACCCGCCCGGAGGAACTGGCAGCGGGAATCGGCGATCTGCCCGACCCGGTCGAGGTGAGCGCCTCGTTCCGCGTCTCCCGCTGGGCCGCCCGCACCTGACCTTTCCTCTGTGGGCGGAATCCTCGCCCGACATCACCCATTTAGCGGTCATTGTTACGCCTCACCGGACATACTGAACGCGACCCCGTAGGAGCGCTGGGGAGGGCGGCATGAAGGCCGAGGAACGCTGGCAGGCCAGGTTCCGGGCACCCCGCGTGACCCTGCCCACGTGGGCGCGGCAGGCGCCGCACCGTGCCGTCTACCGCGGCAACGCCTCCGGCGCCTGGGAGATCTACGCCTGGGACCGGTCGAACGGGCGCACCCGCCAGGTCACCGACCGCCCCCACGGCACGCGGTACGGCGCGATCGATCCGACCGGCCGCTGGGTCTGGTGGTTCGGCGACGCCGAGGGCGACGGGCAGGGCGTCTGGTCGCGGCAGCCGTTCGACGGCGGTCCCAACGTGCCCCTGTCCCTGCCGCCCGGTCATCCGGGCGGGCTCGCGCTCGCCTCCGACGGCACCGCGGCGGTCGGCCGTTCCTCCCGGGACGGTTTCGAGATCCTGCTGGCCCGGCCGGGAGACGAGCCGGTGCGGCTCTACCACCACGACGAGTACGCCGTGGTCGCCGACATGTCCCTCGACGGGGCGGTCGTCGCCGTCAACCACAGCGAGCACGGCGACCTGCTGCACCCGGCCGTACGGGTCGTGAAGACGAACGGGTCGGTGGTCGCCGAACTGGACGACGGGCCCGGCAAGGGAGTGATCGCGGCCCGCTTCGCCCCCGTGCCCGGCGACCGGCGGCTGCTGGTCCTGCACGAGCGCCGGGGCCGCCGCGAGCCGCTCGTGTGGGACCCGGTGACCGGCGAGCAGCGGGAGATCTGGCTGCGGGTGCGCGGGGAGATCTCCGCCGACTGGTACGACGACGGCCGCGCCCTGCTGATCGTCCACAACCACCGGGGCCGCACCGAACTGCTGCGCTACGACCTGGCCGGTGGGGGCCTCACCCCCATCGACAGCCCGCACGGGGTGATCGAGGCGGCGGCGCCCCGGCCCGACGGCACCGTCGAGTACGCGTGGTCGAGCGCGGCCCACCCTCCGGTGATCAGGTCCAGCAACGGCCACGTGGTCTTCAGCCCCGGCCGTACGCCACCGCCGTCCGTGCCGCTGGAGGACATCGACGTGGACGGCCCGGGCGGCCGGATCCACGCCCTCGTCTCCCGGCCGGAACGGGCCGCCGCGCCGTACCCGGCGGTGTTCCTGCTGCACAGCCAGCCGGCCGCGTTCGACGGCGTGCCGGGCGGGCAGGACGACGACTCCTTCCAGCCGCAGGTGGCGGCGTGGGTGGACAACGGCTTCGCCGTGATCCGGGTGAACCACCGCGGCTCGGCCGGGTACGGCTCGGCCTGGCGCGACGCGCTGCGCGGAGACGTCGGCCACATCGAGCTCGCCGACGTGGCGGCCGTGCGCGACTATGCCGTGGAGCACGGCATCGCCGACGCCGACCGTCTCGTGCTCGCCGGGGCCGCGTGGGGCGGCTACCTGACCCTGCTCGCGCTCGGCACCCAGCCGAAGGCCTGGGCGGCGGGGATCGCGACCACGCCCATCCCCGATCACGCGGCGATGTACGAGCACGAGGCCGAGTGCCTGCGCGCGGCGCACCGGGCGCTGCTCGGCGGCTCTCCGGACGAGGTGCCCGACCGGTACGCCGCGTCCTCCCCGATCACCTACGCCGACATGGTCGAGGCGCCGCTGCTGATCATCGCGGGAGACGACGATCCGCACTGCCCGATGGAGCAGGTGGAGCACTACGTGCGGGCCCTCGCCGACCACGGCCGCGAGGCGTCCCTCTACCGGTACGCGGCGGGACCCGGCGGCACGCCTGCGGTCGAGGAGCGGATCCGGCAGATGGGGGCGTCCATCGAGTTCGCCGTACGCGCCCTGGGCGGGGCCTGAACTGGCCTGACCTGACCTGACCTGCGCGACCCGGCCGGTCAGGGGGCGCGCAGGACGAGGATGGCGAGGTCGTCGGCGCTCGGCTCGGGCGCGAAGTCCTGCACGGCGCGGCGGATGCGTTCGGCGACGGCGCGGGCGGACAGGTCCGCGCACTCCGCCAGCAGCCTGGCGAGGCCGCCGTCGTCGTCCAGCAGCCGGTCGCCCGACCGCCGCTCGGTCACCCCGTCGGTCACGCCGAGCAGCACGTCACCGGGGGTGAGCCGCAGCTCGTCCTCCTGGAACCTCGCCTCGGGGAACACCCCGAGCAGCGACTGCGGCGAGGCCACGACCTCGACGTCGCCGTTCGGCCGCAGCCGCATCGCCTCCGGGTGCCCGGCGGAGACGAGCCGGATGTCGAGTCCTTCGGGCACGACGTTGATCTGGCCGTGCAGCAGCGTCAGGAAGCGGGCCCGCTCCCCCTCCTCCAGGATGGCCTGGTTGAGGCGGCCCACGACGGCGGCCACGCCGTACCCCTCGCGGGCGAGCAGCCGGAGCGTGTGCCGGGCCAGCCCGGTCACGGCGGCGGCCTCGGGGCCGGTGCCGCAGACGTCGCCGATCGCGAAGCGCCAGACGCCCTGGGCGACCGGGAACAGGTCGTAGAAGTCGCCGCCGACCTCGTTGGTCTCCCCGGCCGGCTCGTAGATCACATGGAAGTCGAGGCCGGGCGTGTCCGGCTCGTCGGGCGGCAGCAGGCTGCGCTGGAGCGCCCGGTTGGCCGCCGCCTGCTGCGCGTACAGGCGGGCGTTGTCGAGCGCCAGCGCCGCGCGGCGGCCGAGGTCCTCGGCGATCTGCATCGCCTCGTCGGGGAAGTGGTCGCGCCGGCCCAGGCACATCACGCCGAGCCGCCGCCCGCGCGCGGTCAGCGGGTACGCCAGCGCCTGCCACTCACCCAGCGGCAGCACGGCGGGCCCTTCGTCGGCCGGCAGCGCGACGTCCTCCAGTTCGTCGCGCATGGCGTCGATCTGGGTCTCGTCCGCGTGCCACAGGTACGCGGGGCGCAGGTCGCCCGAGCCGTCCTGCGCGGTGTAGACGGCGCACCAGCTGGCCAGGCGCGGCACCACGATCTGCGCGATGATCGCCGGCACCATCTCGGGGTTGAGCGTGCCCGCGAGCAGGTCGCTCGCGTCCGCCAGGAAGCCGAGCCAGCCCGGGCCGTGCGCGGCCTCCAGCAGCCACTCGTCGCTCTGCACCGGCTCACCGCCGGGCAGGTCGAGCCGGGCCCACCGGGTGCGCAGGGCCGAGGTGAACGTCACACCCCAGGTCACGGCCTCGGCCTGCGGCCCGAAGTCCGAGCCGTCCGTCTTCTCCCGCACCTCCACCTGGACGTTCTCACCGTGGTGCAGCCAGGCGACCTCGAAGGGCCCTCCCGACGCCTCCGCGACGAGTTCGCCCACCAGCCGCTCGGCCTCCGGGCACACGGACAGGGCAGCCCACGCCGTCATCACTTCACGCGTGAACCGCTTCGCATCGGGTACGGCCGTCTCGCCCGGCGTGAAGGACGCGGCGAGAACGGCACGAGGGGAAACAGGCACTGCCTCCTGCTTACCACACTTCTGGCTGACACCGGGTCAGGCAAGGGGGCCCCGCACCCCACGGAACGTGACAGACTGGCATGGAGTCCACGGCTGGACAAGGTCGTATCGGCCGCTGCCTTGGTCGCGTCAGCCCCGATCGGGGTAAAGGAGGCTAGATGTCGCCCGCCAACGTCGAACTGGCCGGGACCGAACGGACCTACACCGAATCCGATCTCGTTCCCTTTCTCGAAACCCTCATCACCTGGCGGGACGGCGACTTCCGCCGGCGCGTCTCCCACGCCCCGGCGGGGATCCTCAGCGAGATCCGGCTGCTGCTCAACGAGGTGGCGGACCGGCGTGAGCACCTGGCCAACGAGCTGGCCCGGGTGCGCCGCGAGGTCGTCAAGGAGGGCCGGTTCACCGAGCGGCTCAGCCCGGGACCGGGCGTGGGCGCGTGGGCGGAGAGCGTGGGCTCGGTCAACGACCTGATCGACGCGATCGTCACCCCGGTCAGCGGCGCCGCCGACGTCATCGACGCGGTGGCCAAGGGCGACCTGTCCCGCCGGATCGACGTGGACCGCGCGGCCCGGGGCGAGGTGCGGCGGCTCGGCAAGGCCATCAACGGCATGGTCGACCAGCTCTCGCTGTTCACCTCGGAGGTGACGCGGGTCACCCGCGACCTCGGCACCGAGGGCAGGCTGGGCGGCCGGGCGAACCTGCGCGGCATGTCGGGAAGCTGGCGCGACCTCACCGAGGCCGTCAACACGATGTCCGACCGCGTCTCCGCGCAGGTGCGCGACATCGCCGAGGTGACGACCGCGGTGGCCAGGGGCGACCTGAGCCGCAAGGTCACCGTCGACGCCGTCGGCGAGATGCTGGAGCTCAAGCACACCGTCAACACGATGGTCGACCAGCTCTCGGCGTTCGCCGAGGAGGTCACCCGGGTCGCCCGTGAGGTCGGCACCGAGGGCAAGCTGGGCGGCCAGGCGCAGGTGCGCGGCGTCTCCGGGACGTGGAAGGACCTCACCGACAACGTCAACTTCATGGCGAACAACCTGACCTCGCAGGTCCGGCAGATCGCCGTGGTGTCCACCGCAGTCGCGAAGGGCGACCTGTCGAGGAAGATCACCGTGGACGCCCAGGGCGAGATCCTGGAGCTCAAGGAGACCCTCAACACGATGGTCGACCAGCTCTCGGCGTTCGCCGACGAGGTGACCCGGGTCGCCCGCGAGGTCGGCACCGAGGGCAAGCTGGGCGGCCGCGCCGAGGTGAAGGGCGTGTCGGGCGTCTGGAAGGACCTCACCGACAACGTCAACTCGATGGCCAAGAACCTCACCTACCAGGTGCGCAACATCGCCCAGGTGACCACGGCCGTCGCCAACGGCGACTTCACCCGCAAGATCGACGTCGACGCCCAGGGCGAGATGCTCGAACTCAAGAGCACCATGAACACCATGGTCGACCAGCTCTCGTCCTTCGCCTCCGAGGTGACCCGCGTCGCCCGCGAGGTCGGCACCGAGGGACGCCTCGGCGGCCAGGCGCAGGTGCGCGGCGTGTCGGGCAACTGGAAGGACCTCACCGACAACGTCAACTTCATGGCGAACAACCTGACGTCCCAGATCCGTCAGATCGCGGTCGTGTCCACCGCCGTCGCCCAGGGCAACCTGTCCAAGAAGATCACCGTGGACGCCCAGGGCGAGATCCTGGAGCTCAAGGACACGATGAACACGATGGTCGACCAGCTCTCGGCGTTCGCCGCGGAGGTGACCCGGGTCGCCCGCGAGGTCGGCACCGAGGGACGCCTCGGCGGCCAGGCCCGGGTGCCGGGCGTCTCCGGCGTCTGGAAGGACCTCACCGACAACGTCAACTCGATGGCCAGCAACTTCACCTACCAGGTGCGCAACATCGCCCAGGTGACCACGGCCGTCGCCAACGGCGACCTGACCCGCAAGATCGACGTCGACGCCCAGGGCGAGATCCTGCAGCTCAAGAGCACCATGAACACCATGGTCGACCAGCTCTCGTCCTTCGCCTCCGAGGTGACCCGCGTCGCCCGCGAGGTGGGCTCGGAGGGCCAGCTCGGCGGCCAGGCCCGCGTCGAGGGCGTCGAGGGCACCTGGAAGCGGCTCACCGAGAGCGTGAACGAACTGGCCGGCAACCTCACCACGCAGGTGCGCGCCATCGCCGAGGTGACCAGCGCCGTCGCCAGGGGCGACCTCACCCGGTCGATCACGGTGGAGGCCCCGGGCGAGCTGGCCCAGCTCAAGGACAACATCAACACGATGGTGTCCACCCTGCGCCAGACCACCAAGACCAACCAGGAGCAGGACTGGCTCAAGTCCAACCTGGCCCGGATCTCCCGCCTCATGCAGGGCCACCGCGACCTCATGGAGGTCGCGCGGCTCATCATGAGCGAGCTCACCCCGCTCGTGTCGGCCGGCCACGGCGCCTGCTACCTGTACGACGGCGGCCGGCTCAACCTCATCGCCGGGTACGGCATCCAGCCGGGGTCGTCCCCCAAGCCGTGCTTCGAACTGGGCGAGGGGATCATCGGCCAGGCCGCCCTGGAGGCCAAGCAGATCATCCTGGAGAACGTGCCGGCCGACTCGATCACGATCGAGACCGGGCTCAGCCGGTCGCACCCGGCGCAGATCGTCGTGCTGCCGATCCTGTTCGAGAACAAGGTGCTCGGCGTCCTGGAAATGGCCTCGTTCACCCAGTTCAGCCAGGTGCACGTGGCGTTCCTCACCCAGCTCGTCGAGACCATCGGCGTCACCATCAACACGATCATGGCGAACTCCCGGACCGAGGCGCTGCTGACCGAGTCGCAGCGGCTCGCCATCGAGCTGCAGGAGCGCTCGGACGAGCTGCAGCGCCAGCAGGAGGAACTGCGCCGGTCCAACGCCGAACTGGAGGACAAGGCGGCGCTGCTGGCCAAGCAGAACCGGGCCATCGAGATCCAGAACTTCCAGATCGAGCAGGCCCGGCGGACGCTGGAGGAGCGCGCCGAGCAGCTCGCGGTGTCGTCCCGCTACAAGTCCGAGTTCCTCGCGAACATGTCCCACGAGCTGCGCACCCCGCTGAACAGCCTGCTCGTGCTCGCCAAGCTGCTCACGGAGAACGCCGAGGGCAACCTGACGCCGCAGCAGGTCGAGTTCGCCCGCACCATCCACGACGCCGGCTCGGCGCTGCTCCAGCTCATCAACGACATCCTCGACCTGTCCAAGGTCGAGGCGGGCCGCATGGACATCCACCCGCAGGCCATGTCGCTGGCCGCGCTGGTCGAGTACATGGAGGCGACGTTCGCCCCGCTCGCGCGGGACAAGGGGCTCTCCTTCACCGTCGACGTCGATCCCTCGGTTCCCGGCGACGTCAGCAGCGACGAGCAGCGCCTGCAGCAGGTCCTGCGCAACCTGCTCTCCAACGCGGTGAAGTTCACCCACCAGGGCGAGGTCAGGCTGGAGGTGACCCGCGCGCCCGGCGACGTGCCGTACGTGGACGAGAAGCTGCAGGGCGCGCAGGAGATGCTCGCCTTCAAGGTCGTCGACACCGGCATCGGCATCGCCCCGGACAAGCTCGAAGTGATCTTCGAGCAGTTCCGGCAGGCCGACGGCACGACCAGCCGCAAGTACGGCGGCACCGGCCTCGGCCTGTCGATCTGCCGGGAGATCGCCCGCCTCCTCGGCGGCGAGATCCACGTCCAGAGCACGCCCGGGGCGGGCAGCACCTTCACGCTCTATCTGCCGCCGAGCTACTCCGGGCCGCTCGCCGCGTCCGACGGCGGTGCGATCACCTCGCTGGCGGCCTCGGACGGGCACGAGGTGGACGTGCCCGAGCTGCACATCAAGGAGATCCTCCCGGAGATCCCGCTCCCGACCGACCCGCCCATGGCGCAGCTCGCGCCGATCCCCGACGGCCACGTCCACGACTGGCAGGGCGACGACCCGCTGTCCGGAGCGAAGATCCTCATCGTGGACGACGACATCCGCAACGTCTTCGCGCTGACCAGCGTGCTGGAGCGGCACGGCTCGACCGTCGTCTACGCCGAGAACGGCCGCGAGGGCATCGAACAGCTCGAACGCAACGAGGACGTGGCACTCGTCCTGATGGACATCATGATGCCCGAGATGGACGGCTGGGCGACGACCTCGGCGATCAGGAAGATGCCGCAGTTCGCCGATCTGCCGATCATCGCGCTGACGGCGAAGGTCATGCGGGGAGACCGGGAGAAGAGCATCGCGTCGGGCGCGTCCGACTACGTGCCGAAGCCGGTCGACGTGGACCGGCTGCTCGAACGGCTGCGCGGATGGCTCATGCGCGGGCGGAACGTGGGCACAGAACGGACGAGGGGTCTGCCGGCCCCCGAGCCCCGCGACTCCCAGGAGGCATGATCGATGCCCGACCGCGCCAGGGTCCTGCTGGTCGACGACCGCGAGGAGAACCTGATCGCCCTTGAGGCGATCCTGAGTTCGCTGGACGTCGTGCCCGTACGGGCCCGCTCCGGCGAGGAGGCGCTGAAGGCTCTCCTGTCGACCGACTTCGCCCTCATCCTGCTCGACGTGCGCATGCCCGGCATGGACGGCTTCGAGACGGCCGCGCACATCAAGCGGAGAGAGCGCACCAGGAACATCCCGATCATCTTCCTGACCGTGGTCGACAGCGCACCCGACTACGCCTTCCGCGGGTACGCCGCCGGAGCGGTCGACTACCTCACCAAGCCGTTCGATCCCTGGGTGCTGCGCGCGAAGGTCTCCGTGTTCGTGGAGCTGTACGCCATGAACCGGCGGCTCACCGAACAGGCGGCGCTGCTGCGCGAGCGGCTGGCCGGTGAACTGCCGGGAGGCCGCGACACCGACCTGACGTCCGTCCTGGCCGAACTGGCCAAGCGGCTCGCCGCCGTGGAGGACGACCTGCGCCGCGTGCGGGAACAGGCCGGCAGGTCGGACGACTCACCACTGAACGGCGCCATCTCCGACCTGGGTGAGCGGGTCGCCCACCTCCGGGCCGGCTTCGACGCCCTCACCTGACAGCGAACCGCCTCTCTCACCCCGCCGGACCGTCACCCCGCCGGGTTGAGTCTCCCGTAGGGGGAGACGGAAGGCTGGAGGCATGGACGGCGACACGACGTGGTCGATCGGGGAACTGGCGGCGCGAACCGGGCTGACGGTCAAGGCGATCCGGTTCTACTCCGACCGCGGGATCGTGCCGCCCGCCGACCGCAGCCCCGCCGGCTACCGCCGTTACGACGCCGACGCCGTGGCCCGCCTGGACCTCGTACGCACGCTGCGCGACCTGGGGATCGACCTTCCCACGATCAGGAGGGTCCTGGACCGGGACGCCACGCTGGCCGAGGTCGCGGCGGCGCACGCCGAGGCGCTGGCGGCGCAGATCCGGGTGCTGCGGCTGCGGCACGCGGTGGCGCTGGCGGTGGCCAGGCGCGGCTCCACCCCTGAGGAGATGGATCTGATGCACAGACTCGCCAGGCTCACCGAAGACGAACGACGGCGGCTGATCGACGACTTCCTCGACGCCGCCTTCGGTGAACTGGACGCCGACCTGACCGGGATCAGGCGGACGATGACCCCCGAACTCCCCGACGACCCCGACCCCGAGCAGGTCGAGGCCTGGGTCGAGCTGGCCGAGCTGTCCGGCGACCCCGCTTTCCGGGCCGCGCTCAGGCGCATCGCCGAGCAGCATGTCGCCGACCGCGCACCCGCCGCCCCGCTTCCCGACACCGCCCCACGTCCGGACGCCGTCGCGATCGTCCGCGACCAGGTCGCCCCCGCGCTGGCGGCGGACGTCGACCCCGCCTCGCCCGGCGCCGAACCGTACCTCGCCGCGGTCACCGCACGATATGCCGCGAGCCTGCGCCGCCCGGACGACGCGACCCTGCGACGCCGGTTGCTCACGCTGCTGGAGACCGCGAACGACCCGCGCCGCCAGACCTACTCCCGGCTGCTCGCGGTGGTCAACGGCTGGCCGCCGCCGGACGACCTGACGCCCGCTCTCACCTGGTTCGCCGAGGCCCTGCGCACCCGGATGCCGGACTGAGCCCCGCGGGGGTCAGCGGCGCAGGTTAGCGGCGGGCCCGCTCCAGAGCGTCCCAGAAGCCGCGCCGCAGCGCGTGCCGGACCTCGTCGTGGAGGAGGAAGTCGATCGGGAGCGACGACCCCTGCAGAAGCCTGGCCTCCAGGTCGGACGGCATGCGGGGCTTCCGGGCGAGCACCGCCTCCAGCCAGAGCGCGGGAGCGTCCCTGGCCACGGACTCGCCGAAGTCGTGTCCCTCCTTGTGCGCGGCCTGCACCGCCTCGGCCAGCGTGGTGGTGCCCCCGGGCTGCATCGGCACCGGCGCGGGCTGCGGGCCCGTGTACGGCCCGAGCTGGGAGGGCGGGTAACCGACGGGTCCGGAGGCGTACTGGCTGTTCAGCGGGGTCGTCGGCGGCGCCTGACCCGCGGGCGGCGCCGGCGGAGCAGGCAGCGGCATGGACGGAGGCGGCATGGACGGGGACGGCGGAACCGGACGCTGCTGCGGCTGACCCGGCGACTGCTGGGGCTCCAGCGGATAGCCGTTGTACGCAGGAGGGGACGGCTGCGCCGCCGGACGGGCGTGCCCGGAGGATCGGCCGCCGCCGTGGGCACCGGAGCCGTGCGCGCCCGAGCTGTGGGTTCCCGAGCTGTGGGTTCCCGAACTGTGCGCTTCCGAACTGTGCGCTTCCGAACTGTGCGTTTCCGAGCCCTGCGCGCCCGGACCATGAGCACCGGAACCATGGGCACCGGGCCCCTGAGCCCCGGAACCATGTGCCCCGGAACCATGGGCACCGGAACCATGGGCACCGGTCCCATGGGCACCGGAACCGAACGCACCCGCGCCCTGGGCACCGGAATCCTGCGCACCGGACCCGAGGCCGCCCGAAGAGTGATCGCCGGACGGGTAACCCCCCGGCGTGTGGCCGCCTGGCCCCGCGGTGCCGGACGCGTGCGCACCGGACCCCTGGGCGCCGGACCCGGACGCGTGGCTGCCGGACGAGTGAGCGCCCGTGCTGTGGGCCCCGCCGCCGAGCGACCCGCCCAGCGACGACCCGCCCAGCGACGATCCTCCATGCGACGCCGGACCGAGCGATCCCGGATCGCGCGAACCGGTGCCGTGCGAACCGGTGCCGTGCGAACCGGCACTGTGCGACCCCGTGCCGTGTGACCCGGAGCCGTGGGAGCCGCCGCTCTGCGGCAGCCCGTCGGATGCCGGCGTGCCAGATGCCGGAAGACCCGGCGTCGGAGTGTCCGGCGACGAGGTGCCCGGCGTCGAGGCGCCGTGTGCGCCCGAACTCCGTGAGCCGGAGCCGTACGAGGCGTTGTCGTGCCCGCCGGAGGCGGAAAGGCCGGGAGTGTGCGAGCCGAGGATGTAGCCGGCCTGCGACTGCGAACCGTACTGCTGCGAACCCTGCGGGTGGGAGCCGTTGGCGTGGGCGACGACGCCGTTGCCGTGGTGCTGGCCGTTGCCCGCTGTGAGCTGGTGCTGCCCGTTGCCGCTGTTGAGGCTCGTGTCCGCCGCGGTCGACAGGGTGACGTACGACCGCAGGTGCGCGCCCGCGATCTCTACGAGGTCGTCGCACTCCTGGCGCAGGGTGCGCGCGGCGGACCAGGCGCCGTCCGCGGCCAGTTGCATGACGGTCACCCGGACGCCGAGATCCTGCGCGTCGCTCACCACCTGGGTGAGGTCCTCGTCACCGCTGACCACGACCGCGTCGCAGACGGCGTTGTTGCGGGCCAGGGTCATCAGGTCCCGGTGGACCTGGGCGTCCACGCCCTCCCGGCGGCCCGGACGGATGCGCCCGAGGCGGAGCTTGAGACCGGGGATGTCGGCCAGCACGTCGTGCTCGGGCGTCCGGCGGCCCTCGACGGTCGCCTCGTACCAGTAACAGCGCAGCAACGGCAGGCCGGTGCGCTCTCGCGACAGGTTCGTCAGGAACCGCAACAGCCCCGGATAGTCCCAGGAGACTGCCTCGCGATGGCGAGTCCCATGGACGGCCATCGCGCCGTCCGCCAGCAGGTAGCCGGCGTCAACGAACAGCGCGCAGCGATCCACGCGACACCGCCCTTCCTTACGTGGCTCTCTCAGGGTAGTCAAGCGTGTGTTCCCGCGAGGGTGATTCCCGGCGATTCAACCCTCGCCCCCAGGTGGGAGATCGGGACGTCCGCGGCCCCTGGAATCGGAAGCGTTCACGCCGACCGTACCAGTTTGTCCAGGTATTACCTGCCACTCATTCGTTATCGGTCACCTTCGGAAAAAGCTCCCCTCGGGGAGGCGGAATATGTCAGGACCATGTTCTCGCGCTCACGACCGCGACCCCGAAGAAGGCCGGCTCCCGCCTGGTCGCGAGACGCAGCGTGGGGCGGCGTCCCAGCAGTGTGTGGAGGGAGTCCACCGCGACACCGCCGGTGGCTGCGGTGGCTCCCGTGGCTCCCGTGGAGAGGGCACCCGCCTCCCCCGGGTCCTCGCCACGACCCCGGCCGCCGGTGGTGGCGAGCCCGGCCCTGACCCCCTCGGCGTTCCACACCATCAGATCGATCCGCGCCGGGGCGCCGCCGGGGGCCAGGCCGTCGAGCGGGATCCGCAGCGCTTCCTCCTCGGTCCCCACGACGGCCGCGGCGTCCAGCACCACCACCCGCGTGTACGGCTGGCGCTCGTCCACGGCCAGCATCACCAGGCCCCACGCGGCGTGCCGGACCGTCCCCGTACGCGCCGGGGCCGCCCCGGCGACCCACCATCGTCCCCCGCCCGCGGCCCGGACGAGGGACGTGACGTCGGCGAACGCCTGGTAACCGGGACCCGTGGGCAGGTTCCGCCGCGCGATCTCGGCCGCGCGCACGGTGACGTACGCCGGGCTGCCCGGCGCGCGCACCCGGACGTCCCCGGTGGGCTCCGCCCGCCTGCCGTCCGCCGACCAGTAGAGCCCGGCCCACAGCACCCGGCCGGCCCCGGGCAGAGCGAGATCGGCGCAACTCGACGTCGGCGTCGAGTCGTCCGCGTCGAGGTCGACGGGCACACTGACGCCCGGGCCACGACCGGGAGCGGTGGAGGCGGCGGTGCCCACGAGCGTGTTGCCGACGACCCGCGTGACCAGACGGCCGTCCGCGGCGAACCGGGCCGCCACACCCGACCCGCGTACTCCCGCCGTCGATCGGGCGGCGGCCTCCGTCCGCCCCGAGCGGACCCGGACCGTGAACGCCCTATCCGTGGGCGCGTCCGCGGCCACGGCCACCTTCAGGAAGATCGCGGTCACCTCCCCGGCCGCCAGCGGCCCACGGGCGCAGCGCACGACCCGGCCCTCCGCCGTGCAGGTCCAGCCGTCCCCCGTGCCGGCGTCCCCTTTCGCGCGCCCGTCCTGTTCCCCGCCCCGATGCCCGCCTCGATGCCCGCCGGAAGCCGTGTACCGGCTCCGGGCCACGAACCTGACTCCCGGCGGGAACGTCACGGTCGCGACGACCTGGTCCTTCCCTTCCCGGCTCTCCCCCTCCGTGGCTGCGCGGCCCGCGTCGCGCAGCCGTACGGCGACGAGCCCCGGCTGCCCGCGCAGCAGGGCGCCGAGCGGGTCGACGGCGACGACCGGCCCGGCCTCCCCGCTCCCGGCACGGCTCACCGTGCCGGGGTGCGGGGTCCGCGCCGCGTGCCGCCTCCCGGTCTTCTCGTCGCCGCCGGGCCGGGTGCTCCGTCCGGCGTGCTCCGCGTGATCCCGGACGCCGGCGCGGGCCTGCCCGGGAACCCGCTGACGCACCTCCTGGCGGGTGGGGAACTGCTGGTGCGCCTGCCGGCGGCCCTGGTCGCGGTCCGTCTCGTACGGAACCCGGGGAACCCGCCGGCGCACCCGCTGCCGTTCCGGGGCCGAGACGCGGCCCTCCTGCGCCGTATCCCCTTGGGCGACGCCCTCCTGCGCCGTACTTCCTTCCTGCGCTGTACTCCCTTCCTGCATCGGGGCGTGCCCCGCGTTCACCCGGACATCGGAGGAGTGACGGGGAGCCGGAGGCCACCCGGTGTTCCCTCGGCTGTCATGGGGCGGCGGGACCGGGTCGTCCGGCCGGGCCGGCTCCGGCATCGCGGCCGTCCCGGCCGGTGTCGCGGAGCCGACCGGCTCGCCCGTCCGGCCCGGTGACCCCGAGACGCTCACCGGAAGCACGCCCGCCGGCTCGGCGACGAGCAGGAAGGCCGCCGTCGCCAGGCCGGCCACGGCGATGCCTCCCAGCACCGCGCGGTAGGAGGCCGGCACGCTCTGCACGAGGGCCGGCAGCCGCAGGATGGGCGCCCGCACCCGGTCACCGGCGGCCCCGAGCACCGCGACCGCGCCCGTCCAGACGCTTCGCACGGAGGCCCGGGCCCTGTCGTACAAGGCCCGCAGCACGGCCAGGGGGCTGTCGTCCATTCGGGCACCCGCCCGGACGCCCGCTCTGAAGTCCCCGCCGGCCTGGCCGTGCCGCGTGTGCGCGGCGAGGTCCGCGAGGTAGTCGTCCACGGCCGGCCCCGCGACGAGCTGGCCGACGACGTCCCGCAGCCCCTGCGTGAGGTCCACCATCTCCAGGAAGACCGACCGGCAGTCGATGCACTCGGCGACGTGCCCGTCGACCTCGGCGGCCTCCTGCTTCGGCAGGCCGTTCTCCAGGTACCGCAGGATCGTGATGAGGACCGGCCGGCACTCCTCGCGCGGGCCGCCGTCCAGGCGCAGCCGCACGTACGCCTCCCGCAGCGCGCGGCGGGCCCTCCCGGTGAGCTCGACGGTCGCCCTTCCCGAGAGCCCGAGCAGCGGCCCCGCCTCCGCCGGGTCGGCGCCCTCGACCTCCACATGCCACAGCACCATGCGCCAGCGCTCCGGCAACGAGAGATAGGCGCGGGCGAGCGGCGCACGTTCGAGCCCCTTCAGCTCGGGGTCCACGTAGAGGGAGTCGCCGTCGGCCAGGTCGACCACCCCGGTGGCGGCGTACCGGCGCAGCGACGCCAGCAGATAGGGCCGGAAGGCGGAGGCGGGGCCGCCGCCGCGCCGCACCAGTTCCAGCACCCTCGCGAAGATCTCGACGAGGAGGTTCTCGACCGCCTCCTCACTCTGCGTGAGCTGCCGGGCCAGGGACCGGGCGGCCGTGGAGTGACGCCGGTAGAGCGTTCCGTACGCCGCCGTGTCGCCTCCCCGGACGGCTTCGAGCAGCTCCACGTCGGTAAGCCGGACTTGTCTACGCATTGCGACCTCGCGATTACGATGAGTTGCATCGCCAATCATTCCGCAGTCCGCGTCCTGGCTAAACCGCAGCCAGGTCTTTACTCTGCGTAGCCGTCGGGCCCTGCGAACCATCCCGCCGGGCCGGCCGTACGCTGAGGCCCATGAGTGACCGCGAGAAGCTGCTGGACGAGATCAAGAACAAGGGCATCGTGCACGGGCGGGTCGTGCTGTCCTCGGGCAAGGAGGCCGACTGGTACGTCGACCTGCGCCGCATCACCCTCGACGGCGTGGCGGCGCCACTGGTGGGCCGGGTCATGCTGGACCTCACCGAGGATCTCGGCTACGAGGCGGTCGGCGGCCTGACGCTGGGCGCGGACCCCGTGGCGACGGCGATGCTGCACGCGGCGGCGGCCCGGGGCCGCGCGCTCGACGCGTTCGTCGTCCGCAAGGCGGGCAAGGCCCACGGCCTGCAGCGCAGGATCGAGGGCCCCGACGTCGCCGGACGCCGGGTGCTCGCGGTGGAGGACACCACCACCACCGGCGGGTCGGTGCTGACCGCCGTGGAGGCGCTGCGCGAGGCGGGCGCGCAGGTCGTGGGCATCGCGACGATCGTGCACCGGGGCGGCGACGAGGCGCTGGCGGCCACCGGGGTGCCCTACCGCTCCGCCTACACGCTCACGGACCTGGGGATCGCCGCACACTGAACGCCTGCCGCTCGCCGGGCGGCCCGGGGGACCTGGCGGCTCCGTTCGTGAACACCTCGACCGTGCTCGCGTCGTCCAGGACGACGTCGAGTTCGGGGTCGAAGTAGGACGCCTGCTCGCCCCGGGCCAGGTCCCGGTCGACCAGCACGTCGCCGCCCGGCACCCGGACGAACACCGGGCACCGGTCGGCCTGGCACACCACCCGTACGGTGGGCACGCTGGGCGGGGACGCCGCCGCGGAGGGCCGGGCCGCCGGGGACGAGGACGCGACGGCCGCGGGGTCCCCGGACTGCCCTGATCCGAACGTCGAGAACAGCGCCCTGCCGCCGATCACGATCACGGCGAGCAGCAGCACGACCGCCAGGCCGACGAGTGCCAGCCTCGCGATTCCGAGGGGATCAGACCTGTGGCGTCCCACAACCCGGAGAGTAGCGGCTGTGCGGGAGGTTCAGTGCTGACCTGTCGCTTGTCAGCAGGCATTCATCGCCGGGCCCGCGTCAGACGCCGGGGTGGTTCCGCTGCTCCACACCGGCGTGGTGGCGGCCCTTCGGCACGACGACGGCGGCCCGGCGGCTCTTCATCACTTCACGGACGATGGGAATGATCGACAGGACGATGACGACGAATACGCCGGGAAGGATGTACTTGTCGATGCCCTCGACCTTGCTGCCGAGGAAATAACCGAGCAGCAGCAGCGCCTCGACCCAGACGACGCCGCCGACGACGTTCCAGACGAAGAACCGGCGCGCGTCCATCTCCAGGACGCCGGCCACGGGGTTCATGAAGGTGCGGACGATCGGCATGAACCGCGCGACGACCACGGCCTTCGCCGGGCCGAACCTCTCGAAGTAGTGCTCCGCCTTCTCGACGTGCTCTCTCTTGAACAGCCGGGAATCCGGCTTGTCGAACATCCTGCGGCCCACCTTCGCGCCCAGGAAGTGGCCCAGCTGCGCCCCCGCGATCGCGGCCAGCGGCGCGCCGATCAGCAGGGCCGGCAGTGACAGCGGCGCGATCCCGAACCCCTGGGCGGCCGCGACGGTACTGAAAATTCCAGCGGTCACGAGCAGCGAGTCACCGGGCAGGAAGAACCCGACGAGCAGCCCCGTCTCCGCGAACACGATGGCGATGACGCCGATCGTGGCGAAGGCGCCGAGCATTCCCAGCCACCACTTCGGGTCAAGAAGGTCCAAGAGCACGTCCACGGCCCGAGCCTACCTGTCCGGGATGAGATGAGACTGAGAAGAGACAACGGCTGTGGAAAACCCGGGTCGCGCAATGACCGCGGCTTTCGGCGGCCTCCACCCGGCCCGGCTTTCCGGATCGGCCCGGCCTTCGGGATACTGGCCACGCCGCATACCGTCAGAAGGAGATGACTTCGCATGCCTATCGCGACTCCAGAGGTCTACGCCGAGATGTTCGACCGCGCCAAAGCGGGCGGTTTCGCGTACCCGGCGATCAACGTGACCTCGTCGCAGACCCTGCACGCCGCGCTGCGCGGCTTCGCGGAGGCGGAGAGCGACGGGATCATCCAGGTGTCGACCGGAGGGGCTGAGTTCCTTTCCGGCACCACCGTGAAGGACATGGTCACCGGGTCGGTGGCGTTCGCCGAGTTCGCCCGTGTGGTGGCCGAGAAGTACCCGGTGACGGTCGGTCTGCACACCGACCACTGCCCGAAGGACAAGCTGGGCTCTTTCGTCCGCCCGCTGCTGGAGATCTCCGCCGAGCGCGTCGCGCGCGGCCAGGACCCGCTGTTCCAGTCGCACATGTGGGACGGCTCCGCCGTGCCGCTGGACGAGAACCTCCAGATCGCCAGCGAGCTGCTGGACAAGACCGCCGCCGCCAAGGTGATCCTCGAGATCGAGATCGGCGTCGTCGGCGGCGAGGAGGACGGCGTCGTCGGCGAGATCAACGAGAAGCTCTACACGACGCCGGAGGACGCGCTGGCCGTCGCCGAGACCCTCGGCCTGGGCGAGCGGGGCCGCTACATCGTGGCCGCCACCTTCGG
Organism: Microbispora sp. H10885; assembly: GCF_014161415.1. Lineage (NCBI taxonomy): Bacteria > Bacillati > Actinomycetota > Actinomycetes > Streptosporangiales > Streptosporangiaceae > Microbispora > Microbispora sp. H10885. Next base: position 659,817 of record NZ_JABBWY010000001.1, on the reverse strand, counting down.
CAACGTGCACGGCGTCTACAAGCCGGGCCACGTGAAGCTCCGCCCGAGCGTGCTCAAGGAGATCCAGGAGGCCGTCGGCGCGAAGTACGGCAAGGAGAAGCCCTTCGCCCTCGTCTTCCACGGCGGCTCCGGCTCGGCCATGGAGGAGATCCACGAGTCGATCTCGTACGGCGTGGTGAAGATGAACATCGACACCGACACGCAGTACGCCTTCACCCGTCCGATCGTGGACCACGTGTTCCGCAACTACGACGGCGTGCTGAAGATCGACGGCGAGGTCGGCAACAAGAAGGCCTACGACCCGCGCGCGTACGGCAAGCTGGCCGAGGCCGGCATGGCGCAGCGCATCGTCGAGGCCTGCCAGCACCTCAAGTCCGCGGGCACCAAGCTCAAGTAGCGGGCGGACCGGCGGGAACTGAAGATCATTCTCGTATCGATCTTCCGTTCCCGCCGGCCGGACCATGCCCCTCGGGCTGTTCAGCAGGTAAGACTGTGCTCGTGACTCCTCCGCTTCCCTGCAGGAAGCGGCTTCTCGCTTCCCCAGGCAGGGTCGGCGACGGACAAGCCCTGCCCGTACAAACAAAAGGACGGTAGCAAGGAAGCGATCCGCAGACAGGTAAATTACGCTGATCAGATGGACACGCACGAGAACCTCCTTGCCGGCCCGCCGCCCACCCTGCTGCCCGACAACGCCGAGGCGCGGCAGATGCTCGAGTCGGGCGCCAAGGCGGCCGACGTGGCCGCGCGCTTCCCCGCCTACTCCGCGGCCTGGGGCGCACTCGCCGACGACTACTTCGCCTCCGGCCACGCCGTCACCTCGTACGCGTTCGCCCGGACGGGCTACCACCGGGGCCTCGACCAGCTTCGCCGCGCGGGCTGGAAGGGCCACGGCCCGATCCCGTGGGAGCACGAGCCGAACCAGGGGTTCCTGCGCTGCCTGAACGCCCTGGCCCGGGCCGCCCACGCGATCGGCGAGAAGGACGAGGCCGAGCGCTGCGCCCAGTTCCTGCGCGACAGCAGCACGGCCGCCGCGGAGGCGCTCGCCACGGCCTCCTGACGGCCCGGGAACGACGGCTCGGGTACGACGGGCCCGGGAACGACGACTCGGGAACACGGCCCGGGAACACAGCGGCACGCGAGGGCCGGCGAGGCTCCGTCTCGCGAGTTAAGACGCCGTTCACCCACGGCGCGGCCCTCGGGTAGTCTCTGTGTGCAAGAGGCCCCTGCCGCGCTTGCGCCAGGGGCTTTCGTCGTGGTTCGGGAGATTTGACCATGCCGGCTGTCGTTCTCGTTGGTGCCCAGTGGGGCGATGAGGGCAAGGGGAAGGCCACCGACCTGCTCGGTGGTGACGTCGACTACGTCGTCCGTTACCAGGGCGGCAACAACGCGGGTCACACCGTGGTGATCGGCGACCAGAAATACGCCCTGCACCTGCTGCCGACCGGGGTGCTCTCGCCGGACGTCGTACCGGTGATCGGCAACGGGGTGGTCGTCGACCCGGGCGTCCTGCTCTCCGAGATCGACGGGCTGGCCGAGCGCGGCATCTCCTGCGAGCGGCTGCTGATCTCCGCGAGCGCGCACCTGATCATGCCCCAGCACAAGGCGATCGACAAGGTCAGCGAGCGTTTCCTCGGCAAGGCCAAGATCGGCACGACCGGCCGCGGCATCGGCCCGGCGTACGGCGACAAGATCTACCGCATGGGCATCCGGGTGCAGGACCTGCTCGACCCGGGCATCCTCGGCAAGAAGATCGAGGCCGCGGTCGGCGAGAAGAACCAGGTCCTCACCAAGATCTACAACCGCAGGGGCCTCGACCCGGCCAAGGTGTTGGAGGAGTACCTCGGCTACGCCGAGCGGCTGCGCCCGCACATCGCCGACACCTCGCTGGTGCTCTCGCAGGCGCTCGACCAGGACAAGGTCGTGCTGCTCGAAGGCGGGCAGGGCACGCTGCTCGACATCGACCACGGCACCTATCCCTTCGTGACCTCCAGCTCCCCCACCTCGGGCGGCGCCTGCGCCGGCTCCGGCATCCCGCCGACCCGGCTGACCAGGATCATCGGCATCCTCAAGGCGTACACCACGCGGGTGGGCTCCGGGCCGTTCCCCACCGAACTGCTGGACGAGCAGGGCGAGTGGCTGCGCCAGACGGGCGGCGAGTACGGCGTGACCACCGGCCGCGACCGCCGCTGCGGCTGGTTCGACGCGGTCATCGCGCGGTACGCCACCCGGATCAACGGCGTGACCGACTTCTTCCTGACCAAGCTCGACGTGCTGTCCGGGCTGGAGCGCATCCCGGTCTGCGTCGCGTACGACGTCGACGGCACGCGCCACGACGAGATCCCCATGACGCAGACCGAGTTCCACCACGCCACGCCGGTCTACGAGGAGCTGCCCGGCTGGCAGGAGGACATCACCGGCGCCAAGACGTTCGAGGACCTGCCGCCGAACGCGCAGGCGTACGTCAGGGCGCTGGAGGAGATGAGCGGCGCCCCGATCTCGGCCATCGGCGTGGGCCCCGGCCGCACCCAGACCATCCAGATTCGCCCGCTGATCTGATGGTTCGTGGCGTACGCGCCGGGAACCGGGGGATCACCCGCGTCACCCCCGCGGGGCGGTAGGGTACGCCGCTGTGCACGGATACGTTGAGCTGCACGGGCACCGTGGAGCACGAGGGCTGCGGCCCGAGAACACGCTGCCCGGCCTGGCCTTCGCGCTGGAGCTCGGGGTCGACGCCTTGGAGTTCGACGTCGCCATGTCGGCCGACGGGCAGCTCGTGCTCACCCACGACCTGCACGTCTCCCCCGTGACCAGCGCGGACACCGGCATGGCCACGCCGGGGGACGAGATGTTCCCGTACGTCGGCAAGCCGGTCGTCGCGCTCACGCTGCCGCAGCTGCGGACCCTCGACGTCGGCGTACGGCTGCCGCAACGGCCGGAAGACCGCTTCGCGCTCACGCAGGTGCCGTTGCCGGACACCCGGATGCCCACGCTCGGCGCGGTGCTCGGCCTGGTCGGCGCTCTCGGCGCCGACGACGTGCGGCTGAACGTGGAGCTCAAGTCCGACCCGGTCCGTCCGGACCTCTGCCCGGACCCGCGGCGGTTCGTGACGGAGGTCGTCCGCGAGCTCGACCGGCACGACCGGCTCTCCAGGTCGGCCCTGCTCAGCTTCGACTGGCGGCTCCTGGAGATCGCCGGGCCGCTGATCGAGCGGCGGTACGCCCTCGTGGAGCGCGACACGATGACGCCGGAGTGGATGAACGGCATCCGCCTCACCGAGGTGGGCGGCGACCTCGCGGCGGCCGCCGCCGCGGTGGGCGCGACGACCCTGTCCCCCGACCGGGTGCTCGTCGACGAGGCGCTGATGGCCGGGGCGGCGCGGCAGGGCCTGCCCGTCGTGGTGTGGACGGTCAACGAGCCCGACGAGGCGGCCCGGCTCATCGACCTGGGCGTGGCCGGCGTCGTCACCGACTACCCCGACCGCATGCGCCGGTTGTGGAAGGCACGCGGGCTGCCACTGTCCCGGCCGGTCAGCCCGTTGCGCCCGGTGGGAGCGCCGTAAGAGACCCTGCCGTTGAGGGACGTGGGAAGAGCCCCGCCGAGGCTCCTCTTCTGAGGGGCTGAGACGGGGCTCCAGGGTCACCCACAAGAATGGCTTTCACAGCCACTTACCAGACAACCTCATCGCAGGGTGCGCGTCAAGTAGCTGACCGTCACCCCGTCCTGCGTGTCGCGCCGGGCCGGTCGCCGCTCGCTCCTCGGCGTACTCGATCGGCTCGGCCTACTCGATCGACCCGGCCGCATCTGTCGTGTCGAGCGAGAGGGCGCCGGACGGGCAGAGCTGGACGGCTCTGCGCACCGCCGCCGCCAGTTCGGCCGGCGGCTCGGGGTCGAGAATCTCGACCGTTCCGTCGTCCTCGCTCTGGTCGAAGACCTGGGGCAGCGTGAGCGCGCACATCCCCGCTCCGACGCACCGTTCGAGATCAGCCTTGATCTTCATCGTTTCCTCCCGCGCATCGCCTCACCAGAGCACCGGCAGGCGGCGTACCCCGTAGACCGCCGAGGTGGCCCGCATCGGCACCTCCTCCGGCGGCACGGCCAGGCGCAGGCCGGGGAACCGGCGCAGCAGGGCCGGATAGGCGATCCGCATCTCGACGCGCGCGAGCTGCTGGCCCAGGCACTGATGGATGCCGTGGCCGAAGCTCAGGTGGCCCTGGGCCGACCGGGTCACGTCGAGCGTGTCGCCGCCCTCGAACCGCTCGGGGTCGCGGTTGGCCGCCCCCAGCGACAGGGTCACCGACTCCCCGGCCCTGACCAGGGTGCCGCCGATCTCGACATCCTCCAGGGCCGTACGGGTGGGCCCGATGTGCAGGATGCTGAGGTAGCGCAGCAGCTCCTCCACCGCGTTCTCCACCGCGCCCGGGTCGTCCCGTACGACGGCGAGCTGCCGGGGGTTCGTCAGCAGCGCGAAGGTGCCGAGGCCGAGCATGTTCGCCGTCGTCTCGTGGCCCGCGATGAGCAGCAGCAGGCCCATGCCGGCGATCTCGGCGTCCGTCAGCTCCCCGGAGGCGGTCAGGCCGCTCAGCATGTCGTCGCCCGGGTCCTTCCTCTTGGCGGCGACGAGGGTGCCCAGGTAGGCGAGCAGGTCGTCCCTCGCCGCCGTGATCTCGTCGGTCGAGGCCTCGAGATCGAGGATCACCGACGAGTCGTGCTGGAACTTCTCCCTGTCCTCGTACGGCACGCCCAGCATCTCGCAGATGACCAGCGACGGGATGGGCAGTGCGAAGGACCTGACGAGGTCGGCCGGGGCGCCCTCGCGCTCCATGGCGTCGAGGCGGCTTTCGGTGATGTCGTGGATACGCGGTTCGAGCTGCTTCATCCGCCGCACGGTGAACTGGCCCGTCAGCAGCCTCCGGTACCGGGTGTGGTCGGGAGGGTCCATCTGCAGGAAGAACCCCGGCGGCAGGGGCCCCCGGCGGAGCTCCACCCGCTGGGGAAGCGCCGAGTGCATCAGTTCGGGCCGGCTGCTGAAGCGGGCGTCGGCGAGGATGGCGCGGGACTCGGCGTAGCCGGTCGCCAGCCAGCCCTCGTGCCCGTCCCCGTACATCATCCGCTGGAGCGGCGCCTCCGCGCGGCGGCGCGTCAGCTCGTCCGGCGGGTCGAAAGTACGCTCACGCGCGAGGGGAAAGATGGACAACCGGGGTGTCGCCTCTGTCATGACACGCTCCTGTGGAAGTGGAAACGGTCGATGTGCGCGAGCGGCCCGCTCTCCCCCACCTAACAACATCATCTGACATATCGCAATGACCGATGCCCAGAGTCGGGCTCAGCCGGCCCCAATTGACAAAGCAGGAGAAAACAGATCAGAGCCAGCCGTTGCGACGGAACGCCCGATGCAGGAGCGTGCAGGCGACGACCATGACACCCAGCACCAGCGGGTAGCCGTACACCGCCTTGACCTCGGGCATGTGCTCGAAGTTCATGCCGTAGATGCCGGCGATCATCGTGGGCACCGAGATGATCGCGACCCAGGACGAGATCTTGCGCATGTCCTCGTTGGCGAGCGCGTTCGAGCGCGCCAGCGCGGCCTGCAGGATCGAGTCCGACAGTTCGTTGGAGGCCTGCACCTGCTCGCACACCCGGGAGAGGTGGTCGCCGACGTCGCGGAAGTACTCGCGCATCTCCGAGGGGATGCTGCGCCGCTGGGGAAGGGCGTTGAAGGGGGTCTGGAGCGGTCCCACGGCCCGCTTGAGCTCCAGCATCTCCCGCTTGAGCTGGTAGATGCGGTTGATGTCCCGGGAGCTGACCTCGGCGAACACCGCCGCCTCGACCTCTTCGAGCTCCGCCTGCATCAGGTCGGCGACCTGGAGATACTTGTCCACCACGTGGTCGGCGATGGCGTGCAGCACACCCGCCGGGCCCCGGCTGATCAGCTTCGGCTTCGACTCCAGCTTCTCGCGGACGTCGCCGAGCGGGCAGTACCGGCCGTGCCGTACGGTCACCACGAAGTCGGGGCCGACGAAGACCATGATCTCGCCGGTGCCAATGATCTCACCGCTCGCCGTCGGCACCTCTCCGTCGAGGAACGCGACGGTCTTGAGCACCACGAACAGCGAGTCGCCGTACCGCTCGACCTTGGGCCGCTGGTGGGCCTTGATGGCGTCCTCCACGGCGAGGGGGTGCAGGCCGAACACCTCGGCGAGCCACTCCACCTCGGGCGCGGCGGGCTCGTGCAGGCCCACCCAGACGTACGCGCCGGGCAGCTCGTTGGCCTCGTTGTGCTCGCGGACCATCCGGACGGCCTCGGGGATGCCGTTCGCGGCGACCTTCTTGCCGCCGATGTACGCGCCGAACTCGACGAGGGAGCTGGCCGGCGGCACGCAGCGGACGACGGCGTCCGCGCTCACCGGCGCGGAGCCGAGGTGCGTGGACAGGACGCGGGTGTGCCTGTTGATGCGGGGGAAAAGCAGAGTGGAGCGCATGGCGGTCCCTTCCCGCCCGAGCCGGCACGCTCTACGCGCGACGTGATGTCACCCCTTCATGCAGGCGTGAGCTGCCCCTCGGGACTCAGTGTCGAAGTGGTCGGGAGTGCGCACGACGTACGTGCGCGAGCACGTACTGACGGGATCACCAGAATTCATCCCAGACCACCTCCAATCACTACGAGACAGCGCGAAGCCTCACCAACCTAGCACACGGCTGCGTGACGCCTGTTCCAGGGTACCGGCGTCAAGACCCTCCGATCATGCACTTCTTGCCAAAAAGGGGTCGGACAAACTGGTCACCCCTGTGTATCCGGCGCCCATCGGCCTGTACGGAGGCCGGACGGCGGAGGACGCGGAGAAGACTGCGAGAATGAGCGGGTGCGCGTTCTTGTCATCGGTTCCGGGGGTCGCGAGCACGCTCTGTGCCGGGCCCTGCGGCTGGACCCCTCCGTCGTCGAAGTCCACTGCGCCCCCGGCAACGCCGGCATCGCCGAGGTGGCCACCCTGCACCAGGTCACGCCCACCGACGGCGCGGCGGTGACCGCCCTCGCCGAGCGCCTGGGCGCCGGTCTCGTCGTGATCGGCCCGGAGGCGCCGCTGGTCGCCGGCGTGGCCGACGCGGTCAGGGCCGCGGGCATCCCCTGCTTCGGGCCGTCGGCCGAGGCGGCCGCGGTCGAGGGTTCCAAGGCGTTCGCCAAGGACGTCATGACGGCCGCGGGCGTGCCGACCGCGCGGGCGTACACGTGCGTGACCGAGGAGGAGGCCGCGGCGGCGCTCGACGCCTTCGGCCCTCCGTACGTCGTGAAGGACGACGGCCTGGCCGCGGGCAAGGGCGTGGTCGTGACCGACAGCCGCGAGGAGGCCCTGGAGCACGCGCGGTCGTGCGAGCGGGTGGTGATCGAGGAGTTCCTCGACGGCCCGGAGGTGTCGCTGTTCGCCCTGTGCGACGGGACGAGCGCGGTGGCGCTCCAGCCGGCCCAGGACTTCAAGCGGGCCTACGACGGCGACAAGGGCCCCAACACCGGCGGCATGGGGGCGTACACGCCGCTCCCCTGGGCCCCGGAGGGCCTGCCGGAGCGGGTCATGGCGGAGATCGTGCGACCGACGGTCGCCGAGATGGCCCGGCGCGGCACGCCGTACACGGGCGTGCTGTACGCGGGGCTGGCCCTGACCGCCGACGGCCCCCGCGTGATCGAGTTCAACGCGCGGTTCGGCGACCCGGAGACCCAGGTCGTGCTCGACCGGCTGGAGACCCCGCTGGGCGGGCTGCTGCTCGCGTGCGCGACCGGAACCCTCGCGGACCATCCGCCGCTGCGCTGGCGCGACGGCGCCGCCGTGACCGTGGTGCTCGCCGCCGAGAACTACCCGGCCGACCCGGCGAAGGGCGACCCCGTCGCGGGGCTTCCCGCGGCGACCGACGAGGCGTACGTGCTGCACGCCGGGACGGCCCTCGACCCGGAGAACCGGCTGGTGTCGAACGGCGGGCGGGTGCTCAACGTGGTCGGGACCGGCGCCGACCTGGCCGAGGCGAGGACGCGGGCCTACGAGGCGCTGGAGCAGATCACCCTGCGCGGCTCCCACCACCGCTCCGACATCGCCCTGACCGCCGCCTCCTCCTGACGCGACCCCTCCTCCTGACGCGACACGGGGTGAGGAGCTGGGAGAATGGCGGGGTGAAGCACCTCCACTCCGGCAAGGTACGCGACCTGTACGAGACCCCCGAGGGGTTGCTGCTGATGGTCGCGTCCGATCGCATCTCGGCCTTCGACTACGTCCTCGAACCCGGCATCCCCGACAAGGGGGAGATTCTCACCCGGCTGTCGCTGTGGTGGTTCGAGCAGCTCGAGGACGTCGTGCCCAACCACGTCGTCCCGGCCGACGTGCCCGCGGAGTTCGCCGGGCGCGGGGTGCTGTGCCGGAAGCTGCGGATGGTGCCGGTGGAGTGCGTGGCCCGCGGCTACCTCACGGGCTCCGGGCTGGCCGACTATCGCAGGGAGGGCGTCGTCTCCGGCGTACGGCTCCCGGAGGGGCTCACCGACGGGTCGCGGCTGCCCGAGCCGATCTTCACGCCGTCGACGAAGGCTCCCATGGGCGAGCACGACGAGCCGATGACGTTCGAGCAGGTCGTGGCCGAGGTGGGCGCGGACGTGGCCGAGCGGCTGCGTGACATCACCCTCGGCGTCTACCGCCGGGGGGCGGAGATCGCCCTGGACCGGGGCATCATCCTGGCCGACACCAAGATCGAGCTGGGCTGGGACTCCGACGGCGTGCTGACCCTGGGCGACGAGGTGCTGACCCCCGACTCGTCGCGCTTCTGGCCGCTGGACCAGTGGGAGCCGGGCCGCTCCCAGCCGTCGTTCGACAAGCAGTTCGTCCGGGACTGGCTGCTGTCGCCCGCGTCGGGCTGGGACAGGGCCTCCGGCGAGGCTCCTCCGCGGCTGCCGGACGAGATCGTCGAGCGCACGCGCGACCGTTACGTGGAGGCGTACGAGCGCCTCACCGGAGAGCGCTTCCGCGCCTGAGTCACAAACGTCACACAAGTCATCTCGTGTGACCTGTTCCCCCGTCTGTTCTGGGGGTAGTTCCTCCCCGAAACGCCCGGGACAGCGGCTACTCTAGGCCGACGCATTCGCCGACGACGTGGCTGCCGGCCGACGCGAGTCCCCCCACTTTTCCCCCAACATAGGAGTCGAATTCATGGTCAGTTACCGCGTGCGCGGTGGCAACGTACTGCGTGGAACCGCCTTCATCCAGGGCGCGAAGAACGCCGTACTGCCCATGATCGGGGCGGCGCTGCTCGCGGCCGAAGGCCGTACAGTGCTCCGCAACGTGCCCGTCATCGAGGACGTGCGCCGGGCGGTCGAGCTCGCCGAGGCCATCGGGGCGAAGGTGGAGTTCCACGAGAGCGAGCGGACGCTCGTCATCGACGCCTCCCGGCTGACCAGCCCGGTGCTGCCCGCCGAGATCGCCCGCCGGTTCCGGGGATCGGTGCTGTTCGTCCCGGCCCTGCTCCACCGCCTCGGCGAGGCGATCATCGAGGGCATCGGCGGCTGCAACCTCGGCAGCCGCAACCTCGACTTCCACTACCTCGGCTACAAGCGCCTCGGCGCGATGGTGGACGAGGGCGAGGCCGTCATCCACATCAAGGCCGGCGGCCTGCTCGGCGCCCCGCTCTATCTCGACACCCCCTCGCACACCGGCACCGAGAACCTGATCATGGCGGCCTCCCTCGCCCGGGGCACCACCGTGATCGAGAACGCGGCGCTCGAACCCGAGGTGCTCGACGTCATCACGATGCTGAGCCGGATGGGGGCGCGCATCCGCGGCGGCGGGACCGGCTTCATCACGGTCGAGGGCGTCGACGAACTGACCGCGGTCGAGCACACGGTGATGCCGGACCGGCTCGACGCGGGCGTGTTCGCCATGGCCGCGGCGATCACCGGCGGCGACGTGAGCCTGGTCGGCGCCTCGCTGGAGCACCTCGGCGTGGTCCGCTGGAAGCTGGAGCAGATGGGCGTCGAGTTCGAGGAGCACGGCGCGGTCCTCCAGGTGCGCCGCGACCGGCCGCTGCGCCCGATCAACGTGATCACCGACACCTACCCCGGCTTCGCGACCGACCTGCAGTCTCCCCTGATGACCGTGGCCTGCCTCGCGGAGGGCTCCAGCTACATCCACGAGCGCATCTTCGACGGCCGCTTCGCGCTCGCGGGCGAGCTCAACAAGATGGGCGCGAACGTCGAGGTGGAGGGGAGCCGCGCGGTGGTGCACGGCCCGACGCCGCTGCACGGCGCCGACGTGACGGCCCACGACCTCAGGTCCGGAATCGCGCTCGTGCTCGCCGGTCTCGCCGCCGAGGGAGAGACGTCGATCGGGTCGGGTTATCTCATCGACCGCGGCCACGGTGCGCTGGCGCAGCGCATGCAGGCGCTTGGCGCTGATGTGGTGCGTGAAATTTCCACTTCGGACGGCCGCTGAGTCCGAAAACCTTTACTAACGCCCTGACCAGGGGGTATCCGGGATATTACGGATGCGGCTCGACCACCCAGAATGGTATTCCGGAAAATCTGGGCGTGACATTACGGCCTTAACCAGCGATCGTTCCAAAGAGAAGCCACAACAACGAGGGCGACGTGGGATGGGACGAACATTGGTCGAGCGCACGGAAGACACTCCGCGCGGGTCACGTCTGGGGACGGTGACACCCGACCTCACCATCGGCGTGGTGGGGTCACATGATTTGGTCGAACGCGTGATGCTCATGGGGCACTCGGCTGCCCCGGTGCCCTGTCGGCTGGTCGCCGCCGCGTACAGGGACGAGCAGGAGGCCGCGGACAAGGTGACCCGGCTCGGGCCGGGTGTGGACGCCTGCCTGTTCGCGAGCCCGGTGCCCTTCGAGCTCGCCCGGCGGGCCGGAGTGCTGACGATGCCCGCGACACACGTGCAGCTCGGTGGAGCGGCACTGGTGGCGGCGATCGCGCGGGCCTCGCTGGACGAGCGGACGGATCCCCGCCGGGTGAGCGTGGACGTGCTCGGGCGGCCGGACATCGACGAGGCGTACGCGGACCTCAACCTCCCCTCGGGGGAGGTGCACAGCCGCGACGAGCCGGGCCCGATCGGCACGGTCACGGCCTTCCACGAGCGGTTGTTCCGCCAGGGGGCCACCACGGGCGCGCTGACGTGCGTCCAGGGAGTGGCCGACCGGCTGACCTCGGCCGGGGTGCCGGTCGTGCCGATCCGGCCGACGTCCGCGGCCGTACGGACGGCACTGCACACGGCGGCGCTGCTCGGCGCCCGGCACCGGCTGGAGGAGTCGCAGCTCACGGTCGTGCTGGTGGAGGTGCCGACGCTGCGCGAGCCGGTACGGCGGGCCGCCCCGCGCTACTGGCGTGACGAGCTCCGGCTGTCGCTGCACCGCCTGCTTGTGCAGGAGGCCAACCGGATCAACGCGAGCGTGTGGCCGATCGACGACCACAGCTACCTGGTCGTGGCGACCAAGGGCTCGATCGCGGCCGCCACCGACGGGTTCCGGGTGCTGCCCTTCGCCGCCAGGATCCGCGAGGAGCTGGGGCTCGCCGTCGAGGTGGGCGTGGGGATGGGCCGCACGACACACGAGGCCGAGACGCACGCGCGGGGCGCGCTCGCCCGCACCCAGGGCGGCAAACAGCCCCAGGGCTTCGCGGTCGACCGGGAGGGCCGGGCCCTGGTGCCGCCGCCCCGGATGCCTCCCCAGCCGGGCGGGCCGATCAAGCCCAAGGGCGTCGAGGTGCTGGCGCGCCTGGCGGCCAAGCTGGAAGGCGGAGACACGGTCGTGGACGCGGAGGGGGCCGGGCGCATGCTCGGGGTCACCCCGCGTACGGCTCGCCGGTTGCTGCGCACGCTGGTTGACGAGGGACTCGCGTGGCCGCTTCCGCCGAACCGCACTCCGCAGCCGGGCCGGCCGCGCCAGCTCTACCGGCTGATCGTGGAGAAGCTCAGCCGGTGACCGGGCGGTCGTGAACGACAGGTGTGGACGGCGCTCGGCGCCGGGCAGACGGCGTGGGGCCGGCGTGCCCCGGCAGCGCGGCCGCCGTCCACACTCTCCCTTCGATGGGAGGACCGCTCAGACGAAGGCCTGGGCCACGGACAGGAAGACGTCGTTGGCCTCGGGGTCGCCGATGGACACCCTGGCCCCCTCGCCGTCGAACGGGCGCACGGCGACGCCCACGGCCGCGCACTCCGCGGCGAACTCCGTCGTGCGTTCGCCGAGGCGCAGCCATACGAAGTTGGCCTCGGTCGGCGGGACCGTCCAGCCCTGCGACAGCAGGGCCTCCCGCACGCGCGTGCGCTCCTTGATGACGGTCTCGACCCGCTCCAGCAGCTCGTCCTCCGCGTCGAGGGACGCGATGGCGGCGGCCTGCGCGAGGTGGTTGACCGCGAAGGGCAGCAGCGTCTTGCGGACGGCCGCGGCCACCGGCTCGTGCCCGATCAGGTAGCCGACCCGCAGCCCCGCCAGGCCGTACGCCTTGGAGAAGGTGCGCAGGACCGCGACGTTCGGGTGCTCGCGGTAGAGCGTGAGGCCGTCCGGCACGTCGGCGTCCCGCACGTACTCCCGGTACGCCTCGTCGAGGACGACCGTGACGTCGCCGGGCACCCGGCCGAGGAACCGCCTGAGCTCCTCGGTCCGGTTCACGGTGCCGGTCGGGTTGTTGGGGTTGCACACGAAGACCAGGCGGGTCTCCGGCGTGAGGGCGTCGGCCATCGCGTCGAGGTCGTGCGTCTCGTCGCGCAGCGGCACCTGGACGGAGCGGGCGCCCGAGAGGTCCGCGAGCAGCGGGTAGGCCTCGAAGGAGCGCCAGGCGTACAGGACGTCCGCACCGGGCTCGCCCACCGCCGCCAGGATCTGCTGCGCCACCGCCACCGACCCGGCGCCGAGCGCGACGTGCCCGGCGGGCACGTCGTACCGCTCGGCGAGCGCCTCGGTGAGCCGGACGGCGCCGGGGTCGGGATAGCGGTGGACCTCGGTGGCCGCCCGCGCGACCGCCTCGACCACCGACGGCAGCGGCCCGTACGGGCTCTCGTTGGAGGAGAGCTTGTACGACCGGCCCTCCGGGGAGACCACCGCCTTGCCGGGCTTGTAGGGCGGCATGCTGTCGAGGATCGAGCGGAATCGCGGCATACCGTCACCTTAGAAGATGACCCGGGGAGGCTCTACTTGTAGTAGGCGTACAGCGTCTTCCAGGTGCCGGCGTACTGGCAGTTGAGCGACGGCTTGGCGGCCTTGCCCTCGGAGCAGACCTTGAGCTCGACCTCCCCGACGTTCTTCATCGTGAAGGCGAACTTCTTCTTCACGTTGTACGAGCAGGTGCGGTAGTTGCGGTAGGCCAGGTGCGGCGTGTTGGAGGAGTCGAACCAGCTGACGCGGAAGAGCGCCCAGCCGCAGGAGGACGAGGAACGGGTCCGGTCGACGACGCTGCCGGAGACCTTGACCCACGGCGCGGGCACGCTGGGGTCGTCCTTGGCCGCGGCCGTCAGCGAACCGCTCACCTTGGCCTTCGAGCCCACCGCGAAGTACGGGCCCCAGGGCTTGAAGGCGGCCTGGGCGGCGGTGGCCTGAGTGCCGGCCTGCGTGGTGGCGGCCTCGGCGGCGGTGGCGGTGGCGAGCGGGGCGAGAGCGAAGATGCCGGCCGCCAGCGTGATGCCGGCCAGGGAGCGGGTGAGCGCCATTGCGGGGTTCCTTTCCTCTGTTGTTGCGCTCACTTTGTCGCAGGCCGCTTTCAATGCGCTTGACGCCCGCTGTACGCCCCTTTCGGACGCCGATATTAGTTAGGATCGCGCCTGAACCGGCGATCGGGGAAAAGCATGACGAACGGCGCTGAGAGCGGCGGACCGCGATACGACGATCCCCGGCGCATCGGGCCGTTCCACATTCTCGGGCGGCTCGGTCAGGGCGGCATGGGCACGGTGTATCTCGGCCGGGACGACGAGGGCCGGGAGGCCGCCGTCAAGGTGATCCACCCGCAGTGGGCGGCCGACCCCGGTTTCCGGCGCCGGTTCCAGCGGGAGGTGGCCGCCGCGCAGCGGGTCGCCCGCTTCTGCACCGCCGCCGTCATCGGCGCCGGGCTGGACGGCGACGTCGCCTACCTCGCCACCGAGTACGTCCCCGGCCCCACCCTCCAGGAGGTCGTACGGGACCGCGGGCCGCTGTCGGGATCGAGCCTGGAGGCGGTCGCGGTGAACGTGGCCGTGGCCCTGCAGGCGATCCACAGCGCGGGGGTGATCCACCGCGACCTCAAGCCGTCGAACGTGCTGCTGTCGCCGGTCGGCCCCAAGGTCATCGACTTCGGCATCGCCCAGGTCACCGACAACACGGCGGACCTGAGCGGCATCGTCGCCGGGACGCCGTCCTTCATGTCGCCCGAGCAGGCGAAGGGCGACCGGCTGACCCCGGCCTCCGACATCTTCGGCTGGGGCGCCCTGGTGGCGTACACCGCCTCCGGGCAGGCGCCGTTCAGCGGCGGGTCGATCCCGAGCATCCTCTACCGGGTGCTCCACGAGTCTCCGCAGATCTCGGGGCTCGAACCCCGGCTGCGGTCGATCGTCGACCTGGCGCTGGCGAAGGAGCCGGCCCGGCGCCCCACGGCGCAGCGCCTCGTCGAGATGCTGACCGGCCACGAGCCGGTCGAGCTGATCGCACCGGCCGCTCCGGTCGCGACAGCCGAGCCGGCCGCACCGGCGGCGACGGTCACCGGGGCGCCGACGGTCGCCGGAGACGCGGCCGGCCGGCCGTCCCGGCCCGGCCTCACCGGCGGCGTCAGACTCGGGATCGCGACCGTCGTGGCCGCCGTCCTGGTCTCGGCGGGGATCTTCGTCGCCGTCCGGTTCACGTCGTCGGAGAAGCCGTCGTCCGGGACGCCGGGGAAACCCCTGGCGGCGTCCGGGAGCCCCGCCGGGTACACCACCCCCGCCCCCACCCCCGCCCCTACGGGCACGACGGCTCGCGGCGCGGGCTCGGGCAACCCGCTGCGCGAACCGGACGTACGGCTCTACGCCGACCCGGCGGGCGACGAGGCGCGCCAGGCGGAGGCCTGGGCGGCAGCGGGGCGCGGCGAGGACGCCGAGACGATGCGGAAGCTGGCCGCGGTGCCGAGGGCCGTGTGGCTGACCGGACCGAGCGCCGCCCAGGCGGGCCGTACGGCGAGCGCCGCGCTCGGGGCCGCCGCGCGGCAGGACGCCGTGCCGGTCTTCGTCACCGACGACCTCCCGCTGCACGCGTGCAACGAGGGCGGCGCGGCCGGCTCGGCGCAGTACCTCGCCTGGATCGACGCCGTCGCCTCGGCCGTCGGCGACCGCAGGGCGGTGTTCGTGCTGGAGCCCAACAGCCTCACGGAGCTGCCGGGCTCGCCGGAGTGCTCGCTCGGGAACGCCGCCGACCAGCGGGCCAGGCTGCGGATGCTCTCCTCGGCGGTCGAACGGCTCGGCGCGCTGCCGAACACCGCCGTCTACCTCGACGGCAGCCTGGAGGGCTGGCCGTCACCCGAGGTCATGGCGACGCGGCTGGTCGAGGCGGGCATCGCCCGGGCCGACGGCTTCTACCTCAACGCCGCCGGCTACCAGGAGACCGGCTCGCTCGTCGCGTACGGCACCCGCCTCGCCGCCTGCGTCAAGATCAAGTCGTCGGGGAGCGGCACCTGCGCCGACGCCGGGACGAGCGGGGACACGGACGGGGGCACGGGCGGGCTGCCGCACTTCGTCGTCGACACGAGCAGGAACGGCAGGGGCGCGTGGACTCCGCCGGAGGGCAGGTACAAGGACCCCCAGGAGTGGTGCAACCCCCCGGGACGCGGCGCCGGGGCGCGGCCGACCACCGACACCGGCAGCGCGCTCGTGGACGCGTACCTGTGGGTGCGACCGGCCGGGGTCTCCGACGCCCGGTGCACCCGTGGCGAGAGCGGCTCCGCCGACCCGGTGTACGGCATGGTCACGCCGTACGGCGGCCAGTGGTGGCCCGAGCTCGCCCTCCAGCGGGCCAAGGACGCCGTCCCGCCGCTCTGACGAAGGTCTGATTACCCTCTCTGCCGATATTCACTAAGATCCCGCGACATGTGGCGGAAAGTCAGAATCTCGTTGGCCGGTGTCTGCGTGGCGGGCGTCTGCGCCGTCCCCACCTCGGCCGCCTCGGCCCCGGTGTCGGTGAAAACGGTGGCGGTGAAAACGGTGGCGGCCGTGCAGACGGTGAAGGCGGCGAAGCCGTACTGCGCCCGGTACAAGTGCATCGCGCTCACCTTCGACGACGGCCCGTGGCCCTACACGCCGGCGCTGCTCGACACGCTGAAGAAGCACAAGGCCAAGGCCACGTTCTTCCTGCTCGGCCGGAAGGTGGCCAACCGCCCCGAGCTCACCCAGCGGATCGTGCGGGAGGGGCACGAGATCGGCAACCACACCTGGAACCACCCCGACCTGACCAAGCTGCCCGACGAGGAGGTGCTCAGCGAGCTCACCAGCACCTCGGACGTCATCTTCGAGACGATCGGCAGGAAGCCGGAGATCATGCGCCCGCCGAACGGCGCGACGAACGCCCGCATCTCCGGGCTCACGGCGCAACTCGGCCTGCCCCAGATCCTCTGGACGGGGTCCACGCTCGACTGGCAGGCCAGGAACACGAAGGTGATCGCCGCGCGGACGCTGAAGCTCGCCAAGCGCGACGGCGTCATCCTGCTGCACGACATCGTCCCGGAGACGGTCAAGGCGATGCCGGGCGTGCTGAGCAAGCTGGAGAAGCAGCACTACAAGTTCGTCACCCTGACGACCCTGCTGCAGGGCCGGACGCTGCGCGGGGGCGAGATCTACCCGCCCCGCGGCAAGTAGGCGGCCGGCGCCTCCGCGAGCGGCGCCGGTGCCTGCGTCTCCATCGGCGTCTCCATCGGCGTCTGCATCGGTGCCTGCACCGGCGTCGGCATCGGCGGGACGGGGACCGCGGCCGCGGCGTCCGCCGTGAGCGACCGCTCCAGGGCCGCCCGCAGGCGGGGCTGCAGGGGCCGCTCCACCAGCCGGTGCACGGCGTACGCGACGGCGAGCACCGCGGCGGTGACGACGGGCAGGGCGAGCCGGTTGCCGAGCGGCCCGTGCAACGCCTGGATGAGCAGGAACCCCACGTGGTGGTGGAAGAGGTACAGGGGGTAGGTCAGCGCGCCGAGCGCGGTCAGCCACCGCCAGTCGAGCCGGTCGAGCGCGCCGACGGCGACCGCGACCATCACCAGGAAGATCAGTGAGATCACGCCGACGACGAGCGCGGACCCCAGTGCCGGGCCGAACCGGTCGACCGCCGGGAGCTTCTCCCCCAGCACCGACACGATCGCGAGCGCCCACCCCGCCCCGACGAACAGCCAGGGGAACATCGACCCGCCGAAGCGGTGGATCAGGAACAACGCCATGCCCGCGATGAAGTACGGCGCGCTGAACGGCAGCAGCACCGCCTGGAGGAGGTCGGCGTCCACCCGCTCGGCGATGACGAGCAGGAAGACCCAGCCGCCGAGGAACGCCAGGCAGCGGCGGTAGGTGATGCCGACCGCGGCGAAGCACGCGACGAGCACATAGAAGACGAGCTCCTGCCAGAGCGTCCAGTAGACGATCTCCAGGTCCCGCACCCGCAGGCCGTGCTGCAGCATGGTCAGGTTGGCCAGCAGCTCGGCGAACGTCGGCCGGTGGTCCGTGATGAGCCCGGCGACGGCCAGCGCGCCGAGGACGAGCACGCTCGCCCAGTACGCCGGGTAGAGCCGGGCGATCCGCGACGCCGCGAAGTGCCCGGACGTACGGCCCCACGCGCTCATCAGGATCACGAACCCGCTGATGAGGAAGAACAACCGCACGCCGTACACGCCGAACATGGTCACCGCGCTCAGGGCCGGGAAGGCGTTCGGGGTGCCCCACGCGCGGGTCTCGCCGAAGTGGAACAGGACGACGCCGAGAGCCGCGCAGAACCGCAGGAGGTCGAGGACGCGCAGCCGCGACGGTCCGCGGAGGATGGCCGGCGCGTCGGGGGCGACGCGTGGGGCCGCAGCGAGCATAGGCCGGAATATATCCTGAAAGATCCCTGTGAGGCGGACGATCAGGTCGTGGCAGCCACCGCGCGGCTACTGTGCGGCTATTGGGGGGCGGCGGCGCCGGCGCGGAGCATCGGGGGATGCAGCAGCACGGCGGGGCCGCGACGGTGCAGCATGGCGGGCCGGCCGCCGTCCCGGGTCGTCGTGCGTCCGGTGGGCACCAGGAAGCCCTCGGTCTTGGTGACCTTCCGGTGGAAGTTTCGGGGATCGAGCGGGCGGCCCCAGACGATCTCGTACACGCGGCGCAGCTCCGCGACGGTGAACTCCGGCGGGCAGAAGGCGGCGCCGAGCGAGGTGTACTCCAGCTTGCTCCGCGCCCGCTCCACGCCGTCGAGCATGATCCTGCGATGGTCGAAGGCCATCTCCGTCAACTCCGCCACCGGCTGCCAGCTCATGTGGGCCTCGGTGGACGCGGGCAGGTCGGGGGCGAGGCCGAGGTAGGCGACGCTGACCACCCGCTGACGGGGGTCGCGGTCCGGGTAGCCGTAGGTCTGCAACTGCTCCAGATGGACGGGAGCGCCGGGCAGGCCCGCCCGCTCGGCGAGCACCCGGGCCGCGGCGGCCGGCAGGTCCTCCTCCAGCTTGATGAAGCCGCCGGAGAGCGCCCACCTGCCCTCGTACGGCGGCCGGTCGCGCCGCCAGACGAGGGCGCTCAGCTGCTGGGACCTGACGGTGAGCACGACGAGATCCACGCTGACCGGGATGCGCGGGATCATGAGCGAACGCTATCAGTACGCGACCGGTTGCCCGGTGTCTCAGCCGGTGTTGTGGTAGTAGACGGGCTCCGCCGACTTACGGCCGTCGGCGGAGGTGACCTCCACCCGCACCCACACGCCGCCGGGCACCGTCGCCCAGTCCACCGGGATCCAGATCTGCTCGGTGCCCGCGGGAAGCCCCGGGATCGGCGTGCCGTCGTGCCAGCCGACCGTCGCCGAGTCGACGACCCTGGGGGTGTCCAGCCCCGGCCAGCTCAGCGTGACCTTCGCGTCGCCGAGGTGGTAGCCGCGGATCTCCAGGCCGTCCTGGATCTGCCGTTCGCGCCGCTGCGCCTCCACCGGGATCGGCCGGTCCCAGTCCTCCGCGATCTCCTCCGACAGCGACGGCGAGCCGCAGGTGAAGAAGTCACTCCACATGTACGAGATGATCTTCGAGACGTACGGCCCGGCCAGCGTGACCTGGGTGTCGAGCCGGGGCTTGTCGGTCCTGCCCCGAGTTCCCTGACGGCCGCAGTTCTCGGTGGAGGACGGCTCGAAGGCCTCGACGTTGGCCCACAGCTCCACCTCCACGCCCTCCTCGGCCAGCTCCGCCCGCGCCTTGGACATCTCGCGGTAGTAGTCCCGGGTGCCGCCGTAGTAAGCCGTGGCGTAGGTGCTCTCGCCGACGACCGGCTTGAGGCGGTCGTCCACCGGCTTGTTCTTCCAGTTGGGCCAGAACAGGCCGACCTTGCCCGTGCCCCGGCCGTCCTGCGGGGCGATGATCTCCACCCCGGTCCGGGCGAGGGCCTTGAAGCCCGCGGCGACCTGCGCCGGCGTGGAGGTGTACTTCAGCCGCCTGCGGCTGTCGATGTACGGGCTGACCAGGATGGGCTTGCCGGGCAGCTCCTGCTCGACGATCCGGTGCTGCTCGGCGTACACCTGGAGCGTCTGGACCTTGCCCGGGTCGGGCCAGTCCCTGAGCTGCAGCTCGAACGGCTGGTAGACGCCGCCCAGCGACTGACGGTCGCCGAAGCGGTTGCCGTAGTCCTGCAGGATCCGCCGGGTCAGCGTGGTGAGCGTGCCGATGTGCCGGGGGTCGGCGCGGGTGGACTCGGCCGGGTCGCGCGGCGCGAGGGGCAGCGCGGGGAAGACCCTGATGCCGAACCGGTCGCCGAGGTCGAGCAGTTCGCTGAGACTGTCCTGCTCGCCCGCCGAGACGAGGATCAGGTGGTAGGCCCGCCCCTTGGTGGTGAAGTCGCAGGTGGGGTCGTCCGAGCCGTCCTCGGGGGCGATGAGCCGGTAGAAGACGTCGCCGTTCACGACGATCTTCCGTTCCACCTGCGGGCAGCGGAAGATGCCAGGCCCGAACTGCTCGTCGGTGCGGTAGACGTACGTCCAGCTGATGCGGTTGCCGGGGTTGGCGGCCCGGAGCTCCTGCTCCGCCGCCTTCATGCAGCTGAGCCCGCTCTCCACGCAGACGGCGTACCGCTTGTCGGGCGGCGGGGTCTTCTCCCGATCCTTGTCGTCCACCGGCTGGAGCACCTGCCCGTCGTCGTCGGTCTGGCGCGGCGACAGGCCGAAGCCGAGGCGCACGACGGTGTCCCCGCCGAGGCGGTGGATGGCCTGGAGCTGACGCCGCCAGGTGCACGGGTCCGAGGTCGGGATGAGCCAGTACCCCCGCACGGCGTACGGCGTGGCCGCGGCGGTGTCGAACGTGCCACAGGGGTCGGTGAACTCGCTGTGCGCGGGGGACGGGCTGGGGCTCTCGGTCGCCGCGGAGAGGGTCCGCCCGGCCCCGGCGGCGCCGGGATCGGAGCTCCCGTCCCGCAGGACGATCACGACGGACGCGACACCCGCGAGGATCGCCACACCCAGGATGAAGGTGAGCCAGCGCACTTTCAGGACACTACCCGCCCGTCGTTCGTCGAACTTGTCACGCCGAAGTGTTCACCGGGGCTTCAGCTCTTGACGCCGGCCCACGCTTCCAGCTGGTCGACGAAACGACGCGCCGAGTTGGGCCAGTGGTGATGCGCCCGCGCGGCGGCGTAGCCGCGCCCGCCGGTGCCGCGCCGTTCGAACGGGTTGTCCCTGAGCTGGAGCACCGCGCGCGCCACCGCCTGCGGGTCCCGCCACGGGACCACCATGCCGCACTGGTAACGCTCCACGAGCTCGACGGCCCGGGGCGAGGGGGTGGTGATGACCGGGATGCCGTGGGCCATGTACTCCACGATCTTCGTGGGCATGGAGTGGCGGTAGTTGGGCTCGTCGTGCAGCAGCGACAGCCCGGCGAGCGCGCCGTCGAGCCGCTTGAGCGCCTCGTCGTTCGGCATGAAGTCGCGCCACTCCAGCACGCCCTGCGCGACCGCCTCGTTGAGCAGCGGCCTGCTCTGCGGGTCGGCGTAGCCGATCAGCTCCACGGCCACCCGGTGCGGCTGGAGCAGGCGGGCCACCTCGACGGCCTCCTGCACGCCGCGGGCCTCCGACAGCCAGCCCAGGTAGACCACCCGGTCGTCGCCGGGCGGGCTGACGCTGTCGGGCACCCAGGTCTCGTTCGGCACCACCAGGTGCCGCTGCCTGAACCGGCCCGCGTACGCCGCCTCGGCCAGGAGCAGGTGCATCCGGCGCTCGGCGGTGCCCTCCAGGAGCCGGGCGAGGAACCGCGTCGGCGGGCGCAGGAACGCCGGCAGCCACGGCTTGAGCGACAGCGTCGCGGGGGTGTCCTCGTGGACGTCCCAGACCACCGGCGGGCTCTTGCGCACCCCGGCGACGGCGAACAGCAGCTCGGGGTCGTGGATGAGCGCCAGGTCGACCTTCCCGCGCATGCTCTTGAAGAGCTTGCGGGCCGCCCGCACCGCCGACAGGCGGCGCCGCTCGGCGGCCCTCGGCAGGTCGACTCCGGTCACCCACGAGCGCGGCACGACTCCCCGCGCGGTGTACGGCGCGGCGTACGTGACCTCATGACCGGCATCGACGAGTGCCCGGATCTGCCGGTGCAGGATCCGGGCGTCCTCGGGGTGATGCACCACCGTCATGACGAGCACGTGCACGGCGCGGACCCTTCCTACAGCCGCTCGACGCGTTCGCTCGTGGCGAGCACGCCACGAGTGTCCAGGACGAGAAGGGCCTGGTCCTCCACCACGTCCAGGTCGAACGCCGCGTGCTGCTGCAACAGGACCACCACGTCCGCGGCGGCCACGGCCGACGACAGGTCCTCCTCGCGGGGGATCGCCCTGCCCTCGACCGACCATTCCTTCACGTACGGGTCGCAGAACGACAGCTCCGCGCCCAGCTCCAGCAGCGCCTCGGCCACCGGGATCGCGGGCGTCTCCCGCTCGTCGGCGATATCCGGTTTGTACGTCACGCCGAGGAGCAGCACGCGCGAGCCGTTCACCGGCTTGCGGGCCCGGTTGAGCAGCCGCTGCACCCGGGCCACGACGTACGACGGCATCCGCTCGTTGATCTCCTGAGCGAGCTCGACGAATCGGAAGGGATAGCCGAGCTTCCGCACCGTGTACGACAGGTACGAGGGGTCGACGGGGATGCAGTGCCCGCCGACGCCGGGGCCGGGCAGGAACTTCTGGTAGCCGAAGGGCTTGGTGGAGGCCGCCTCGATGGACTCCCAGAGGTTCACCCCGAGCTCGTCGCAGAAGATCGCCATCTCGTTGACGAGGGCGATGTTGACGTGCCGGTAGGTGTTCTCCAGAAGCTTGGCCATCTCCGCCTCGCGGGTGCCGCTGACCGGCACGACCCGCTCGACGAACCGGGCGTAGAAGGCGACCGCCCGCTCCTTGCAGGCCGCGGTGTAGCCGCCGACGACCTTGGGAGTGTTGCGCAGGCCGAACTTCGGGTTGCCCGGGTCGATCCGCTCCGGCGAGAACGCCAGGTGGAAGTCGTCGCCCGCGGTGAGCCCCGACTCCTCCAGGATCGGCCGTACGAGCTCGTCGGTGGTGCCGGGCCACGTGGTGGACTCCAGCACGACGAGCGTGCCCGCCTGAAGGCGCTCGGCCACGGCCCGGGTGGCGCCCTCGACGGCCGACAGGTCGGGACGGTGGTCCTCGTCCAGCGGCGTCGGGACGCAGATGACGATCGTGCTCGACCGCGACAGCACCGACGCGTCCAGCGTGGCGGTGAAACCCGCCGCGAGCATCGCGTCGAGGTCGGCGTCCGTCAGGTCGTCGATGTAGGAGCGGCCGGCGTTGAGCGCGTCCACCTTGCGGGGGTCGACGTCCAGACCAGCCACCCGCAGACCGGCCGCCGTGGCCTCCTTGGCCAGCGGCATGCCCACGTATCCAAGCCCGATGATCGTGAGATCGAAGGCAGTCACGATACGGCCTGAGGGCGGAAACAACACTTCATGGTGGCAAAGGTTATCTCAACTCGGCACCAGGCACGCCTGATGCAACACATCGGACTTCGTGCGTTTTACCGGGTTTCGGTCAGCGACTGGTAGATCCCCCGGTAGGTCCGGGCCAGGCTGCTCCAGGTCCGGTGCGCGGCGACCTCGGCCTTCCCGGCCTCGCCCATGACCCGGCGGCGCTCCGGATCGTCGCGCAGCGCGGCCAGCCCCTTGGCGAGCGCGGCCGGGTCTCCTGGCGGCACCAGCAGACCGGCGCCCTCGCCGCCGACGAGCTCCGACAGCGCGGGCAGGTCGCTGAGCACGACCGGCTTGCCCAGCGCCATCGCCTCGACCGGCTTCAGCGGCGTGACCAGGCGGCAGACGCGCAGGTCCTCGCGTGGGCAGACGAAGATGTCGATGGCGGCCTGGGCCTGCAGCGCCTCGTCCGGGCCGACCCGGCCGGGCAGGATCGCGTCCCTGAGGCCGAGCCGCTCGACCTGTTCGAGCAGCGCGGGCCGCTCCGCGCCGTCGCCGACGAGCAGCACCCGCACCGGCGTCCCGGCGTCACGCAGCAGCGCGGCGGCGTCCAGCAGGGTGGCGAAGCCCTCGTAGCCCACGATGCTCGACACCGAGCCCACGACGATCTCGCCGCGGCCCACGCCGTAGCTCTCGCGGAACGCCTCGCCGTCGTAGTCGGCGGTCAGCAGGGAGTCGTCCACCGCGTTGGGCGCGAGGAAGATGCGCTCCCGGGGGACGCCGCGCTCCATGATCTCGGTGGCCATGGTCTCGGCGAGCGTGACGACCGCGTCGGCCTCGCGCATGATGCGCGCCTCCCGCTCCCGCTGGAGGACGTGCCGCTCGCTGCCGACCCGGGCCGGGTCCCGGGAGACCCAGGTCTCCTCCAGGAAGCCGCGCACCTCGTACACGAAGGGGGTGTTCGTCCGCTCGCGGACGGCGAGCGCGACGGAGCCGTTGCGGTGGTCGGTGGCCGCGTGCAGGACCTGCGGGCGGAGGGTGCGGACCAGCTCCGACACGTCCGCGGCGCCGCGGATCATCCGGCCCTGCGTCTCGAACGGCACGTCGTCCTTGGGCAGCAGCCGGTAGTAGGGGACCCCGTCGATCTCCTCGTACGGCTCGGCGTCGGTGTGCCCCTGGAGCATCGGCCAGCCCCAGCTCGTCACGACGTGCGGGTCGAGCCCGGCCGCCCGCTGCGCGGTGACGATGCGGTGGGTGCGCACGGTGTATCCCGCCTGCGTGTACGGCAGCGCGTTGGTGACCATGTGCAGCACCCGGCCGGGCACCCGCTCGCCCATGATGACCTTGGGCTTCGGCGGGATCGGGTCCGGGCCCAGCGCCGCGAGCTCGCCCTCGTAGTAGGCGATCCTGCGGCGGACGAACGGCCATCGGGCCTGCGCCTGGAGCACCCGGACCGACTCGGACATCCGCCCGGCGTCGAAGTGCGCCTTCGCCTCCTTCAGCGGGCCCTTCGCCGCCCGCTGAAGGATCTTGCGCGTACGGAC
Organism: Microbispora sp. H10885; assembly: GCF_014161415.1. Classification (NCBI taxonomy): domain Bacteria; kingdom Bacillati; phylum Actinomycetota; class Actinomycetes; order Streptosporangiales; family Streptosporangiaceae; genus Microbispora; species Microbispora sp. H10885. The sequence goes on along the minus strand of NZ_JABBWY010000001.1, from coordinate 635,205 downwards.
CTTGACGAAGCGGGCGGCGGGCCAGGCGACGCGGCCGACGAACGGGCGCACCCCGGCCGGCATCGCGTCGGCGGCCGCCTGGGCGATCCGCATCGGGTCAGACTTGGCCTTGCTGGCGACGATGCGGGAGACGAGGATCGGGTTCCGCGCGAACCCCCGGAGGAAGCCGCCGAGACCGGCCTTCGCGGACGCGGCGGACACGACCTTTACGGGCTTGTTGGCCTCGGTTTCCACGGCGCGACCGTACCATAGGCAACGTTTGTCTCAGGGTTAGGTGAAAGGCGAGGTAGATGAGAGACCAGCCCCTCGTCCTGCACGTTTTGGGCGCCCGGCCCAACTTCGTCAAGGCGGCGCCCGTCGTCAAAGGACTGGCCGCGCTCGGCGTCCGGCAGGGCATCATCCACACGGGTCAGCACTACGACGCGCTGATGTCGGACGTGTTCTTCGCCGACCTCGGGCTGCCCGAGCCGATCGCGAACCTCGGCGTCGGCAGCGGCACCCACGCGCGGCAGACGGCGGCACTCCTCACCGGGCTTGAGGACGTCGTCCTGGAGCACCGTCCGGCGCTCGTGGTCGTCTACGGCGACGTGAACTCCACGCTCGCGGCGATCCTGGTCTGCGCCAAGCTGGGCGTGCCGACCGCGCACGTCGAGGCGGGCCTGCGCTCCTTCGACCGGGGGATGCCGGAGGAGGTCAACCGGATCGTCACCGACGCGCTGTCGGACCTGCTCTTCGCCACCTCGCCGGACGCGCTGGCGCACCTCGCCAACGAGGGCGTGGACCCGGCGAAGGTGCACCTCGTCGGCAACCCGATGATCGACAGCCTGTTCGCCGCGCTGCCCTCGCTCGACCCCGCGCCCGTACAGGAGCGCCTCGGCATCTCCGGGCGGTACGCGGTGGCGACGCTGCACCGCCCGGCGAACGTGGACGACCCCGAGGCCGCCCGCGAACTGGTCGACGCGGTACTCGGGGTGGCCGAGCAGGTGCCGGTGATCGTGCCGCTGCACCCCCGCGGCCGGCAGCGCCTCGCGGAGGCCGGCCTGGTCGATCGCGACGGACTGCGGATCGTGGACCCGCTGGGTTACGTGGACTTCCTGTCCCTGGTCCGGGGCGCCGCCCTGGTGGTGACCGACTCCGGCGGCGTGCAGGAGGAGACGACCATGCTGGGCGTCCCGTGCCTGACCGTACGGCCCAACACCGAGCGGCCGATCACCGTGACGCACGGGACGAACCGGCTCGTGACCCCGGCGTCGCTGCCCGCCGCCGCGTCGAAGGCGCTCGCGGACGGCGCCGCCACCCCCAGCGGGGAACTGCCGCCGCTCTGGGACGGCGCCGCCGGGCCGAGGATCGCCCGCGTCATCGACGCCTGGCTCCGCGGTGACAACCTCTCCCCCTCCGCCAAAGGCCGGGCGCGCTAGCAGGAAGCTAGCTGCGAGGCTGAATCACCTATTTCGGCATAAAGGCGGCGGCGACAGCCGTACGATGGCTCTTCCTTGAGGGGGAAGCATGGCTGAGACCGACGAGACTCCTGAAGAGCCGCGTTTCCAGCGGCTGGGGCCGGTGAACTGGCTGCCCGAGGAGCGCAAGCACGTCGAGCAGTACGAGGCGCGCATCCGCGACCTGGAGAACCGGCTCGCCTACCAGGAGGCCCGCGCCGACTACGCGCTCTGGCGGCTCCAGGCCACCCAGACCCAGAAGCCGTACCGGGTCGCGCAGGTGCTGACGAACGCGGCCAAGCCCAAGAAGATCGTCCGGCTGCCGCGCGACCTCAGCAAGGCGATGAAGGACGGCAGGAAGGCGCCGAAGGCGCCGCCGTCCGCGATCGAGGTCGCCGCCGCGGCCGAGGCGCGGGGTCCCGAGGTCAAGATCCCGACCCTCCAGTGGCCCGACGGCCCTGTCGTACGGCCCGACATGCGCGTCGCGGTGATCCTCGACGACTTCTCCCGCATGGCGTTCAGGTACGAGTGGGACCAGATCGAGTTCGGCCTGCAGGACTGGCGGGAGATCTTCGCGGAGCGGCGTCCGGAGATGCTGTTCTGCGAGTCGGCCTGGCACGGCAACCAGGGCCGCTGGCGCTACCAGATGACCGGGACCAACGCGCCCAAGCAGGAGTTGCGCGACCTGATCGCCTGGTGCCGGGAGGAGGGCATCCCCACGGTCTTCTGGAACAAGGAGGACCCGCCCAACTTCGACTTCTTCATCGAGACGGCCAAGCTGTTCGACCACGTGTACACGTGCGACGGCGACATGATCCCGAAATATCGCGAGATGCTGGGTCATGACCGTGTCGGCGTGCTGCAGTTCGCCGCCCAGCCGCGGATCCACAACCCGATCCAGACCAAGCAGGGCCGGCCGTACGACGTCGTCTTCGCCGGCATGTACTTCCGCGACAAGCACCCCGAGCGGCGCGAGCAGATGGAGACCATCCTCGCGCCCGTACGCCCGCTCGGCCTGCACATCTTCGCCAGGAACGGCACGGTGGCCGACAAGTACGCCTGGCCGGAGGAGTACCGCCCCCACATCGCCGGCGAACTGCCGTACGAGCAGATGCTGGCCGCGTACAAGATGTACAAGGTCTTCCTGAACGTGAACTCGGTGATCGACTCCCCGACCATGTGCGCCCGGCGCGTCTTCGAGCTGTCGGCCTGCTCGACCACCGTGCTGTCGGGCTGGTCGCGGGCCATCGAGGAGACGTTCGGCCCGCTGATCCCGGTCGCGCACTCGCAGGAGGAGGCGTACAACCGGGCGATCTACTTCATCAACAGCCCGGAGCTGCGGGCCCGGCAGGGACACCTGGCGATGCGCGAGGTGTTCGACAAGCACCTGTTCTCCCACCGGGTCGACCAGATCCTCACCGACCTCGGCCTGCCGGTCGTGTCGCGCTCGCGGTCGATCTCCGTCGTGCTGCCGACCAACCGGGCCGGCCAGCTCGAGCACGCGATCACCCAGGTGGCCCGGCAGCGGCACCGCGACCTGGAGCTCGTGCTGGTCATGCACGGCCTGTCGGAGGACCCGGCGGTCGTGCGCGACAAGGCGCTCGCGGCGGGCATCCCGGCCGTGAAGGTGCTCACCGCCGACCCGTCCTGGACGCTCGGCGAGGTGCTCAACCACGGCATCGCCCACGCCGACGGCGAGCTGATCTCGAAGATGGACGACGACAACATCTACGGCGAGCACTACCTGTCCGACCTGGTCCGTTCCTTCGACTACGCCGACGCCGAGATGGTCGGCAAGGGCGCCCACTACACCTACTTCCCCGACCAGAACGTCACGATCTTCCGCCTGCCCGGGCTGGAGCACCGCTACGCCCACCTGATCCAGGGGGCGACGATCCTGGCCAGGACCGACCTGCTGCGCGCGTTCCCGTTCGAGCCGGTCAACGCGGGCGAGGACACCCGGCTCGTACGGCGCTGCAAGGAAGAGGGCGTACGGATCTACTCGGCCGACCGCTACAACTTCATCTACATGCGCGGCTCCGACGCCACCGCCCACACCTGGCAGGCCGCGGACTACAAGCTGACCCGCAACGCCCAGTTCTGCTTCGCCGGCAACCCCGAGCCGCACGTGCTCATCTGAACGTACTTGTCCGGCGTGAGGGCCGCGGCCCTCACGCCGCCTCCCGGCCGACGCTATGAACTGGTCGTTCTCTCCTTGGTACCCCTGGCTGTACCCCCATTGGGGTGTACGCGGGAGCGACCGGGAGGGCCCGCGGCTGGTGTGCTGATCACTGTCAGTCGAGCACTCCCACAGGAGAGAGTGAAATGGCAGTCGACAGCCGGCCGGAGGCCGAGCGGTACACGAGTCGGAGCGGGGTTAGGGGCTTCATCCGCAACCATCCGCTGATCAGCTTCTTCGTCCTGGCCAACCTGATGAGCTGGGTCGCCTGGGTGCCCTACATCCTCTCGGCGACCGGCCTGGCGGTCTGGGACTTCGCCTTCCCCCAGTTACTCGGCAGCACGCAGCTCGCCGGGGTGCTGCCCGGCGCCTATCTCGGCCCCATCTTCGCCGCGTACATCGTGACCAGGGTCGCGGACGGCAAGGAAGGCGTCCGCCGGTGGCTGCGGAGGATGACCAAGTGGCGGGTCGGCTGGGTCTGGTATCTCGTGGCCGTCCTCGGCGTCCCCGCCGCCATCATCGCCGCCTCTCTCGCGCTCTCCGGCGAGGACATCCACGTGCCGCCCGTCGCGGTGCTGGTCGCCTACCTGCCCAGCCTGCTGATCCAGATGGTCACCACCGGTCTCGCCGAGGAACCCGGCTGGCGTGACTTCGCCCTGCCCCGCATGCAGCGCAGATTCGGCCCGCTGGGCGCCACCGCCATCCTCGGCCTGCTGTGGGGCGTCTGGCATCTGCCGCTGTTCCTGAGCGAGTGGGGTGGGTGGCCGGACGTCACCATGATGAGAGTCGGCGAGTTCGTCGCCTTCTGCTGCGCCTTCAGCGTGGTCGTCACCTGGATGTTCAACCGGACCGGTCAGAGCCTGCCGCTGGTCATGCTGCTGCACGTGAGCGTCAACAACTTCATGTCGCTCCCCTATGGGGAGATGTTCCCGTCGATCGCCACCGCCGAGCAGGCGAGCCATGTCACCCTGCTCGCGGCCACCACGGCGGCGATCCTGCTGCTCATCGCGACCCGCGGCCGTCTCGGCTACCGTCCGGTCGAGGAACCCGTGCCGGAGCTCGCCCGGCAGAGCTGAAGGGATGTCCTGTTCCAAGCACTCTGGCCCACAAGGGGGTGCATGATGGCGGCACACCAGGCGGAACCGGCCGACACCCGGCGAAACGATCGGAGGGGTGTCGCCGCACGCGCCCGTGACGTCTTCGGCGCGTTCGAACATCTCGTCGGCGGCCTCGGCACGGCGCTGCTGGCGCTCGCCGCTCTGGTGTGGCTCGTCGTGGCCGGACTGACCTGTGTGATCGGTGTGGGCCTGCTCCTGCTGCCCACCGTGCCGCGTGTCGTACGGTCCGCCGCCGAGCGCGAGCGTGACCGGTTGTCCCGCTGGGGTCCGGAGATCGTCCGTTTGGGGCCCGCGCCGGCCGGCGCACGCGCCGCGCTCGCCGATCCGGCCGTACGGCGGGAGCTGTGCTGGATCCTCGCGCACGGCACGCTGGGCCTGTTCCTCGGCGTGGCCGGGTTGACCATAGTGCTGAACGCCGTGCAGAACATCACGTATCCGCTGTGGTGGCGGGCGCTGCCCGCGGAGGATCCCACCCCGACCCTGGTGTTCTGGGACGTGATCGACGACGCCGGCGCTATGGCGGTCGCGATCCTCGGCGTGGGAATGGCCGCCTGCTTCCTGGTGCTCGGGACGGGAATGGCCCGGTTGCAGGCGTGGCCGGGACGCCGGCTGCTGGCGCCCACCGCCGACGTCGACCTGTCCCTGCGGATCGCGGAGCTGTCGGCCACTCGCGCGGCGGCACTGGACGCCCACGCCGCGGAGTTGCGGCGGATCGAACGCTCGCTGCACGACGGGGCGCAGAACCGGCTGGTCGCGGTCACCGTGATGCTCGGCGCGGCCCGCCGCGCGCTGGCCCGTGACCGGCCGGACGCGGAGGACATGCTCGAACGCGCCCAGGAGACCGCCGAGCACGCGCTGGCCGAGCTCCGTACGGTCGTCCGCGGCATCCTGCCCCCTGTGCTGGCCGACCGGGGACTCGCCGGTGCGCTCGCCGGGCTCGCGGCGAACTGCGGTGTGCCCTGCCGGGTCGACGTCGACGCGCTCGGCAGGTGCCCCGCATCCATCGAGGCCACCGCCTATTTCGTGACCGCCGAGGCACTCACCAACATCTCCAAGCACAGCCGGGCCCGGCACGCCACGGTGACCGTACGGCGTGAAGGCGACCGGTTGTCCCTGCGGATCGAGGATGACGGCGTCGGCGGCGCGGACGAACGGCACGGCTCCGGGCTCACCGGCATCCGCAGCCGGGTCGAGGCGCACGACGGCCGTCTCACCCTGACCAGCCCGCCCGGCGGGCCGACCGCACTCGAAGTGGAGTTGTCATGCGGATCGTGATAGCCGAGGACGATCCGCTGCTGCGTGAAGGCGTCGCGCTGCTGCTGCGCGCGGAGTCCTTGGACGTCGTGGCCACGACCGAATCCCCGGACTCCTTCCTGGCGGCCGTCGACGCCCACCGGCCCGACGTGGCCATCGTCGACGTCCGGATGCCTCCGACCCACACCGACGAGGGCATCACCGCGGCGGTCGAGGCCAGGCGCCGTCAGCCCGGCCTTGCGGTGCTCGTGCTGTCCGCCTACGTCGAGCAGGCGTTCGCCACCGAGCTGCTCGCCGGCGGAACCGACCGGCTCGGATACCTGCTCAAGGAGAGAGTCGGCCGCGTCGACCAGTTCCTCGACGCCCTGCACCGGGTGGCCGCGGGAGGCACGGCCATAGACCCCGAGGTCGTCGCGCAGTTGCTCACGCGCACCCGCACCGACAGCGGGCTGGAACGGCTGACCGCCCGGGAATTCGACGTGCTCGCCCTGATGGCCGAGGGACTGGGCAACACCGCCATCTCCGAACGGCTCTTCGTGAGCGAAGGCGCCGTCCACAAGCACATTCGCAGCATCTTCGCCAAACTCGACCTGGCGCCCACCGACCGGGCGGACCGGAGGGTCACAGCCGTCCTGCGCTACCTGGAAGAGACCCAGCGCCGCGGCTGACGTCGTACACACGCCGCACCCCGGCGTTGCGGCGTCTGCCTGATGGGACCGGTGGTCATCATGTACGCCCCGGTTGAGAGGGCCGCCTGAGGGGACCCGCACCTCCACTGGCTGTGACTCCAAGTAATCACCTCGATAGCTTGTTCTATACAGAGAGTGATGAAAGAATTAGGGCAAGAGTTCGAATTGCAGGAGTGGTGGGAGGAGGGGCGCATGGAGTCTCCGACGTTCGACGCGTCAGCGCCCCGTCCTCCGGCTGATCCCTGGTGGGCCAGGATCATCGACGGCCCTCCTTCCGGCACCGATGGGAGCGATGCGGGCTGTGACCGGCATCGGGATGCCAGTGGTGCGTCCGGTGACGTTCCTGGTGGCGCTGCCGGTGCTGCTTCTGACGGTGCCTTCGGCGGTGCTTCCGACGGTCCTCGTGGTGGCGCTTTTGGCGCGGTGTCGTCGTCATGGGTGGCGGTAGCGGCGCTTGCTGAGGCGGCTCGGGCGGTGGCGCTCGTTCCAGTGCCCGAGGCACCTGAGGTGTGTCTGGCCGAGGCCGAGGAGTTGCTGTCGGCCCGCGACCGCATCACCAGCGCGTTGGCTGCCCGGGTCGGGCGTGTCCATCGGGCCGGGGAGGCGAAGAGCCATGGGCATGCCTCCACCAAGTTGTGGTTGCGTTCCGCTGGGGGGATGACCCCTGCGGGAGCAGGCCGGTTGCTGACGATGAGCATGGAGCTGGTCCGCCTGCACGAGGTGCGCCGCCTGTTCGCGGAGGGCAGCTTGCCCGAGGGGATCGTGGAGGCGATCTGCACCGCCACCTCCGGGCTGACCGACGACCAGGCCTCCACCGCCGAGCGGATCTTGCTGCAGTTGGCCGGGTCGGCGGGTGCGGCGGAGGTGGCCAAGGCGGGGCGATATATGCGCGCGGTGCTGGACCCCGACGGCCACGAGAAGGACGAGCAGGCCGACTTCGACCGCCGGTTCTTCCGGGTGCGGCTGCGCAGGAACGGCGGGCTGGAGGGAGAGTTCTACCTCCCGGTGGAAGCCGCCGCGCGGCTGCAGCACTGGCTCGACGTCTACGCCAAGCCGAAGGCCGAGGGCGACGACCGCACCCCGAGCGTGCGAAACGCGGACGCGTTCATCGCGTTCCTGGAAAGCAAGATCGTCACCGAGCTTCTGGTGCTCGTCAACGCCGAATCCCTCCCCGACGACCCCGCGACGGCTCCCGGCAGCGAACCACACGCCGGTGATGCTCGGGGGCGTGACAGCGGGCGCTGCGAAAGCGACATACCCGAGTGTGACGGTGACCGGTTCGGGAGCGATGCGCCGATGCCGGGCGACGAGCACTGGTGACGCGCCTGTCAGCCGGGACCCTGGCGTGGATGCTCCCACCTGCGGCGACGAGCGTCCCGATAAGGATTGCTCGGCCACGGGCAGCCCGAACGTCGCCGAACCGCACTCCCACTCGGCCCACGGCGACGAGCACGCCGAGCCGCGTGGCGGCGGGAACTGCACTGGAAACCGACGTGCGTCCGGCTGTCCCGATGAGGACCGCCCTGCCGGTGACCGCCCTGCCGACGACTGCACGGCAGGGGACTACCGGCATGCCTTCATGCCGGGTGAGGCGCCGCACGGGATGTCGAGGGCGGGAGCCGACACTCCGCCGGGTGCGGAACACGGCAGCGACACCTGGCCGGGAGCTGACGCCTGGCCGGAAACGACGCCCGGCCTGGAAGCGACGCCCGGCCTGGAAGCGACGCCCGGCCTGGAAGCGACGCCCGGCCTGGAAGCGACGCCCGGCTGGGAGGTGAGTCCTGGGCGGGGGCGGGAGCCGACTCTCCTCCAGGGTTGGGGGGCAACAGTCCGCCGGGGGTGTGGTTGCGGGGGTTGCCGGGGTTGATCCTGGCGACCGGGCATCTGCTGCCCGCCTCCAGGGTGCACCGGCTCGCTCGCACCAGCACCCTGGTCCGGATCGTGATGAACGCCGCCGGGCAGGTGCTGGACATGGGCCGCAAGGTCCGTCTGGCGACCCCGGCGCAGCGGCGGGCGGTCTTCGCGCGGTATGCGACCTGCTGGGTGGACGGCTGCCCGCTGCCGGCCACGATGTGCCAGGTCGACCACGCCGAGGACTGGTGCAGCGGCGGGCTGACCGACCTCAAGCTGCTGGGGCCGGCGTGCCAGTTCCACAACCGCGACCGCTACCGCCACCCGGCCCGCTACACCCGCCGCAAGATCGGCGACGACCGCTGGGCCTTCACCTACCGCAACCCCCGCACCACCCGGCGAGCGAGGACATGACGGGAGAAGGGGGCGATGGCTGCCGGCGTCGCGGCCTGATACCTGACGGTTGTTGACATGATCGGGGGATAGTCTCCCGCCGGAAGGAGGCGATGCGATGCGTTACGTAGCGCTGTTGCGCGGTATCAACGTCAATCCCGCCACCGCGGTGGCGATGGCCGATCTCAGGGCGCTGCTCGACCGCCTCGGGTACGGGGACGTGCGTACGCACCTGCGCAGTGGAAACGCCCTGTTCACGGCCGGCGGTGACGCCGATTCGATCGCCGCCGCGATCGAGCGCGGGCTCCAGGAGGAGCTCGGCCTGTCCACAACGGTGATCCTCCGTACTGCTGAGGAGCTTCGCGGCGTGGTGGAGCGCAATCCCCTGGAGGTCAGGGACCCCGCGCGGTTCGCCGTGGTCTTCCTGGCCCGGCCGCCGGACCGGGAAGGGCTGGCGAGCATAGAGCCGGCGGCGTACGCCCCGGAGGAGATGCGGATCGGCGAGCGGGAGCTCTACGTCTACTTCCCCGACGGACTGCGGCGTCCCAAGCTGCCGCCGCTGCTGGAGAAGCATGCGACCGGCCCGGCGACCATGCGCAACTGGAACACGGTCACCCGCCTGCTCTCGCTCGCCACCCAGTAGGGTCGGTGTCCTGATGAGCGCCACTCTTGTCGCGAAGGAACTCGCCGCCGGGCACGGCGACCGCGTCCTGTTCACGGATCTCGATCTGGTCGTCGCGCCCGGGGACGTCGTGGGGCTGGTGGGGGTGAACGGCGCGGGCAAGTCGACGCTGCTGCGCCTGCTGGCCGGCCTCGACGCCCCCGAGCACGGCAGCGTACGGCTCAGCCCGCCTGCCGCCAACGTCGGTCATCTGCCGCAGGAGCCCGAACGGCGGCCCGGGGAGACGGTCGCCGCCTTCCTCGCCCGCCGTACCGGGGTCGCCGCCGCACAGCGGGCCCTCGACGCGGCGACCGAGGCGCTCGTCGGCGGCGATCCCGGCGACGCGTACTCCGAGGCCCTCGATCGCTGGCTCGCCCTCGGCGGCGCCGACTTGGAGGAGCGGACCGCCGAGGTGGCCGCCGACCTCGGGCTCACGGTCGGCACGGAGCAGGAGATGGCGTCCCTGTCCGGCGGGCAGGCGGCCCGGGTGGGGCTGGCCGCGCTGCTGCTCAGCCGTTACGACGTGTTCCTGCTCGACGAGCCCACCAACGACCTCGACCTCGACGGCCTGGACCGGCTCGAACGCTTCGTGACGGGACTGCGCGCCGGGACCGTGGTCGTCAGTCACGACCGCGAGTTCCTCGCCCGCACGGTGAACAGGGTGGTCGAGCTCGACCTCGCCCAGCGGCAGGTGCGCGCGTACGGCGGCGGGTACGACGCCTACCTGGAGGAGCGCGAGGTCGCCCGCAGGCACGCACGCGAGCAGTACGAGGAGTACGCCGACACCAGGTCTTCGCTGGAGGCCCGGGCCAGGGGCCAGCGCGCCTGGATGGAGAAGGGCGTCAAGAACGCGCGCCGTAAGGCCACCGACGGCGACAAGCTGGGGCGGAAGTTCCGCACCGAGGCGACGGAGAAGCAGGCGGCCAAGGCCCGGCAGACCGAGCGGATGATCGAGCGGCTGGAGGTCGTCGAGGAGCCGCGCAAGGAGTGGGAGCTGCGGATGGAGATCGCCGCCGCGCCCCGCTCCGGGGCCGTCGTCGCGACGCTGCGCGGCGCGGTCACGCGACGTGGCGCCTTCACGCTCGGGCCCGTCGACCTGCAGATCGACTGGGCCGACCGGGTCGCGATCACCGGCGCGAACGGCTCGGGCAAGACCACCCTGCTCGGCGTGTTGCTCGGCCGGGTAACCCCGGACGAGGGGACGGCGACGCTCGGCCCCGGGGTGGTCGTCGGCGAGGTCGACCAGGCCCGCGCCCTCTTCGAAGGCGACGAGCCGCTGCTCGACGCGTTCGGCGCGCTCGTCGACCTGCCGCCCGCCGACGTCCGCACGCTGCTGGCCAAGTTCGGCCTGCGCGCCGACCACGTGCTGCGCCCGGCGGCCACGCTGTCACCCGGTGAGCGCACGAGGGCGGCGCTCGCTCTCCTCCAGGCCCGTGGGGTCAACCTGCTCGTCCTGGACGAGCCCACCAACCATCTCGACCTTCCCGCGATCGAGCAGCTGGAGTCGGCGCTCGCCTCGTACACGGGGACCCTGCTGCTCGTCACCCACGACCGGCGCATGCTGAAGGCCGTCCACACGACGCGCCGGGTCGTCGTCGAGTCCGGCCGGGTCCGCGAAGACTGAACCGCTACGGCTGCGGAGCCTCACGGCCGAAGTAGCGGGCCACGACCTGCGTGTGGAGCGGGAACGCCAGCTCCTGAGGGGCGTCGATCACCAGCCACTCGCTGGTCTCCGCGGTGGGGACGACCGGCGGGAGGGCGTCCGCGGCTGTGCGCGGCCCGAGGCCGAAGATCAGCACGGTGCCGTCGGGCGCGCTGAGCACGTCGAACAGCCGCACTCCGGCCGCGTCGACGACGACGCCCGTCTCCTCGCGGACCTCCCGTACGGCGGCCTGCTGCCAGGACTCGCCGATGTCGATGAAGCCGCCGGGGAGGGCGAGCAGGCCGCGGTGCGGCTCGACCGTCCGGCGGACCACGAGAAGGCCAGACGTACGCGCACCGTCCACCGGAAGCACCAGGACCGCGACCGGCAGGGGGTTGAGATAGCCGGTGTTGCCGCACTCCTGGCAGGTCCTCGGCCAGGGCAGGCCGGGCGCGTAGGCCGCTCCGCAGAAGGAGCAGTGGGAGTTCCTGATCGCCACGCTCGCGAGGGTAGCACCGGCCGGCCCGACGTTGATCACGGATCGGTGCCGCGCCGGGAACCGTCTCATCCCTCCGAGGTGACGTGCAGGGCGACCGGCCGCAGGACCAGGCCGTCGGCCCACTTCACCGACTCGGGCGGAGTGGCCAGGCGGAGGTTCGGGCGCCGGGTGACCAGGGCTCTGAACGCCTCGGTGAGCTCGACCCTGGCGAGGCTGGCGGCCAGGCAGCGGTGCGGGCCGTACCCGAACGCCACATGCGGGTTGGGCGGGTGGCCGGTGAAGCGGTGGATGTCGAACCGGCCGGGCTCGGGAAACGCCCGCGGGTCGTGGTTGGCGGCGTTCAGGTTCGGCATGACGACCGTCCCCGCGCTCAGCGGGCCGCTGGGCAGGTCGGTGTCCGCGGTGACGCGGCGCATGAAGGCGTTGGCGGGCGGCCCGTCGAAGCGCAGGACCTCCTCGACGGCGGTGGCCGTCAGGGCGGGGTCCGCGACCAGTTCGTCCCACTGGCTCCGGTGCAGCAGCAATCGGAACACGCCACGGGCGATCATCGAGGCCGTCGTCTCGTACCCGGCCGTGATCAGGGAGAAGACGGTGTTGACGAGTTCGCCCTCCGACAGCCGGTCGCCTTCGTCCCTGGCCTGGATGAGCAGGTCGATGAGGTCCTGCCCGGGCGAGAGGCGATGCCGGGCGACCAGTTCGGCGGCGTAGGCCATGAAGTCGGTGTAGGCCTCCTGGCGCACCTGCCCGTCGGCCGTGGAGGTGGTCAGGAACATGTCCGTCCACCGGACGAACTGCTCGTAGTCGTCGATCGGCACGCCGAGCATCTCGCAGATGACATGGGCGGGTAGCCGCAGCGCGTATCCCTGGACCAGGTCGAAGTCGTCGCCCAGGCCGTCGAGGAGATCCTCGGCGATCTTCGCGATGCGGGGCCGCCACGGCTCGATCTGGCGCGGAGTGAAGGTGCCGTGCATGATCCGGCGGTACCGCGTGTGCTCCGGCGGGTCCTGGTTGACCAGCGCGTCCGGGTCGTCGTCGATGCCGACGCCGCTCACGAACCGCGGCAACCCGGGAAGGCGGAGATTGCGGCTGGATGTGGGCGAGGCCAGCAGGGCGCGGACGTCCTCGTACCGGACGACCATCGGGACGCGGTCGCCGCTGGGCATGGTCGCCGGCTCCAGCGGCCCCGACTCGCGCCTGCGGGCGAGTTCCGGCGACGGCGTGGCGAGCGGACCCGGCACGATGTCCGGCCCCCCGCTTGGACTCGGCTCGGTGGCCATCGCAACCCCTTCCCGGTCTGGGGCGCCCGGGGGGCGGCCTACGCGGAACGTACGGAATGTCGCCCGGCCCGTCAACAGGCCCGGAATGTTCTGCCATACGGTGACAGTTGCGCATGACGAAACCGCTGTGCCGAGGGCGTTCTTGAGGGAGTCTCATTCGTGACCACGACGACGACATCGAAGGGCATCGGGCTACGGTCGGAACGCGGTCCCGTCCTCGCCGCCATCATGCTGTGCACCGGCTTGGTGGCGCTGGACAGCACGATCATCGCGACCGCGGTGCCCTCGGTCGTCGGCGACCTCGGCGGGTTCTCCCAGTTCCCGTGGTTGTTCTCGATCTACCTGCTCACCCAGGCCGTCACCGTGCCCATCTACGGCAAGCTGGCCGACGTCTTCGGGCGCAAGCCGGTGATGTTCTTCGGCATCGCCGCGTTCCTGCTCGGGTCGGTGCTGTGCGGGGTGGCCTGGAGCATGCCCGCGCTGATCGCGTTCCGGGCGATCCAGGGCATCGGCGCCGGAGCGGTGCAGCCGATCAGCATCACGATGGCCGGTGACCTCTACTCGGTCGAGGAACGGGCCCGGGTCCAGGGCTACCTCGCCAGCGTGTGGGGCATCTCGGCGGTCGTCGGCCCGACGCTCGGCGGCGTTTTCTCCGAGTACGTCTCCTGGCGCTGGATCTTCTTCATCAACCTGCCGCTCGGCGCGGTGGCCGCCTGGGTGCTCGCCCGCCGGTTCGAGGAGCGGGTCGAGCGCGGCTCCCACCGGATCGACTACCTGGGCGCCGTGCTGCTGACCGGCGGTTCCTCGCTGCTCATCCTCGGCCTGCTGGAGGGCGGCGTGGCCTGGGAGTGGAACTCGGCGCCCAGCCTGCTGATCTTCGGGGCGGGGGTGCTGCTGATCGCCGCCTTCGTCCTCGCCGAGCGCCGCGCGGCCGAGCCGGTGCTGCCGCTGTGGGTCTTCCGCCGCCGCACGCTGACCGGCGGCAACCTGGTCTCCGTCGGCGTCGGCGCCCTCACCATCGGGCTCACGTCGTATGTCCCGACGTACGCGCAGGGGGTGCTGGGCACCGGCGCGCTGGTGGCGGGCTTCGCCCTGGCCGCGCTCACCATCGGCTGGCCGCTCGCGGCGACGTTCTCCGGCCGCCTCTACATGCGCATCGGATTCCGCGACACCGCGCTGATCGGGATCGTCGTGGTGGTGGCGGGTACCGTGCTGTGCGCGCTGCTCGGCCGGAACGCGATGATCTGGCAGGTCGCCGCCGTCTGCTTCGTGGTCGGCGTCGGCCTCGGGCTGTCGGCCAGCCCCACGATGGTCGCCGTGCAGTCGGTCGTCGGCTGGGAGCGCCGCGGCGTGGTCACCGCGACGAACATGTTCTCCCGCTCGATCGGCAGCACGGTCGGCGCCGCGATGCTGGGCGCCATCTCCAACGCGACGCTGTCGGACCGCTTCGCCCACCCGCCCGCCTCCCTCGCCGACTCCGCGGCGGGGCGCCTGCCCGACAGCCTCGACGCCACGAGCCTGGTGCTGAACGCCCAGGGCGCGGCGGCCCACTCGGCCGCCGCGTCCTTCGTGCGGGGCGCACTGTACGACGCCGTCCACCACATCTTCATCGCGCTCGTCGTCGTGGCCGTGCTCAGCGTCGGCGCGCTGCTGCTCATGCCCCGCCGTACGACGGAGCTGTCGTTCGACTGACCGAACGCCCCGGCCGAGACGTCAGGCGGCCGAGCTGTCAGGCGGCCGTGCGTTCGCCGAGGGGGCGGCGGCGCAGGCTCGTCCGCTGGAGAGCCGGCGGCACGTACGCCTGGTCGAGCACGCCGACGTCGGTGCCGGGCGGGACGATCGCGTCGATCCGGTCGAGGATGTCGTCGGTCAGAGCGACGTCGACGCCCGCGAGCAGGTCGTCGAGGTGGCTCATCGTGCGCGGCCCGAGGACGGCGCTGGTCACGCCGGGATGAGCGATGGCGAAGGCCATGGCGAGGTGGGTCAGCGGCAGACCCGCCTCCTGGGCGAGCGAGATGAACCGTTCGACGGCCTCGATGCGGTGCTCGTCGTTGACGTGCTTGAGGAAGCCGGCGCGGCGGAGCTCGTTCTGCCGCCCCTTGCGGACCTGTCCGGTGAGCAGTCCCTGCCCGAGCGGGCCCCACACGAGCGTGCCCATTCCGTAGCGCTGCGCGGCCGGCAGCACCTCGCGTTCGATGCCGCGGTTGAGCAGCGAGTAGGGCGGCTGCTCGGTGCGGAATCGCTCCAGGCCGCGCCGCTCGGCGACCCACTGGGCCTCGACGATGTCGGACGCCGGCATGGCGGACGTCCCGATCGCGCGGACCTTCCCACTGTGGATCAGGTCGGAGAGCGCGGAGAGCGTCTCCTCGACGTCCGTGGCGGGGTCCGGCCGGTGGATCTGGTAGAGGTCGATGTGGTCGGTCCCCAGGCGGCGCAGCGAGTTCTCGACGGCGGTCATGATCCAGCGCCGCGAGGCGCCCTGCTGATTGGGATCGTCACCGACGGGGCGGCTCACCTTGGTCGCGAGCACGACGTTGTCCCGCCGTCCCTTGAGCGCCTTGCCGACGATTTCTTCCGAGTCGCCGTAGGCGTCGGCGGTGTCGATGAGGTTGATCCCGGCGTCCAGCGCCTTGTGGATGATGCGGGCCGAGTCGCCGGGATCGGGGTTGCCGATGGACGTGGCGAACATCAGTGCGCCGAGCCCATAGGGGCTGACCTTGATGCCGGTGCGGCCGAGCGTGCGGTACTGCATGCGAACCATGCCTTCCTTCGTCGAACAGCCGGGGTCATCCGTAGCGTCGGCTCCCAGCCTCCGGCGGCGCGGGCGTGGGCGGGAGAGACGCCCTTATCCCGGGACAGGCCGTCCCTGGCAACGTCCGGCGCACCGGGGCATGGTGAGGGGCATGGTGAAGGGTGTGGACAGAACCGAACTGGCCGACTTCCTGCGTCACTGCCGTGCCCGAGTCACCCCTGCCGATGTGGGGCTGTCGCACGGCGCGCGGCGGCGCACCCCGGGACTGCGCCGTGAGGAGGTCGCGCAGCTGGCGAGCATGTCCACCGACCACTACACGCGGCTCGAACAGGCCAGGGGCTCGCACCCGTCCCGCCAGATGCTCGCCGCCGTCGCCCGCGCGCTGCGGCTGACCGGCGACGAACGGGACCACCTCTTCCACCTGGCCGGCGAGGAGCCGCCGCGGGACCGGTCGGCCACGGAGCACGTCCGGCCCGGCCTGCTGCTCATCCTCGACCGGCTGATCGACACGCCCGCCCAGGTGGTGAACGACCGCGGCGACGTCCTCGCGCAGAATTCGATGGACAGAGCACTTCACGGTGACATGTCCGCCCGCCCCGAGGCGGAGCGCAACCTCATCTGGCGCTACTTCACCGACCCGTCCGCGCGGGAGCTCTTCCCTCCCGGGGATCGTGACCTCGCCGCCCGCACGGCGGTGGCGGATCTGCGCGCCACCTCCGCCCGCCGCCCGGACGACGCCCGGCTGGCAGAGCTCGTACGCCGGCTCCGCGCCCGCAGCGAGGAGTTCTCCGCGCTGTGGAACGCCCACGACGTCGCCGTACGCCGCGCCGACGTCAAGCGCTTCCAGCATCCGGTCGTCGGCCTGCTGGAGCTGGACTGCGAGGTGATGCTGAGCCCGGAGCACGACCAGCGGCTGGTCGTCTACACCGCCCGCCCGGGCAGCGAGTCCCGCGAGCGGCTGGAACTGCTGCGCGTGATCGGCCTCCAGGACCTGATCCGCGGCTGAACGCACGAGACGTTCGTCCCCGTCCGAAGGGACGGGGACGAACGCGGGCCGTCAGGAGGCGGCGTCGACGGCGTTCTTCGCGGTGGGCTCGGCGCCGTTCACGCTCGCCCCGCCCTGCTGGACCGCCGCCTGAGCCGCCGCGGGAGAGCCGCCGGCCAGGAGGGTGCGCGCCAGGCCCAGCCCGGTGCCGCCCAGCGTGAGCGCCTTGGCCAGCATCTCCTCGATGCCCTGGGCGCCGTTGAGCACCACCATGTGGTCGACGTTGCCGAACGCCTTCGCCCCGGCCTCGACGATCTGCGGCCAGTTCTCGGCGAGCTGCTGGGCGATGACGGCCTCCTGGTTCTCCCGCAGCGCCTCGGAGCGGGCCCTGATCGCCTCGGCCTCGGCCAGGCCCCTGGCCTTGGCGGCCTCGGCCTCCGCGAGACCCCGCGCCTTGGCGGCCTCGGCCTCGCTCAGACCGGTCGCCCTGGTCGCGGCCGCGGCGGCCTCACCGCGCAGCCGCACCGACTCGGCGTCGGCCGCGGCCGCCTGCTTGACCTGCGACGCCTGCGCGACCGCCCGCAGCTCGGTCTCCTTCGCCTCCGCCTCGGCCTGCGCGATGCGCGCGTCGCGCTCGGCCTGCGACAGCGTCACGGTCTCGTACGCCTTGGCGTCGGCGGGCTTGCGCACCTGCGATTGGAGCCGCTGCTCGGAGAGCTGGGCCTCCAGCTCGGCCGTACGGGTCTCCTGGACGACGACCTCCTGACGGGCCGTGGCCTCCGACAGCGGACCCGACTGCCGCGACCGCGCCTGCGCCTCGTCGATCTCCGCCTGGTAGGAGGCCTGCTTGATCTGCGCGTCGCGCCAGGCGGCGGCCTTGTTCGCCGCCGCGATCTGCTCGGCCTCGGTGGCCTCCTGGTCGCGCTGCGCCTCCGCGATACGCGCGGACGCGGCGATCTTCGCGGCGTGCGGCTTGCCCAGGTTCGTGATGTAGCCGGTCTCGTCCTCGATCTCCTGGATCTGCAGCGAGTCGACCACCAGGCCGAGCTTGCTCATCTCGTCGGCCGCGGAGCTGCGGGTCTCGCTGGTGAGCCGCTCCCGGTTCAGGATGAGATCCTCGACGGTCAGGTTGCCGATGATCGAGCGCAGGTGACCGGTGAACAGCTCGTGGATGGCGCCGTTCATCGAGTCCTGCTGGTCGAGGAAGCGCCGGGCGGCGTTCGCGATGCTGGTGAAGTCGTCGCCCACCTTGTAGATGATCACGCCGCGCACCTGGACCGGGATCCCCTGCTGGGTCACGCAGTTGACCTGGAGGTTCGTGGCCCGGCTGTCGAGCCGCAGCCGCCGGGAGGTCTGGAAGCCGGGCAGCACGGCGGTGCCCTTGCCGGTCACGATCTTGAAGCCCAGGCTGTCGGCGAGCTCGTTTCTCGTGTGGGCCCCGAGGCCCGAGATGATGAGCGCCTCGTTGGGCTCGGCCACCCGCCAGATGGCCTTGAACAGCATGGTGAGGACGATGAGGGCGACGATGGCGACGCCGCCCACGACCAGGATCTCCGAGGGCATGGGAGCCTCCGTCCTAGTGGGGGGAAAGTGAGAGGAGGAGGGTGCCGGTCAGACGATCGCGCGAGCGACGTAGACAGTGCGCGGGGGCGAATACTCCACGACGACGACGATGGACCCCACCGGGATCTCCTCGTCCGGGACGCTCGGATAGGCGTAGAACGCCTCGACACCCCCGCGGATGGGCACCATCACCTCGCCGACAAGGCCGGGACCGATCCTGCCCGTGACCCTGCCCTGTCTGCCGACCACCCGCGTCACCCCGTCGTTTTCACCACATCTGGCCGCACCGCGAATGCGTACGCTACCCCGGATTGCGCGCTTCGCCATGTTCAGCACCATCGCCCGGAAAACGTGCGTACGGACGCTGGAGTTCCGCCCTGCGCCTACCGGGCCGGTGACCGGGCCGCCGGCTGGGCCGGCGCAGCGTCGTGAACGCCCAGGAGACGTCCGGCTCCACCGCCCACCGGAAGGCCCGCCGTACCGGGGAGGTGCACAGCAGGGCCGCCAGTACGGCGCCCAGCAGGACCATCGCCGCCACGCCGAGCGGATTGACGAGCGCGTCGTGGAAGCGCTCCGTCACCTTCACCGCGAAGCCGTGCAGCAGATAGGCGTACATGGTGGCGGCGCCGAGGCCGGAGAACCAGGTGCGGCGGTCCGGGGTGAGCGCGAGGAACGCCAGGACCAGCAGGAAGCCCGCCGCCAGCATGGCGAGCCTGATCAGGGTGCCGGTCAGGTCGTCCACGCCGATCTGGTGGTTGGAGTGGCGCCAGCGGATCCACTCCGTCGGCACGAGCCGGTGCACGGCGAAGGCCCCGGCGAGCGCCGCGGCCAGCACGGCGCCACCCGTGATCGCGGCGACCCGCCCGCGCAGCAGCTCCAGGTGGCCGGGGGTGAGCATGAGCCCGAGCACGTAGAACGGCAGCAGGCCGAACGTGCGGTTCATCGACAGCTCGTCCGGCAGCGCGCTCGTCCCCGACAGCAGCGAGAGCCCGACCGCGACCACCAGAGGATGCCGCAACTGCTGCCAGACCGGAGTGGACAGCCGCCAGAGGAACAGCGACATCAGGAACCAGGTCAGGTAGTACGGATCGAGCAGGCTGATCTCCAGCTTGCCGTACAGGAAGTAGCGGGGCAGCGAGTAGGCCACCTCGAAGATGACGTACGGCACGGCCAGGCCGCTGATGAGCTTGCGCGCCTTGCCGGCGGAGAACGTGAAGTTGCGCGACAGGTAGCCGCTGATCACGATGAACAGCGGCATGTGGAAGAGGTAGACGTAGAAGTAGAGCGCGTGCGCCGCGGGGACGTCCCGCAGGTCCTCCACGAGGTGCCCGGAGACGACGAGCACGATGGCCAGGAACTTGGCGTTGTCCAGCAGCGGGTCGCGGGCGGGGGCCGCCGTGCCGGACGTGCGCGCGGGAACGGTCACGGTCATGCGGCCGGACCCTAGTCACCCGTCCGTGAGCACCGGCGCAACCCCGGGCGAACACTCCCCGAACTCTTGGGCCCGAACTCTTAGGCCCGGTAGCGCGTGGCGAGCTCGGGGCTCTGCCCTCCGAAGGCGGCGAGCTCGGCCCGGAAGACCGCGTCCAGGAGACCGGCGTCCTCGACGCCGGGGGCGCAGACGACCTCTCCCAGCTCCAGCCCGCGCAGGCAGGCCGTCACGACGTCGTCGGCGCTCATCCGCGGCACGGCGCTCAGGTCGAGGCCCTGCCGCTCGTGGAACTCGGTGGCCACGACGCCCGGGCACAGCACCTGTACGGCGACTCCCGTACCCTCCAGCTCCGCGCTCAGGGTCTGGGACATCGCGACGAGGTGGGCCAGGGTCCCGGCGTAGACGGCGCGGCGGGGCATCTGGGAGTGCGGGGCCGGGCCGCTGAAGGCGATCATGCCGGCCACGTTGACGATCGCGCCTCCGCCCCGCTCCCGCATGCCCGCGACGGCGGCCCGGGCGAGCATGGTCGGGGCGACGACCTTGACGTGCACGAGCTCTCCGGCCTTGTCCGCGGGAAGTTCGGCCAGCGGCATGTAGTGGGCGACGCCGGCGTTGTTGACGAGCAGGTCGAGCGGCTCGTCCGCGCAGATCCCGGCCACCGTGTCGATGCCCTCGTCGGTGGACAGGTCGGCGGCCACGGTCCGGATCGCGGCCCCGGGATGCGAGGCGGCGAACTCCTCCAGACGCTCCTGCCGCCGGCCCACGACCACCAGGTCGTAGCCGTCGGCGGCCAGGCGCGCGGCGAAGGCCCTGCCGATCCCGGAGGTGGCGCCGGTGACGAGTGCGAGCCTGCTCATGACCGCGTGTTCCTTTCGTTGCCGTGTCCGTGCTGCCGTGTCCGTGCTGCCGTGTTCGTGCTGCCGTGTTCGTGCCCCCAGCCTCCGGGGCGACTCCGCGGCCGGGCCAGTCGTCCGGTCTTCCTGGGACTGCCGGTACCACGCGGGTCCTGGCCGGAACGGGCAGACTGGCGGCATGGCGACGTCGGAGTTCGGGCAGGCCGTGCGCCGGTGGCGCGACCGGGTCGCACCGGAGGCGGCGGGACTCCCCACAGGGGGGCAGCGGCGCGCGCCGGGGCTCCGCCGCGAGGAACTGGCCCTGCTGGCCGGGATCTCCGTGGACTATGTGACCCGCCTGGAGCAGGGCCGGGCCGCCAATCCGTCACACCAGGTCGTCGAGGCCCTCGCCCGGGCCCTGCGGCTGCCGGACGCCGAGCGCGCGCACCTCTTCCAACTGGCCGGGCTCCGGTCGCCGGGGCCCGGCACCGTGCCCACGCACATCACCCCGAGCGTGCAGCGCCTGCTCGACCGGCTGACCGGCTCCCCCGTCGCGGTCTTCGACGCGACCTGGACGCTGCTCCAGGCGAACCAGCCCTACGCCGCGCTCATGGGCGACTCCTCCGGCCGGCTCGGCCGGCGGCGCAACGGGGCGTGGCGCACCTTCCTGGGGCTGAACGACCGGGTGCGGCACACCACCGTCTCACGGCGCGAGCTGGAGGCGGCCCTGGTGGGCGACCTGCGGGCGGCCACCGCCCGCTACCCCGCCGACCAGCGGCTCAAGCGACTGGTGGCGGACCTGCTCGCGAACAGCGACAGGTTCGCCCAACTGTGGGAGACCGGCATCACCGGGCACCACCAGGCCGCCCGCAAGACGATCGACCACCCGGAGGCGGGCGCCGTGACGCTCGACTGCGACGTGCTCACCGTGGCGGGCGGCGACCTGCGCGTCATGGTCTACACGGCCGAGCCCGGCACCGAGGACGCCGAGCGCCTCGCGCTGATCACCGTCCTCGGCACCCAGGATCTGAACACTCGGTCTCTCGGCAGCTCAGCCTGAAAGTCCGGTGGCGGCGGCGCTGGAGTCCCAGAGGGCGGCCGCGAGGGCGGGGTCGGACATCGTCTTCGGCACCCGCGCAGGGGCGTTCTTGACGAAGTAGCGGCCCGGGTGGTCCACGCCGTCGGAGTGGGTGGCGAGGTGGACGATCCTGGCGGCGCCGGCCTCGGGCGGCTCGCCCACCCCGGGAACGCGCCACACCATCTTCATGAAGAGCGTGCCGTCCGCGAAGGACGTCTTCAGCACTCCCGGGTGCAGGCAGGTGGCGGCCAGCCCGCGCTCGGCGAGCGACACGGTGAACAACGCGTTGGCCTGCTTGGAGTCGCCGTACTGCAGCCAGCCGTTCCAGCGCCGCCGTTCCCTGGACAGGTCGGCGGGGTCGAGGCGGCCGGTCTTGGCGGCCCGCGACGAGGTGGTGACGACCCGGGCGGACGACGCCGCGAGGCGGTCGGCGAGCAGGTTCGTGAGCAGGAACGGCGCCAGATGGTTGACCTGCATCATCAACTCGTTGCCGTCCACCGTCGTCCGCCGGTCGGGCGACATGACGCCCGCGTTGTTGACCAGCACGTCGATGCGGTCGTACCGGGCCAGCAGTTCCGCGGCCAGCCGGCGCACCTCGTCGAGGGAGGAGAAGTCGGCCACGAGGGTGTCCGGGCGGGCGCCGCCGGCCTCCGCGGCCCGGTCCGCGACGGCGCGCAACCTCTCGGGGGTACGCCCGATGAGCACGATTTGGTGACCTCGCCGAGCGAGATCAAGGGCGGAAGCTGCACCGATTCCGGCACCAGCCCCAGTGATCACTGTAATCATCGTTTCCTCCCCCTGCGCGGCGAGTGTATCGGTGCTAGCCTTCTGTGCGATCTTCCGGAGGTGCATTCCCCCATAAATGCGGCACAGCCTCCAGCACTGCAGGAGTGGCCATATGGGTTCAAAAAACCGCTCGATTCGGTTCAAGATCTTCTTACTGCTGCTCCTACCATTGCTCATGTTGAGTGCTATGTGGGGGTTTGCCCTAAAACTCACGGTCGGCGACGGTGTCATCCTCATGCGTTCCAAGACGCTGTACGACACCGTGGGCATCGCCTCCACCGACCTCGGGCTGCAGATCCAGGCCGAACGCGCACTCACCGCGGGAGTGCTGAGCAGCGGCCAGACGAACTCCGCCGCGCTCACCGCCCAGCAGGCCAAGACCACCGCCTCGGTGGACAGGTTCCGGAGGACAGCCGGCGAGGACTCCACCCGTGACGCCATGGGCGAGGACCTCGTGGCGCCCCTGGAGTCCCTGCTGTCCTCCCTCGAACGCCTGCCCTCGATCCGGGAGTCCGTCTCGCTCGGCCAGATGGACCGGCTGTACGCCATCAACTCCTACAACGCGATCATGGATGACATGTTCGCGCTGTACGAGAGGCTGGTCTCGGTCCCCGACCTGACCGTCTTCCAGCAGGCCAGCGCGATGCAGGGGATGGGCAACGCGCACGAGATGATCAGCCGTGAGGACGCCCTCATCCGCGGCGCGCTGGCCAGCGGCGTGATGACCGGCGAGGAGCAGACCGCGTTCAGCGAGTGGGTGTCCACCCGCCGCTTCCTCTACCGGAAGAACCGCACGGTCCTCACCGGCGACATGCGCGCGCCGTACGAGCAGGAGCTCACCTCGCCGCTGTTCGACCGCTTCACGGCGCTGGAGAACCTGCTCGTCAACCGGGTGCGCACCGGCGGGCCGGTCCCGCCGGAGGCCCAGAAGTGGTCGCCGACCGTCGACCAGTTGATCCTCAGGCTCGACTCGGCCCGGGTGAAGGCGTCGGACGCGCTCAACACGAACGCCACCTCGGTCGCGACCGGGATCCTGCTCCGCATCCTGGTCGCCGGAGGGCTCGGCCTCGTCGTCATCGTGACGACGATCATCTTCTCCGTGCGGTTCGGCCGCCGCCTCGCCCGCGACCTCGCCGGGCTGCGCGACGCCGCGCTCGACCTCGCCGACGTACGGCTGCCGCGCGTCGTCGAGAAGCTGCGGCGCGGCGAGGAGGTGGACGTCGAGGCCGAGGCGCCCCCGATCAACGCGACGGGGTCCAGCGAGGTCGAGGACGTCGCCCACGCGTTCGGCTCCGTGCAGCGCACCGCCGTCGAGGCGGCCGTCGGTCAGGCCGCCCTCCGCCGCGGCGTCGGCCAGGTCTTCCTCAACCTGGCCCGGCGCAAGCAGACCCTGCTGCACCGCCAGCTCACGCTGCTCGACTCGATGCAGCGCCGGGCCGAGGACCCGGAGGCGCTGGAGGACCTGTTCCGGCTCGACCACCTCACCACCCGCATGCGGCGGCACGCGGAAGGCCTGATCATCCTCTCCGGGGCCACGCCGGGACGCGCCTGGCGCAAGCCGGTGCCGCTCATCGACGTGGTCCGGGCGGCGATCTCCGAGGTGGAGGACTACACCCGGGTCACGATGGCGCCGATGCCGGCCGCCACCCTCATGGGCGCGTCCGTGGCC
Source organism: Microbispora sp. H10885 (assembly GCF_014161415.1). Classification (NCBI taxonomy): domain Bacteria; kingdom Bacillati; phylum Actinomycetota; class Actinomycetes; order Streptosporangiales; family Streptosporangiaceae; genus Microbispora; species Microbispora sp. H10885. The sequence goes on along the minus strand of NZ_JABBWY010000001.1, from coordinate 611,108 downwards.
GACCTCGTCCACCTGATCGCCGAGCTGATCGAGAACGCCACCGTCTTCTCGCCGCCGCACACCCGGGTGGAGGTCCGCGGGGAGCTCGTCGCCAACGGGCTCGCGATCGAGGTCGAGGACCGCGGGCTGGGCCTCTCGCCCGAGGAGTACGACGAGATCAACGCGCGGCTGACCGACCCGCCGGAGTTCGACCTGGCCGACAGCGACAGGCTCGGGCTCTTCGTCGTCAGCCAGCTCGCCGCCCGGCACGGAATCAGGGTGGTGCTGCGCGGGTCGCCGTTCGGCGGGACGACCGGGATCGTGCTCATCCCCCGCACCCTGGTCGTGGAGGACGGCGCGCCCGCGGCGATCGAGGGGCCGCCCGCCCCCCGTGGCGCCCACGCCAAGCCGATGCCGAGGGCCGTGCACGAAACGGTGCCGGACAGGGTGCCGGACACCTTCCCGGAGAGATTCCCGGAGACCGCGCCCGAGACCACGCCGCCGACGCTGCGCGAGGCCGTCGCGGGACGGGTGTGGGAGCCCGACGGAGCCTCGGAGTTCCCCGAGTCGTCCCCGTTCTTCACCCCGGCCGCCCTGCGGACCGAGGCCGTGCCCTCCTCGATGCGCGAGGCTCCGCCCGCCCCAACGCCCCTCCCGACACCGTTCCCCACACCCGTCCCCACGCCCGTCTCCATGCCGGAGTCGGCCCCCACGAACGGTGCGGGCAACGGCTCGGGGAATGGCGCGGGGAACGGCGCACCGAACGGCAGCACCGCGTCCCGGGCCAGGGGGTCGGCGCCCAACGGAACCCACGCCGGTCTGCCGCGCCGGGTCCGCCAGGCCAACATCGCTCCGCAGCTACGCACCCCGTCCACGCAGCCGCCGCTGTCCGCCCCTCCGATGGAGGAGCGGTCGCCCGAGGAGGCCAGGGCCGTGTTCGCCGCCTTCCAGAGCGGAGCGCGCCGGGGCCGGGAGGACTCCGACCAGCCGGGTGGGGTAGCACCCGGTGACCACGCACACAACACGCACGGCGAGAAGGGTGACGCATGACCGGCAAAGCGACGTCGACCGGCGAACTGAACTGGCTGCTCGACGATCTCATCAGCAGGGTCGCCGCCGTCCGCCAGGCGGTGATCCTCTCCACCGACGGCCTCGTCGTGGGAGCCTCCCAGGGGCTGAGCCGGGAGGACGCGGAGCACCTGTCGGCGGTCGCCGCCGGGTTCCAGAGCCTGGCCAGGGGTGCCGGGCGGCACTTCGGCGGCGGCGAGGTGCGGCAGACCATCGTGGAGATGGAGGCGGCGTTCCTCTTCGTCACCGCCGCCGGGCAGGGCACCTGTCTGGCCGTCCTGGCCGCCTCCGACGCCGACGTCGGTCACATCGCGTACGAGATGGCGATGCTGGTCAAGCGCGTGGGCCAGCACATCTCCACCAACCCGCGCCGGATCTCCCCGTGAGACGGGCGCGCATATGACGGGACCCCAATGGATGGACGAGGAGGCCGGGCCTTTGGTCCGGCCCTACGCGCTGACAGGGGGCCGGGCGCGGCCCTCCGGCGCGAAACTCGATCTCATCACGATGGTGACCACCACGGGTTCACGCAGGGACCTGTCCGGGATAGGTCCCGAGCAGCGGCGGATCCTCGACCTCGCGCGCCGCGGCGCGTCGGTGGCGGACATCGCGTCCGACATCGACCTGCCCCTGGGCGTGGTCCGCGTCCTGATCGGGGATCTGCTCGATCTGGGACTCGTCGAGGCACGGGCTCCGGGCAAAGTGGCGCCGCTGCCAAGCGAGCGCATTCTCAAGGAAGTGATCAATGGCCTTCGCGCCCTCTGAGGAGCCGGTCGCCCTCAAGATATTGGTGGCCGGCGGCTTCGGCGTCGGCAAGACCACGCTGGTCGGCGCGATCAGCGAGATTCGCCCCCTCCGTACGGAGGAGGTGCTGTCCGACCGCAGCGTCGGCGTCGACGACACCGACGGCGTGGAAGCCAAGACGACCACCACGGTCGCGATGGACTTCGGACGCATCACCATCAGGGAAGGCCTGGTGGTCTACCTGTTCGGCACCCCCGGGCAGGAGCGCTTCTGGTTCATGTGGGACGAGCTCAGCTACGGCGCGCTCGGCGCGGTCGTGCTGGCCGACACCCGGAGGCTGACCGACTGCTTCCCGTCCATCGACTACTTCGAGCAGCGCGGCACGCCGTTCATCGTGGCGGTGAACTGCTTCGACGGGGCGGACCGGCACGAGGCCGACGACGTGCGGATCGCCCTCGACCTCGATCCGGAGGTGCCCGTCCTGCTCTGCGACGTACGGCGGCGCGCCTCGGCGAAGGTCGTGCTCGTCACCCTCGTGGAGCACGCGCTCAAGATGCTGACGGCCGCCCAGCGCTGAGCGGCCCGATCCCGGCGGATCAGCGGTGGGCCGCGAGGTCGGCCCGCCGCCCGCCGATCCACTCACGGAGCGGCGGCCCCCAGGTGAGCTGGACGAGCCGCAGGGCGAACAGCCCGAGGACGGACACCTCGGCGGTCAGCAGCAGCCGCTCCACCAGGCCGATCATGACGCCGTGGCCGGGCAGCGCCACGTAGGTGATGGCGGCGAGGCCGAGGCCGGAGGCGAGCGCGAGCCATTCGAGCGGCCGGGCGACGGCCTGCCACCGCTCGTCCTGGCCGAGCCGGCCCACGAGCTGGATCGCGGCGGCGGGCACGCTCACGAAGGCGGCCGCCGACAGGAGTCCGTGCAGGTCGCCCTGCCAGCTCGTGTCCGACGGGACGACCGCCGCGCCGATGAGGGAGGCGCTCCACAGGCCGATCAGGCGGGCGGGCCAGCCGTCCACGGGCGCGTGCACGGCGCGCATCCCGGCCAGCAGGGCGAGGGAGGCCAGGCCGAGGACGGCCATGGCGGTCTCGATCACGCCGCCGGCGTCGCGCGCCGCGTACTGGCTGATCGTCATGGAGACGGGGTCCAGCGAGGGCTCCCCGCCCACCTGCGCCGCCACGACGGTGACGACGGCGAGCAGGATGCCACCGCCGGCGAGCAGGGGATAGATCCTCTTGGCCATACCTTGAGGATCCCGCGTACGGCCCGTTTCTAACATCCGGGACAACGCGTACATCACCCCGATAGGGGGTCAGGGTCGTCTCAGGGTGGGGTCTCCGGGGTCACGTGGACCCCACCCCGGACGTCTACTCCTGCGCGCCTCTACTCCTGCGCCGCCTCGTGGTAGCGCTCGCGCAGGCCGGGAGTGGGGTCGCCCTCGTACCGCTCGGTGCCGCCCGACTCCCAGTGGGGCGGCTCCGGCTCGCCGGACAGCAGCCAGGCGGCCTGCTTGGCGGCGCCGTCCGCGACGTACTCCCCGGGGGTGGGGACGAGCACCGGACGCCCGAACACGGTGGGCGCGATCCGGCGCACCGCCTCCGAGCGGGCGCCGCCGCCGATGAGCAGCACCCTGGCCGGCTCGACGCCGAGCGCGTCCAGCGCGTCGGCGAGCCCGCACAGCATGCCCTCGACCGCGGCCCGGGCCAGATGCTCGGGGCTGGAGTTGGACAGGCGCAGCCCGTGCAGGGAACCGGTCGCGTCGGGCCGGTTGGGGGTGCGCTCTCCCTCCAGGTATGGCACGAGCACCAGCCCGCCGGAGCCCGCGGGCGCCCGCAGGGCCAGATCGCTCAGGCCCTGGGGGGTGACCCCGAGCATCCGGGCCGCCGCGTCCAGCACCCGCGCCGCGTTCAGCGTGCAGACCAGCGGGAGGTACCGCCCGGTGGCGTCGGCGAACCCGGCGACCAGCCCGGCCGCGTCCGCGGACGGGGTCTCCGAGCAGGCGAACGCCGTCCCCGACGTGCCGATGGACACCACCACGTCACCGGGCCGCATGCCGACGCCGAGCGCCGCCGCCATGTTGTCCCCGGTGCCGGGCGCGAGCAGCGCGCCACCGTGCTCGGCCGTACCCGCCTGTTCGGCCGGGCCGAGCACGCGGGGCAGTTCCGGCACCCGGCCCATGGCGAGTTCCAGCAGGTCGGTGCGGTACTCGCCGGTGGCGGGCGACCAGTATCCGGTGCCGGAGGCGTCTCCCCGGTCGGTCGCGATCGTGTCCGGCCGCCCGGCGAGGCGCCAGGTGAGCCAGTCGTGCGGCAGGCAGACCGACCGCGTACGGCGGGCGTTGTCCGGCTCCTCGCGGGCGAGCCAGCGGAGCTTGGTCACCGTGAACGACGCCACCGGCACGCTGCCGACGGCCTCGGCCCACGCCTTCGGGCCGCCCAGCTCGGCGACCAGGTCGGCCGCGGCCCCGGCGGACCGGGTGTCGTTCCACAGCAGCGCGGGCCGGACCACCTCGCCGTTCTCGTCGAGGCAGACCATGCCGTGCTGCTGTGCCCCCACGCTGACGGCGGCGACGTCCGCCAGGCCGCCCGCCTGCTCGATCGCGCCCTGCAGGGCGGTCCACCAGTGGTCGGGATGGACCTCAGTGCCCTCCGGGTGGGGGGCACGGCCCTCGCGCACGAGGGCCCCGCTCTCCGCGTCCCGGATCACGACCTTGCAGCTCTGGGTCGACGAGTCGACCCCTGCCACGAGCGTCACAGTCGTCCCCTCACTCTGTCTTCCGGCCGGGCGGTCAGCCGCGGACGCCGAGGAGGTGCTCCAGCGCGAGCTGGTTCAGCCGGGTGAAGTGGAAGCCGCGGGCGGCCACCTCGTCGACGTCGATCGACTCGGCGAGGACGTCGTCGTAGGTCTCGCCCTCGGCCAGGGTCGGCTGGGCCAGCTCGGTGAGCTTGCTGGCGGCCAGCGCCTCCTGCACCTCGGGGTCGGCGCGGAAGGCCTTCGACTTCTCCTTGAAGATGAGGTAGGTCCGCATGTTCGCGGCCGCCGACTCCCAGACGTCTTCCTTGTCCTCGGTGCGCAGCGGCTTGTAGTCGAAGTGGCGCGGGCCGTCGTAGCCGCCGTTCTCCAGCAGGTCGACCAGGAAGAACGCGCTCTTCACGTCGCCGTGGCCGAAGACGAGGTCCTGGTCGTACTTCGGGCCGTGCTGGCCGTTGAGGTCGATGTGGAACAGCTTGCCGTGCCACAGCGCCTGGGCGATGCCGTGCACGAAGTTCATGCCGGCCATCTGCTCGTGGCCGACCTCGGGGTTGAGGCCCACCATCTCGGGGTGCTCCAGCGAGTTGATGAACGCCAGGGCGTGCCCGATCGTCGGAAGCAGGATGTCGCCGCGCGGCTCGTTCGGCTTGGGCTCGACCGCGAAACGGATGTCGTAGCCCTTGTCGATCACGTACTGACAGAGGAGGTCGAAGCCCTCCTTGTAGCGGTCGAGCGCGACCCGCACGTCCTTGGCGGCGTCGGACTCGGCGCCCTCACGGCCGCCCCAGCACACGTACGTCGTGGCCCCGAGCTCGGCGGCGAGGTCGATGTTGCGAATGACCTTGCGAAGGGCGTACCGCCGGACGTCGCGGTCGTTGCTGGTGAACCCGCCGTCCTTGAAGATCGGGTGGGTGAACAGGTTGGTCGTGGCCATCGGCACCTTCATGCCGGTCTCGCTGAGAGCCTTCTTGAAGCTCTCGATGGCCTTGGTCCGGTCCTGCTCCACCGCGAGGAGGTCGTCGTCGTGGAACGTCACACCGTACGCGCCGAGCTCGGCCAGGCGGTGCACGCTCTCGACCGGGTCCAGCGGGGCCCGGGTGGCGTCGCCGAACGGGTCGCGCGCCTGCCAGCCGACGGTCCACAGCCCGAACGTGAAACGGTCCTCGGGAGTGGGGGTGTACATGAGTCGCCTCCGAATTAGTCTATGTTGTGGACTAAATATCCGACGTGGCGGGCTCCGGGTCAAGAGGGCGTGTCCAGGTTCTCAACCCCCGATAGTGGAGGGTGTGATGTCGCAGGCCGTACGACACGACGCGATGCGCGCCCGGAATCTGGCGCTCGTACTGGGTGAGGTCGGCGCACGCGGCGCGGTGACGCGCGCCGCTCTCGCCGAGATAACGGGCCTCACCAAGACGACCGTCTCCAAGCTGGTCGGAGACCTCATCGAGGGTGGGCTGGTGGTGGAGACCGGCGCCGTCCGGGACGGCGAGCGGGGCAGGCCCGGCGTCGAGATCCGGATCAGCGGGCGCCATGTGGCCGCCCTCGGCCTGGAGGTCAACGTCGACTACCTGGCCGTGTGCGTGGTCGACCTCGCCCGGACCGTGCGGCTGCGCCGTACACAGGCTGTGGACAACCGCGCCGCACTCCCTGTGGACAGCATCGCGCGACTTGGGGATCTGGCCGCGAACGTTGTGGACGAGGCTGTGGAGAAGGGCCTCCGGGTGGTCGGCGGGGTGCTGGCCGTGCCCGGCCCTGTGGACAGGGCCACCGGCGACGTCCGGAACGCTCCCAACCTGGGCTGGCGCGACGTCCCGCTGGCGTCGCTCCTCCAGCACTTCCCCTTCCCCGTACGCGTCGAGAACGAGGCGAACCTGGCCGCGCTCGGTGAGCTGTGGTTCGGGTCGGGACTGCCCGATTTCCTGCACGTTTCAGGGGAGATCGGCATCGGCGCCGGACTCGTCGTCCGCGGCCGGCTCTTCCGGGGGGCGCACGGCTTCGCCGGCGAGCTCGGGCATGTCGTCGTCGCGCCCGACGGGCCGCAGTGCCGCTGTGGCGGCCGGGGATGCCTCGAACAGTACGCCGGGCAGGACGCGCTGCTGGCCGCCGCCGGGGGCGTCCGCGGCCAGCTGGGCGTCGCGCAGGTGGCCCAGCGCCTGCGGGAGGGCGACGAGAGGGCGCGGGCGGCCTGCGAGCGGGCGGCGTGGGCCCTCGGGGTGGCCCTGTCGTCGGCGATCAACCTCGTGGACCCCGGCGCCATCGTCCTCGGCGGGATCTACGCGCCGCTCTTCCGCTGGATCGGCGACGTGGTCGGGGACACGCTGCGGGCCCGCCTCGGCCAGATGCGCGGCACCGTGCCGCCGGTGATCGTGTCGCGGCTCGGCGCGGAGGCGGCCGCCCTCGGCGCGGCCGGCCAGGTGATCGAGCAGGTCATGGCCGACCCCGCCGCTCTTTTACACACCTGAGCTAGTCTTACTTGAGAGCTCAAGTAACGGGAGGGCGTCATGCCGGTCCAGCGACTCAACCACGCGGTTCTCTATGTGCGGGACGTCGACCGCAGTGTGGCCTTCTACCGGGAGGCTCTGGGCTTCCGCGTCGTCAACGCGCTTCCCGGGGCGGCGTTCCTGCAGGCCGAGGGGTCGTCGAACGACCACGACCTCGGGCTCTTCCAGATCGGCGCGCAGGCGGGGCCGTCGTCGGCGGGCCGGGCGACGGTGGGCCTCTACCACCTCGCGTGGGAGGTCGACACGCTCGCCGAACTCGACCGCGTCGCGACCCGGCTGGCGGCGATGGACGCCCTGGTCGGCGCGTCCGACCACGCCACCACCAAGGCCCTCTACGCGAAGGACCCCGACGGACTGGAGTTCGAGGTCTCCTGGCTCGTGCCCGCCGACCTGATCACCGACGAACTCCTGGCCGGACGCACCACGATCAGGCCGCTCGACCTGGCCGCGGAGCTGGAGCGATACGGTGCGCACACGCGCGGCGGGGTCGGCGTCAGCGTCTGACATCAGCGGCCGACTCTGAACCTGACCGAAACGCCTACATACGGCAGGCCAAAAGGGCTGAATGTAACGGGTTTGTCTTCATTGACCGACCTATCCATACCACTTATCGCGAATCCCCTCCCTCACCCCCTCGTCGGCCTCTAGCATGATCGCGGTCTGCACCGGTACGGCGAGGGGACAGGACGAGTCGTGGACGACGAGGCCCAGCGCGAGGCCGCCGCGAGAGCGGCCCGAATCGACACGAGCAAGCCGAGCATCGCCCGTGTCTACGACTTCTTCCTCGGCGGCAAGGACAACTTCGCCATCGACCGCCAGATCGGGGAGGCGACCCTGAAGATCGCGCCGGACGCCCCCGCGGCCGGCCGGTCGAACCGGGCCTTCCTCCGGCGCGTCGTCCACTATCTGGCTGCCGAGGCGGGCATCCGGCAGTTCCTCGACATCGGCTCCGGCCTGCCCACCCAGGGCAACGTGCACCAGGTCGCCCAGGCGGCCGCTCCCGAGTCGCGGGTCGTCTACGTCGACAACGACCCCATCGTGCTCGTCCACGGCCGGGCGCTGCTCGCCACGAACGGGAGCACCACGGTCATCGAGGCCGACATCCGCGACCCGGAGTCGATCCTGAACCACCCCGGGGTGCGCGACCTCATCGACTTCACGCAGCCGGTGGCCCTGCTGCTGTTCGCGATCCTGCACCACCTCAACGACGACGAGGACCCCCACGCGATCGCCGCCCGCTTCCGGGACGCCCTGCCGTCCGGCAGCTATATGGCGCTGTCCCACTTCCACAACCCGGGCCCGTCCATGCCCGAGGTCTCGGCCCAGGCGACCACCGCCGAGAAGCTGTTCAACGAGAACCTCGGCACCGGCCGGTGGCGCACGCACGACGAGATCGTCGCGTACTTCGGCGACATGGAACTCCTGGAGCCCGGCGTGGTCCCGCTCGCGGAGTGGCGGCCGGACCCCGGCGAGCCGGTAGACCGCGGAATCACCTATCACACGTTCGTCGGTGGCCTGGCCCGCAAGCACTGAGATCGTCCCGGCCGAATAAACGTGAGTTAGGTCACTGTCCCCGCGCCGGGCCGTACGGGTATCAGTGCAGGCGGCGTCACGTCCGGCGACGGACGGGCGGCCGCCCTGGTCCCCGTACGGCCGGTGGCTCGGTTGACACCGGTCGGTGAGGACGGTGATGCTCGGAGGTGGCTGCCCCTCTACAGGAAGGCGGCACCGCATGATGACCGTCAATGGGTCGTTCGAATCCACTCGCAACAAGAATCTGCTCTACACGGACTCGCAAATCAGCATCCGCACCTCCGTGGACGGGTCCGTCCGCCTGATCGGCCAGATCGATCTCACCAACGGCGACGCCATCGCCGGCGCTCTCAACAAGGCCTGGACGAAGTCCGGCGCGCAGGGCGTGGACGTCGCCGAACTGAGGTTCATCGACCTCTACGGCCTGCGCGCCCTGGCCGTGCTGTCCGACTCGCCGGTCGGCCACCCCATCCAGCTCAACAACGTGCGGCCCGCGCTGCGCAAGCTGCTGCTCATGCTGGACTGGCCCGCCTTCACGATGGCCTGAGCCGGTCGGCCCCTGCCCCTCTGCGCGTTTCCGCCTGCGCGTTTCCGCCGTCGCCGATGGAGGAAAAGTAACGGAGGACGGTCGTCCGGCCGTTTTGCCGTCATTCGTGAGTTGCCCCCGACTCTCGCGAGGAGGGGTGATGATCCTCACTCAGGGGCTCACGACATCGGTGGCCCTCTTGCGGAGCGTGCTGCCCGAACCACTCCGCGAACTGCTGCCGTGCACCCGTGAGGTGCGCCTCTGCCCGGGAGGGCTGCGCATCGGCCTGCACGGCATCGGCCGGCCGGGCTCCGAGGAGGCCGCCACACGGCTGGAGACGCGGCTGGGCGAGGTCGCGGGCGTGGAACGGGCGGAGGTCAACGGCCGCATCTCCTGCGTCTTCGTCGCCTGCGACCCCGAGCTGACCGACCAGGACGAGCTCCTGAGGCTCACCGCCGAACTCGACTCCCTGGAGGAGCACGCCCGTGAGACCCCCGTCCACCTCGCGCACGAGCACCTGAGGGCGACCGTACGGCTGGGCGCGGGCCTGGCCGGGATCGGGTGGGTCTTCCTCGCCAGGGCGGTGCGGGTGCCCCGGCTCCCCGCCGCCGTGCCCTCGCTGGTGCAGCTCGTCAACGCGACGCCCGCGCTCCGCGAGGAGCTCGACCGGCGCCTCGGCCGGCGTCCCGCCGAGGTCCTCTTCACCACGGCCAACCTGGTCACCCAGACGCTCACGCTCCGCCCGGCGGGACTGCTGGTGCAGGCGGCGGCCTCGTTCGGCCGCTACGTGGAGACCAAGGCGGGCCGGTACGCCTGGAAGGACCTGGAGGAACGGCTGGCCGAGCGGCCGGGCGCCTACCACCATGTCAGGGCGGGGTCGCGGCCCCGGCCCTGCCCTCTCCCGCACGGCCCGATCGAGCGGTACGCCGACGTGGTCGGCCCGATAAGCGCCGCGGGCTACACGGTGGCCCGGTTCCTCACGCGGGGCGAGCGGGCGGTGTCCGTGCTCGTCTCGGCCACCCCGCGGGCCGCCGACCTCGGCCGGGAGGCGTTCTCCGGCGCCGTCCTCCGCGCGCTCGGCAAACACGACACCGTCGTCTTCGACGCCGACTCCCTGCGCAGGATGGACCGCGTCGACACCGTGATCCTCGACGCCGCCGCCCTCACGACCGGCTCGTGGACGATCGACCGGGTCGAGCCTCTGGTGGACGGACTCGACACCGACGAGCTGTACTCCCGGCTCTACTCCCTCATCGACTTCGCCGACCCCGGGCACATACGGAACGGGGACGGGTGGTCCGCGCGGCCGCTGCCGGACCCCGCGCGGCTCGTTCCCGGCGGCGACGGCTGGCGGAGCCGGGGACTGCGGGCCGTGGAGGTGGCCAGGGACGGCGCCCGGGTCGCCGTCGCCGGTCTCGCCCCGGAGATCGACGCCCTGGCCGTGCCCGTCGTCAGCGCGGCCAAGGGGGCCGGCACCGTCTTCCTCGCGGGCGGCGACGAGGGCCTGGCACGGCGTCTCGCCATCTCCCGGATGCTGCCCGGCGGCGCCGAGCTCGCCGGGCGCGTCTACGAGCTTCAGGCGGAGGGCCACTGCGTGGTCGTCGTGTCCGCGGGCGCCCGGCACGCGCTGGCCCAGGCCGACGTCGGCCTCGGGGTCGTCGATCCGAAGGGGATCGTGCCGTGGGACGCCGACGTCGCCGGGGAGCTGCACGGCGTCCACCTGTTCCTGCGCTGCCTGCCCCGCGCGCGCCGCACCAGCGCGAACGCCGTACGGCTCGGGGCCGCGGGCGCGGTCGTCGGCACCCTGCTCGCCGTCGCGGGCCCGGCCGGCACGGCCCTGCGGCGGGCGCAGATCGCGGGCGCCGCCGTCTCCGGAGCCGCCATCGCGCTCGGCGAGTGGGCCGGGCGCGGCGCGGGCCGGATCCCTGTCCCGCCCCGCGCCGACACCACCCCGTGGCACGCCATGTCCGCCCGGGAGGTCCTCTCCCGGCTCGGCTCCTCGCCCCAGGGCATCGCCGGGCAGGAGGCGGAGCAGCGGCGCGCGCAGGCCGCGCCCGAGGAGGAGGAACGGCCGCACTCGCTGACCCGGGCCACCGTGGAGGAGCTCGCCAACCCGCTCACGCCCGCCCTCGCCACCGGTGCGGGCATCTCCGCCATGGTCGGCTCGATGCTGGACGCCGTGCTGATCGGCGGTGTCATGATCGTGAACGCGTTCCTCGGCGGGGTGCAGCGGTTCAAGGCCGACCAGGCACTGCACCGCCTGACCGAGTCGACCGAGGTCCTCGTACGGCTGCGCCGGCCCGAAGGGGTGGTCGAGGCCACCAAGGACGACCTCGCCCCCGGCGACGTCATCGAGCTGCGCGCGGGCGACGCCGTACCCGCCGACGCCCGCGTCATCAAGGCGGTCGGGCTGGAGCTCGACGAGTCCAGCCTCACCGGGGAGTCCCAGCTGGTCGCCAAGACCGCCACGCCGACCATGGCGGCGGCCGTCGCCGACCGCGTCTCGATGGTCTACCAGGGGACGACGGTCGCGGCCGGCAGCGGCCGGGCGGTGATCGTCGCGACCGGCGACCTGACGGAGGCCGGGCGCAGCGCCCGCCTCGCCGGCGAGCCCGGCCCGCCGACCGGTGTCGAGCTGCGCCTGCGGGAGCTGAGCCGGCGGATCCTCCCGCTCTCGATCGCCTCGGGCCTGGTGCTGCTCGTGACCGACCTCCTGCGCGGCCGGTCCCTCGCCCAGGCGCTGACCCCCGCCGTCAGCCTGACGGTCGCCGCCGTGCCCGAGGGGCTGCCGTTCGTGGCGACCGTGGCGGAGCTGGCCGCCGCCCGGCGGCTGTCCAGGCGGGCCGCCCTGGTGCGCAACCCGTCCACGATCGAGGCCCTGGGCCGGGTCGGCGTGCTGTGCTTCGACAAGACGGGCACGCTGACCGAGGGCCGGATCAGCCTGCGTCACATCTCCGACGGACGCGCGGGCCGCCCGGTCGAGGCGGCGGACGCGGACGTCGCGTTGCGGCGCGTCCTCGCCGCGGCCGTGCGGGCGAGCCCCCGGTCCGGCGCCGGGCGGGTGATCGCCCACCCGACCGACCGCGCCGTGCTGGAGGGCGCCCACCGGCTGGAGGTCATCCCCGAGGAGGGGTTCGAACGCTGGGAACGCGTGGACGAGATGCCGTTCGAGCCCGGCCGGGGATACCACGCCGTGCTCGGACGCACCGAGCACGGCCATCTGCTCAGCGTGAAGGGCGCCCCCGAGGTCGTGCTCACCCACTGCACCACGGTCCACCGCGAGACCGGTGCGGTGCCCTGCGACGAGTCCGTACGGCTGGAGCTGGAGCAGGAGGTGGAGCGGCTGGCCCGGCAGGGTTACCGGGTGCTCGCCGTCGCGCAGCGGCCCGCGTCCGACCGGAGCGACCTGGACGAGTCGCGCATCGAGGAGCTGTGCTTCCTCGGCTTCCTGGGCCTGGCCGACCCGGTCAGGCCCACGGCCGCGCAGAGCGTCGGCCGCCTCATGCGGGCCGGGGTCAGGGTCGTCATGGTCACCGGCGACCACCCCAGCACCGCCGAGGCGATCGCGGTCGAGCTGAACGCGCTGAACGGCGGGCGGGTGATGACCGGCCCGGCGCTGGACGAGCTCGACGACGAGACGCTGACCAAGGTGCTGCCCGAGGTGTCGGTCTTCGCCCGGGCCACCCCCGCCCACAAGGCCAGGATCGTCACCTGCCTGCGCCGGGCCGGAGAGGTCGTCGCCGTCACCGGCGACGGCGCGAACGACGCGCCCGCCATCCGCACCGCCGACGTCGGCATCGCCCTGGGCTCGCGGGCCACCCCCGCCGCCCGGGCCGCCGCCGACCTCGTCGTGACCGACGACCGCATCGAGACGATCGTGGACGCCATCGTCGAGGGCCGGGCGATGTGGAGCTCGGTGCGCGACTCGCTGAGCATCCTCCTCGGCGGCAACATCGGCGAGATCGCCTACACCGTGGGGTCCTCCCTGCTCGCCGGCGGCAGCGCGCTCAACGCCCGGCAGCTCCTGCTGGTCAACCTCCTCACGGACATGGTGCCGGCCATGGTGGTCGCCGTACGGCCGCCGGCCTCGACCGACCCGGAGAGACTGCTCGCCGAGGGCCCCGAGGCGTCGCTGGGCGCGTCGCTGACCCGCGACATCTACCTGCGGGCCGCGGTGACGGCGGGCGCGGCCACGGTCGCGTGGCTCGCCGGCCGCCTCAGCGGCACCCGCACGCGGGCGAACACGATCGGTCTCGTCGCGCTCGTGTCGGCCCAGCTCATGCAGACCATGGTGGAGGGCGGGCGGGACCGGGTGATCGCGCTGGCCGCCCTGTCGTCGCTCGCCGTCCTGGGGTTCATCGTCACGGTCCCGGGGGTCAGCACCGTCTTCGGGTGCCGGCCCCTCGGACCGGTGGGCTGGGTCATCGGCCTCAGCAGCGCCGCGGCCGCCACCTTCGTGGGCGTGCTCGCAGGGCGACCGGCCGTACGGTGATCAGGGGCGGGCCGCCTCCGCCTGCCGTACGGACGTGCGCGTGGGCGTCGCCCCGGCGGCGGGGTCGCCGGGCCACCAGAAACGGTCGCCCAGCAGCGTGACCAGCGCGGGGACGAGCACGCTGCGCACGAGGACGGTGTCGAGCAGCACGCCGAACCCGACGATCACCCCGATCTGGGTGAGCGTGATCAGCGGCAGCACGCCGAGCACGGAGAACACCGCCGCGAGCAGGACCCCGGCGCTCGTGATGACCCCGCCGGTCACCGCGAGGGCGGTGACCACCCCCTCGCGGGTGCCCTGCTCCGCCGCCTCCTCCCTGGCCCGGGTGGCGAGGAAGATGTTGTAGTCGATCCCCAGCGCCACGAGGAACAGGAAACTCAGCAGCGGGACGTCGAGGTCGAGCGCCGGGAAGCCGAACAGGTGCCTGAAGGCGAACCAGCCCGCCCCGAAGCTCGCCCCGAAGCTCGCGATCACGGTCAGCACCAGCGTCACCGCCGCGACCACCGAGCGGAGCAGGGCGAGCAGGACGAGCAGCACCACTCCCAGCACGAGCGGCATGATCAGCTTCTGGTCGCGCGCGGCCGCGTCGCGTTCGTCCAGGTCGACGGCCGGCTGCCCGCCGACGACGGCCTGCGCGTCGGGCACGGCGTGCACCGCGGCGCGCAGCGCGCGGACCGCCGAGAAGGCGGCCTCCGTGCCCGGTTCCGCCCGTAGCACCACGTCGGCCCGGGCGTACTCGGCGGTCCGGTCGCCCGGCGTGACCCGCACGACCCCGGGCACCCGCGAGGCGGCGGCCTCGACCTCTTCGGCCGCGGAGGCGCGGGAGATCAGCACGAGCGGCTGCGCGCTCCCGGCCGGGAAGGCGCGGCCGAGCGTCTCCTGCCCCGCGATGGCCTCCACCTTCTCCCGGAACTGCTCCGTCTGCGACAGGCCGACCTTCAGCCCGGCGACGCCCAGGGCCAGCACGGCCAGCACGGCCACGCTCACCGCGGTCATCAGAGCGGGCCGCCGCGACACCGCGCCGCCCACGCGCGCCCAGACTCCGTCGCGGGCCGGGTCCGGCTGCCCCGTCTTCGGGGCGAACGGCCAGAACAGCCCCCGGCCGAACAGCACGAGCGCGGCGGGCAGGACCAGCAGGGCGTAGCAGACGGCGGTCACGATGCCGATCGCCCCGGCCAGCCCGATGCCGCGTACGGCCGGCGAGTCCGCGAGGACCAGCGTCACCAGGGCGAGCGTGACCGTCGCCGAGCTGGCCAGGACGGCCGGGGCCGCCGAGCGGACGGCCCGCGCCATGGCCAGGTGCCGGTCGTCGTGGACGCGAAGCTGCTCCCGGTAGCGGGCGATGAGCAGCAACGCGTAGTTGGTGCCCGCACCGAACACCAGCACGGAGGTGATGCCGAGGGTCGAGTCGTCCACGGTCAGCCCGGCCGTGCGGGTGAGCACGGCGACGATCTTGGCCGCGACCTGGTCGGCGACGCCGATGACACTGAGGGGGACCAGCCACAGCCACGGGCTGCGATAGGTGATCAGCA
Source organism: Microbispora sp. H10885 (assembly GCF_014161415.1). Lineage (NCBI taxonomy): Bacteria > Bacillati > Actinomycetota > Actinomycetes > Streptosporangiales > Streptosporangiaceae > Microbispora > Microbispora sp. H10885. The sequence goes on along the minus strand of NZ_JABBWY010000001.1, from coordinate 595,981 downwards.
GCAGGAGCGCGACGACCGACGCGGTGACCGCCAGCAGGGTGAGGTTCGCGCCGTCGAACACCGCCGCGAGGTCGACCTTGAACCCGGCCGGGCCGGTGACCTGCGCCCGCGCCCCCGCGGGCAGGCCGGCCGCGGCCTCCTCTCTGACCTTCCGTACGGCGTCGGTGAGATCCGCGAGCGGCAGTGCGCCGCGCAGCGGCACGCTCAGCAGCGCCACGTCGCCCTTGTCCGAGTAGACAGGCGGCGGCACCCGCCCGCCCGCCGCCAGCGCCGTGAGCCGCCGCGCGTCCGCGTCGATCGACGCCCGGTCCTGCGGAGACAGCCCGCCGTCACGGCTGTAGACGACCAGGGCCGGCGCGAGCTGGCCGCTCGGCAGCCGCTGCTGCAGCCGGGCCACCGTCGCCGACTCCGCGCCCCTGGGCAGCGCGGCGGCCGGGTCGGTGTTCACCTTCGACGCGCCGCCGAGCGCCAGGGCCAGACCGGAGACGACGATCGCCAGGACGACCGCGAGCCACTTGCCCCGGGGACCCCAGAGCGCCGCCCATCCACTAGTATCTGCTCGCCTCATCCGCCATCTCTTTCCATGGTGAAATATTTCAGACGGTGGAATATTTCTACCGTGGAAAGATTAGGTGGAGCCGGGGGTGGTTGGCAACGCGGGAGGTGGTGCGTGTGGCCGAGGAGACCATCGATCCCTTCGAGCTGATGAACCTGATGCGGCGTCTCAACGTCGAGGTGGACCGGTTCGCCGAGCAGTTCGCCGTCGACCACGGACTGCACCGCACGGACCTCGACGCGCTCACCGTGATCATGGACGCCTCACGCGAGGGGCGGCCGCTGACCCCCGGGGCACTGGGCGCGGCGCTCAACCTGAGCGCGCCCGCCACCAGCGCCCTGATCAACCGGCTTGAGCAGGCCGGCCATCTCACGCGGCATCGGAGCACCGGCGACCGGCGCAAGGTGGAACTCGCCATGCACGAGCAGGCGGCGGCCCTCGCGGGCCGGTTCTTCGCACCGCTCGGACGGCGGATGTCGGCGGCGCTCGAAGAGTTCACCCCGGAGGAGCGCCGGGTCATCGGGCGCTTCCTCGGCCGGAGCATCGAGGCCACCGTCGCGGCCCGGCAGGAGACGGGGGCGCCTGAGAAGGGCTCGTGAGAGGGCGCCTCTCGCGCTGGAGCGTACGTCAGCGGCGGCGGTGCGCCCTGCCGCCGTGGTGATGCCTCCTACCCTGGTGCCGCCGCGCCGCGTGGACCCGCGGCCGGTGGGTGCGCGGCTTGTCCGTCACCTTGAACTTCTGGAAGCCGAAGTCGGGCAGCGCGATCGGCTTGGAGGGGTCGTCCGAGATCGGGACGACCACCACGTCGTGCCGCACGCCGTCCTTGCCCTTCAGGTGGTAGACGGCCTGCTCGGGCTGGCCGGCCTGGCCGGCCTGTCCGGTGAAGGAAGCGGGCGCGACGACCGGCACAGTGGCCGGCCCGGCGGCCGGCACGGTGGCCGGTGCGTACGCCGGGCTGTAACCGGTGCCGTCCCCGGGGTTGTCGTCCGGGCCTGAGGGACCGTATCCGGGGTCGCCGACCACCGTGTCGGGCTGTTGCGCCGGCGCCTCCCCGCCCGTCTTGCCGGCGGTGGTGCCGCCGTTGGGGCCGGAGAGGGCCGCGGACGGCCCGGGGTCGGCGAACGTGGCCGGTCCGGCGATCAGCGTCGCGGCGAGAGCGGCGGCGGCCGAGAAGATGATCATGAGTCTCCCCCGAGGTCACGGATCCCTACGAGGAAGACGGTAGGCAGCGCGTCCGCGCCGATCACGCCGCCCACGCCCAATGTCGGGTCAAGCCTGGCGAGCCCGCCAACCCGTGCCCGTCAATCCATATCCGTCAGTCCATGCCCCGCCGTCCGGGAGCCCAGAAGGGCTTCATCACGATGTCTCCGCGCGACCAGCCGCGTTCCCGGACGAGATGGTCGCGCACCGCCTGGCAGTCACGGACCTGCCCGGCCAGGTAGGCGACGCCCGGCGTGGCGGGGAGGTCCAGCGAGCGGATCGCGCCGACGAGATCGGCCGGCCGGTAGGACCAGCCGAGGCGGTCGGCCCGCTCCAGGGGAAGACGGTCCCCGGGGCTCTCCGCGGAGATCGCGCCGTACACGGTCGCGGCCGGAGGCAGGGCGCGCAGCATCGCCCCGAACGCGCCGGCCGCGGTCTCGTCTCCGGCGAAGAGGTGGTACGGCGCGTCCGCGCGCACGACGAACCTGCCCTGCGGGGCGAGGAACGCGACCGGATCGGCGACGCGGACCTCCCTCGACCACAGCGCTCCCGGCCCCGCCGAGGGGTGGTCGAGGACGCACAGGTCGAGATGCCCGTCGGGCGAGTACTGCCAGATCGAGTAGGTGCGCAGCAGCCCACGCAGCCACGAGCGCGGCGAGCGCGGGTCGCCCACCCGTACCCGGATGTGGTTGCCCGGTTTCCAGGTGAGGCCGCGCAGGCCGGGCCCGGCGATGCGAACGCGGCGCATGCGCTCGGCGACCTGCTCGATCTCCGCGACGGTGCCGTGCAGGAAGAGGCTCACGGCGCGGCCTCCCGACTTGAGTTCATGGGGTCAACAGTGCCGGTTGAGGTGCACCTGAAGTCAAGCGGGAGGCGTCGCCGGCCCGCCGGCAGCTCAGGCCAGCGGGCTGAGGTGGACGACCTTGGTGTGGGTCATCTCGTCGAGCAGCTCGGGGCCGTAGCCGAAACCGTGCCCGCTGCCGCGCAGCGGCTGCGCGGCGCCGCCCGGCGCCCCGCCGAACACGGCGTTGATCTTCACGGTGCCCACCGGCAGCTCCCGCCAGGCCCGCTGGGCGTTGGCCATCGACGGCGTCAGGACCGTGGCGGCGAGGCCGTACCGCGACTCGCGGGCCAGCTCCAGCGCCTCGTCGAACGACCCGGCCACCCGCACCGCCGCGACCGGGCCGAACGTCTCCTCCCACATGACGTCCATGTTCTCGGTGCAGTCGGCCAGGACGGTCGGCGGATAGAAGGCCCCAGGACCCTCGGGGACGTACCCGCCCGTCAGCAGCCGCGCGCCGGCCTCGATCGCGCCGCGCACGTGCCGGTCCACGATGTCGCGCTGCGCCCGGTCGACCAGCGGCCCGAGGGTGGTCTCCTCGTTCAGGCCGGGGCCCATGCGCAGCTCCTCGGCCCGCTGCACGAGTGCCGCGAGGAACTCCTCGGCGACGTCCCGGTGGACGTAGACGCGCTCGGCCGAGGTGCAGATCTGCCCGGCGTTGGCGAAGCAGCCGGTCGCGGCCTGCCCCGCCGCCCACTTCGCGTCCACTCCGGCGTCCACGATCAGCGGGTCCTTGCCGCCGTTCTCCAGCAGGGTCTTCGCGCCGGTGCGCGCGGCGACCGCGGCGATGGCGCGGCCGGCGGCGGTCGAGCCGACGTGCGCGACGAGGTCGATCCCCGGATGCGCGGCCAGCGCCTCCCCCGCGTGCCGGTCGCCCGGCACCATGGTCAGCACGCCCGGCGGCAGCTCCTCCGCCATCAGCCCGGCGAGCAGCGCCCCCGTGTGCGGCGTGCGCTCGGACGGCTTGTGGACGACCGTGTTGCCGGTCACGACGGCCGCCCCGACGAGCCCGCAGGCGATGGCCACCGGGTCGTTCCACGGCGTGATCACCGCCACGACGCCGCGCGGCTCGTGCACCATGAGGTCGGTGGCGTCCCAGCCGCCCTGCAGGCTGCGCCCCCGGTGCAGCGGCCCCAGCTCGGCGTACTGCCTGAGCGTGCCGGCGCCGGCCGCCACGCCGCCGCGGCTGTCGCCGATCGGCTTGCCCATCTCCCTGGTCACCAGTTCGGCGAGCTCGTCCGCGCGGGCCTCGATCCGGTCGGCGATCCGGTGCAGGCACGCCGCCCGTTCGGCGGGCGCCGTACGGGCCCAGCCCGCCTGGGCGCGGCGGGCCGAGTCGACGGCGCGCTCCACGTCCTCGGCGCAGCCTGCGGGGAAGTCGCCCAGCGGCTCCCCGGTCGCGGGGTCGGCGACCGTGCGGTCACGCTCGCTCGCGCTCGCCGTCCACTCCCCGTCGGTCAGCACCCAGCGATCCCTGTCCCGCACCCCGGTCTCCTCCCGCGACTCGTGCGACGTGGTCGCTCTACCCCCCGGTGCGTACGGTTATCACCACGGTTCCCGGACTTCCCGTCAGCGCACCTCCAGGCCGAGCGACGTGGCGACGACGATCGCCTGATGCGGGTCGACGACGGCGCCCGCGATCTCGGCCGTGCGCGGATCGAGCGCGGACAGGTCGCTGCCGCGCAGGTCGCAGCGGGAGAAGTCGGCCCGGTGCAGCCACGCGCCGGACAGGTCCACCCCGCGGATCGTCGCCCCGGCGCAGTTGGCTCCGGTCAGGTCGGCCTCGCGCATCCGCACGCCGGTCAGGGACGCGCGGCGCAGGTCCGCGCCGGGCAGGGCGGTCAGCGACCAGTCGCCGCCCTCCACCTTCATGAGGTCGTGGCCGCAGCGCTCGAAGACGCTGCCGACGAGCTTGCACCCCGTGAAGGTGGTGTCAAAGAACGAGCACCGGACGAACGTGCAGCTCACGAATGCGGAGTCGGTGTGCGTGGACACGTTGAACCGCACGTCCCGGAAGACGCACTCGAAGAACTCCGCGCCCCGGCTCGACGCCTCGGTCATGTCGACGTCGGTGAACTCCACCCTGCGGTGGCTCTCCCCCGACAGGTCCCGGCTGTCCCAGTCCTCGGACTCGACCGTGCGCTCCGTGGGCGGAGCCTGTCTGCCGTACGCGCGCTCAACCACGGCGGCCCCCACTGCGGCCCCTCTGACAACACATGCGCCGACCGTATCGCCCGGCCCCGACAGTTACTTGATCGTTATGGTCTCGGACGCACAAAACCGGCTTTTCATACGTTCCAAGAGAGTGCAAATCGCAGTGAAACCCTCTTTGAGGAGTAGACCGTGAACATCCTCCGGCGGGCGGCCCACGTCACACTGACCGTCGCCGCCATCGCCGTCGCAACGGCCTGCTCGGCGGAAGGCACAGCCCCACAGACCGAAGCAGCACAGACCGCGGCGGCACAGACCGCGGCCACACAGACTCCGGCCGCGCAGGCCACCGAAGCCACCGGGACCGCCGCCGGGCTCGCGCCGCACGCGGCGTCCAGGACGGCGCGCAGGGCGGGCAAGCCGAAACTGGGCATCGCCGACATCACGCCGATGGGCGAGAAGGTCGAGCGGGTCGGCGTCGGCTTCCCGATCATCGTCACCTTCGACCGGGCCGTACGCGACCGGGCGGCCGCGGAGTCCGTGCTGCTGGTCCAGGCCGAGAAGCCGGTCGAGGGCGCGTGGCGCTGGGTCTCCGACCGCAAGGTCGTCTACCGGACCAAGACGTACTGGAAGCCGCACCAGAAGGTGCTCTTCAAGGCCCTGCTGAGCCGGATCCCCGGCAACGAGGCCGCCAAGGACGTCTCGCGCCGCTTCGCGGTCGGCACCGCCAACATCGCGGTCGTCGACACGAAGAAGCACGTGATGAAGGTCCGCCGCGACGGCAAGCTCGCCAAGACGATCCCGATCAGCGCGGGCCGCGGCGGCCTGGTCAAGAACGGCGTCGACGTCTACCTGACGACCAGCGGCGTCCACCTGGCCATGGGCAAGAAGCGGGTCGAGACGATGACCTCGTCCTGGCTCGGCGTCACCGACCCGAAGGACCCGCTCTACTACAAGCTGGAGATCCCCTGGGCGGTCCGGATCTCCGACAGCGGCGAGTACGTCCACCAGAGCGCGGGCGACTACCAGTTCCTCGGTAAGTCGAACCAGAGCCACGGCTGCGTGCGGGCCACCCCCGCCGGGGCCAAGTGGTTCTACGGCATCAGCCAGCGCGGCGACGTCGTCCAGGTCACCGGCACCAAGCGCAAGCTCGACTGGCGCAACGGCTGGAGCTACTGGCAGCTGAACTGGACCCAGTGGAAGCGCGGCAGCGCCCTGCCGGCCGGTTCCCCGGCCCCCTCCGCGTCCCCCTCCCCGACCTCGGGCGGCCTGGAGGGGTGACGTACCCCAGGTAGGCCTGTCGGCCACTGAGAGCCGCGTGAGAGCCGTGTGGGAGACTCCACACCTGTGACTCCCGCCCTCGACCTCGCCGGAATCTTCGTCTTCGCCCTTTCCGGCGCGCTGCAGGGCGTACGCAAACGGCTCGACGTGGTCGGCATGGCGGTGCTGGCGTTCTTCACCGCCGTCGGCGGCGGGATCACGCGCGACCTGTTCATCGGCGTGCAGCCCGCCGCCTTCCGGGACACCGGATATCTCCTCGTGCCGATCGCGGCCACCGCCATCGCCTTCTTCTGGCATCCGCAGGTCGAGCGGGCGATGCCCGGCGTGCTGGTCTTCGACGCGGCGGGCCTCGGCCTGTTCTGCGCGGTCGGCACCGCCAAGGCGCTGGCGTACGGCCTCTCGCCGCTGCACGCCGTGCTGCTCGGCGTCTGCACCGCGGTCGGCGGCGGTGTCATCCGCGACGTCCTGTCCGGCGAGATGCCGACCCTGCTCTACGACCGCCAGCTCTACGCCGTGCCGGCGATGCTCGGCTCGACGGCGATGGCCGTCCTGTACGCGCTGGACATCCGCGGTTTCGCCGCCACCCTCTCCTCGGCCGTACTCGCCTTCGCGCTCCGCATCCTCGCCATGCGGTACGGCTGGCGCGCTCCCCTCGCCCGGGGCGTCGGCGGACCGGTCTGAGCCGCCCTGACGCCGGCCTCACGCGCCCGGCCGCTTAAATCCAGATTTATCACTATTAAGTGATTTCGCATGCCCGGGCACCCCGGGAAAAAGTCGCGGAAGGCGGCCGACGGGTGCTTTGATGAGTCGCGGGAAAAAGAACACCGAAGGAATTCCGAAGAAATGCCGACCTGAGGGCATGGACATGCTCAGGACTCTTCTCCTGCCGACGGTCGCCCTGCTCGGCGCCGGCGACCCGCGTCCGGGCGACGACTCGCACGCGCTCGGCCTGGACGACGAATTCTGACATTTCTCCCGCGACTTGCCAGACAACCAGAAAGCCCCCCGAAATGACGTTCACATTCCAAGACGTACGCTCGCAGACGTACAAGGCGCGGGACGCCTGGTGGACCGTGTTCCTGGTGGATCCCCTGGCCGGCCGGCTGGTCGTCGGAACCGCCAACCGCACGTCCGTCACCCCCAACCAGATCACCTGGGGCGCGTTCGCCCTCGGCCTCGGGTCGGCCTGGTGCTTCCTGCGGGCGGAGTGGGCGTGGCTGGTCGCGGGGGCCGTGCTCTACCACCTGAGCTTCGTCCTCGACTGCATGGACGGGAAGATCGCCCGGCTCAAGGGGACGGGCACCGTCCTCGGCGGCTGGCTCGACTACGTCTTCGACCGCATCAGGGTGCTGACCTGCACCGTCGCGCTGGTGTGGGGGCAGTACCGCGTGACCGGCGAGGACGTCTACCCGCTGCTGGGCATCACGGTGGTGTTCCTCGACATGCTCCGCTACGTCGACGCCCTGCAGATCGCGAAGGTCCGCCGGGAGATGCGGCGCAGGGTGCGGCGGGCCTACTGCGAGTCGTCCGGCGGCCCCGCGCCCCTTCCGCGGGCGCTGCTGCGCGAGGACCCCGAGGACGACCCGGACGAGATCAGGGTCCGCCTGGCCGCGGCCGTGGACCTGCAGGAGGAGTTCCGCACCCGTTTCTCCTGGTATCCGCGGCTACGCGAGTGGCTGCGCGCGCACCGGGTCCGTACCCATCTGATGAGCGGCATCGAGTTCCAGATGGCGGTGTTCATCGTCGGGCCCATGACGGGCGCGATCGTACCGGTGACCATCGGCGCGGCGGCCCTGCTGCTGCTGTTCGAGGCCGCGATCATGTACAAGCTCCTGCTGTCGTCACGCGACCTGTCCCGCGTGCTCGCCGTGATCCGCGCCTCCGGATGACGCCGCGTCGTGACCGGCAGAGACGCCGGTAGAGACGCCGGTAGAGAGGCGGGTGCGGCGGGTAGCGGTGGGGACATGACCGAACGCGACGAATCCCGTGAGGACCTCCCTGCCCGGCCCGATCCGGGCCACCGCCGGCCACCCGGTCTCGACGACGTCACCGTCGACGCGCTGGGCAGGCTCAGCAAGGCGCTGGAGACGATCCACCGCGCCAGGGGCCACCTGTACGCCTTCCACCAGCTCACCGGCACGGCGGACTTCGAGCTGGACGACGCCGTACGGCTGCTGCGCCAGGCCGGGCACGACAAGTGGGCCGACCGGATCGAACGCGAGCTCGTCGGCCGCAACGTCCTCCCGGGGCGCTGGACCTTCCAGATCGTGGAGGAGTACGACGACGGCTACTACACGCTCTTCCAGGAGCTGGAGCGACAGGCGCGTGACGAGCTGGCCGGCGGCCGCCGCCATCTCTTCGAGGCGGAGCTCAAACAGCAGCGCCGCACCCCCGGGCAGCCCGGCCACGAGACGATGCCGTGAGGCGAACGGCGGCGCGGGCGGCCGGCCGAGCGCCGGTTATCCTGCGGGGAGGATGCCGACCGTACCGTGCGAGACCGTACGAGACCGTGCGAGGTGAGGCCGTGACGGACCGCAGACCCCTCGGGACGAGCTTCGAGTCGTGGATCGACCGGCAGATCCGCGAGGCCGCCGAGCGCGGGGAGTTCGACAACCTGCCGGGCGCCGGCAAGCCCATCCCCGGCGCGGGCGAGCCGTACGACGAGATGTGGTGGATCAAGCAGAAGATGCGGGCGGAGAACCTGTCGTTCCCGCTGCCGGAGACGCTGGCGCTGCGCAAGGAGGCCGAGGAGGCCAGGGCGGCGGCGCTGGGCGCGCGGACCGAGACCGACGCGCGCCGGATCGCCGAGGAGATGAACGACAGGATCCGCGAGAGCTACCGCAGGCCCCTGTCGGGCCCACCGGTCGTGCAGCCGCTCATCGACGTGGACGAGGTCGCCGCCGGATGGCGGGCCGCCCGCCCGGTCGCCGACCGGGCCGCCGAGACGGAACCCGCTCCTCCGCCCGCCCCGGCCAGGCGCTCCTTCCTCCGCCGCCTGTGGCGCCGTTGAACACCTGACGAAAGTCGGGTGAGAGACCTTCCGATCGTCCGCTGTGCCGCCCCCCTGAGGGCTCATACCGTACGTGACCTGCGTACACGTGAGAGATCGGGGAGAAGACGGTGCGGACACGGAGAATCGCCGCGGTCGCCGGCCTGCTGGCGACACTGACGGCGGGGACGGCGCTGGGGACAGCGGCGGCGGCGAGCACCTCGGCGGGAGCCGTCGCCGAGCGGCCGGGCGAGGTGACACCGGCGGCGATCGACCACTACGTGCGGTCGTACATGCGGCGGACCGGCCTGCCCGGCGCGATGGTGACGGTCGTCCGCGGCGATCGGGTGGTGTACGCCGCCGGGCACGGGCACACGGCGGGCGGCGAGGCGATCACCGCGGACACGCCGATGCCGCTCGCCTCGATTTCCAAGTCGTTCACCGCCCTGGCGGTGCTCCGCCTCGCCGACGAGGGCAGGATCGACCTGGACGCCCCGGTGCGGCGGTACCTGCCGGACTTCACGATGGCCGATCCCCGGGCCGGTGCGATCACCGTGCGGCAACTGCTCCAGCAGACCTCGGGCATGAGCGACCGGACCTTTCCCGAACTGACGCTCCCCGCGCCGGACGACCTTGAAAGCGCCGTCGCGATGCTCGGGAACGCCCCGCTCGCCGCGACGCCGGGCACCCGGATGATCTATCACAACCCCAATTACGCGGTCGCCGCGCGGCTGGCCGAGGTGGTGTCCGGGAAGCCGTTCGCCGACTGCCTGGCCGCCACGGTGCTCACCCCGCTCGGCATGACGTCCACCCGGACGGTGAACACGACGGAGGAGTTCCCCGGCGCGGGCGCCGGGTACGTCCGGGCGTACGGCCGGCTGATCGAGCGTGCGCATCCGAAGTGGTTCGTCAACGGCTCCTACGGAGTCGTCAGCACCGCCAACGACATGGCCAGATGGCTCATCACGCAGGACGGCGCGGGTCACGTCCTCCCGCCGGGCACCGTCAGGACGGCTCAGGCCCCCTCGGGCGTGGGCGGCAGCACGTACGGCATGGGCTGGTCGGCCGGCCGGACCGGCGGGGGAGCCCCCATGCTGCGGCACACCGGCTGGCTGCTGACGCACAACTCGGCGCAGACGATCCTGCCCGCGAGCGGGTACGGCATCGCCGTCGTCACGAACACCGGCATGGTCTCCGGGGACGACGCGTTGATCATCAGCGACGGCGTCACCGGGATGATCGAGGGCAGGCCGGACACGGACGCGGCGCCCTTCACGATGTCGGCGGACTACTGGCTGGCCGGCCTGTCGCTGCTCAACCTCGCGCTCGGCGTGGCGGGGGTGCTGCGCTCCGGCGGCTGGGCGCGCCGCCGTACGGGCAGGCCCGCATGGCGGCTGGCCGCGCGGCTGGTCCCGTACGCGCTGCCTCTCGCGCTCTATCTCGGGCTCGCGGACCTGGCCGGGCTGTTGCTGAACCGGGTGGGCACGCTGGACCAGCTGACGTATGTCTGGCCCGCGCTGTACGTCTGGGCCGCCACCGGGGCGCTGGCCGCCGTCGCCGTCGTGGTCGCCCGCCTCACCCGCACCGTGCTCACCCGCACCGTGCTCGCCCGCCGCGCGCTTCGGTAGCGTCCCCGTCATGAGGTCAGACATGATCCGGGTCCTGCTGGCGGACGACGAGGCGCTGATCCGGGCCGGCATCAGGAGCATCCTCGGCACGGCCGGCGACATCGACGTGACCGCCGAGGCGGCCGACGGGCGCGAGGCCGTGGACCTCGCCCTGCGGCACCGCCCGGACATCTGCCTGCTCGACGTGCGGATGCCGCGGCTCGACGGGCTCGGAGCGGCCGCCGAGCTGCGGCGCGTCCTCCCCGAGATCGCGGTCGTGATGCTCACGACGTTCAACGAGGACGAGTACGTGACGAGCGCGCTCGGCTCCGGGGCCTCCGGGTTCCTGCTCAAGTCGGGCGATCCCCGGGAACTCATCGCGGGGGTCCGTGCCGTGGCCGCCGGCGGCGCGTACCTCTCCCCTGCCGTCACCCGCCAGGTGATCGCCCGCCTCCGTACGCGCCCGCACGGCGTGCCGGGGACCGCCCGCGACCGCCTGGACGAGCTGACCGAGCGGGAGCGCGAGGTGCTCGCGCTGGTCGGGGCCGCGCTGTCCAACGCCGAGATCGCCCGGCGGCTGCACCTCGTGGAGGGGACGGTCAAGGGATACGTCAGCCAGATCCTCACCCGCCTCGGCCTGAGGAACCGGGTCCAGGCCGCGATCCTGGCGTACGAGGCCGGTCTCGTGCCCGCCGCACCCGGCGCGCCGGCCGATCGGAGGCCCTGAGCCGTGCGGACGCCCCGGCTCCAGGACCTCGCGCTGTGGGCGGCGGTGTGCGTGCCACCGGCCGCGGCGGCGCTGGACCCCGACGGGCGGACCCTGACACCGCTGATCGCGGGTGTCCCGTCGTTCGCCGTCGCGACCGCGCTGGGACGCGCCCGGCCGCTGACCGCGCTCGCCGTGCCGGTGACGCTGACGCTGGCGCTGGACGCGCGGATGCTGACTCCTCTGTACTGGACGTGGGCGGCGCTGGCGCTGTTCGGTTACCTGGCCGGGCGCCGGGCCGAGAGCGGGCGCGCGGCCCTGTGGTTCTTCGCCGCCGTCGCCCTCTCCGGGCTGCCGCTGTCCGCCCTCGTCCTGCGTGACCTGTGGGGCTGGCCCACCCAGCTCCTCACGTTGCTGCTCGCGGTGGTGCTGCCGTGGCTGGCCGGCCGCTGGCATCGCCAGTACGCCGAACTGGTGGACACGGGCTGGCGCCTCGCCGACCGGATGGAGCGTGAACAGCGGGCCGTCGCGGACCGCGCCCGGACCCGGGAGAGAGCCCGCATCGCCGGAGACATGCACGACTCGCTCGGTCACGACCTGACGCTCCTCGCGGTGCGCGCCGGAGTCCTCGAACTGGATCCCGGGCTCGACGCGCGGCAGCGCGACGCCGTACGCGAGCTGCGTGAGGCCGCGGCGGAGGCCACGCACCGGCTCCGGGAGATCATCGGCGTGCTGCGGGAGGACGACTCCCTCGTGCCGCCCCGGGAGGAGAGCGTGGAGGGCCTCGTCGAGCGCGCCCGCGACTCGGGCATCCCGGTCGTCGTCGAGCAGACGAGCGACACCGACGGCCTGCCCCCGATGGCGGCGCTCGCCGTCCGCCGCGTGCTCCAGGAAGCCCTGACGAACGCCGCCAGACACGCCCCTGGCGCGACCGTGCGCGTCCGGCTCGTACGGGACGAGACCGCGTTCGGGGTGCGGGTGGTGAACGACGCCGCCCCGGCGGTGAGCGCGCCCGGACGGGTGCCGCCCGGGGCCGCGCCGGGAGGGTCCGGGCTGGTGGGGCTCGACGAGCGGATCCGGTTCGCGGGCGGGACCCTGCGCAGCGGTCCGACCCCGGCGGGCGGTTTCGAGGTCTGCGCCGAAGTTCCGATCGCCGGACGTGACGGGAACCCCCTGGTTCCGGAGTCCGAGGAGGGGCGTGCGGGCACCCACGCCGCCGCCGGGGAGCTGGCCCTCGCCCGGCGGCGGGTGCGGCGGCGGCTGGTGGAGGCGGCCGGGGTGCCCGTGGCGGTGCTCGCCGTGATCGCCCTGATCATGGTCCCTCTCGGCTTCGTCGGCTCGTCCCTCTCGGTCCTCGACCGGGAGACGTACGAAGGGCTGCACGTGGGTGATCCGCGTGACGACGTGCGGTCCGGGCTTCCCGTGTTCACCAGGGACGGGCCGCCGGACGGAGCGCCGGTCCCGCCTGAGGGACAGGACTGCCTGTACTACACGGTGAAGAACGCCGACCGGCTCGCCTACCGGCTGTGCTTCCGCGAAGACCGGCTGGTCTCGAAAGCCGTGGTGCCCTGAGCCGGAAAAGCCTGAAACGCGTCCGGGTGAGCCGGACATGTGCGGGGCCGACGACCTCCCACAGGAAGGACGGCCGCATGGGCCCCCCGGAACGCAGAAGGCTTTTCGAGGAGATCTACGAGGCGCACTACTCCGACCTCCTGACCTACGTGTGGCGGCGCACCGGCTCTCCCGACGACGCCGCGGACGCCATCGCCGAGACGTTCACCACGGCGTGGCGGCGCATCGACGAGCTTCCCGAGGGGCGGGAGGCCAGGCTCTGGCTGTACGGCGTGGCCCGGCGGGTGCTCGCCAACCAGCGGCGTGGCGCGTCCCGGCGCACGGCGCTCGCCACCCGGCTCCGGGCGGAGCTCACCGCCTGGCAGGACCCCGCCCCCACCCCCGGCCACGACCGCGACGCCGTACGCCGGGCGTTCCGGCTGCTCGGAGAGCGGGACCGCGAGCTGCTGGCCCTGGTCGGCTGGGAAGGCCTGGACACGGCCGAGATCGCCACCTTGCTGGGCTGCTCCCGAGGCGCCGTGCGCCTCCGCCTCCACCGCGCGCGCCGACGGCTGGCGCGCAACCTGAAACTCGTCGGATCCGACCTTGCCACCTACGGCGTACGCGCCACCGAGCCGGCGAAGGGAACGTCATGAGACGCGACATCGACCACCTGCTCGCGGGAACCGCCCCCGCGCCGGGCCCGGGGATGACCACGGGGGCCCGGGAACTGTTCGAGGAGATCACGTCGCACGTGGTGGTGGAGCCCGAGACCGCCGGGGCCGAGCCGGGGGCCGGGGGCCCGCGCCGGTGGAGGCGCTGGGGCCTGTCCGTCGTGGCCGCGCTCGTCGCCGCGCTCGGCCTGGCCGGGCCGGGGTTCCTCGGCCTGGGCGCGGGCCCGGCCGCCGCCGCGCTCGACATCAGGCAGGAGAACGGCTTCTACGTCGTCATGGTGAGGGACCTCTACGCCGATCCCGAGGTGTACCAGGAACAGCTTCGCGGCCTCGGGCTGAACGTCTCGCTGCGCCTGGTCCCCGCGTCGCCGAGTCTGGTCGGCCGCATCTGGGAGGGCACGGTGCGTACCGGCGGCGAGCGGACCTCGGAGGGGGGACGCCGTAAGGACGCGATCGAGACCATCGACGGCTGCCTCACAGCGGACTTTCCCTGTGCGATCGGCCTGAGGATCCCCGTCGGCTACAGGAAGAAGATCGACATCACACTCGGACGCCGGGGGCGGGAGGGCGAGCGGTACACCCTGATCGCGTCCGTCGACGCCCCCGGGGAACCGCTGCACTGCACCGGTTTCCGCGGCGAGCGCGTGGACCGGGTCATCGCGCTGCTGCGCTCCAGAGGAGTGCCCGACGCGGTCTTCGTCACCGCCGACGGTGATCGCGCCACCGTGCCCGGGTCCTGGTACGTCCACGAGGGCGTGCTCAGGTCGGCGGGCAGCGTCCGCCTGCTGGTGGGCCCCACGCACAGTCGCCCCGACGTCCCCGGTCCCCGCATGCGGGGCGACGACTGCGTGAAGGACTCCTCCTGATCGTCCGGATGCCCCGGTCGTCTGTCGCAAGGAAATGCGATGATCGCCGTATCGTTCTCGGAGGAGATTCACATGAACGACCGGTTCGACGACGTCGCCGACCTCAACGCATGACCGTCGTACTCCACGGTCCTCCGGACGAAGAGGGCTCCTCTCTGCTGCTCCGGCTCTGGACGGAAGAGGACATCCCTGAACTGATCGACGCCTACCGTGACCCCGTCATGCGCCGCTGGACCAGGTTCCACGTCGACGACGAGCAGGACGCCCGGCGGTGGATCGAGCTCCAATGGAGAGGCTGGCATGACGGTGACCGGCTGAGCTTCGCCGTCGTGGAGCCGGAGCCTGGGCGTGGCCGCTCTCGTCTCGTGGGCAACGTGGTGGTCAAAGGTCTCGTCGCCGGCGGAGACTCCGCCGAGGTCGGTTATTGGACCACCCGCGAAGCACGCGGCCGGGGCATCGCCGGCCGGGCTCTCGAGTCGCTCACCACCTGGGCTTTCGACAGGTTCGCCAGGCAGGGCCTGGACTTCCTCAAACTGCTCCACCTGGTGGACAACCACGCGTCGTGCCGCGTGGCGCAGAAGTGCGGCTACGTCCTGGAAGAGGTCGTCCCGGCTCGCCCGCCGTTCCCCAGCGGGGGACACGTGCACGTCAGGCGCGCTCCTCAGGATTCTTCTCAGTGAGATTGACGGGCGCCGTCCCGCGCGTGGTTCATCGGGTGACGTCGACCAGGACCTTGCCGACCACGCCGTGCTCCACCGCCCGGTGCGCGTCGGCGGTGCGGTCGAGCGGGAAGCGGACCAGCGGCAGGCCGTGTTCCTCGCCGACCGGCAGGGCGCCGTCGCGGACCGCGGCGGCGACGTCCTCGGCGGCCGCGGCGCGCGCCGCGGCACCGGCCGTGTAGAGCACCAGGAACTGCAGGCGTGTGTTCAGCACCATGTTCTGCGGCACGTTCAGTTCGACCGGTCTGCCGCCTTCGTTGGCGTACGTCGAGATCGTGCCGCGCGTACGCAGCACGGCGAGGTCCAGCGCGAGGTTCGCGCCGAGCGCAACCTCGGCGACGATGTCGACGCCGTCGGGGGCGATCGTACGGATCTCGGCGGCCGGGTCGCCCCCGCGGTAGTCGACCACGTGGTGGGCGCCGGCCGCGGTGGCCAGCCGGGCCTTCTCCGGACCGCTGATCGTGCTGATCACGGTGGCGCCGGCCCATCGGGCGAGCTGGATCACCGCGTGCCCGACCGCTCCGGCCCCGCCGGCGGCGAGCACCACCCTGCCGTCGAGCGCACCCGGCCGCAGGCGGCGCGGTCCGTCCTCGGCGACGGTGAGCGCGCGGTGCGCGGTGAGCGCGGGGACGCCGAGCGCGGCGCCGACGTCGAAACCGGCCTCGTCGGGCAGCGGGACGGCCTGGTCGGCGGGTACGACGGTGAACTCGGCGGCGGTGCCGGTGGGCCGCCCCGCGGCGGCCAGGAACAGCCAGACCCGCTGACCGATCCGGCTCCGGTCGACCTCCTCGCCGACGGCGTCGATCACACCGGCGCCGTCCAGGTGCGGAGTGACCTCCGGGAAGCGCTTGGGGCCGGTGACGCCGGAGCGGGCCTGCAGGTCGGCCGGGTTGACCCCGGACACGGCGACCCGGACGCGAACCTCGCCGCGGCCGGGCGCGGGCAGGTCACGCTCGACGAGCCGGAGTACGCCGGGCCCGCCGTTGTCGCGGTAGACGATCGCCTTCATGATCCGTCCCCTAGCCGAGCGAAAGTTCGCTGGAGCGGGACTCGACCGCGTCGAGGACGGCAAGGGTGGCGTCGTCGAAGGCGATCTCGCCGGCCGCCATGTTGGCCTCCAGGTGGCCGCGGTCGGCGGTGCCGGGGATGAGCAGCACGTTCGGGGCGTGGTGCAGCAGCCAGGCGAGGCCGACCTGGGCGGGCGTGACCCCCAGCGACTCGGCCACGGTGTGGACGACCGGCTCCTCGGCGACCTTGGGCAGACCCGGAAAGGCCCCGCCGAGCGGGAAGAACGGCACCCACGCGATGCCCTCGGCCGCGCACAGCCGCAGCATGTCCTCGTCGTCGCGGGAGACGAGGCTGTAGGCGTTCTGCACGCAGACGATGCCGGCCGGCAGGGCGCGGCGCAGGCCGTCGAGGGTCACGCTGCCCAGGCCGATCGCCCCGACCTTGCCCTCGTCGCGCAGGGTGATCATGGCGGCGAGCTGGTCGTCGAGGTCGACCACCTGGTCGCCCTCGGGACGCAGCCCCGGGCCGGAGTCGAGGCGGCGGAGATTGACCACGGGGAGCCGGTCGACGCCGAGGCTCCGCAGGTTGTCCTCGACGCTGGCCCGCAGTTGTTCGGGCCGCTGCGCCATCCGCAACGGCAGGCGCCCGCCCGGGTTGGGGTCGGCGCCGACCTTGGTGACGACGACAACGTCGTCTTCGGGGCGTACGGCTTCGCGGATCACCGCGTTGGCGAAGCCGAAGCCGTAGAACTCGGCGGTGTCGACGTGGTTCACGCCCAGCTCGACCGCCCGGCGCACCAGCGCGACGGCCTCGGCGCGGTGGTCTCCCAACCGGCCGAGCTGGGCCGCGCCGTAGCCCACCCGGGCCACGGTACGGCCGGCGAAGGAAGCAGTAGGAGTGCTCATGACCACACCGTACAAACAGCAAATGACAGATTTCAATAGTTGTCATCTGTCGACCATGGTTTGACGGCCGTCAGTCCGCTGACGTACGTTCCGCTGCGGGGCCCGGAGGCCTCGTACCAGCTCGACAGGGAGATCCGATGCGCGGAGAGCCACTCGACGCGGAGACGATCGTGTCGGCGACCGAGGAGCTGCTGCGCCGCCACGGTCCGGAGAAGACCACGGTGCTCGACGTCGCGCGGCTGCTGGGAGTGAGCCACGGCAGCGTCTACCGGCACTTCCCGTCCAAGGCGGCGCTGCGCGAGGCCGTGATCCGGCGCTGGCTCGACCGGGTGCGAGACGATCTCGTCGCGGCGGTTCAGGACGCCGGACTGACCCCGCCCGACCGGCTACGCGGCCTGCTCACCGCCATGTTCGCCGTCAAATGGGCGAAGGCGAGGGAGGACCCGGAACTGTTCGCCACCTTCCGGGTGCTGGCGGCGGAGCACAGCGCCGGGTCGCGGTCCCATCTCGCGTTCCTGCTCGACCAGATCCGCGCCGTCGTCGCCGACGGGGTGGCCGGCGGCGACTTCGCGCCCTGCGATCCGGAGGCGACCGCGCGAGCCGTCTTCAACGCGAGCACCCGGTTTGTCGATCCCAGGCACGCCGCGGAGTGGCAGTCCCCCGAGATCGAGGCGGAGGCCGCGAGCGTCGTCTCGCTCATCCTCGACGGCATCCGGGCACGGTGACGGCCGTCAGGTCAGGACGTCGCCGACGAGGCGATGAGGTCGTCCAGGTTGTCGGCGGCCCACTGCGCCAGTTGCGCGAGGGGGCCGTTCGCGAACGACTCGCCCAGCGGGGAGAGCTGGTAGACCGCGCCTGCCTGGCCGGCGCCACCGCTTCTCACGATGAGTCCGCGCGCCAGCAGACGTCGCAGGGCCTCGGTCAGGACCTTGTCGCTGACCCCCGCGATACGCGTGAGTAGTTCTCTGCGTCGCGTCGGGCCCAGGCGTAGGGCTGAGAGCACGACGGGATCCCAGGCGTGGCTGATGAGCTCGGCCGCGGCGCGTACCTGGCAGTCGGAGACGAATGTCTCACAGGACCCCTCGATCACGGATCCAGTCTCGCATCGGTCGCCTACCGGATGGTAGGAGCCTCGTTCGTAGCGTCTCCCACGAAGCTTTTTCGAGACAGAGGAGATCGCTGTGAATCTGGGGATCTTGGGCACCGGGAACCTCGCCGTGACGCTCGGCCGAGCCTGGGCCGCGGCCGGGCATTCGCTGCTGGTGGCAGGGCGCAACCCGGCGCACGCCCGCAGGGCGGCCGACCGGATCGGCCCTGCGGCGGAGGCCGCCGACCCCGCCGGCCTCGCGGCCCGGGTCGATGCGCTCGTGATCGCGATCGCCTGGGAAGGGCTGGAGACCGCGGTGTCCCTCGTCGGCGGCCCCCAAGGGGCGTTGACCGGCATGACCGTGATCGACTGCACCAACCCGGTCGACTACGCGACCGGTGAACTGAAGCCGGCGTCCGGCTCGGCGGCGGCACTCGTGGCTCAGGCGGCTCCCGGTGCGCTCGTGGTGAAGGCGCTCCACCTGTTCGCCGGAGCTTCATGGCCATACGTGGGTCCGCGGGAGTCGGCGCCGGTCGTGGCGATCTGCGGCGACGAGCCGGAAGCCCTCGACCGCGCCGCGACACTGATCCGGGATCTCGGCGGACGGACCGCGGTGGTCGGCGGGCTGGGCAGCGCCCGGCAGTTGGAGGAGGCCGCCGGATTCGTCATGAGGGTCGTCGCAGCGGGCCACAACCCGAGACTCGCCGTTCCCGACGTGGACCCGGCGCTCCTCCGAGCCTCGGGGTCATGATCGCGACTCCCTGAGCTTGAGCGAATACTGTGAGCGCTGTTAGCTTCACCCGGTGGACGACATGCCTGCACGGGCGAAGGCGATCGAGGACTTCGCGGCGGCACTGCGAGAACTCCGCAAATCGGTCGGCAACCCACCTTTCCGAGAAATGTCCGGCCGGTCGGGGGCGATCTCACACACGACGTTGCACGAGGCGACGAAGGGCAACCGGCTCCCCAGTTGGGAGACCACCGTCGAGTTCGTCAAGGCGTGCGGCGCGGACCCGGCCGCGTACCGCGAACGCTGGGAGAGGGCGAACCTGGCGGTCAGATCGGCGGGCGCCGGACCCGAAGCCTCCGCCGCGAACGTCGCGGAAGGCCATAGCGCGCCCAGCGCTCCCGAGTCGCGAACCTCACGGCCGGGCGGTGAGATCGCGGGCGACGTCCGGCCGGTCCCCTCCGCGCCAGAGGACCGAGGACGATTCCGGCGGATCCGCCCGGCCGCGCTCGCGGTAGCGGCCGTCGGTGCGGTGACAGCGGTCCTCATCGCGGTCGCCGTCAGTCGTGGCTCCGGGGCCGACGGGCACAGCTCGAACCCGTCCGGGAGCCCGTCGAACTCCGGGCTGTCGGCGGCCGACTGCCCGATACACGCCACCAGCCCGCCGTGGAGCCCACCCGCGCACGAGGGTGATTCGGCGAAGTTCATCGGGGACATCACGCTCACCGACTGCACGCGCGTCGGCCCCCGCCAGACCGTGACCAAGGTGTGGCGGCTCAAGAACGCCGGGACGGTGCCGTGGAAGGGATATTCGTTGCATCGCCTCGACCTCCCGCAGCGACCTGATCAATGCCAGACCGTCTCCGACATACCGATCAAGGACACACGACCCGGAGAGACGGTCGACATCCGGACCGAAATCACCACGCCGAGCAAGCCGGGCCTGTGCTACGTGCGGTTCAAGATGATGGAGGGTTCGGGACGGGTCGCGTTCCCCGGAGGCCGGCCGCTCAACTTCCAGGTCATCGTCGGCTGACGCCTGTTCCCCGCCGTACGCGGCACGGCGGGGAACAGGGGCGGACGGTCTCCGGGGGTTCAGCTGAGAACGATCCCCTTGTAGTAGTACCTGAGGATCCTGGCGTAGCTCCAGCCCGCCTCGGCCTTGTCGCGAGAGCCGTTCTGCGACATCCAGTCGCCGGTGACCCAATGGCCGCAGGCCGTCGTCGTGGAGCAGTACTGCGCTTTGAAGATCTTCCCATCACGCGTCATCCGGATGCCCCACGTGGCGTCCACCGCGGCGTTCGTCGCCGCCGTCGCGGAGCCGGGCTTGTACATCTGGCTGGACGTGTGGTCGGTGACGTCGTAGCACTGGCCGCTCGGCGTCCTGCTCGCCGACCTCAGCGCCCAGTACCAGCCGAAGTTCTTGACGGCGATCGCCCCGGCCTTGAGGGACTCCTTCGGCCAGTGCGACCGCCACTCGTTGGGCAGGACGTTCTTGATGTAGGTCTTGAACTCCACCCGGTCCACGCGGTTGAGGGATTTCCGATAGACGAGGATCGTCGTGGGCAGCCTGCTGTGCGTCCCGTCGGTCTTGCACCCGGTCGGCGGTGCGGAGCTCAGGAACCGGTGGGAGGCGTTCTGGTTCTTGAGGCCGGGCTTGAGGTTGCCCTTGGCGCCGGGCGCGAAGTCCTGGTAGATACTGCCGCCGTAGTTGCTGTTGAAGTAGACCCGGACGGTCTTGCCGCTGCGGTTCCAGACCGACGCGGCGGCGTTCTTGACGCACTTGCCCTTACCTGCGCCCGGACCCTTGAAGTCGAAGCAGGAGGGCTGCCGGGTGCCGTAGTCGGGGACGGACCCGGTGAAGTCGGACAGCGATCCCTTGGTGCCGCTGTTGAAGTAGTAACAGAACTCGCCGGTCTCGCACACCCCGTTGCGGGTGGCCGCCGAGGCGGGCGAGGCGGCGACGAGCACCGCCCCGCCGAGCGCCATCGCGGCCAGAGGCGAGATCAGCCGTGCGGTTCGTGGAGACACAGTTGCCTTCCTCCTCGTCAGAGGCCCCGGTCGCTAGCGGACGTTGTAGCCCTGGGAGATCCAGAACGAGTTCGGGTTCGGGTTGCTCAGAGTCGAGTCGCCGACGCTCTTGGCGGCCCGCGTCTGCCGTCCGGGGCGCATCTCCACGTGGGTGTGCGCTTTGTTCTCGGACGACACCCCGTGCCACGCCTCTTTCGCGATGACCTGGCCACGGGAGATCTGCTGACCCACCCGCAGCGAGGACAGCGGAGCGGAGTGCAGGTAGATGATCGTCTTGTTCAGCGAGGCGTTGTAGACGGCGATCGTGGAAAGCCCCGAGCCGCCGTTGCGCCCGTACACGACGTTGATGATCTGACCACTCGTCAGCGCGTGGACAGCCGAACCGACCCTGCGGGTGATGTCGATGCCCTCGTGCCGGCCGGAGGTGTGGACGTAACCGTCGAAGCCGCAGCTGATATAGCCGCCGCCGGCCTTGTACAGCGCGTACGACATGTTGACGCGCACCGATGACGACGGGCCGAACTGGTGGGAGGCGTTCTGGTTCTTCAGGCCGGGCTTGAGGTTGCCCTTGGCGCCGGGCGCGAAGTCCTGGTAGATACTGCCGCCGTAGTTGCTGTTGAAGTAGACGCGGACGGTCTTGCCGCTGCGGTTCCAGACCGAGGCGGCGGCGTTCTTGACGCACTTGCCCTTACCTGCGCCCGGTCCCTTGAAGTCGAAGCAGGAGGGCTGCCGGGTGCCGTAGTCGGGGACGGACCCGGTGAAGTCCGACAGCGATCCCTTGGTGCCGCTGTTGAAGTAGTAACAGAACTCGCCGGTCTCGCACACCCCGTTGCGGGTGGCCGCCGAGGCGGGCGAGGCGGTGGCCAGCACCGTCCCGCCGAGCACCGTCGCGGCGGCCGCCGTGGTGAGGATCCTGTTGAGCGTTCCCATGGTGTTCTCCTTCGTTGTCTGTGCAGCCTGGGTTTCGGATGGTCAGCGGCGCCGGTACTCCTCCCAGGTGCGGATGGTCACCTTCGGGCCGTCGTCCGGGCCACGGCCGGCGAGCCCGTTCAGGCCGAGGTAGTAGTCACCGATCTGGTGCTGGGCCTGGCTGGAGAGGTCGGTGTCGTTGATTGCGGCGGCGTGGATGTGCCACGGCCAGTCGGCTTGATCGGGGTTACGCACCCAGGCGGCGAAGCCGACACGTCGCAACGCGCGGACGACGGCGGTGCGGGTGGCGGAACCCATCCCCTCGACCGAGATGTCGACGACGCCTCCGCCGTCGTGGGTACCCGCGGACGTGGGGTCGCCGCCGCGGTTGTACGACCCCTGCAACAGCACGAGGTCGCGGCCGAGCAGCCGCTCCGCCTCGGCCAGCATGCGCCGCGTGCGGGCGTCGACGACGACGCCCCCGACGGCCACCCGAGCGCCCGGCCCGATGATGCGGGTGACCGTGAAACGACCGGCTCCGAGCCTGGTGAGCGACGCCTTTCCCGGAAGTCCGTTGGCGGCGAGACCAGTGAGGCCGAGCGACCTCTGGAACTTCGTGAAGGCGACGACCGTCGTGGCGCCGAAGTAACCGTCCACCCACTTCGCGTCGAGCAGGTGCCGGTCGCGCAGCGCCCGCTCGACAAGGAGCACGCCGGCCTTGGCGCCCGGGGTCGGCCTGTCGTCGGACCGCCGCGGGTCGATCTGGGCCGCCTTGACCGTGGCCTCCATGTCCACCCTCGGAAGGGCCCCGACGTCGGCCGCCTGTGCCGCCGGCATCCCGGACGCTCCGGTCAGGCAAGCGAGCAGGGGGGCCGCGAGGGCGGCGGCGCATGGCGGCAGCTTCATCGTTTCTCCTGGTGGCGAGCGCCGGCAGGTGAGTCCTGCGGCGGGATCCACGGTTCCGGATCCCTCGCGCTGTCCACAACGAGATCGTGTTGTCAGCCTGTTCGACAGGCTCGCCGTACAGGCGTCCGCGCCGCCTGACAGGTGATTACGTGACGAGCGAGACGTCCGGGCGCCTCGAAGCGAGCGGCGACGGACGCCGTTTCGAGCCCGGAGAACACTGAGGCCCGTTTCCAGGTGATCCTGGTAACGGGCCTTCTGTGATGTGCGCGGCCGAGAGGACTCGAACCCCCGACCTTCTGATCATTAGGGCTCTACGGGCCGGTAGCCCCGCACATAGTCGACCACGAACTCCTTGGGGTACGGCCCTACCCGCTCGGGCCCCTCCGCGTCGGGGAACTCGTAGATCCCGAGCATGAGCTGCATCGGATAGTCCGGGGACTGCCGGACGGTCTTGACGTGCCGGCCGTCCACGAAGAACGTCACCCGATCCGGAGTCCACTCGGCCGCGTACACGTGGAACTCGCGTACGTCGATGGGGAGGACCTCGGCGGCGAACTCGTCGGTGATCGCCGGGTCGCCGAACGGGTGGACGCCCATACCGACGGCCGCCGCCTCCGGTCGTACGTCACGCCCGAAGATCTCGCAGACGCAGATCTCCGCGGACCGCTCGGGCGCGTCCTCGAAGCCGATCATCCACAGTGCGACCATGGCACGCGGGTCGTCGGCGGCCCTGGCGCGCATCTCGATCAGCCCGTAGTGCGGGGTGTAGAGCCGCACCTCGTCCTGCGCCTCCCGCACGACGGCCCGGCCCCGCCCATGCTGGCCGACGCCGCTGCCCACAGGTCCGGAGAACACGCCCGTCTGCAGCGAGGACACGCGCATCCGGCCCTCCGTCTCCGGCGACCACGGCGGCTGGTCCTCCTCGATCAGCAGGCGCAGGCACCCGTCGCCCATCCGATGTCGGGCGGCCGAGGCGGCACGCGTCGTCCACTGGGGCAGGTAACGCGGGATCCAGCGATGCTCGTCGAGCGTGTCTCCGTCGAAGGTGTCCTCGAACTCCAGCACATAGCCGGCCTTCGTCACCGGGTCCGGCGGGTGCGTTCTGTCCACGGCTTCGCTCATGCGGCAATCCTGGCGCGACTGGGAAACCTGAGCGTATCTCAAGCAAGCCGACGCCCAAACGTCAGTCGGGAAGGCACACCCAGATGCTCTGGCAATCCCCGAAAGCGTGGAGACATTTCGATGCGGCGATGGCCTCCTGAGCCCTCGCCTTGGCCGCTTTTCGAGCAGCTGTAATCCGTTGTTACGCGGCGATCAGGCACTGGGTCGCCCGCGCACCCCAAGAGGTCCTCCAACACCTCGGGGCCCGGCGAGCTGGTGCGAGGCCGCCTGGGCTCTCGCCGCGATACGGGGCACCGGCCTTTCGGCCAGGCCTTTCCCGGTGCCCATTGCCGGGAAGTAAGGGATAAGCCAAGATCGATGGGTGATCCGCTGCGGCATGCGCCCCGGTCCACCATCGGAAGGTAGACAAGTGATCAGGTCTGTTACGAAGGTCGTCGCCGTGACGGCCTTGGCCGTCGGCGTTCTCGCGGCCAACCCGGCATACACGGCGTACGCGGCCTCCTCCCCCTACACCCCCGAGGGCGTCTGCGGGGCGGGGTTCGCCCGGGTGAAGGACGGCTCCCGTCCCCTCAAGTCCGGACGTGACACCTTCGGCTATGTCTACCTCATGTACAACCGCAGGACCGGTTACAACTGCGTGGTCAGCATCAAGACCGCCTTCTACCGGACCGCCACCTACACCACCGCCACCCTGACGGTGAAGGGCAGCAAGCCGAAGACCGACGCGGGCAAATTCAAGTACTACGCCGGGCCGGTCAAGGTGAAGGCGCGCGGCAAGTGCGTCTCGTATTGGGGCAGCACCCGAGACACCCGGCTGGACTTCGCCGAGGCGACCGGTGGCCGCAAGACCTTTGGCAACTGCGGGTAGCGAAGCCCCAAGCGCCGAGGCCACCCAGAGAAGGCCGAGCTGCTCGCGGCCAAGCGCGGCTGTTGTCAGCAGCCGCGTTGGCAAGAGCGCTCCGTTGGAGCGGGGGTCGACCTCTTATACCGAGAAGCGGATATCGGATGAAGGCTCCGTTCACCCAGATCGGGCCTTGACCGCACCGTGATCCGGCGCGACAGGTGCTGCACCTGCTCTATCGAGTTCGCCAGTACCTGGACACCTAAGTTCTGCGTGCGAGAACAAGCCGGCAGCGCGGGCTGCCATCTTCGCGTCGGCCAAGGGCCGTCAAAGGGACTGTCGTCACGGTGAATCCGGCTGCTGTCAGGTCATCGCGGACCGCGTGCAGCGGGCAGGTGCCGTAGTACATGACGAAGGGGGGACGCCACACGGCATTGCGCACCTGCATGGCCAGGTCGAATCCGAGCAGCGCCCAGTACCAGCCCGACGTGATGGGGGGCGGCGCGACGATCGGGAAGGCGAAGAGCCCGTCAGGCCGTAACGCGCGGTACACCCCGGCGAACAGCGAGGGCCGTTCGGCGGGCAGGAAGTGTCCGAGCGCTCCGAAGCTGACCGCGAGGTCGAACGCCCCGGCGAAGGGCAGGTCTCGAACGTCGGCCTGTACCCACTCAGCGTCCGGGTGCGCCCGGCGCGCCTGGGCAAGCATGCCGGTGCTGAAGTCGACGCCCGTGATCCGTCCCTGGCACAGGGGGTTGAGGATCCGCATGCCCGCACCGGTGCCGCAACACACGTCCAGTCCCTTCCCGAACGGCCCGAGCGGACGCAGAGCGTCGGCGGTTGCGTCAAGAACGCTATCGGGGGTGCGAAAAGGCGTGTGTTCGAACTTCGGGGCGAGCAGGTCGTAGCCGCGCTCGACCGAGGACAGCGCCTGGACCACCAGTTCACGCAGCGACGGGCCTTGAGGCGAGAACACCAGCCAAGGGTACTTCCTCGAATGCCGGGCGGGCCGGCCGCGGGAAGTCCCGGCCGCGGTAGTTGCCGACCGGTGGCGGGTGATCGCCAAGGCGCCGGTGCGTACGGACTGCTGGACACGCACTCCGCTCCACCTCCACAGACTGTTGGCCGAATCGCGGGCGGGCGAAGGCGGGATCGGCATCGTCGTAGTCGCCGTGCAACGAGATGGAGGTCATGTCCCAGTGCAGGCGCGTCACGTCCAGGCCGAACGCCTCGATCGCGGCCAGCCCGACCGACCCGGCCAGCAGGTCCAGATGCGGGGCGATGGCATCCAAAGCGCGGCCGATGCGGTCATCGTTGAGCAGATCAGGCTCGATACCGAAGGCCTCGCCCACCGCCCAGGCACGCGCCCACTCCTGCACGTGCACCAGCGGCGCGGGTGAGGTCAGCCGGTTGGCCACCAGCACCTCGATCACCTGCCCACGAGTCAGCTCCGCGACATCCCGCACCGGGCAGGCCGCATCCGCCAACTCCCGGATCCGTAACCGCGCACAAAACCCCGCGATAACCGGCAACGCCCCAAGCATCTTCTCGACACTGGCCCCGCCCCACTGCGCACGCTGTCTCACCAGCCAGGTCATACCGAAACAACGATCACCACAGCAACCCAGCGATCTCCAATCAACCCGACCTGCGGAAAATGGGGCTAGCCGCTCTCACTGCCGAACAGCATCCGCTCGTCACGACGTGACAGATGCCTGCGATGTGTTTGAGGCAGCCTGCGTTGCGTCAATAGACGCTCCAGGAATCTGGTCCCGACCATCCTCAAGGTCACACGCAGCTGCTGACCGCGCCCGCATCTTCCTGGCCGACCGCCCACCGTGCGGCGTACACCTTGCGCTGTGGCCGATCACGGTCCACCAGCACTGAGGGGCCGGTCCGGGAGATTGAGTCCGTTCCGCCCGCAGCCCAGGGGATCACCCTCACGTAGGGCGTCGCGTACACAATTCGAATCTAAAACGACACGGCCGCGATTCCGAACAACAACAGGATCCGACTTCACAGCGCGCCCGCGGCGCCCCATTGACCGTTCTCCCCGAACGCTGGCACGAGGTTGTCCAGGCGCATCCAATGATGAACGCATATCGATGATCGAATCCGTAGTATGGGACCGCCTTTGTTGAGAGTTCGCTTGTTTAAGCCGTCCCCCGGAGGCCCCAATGACCCACCAACCTGTCATACCTGTACCCGAGGCTGCCCCCACCCGGCCTCGTCCGCGTGCGCGCTCCGTGAGCGTCGTGCTCGCCATGCTGGCCGCCGTGGTCGCCGGCATCGGGCTGGTCGCCGGCACTGCCGGTGCGGCGACCATCCAGTCCGCAGTTCCCGCAGCGGCCACCCCCACGACGAGCAGCACTGCGGGCGTCCTGCCGACCCCGAGCACGACGCCGACCATCTGCCCCACGTCGCCGACGGCGCTCATTCCATGGGGGACGGCGAGCCCAGCCGTGGCCAATGGCGACACCGTGCCGCCCACGCCGCACGGCGGGCCGGTCTTCACCGAGTGCGGACCGACCGTCGTGGTCAGCTGGGCGCCCGCCACCGACAACGTCGGCGTGGTCGGCTACTACATCCTGCGTAACATCAACCAGTCCGAACAGTTCTACCGCTACTTCGTGACGGGCACCTCGTTCGCGGTCAGCCACGTTGAGGGGCACGAGGTCTACACGGTCACGGCCGTGGACGCTGCCGGCAACGCCTCCGGACTTGGCCAAGCCACCACGGGATGCTGGTCGGCGTCCTGTCTGCCGCCGTCGCCGTCGCCGTCGCCGTCGCCGTCTGGTGGGTACCCGTACGGCTACCCCGGCAATCAGATGCTGACGGTCAACGGGTCAACCGCCACCGTGAGTTGGGCCGCGTCCGGCAGCGTGCCTGTCGTGAGCTACCTGGTCGGCCACCAGTGGTACGAGGTCGGCGGGACGGTCCACGCCGAGTTCGTCACCGTTCCGGGCACCACGACCAGCCAGACCCTCAGCATCGCCACCCCCGGCCTCCATACTTTCTGGGTCAGCGCCCTGGACGCGGCGGGCAACATCTCGCCGGCGCCCAACACTCTCGACTACGGTGTCCCCGTGCCGAGCCCGACCGTGCTCCCACCCACCAGCTGCACGGTCACCTACACCATCAACAGCCAATGGCCCGGCGGATTCCACACCGACGTGAAGATCCTCAACACCGGCAAGACCACCGTCCACGGCTGGCGGCTCACCTTCACCTTCGCCAACGGCCAGACGATCTCCCAGATCTGGAACGCCGTCCAAGTATCCAACGGCGTGTCCCCCACGGTCGCCCACGCCGACTGGAATCCGGACATCGCGGGCGGGGCCACCGTCTCCTTCGGATTCATCGGCACCTGGACCGGCACCAACTCGCGGCCCGTGGAGTACGCGCTCAACGGGTCGAAATGCTCAGCCGCCTGACCGGCGCAGCGGAGGCGCCGGCGCATGCACTGGCCGTAACGGGAACAAGCCCCATCGTCTGAGGAAAGCCGCCGAAACGTCAGGGACCGTCTGCGGCACCGGACCAAGGAATGGCACGGTGTGCTGTCGGTCTGCGAGACTCTGTGGGAAGGCATCGGGAAAGATCAACCGGAGTCAACGGCTGACGGCCGGACATAGCCGGACACCGGCAACTGATCTGGAACACGAGAAAGCCCAGGTCATCGGCTGATGATCTGGGCTTTCGTGCTGCGCGGCCGGGAGGACTCGAACCCCCAACCTTCTGATCCGTAGTCAGATGCTCTATCCATTGAGCTACGGCCGCCTGGCTGCCTGTTCACTTGCTGTGCTCGGCAACGCGTGTAACTCTACCAGACCCCTCACCCCTGCTTGCGCCAATAATCCGCCCTGCGCACGGTCAAGCCGACCCGTACGCGGGGACCGTCCGCGCACGGCAGGAGCCGCTCGGCGAACGAGCTGGCCGGAATCGGCCGCATGGCTACCTTGGCGCGCCGCCGATGCGCACACTGGTCCTCGGGGGACCCTTGCCACGCCATCACTCTCTGTGACGGATATGACTTCGTGGCGACAGGAGAGGCGTACCCGGGGTATATGAGCAGGGCACGCAGGCGGACACCGGGCCGCCCCGCGGGAGGGAACGTGAACGAGCCACCAGGCCCGCCCGGCAGGCGGTACCGCCTTCGCGGGCTCGTCGCGGCCGTGGTCGCGGGTCTGGTCTTCTGGGCGCTGGTCATCTGGCTGGTCGTGGCCTTGTTCCGGTAAGAGCCGTCCCCGCGGAAGCCGGATCGCTCAGGGGATCGGGGACGTGCCGGCCAGGAGACCCGCCCCGGCCGGCACCGGCCCTCACCCGCCACGCTGGATGCTCTCCATGAGGTCGAGGTGCTCCTGCACCACCGGCTTGGTGTCCCGGGCGAGCCGCCGCACCTTCTCGGAGGAACCGGTCGACGCCTCCTTGTCCAGCGCCACCAGGGTCATACGGTGGTCCTCGACCTGCGCCGGAACCCAGGCCCGGTCGAACGCGGCGCCGCTCTTGGCGGCGAACTTCCGCAGTTCGGCCTGCTGCTTCTCCGTCGGCTCGCCCGGCAGGTCCACCCCGTACTCCGCGGCGACCTTCGTGACCTGCTCGTCGAGGGCGGTGTGGTCCTTGACCAACCGGCTTCCGGCGTCCTTGACGGCCTGGCTTCCGGCCTGCTTCTCGGCGGTGTGGCCGCCCTCGATCTCCGTGAGGTTGTCCTGATGCGCACTGACCAGGAACGCCTTGTCCTGGTCGCTGGCATCCGGCGGCGCGGCGTGTGCGGCGGTGCCCCCTGACAGCGGCGCGATCACGGTCGCGACCGTGACGATGAGCGATCTCAGCATCGGATCCCCCGATCCTCGCCCGACGGCGAGCACCGGCTGATCGGTACTCGACCATCCGGGCATACTCGTTGTCAGGTGTCATACCCACCGGCCCGTTCACGGGGAACCGAGCGTGTACGGCGGCGCGGCCGGGAGTTCACCATACCTTTGGCGATCTTTACCTTGGTTCGGGCCGAATTCGGGGTGATGCTGGCGATTGTCCATCCCCCTCGCCTCTGCAAGGAGGTCTCGTGCGGACTCCGCGACGCTTCCGGTCGTCCTGGCCGGCCCGGTTCATCGCCCTGATCGCCGCCGTCGTGTCCCTGACCACGGTGACCGGCACCGTTCCCGCCAGCGCGGCGGTCTACGGTTCCTGCACCATCTCGCGCTGCGCCGACGCGCGCTCGGCCAACGCGATCTGGGCCGGGAAGGGATACCCGACCAGCGCCGGCTGGTACTCCTGGCCGGATGGCAAGTACAACTACACCGGCGGCCGTTTCTACAACAGAGAGGGCCAGCTGCCCAGCGGTGCCACCTACTACGAGTACGACGTGTACTCCCGGGCCCGCGGCGCCGCGCGGGACGCCTACCGGATCGTCGTCAACCGGAGCACCGGCGTGACCTGGTTCTCGCCGAACCACTACACCGACTTCTACCGGCTCTAGGGATCCTTATGACCTCCGCCCCGCGTCCGCTGCCCGAATGGCTCACGATCACCACCGGCCGGGCCCCGGCGGTCGTCGACGGGCGGGCCTGCCGTACCCGTGCCGCCTTCTTCGCGGAGGTGGCACGGGTGCTGCGCCTCCCCGGCTACTTCGGCCACAACTGGGACGCGCTGACCGACTCGCTGCGCGACATCGGGAACGTCCATCTGGTCGTCGAACACGCCGGGGACCTGCTCGCCGCCGAACCCGCCGAGCAGTTCGCCACCCTGCTGGCCGTACTGGCCGGGGCGGCGGAGGACGGGCTGACCCTGACGCTGTGCACCGACTCCGCCCACGAGGCGCCACTCCGCCGGCGTACGGCCGAGGGCCTCGCCTGACCCTTCCGCGGCCCGCACCGGGCTGCCCGCTGCGAGAATCGGCGAATGCTCCTGGAAACGCCACGGCTGTTCCTGCGTCGGTTCCGGCCGGAGGACGCGCCGGCGTTCGCCGCCTACCGCTCCGACCCGGTGGTCGCGCGTTGCCAGAGCTGGACCGCCCCCGTTCCGGTGGAGTCGGCCGTCTCGCTCGTCACCGCGTTCTCCTCGCGGGACCCGGAGGAGCCCGGGTGGTTCCAGTACGCCGTGGCGCTTCGGGCCGAGGAGTGCCTGATCGGCGACGTGGGGGTGAACCTGCACGAGAACCGGATGCAGGCGGAGCTGGGCTTCACTCTCGCCGCCCGATGGCAGGGCCGGGGGTACGCCACCGAGGCGGTGCGGGCCGTACTAAGTGACCTGTTCGAGCGGCGCGGCCTGCGGCGCGTCTCCG
Organism: Microbispora sp. H10885; assembly: GCF_014161415.1. Lineage (NCBI taxonomy): Bacteria > Bacillati > Actinomycetota > Actinomycetes > Streptosporangiales > Streptosporangiaceae > Microbispora > Microbispora sp. H10885. Next base: position 565,027 of record NZ_JABBWY010000001.1, on the reverse strand, counting down.
CCGAGTGCGACGCCCGCAACACGAGCTCGGCACGGCTCCTGGAGCGAGTGGGCTTCCGGCGGGAGGGGCTGCGCCTCCAGCACACCTGGTTCAAGGGCGAATGGACCGATGATCTCCTCTACGGTCTGCTCGCCGACGACTGGAAGAACCGCGCGTGACTCATGCCTCCTCGGGGTCGCGTCCGAGCACCGACCGTCCGCCGTCGACGGGAAGGATCGCGCCGTTGACTAAGCTCGCGTCGGCGGAGAGCAGGTAGGCGACGGCGGCGGCCACCTCCTCCGGACGGCCCACCCTGCCGAGGGGGTGCAGCAGTCCCATCTCGTTCTCGATCCGCTCGGCCGCCGCGGGCTCCTGGCGGCGGAGGAACGCCTCGTACCGTTCGGTGCTGATCGAGCCGAGGGCGACGGCGTTGACCCGGATGCCCCGCGGGCCGTAGTCGACGGCGAGCGCCCGGGTGAGCCCCTCGGTCGCGGCCTTCGCCGTCGCGTACGTCAGGGAGCCGCGCACCGGCCGCTGCGCCTGGTGGGACGAGACGTTGACGATCGCCCCGGCCGTACCGGCGTCGAGGAAGCGGCGGATCGCCGTCACGCAACCGGCGACCACGGGGTTGAAGTTGGCCCCGATGAGAGCCAGGAGCTCACTCGCCGACGGGGAGTCGAGCGAGGCGGCGCGGAAGACGGCGGCGTTGTTGACCCAACCGGCGAGCGGGCCCGCCGCCTGCGCCAGGTCGGCGGCCCGTTCCGTGACGGTCTCGTCGGCGGCGTCGCCTGCCACCGCGATCAGCCGGGAACCCGCGGGGTGAGTACGGATCCACTCGAGCGCCGCCGGGTCGAGTTCGATCACGGCGACGGTGTTCGCGTCGCCCAGGAGTCGCTCGACGATCGCCCGGCCGATGCCCCGCCCACCCCCGGTGACAACGTACGAAGAGCCCACAACGCCCCCTCCATCGAAGTCACCCCGGGTGGAGGTGTGTACCTGTGATCAATCGACCATGGCACATGCAGAACTCGTCGCGCACTACCAGCGCCTGCTTGATGTCGCCCAGTTCCTTGAAGCCGGGTTGTCCTGGACGGTCGTTCAGCCGCTCGTCGAGCCGATCGGCATCGATGACGTAGGCGCGTCAGTGGTCTTCCTGGAAGAGGGCCAGGAAGCGCCGCTCCAGCTCCTCCTCACCTGTGGCCGAATCACTAGACCGCGTAGATGGGGGAAAGATCGACGAATATGCGGTAGTCGGAGATCAGGCCGTCGTCGCGGGTGCGCCAGATGGACACGGCTACGGCGCTCGCGTCCTTGCCGTCGAGCCTCCGGTAGGTCACCTCGGTCTCGGCGATGACGTCGGCGTCCACCTGCCAGGTACGGACGACCCGGTGCCGCAGGCCGCCGATGGTGGAGTAGAACTCCCGGATGCCCGCGACGATGGCCTCACGGCCCGCCAACGGCTCGGCGTTGCCGAACACCAGCGTGGCGTCCTCGGCTAGCAGCCGCCCGAACTCGTCGGGATCGAACGAATCCACTGATCGGAAAACGCGTAGCACCGCATCGTCGGACATGCCGGTCCATTCTCACGCAGACGGGATCACTGATGCGGACGATACGGGGCGAAGGATGGCGTACAACTAGCGCAAGGGTGTGGATCTTGTTGCCGCACCCGGATCGGAGATCTCTCACAGGTCGCCAGGCCGCAGCGGTGGAAACTACCACTCGAGCGGGCCGTGACCTGCGTGGATGCGCACACCCCGCCTCTCCGGTACGGCACCTCCCCGGAGCCGGGAGGCGCTGAGCTACCTGGGCCCTCTGAAACTGTCAGGGCCGCCGCGTAGCCTCGCATCGACGTTCGGCGCCGACAGCCGTAGGAGAGGGCATGGACAGCAAGGTCGTCTTCGAGGGCGTGGCGCCTGTGATCCCCGTCCGCAATCTGGCCGTCGCGCTTGAGCGTTACCGTCACCTGGGGTTTGCGGCGCGGCAGTCCGATGAGGACCTTGGATATGGGTTCGTCGCTCGGGGGCCGGTGTCGCTCCATCTCACCGAGTGGAACGAGCACGACCCTGCGCGCACTGCTGCGGCCGTGTACATCTATGTTTCAGACGCCGATGCCCTTCACGCCGAATGGGTCGCAGCGGGCGTCGCCGGCCGCCTCGGCGAGCCTCACGACACTCCATACGGACTTCGGGAGTTCGGCTATGTCGACCCTGACGGAACACTGCATCGCGTCGGCTCGCCCTTACCGTGATCTGATCACGTAATCAGCTCTCCCACTTCGCCGGACGGCCACCCCGACGGTGCCGCGTACACGAACGCGCCGGCGACTCATGACTACATCGCCAGTCCCCAGGTGAAGGACGCCAGCGAGCGCATCGGAGCCGCCCTGTGGGGCGAGGACCGAGGACAACTGCAACCAGAACTGCAACCAGAGGCCTGTTGAAGATCAAAAAGCCCCTCTCGTCGGTGAGGACGAGAGGGGCTCTGAACTGCGGAGGCTCGGGGATTTGAACCCCGGATGGGCTTAAGACCCAAACCGCATTAGCAGTGCGGCGCCATAGACCTGACTAGGCGAAGCCTCCTGGGAGCGCTGCTCAGCACAGCGTACCGGCGATCGCGCAACGCGGCAAAGCGGATTGCCGGGTGGGGCGTGGCACCGTCTCGACCACCCGCGTCGCGGCACCGGAGCGGGCCCGCTCCGGGCGGGCTTCGGCGGGGCTGGAGGGCTGCCGTGCGGGTCGGCGAGCGGCGCACAGACTCGCGCCGGTGCGTACGGCAGGATGTCCTCGACCGCCGGGTGAGCTGGCGTTATACAAGGGCACAGCCGTCGTCCACAGGCTGTGGATGACGGCTGTGCACAAGGTGTGGATTTCCGCCGGTGCAGTCCACAGGCTCAGGCCTGACGGACGGCCTCGCCCTCGATCTCGATCTTGACCTTCTTGCCGACGAGGACACCGCCGGCCTCCAGCGCCTGGTTCCAGGTCAGGCCGAAGTCCTCGCGGTCGATCTCGGTCTCGGCGGAGTAACCGAAGATCTCCTGGCCCCACGGGTTGTTGGCCGCGCCGTTGAACTCGACCTTGAGCTCGACCTCCTTGGTGACGTCACGCACCGTCAGGTCGCCGACGAGCGTGAACTCGTTGCCGGAGAGGCCGGTCACGCGCTTGCTGCGGAAGGTGATCTCGGGGAACTTGTCGGCGCCCAGGAAGTCGTCGCTGCGCAGGTGGCCGTCACGGTCGGCCGCGCCGGTCTCGATCGTGCCGGTCTTGATGACGACGTCGACGGAGGACTCAAGCGGGTTCTCGGCGATGGCGATCTTGCCCTCGAAGTCGGCGAAGTGCCCGCGAACCTTGCTGACCATCATGTGCTTGACGACGAAACCGACGCGCGTGTGCGCCTTGTCGAGCGCGAACTCGCCGGCCGTCGGGACCTTCAGGCCCTCCCACTCACGGATGCTCATGGCTACTCCCCAGATCGTTGCGGTGCGGATGTCTCACTGAGCAAATTTCTACCCGAGGATATTCCTCGCGTCAACTATTCTGGCGTAGACTTGGACCATGGATCCATTCGACGACCCGCGGCTCACGGCGATGGGCCTGTTCGCGGAGGTCTTCGCCGGGCTGGCCGCCAAGACCACCCCCACCCTGGTCACCGCCGGGTTGTCCGAGGTCGACTTCGAGACTTTGATCCGGCTGGCCCGCTCGCCCGAGCGGCGGCTGCGGATGAGCGACCTCGCGGCCCAGACCTCACTGTCCACCAGCGGGATCACCCGTGTCGTCGACCGCCTGGAGCGCGAGGGACTCGTCGAGAGGCACGCGTGCGCGAGCGATCGCCGCGCGTCGTACGCGGTGTTGAGTGAGGCGGGGGCGGAGCGGTTGCGCACGGTGCTCCCCGAGCACATCAAGGACATCGAGACCTGGTTCACCGGCCTGCTGAACGACGAGCGGCTCGCCGAGTTCCTGGAGACCCTGCGGGTGATCCGCGACGTCGTACGGCCCTGCGCGACCGCGGGAGCGGACGGAGCCGGCAGGCCGTCGCGGACGAGGACGGGCTGAGCCGCAGAGGATCGTGATTCGAGGGAACTGACCGGACGGACTGGCGCATACGATCGTTTTCTGGTGGACTCCGTAGTCCAGGAAACGGCTCCACGAAGCCGACGTGTCCCCCGTACCCAAGCCAATGGAGCACTCGTGCGTTTCCCCTCACACGCACTCGCCATCCTCGCCACCGCGGTCCTCGCGGTTCCTGTGGCCGCGTCCACCAGCGCCTTCGCCGCGGCCAGCACCGCCGCCGCGAGCCCGAGCCCCAGTCCGAGCGCCAGTCCGAGCCCGACGCCGACCCCGTCCCAGACTCCGGCCGCGACCCCCAGCCCGAGCGCGAGCGCGACGCCGAGCCCCAGCGCCACCCCGAGCACGACCGCGAAGGCCACGAAGACCCCCCGGCCGAAGACCGTGCCGAAGGACGCCGTCGAGGTGACGGTGAAGAAGATCGTGGACGGTGACGCCCTGGACGTGGTGACCGCCAGCGGCCGGACCGTACGGATCGGTCTCCTGGAGGCGGACGCGCCGGAGAAGGGCGACTGCTGGTACGAAGGCGCGGTCGCGCGGCTCAAGGCGCTGCTTCCCGTCGGCAAGCCGGCCTACGTGCGGGCCTCCGAGCAGGTGACCGAGAACGACCGCGTCCTCATCTACACGTGGTCGCCCAAGGGCCTGTACGTCAACGGCGACATGGTCAGGAGCGGGTTCGCCCAGGCCGTGCCCTACCTCCCCGACCACAGCTACACCGACTGGCAGTTCGCCGAGCAGATGCGCGCGCAGGCCGATGGCCGGGGCATGTGGTCGGGTCCCTGCTGGGCGGCCGACACCTACGACAAGCGTGGCTCGATCCAGGTTCCGCCCGGATCGTCCGGAGACCTCGCGGTGGAGCCCGCCGACGGCGCCTCTCCCGCGCCCGGCGCGTCCGCGAGCCCGGACCCCGACGGCCTGACCGGCGGCACGACCACTCCCACGCCCACGCCCACCCCGACGCCCACTGCGACGCCGACCCCCACTCCGACCGCGACGGGTGACGACGACGGCTCGACGGATCCCCGCTTCGGCACCTGCGAGGAGGCCAACAGGGCCGGCTACGGGCCGTATGTCCGGGGCATCGACGTCGAGTACGACTGGTACGTCGACAGCGACAGCGACGGCGTGGTCTGCGAGACCTGAGAAGCGCGGGGCCTTATGAAGCGCGGGAGGTGAGGCGCGCGGCGGTCAGTTCACCCGTTCCCGGGGTTCGGGGACGACCAGATCGCCGCGTAGCTTCGCCATGCCCCGCGAGACCGAGCTCTTGACCGTGCCCACGCTGATCCCCAGCGTCCTGGCGATCTCGGGCTCGGTCATGTCCTCGTAGTAGCGCAGCACGATCGCCGTACGCTGCCGGGTGGGGAGCCGGTCGAGCGCCTGCTCCAACTCCTCGTACCGGTGCCGCGCGTCCTGCTGCGCCGGTACGTCGGGAAGGGACTCCGAGGGGTACTCCTCCAGCCTGCGCCGCCGCCACCAGGAGATGTTGATGTTCACCATCGCGCGTCGCACGTAACCGTCGAGCGACGACCGGTCGCGGATGCGGTCCCAGGCGAGGTAGGTGCGGGTGAGGGCGGTCTGCAGCAGATCCTCGGCGTCGCTGGGGTTGCCGGTCAGCTGGTTGGCGACCCGGAGCAGCGCCGCCCCGCGGGACTGGACGTACGTGTGGAACTCCTCGTGCTTCACGCTCAGGATCACCAACCCGGCCAGAGAGGCATCTCGTGCCAGAATCGCAGCCACGCGATCGGATCCGACTGAGCCGGAATTCAGGTTTCGCCCCGGCCTGCGTAAACACCGGACAAGCCGGTAGCGGCGGGCCGGACGGGCCGTAATCCCACCCGGGCGGTGGTTTGCCCTCGGCGGGTGGCAACCCCTTGCACCGGGAGGAGGAATATTGATCCCGGACGCCACCATCGCCCGGAAAACGGCATCTCCATCCCGCCCCGGCATGTGAGGCTGGAGGACGTGGAAGGGTCATTACCGCACCGGGCCGGAGCGCGACGGCGCATGCTGGCCGCGGCGGCGCTCGGGCGCGATCCCGGGCCCGCGCCGCGGTCGCCGGAGGAGGAGGCGCCGTTCGACGTGGTCGACGGCGAGGTGATCGACGTCAGCCCGCATCTGATCATCGTGGAGGCCGACGACGGCCGGCAGCGGCGCCTGGTGATCGCGCCGTGGGCGACCGCCTGGCGCGGCGGCGCCGTCGCGCCCGCCGACCTGCCCATCGGGTCGCGGGTGGTCATCAGGGCGCTGCGGTCCGGCACGGTGGCCGAGCGCATCTGGGCCGACGTCACACGGATCACCGGCGTCATCCGTGACGTCCGGGGAACCCGGGACCTCACCGTGGACCTCGACTGCGGTCCGCATCGCCGGGAACGCTCCATTGTGATCCCGTACCGCTCCTCGGGGCGGATCCGGGTGCGGCACCCGAAGCTGGAGCCGGGGTATCTGTTCGACGCCATCGGCCTGCTCGACCAGGGCACGTCACTGGCGCAGCTCCCCGCGACCTCGCAACCGCCGTACCACGCCTCGGCGTCGCCCCCGGCTCCCCCGGCGTACGGAGGGGTCCAGGCGAGCGTCGCGGGCACGGCCGTGTGGGCGGACCTTCCGGAGGACGGCGCGGCCTATCCCGTGCTCGAATCCGAGGACACCGGCTGCGATGACGCGGGTGTCTCCTGCGCGGGCCTGCCGTACCTCGCGCTGGGCTCGCTGCTGCGCGTACGGAACGTGTGCGACGGACGGGCGGACACGCTGCCGATCGTGGCGTGCGGGTGCCTCGCCGGGCGGTTCTGCGACCGCTGCCTCGAATGCGGCACCTCCCCGCGCGGGAGGCTCGTGGAACTGTCGGCGTCGTCCTACGTGGCTCTTGGGGGAGACTTGACCAAGGGCTGCTTCAACGCCCGCGTCGGATTGGGGTGACCGGTGCTTACGATCATCGCGACGGCCGCGTTACCGGTCCTCGCCCTGACGCTGACGCTGGGCGGCGTCGCCAAGCTGGCCACGGCCGGCCGTGAGGCGTCGCCGGGCGCGCTGACCCGGCTGGGCCCGGTCGCGCTCGCGCCGGAGCGGTTCGCCAGGCCCGCGATGATCGCCTGCGCGCTGACCGAGTTCGCCCTGGCCGGCGGATCGCTGGTGCTGGACCACCCCGTCACGCGCTGGTCGCCGGTGGTGTTCTTCGCGATCGCGACGTATGTCCTGTGGGACCTGCGCAGGCGGCGGCCCGACGTCGGGTGCGGCTGTTTCGGGGAGGTCAGCGCGGCGCCGGTCGGGCTGCGGTCGATCGGACGGGCCGCCGCGCTGACGGCGATGGCGGTTCTCGTCGCGGCCGGGAACGTCCCGGGTCTGCCCGGAGTCATGGCCCGGCCCGTCCTGCCGCGGGGGACCGCGGCCTGGATCGCCGGCGGCCTCGTCCTGCTGCTGCTCGTCCTCTCGCCGGAGATCGACGAGGTCGCCGCCCGCGTACGGCACCGGGCGCCGTGCGAGCAGCGGGCGCTGCCTTCCGGACGGGCGCTGTCCCGCCTGCGCGGCAGTGCGGCGTGGCGGGCGCACGCGGGGTCGCTGGTGACGGACGAGCCGTCCGACATGTGGCGCGAGCTGTGCTGGCGCTTCTTCGTGTTTCCCGCCCGGGACGGCGCCGAGGTGGTCTTCGCGGTGTACCTGAGCGGACGCCGTCCCGCCGTCCGCGTCGCCGTGGTCGGAGCGGACGGCCGCGTCGCGGCCGCCGCCGGTGACCGTACGGACGCCTCTCTGCGGGAATCTACCCCTGTATCGGCCTGACGCTATACAGGCGTAGATTCCCGCATCGAGGGCTTCACTTCAGCTCTCTACGGCTCTCTAGCTTCCCCTCTAGAAAGCCGTAGAGAGGTCGATGGGCGTGCCGCCTCAGACCGGCTGGGCACGCAGGAACCTCCCGAAATGGGGCACGGTGAACCCGATCACGCCGCGCTCGGCGCTGTAGATCAGGCCCTTCTTGATCAGGCTGTCGCGGGCCGGGGACAGGCTCGACGGCTTGCGGCCGAGCGCCTCGGCCACCTCGGCCGTCGGCACCGGGTCGTCGCCGAACTGGGCCATCGCGTGCATGTAGTCGCGCTCCGCGGGAGTGGCCCGTTCGTACCGGCTGCCGAAGAAGCCGACGGCCAGCTCCTCCTCCGCCTCCGGCGCGGACACCTTGATGTCCTCGGCGGTGATGGGGCTGCGGGGCGCGAGGTCCCAGGCGACCTTGCCGTACGCCTGGACGAAGTAGGGGTAGCCGTCGGCCGCCTCGTACAACGCGTCGAGCGCGTCGGGCGTGAACTCCACGTCCTCGCGGCCGGCCGGGACGATCAGCGCCAGGTCGGCGGCGTCGCGGTCGAGCCGGTCGATGCGGGCGTACCGGAACAGCCGCTCGGAGTAGCTCTTGCTCGCCGACAGCACGCTCGGCAGGTGCGGCAGGCCGGCGCCCACGACGATCAGCGGGCCACCGCTCTGCGACAGCTCGTGGCAGGCCGCGCAGAGAGCCGAGACGTCCGGCGCCTGCACGTCCTGCATCTCGTCGATGAACAGCGCGATGCCGACGCCGAGGTCGGTCGCCACACCCGCCGCGTCGACGAACAGCTCGGTCAGGTCGATCTCCAGGTCGCCGGAGTCGGCCCGGCCGCGGGCGGCGGGGACGTCGATGCCGGGCGACCAGTGGGACGTGCCCTTCGCGGCGGCGGGATCGCGCATGGCGAACGCCTTGAGCACGCCGAGGAACTCCTCGATCCGCTCGGGGGCGCGGTGCCGGGGCGCGAGCTCCCTGATGGCCATGTGCATCGCGGCGGCCACCGGGCGCCGGATCGACTGGTCGGGCCTGGCCTCGATCTTGCCGGTGCCCCACAGCCGCTGCATGGCCATGGACTTGAAGGTGTTGAGCAGGACCGTCTTGCCCACACCGCGCAGACCGGTGAGGACCATGCTCCGCTCCGGGCGGCCCCGGGCCACCCGCTCCAGCACGACCTCGAACTGCTGCAGCTCGCGATCGCGTCCGGCGAGCTCCGGGGGGCGCTGTCCGGCGCCGGGGGCGTAGGGGTTGCGCACGGGGTCCACGCTCTCGGACTTTATGACGGGATATAGCGGCCGTCGTAGATTTCCGTAGAAAGCGCTACGGCGTGTCGCCCGGCGCGGCCCGGGCACGCACCGCACGACGGCGGGCGGAGCCTGGGCCGGCACGACCGGGACGACGACGGGCGGAGCCGGGGAGGGTACGCCGCGGCCGAACGCAGCCGGGCCGGCGAGGCCGGGGGCGGGAGTGGGAGCGGGGGCGGCGGACACCGTCGGCACAGCCATCGCACACTCCTCACCTGCCGGGACTCGACCGAACCCGTGTTCGATCCGGTGCCCATGACTGTAGCGCCTCATCGAACATGTGCGCGAGCGTTCGGTGAAAAAGCTCCGCCAAACGCCGTCGTTCGACTCCGGTCAGGAGGGCTTCAGTCCTCGAGGGCGGCGAGGTCCTCCGGCGTCAGGTGGATCCGTCCCGCCGCCATGTTCTCCTCCAGATGATCGAGGACCCCCGTACCGGGGATCGCGAGCAGCGCGGGCGAGATCGCCAGCAGCCACGCGAGCGCGATCTGCGGGGCGGTCGCCCCGTGACGCTCCACGACCGCCGCCAGACGCGTCTGGTCGATGGGCCGCCACCCGCCGCCGAGCGGGAAGAAGGGGACGAAGGCGATGCCGTCCTTCTCGCAGCGGGCAAGCAGCTCGGCGTCGCCCCGGTCCTGCACGTGGAAGCTGTTCTGCACGGCGGCCACCGGGGCGATGGACAGGGCCTCGTCGAGCTGGGCGGCGTCGACGTTGCTGACGCCGAGGTGCCGGATCAGCCCCTCCTCGCGGAGCTCGGCCAGGGCCGCGAACCGGTCGGAGACGGAGGCGCCGCCCGGGCCGCTCATGCCGCCGACCCGCAGGTACACGAGGTCGAGCCGCTCCACGCCCAGGGTGCGCAGGTTGTCCTCCACCAGCCCGCGCAGCTCGTCCGGGCCGGCCTCGCCGGTCGGCATTCCGGTCTCGCCGAGCAGGGGGCCGACCTTGGTCGCGATCACCAGGCCGTCCGCGTACGGCGCGAGCGCCCGGCGGATCAGGTCGTTGGCGGCCACGCCCCCTCGCCGGTAGAACCATGCCGTGTCGATGTGGTCCACGCCGAGCTCGACGGCGCGGCGGAGCACGGCGACGCCCGTCTCGGGGTCGCGGACGGCGCCGTCGAAGGTGCCGACGGGCAGCCGCATGGCCCCGAAGCCGAGCCGGTGAACGGGCAGGTCACCGCCGAGGAGGAACTCGCCGCCGAGCGCGGCGTTCGTGTCAGTCGTCATGCCGTCAGCCTCGCGCGGCGGGAGGCGGCGGCCAACGCGGTGGCAGCAAGCTGCCAGCCTCCCGCCAGGTCATGGAGGGTCATAATGGGCGAATGACAGCCGAACAGGTCATCACCGTCCGCGGCGACGCGGAGCTCGTGGCCCGGGCCGGTCATCTGTTCACCGGCGTACGGCACGAGTTCGTGTGCGCGGCCCGCGACCTCGCCACCTGGTCGCAGCCCGGGGCCCGGCACTCGGTGGCCGGGCGGATGCCCGGCCCCGGCAGCTCCGGCCTGGCCTTCAGGAAGCTCTACACCCCCGTCGCCCTCGTCGACGAGGCCTCGCGGACGCACCTGCGCGAGGTCGTGGCCAGGGGCGTCGAGGTGCGGATCAGCTCCACCCCGCTGCCGCACGAGACGATCGTCATCGACCGGCGCGTGATGATCCTCGCGGGACGGGACGGGCCCGGCCCCCGCGAGTTCACCGTCACCACCTCGCCCACGCTGGTGAGCGGCGTGTACGCCCTCTTCACGGCCGCCTGGGACGCGGCCACCGAGCTGACCGCCTACCTGCGCGGCGACGCGCCGCACCTCGACGAGGACAGCCGGGCCGTCCTGCGCGCGCTCGGCGCGGGTCACACCGACGAGACCGCGGCGCGGCACCTCGGCCTGTCGGTGCGAACGTACCGCAGACGCGTCGCCGAGCTCATGGAGGCGCTGGACGCCGGTTCGCGCTTCCAGGCCGGGCTGCGCGCGGGCGAACTCGGGCTCACGGGATAGCCGGACACCGGTCGGACCCAGGCCGCCGGCTCAGCGGGGCAGGTGCGGGAGCACGAGGGCCGCGGCGGCGGCCAGGGCGACCAGCCCCAGGTAGGCGAGGACGAGCCGGGTGTCACGGAGATAGCACTTGCTCCTCGTGAGCCCCGCGCGGCGGGCCCGCCAGTATCCGGCGACGCCCAGGGCGGCGAAGGCGAGCACCGCCCACGCGCCGAACACCCAGGCGAGCAGCGCCACCGTGGCGTAGACGCACAGTTTCAGCGGATCATACGGCTGCGCCTGACCGTCCGCCGGGGTCTGACCGTCCGCCGGGGCCTGGCCGGGCGTACGGCCCTGGGCGGCGAGGGCCTGTTCGTAGGCGACCCCGGTGGGGTGGTCGTCCGGCCGGTCACCCGCCCGAGGCCCGGCGCCGGGGCTCACGCGCGCTCCGCGACGCGGCGGCTCACGTGATCTCCACGAGCGGCAGCCGTACACCGGCGTCGGCGGAGGCGACGGCCGACAGGCGCTGACGCGCGAGCGCCGGCCAGGCCTGGACCGCGCAGAACGGCGCGCACTGGTCCTGGTCGGAGCGGGTGCCGACGTGTACGCAGCACTGGGTCAGGCGCTCCTCCAGCATCGTGGACATGTCCATGAACGGCTTGACCGTGATCCGGACGACCCGTTCGCCGAGCAGCTTCCGCAGGCGCCGCTGCCGGCCGGGCAGCACCGACGACGCGAGCGTCAGCAGGGTCGTCAACCCGAGATCACAGTTCTCGCAGATGTCGCGCCAGACCTTCCCGATCTCGGGGTGGGACAGCGACGACTGCTCCGACAACAGGCCGAGCAGCGACTCCTGGACGGCCATGCGAAGCTGGCGGGGGATCTCCGAGTCGGCGATCCGGTTCGAGACCAGGCCGAGGTTCTCCTTGAGACGGTCGTGGCCGATCAGGGCCGTCAGCGAGCGCCACCGGTCGGCGTCGTCCCTGACCATGTAGCCCACCGAGCAGCAGTGGGGGTGCGAGCAGGGCAGTGCCGTGAGGTCCCGCCAGGTGACCAGGCCGCCCGTCTGGGGGCCGAGGCGCTTCAGCACGCCGGTGTGGGTGAGCCGGTCCATGGGGTCGATCACGCCGGACCGTCCCGAGCCGAACTGCGGCTGGATCGACACGCCGCCGACGTAGGGCGTGTCGAGGGCCAGGCGCACCACGTCGCCGATCTCGCCGTCGTTGACGCCGAGGGCGGCCGTCATCACCAGGGTCGTGAAGATCTCCCGCTCCGACAGCCGGCGCAGCGCCTCCGCCTTCTGCCGCCGCAGGTCGCCGCCCCGGTGGTGCCGGGACGCCTCGGCGGACAGGCCGTCGTACTGCAGGTAGACCTCGACGCGCTCGCGGTGCTCGGTGAGCAGGTCGAGCAGGGCGTCGTCCCTGGCCACCAGGAGGCCGTTCGTGTTGACGAGGATGCGGGTGACCGGCCGCGCCACCAGTCCGGCGAGCAACTCGGGCAGGTCGGGATGCAGCGTCGGCTCGCCGCCGCTGAGCATGAGCACGTCGAGCCGGCCGTTCTCCCGGGCCAGCCGCTGGTCGACGTTGGCGAGCACCTCCCGGACCGGCACGACTCCCCGCAGGTCGGGCGAGGACTCGGTGAAGCAGGTCGGGCAGCGCAGGTTGCACGCCTCCGCCACGTCCTCCAGCAGGATGCACGTGTGCTGTGTCTGCATCTCCGGCAGACCCCGCAGGTACGCCTCGGGGATCGGGTCGAAGTTGCCCGCGACGTCGGGCAGGTGGGCCTTGGTGGGAGCGGTCCACTCCTCCAGGTAGGCGAGGATCTCCGGGTCCTCGTCGTACAGGGTCCTGACCATGCCGTGGGCCCGGCAGCCGCGCTCCAGGAAGACGCGGCCGTCACGGGCGGCCAGCCAGCCGGACAGCCGCGGCACCTCCGCCAGCGGGCGGTCCGGCCGCTCCTCGTGGCAGCGGGGGCAGAACGCGTTGACGTAGCGGAGGATCCGGTCTCCCCGCAGCGGCATTCCCATGGTCACAGTCCGCCGTCCGTGTAGAGCGAGGTGTTGACGCCGGTGCAGAAACCGGCGGTGACGATCGTCACGAGCGCCCATCCGATCATCAGGCCGAGACCGAGCCCCCGCGACCACGGCTGCCGGTGGCGGATCAGCAGCGTCCCGCCGCCGAAGACGATCGCGGCCAGGATCACGGCCCCGCCCACGACCGCTATCTCCTTGTGATCGCCGAGGCCGTCAGCGGCCGCCAGGGTGGCGACGGCGAGGATCGCGTTGACGATCACCTCGAGCACGATCCCCGCGAACGTCAACGCGACGACCACGCCGGTGGTGTTCTCCTGCCGCGCCGGTGGTGGCGGCCACGCGTAGGGCGCCCCGCCGCCCGGACCGTACGGACCGCTGGGACCTGGTGCGCCGCCAGGCCCGGGTGTGCCGCCGGGGCCATACGGTCCGCCGGGGCCGGAACCGGCGCCCGGACCGTACGGACCGCCGGGACCGGGCGCGCCACCCTGCGCCTCGCCGGGGTACGGAGGCCGGCCCGGGGGTGGGGGCTGGTTGGGAGGCGGGGGCTGTTCCGGTGGCGGGGGCTGGTCGCCGGGCCGGAGGTCCTGGGGCTGGGGGTCCTGGGGGTGGGGGTCCTGGGGCCGCTCGGGCGGCTCGGGGGGTGTACTCATCTGTCCTCCTCGCCGGCGGGCGAAAGCCGTACGCCCGTCAATAACGGCCGCTCGCCCCGGCCGGGGAGCAGTCTGTCGTAGAACCCCTTGCGACAGCCATACGTCAGCCGGACGGCGAGGAGCGCCAGGCCCGGCATCAGGAACCACTGCGGGCGGGTCAGGTCGAGCCAGACCGTCTCGTTCGCCCTGGTGAACTCGACCAGGAACCGGAACACGGCGTAGGCGCCCAGGTAGAGGGTGAACAGCTCGCCCGGCCGGTCGACGCGGCCGCGTGCCCACAGCAGCGCGCCGAAGGCGGCGAGCTGGAAGACGACCTCGTAGAGGAAGGAGGGATGCATGGCCTGCCCGGCCAGGCACCCGGGGCACTCGGGGACGGTCGCGGGCGCGTGGACGCCCCAGGGAAGAGTGGTGGGGCGGCCGGGGGCCTCGGTGAGGAAACAGCCGATGCGCCCGACGGCCATGCCGATCGCGACGGCGGGGGCGAACAGGTCACCGGTCCGCTCCCGGTAGCCGATCAGCCGTTTCGCCACCAGCACGCCGACGTAGGCGCCGGTCAGCCCGCCGAGGATGCTCCGGGCGCCGAACATCCACGCCTCGACGAGCCCGGGGTTCAGCGCGGGGTCGAGGTGCTCGGCCCAGCCGGACAGCCGCATGCCCACCGCTCCGCCGACGAGCGCGCCGGTGACCGCCACCAGCGACTCCTCCCGCAGCGCTCCCCTGCGGCGCGCCTCCAGGACGAAGACCACACTGGCGAGGACCACGCCGAGGCCCACGAAGAAAGCGTGGGCCGGCACGCTCACCCCGCCGAAGCGCAGTTCCTCCATCACGGACGCCACCCTAGCGGCGGCTTCCGACGTTTCCGATCCTCGATTTCCGGGCCGGCCGAGCCGGGTTGACCTGACCGGGCGGTTCCGGGCGACGGCCCGTACGGCGAGGCCGGCGCGGATCGGCCACGTACTTTCGGGGGCTGGTTATCCACAGGTTGTGCACAACCGTCGGCGCATCCTGCGGGCGCGGGTACTCTGCGCCTATGGGCTTCTTAAAGAACCGCAGGTCAGCGGTGATGATAGCGACGCTGGTGGGCGTGACCGGCTGTGGCGGCGGGGCAGGCCCCGAGGCCGGAGGCGCCGCCTCCGCACCCGCCCGGACGTCGGTGCCCGTCGCCGTCACGTCACCGGCGGCGTCCCTCTCCACGGCAACCGCCACGCCCGCGCCCGCGACGCCCTCGGCGACGCCCGCCCCGTCCGCTCCGGAGGACGGCGGCACACCCAGCCCGAGCGGCCCGCCCGCCTTCTCCTCGAAGATCGAGAAGGTGTCCCGGGACGAGTTGCGGCACTCCTGGCGCCCCGGCTGCCCGGTGGCGCCGAGCGGCCTGCGGAAGATCACGATGACCTACTGGGGCTTCGACGACAAGGCGCACACCGGCACGCTGGTGGTGAACAGGTCGGTGGCCGAGGACGTCGCGTCGGTCTTCGGGAAGCTGTACGAGATGCGTTATCCCATCCGGCGGATGGAGCCCGTCGACGTCTACAAGGGCAGCGACTTCGACTCCATCGAGGTGGACAACACCTCGGCCTTCAACTGCCGCAACGCCACGGGATCGGGCAGCTGGTCCAACCACGCGTACGGGCTGGCGGTGGACCTCAACCCGCGCGAGAACCCGTACGTGGAGGCGGACGGGAGCAACGCGCACCGCAACGCGGACGCGTTCGTGGACAGGCCGCTGAAGAAACCCGGCGTGATCAACAGAGGCGACCGCGTGGTGCGCGCCTTCGCGAGCATCGGCTGGGGCTGGGGCGGCACCTGGTCGGGCGCCCGGGACTACCAGCACTTCTCGGTCAACGGGCGCTGACGGCACCGGCCGCGCAGACGGCACGGCCCGGAAACCCCGGGCCGGGCACACGGAGAGGACCGCGCGGGAGGCGGGCCGGATCGGTGGGGCGAGGGGTGGAGGACAACGCCCGCTTCTCCGGCCGCAGAAGCGGGCGTCTCTCCAGATATGACATCTCCTGATTCTCCGGATAAAGGGGAATCACGAGTGAGGGCTCAAACGCTAACGGGCTACGGACTCCAGCTTGGGAAGGATCGCTTACCAGTTAATAACGATCGGCCTACGACGCCGTCACGCTGTGGCGATCACGCGCGCCCGACCGGTCAACTGCTTGTTCTCAACGGCGAGACAGGAGAGACATGTCCGCTTGGCAGCAATCTGCTCCATTGCCCCATCTGTGGCCCCCCGACCGGTTCGAAGTCCGTTCTGTCCGGCCCGCTCCCGGTGGCCGCGCGGCCGACCGCTACCACTTCCCGCGCAGGGCGCACGAGGCCGCCATTCGCCTTCGCGGTCTCCGCTTCGCGACACAGATCCAGGTGATCCGCCTCGCCGACGGCGCCACCCTCTTCGACCTGTCCGCCGGGGTGGAGGTGCCCGTCGACCACTGGTGACGCCGGGAGCGATGAGCCCGGCTCCGCACGCACCGCATGACCGGGGCTTTCCCTGGCTGCGCCAAAATGGGGACATGGCGGCGATGGACGGCGACGGCTGGGCCCTGTGCTCGCTGGGACACCAGCACTGGGGACTGCACGGCGCCGCCGGTCTGCTCGCCGTCCACCACACGCTGGACGGCATGCCGTACGTGCTGCTGCAGAAGCGGGCCTGGTGGAGCCATCACGGCGGCACCTGGGGCCTGCCCGGCGGGGCCCGCGACAGCCACGAGGACGCTGTCACCGGCGCGCTGCGCGAGGCGCGGGAGGAGGCGGCGCTGAGCGCCGATCTCGTCCGGGTACGCGGACTCTACGTCGACGACCACGGCGGCTGGTCGTTCCAGACCGTCATCGCGGAGGCGGACGGGCTGCTCGACGCCGCGCCCGCGAACGGCGAGAGCCTGGACATGCGGTGGGTGGCCGCGGACGAGGTCGCCGCCAAGCGGTTGCATCCGGGCTTCGCCGACTCCTGGCCGCTGATCCGGGCCGCGCTGAGCCCGGTCGTGGTCGTCCTCGACGTGGCCAACATCATCGGGGCGCGGGCCGAGCACGGCTGGTGGAAGGACCGGGCGGGCGCCGCGAACCGCCTGCTCAACGAGCTGATCGCGCTGACGGCGCGGGGCGTGGGCGACATGCCGGAAGGCGTGCCGGCGCTGACGCGGTGGTTCCCCCGGATGCTCGCGGTGCTGGAGGGCGCCGCGGCCAGGGCCGCCGACCCCGGGCCGGTGAACGGGGACATGTCGGTCGTGCTGGCCGGGGGCAGCGGGGACGACGCGATCGTGGAGACGGTGCGCGACGTGCGGCCATGGGAGACGGCGCTCGTCGTCACCGCCGACCGCGGGCTGCGCGAGCGGGTGATGGCCCTCGGCGCCCTCGTCACCGGACCACGCTGGCTGCTCGGCCAGCTCTGACACCGCACAACTAGGACATCACACAGCTCTGACACCGCGCGGCTCTGACACCAGACGGCCCGACACCGCACAACTCTGACCCGCACCGCCGTACGCCGCGCGGACCGGCACGGCCGTGAGCCCGGGCCGACTCGGCACCCTGCCCGCACCGGCGGCGGACCGGCCGCCATCCCCAGATCGGACATAAATGTACGAACCATCGTAAATCGCTCCATCTGGGCAGGATGAAGAGCGTGAATCTGTTCTTCCGCCGACTGGCCACCACCTGGACGACGACCGCTCCGATCCTCGCCGTGATCGTGCTCGCCCTGGCATGGGGCCGGACGATCCCTCCCCTCGTCGTCGCGATCGCGGCGATCTTCCTGGCGGCCGCGGTGCTCGCGGCCGTGCATCACGCGGAGGTCATCGCGCATCGGGTCGGAGAACCGTTCGGGTCGCTGGTCCTCGCGGTGGCGGTGACGGTGATCGAGGTGGCGCTGATCATCAGTCTCACCGTGTCCGGCGGCCCGGCCGCGTCGTCGCTCGCCCGCGACACGGTGTTCGCCGCCGTGATGATCACCTGCAACGGCATCGTCGGGCTGTCACTGCTGATGGCGGCGCTGCGGCGGCGGGTGGCGGTCTTCAATGCCGAGGGAACCGGCGGAGCCCTGGCCACCGTCGCCACGCTCGCGACGCTGAGCCTCGTGCTGCCCGCCTTCACCACGACCGTGCCGGGTCCCGCCTTCGCCCCGGCCCAGCTCGCGTTCGCCGCGGTCGCCTCGATCACGTTGTACGGCCTGTTCGTCCTCACCCAGACGATCAGGCACCGCGAATACTTCCTGCCCGTCGAGACCACCGGCGAGCGCGGCGGCAGGCAGGGGGGCAGGCACGGGGGCGAGGCGAAGCACGCGGATCTCTCCTCCAACCGCGCGGCCATGGTCAGCCTGGCGCTGCTGCTGGCGGCGCTCATCGCGGTGGTCGGGCTGGCGAAGATCGAGGCGCCCGCCATCGAGACGGTCGTGCGTACGGCACGGCTTCCGCAGGCCGCCGTGGGTGTGGTGATCGCGCTGCTGGTGCTGCTCCCGGAGACCCTCGCCGCCGTACGCGCGGCGCGGCGGGCCCGGGTCCAGGTCAGCCTGAATCTGGCGTTCGGCTCGGCCATGGCGAGCATCGGCCTCACCATCCCGACGATCGCCGCGGCGTCGCTGTGGCTGGAGGGGCCCCTGCTGCTCGGTCTCGGCCCGACGCACATCGTGCTGCTCGGCCTCACGGTCGTCGTGGCCACGCTGACGGTGGTACCCGGCCGGGCTACGTTGCTGCAGGCCGGAGTGCACCTCACGTTGTTCGCCGCGTTCCTGCTCCTGGCCGTCAGCCCGTGAGCGGGTCCGCGCGGGAAAAACCCGATGCGGAGCGGATCGGCGTGACCTTAAAGTGCCGGGCATGACCTGGCGACATTGACGCTCACCCGAACGGGCCCTCGCGGCCCGCCTGTACGCCTACGCGTTCTTCGAGGACTTCATCGTCCTCTATCCGGTGTACGCCCTGCTGTTCGCCGAGACCGGGCTGTCGCCCGCCCAGATCTCCTCGCTGTTCGTGATCTGGTCCGTCACCGGCTTCGTGCTGGAGATCCCGTCCGGAGTGTGGGCCGACCTCGTCTCGCGCCGGGCGCTGCTCACCGCCGCACCCCTCCTCACGGGCGTGGGGTACGCCCTGTGGACGTTCGTCCCCTCCTACTGGTCGTTCGCGCTGGGCTTCGTGCTGTGGGGCGCCGGGAGCTCGCTGCGCTCGGGCACCCTCCAGGCCCTCGTGTACGAGGAACTCGGGCGGCACGGCGGGACGGACCGCTACCCCGTGCTCGTCGGCCGGTCGGCCGCGGTCGGCACGACGGCGATCACGGCGGCCACCGCGCTCGCGGCGCCGGTGCTCGCCGCGGGCGGCCTCCGCGCGGCGGGTCTGGCCAGTGTGCTCGTGACACTGCTCTGTGCCGTCGTGGCACTGACGTTCCCCGAGTCACGCCGCCGCGACGAAAGCCCTCGTCCGGCGAACCCCGTGGCCGTCCTGCGGGAGAGCCTCGCCCAGGTGCGCGAAGGGCCGGCGATCCGCCGCGCGATCACGGTCCTGTCGGTGATGTCGGTCATCGGGGCGATGGAGGAGTACCTGCCCCTGCTCGCCCAGGCCACCGGGGTGTCCGCCGGAGCGGTGCCGCTGCTCGTGCTTCTGGTGAGCGTCGGCGGGATGACCGGCGGGTGGTTCGCCGGGCGCGGACAGGGCGCGCTCGCACCGGCCCTGGTGCTCGCCGCCGTCTGCCTGGCCGCCGGGGCGGCGGGGGCCGCTGCGCGCCACCCCGCGGCGGTCACGCTGGTGGCCGTCGCCTTCGGCCTGGTCCAGTGGGCCTCGGCGACGCTGGACGCGAGACTCCAGGACGAGATCTCGGACGGCGCCCGGGCCACCATCACCTCGATGGCCGGAGTCGGCGTCGAGATCGTCTGCCTGACGGTCTACGGCGGTTACGCCGCCGGATCGATGTGGGCGGGCCCCGGGCCGCTCTTCGCCGTCGCCGCCGTGCCCTACCTCGTGATCGCCTTCGCCGTACGCCGTCCAGAGCGCAGGTGACGCCGCGCGCTCAGCCGTACGGCGGGCCGGCGCCCCGGCCGGGACCGGTCACCGGGCGGTGCGGGCGCAGGCCGGCCTGCCGTACGGGCAGACGGTAGGTCTCGCCGCGCATGAGGTAGTGCACGAGGTGGGACAGCCCCGCCCGCCGGACGTACTGCTGGAAGTCCTTGAGCGGCGAGGCGAACGCCTCGTAGTCGTCGTAGTGCACGGGCAGGGCCGACTCCGGCTGCATCAGCCGCAGCCACTCCGCGCCCTGGAGGCCGTCCATCGTCACCGTGACGCCGAGGATCCGGGTGCCGCCGAGGTGCACGACGCCCACGTCGATGTCCGGGAAGCGGCGCGGTATCTCGGCCAGGCACGGGTCCATGATCGTGTCGCCGCTGATGTGCATGCGCAGGTCCACCTCCCCGGCGTGGGCGAAGTCGAGCACGCTGCCCATGACCGGCGGCATCAGCCTGCCGACGGGGCCCGGGGCGTGCCGGGCGGGTGTGGCGGTGACCGTCAGCGTGGCGTCGTGGCGGCGCACGAAGTGGTACTCCCAGGGGTCGAGGGCGATGGCCCGATGAAACCCCTGGCGCCTCAGCCGGTGCGCGGCGTGGCGGGTGGTGACGATCGGCAGGTCCTTGTCGAGGCCGTCGCGGGCGATGGCGTCCCAGTGGTCGCCGTGCATGTGTGACAGGACGACCAGGTCCACGGGTGGCAGTTGCGTGACCTGCATCGCGGGCTCGGTACGCCGGCGGGTGCGCAGGCCGTAGCCGAGACGGGCCCACTGTCCCCGGTGCAGGAAGTTCGGATCCGTCAGCAGGGTGAACCCATGTGATCGGATGATCATGGTGGCGTTACCCACGAAGAACACGGTCGCGTCCGCTGGATCGGGCATGGCGACTCCCCTCTCCCAGGACTTCAGGCTACGTAAACCACCACAAATCACCCGAAAGTGGGGGGTGCTTGACGGGCGCGCGGCGCGACTGCGCGGGCCAGGGCGACGGCCCCCGCCATGCCGGTCGCCGCGGCCAGCGCCAGCCACCAGGCGATCGCGCCCATGGCCTCCGGCCGTGGCGGGTCGGCCAGGGCGAGGAACACCGCGCCGAACACCGCCACTCCGCTGAGCTGGCCGAACTGCATGGTCGTGGTGAGCAGGCCGCTCGCGTCGGCGGCGCGGGCGGGCGGCACGTGGACCAGGGCGTGGGCGAGCAGGCTGGTGGAGACGCCCAGCCCCGCGCCGTACACCACCAGAGCGGCCCACATCGCCGTGCCGCCCGCCGCCGAGACGGCCAGGCACGACGCGCCGAGGACGTTGAGCGCCAGTCCGGCCGCCGGCAGCAGGTGGTGGATCCGCCTCGGCAGCCTGCGCCAGTAGAAACTGCCCAGCCCGAACGCCGCCGCCATGGGCAGGAACGTGAGCCCGGCCCGCAACGGGCTCTCCCCGAGCACGCTCTGCAGGTGCAGGGCGAAGGTGAACAGGAACCCGCCGTACGCCACCATCAGCGCGACCAGCGTCACAAGGCCCGACGGCATGCCGGTCACGCGCAGCACGTCCACGTTGAGCAGCGGGTCGCCGCCCCTGGCCGCCGTGCGCCGCTGCGCCACGACGAACACGACGGCGAGCGCGACCCCCACGGCGATCGAGGCGTATGTCCACTTCGGCCAGCCGGACTCCCGGCCCAGCACGAGCGGCAGCACGAGCAGGAGCGTGGCGGGCAGTGCAAGCGCGAGACCGCGCAGGTCGAGCCGCCGCGACCCGCTTGGCCCCGCGGACGGGAGGTCAGGCGGCACCAGCCGGGGCACCGCGAGCGTCAGCAGGACACCCACGGGGACGTTCACGAGGAACACCGGCCGCCAGCCGGCGCCGACCAGCACCCCGCCCAGAGCGAGCCCGACGACCGAACCGGCCGAGAGCACGGCGGTGTACGCGCTGAGCGCCGTGGCCCTGGCCCTGCCGGTGAAGCGCGCCTGGATCACGCTCATGATCTGCGGCACCATGACCGCCGCCGCGGCCCCCTGGACGAACCTGAACGCGATCAGCGTGCCGATGTCCGGTGCGAGCCCGCACAGCAGCGAGCCCGCGGTGAAGCCGGCGACCCCGATCAGATACATGCGGCGCCTGCCGCACAGCTCGCCGAGCCGGGCACCGGTGATCAGCAACGTCGCGTACGCGATGATGTAGCCGCCGACGACCAGTTGCAGGGCGGCCCCGGACGCCCCCAGGTCGGCGCCGATCCGGGGGATCGCCACGTTGACGATGTAGAGGTCGAGCAGTCCCATGAACTGGCCGGCGAGCAGAACCGCCAGCATCGGCCATGGCCGTCCGGCGGTGGTGTGGCTGGGCGTCATCCGCGTCCTTTCCCGTGGTTCTTCCGCGGTGGTCGCCGGTACCTACCGGGGCCGGATGGAGAACTCATCGATGAGAACCCACCGATGAGTTCCGCCGGGCGCGGCGGTAGACACCCGTGACGGCGACGCGACGCGGGAGAGCGCATGTGGAGTGACGAGGAGTTCGAGCGGATCACCGGGCCCCACCGGCGTGAGCTGATGGCGCACTGCTACCGGATGCTGGGCTCGGCGCACGACGCGGAGGACCTGCTGCAGGAGGTCATGCTGCGGGCCTGGCGCGCCTCGGGCGACTACGACGAGCGGCGGGCCTCCCCGCGCACCTGGCTCTACCGCATCGCCACGAACGCCTGTCTTACCGCGCTCGAACAGCGCGGCCGCAGGGCCCTGCCGTCCGGGCTCGCCGGCCCCGGCGACGATCCGGAGGCGGGACCGGGGCGACCGCTACCGGAGGTGACCTGGCTGGAGCCCATTCCGGACGCGCTGGTCGACCCGGCCGCGGTCGTCGCGTCCCGCGGCGGGATAAGGCTGGCGTTCGTCGCCGCGCTGCAGCACCTGCCACCGCGGCAGCGGGCCGTGCTCATCCTGCGGGAGGTGCTCGCCTGGCGGGCGAGCGAGGTCGCCGATCTGCTGGACACCTCGGTCGCCGCCGTCAACAGCGCTCTGCAGCGTGCCCGCGCCCAGCTCGCCCGGGTGGCCCCGGCCGAGGACGGCCTCGCGGAGCCGGACGACCCCGCCTGCCGCGACCTGCTGGACCGGTACGTCGCGGCGTTCGAGAAGGCGGACGTCGAGGCCCTGGAACGGCTGCTGCGCGAGGACGCCGTCCTGGAGATGCCGCCGTTCCTCTCATGGTTCGCCGGCCGCGAGGACTTCGGCCGCTTCATCCGCTGGGTCTGCGGCCGTCGCGGCCCCTGGCGGATGGTGCCGACCCGGGCGAACGGGCAGCCGGCGCTCGCCGCCTATGTCGACGGCGGTGACGGCGTCCTGAGGGCGCACTCCCTCCAGGTCCTCGAGATCACCGAGGGCGGCGTCGCCCGGAACGTCGTGTTCGGGGATCCCACCCTCTTCACTCTCTTCGCACTGCCGGCGGCCCTCTGAGATTTCAGCTTTCACCACGTAACCGCCCATAACCCCTTTAAAGCCGACGGGTATGGCAAGTAGCATTTCGCCGCAACGGGATCATCGGTGATCACGGACCGATGCTCCCGCGCCGCGGGTGGTCGGCAGGCTGCTCGTCAATCGCGGGAGGTCGGGTGTCCGCACTGCGGCGTGACTCGTGGGTGCCGGTCGCCCTCGCCTACGCCACCTTCGTCCTGGTCGGCCTGAGCGCGGGCGTCGGCGGGGTGCTGCTGCCCGCGCAGATCGACGACTACGGCCTCGACAAGGCCACCGTCGGCACCCAGTTCTTCACCTTCTCGGCCGGGTTCATGCTGGCGGGCTCGACCGCCGGCTGGCTGATCCACCGGTTCGGCGTGCGCACCTCGCTCGTCGTCGGCGGCGGCGTCTTCGCCCTGGCCGGCCTCTACACCGCCGTACGCCCGCCGTTCGCGGCCTTCGTGGCGGTCCAGATCCTGGCCGGGTACGGCACGGGCATCCTCGAATCGGTGCTCAACGCCTACCTCACCGAACGGCCCGGGGCGACGACGCTGCTCAACCGCCTGCACGCGTTCTTCGGCGTCGGCGCGCTGCTCGGGCCGCTGCTGGCCACCTGGATCCTGAGCTTCCTGCCGTGGACGGCCGTGTGGCTGGTCCTCGCCCTGGTGAGCCTGCCGCTGCTGGCCGGGTTCTGGCTGACCCTGCCCGCCCGCGAGATCCCGTCGCCCGCCGCGGACGGGGAACCGGCGGAGCGTCCCGGCCTGCTGACCGCCGTCTCACGGCAGCCCGCCGTCCTGCTGGGCGCCGTGTTCCTGGCCGTGTACGTCGGCCTGGAGATCAGCGTGGGCAACTGGGGGTTCAGCTTCCTGGTGGAGGAGCACGGGCAGGGCGACCTGATCGCCGGATACACCGTCTCCGGCTACTGGCTCGGGCTCGCCCTCGGCCGCTTCCTCATCAGCCCGGCCGCCACCAGGCTCGGCATGACCGCGACCGGGATGACCTACGTGTGCCTGGCCGGCATCACCGTGAGCGCGCTGCTGGCCTGGATCGCGCCGGGCGCCGCCGTGGCCAGCGTGAGCTTCGTGCTGCTCGGCTTCTGGCTCGGGCCCGTGTTCCCCACGACGATGGCCGTGGCGCCCCGGCTCACCGTGCCCCGGCTGGTGCCCACGGCGATCGGGCTGCTGAACGGCGTGTCGGTGGTCGGCGGGGCCGTGTTCCCCTGGCTGGCCGGGGCGATCGCACAGGGCGTCGGCGTGTGGACCCTGCCGCCCTTCGCCGTGGTCCTGGCCCTGGCGCTGCTCCTCGTCTGGTGGCTCGTGGCGGGCCGCATGACCCCGGCGCCCCGCCCGGCCGCCGATGAGCCGGTTCCCTCCCGCTCCGAGGATCAAGCCGAGATATAGGGTCGTCCAGGTGACGGTAAACGACACCACGGGGGATGTAATGGATTCGAGACTCACCCTGATGGCCGTGCACGCCCACCCCGACGACGAGGTGATGGGCACCGGCGGCGTCCTGGCGAAGTACACCCAGGAAGGCATCCGTACGGTCCTGGTGACCTGCACCAACGGCGAGCAGGGCGACGGCCCCGGCGGGGTGAAGCCGGGCGAGCCCGGGCACGACGACGCGGCGGTGGCCGAGCAGCGGCTGAGCGAACTGCGCGAGTCGGTCGCCCACCTCGGCATCGACCATCTCGAACTGCTCGGCTACCGCGATTCCGGCATGGTCGGATGGGAGGGCAACAGGCACGCCGACGCGTTCGCCAACGTCCCGGTCGAGACGGCCGCCGCCCGGCTCGCCGCGCTCATGGAGCGCTACCGGCCCCAGGTGATCGTCACCTACGACGAGAACGGCAACTACGGGCACCCCGACCACATCCAGGCCCACCGCATCGCGGTCGCCGCGGCGGAGCTGACCGGCATCCCGGACAAGCTGTACTACATCGCCGTACCGCGTGAGCGGATCCAGCGGATGTTCGAGTTCCTCCAGGAGAGCGGCATGGCCCCGGAGGACTTCGAGATCCCCGAGGACTTCGGCACCCCCGAGGAGCTGATCACCTCCGTCGTCGAGGTCTCGCCGTACGTGGAGCGCAAGATGAAGGCCCTGCGGGCCCACGCGAGCCAGGGCGAGAACATCCCCATGCTGCAGATGTCCCCCGAGGCCCAGCACCAGGCCTTTTCGCACGAGTTCTTCATCAGGAAGACGTCCCGGGTGGCCACCCCCGACCAGGAGGACGACCTCTTCGCCGGCCTCCGCTGACTTCGGCTGAGCGGGCGCGAGAACCCCATATCGTCCTTCGCCCGCTCATAGCACCGAATTTCTCTGACTCCTATGAAAGATCCGCGTCAAAGGTCATGATTCGAGAATCGCACCAAGATGATCGACGACGCGAAATGTAGGAGGAAAAGTTGTCGGTGCCCCCCACCCCGGCATCCCCCGACGCACCTCTCTCCACTGAATCGCCCTTCCGTCCGTCCCGCCGGGCCGTCCTGGCCGGTGCGGGAGCCGCCCTCGCCGCCTCGCTGATCCCCGCCACAGCCGGCCGCGCCCGAGCGGACGAGGCCCGGAACGGCGGCGGCACCTCCGTCGCCTCCGGCACCGACTTCGCCGTCGCCCCCTCACCCGACGGCCGCCTGCTCGCCATCGACATGCTCGGCGTCCTGTGGGTCTGCTCCACCTCCGGCGGCACCGCCCGCCGGCTCACCAGCGATCTGTACGACATCGCCCAGCCCGACTGGTCTCCGGACGGTTCCACCATCGTGTTCCAGTCGTACCGCGACGGTGTGTTCAACCTGTGGAAGATCCGGTCCGACGGATCCGCGATCACCCAGTTGACCACCGGCCCGTACGACCACCGCGAGCCCCGGTACAGCCCCGACGGACGCACCATCGCCTACTCCTCCGATGCCGGCGGCAGCTACGGGATCCACCTGCTCGACGTCGCCACCGGCGCCACCCGCGCGCTGGCGGACACGCCCGCCGAGGAGTACGAGCCGGTCTGGTCACCCGACGGGACCAAAGTCGCGTTCGTCGTCTCGGACACCAGGATCGACGTCGTCGACGTCGCCACCGGCGCCCGCAGCACCGCGGTCACCGTACCCACCGGTCAGGTCGTCCACCAGCCGTCGTGGCTGCCGAACGGCACCGACATCGCCTACCACCTCTTCAACGCCGGCGTGAACTCCCTGGCCAGCACCGCGGGCCCGCTCGTCACCGGCGAGGAGGTCTTCCCGTTCCGGGCGCGGTTCGCCGCGGACGGGCGCTACTTCTACACCTCCGGCGGCACCATCCGGACCCGCCGCCTCGGCTCCACGTCCGCCGGCACGGTGGGCTTCACCGCCGCGCTGACCGTGACCACCCCGAAGTACAAGAAGAACGTCCGCGTGTTCGACGCGCCCGGGTCGTTCCCGGTCGTCGGCATCGGCAGCCCGGCCGTCTCCCCGGATGGGTCCACCATCGCGTTCCGCGCCCTCAACGACATCTACACGATGCGGATCGGAGGCAGGCCGGTCCCGCTGTTCCGCGACCGGTGGTGGAAGGCCGACCCGGACTTCTCCCCGGACGGGCGGCGGCTGGCGTTCGTCACCGACCGCACCGGCACCCTCAACATCTGGGTCCGCGATCTGGCCGCCGGCACCGACCGGCAGCTGACCCGCCTGACCGACTCCGCGGCCCTGTCGGTCCGGTGGTCACCCGACGGGAAGGAGATCGCCTACCTGGACCAGGACGGCGCGCTGTGGGTCCTGGACGTCGGCACCGGCGACATCCAGAAGGTCTTCGGCGCCACCTTCGAACCGGGCCGGCCGACCTGGTCGCCCGACGGGAAGACCATCGCCCTCGCCGCGGTCGTGCCGTACTCGCGACGGTACCGCGAGGGGCTGTCCAAGATCCTCCTCGTCGACCGGGCCACCGGCGCGGGCACGTACGTCGACCCCGCCCCGCACCGGTCGCTGCAGACCCGCGGCGACGACGGCCCCGTCTGGTCGCCGGACGGCACCATGCTCGCGTTCGCCATGGAATCGCTCTTATGGGTCCTGCCGGTCGACAAGACCGGACGGCCCACCGGCCCCGCCCGCCAGGTGACCCAAGAGCTGTCCGACGCCCCGGCATGGGCCGGCGACTCCGCCTCCCTGCTCTACCTGAACGGCGGGCGGCTGAAGACCGTCCGCATCGACGGCAGGCCCGGACGATCCATTCCGGTACCGCTGACCTGGCGCAACGACCCCGGTCCCGCCGACCAGGTCGTCGTCCACGCCGGCCGAATGTGGGACGGCGTCTCCGCGGGCGTCGCCCGCGACGTCGACGTCATCATGCGCGGCCAGCGCATCGTCGCGGTCGAGCCGCACCGCGACGGACGGCCCGGCACGCTGATCGACGCGAGCGACAAGTTCGTCATGCCCGGCCTGATCGACATCCACCACCACCGCGAGATGCAGGGCTACGCCTACGGATCCCGCCAGGGGCCGCTGTGGCTCGCCCTCGGCATCACGACGACCCGCTCACCCGGCTCGCCCGCGTACCACATGGTCGAAGAACGCGAGTCGGTCCAGTCCGGCGCCCGGCTCGCACCGCGCTACCTGGCCACCGGGGAGGCCATCGACGGGCCGCGCATCTACTACAACTTCATGCGCCCGACGTTCTCCCACCAGCAACTGCGGCTGGAGCTCGAACGGGCCGCCAGCCTCGACTACGACCTCATGAAGGCGTACGTGCGGCTGCCGGTCGTGTGGCACAAGGAAATCATCGAATGGGCCCACCGCAAGGGCAAGCCGGTCACGTCCCACTACCACTATCCGGCGATCGCGATGGGCGGCGACCAGACCGAGCACTACGGCGCCACCAACCGGTTCGGCTACTCGCGGACCGTCACCAACGTCGGCTCCGCCTACTCCGACGTCATCTCCATGTTCAACGCGTCCAAGATGGCCAGAACCCCGACCCTGTTCAACTGCAGCACCCTCTACAAGGAGGACACCTCGCTGGTCACCGACGAACGGGTCCGCCGGCTCTACCCGAACTGGCGGATGGCGGCGCTCCAGGCGTCCGTCACGTCGGCGCAGACCACCGATCAGACGGTGCTCCGGGCGGCCCTGGCCAATCACGTCGCGCAGTTCGCCGCGATGATCCGCGGCGGCGGCGTCGTCACCGCCGGCACCGACTCACCGATCGATCACCTCGCGGTCAGCCTGCACATGAACCTGCGGGCCATGGTCAAGTACGGCCTGACCCCGCTGGAGACGCTGCGTACCGCGACCAGCACGTCCGGGACGTTCCTCGGCCAGCCGCTGGGCAGGATCGGCAGGGGCATGTACGCCGACCTGGCCGTCGTCGACGGCGATCCCCTGTCCCGCATCGAGGACGCCGCGAACGTCACCGCCGTCGTCGTCGGCGGGAGGCACCACACGGTCGAGCAATTACTCGCCCCGTACCCGTCCTCGACGACGACCGACCAGGCCGACGCGCTCGGTGTCTCGGCGCCCCGGGGCAAGGTCAGGGCCCGCGTGCCCGCCCATCCGAGCACCGCGGCCTTCTGGTGGAACGACGCCGACGAGCTGGAGAAGGCCCGCCTCTCCTGCGGCCACGACCACTAGGCGTGCCCGGCTGACCTCCCCACCGGCCGTGTGCGGCCGTACGTCCGCACACGGCCGGAACGATCGACGGCGTCCGGCCGGTGCGAGCCGCCGACCGGACGCCGTGGTGACTGAAGTATCGCTGGTCCGGCAGCGGCCCGAGCCCTTACGCTGGCCGTACAGCAGGGGGGAGTATCCCTTCGCGACGGTCCCGTCATTACGGTGTCGGCACCCGGGGCCGCCGGTCCGGCCGCACGGCGGGCGGGAGAGACCTCTGGCGAGCTTCGCGCTGCCAGGAGGGCTCCGTGACCGAGTTCTTCAAGACCGTGGGAATGGGTGCCTCAATCGTGCCTGTCGCCATGGCCGTCGTCGTCGTGGCCGCCGGTCTGACCGCCCTCTGGGCGCCGTCCGCCAAGCGCCAGACGCGCGCCGTTCAGGTGCTCAAGATCATGCTGCGCGTTCCTCCCCCCTCCCGGCAGCGCCGGGGCGAGCTACCGCCGGAGGCCGCCGACCTGGGTGAGCTGCCGCCCTTCCCGGGCCGGGAGAAGTAGGTTCCGTGCGATTACGTTCGATCCACATGGGCGTACGTGCCGGCTCGAAGCGGTCTCCGGCCGGCCGTCCCCGAAAAGGTGCGGACCGCGTACGGCCCGCACCTTTCCGGGGTTCCTTTTCCTGTTACTGGGCCGGGTAGTCGGAGATGTACACCGGCGCGCCGACCTTGGTCGTGTCGGCCGCGTCGCCGACACCGTTGACGACATGGTCGATCGTGCCCGCGCTGAGGTTGACCGTCATGATGTGGTGCAACCGCACGCCCGGGGTCTGGGGCGCCTCGAAGCCGTTCTCGGTGTGAATCGACGGGTTGTTCTGGTTGAAGACGTAGACACCGCCGCCGTACAGGCGATGCGTCCGCACCCGGTCGCCGACCTTGTAACCGGCGTAGCCCTCGACCTTGCCGTTCATCCAGTCGGCCTGGGTCGGCGGGTCGTACGGCAGCTCGTTCTGGTAGAGGATCGTCGTGCCGTCGTCGCCGTTCCAGACCGTGTTGTAGCGCTGGAAGTGCTCGACGAACAGGCCGGTCGCCGTGACGTGGTCGCCGTTGACGACGGCGCCGTAACGGCCGATGTTGGTCTGCCAGCGCTGCGTGTCGGTGAAGCCCTCGACGCCGTGGTCGGCGCGCCACACCCACGTGTGGTCGATGAGCACGTCGTCGCTGTCGACCTGGAGCGCGACGTCGGTCTTGCCGACGTGCGGCCCGCCGACGCGGAAGTACACGTCGGACAGGGTCGTCGGGTCGTTCGCCGAGGTCCGGTGCCCGCCGTGCCCCCTGCCGACCCGCAGCAGGACCGGCGACCTCTCCGTTCCCGCGTCGATGGTCACGCCCGCGACGACGACGCCGGGGACGTCAGCGACGTCGATGGGGGTCGAGCCGTGGACGGCGGTGAGCGTGGCGTGCCCGAGGCCGAGGACCACCGTGCCGGGACGCTTGACCTCGATGCTCCGCGCGATGTCGTACACGCCCGGCGTGAGCAGCAGGTTCCTGCCCCGGGCGAGCTGGCTGTTGATGGTCTGCACGGAGTCCGACGGCCTGGCGACGAAGAAGTCGCCGATCGGCAGCGTACGGCCCGGGGTCAGGCCGTTCGCCCAGGAGACGCCTCGCGTGTTCTTCCGCGCGGCGGGCACCCGCACGTTGTACCTGCCCTGCGCGTCCACGAACAGGTACGGCTTCTCCCGGCTGACCGGCGTCGTGTCGAGCGTCGTGTACGGCGGGTTGGGGAAACCGCTCTCGTCCGGCGCTCCGACGACCCCGGAGAAGACCTGGTTCCACACGCCGTTGGACCAGCCGGCGATCTCGGTGTTGCGGGTCAGCCACTGCTGCTGTGAGCCGTTCGTGACGGACGGCAGCTTGGAGTCGGCGATGAAACCGCCGCTCGCGTACTGCGGGCCGGCGGTGCAGTAGTCCATCAGCGACAACGTGCCGCCGGTGACGTTGAGACGGCGCATCGAGACGGCCTGGGAGACGGCCCAGAAGTTCGCCCCCTTGCGGCAGTCGTCCTGTCCGGCCCCGTTGACGTTGATCGAC
Source organism: Microbispora sp. H10885 (assembly GCF_014161415.1). Lineage (NCBI taxonomy): Bacteria > Bacillati > Actinomycetota > Actinomycetes > Streptosporangiales > Streptosporangiaceae > Microbispora > Microbispora sp. H10885. Next base: position 534,194 of record NZ_JABBWY010000001.1, on the reverse strand, counting down.
AGGTTGGACAGCGTGCGCCAGAAGTTGACGAGCGCGAGGCAGTTGCCGGTGCCGTTGTTCTCCAGGCAGCGGTTGTAGACCTCGACCTTGCCGTTGATGACGACGTCCCCGGGGGAGGCGCCGAGACCGGCGATCTCGGTGTAGTAACCGACCTTGATCTGGAGCGGATGCTCCGCCGTGCCGTACGTGCCGGGTCTGAAGAGATAGGCGTGCCGGGTGGTGCCCATCTCGTTGTCGACCTGGGCGGCGTTGGCCGCGTCGAGGGTCGCCTGGATGTCGGCGACCGGCATGCTCGGGTCGAAGACGGTGACGTTCGGGCCCAGGTTCGCGGCGCCCTGGTTGTGCGGGGCGGCGCCCGGATTGTACGGGGCGGCGCCCGGATTGTACGGGGCGGCGCCCGGCTTGTACGGGGCGGCGCCCGGCTTGTACGGGGTGGCCACGGCGGCCGGGGACGCCGTGGACATCGCGGCGGCCGTGATCAGGAGGCCGGCGGCGAACACGAGGCCGGCCCGGCGGCGGCCGGAAGGCTGGGGCGTCATGCGGTCCGTCCTTCCCGCTCCATGCCGAATGCGGAGGACGTGGGGATGGACGGCGGGTATGCGGGCGCCGCGTGCGGGGTCCCTCGACGGGCTCGGTGGCCCGTTCGCGTGCCGGGGTGGCTCACGATCGTCATCGACCTGCCTACTCAGGGGGTGGACGGCCCGACACCGCCGCCTCCCTGCGGAGCCTGTGAGAGCGCTCTCTCGGGTGGGCGGGCTTGTATCAAGCCGCGAAAAATGTGTTGGGTCGTTTGTACCTCGCCAACCCCTCCCGGCGCTATGTCCACAGCCGCCCCTATTGCCGGAGCGAGGCGCGCGGCCCGTTGCCGTTCCGGGCCGTCGCGCGCTACGTCGGCGGCGACGGCCCCGCGGCGTGAGGAGGCGTCACAAGAGGTCGTGCAGCTCCCGCAACAGCTCAGCCGTTCCCCCAGGGGGCAGGGCCTGGACGCACAGAGTCGCCATCACCTCCGTGTAGAGGTCGACGTCCTCGCGCTTGTCGATGTAGAGCGCGCTGTTGAGCTGTTCGAGGTAGACCAGATCGGGAAGGTCCGGCTCACCGAACCGCAGGATGGTGAACGAGTGACCGACCAGAGCATGGGCCTCGGCATCGTACGGAAGAACCTGGACGGTCACGTTGGGGCGTTGCCCCATCTCCATGAGGTGCCGCAACTGCCCCCGCATCGTCTCGCGTCCCACTGTGGGGCGGCGGAGAGCGCTCTCGTCGATCACCGTCCACACTGCCGGGCCTTCGGCCGCCGACAGAATCCGCTGACGCTCTCGCTGCAGGTCGACCCGGCGGTCGATCTCCAACGGAGGCGCGCCTGGATTGGCAAGCGTCAGGTACGCCTTGGCGTACTCCGCCGTCTGCAGAAGAGGGGGGACGGCGTGCTCCTCGTAGCCCCGGATCACCGAGGCTCCCTCTTCCAGCCCCAGATAGGCGTTGAGCCAGGGCGGCAGGACGTCGCTGTACTTGTGCCACCAGCCCGGGTTGTTGGCCTGCTTCACCAGGTCGAGGAGTGCCGCGCGCTCCTCGGCGTCCGTCACGCCGTAGAACGTCAGGAGATCGGCGACGTCCCGCTCCTTGAAGGGGCTCCGGCCCAGCTCCAGACGGCTGATCTTGGATTCGCTGCCTCGGATGAGATGTCCCGCCGCGGCGCGGGAGATGCCCTTCGCCTCACGCAGCCGACGTAGCTGGGCGCCCAGTGTGATGCGCAGGACAGTCGGTCCGCTTCCCGAATGACCGCGATCCCCGTCGGCCGGCCATCCGCTTCCTGCGAGTACCGCCGCCATCAACTCTCTCCCGCGCAGATGACCTGACCTGGGAAACCATGCCTCTATAAGGGTCCGCGCACGTCAAACCGCCCCGGGCTCGACAGTACGCCATCGAATTGTCCGGCGCCCATGGTAACCGAGTCTGCCGCGCCAACCGCCGTGCACGTGCATATAGCCGCTCATAAGCAGGTGCAAACCCTGACGGCCCCGACCGTGCCCGTCGGCCGAGCGCGATGCCAGGAGAAGCACAAGGTGAAAGGAAGGGTGAGGCCGAGCGGATCGACGAACGGCCTGTCCGTGTTCGGCACAGAGGGCAGCGGGACGCATGACCCGACCGCGAGGCATCCGCCATCGCCCCGCACGCGCTCTTCCTCGCTCATCCGGTATGAGCTGGGAATTCGCCCGAAGACGGAACTCTGCCCAAGGTCGATCAGGCTCAGGCCGGCAATCCGGAAAGCTCTCCGGCCCGATAGAGAAGGTTATGCACGTGCATCTGGTCGGTCATACTCACGTGCAGATGGCGCTTGCACGGAGGTGATCGCTGGTGGAGGATAAGCGCCATCGAGCGTGGCACCGTGTCAAAGCCACGCAAAAACGAACGGCCCTCCGTGGTCAGACAGAGGGCCGTTCCCGATCAGTCCCCGCGCTTCCACCGCACGAAAGGACATGAACCGATGTTGAAGATACCCCCTGCGCCTCGCGGTCGGCGCGTCCCACCGGGCATATCGCCGAGATCACGGGCCGGGAGTTCGGCCAGGGTCTCGGCCACGGCCTCGGGCGCGGCCTCGTGAGTCGCCGGCACAGGACACCGCCGGGAACGACTGACCATCCCGGTAGAAGGGCCGATGAGGCCATGGGCCAATGGAGATGCCGGGTGGTGCGCAGGCGCGTGGAGGGCAGCGGGCCTTACGAGGGACGTCCCCCGGCACTGCTCTCTTCCCGCGCTCTCCTCCTCGTGTTCGTCTCCGTACAGACCGGGGCGACCGTGGCGGTCAGCCCGGCGCTCGCGCTCCCCATCGGCGTCGCCCTCACCACGCTGGCGCTCCTGCACAGGTTGACAGGTTCCTGAGGGCGCTCGGCGCCCGAGCATCGGCCAGAGGGCAAGGCTGGTGCTGATTCGCCGCCGGTAGCGGTCGACGGCGTCCGGCTGACCGGCCAGACGCCGTCCCGACCTGAAAAATCGCCGGAAGTCGCGGTCAGTCCCGGGTGTGCATCATCGAAAGGGCTTTCTCGGTCACCGCCATCCACATCGCGAAGGCGGCGCAGCCGCCCTCGAATGCGACGAGCCGCGAATACCATTCCTGGTCTGTCCCTTCGGCCTGCACCACCGTACGGAGCAGCAACAGGCCACCGGTGAGATTGACGAGCCCCCATTCCGGGAGCGTTATCGGTGCGATTCGCCCTGCAGCGGCCTGCCGGGCGGTCGCCTCTCCGACGTCAGCGAGCGAATTTCGCGATGGCGGCCGGCGTGACGGGGGTGAAGAAATTGACGAGGTTGCCGTCAGGGTCGCGCACCAGGAGCGACCGGTTGCCCCAAGGCATGGTGGTGGGTTCCTTCACGAGCTCCGCGACGGACCCGGCCAGGTTCCGGTGCACGCCGTCCACATCGTCGACGAGGAATTCGATGATCACCGAGTGGTTGCCGGCCGGACGGGCCGCTCCGGGAGCGAACAACGGAACGGTGCGGGTGCTACCGATCGCGAGGGTGGCGGATCCGGTCCTGATCTCAGCGAAGTCCTCACTGGACCAGTCGGCCCGCACACCCGTGGCCCGCTCGTAGAAGCCGACGAGGCGCGCGAGGTCGCCTGTGATGACGCGGATCGAGACGAAATCCATGAGAGATCTCCTTGGTCTGCGGGGCCTACGCAGGAGAAGTTACGTCGAATACTGGACAGAATCGGCCCACTATCGGCACTAAGTTGTGGTGTATGGCCCGGCCCACTCAGCGCGTGCTCACCCTGCTCGAACTCCTGCAGTCGGGCGGCATCCGGACGCTGGCCGAACTCTCCGATCGGCTCGGCGTGGATGAACGCACCGTGCGCCGCTATGTGGACCACCTCATCGACCTCGACGTGCCCGTCGAGTCGGTGCGCGGCCGATACGGCGGATATCGGCTCGCCGTCGGATACCGGATGCCTCCACTCATGCTGAGCGACGACGAAGCCCTCGCCGTGCTGCTCGGCCTGGTCGCCGCCCGCCGGGCGGGGTTGGCGACGACGACGGGCACGGCGAGCGAGACGGCGGCTGCGAAAATCCGGCGGGTACTGCCCGAACGGCTCGCCCGCAAGGTCGACGCCGTGCTCGAATCCCTCGCCTTCACGGCTCCGCCCGGCGAGTTCCCCGCCCCGCAGACCACGGTCCTGCTCGCCGTCGCCGATGCGGTGCGCCACCGTCGGCCGATCTCGATCCGGTACACCGCCGCCGACGGCCGGCGCAGCGAACGCACGCTGCACCCGTACGGGCTCGTCGCCCACTCGGGCCGGTGGTACGTGACGGGTGCGGATCCCGGGGCCGGCGAGGACCGGACCTTCCGGCTGGATCGCATCGCGGACGCCAGAACCCTGCCCGGCTCGTTCGAGCAGCCGACCGCAGGGATCGATCCGGCGCAGCGCGTCCTGTCAGGGCTCGCCAAGGCCCCTTACCGGCACGAGGTGACCCTCAGAATCCAGGGGACGGTCGAGCAGATCCGCACCAGGTTTCCCGCCAGCGTCGCGATCGTGGAGGAGCCGCCGCCGACGGGGGGCGTGGCTTCGGAGACCGAGGGCTGGCTCCGCGTCGAGGTGCGGGCGGAACGGCTCGACTGGCTGCCTCCGCTGCTGGCGTCACTCGACCGGCGGTTCGTCATCGAGCGACCGGATGAGCTGCGCACCCTCGTCATCGCCCTCGCCGATCGGCTCGCGGCCTCCGCCGGCCGGCGGACCTGATCCGCTGATTGCCGGGCAGGCACGACCCACCCGGCAGATTCGCTCCCCCCGTCGTCAGGCCTGTCTCAGTGGCCGTGTCCCTGGAACTCGGCTCCGGCGTCCGCTCGGGCCGGCAGGAGCACGGCGGTGATCACCACGGCCAGGGACAGCACCGCGCCGATGACGAAGGCCAGCCGCATGCCGCCCAGGTTGGCGAGCACCTCCGTCGTTCCCGCGGACCTCAGGGCATCGGCCCGCGCGCTCATCACGGTGATCACGAGCGCGGTGCCAAAGGCCGCGGCGACCTGCTGCAACGTGCTCAGGATCGAGCTGCCGTGGGAGTAGAGGTGCGGGGGAACCGCGCCGAGCCCGAGGGTGAACACGGGGGTGAAGGTCGCGGCCAGGCTCACCATCAGCAGCGCGTGCAGGCCCAGCAGCTGCCAGTACGGCATGGTCATCGTGACCTGGGTGAAGCCGGCGAGCGCGAACATGATCCCGACCGCGCCGGGAACGACCAGAACCCGGCCGCCGAACCGGTCGAACAGGCGGCCCACGGTCGGGCCGAGAAGCCCCATAGCGAGGCCGCCCGGCATCACGAGGAGGCCGGTCTCCAGGGGGCTCAACTGCCGGACGTTCTGCAGGTACAGCGGCAGCAGGATCATCGCACCGAGCATCGCCATGAAGGAGACCGACATGAGGATCAGCGCGATCGTGTAGGTGCGGTGCCGCAGGGTGCGCAGGTCCATCAGCGGCACGCCGCGCTTCTGCAGCGACAGCTGGCGGACGACGAAGACGGCGATGGCGATCAGGCCCGCCGCCACGATCGAGGCGGCCACGCGGACGTCGCCGCCCTCGAACTGGCTGAGCCCGTAGACCAGGCCGCCGAAGCCGGCGGCGGCGGTCACCACGCTCAGCCAGTCGATGGCGCTGGCCTGGGTCTCCCCGACGTTCCTGAGCTGCCGCAGACCGCTCCACGCGATCAACGCGGCGATGGGGAGCACCACCGCGAACAGCAGCCGCCAGGACCCGAGCTGGAGGATCACCCCCGAGACCGCCGGGCCCATGGCGGGCGCGACCGAGATGGCCAGCGTGACGTTGCCCATCACACGGCCGCGGTCCGACTCAGGCACAACCTGCATCAACGTCGTCATCAACAGCGGCATCATCACGGCCGTCCCGGACGCCTGGATGATGCGGGCGCCCAGCAGCATCTCGAACGACGGCGCGACGGCGGCCAGCGCCGTGCCGAGCAGGAACAATCCCATCGCGGTGGCGTACGCACTCCGGGTGGACACCCGTTGCAGGAACCACCCGGTGATCGGAATGACGGCCGCCATGGTCAGCATGAAGGCGGTCGACAACCACTGCGCCGTCTGTTCCGTGATGTGCAGTGCGCCCATCAGCCGCGGAATCGCGTTGATCAGGAGCGTCTCGTTGAGGATCACCACGAACGTGGCGAGTACCAGCAGCCGGATCACGGGCGGGGTGCGCCCCGGAGCTGCGGCGGTCACAGGCTTGGCAGGTGAATCAGTCTGAGCGATTGACACGGTACCTCGATCAGGGTCGTCGGAACATGACGCGGGCATGGCTGGAGCCCCAGCCTTAGCCTTGGGCTCCGCAAGAAGTTGCGTTCATGGAAAGCCTGACGGACACCACCGACAAAACTCATCGCCCAAGCACAGAGTTACGGCACCTGCCATGAAATGTCACATGGTTTTCACCTGGCGGCGGGCACCGGCACCCCGAAGCGACGCCTTCGGCGCCGCGGCACCGCCCGCGCCGAGCCAGGCCGCTCACGCCGTACGCGACCTCAGCCGGGCGGCCTTCGTCAACTGCTGAGCGCGCGGGCCGCGCACGGTCGCCCAGCCACGCGTCTCGCGATCCCGTACGACCCGGTCGATCCGCCCCGCGGGCAGGAAGTCGGTGACGACATCTCCGGGCCCGCGGGCGGCGGCCGTGAAATTTACACCTGCAGCGGTGAATCGCCATCGGACCCCATGTCCCTCTGAGGGCCGCCGATCCCGCCTGCGCTCGCCGAGCTCCCGGGGTTTCCGAGTTCCTGCCCACGACGCCGCAGCGACCCTGGCGGCAGGCCACCCCGCCTGCTCGCCGTCTTTCCCAGTCAGGGCGGGAAACCTCGAAAAGTTTCGAAAAACCTGCCGCCGGCTTAGCCGCAGGCGGAGGGCCGACTATCGCACTCCTATCTCCCCCAGAGGGCACCGGGAGCGAAACCACTGGTGGTTGGAGCTCTTGACGTACAACAAGCCACTTCCTATGGTCTGCATTACTTTCGTAACAACCTCGAAACTTTCGGTCATCCTCCGTACGAAGATGGAGTCGTCGTGGTCAACCGAAGCCGGCGTCCACGCGGGCCACGTCTTCTCGCAGCTCCACCGGCCGCGACGGTTCTCCCGCCGGTAGGCCGCGCCCGCTCGCCGTACCGCGCGAGCGCCGCGTGAGCGTAGTCATGTGCCCGTCGGGCGATCGTGTGCGGCCCTGTTGGAGACGAGCGTCGCCATCCGCGCACCTCCCGACACCGGTCCGGCGGGGCTGACCTGATCCACAACAGCCATCAGATCCCTGTTTCCAACCCGAGGAGTTCCTGTGGTTCGTTCCGCACTGTCCATCGGCGTCCTGAGCGCCACGGTCCTGCTGGGCGGGGTGGCTCTCACCAGCTCGGCCTCCGCCGAACCGGGCGCCGCCGCTGCCGCACCGTCCAAGGCCGTCCGCTACCCCGCGGACTCGCTGCGCGCCCTCGGCGACCGGATCGGTCTGCGCATCGGCACCGCCGTGAACATGGACGAACTCGGCAGCAACACCGACTACACCAAGATCACGGCTGAGCAGTTCTCCAGCGTCACCCCGGAGAACGTGATGAAGTGGCAGCTGGTGGAGCCCACCCGCGGCACCTACGACTGGGCGCCGGCCGACCGGCTGGTCGCCTTCGCGAAGACGAACAAGCAGCTGGTCCGCGGCCACACGCTGGTGTGGCACAGCCAGCTGCCCACCTGGCTCTCCTCGGACGGCTACACCACCACGCTGTCCAACGACGAGCTGAAGGCCCTGCTCAAGAAGCACGTCCAGGACCAGGTGAAGCACTTCAAGGGCGACATCTGGCAGTGGGACGTGGTCAACGAGGCGTTCGACGACGACGGGAAGCCCCGCCAGACCGTCTGGTACAAGGCGTGGGGTGGTCTCGGCTACATCGCCGACGCCTTCCGCTGGGCGCACGAGGCCGACCCGAAGGCCCTGCTGTTCTACAACGACTACAACCTCGAGTTCACCGGGCCGAAGAGCAACGCGGTGTACGACTTCGTCAAGACGCTGAAGGCCCAGCGTGTGCCCATCGACGGCGTCGGCTTCCAGGGCCACCTCGACACCCAGTACGGCTTCCCAGACCTGCAGAACAACCTGCAGCGCTTCGCGGACCTCGGCCTGAAGGTGGCCGAGACCGAGGTCGACGTCCGCACGTTCACGCAGGCCGCGCCGAACGTGAACACCCCGACCGACCCGCTGGCCCCGTACGCCCAGGAGAGCTACTGGTCCCGCGCCCTGAAGGCCTGCCTGGCGGTGCGCGAGTGCATCTCGTTCACCCCGTGGGGCTTCGGCGACACGTACTCCTGGATCCCCGGCTGGTTCGACAACCCGCAGGAGGGCGCCGCCCTGCTGTACGACGCGGACCTGAAGCCCAAGTCGCAGTACTACGTGATCCAGCAGGACCTGGCACTGGCCGCGGGCGCGCCGCGCCGGAACGGCCCGGGCGCCGGCCACTGACCGTACCGACAGGAATGGGTCCGCACTCCACGAGTGCGGCCCCATTCGCCGTATCGGGTTCACTCTATAACTCTATATAGGTAGAGTATCGGAGGTGACCCGGACACGGCGTTTCTCTCCCCAGGCGGAAGCGGTGCTGCGCGCGCTGGCGGCGGACCCTTCCGAGTGGCGTTACGGCTACGAGCTCGGGCGGGAGGTGGACCTCAAGGCCGGCTCCCTGTATCCGATCCTGATGCGGCTGGCCGACCGCGGGCTGCTGGAGTCGTCCTGGGAGAAGGCCCCGGTGGCGGGCCGCCCTCCCCGGCACCTCTACCGCCTCACCGGCGCTGGACTGGCGGTCGCCGCCGAGGTGGCGGCGAAGGCCGCGGCGCGCTCGGCCGCCGAGCAGGACAGGCCCGGCACACAGGGTTCCCTGCGCGGTGCCTGGTGAGCCGCCCCAGAGGCGACGCGGCGGGGCGGCTCCTCGCCTTCGCGCTGTGGCTCCTGCCTGCCGCCCGGTACGACTGGGGACTGGCCATGCGGGCCGAGCTCGCGCACCTGGAACAGCCCGCGGCACGCCTGCGCTTCGCGCTCGGCTGCGTCCGAGCGGCGGCGGTGCAACCGGTGGCACTGCGCCGCCTGGCCCTTTCCGCCGGCGTGGCAGGCGCGTTGGCGCTCCTGCTGGCGGGAGGCGTCACGTATCCCGCCGCCCGGCTCGAGCTGACCGGCTTGTTGTCGGTCGTGGTGCTGCTGGCCTGGCGGGGAGCCAGGCCCGGGCTGCTGGGTCCGGTGCGGCCTTCGAGGACCGCCCGGGTGGTGCGGACGACGGGGTTCGCGGTCGCGTGCGCGTACCTGCTGATCGCCTTTCTGGACCATCGCGGTCCCCAACCGCTGGGACCCGGCGACGGCCTCCTGCCAGCCATGATCACGCTCGTCCTGTACCTCGTGGTCACGCTGGCGCTGACCGCGCGTGCGTCCACGGCGAGTTCCCTGACCCTTGCCTCCGGCATCGTCGCCGGTCTGGTCGCGGGACCGGCGTGCTTCACGCTCCTGCCCTTCGAGCGTGCTCTGCCGCCGCTCGCGGAGCACCTGCCGGGCCACGGGATGTGGCTGTTCGCGGCGGTCGTGGCGGCGCCTGCGGCGGCGATGATCGTGGTCGCCCGGTGCACCCGGGACACCCTCCAGAGCGTCGTCGCCCTGATGTGTGCGGGAGCCGTCTGCGCCGGAGTGGTCGCCGTACTGGGTTACGGCGCCTTCCTGCTCTTCCCCGACCAGATGCCGAACCTGGTTCCGCTCAACGCGGGGCCCCCCGACGTCCGCAGGGCGTTGTCCAGGCTGGAAGCAGGCGACGAGTACGTGGCCGCCCTGATCTGGGGTTGCCTGCTCGTGGGCGTGCTCAGCTCGTTGATCCGCCCTGCCGTCCGGCGGTGGACCCGCGTCCTGCGCGTCGTGACGCTCACCGGCGCGTGCCTGGTCCTCGTGGCCGCGCCGACCGGACACGTGGACGCGGCCGTCGCCGCCGTCCTCGCCGCCACGACGACAGGGATGCTCACCCTGATCAGTACGAGGCATGATCTCCGTCGCAGCGGTACCACGGCCCGCATCTCATTCAGGTGACCGATTCCTGAGTTCCCGGCACACAGAGAAGTCGGCATCTCTACACGGACGGATTGACGAGGCAGCTCACCCCTTCGCCTTCATCCACCGGAGGGGGCTTCCAGTCATCCGTGATTGCGGCGGCTCGACAGAAGGAGCAGGCGGGACCAGGTCGGCGGGTGCGGGCGGGACCGCGGCGGCGGGCCAGGGCCGGGCGTTCAGGGCCTCGAGGGCCTGGCGGGCCATGGCCAGCTTCTCGTAGACGAACAGGACTGGTTGGCCGGCGGCCATCGTGACCGCGATCCGCAGGGCGGCCTGCGGTCCTTCGGCGGTGGCGAGGCCGATACCGGGCCGGGCCCGGCGCATGGCCGCGGTGATCAGGCCGGTCATCTCACCGGGCCGGCGGCCGCGCTTGTCGGCGTCCTCGTAGACGACGACCCGGCCGAACCACGCGGCGACGGCGTCGGCCGAGCGGGCCACCAGGTCGTCGCGGCGGTCGCCGGGCAGCGTGATCGCGGCCACGGGCTCGCCGCCCCAGACGTCGTTGATCATGCGGCCGGTCGCGTCGAGCGCGGCGGCGTTGTGGCCGTAGTCCACGATCACCGGGCCGCCGCCGGCCAGGAAGACGTGGCCGCGCCCCGGGTTCGACTCGCCCGGCGTGAACGTGCCCAGCGCGCGCCGGATGTCCTTGGCGCTGACTCCGAGCCCGCGGCAGGCCGCCACCGCGGCCAGCGCGTTCGCGATCACGTGCGGGGCGAGCCCGCCGAACGCGCCGGGCAGCTCGGCCACGCTGAGCAGCGCCAGCTCCCGGTCCGCATCGAACTCGACCAGCTCGCCATCGCGAAGCTCGTAGGCCAGGCCGCCCGCCTGCCGGTGCCGTTCGGTGACCGGGTTGCCGTTCACCAGGCTGAAATACCTGATCACGGACGCGTGCCTGCGCACCCGCGGCCGGTCGGCGAGCGCGGCGACCAGCGGGTCGTCGGCGTTCAGCACCACGGTCCCGCCATCGCGAACCTCCTCGGCGACCAGCGCCTTCACCTCGACCAGCTCGTCGAGATCTTCCACGCCGTCCGCACCCAGGTGGTCGGCGGTGATGTTGGTGACCACGGCCACGTCGGCCTGGTCGTAGCCGAGCCCACTGCGGATGATCCCGCCACGCGCCGTCTCCAGCACCGCGGCATCGATGCTGGTGTCGTCGAGCACCATGTCCGCGGACCGCGGGCCCGAGCCGTCGGCGTCGAAGACCAGCCGGCCGCCGGAGTAGACCCCGTCCGTGGTGGACATCCCCACCCGCATCCCCGCCTTGCTCAGGATGTGGCCGATCATGCGGACCGTCGTGGTCTTCCCGTTGGTCCCGGTGACCGCGACGATCGGGACCCGAGATGGGGCGCCGGGCGGGTACAGGCTGTCGATCACCGCGCCGGCCACGTCCCGCGGCGCCCCCTCGGCCGGGGACAGGTGCATCCGCAGCCCCGGGCACGCGTTGATCTCGATCACGGCCCCGGGCTCGGCCCCGCCGTGACCGGCCGCGCCGCACCGCATCGGTGCCGCGATGTCGGCCAGCCGCACGTCGATGCCGCAGACGTCCAGGCCGACCACGGCCGCGGCCCGGCGGCACATGTCGGCCACATCCTCGTGCACCAGGTCGGTCACGTCGCGGCTGGTTCCGCCGGTGGACAGGTTCGCGTTCCGGCGCAGGGTCACGAGCCGGCCGCGGGCCGGGACCGACGCCGGGCCCAGGCCCTGGGCCTCCAGGTTCGCGAGCGCGCAATCGTCCAGTTCGATCTTGGTCAGCTCTCGGGAGTGGCCCTCGCCCCGGCGCGGATCGGCATTCACCACATCGACGAGCCGGGTGATGTCGGAGGCGCCATCGCCGGTCACCGAGGCCGGCCGCAGCTCGGCCGCGGCCACCACCTGGCCGTCGACCACCAGCACCCGGTAGTCGGTGCCGGGCACGAACTTCTCCACGATCGCTCCCTCGCCGTCGGCCGCCGCCTGGGCGTAGGCCACCGCCGCGGCCGCGGCGGTGGTCACGCCGACGGTCACGTTGGCACCGTGGCTGCCGTGGAGCGGCTTGATCACGACCGGCCCGCCGAGCCGGCCCACCGCCCCGGCGGCGTCGGCCGCGCTCCAGGCCACCACCCCATCGGGCACCGGGATGCCCGCCTCTGTCAGCAGCTGCTTGGCCAGCATCTTGTCGGCCGCGATGTCCACACCGATCACCGACGTCTGCTCGGTCAGCGCGGCGTACACCAGTCGGCGATAGCGCCCGTAGCCGAGCCGCAGCATGCTCAGCCGGCCGACCCGGCGGACCGGTATCCCCCGGCGGCGGGCCGCGCCCGCGAGCGCGGCCGTGCTCACGCCGAGGCGCTCCCGCTCCACGACCCGAGCGATCCTGGCCAGTTCGAGCGGCAGGTCGGGGATGCGTTCGCGAAGAATGTGCTTGACCGTGGTGATGGCCAGTTCCAGCAGCTCGGCCGGCACCGAGGACTGCGCGGGCTCGTCCTGCGGGCACTCGGTCATCACGTCGTAGCGGCCGTCGGCGCCGGCCCACATGGTCCGGCCCAGGTACACGTCGCGGCCCACCAGGCTGGACAGCTCCAGCGTCACGTGCTCGGTGACGTGGCCGAAGTAGGTGCCCCGGGCCATCGCCTCCAGGAATCCGCCCGGACGCCCGGCCGCGCAGTGGTGCTCGGCCAGCCCGGGCAGGGCCGCGGTCAGCCGTCCGGCGAAGCCCGGGTACTCGGTGGTGTTCCGGCCGGTCAGCTCCTTGAGCTCGAGCCGTGCGACGGTGACCGGCCGGGTGCTGAATGCGTTGGGTCCGCTCAGGTGACGCAGGTCTTCGAGACGCACGTGACGCTCCCCAAGGGTTGGGCAGATGGGCGGGCTGGCGGTGATCAGTACCGGTCGTGCGCGGGCCCGATGGTGGCCTCGCGGGTCGCGATGTCGAAGACGCACCCGGCGGGCAGCAGGTGCAGCCGGACGCCGAACAGGGTGATCGGGTCTTCGTCCCCGGCGGCGTGGATGACCGTGGCGTTCCGTCCGTCAGCCACCGTGGCCACGCCGGCGCCGAGCACCTCGAAGCGGGTGCCGTCGACCAGGATCCCGGTGTTCTCGCCGATGCCGACGCCCAGGTACTCCAGGTCCAGCGCCAGAGCGCTGAGCAGCCGGGGGAGCCGGCCGCGCTCGCTGAAGTGCATGTCGATGATGAGCGCCTTCGGGAGCAGGCCGAGCCCCGGGCCGGTGCGGACCGTGGCGGCGGACACGCCGGGGCCCTCGCCGCCGAGGATCATCGTGCGGCCCATGGCGGTAGCGCCGGCGCTGGTCCCGGCGATGACCGCGCCACCTGCGCGCAGCCGGTCGCGCAGGATCTCGTTGGCCCGCGAGCCGACCAGGGCGCGCAGCCGCGACTGGTCGCCGCCGGAGAAGAACACGCCCGTGGCGTCGTCGAGGAGCTTGGCCGCGTTGTCGCCGTCCGCGTCGGAGCGCCCGCGCAGCCGCAGTTCTCTGGTGTGCTCCACGCCGAGCTTGCGGAACACCCGATCGTAGTCGGCGTGCACCTCCTCGGGCGCCCCGGTGGCCGTAGTGACCAGCACGATCCGGGCCGCCTCGCCGCCAGACAGCTCCACGAACCGCTCGAGCAGCCCGGAACCGCGGCACTCGGCGCCTCCGATGACAAGCAGGCGGCCCGGATCGCCAGGTTCATCCCCTTCGTCCGTGTCCATGCTGCCTCCTCGACCAGTTGTTACCCTGAGGCGTCGGATATCATCCGAGAGCAACCAGTTCGGCCCCTATGGGCCGGTTTGTGAGCTCGGGTGCCCTGCTCCCCCCGCCCGTACCGAGGTCAGCGGTGCTGCTCGGATGCCGACGTGCGCTCATAGTGGCCGACACCGGACCAACTGCCTCGGTCGATGCAGGCCTTGGTCCGCTTCTACCGCGAACGGGTGGGGCGGAATGGGATCACAGGGTTTCCGCCGGGCCTGCCGTCGCCTGCGAGCCGATCACCGGCCGACGACGAGGCGGCCGGGCCGGTAGCGAACGAAGGCGGCCCCGCCGGGGTTCAGCGACAGAGCGGAGCGCTGCAGCACAGCGGGTTCGGTGACGTCGCCCCAGCGACCGGTCGTGACCCGCCTGTCGATCGCCCGCACACCCAAGGCACCCATCAACTGACCACCCATCACAAGGGAAAGGCAGGCCCCTGGTCGATGTCTCGCCGCTCTGCTTCAGCGGTAGATGCGGGCAGGCGGGATGTGATCGCGTGCGGGGTGGTTACGTCAGTGGCCAGGTCGTCACCAATGACCCATGCGCCCTTGACGAGAGTGATGCTGAAACGCTTGGCCGCGATCTCGAGCAGACCGGCATCGGGGCTTCCGGATGCCCTCGCTCCCCGACAGCGCATAAGCGGTTACAGTCTTGGCCAGCCCTGTCTGCTAGACCTTCCCAGACTGGTTGTCCCCGTCCCCGTTTGGTGACGATCGCGACTCGCCACCCGGACCCGTGTAGCCGGAGGCCGTCCAGCCGGGCCGACAGCGCCCACATGAGGTACGGCATTCGTCTCCAGTAGCGGCCCCACAACTCCTCGACCCGAGTAAGGCAGCGCGAAGCGGTCACGCACCTTGGCGAAGGACACATTTCGTGAGTAACCGTCCCGGTCAAGTCGGCAGGTGCGGGCTCGGCTGATGGCCGGGCTGGACAATCCGCGGGCTGAGCCGCCGTGTCGTCCGCGGCGCCGGACAGGCACGCCGCCGGATCGGCGTGGCGCCGTTGGATGCGCTGTTCGAACTGCTGGCTGGGCGGTGGCGGGGCCTGCTGCTGATTCCTGGTGTCTACAGAACGACTCGCGGTCGAGGGATAGTGTTTCGGGTCCTTATCGTTGCGTAGGTATCGAACTTATAAAAGTGCGGGCGAGGCGGTCGATTTCGTTGTCCCTGGACGCCTCGTCCACGCGCTGATCTCGGTCAATCCGGCCACGTTCGGCTTTCAGCCGGCGCTCTTCCTCACGAAGTCTGATCTCGTACTCGCCGGTCCTCTGCCGGGTGGTGAAGTTCAGTTCGGCTTCGTGACAGGCAGAGCCCGCGCGCAGTTCCTGAGTAAGGAGGCGATCGTACTCGGTCTTGCCGTTCAGCATCTTGGAGATAATGGGCATGCAGTCGAGCAGGACGAAGATGATGCGCAACAACCAGTGGGCGAAGTTGACCATGCCGCTCTGGCCTGCGACCGTCCCCAAGGCCTCCCATCGATCAAGCAGGCCGATGTCGGTGTAGGCGCGCCTGCTCTCCTCGACATGCTCGGTGATCTTCTTGCTGAGTGCCGCCGCGCGTTTTGCCTCGGCGCTGGCGCGATCGGCCGCGAGAGAGCCGAGTTCCGCTTTCAGTTTCGCCACTTCCGCCTGCTGCTGGGGGATGTCATGGTTGGCGACGAAGGTATTGAGCTCGTTGTTCCGGGCCTTGCACTCGGGTCCGTCGCCGGGCACGCCAGTGGTCCGGTTCGGAACCTTGACGCCATAGCACTCGCGGTCGCGGCGTCCCTCCAGCTTCCCACGCTGTTCTATGTCCGCCTCCAGCCGATCTTCCGCGGCCTGGAGGGTGTGCTGCCTCTGCGTCATGTTGCCTTCAACGGCGAGTGCTTGGTCGCCGCCGTCGAGGAGATAGCCGTTACAGTCCACACCCGAAGGAGCCGGCCCTTTGAGAGGGTTGCACTGCTTGTACCGGCTCTCCGTCAGGCTGATCGCCTGGTTGCGTTCAACCATGATCTGCCGATCGAGCCGCTCCTGGAAAATCTTCAGGGTCAGCGGCTCGGCGATAAAGACGCCGATGACGATGGCGAGGGCCAGCCGGATCAGTACGTTGCCCCAGCGGGACCAGCCGTCATTGTCGCCGTGAAGGCTGGTGATCAGGAATCGATCGACGTTAGCGATGATCAGACCCCACAGCACCGCCACCGGCACCAGATACAGCGGGGACGCTTGCGAGAGCAGTGTCAGTGCGCCCAGCATGGAGGTGGCCGCTATCAGCGCGGTGCTGACCACGACTCCGCCGAGGCTGGTGTAGCGGGAACGTTCCTGAGGAACACTGGCGAGGATTTTCTCGTCGACTCCGGTGAACCGACGCAGGAACGTCCCGAAAGGGAGTCGATCCCGGCGCCGGGGGTGCCGTCCGTGCTGCTGGGCCGCCTTCGATCCGTGAAGGATGTCAACCACGGACGTCCTCCTCCGGGAAAAGGTCGTCATCGGTGTCACCCGCCGTCACCTCGGCACGGGGCTCGTAAGCGGGGCCTTCGAGGCCCTTCACCTCCGCTTCCGGCTCGACATCGTCGAACGTGGCAAGTAGCTCCTTGCCGGTGTTCTCGTTGAACAGGCCCTGGGCAATCGCCGCCCGGACAACCTCCGCCCGGCCGCGAGCCTGAACGACTTGCAACTCGTGCTCGCGCTGCATCCTGTGCTGGATAGCGCTGTACTCCCGATCTCCCAGGGCGGCGTACCGGTCGGCAACCTGCTGGTCACTGAGGCCGCGAACGGTGACGTACAGGCCGTCGGCAGCGCCACGACCGCTGTTCAGGAAGTCCCTGACCTTCTCAGCCTCGCTGATCTGCTGATCCCGGTCGAGAGCCGCCTCCTGCCGGATGAAGTCGTTGGAGCTATGGCCCTTGGTGTGCAGGTAGTCCAGCTCATCGAGTTCGAAGTTACGGTCGAGCTTGCGTTTGGCGTCGCGGAGGCCGTGTGCGCCCTGGAGGTCGTGCAGGTTGGTCTCGTAGCGCCGCCGCCCGTGGGCGATCTCGTCGGGGGCGTACACGTCGAGGCCGGCGAACTCCGCCGACATGCCGGGCAGTACACATGGCACCACAGTCGTGTAAGCCTTCACCTGAGCATGCACGATGGTCCACACCTCGTGAACGTCGTCCAACCCGTGGCTCCGGCCGAGTTCGAAGAGCTTGTGGTAGGCCCGGATATAGGTGACGAGGTGCTCGGTGACGTCGGTCAAGCCCGCGCGCACCACCTCAATCGGTTCGTCGACCGTGCAGCGAAACTGCACCGCAACCGTGAAGTCGTGAGCGCCGGAGGAGTTGATCGACACGTGGATCGTCACGGGGCGATCCTTGGCCACGTCCACAACGCTAACGCTGTCGGCCAGCAGCACGTGTGGTTCGTCGCCGCGCAGCCGCCGATCGCCCAGTACGAACGTACCGTCGTACTCGAAGACGAGCCGCTGATGAGGAAGTTGACGGGGCAGGCTGGAGATCGAACGACGAGGTTTGCTCAGGAATCGTTGCTTGACGACAGGGTCAAGGGGGACCTGGCTGACCACGGGGTAGCTCATGGACGTTTTCCAATGGTGTTGAGGGAAAGTACAGCCGGGCTTAGGAAGATCCGGAGCAGCGACATGAGAAGCTCCAGCCGGTCCTCGTCAGTGTTGCGAGAGATGGCATAGCGCCGCAGGTCATAGGCCAGCAGTGGCCGTTCCTTCTCCGGGAGGGTTTCCACGAGCGCTGCAAACAGGGCACGGACACGGTCACGGTCGTCGTCATCGCGTTTGTCAAAGGCGCAGACGGCGTCGTACAGGGCAGACAGTCCATCCTTGCGGTGAGGGCGCTTCACCAGCACCGCGGACCAAAGAGTGGCGAGAGGGATAGCTGATTCAGGGCGACTGCGCAGGTGAGCGGTGACTGTAGGGGTTCCGACGCGGTCCGCCCGAGCCGAAAGGACGCTCAAGATCGCCCGAATCAGAGGGTCGACCGCACGGCCAATCCGCCTGTCGCTGCTGATCTGACGCGCCAGCCAGTCGAGGATGGGCAGAGCGTTGCCGGTGGCCTCGGTCAGCGCTGCGAACAGACGGGCCAGCGCGATCTCCGCATGCCGGACAGGCTTCTCACTGTCTCTGATCTGCAGCCAAAGCATCCGGGCTGCCTCCATCGGGAACCGAATGCCCAACTCGCCGGACCAGGCAAGGGTGGCGGTGAATTTGGGCCTGGCGGCGGAGGACCTCGTCCACGAGGTGACTGTACGTAGAACCTCCGGACGGGTCGTCTCGTCTAGGCACAACCATGAGATGGCCATCGCGGCGGTGGCCTGGCCGCGCATGACGCCCCTTCCGCGGGCCCATGGAGTGAGGAAAGTGCTTTCGACATACGAGTAACCCGCGACGGAGGCCAGAACCGCCACACCCCTGGCAATCTCCGCCTGTACGCTCGGGTCGCGTAGAGCGGCGCACTCATGGAGCCATTCGGTGACCGGATCCCACAACCGCATGCCGTGTCGCTGGTACAGCTCCCGCATCACATGTGTTCGGTGACCCTCGACCTTGAATTCCAGCCTGCGTCGCGGCGACAGACTGAAAAGCGAACCCTCTGCCACCCGGAGCAGGCGGCGGCTTGGCATTGGATCATCCGCTGAGATGGCATCCGCCTTTTCCTCGCCGATACCGGCGATGGACTCCAGCCGGGCGAGCAGCGACTCGAAGCCGTTTTCCGAAAGACCAGCGGCGAAGGCCATGGCGGCCATCTCGAAGAGCTCACCTCGGGTACGCGGACCATCGAACCAGGCGACCACGTCGCGCCGCCCAGCAGACTCCAGCCTGCCGAGCGCTTTGTCCAGCGGAACCCCTGATGCCAGATCGCGCGCCAGTGTCACCACGTCGTTCATGGCATGGTCGGCGGTGATCTGGGTGGCTGCCTCGTCAGCGACCTCGGGCGCCACCTGGTGAGCCCGCAGGACGTCGCAGGCCGGCGGCGGTAGCCAGGGTATTTGGTCTCCTTCGGGCAGCGAAGTGGCTGTCCCCGTGATCACCAGATAAGCGCCGGCATCGCGCACGCGGCGTCTGATCTCCCGTACGTGAAAGCCGGCGATGCTTCCGTCGACGTCGTCCATAGGCCAGTCGCACAGCAGATAGCCGTGAGCCTTCCGGTACTCGCGGGCAACCAGCTTCTCCAGGGTGTACGCCGGGCTGAGCTCCACCACATGGCGCTGCGCGCCGACGAACTCGTCAAGCAGGTTGAGCGCCGCCGTTCGGCGACCCGTTCCGGCGTTGCCGACCAAAGCCACCATGTTCCCGTTCTTCAGCCGTTCGGCGGCGGCCATATAGCTGGCGTGGCGCACGAAGCAGGTGCGGGCCTCCGCTATTTCGTACTGGGATATGGGGCCGGACGTGCGGCGAGACTTGGGGTGGGATCCCGAGATGCCGAAAGAGGCTCCTCCGATGTTGCCGTGGATGTGGTTGATGACGGTCTGGACCTGGGAGACCTGTGCGAAACTCTCGTTCGTCGCCTCGGTCTGATCAGTCAGATCGACAGGCGTGGCTTCCTCGCCGATCAGTACCCCCTCGGCCGACGACTCAGTTTCGGAAGCCAAAGGTGATCTCCTCGCCGGAAATGGGAGCGGTGATCAGGTTGACGGTCATCTGCTTTGCGTTGAACTGCTGCGCGAACTGCTGCGCGGCGGCGTCGACACGCACCAGCTTCTCCAGGGACTCCAGCAGGTCGTCGCGCGACTCCGGGTCGGCCGGTCGGCCCTGCTCGGACCGGAACGCCTTGATCTTCGCGAGCAGTTTCCGAGCGCCGACGAGGCCGGTCTCGGTGCCGTAGGCGCCCAGACGCTCGAGGGCGCCGCCAGCGATCAGCGCCCACAGGGTGTCGGCGACCTCGGGCAAGTTGTCCACGTTGCGAGTTCCTTTCTGATCCAGGTCTTCTGAGGGGATCCACATCCAAGCGATCTCGGTGCGTTCCTTGGTCGGCACCTCCAGCCGAGTGAAGGACTCTGGTCGGTAAGAGGTATGGAGTTGTCGGACGACGTCCTCGTAGAGCCGATCGGTGAGTATCAGCACTAGATCGGCGCGCGGGTTCACCTTCAAGGCGGTGCGGGCGGCTTTCGCGTCGAGCAGTCGGCAGGTGGTGACGACGACCTGGCCGACGAAGCCCATGGCGCCACGTTTCACGACCCCGTGGCCGATAGAGATGCGTATCCGCAGGCGGGCGTCGTCCCGGCGTTCGCGATTGTGGTCGTGAAGTGCCTTGCGCACGCGGCGCACCAGGTCATCGACGACCCTGAGCTCGGGCTCCCCTTCGGGGAGGACGATGACCTCACCGTCACCAGCTTCCTGACGGGTCCAGATCTCGCGGCGCAGGCCGGCCTCTCGTGCGCCGCGGTCCATGACCTGGGCCAGGCCCGACTGGAGCGAGTCGTGCCGTAGGTCGTCGCCGCGGCCGTATCCCTCCGCATCGACCGCCACGATCAAGCGGCGGCTGAAATCAGAATCAAGCATCACGTCACCTTGTGGTTGCTAAACGATCGACCAGAGTGGTCGGGTAGATCGACGGGGGTAGAGTCTGGCGGAGATCACATCACTTCAAGACGTACCAGTACGGTTCACCGGAAATCGGCTAGACCGATCGGGTCGATGATGATCTTCCGGCGATGACTGGCGTCGATCAGTCCAAGATCCTTGAAACGTCGGATGGCTTTGAAGACGGCATCTTTTCTGGCCCCGACAAGGTGAGCGATCTCCTCATGGGTAAGATCGATTCCGAGGCCCCGTTTGCCATCGACCCTGTCGACTCCGTGCCGGCTGGAGATTTCCACGAGCACGTTCGCAACCCGTACAGGCACGCTGAACTGAGCAAAGTCAGTTCTTCTACGGTTGGCCCAGTCGAGCCGGTCGGCGATCATCCTGGCAAGTGCATTCCATGCCGCAGGGTGATGATCGAGGAAGTCGGTGAAGGCCTGTGCGTGAATGACGTGCACCAACATCGGACTGCACGTGGTCACCATGGCCGATCTCGGCTGTCTGCGCAGAGCCGCCAGTTCGCCGACCACGTCGCCGCAGACGCGGATGCCCAGCATGGCTGCCCCGCCCGATTCCAGGTAGGCAGTCACCTTCACGCACGCCGTGAGCCGCTGACCTGGGATGGACCTCAGAAGAAAGACGTCGGACCTATCTCGATCTCCTTGATAGATGAGTGGTTCGCCGGCCTGCCGCGGGGACGACGGCGCGAGAGCTAGAAGCCCTGCCCGCTCCTCCGGGCTGAGTCTGTCCATGAATGTGCCAATGGGCCATCTGGCGGGGATTTGATCATTTGCCACGGATTAAGCGCCTTGAATCATCGATGTGAAGCTGTTAGAAGCTACACCCTGATTGGGATATCTGGAGGCAAGATTCGATTAGTCACCAGAGTATAGGTATGTGACATTTTGTCCGGCCTATCATGAAATATGGTCAGAGCTCCCGGCGGAGTGGAACAATGTTCCTGTAATCAGCGTGGCATGGCGGAACATCGACAGCCGCCTGCGACTTCTGCGCTTGTAGGGGTTGGTTGATTGCTCATCTATGAAGTGGGCCCGGTACTGGATCTTTCCTGGACGTGCTTGATGACGCGGACGAGCTGGGCAGGTCGGCGAGGGCGAGATCGTCGAGAGCGCGGCATTTGAGCAGCGACCAGATGCCCTCGATGAGGTCGGGGACATAGGCGGCAGGGCGGGATCGCGCAGTCGGTTGGCGCTTCTCACGGCTGCGCATGGGTGAAAACCCACGTCATCCTTCTCGTCGACGATCTCCACGTCCGGGTGGTCGCCGCCACCACCGGAGAACTCCTCCGCGAGCTGACCATCGACCCCGCCCGCGACTACCAACCCCAGTACACAAAGAAACCCCCGAACCCGTAGGTTCGAGGGTTTCCGATGTCTTGCGACATCACAGAGCGGAGAGCGTGGGATTCGAACCCACGAGACCGGTCACCCGGCCTAGCGGTTTTCAAGACCGCCGCCATCGTCCACTAGGCGAGCTCTCCCTGGCGGCGCCTCGTTCGAGGCGCCACGCCGCAGACTAGTCTCTCACCGCCCCGGACGTGACCGCGACCGGTGAAAAAGATCAGTCGATGCCCCTACAGGTGGTCCGGGATCTCGGAGAACTTGCGCTCGACCAGTGCCTGTGGGCCGGCGAAGCCGTCGCCGACGGAGGCGGCCAGGCGGAGGTAGGCGTCCCGGGTGGCCTGCTGCAGCCGGTCCAGGTCGATCTCCGCTCCCTCCTCCAGGTGCGGGTCGTACGGCACGCGGACGACCGTACGGCAGCGGGCGGCGAAGTGGGCCTCCAGCTTGTCGAGGTCGACCGTCGACTTCGACCGCGGCCGTACGCTGCAGAGCACCACGGTGGCGGACCGGACGAGGTCGCCGTAGTGGTGCGCCTCCAGCCAGTCCAGCGTGGCCGAGGCCGCGCGGGCGCCGTCCACCGAGGGCGAGCTGACCAGCACGATCTGGTCGGCCATGCCCAGCACGCCCGACATGGCCGAGTGCAGGAGCCCCGTGCCGCAGTCGGTGATGCAGATGGAGTAGAAGTTCTCCAGCACCTGCGCCACCGAGTGGTAGTCCTTGGCGCTGAACGCCTCCGACACCGACGGGTCGCGGTCGGACGCCAGGATCTCCAGCCGCGAGGGCGTCTGCGAGGTGAAGGCCCGGATGTCCACGTACCGCTTGATCTGGGCGCGTTCGTTCAGCAGGTCGCGTACGGTCGCCGACGTCTCCAGCTCCACCTTGTCGGAGAGCGTTCCACGGTCCGGGTTGGCGTCGACGGCGATGACGCGGTCACCGCGCACCTGCGCGAGCGTGGCGCCCAGGCCGACGGTCGTCGTGGTCTTGCCCACCCCGCCCTTGAGGCTGAGCACCGCGACCCGGTGATGCCCCGTGGCCACCGGCGTACGGGCGCGCTGGACGAGTTCGCGGCGGCGCCGCACCTCCGGGGCCTCGCCCGGCTTGATCAGCCCGGCGGAGGCCTTGTAGACCAGACGCCGCCAGCCTGTCGCGGGAGCGTTCCTGCGGCCGCGCAGGAGGACGACCGGGTCGAGACTGTCGGCGTTCGGCTTGGACCCCGCCGTCTTGGGACCTGTGGCGCGCGCCGGTGAATTGAACGCGGAGACCGGCGGAGCGGGCCGCCGCGGCGACTGGTACGCCTCCCGCTCCGCGAAGGCGTCCCGCTCCGGGACAGCCGGAGCATCCGGGATGACCGGAGCGGCCTCGGCGATGGAGCGAGGCGGGGCGGCGGAACGAGCGGGGGCGGTGGGGTACGCGGAGGCGGCAGGGCGTTCCGGAGCCGGTTCGGGAGCCACAACGGGCTCCGGCGCCGCGGCCTGCGCGGGCGCGGGGGGCGCCACCGGGCCCGGCTCGTACGGCTTGCGCTCCTCGGCCGCCAGGTCGTCCCGCAGTGAGCCGGTGAAGCGGTCATCCGCACGCTCGGACCGCAGCGAGCCGGTGAAGCGATCGTCCGCACGCTCCGACCGCAGCGAGCCGGTGAAGCGATCGTCCGTACGCTCGGGCCGCGGGGAGCCGGTGAAGCGATCGTCCGTACGCTCGGGCCGCGGGGGCGCGAACGACGACGAGGCCTCCGAGGGGGCCGGAGGCTCCTCCGGCTCGGCGTCGGTGGCGTCCTCCTGCCTGACGGCCTCCACCGGCACCGCCGGCTCCAGCCAGCCCCGCAGCGGCTCCTTCGACGCGGACGGCGGGTCCGGCGTGTGACGCTTACGCGTCTCGGTGTCCGAGAACGCCCCGATGTTGTAGGAGTCGGTGTCCACGGGCGACGAGAACGCGCCACGCCCGAAGGCCCCTCCAGACGACGGGGTGGAGTGGTCGTCGCCGTCCTCCTCCTCGTCCCGGCTCCCGGCCGGTGACTCCGGCGCCGGCGCGTCCGCCGCATCGCCGAGCTGCGGAGCGCTGACGGGCCCGGTCGACGTCCCCAGAGGCGTGCCGAAGGACGCGGTCGGCGTCCCGAAGGAACTGTACGATTCCCCGCTCTCCGACTCTGTCTCCGTACTTCTGAACGAGGGGAACCGCACGGGACCGGTGGAGGACTCCACCGACCGGCCCTCTTCCCGCTCCTCACTTACGGCCGAGGATTCGTCGGAGCGTTCCGGCCTGACGGGTTCCGGCGGGGTGACGAAGGCCGTTTCGCCATATCCCGTGTCGTTCCCGTATCCCGAGTCGGTTCCATATCCCGAATCGGTGCCGTATCCGTAGTCGTACGCCGAGGTCGCGGCGCTGTCGCCGCCCTGATCACCCGAGCCGTACGCGGCGGAACCGCCGAAACCGGACTCGCGGATCGGGCCGGTGGACGACGCCTCCCGGGCCTCGGCGTCCTCCTGGACCGGTGCGCCGTACGCGGACTCGGTCGTGGCGCGGAACAGCCCGCCGGACGCGGGCTCGGCCGGGACGAGGCTCCAGGGGTCGGCGGGGTACGGCGAGGCGGCCTCGGGCTCGGCGGCGGGCGAGGGCGGTGGAGAGGCGAGGGTCGCGGACGTGACCGCGCTCACCGCTATCTCGACCTCGTCGGGCATCTCCTTGATCGCGTCCAGCCACGCGAGCTGGTCCTCCAGAGAATGGGGATCCTCACGATCATGTCTCGCCACCGAGTACCCCCTCGGGATGGGCTTATGGGGTAGCAATCACATTGAAGATTAGCGCCACGTAATCCGGTGAATGCGGGCAACCGCCCTAGTTCTCCGTCACGCTACTTTAGGTCACATGCGCGCGATGGTGATTTCCGAACCCGGCGGACCCGAGGTTCTGGACTGGCGGGAAGTGCCCGATCCACGTCCCGCCCCAGGTGAGGTGGTCATCGACGTCGCCGCCTCGGCCGTCAACCGGGCCGACCTCCTCCAGCGGCGCGGCCTCTACCCGCCGCCGCCCGGCGCCTCGGAGATCCCCGGTCTCGAGTGCTCCGGGGTGGTCGCCGAGGTCGGGGGGAACGTTCCGGGTATCGCCTCCGGCGACCGGGTCTGCGCCCTGCTCGCGGGCGGCGGGTACGCCGAGCGGGTGGCCGTCCCGTGGCAGCAGGTCATGCCGGTGCCCGAGGGGCTCGCGCTCGACGAGGCGGCCGCGCTGCCCGAGGTCGCCTGCACGGTCTGGTCGAACGTCTTCATGACCGCCCGCCTGCGGAAGGGCGAGACGCTGCTCGTCCACGGCGGCGCGAGCGGCATCGGCACGATGGCGATCCAGCTCGCCAAGGCGTACGGCTCCCGGGTGCTGGTGACGGCGGGCTCGGCCGAGAAGATCGAACGCTGCCGGGCCCTCGGCGCGGACGAGGCGGTGAACTACTACGAGGAGGACTTCGCCGAGCGGTTCGAGAGCCGGGCCGACGTCATCCTCGACATCATCGGCGCGAAGTACCTGGCCGGGAACCTCCGGGCCCTCGCCACCGGCGGCAGGCTGGTGGTCATCGGCATGCAGGGCGGCGCCAAGGGCGAGCTCGACCTCGGGGCGCTGCTCGCCAAGCGGGCGGCGATCCACGCGACCGGCCTGCGCCACCGCCCGGTGGACGACAAGGGCGTGATCTGCCGGGGCGTCGTGGAGAGCGTCTGGCCGCTGGTCACCGCCGGGGCCGTACGGCCCGTGGTGCACGAGCGGATTCCGCTCGACCAGGCCGGACGGGCGCACCGCATGCTCGAGGAGGGGGCCCACGTCGGAAAGCTGCTGCTGGTCAGGTGAGCTAGGTTGGGTCGGGTGAGCACCGGTGTGCCCCAGCGGAGTGAGTCAGGAGTTGTAAGCGATCGATGAACGCAGACGAGAGCACGCCGCAGATCGTGGTCGTGGGCCCGCAGGGCCTGTCGGTCTCCGGCGACGGTAAGGGCGGCGAGCACGAGGAGCGATCCGTCGCCGACCTGGTGGAGCAGCCCGCCAAGGTGATGCGGATCGGCAGCATGATCCGTCAGCTTCTGGAGGAGGTGCGCGCCGCTCCCCTCGACGACGCCAGCCGCAAGCGGCTCAAGGACATCCACCAGAGCTCGATCAAGGAGCTGGAGGAGGGCCTGGCCCCCGAGCTCGTGGAGGAGCTGGAACGGCTGTCGCTGCCGTTCAGCGACGAGAGCCCCACCCCGCCCAGCGACGCCGAGCTGAGGGTCGCGCACGCCCAGCTCGTCGGCTGGCTGGAGGGCCTGTTCCACGGCATCCAGACCACGTTGTTCGCCCAGCAGATGGCCGCGCGGGCCCAGCTCGAACAGATGCGCCGCGCCCTCCCCGGCGGCCTGAGCCAGGCCGCGGACGAGCAGGGCCACCGCGCCGGCGGCCCCTACCTGTAAGGGCCGCGAGGCCGGAAGAGGTTCTCCAGCACCACCGCGACACCGTCGTCGTTGTTGGCCGCCGTCACGTGGTCGACGGCGGCCAGCACGTCCGGGTGGGCGTTCGCCACCGCGTACGACGTGCCGGCCCAGGTCAGCATCGGCAGGTCGTTCGGCATGTCGCCGAAGGCGACCACCTCCGCCGGCTTGATCCCCCGCTCCTCCGCCAGCGTGGCCAGCGCCGTCGCCTTCGTCACCCCGTACGCGCTCATCTCCAGCAGCGCCCGGCCGCTGGAGTGCGTCGGGGTCACGATGTCGCCCACGATCTCCAGGGCCACGCGGACCAGTTCGTCGGGGTCCATCGCGGGATGCTGGGCGAGCAGCTTGGCGCACGGCAGGGAGGTCAGCGCGGCGGTCCCCACCTCGCGTCCGCACGACACCTCCCGGGAGTCCCAGCCGCCGAGGGCGTACGCCGCCTCGTGGGCGAAGTCACCCTCGTACTCGACCGAGAACGTCAGGCCCGGCACGTCCCGCCGGAGGCGGGCGACGCACTCCTCCAGGATGTCAGGGGCGATCAGATGCGACTCGACGATCCGCTCGGTGTGCAGGTCGTACACGAGTGCGCCGTTCGCGCAGATCGCGAGCCCGCAGTGCCCCACGGTTCCGGCGACGCTGTGCATCCACCGGGGTGGACGCCCGGTGACGAAGACGAGGGTGCCGCCGGACTTCTCCACCCGGGCGAAGGCGGCGGCCGTACGCGATGAGATCGTTCCGTCGGTACGCAGCGCGGTGCCGTCGAGATCCGTGGCGATGAGGCGGGGGCAGGTCATAGCAGGTTCCAGTCTGCACCGTGACCCGGCACGACCACCCCTCGACCACCCCCGGTGCGAGAAATCTGCCCCAGACGTGGAACACCAACGGGCTACATAGTGTTAGATGTGAAGGCGTTGTATTAGCTGTTCCCGTAGCGAAAACCAGTTTGACTGTATGAGCCACCCGGGGAGCTGTGCGACACACCGGGGGCCACGAGGTGTGGTCCCCAAGATTCACTTCCTTAGGGAGAGCAGTAATGGCTCAGGGAACCGTCAAGTGGTTCAACGCTGAGAAGGGCTTCGGCTTCATCGCACCGGACGGCGGCGAGCCCGACGTGTTCGTGCACTTCTCCGCGATCACTGGCAGCGGCTACCGCAACCTCGAGGACGGCCAGCGGGTCGAGTTCGAGGTCATCGCCGGTCCGAAGGGTCCGCAGGCGTCGAACGTCCGTGGTCTCTGACCTGACGTGACGAAGGCGGGGCTCGCGCCTGCGAGCCCCGCCTTTCGTATATCCGGGCCCAATCGCCGGCCCGGCCGCCAGGTCTGGTACCGCTCACATGAGGAGGCCTCCGTGCGTGAAAGTTTCACGCACGGAGGCCTCTTTCGGGTCCGATCGCCGATCCGGCGAAGAGATTTACATCACTCCTGACGCCCACCCTCACTCGGCCAATCACCCGGCCCCTTCACCAGGCGCCGAAGAGGGCCGCCCGGCGGCGCGTCCCTAACGCGACACCGGCTCCAGAACGTCGAGTCCGACGTACGGCCGCAGCGCCTTGGGCACCACGACCGAGCCGTCCGCCTGCTGGTGGTTCTCCAGGATCGCCACGATCCACCGGGTGGTGGCGAGCGTGCCGTTGAGCGTGGCCACGTGCTGCGGCCTGCCGTCCTCGTCGCGGTAGCGCACCTTGAGGCGGCGGGCCTGGAAGTCGGTGCAGTTCGAGGTCGAGGTCAGCTCGCGGTAGCGGCCCTGGGTGGGCACCCAGCCCTCGCAGTCGTACTTGCGGGCCGCCGACGAGCCGAGGTCGCCGCCCGCCACGTCGATCACGCGGTAGGGGATCTCGACCTTCTCCAGCATCTCCTTCTCCCACGCGAGGAGCCGCAGGTGCTCCTCGTGGGCGTCCTCGGGACGGCAGTAGGAGAACATCTCCACCTTGTCGAACTGGTGGACGCGGATGATCCCCCGGGTGTCCTTGCCGTACGACCCCGCCTCGCGCCGGAAGCAGGACGACCACCCGGCGTACCGCATCGGCAGCGCC
The DNA here is from genome assembly GCF_014161415.1 of Microbispora sp. H10885. NCBI lineage: Bacteria > Bacillati > Actinomycetota > Actinomycetes > Streptosporangiales > Streptosporangiaceae > Microbispora > Microbispora sp. H10885. Next base: position 506,036 of record NZ_JABBWY010000001.1, on the reverse strand, counting down.
GTCCGGTCGAGGATCTCGTCGGAGTGGTACGCCGCCAGCGGCACCTCGCTGGTGCCGACCAGGTAGAGGTCGTCGGCCTCCAGCCGGTAGACCTCGCTCGCGTGGGCGCCGAGGAAGCCGGTGCCCTGCATCGACTCCGGCTTCACCAGCACAGGTGTGATCATCGGCGTGAAACCCGCCTCGACCGCCTGCTGGATCGCCATGTTCAGCAGCCCGAGCTGGAGTCGCGCGCCGGCGCCCTTCAGGAAGAAGAACCGCGCGCCGGACACCTTGGCCCCGCGCTCGGTGTCGATCGCGCCGAGCAGCTCGCCCAGCTCGACGTGGTCGCGCGGCTCGAAGTCGAAGACCGGCTTCTCGCCGACCTCCTCGATGACCACGTAGTCGTCCTCGCCACCGGGGGGCGCGCCCTCCTCGACGATGTTCGGGACGGTCATGAGCAGCTCGTCGAGCTCGCCCGCCAGCGCGGCGGCCTCGGCCTCGGCCGTCTTCACCTGCGCGGCCAGCTCCTTCGCGCGGTCGAGCAGCGCCTGGCGCTCGTCTCCGGACGCGCGGGACACCGACTTGCCGATGCTCTTCTGCTCGGCGCGCAGCGACTCGAAGTTGTTGAGCGCGGCACGGCGGCGCTCGTCGAGCGACAGCAGGGTCTCCACGACCGAGTCGTCCTCGCCGCGGACGCGCTGCGACGCCCGGAGCCGGTCCGGGTCCTCACGAAGGGTTCGCAGGTCAATCACGGCTCACAGGCTACCGGAGCCGGTGCGGCTCCCGTGTGTCAAGCGAGACCGGCGCGGATCTTTCCGAGCCACTGCGCGGCCTCGTCGAAGTCGCCGTCCGCCGTACCCGGCTTGACCTGCGTGGCGACCCGGTCGGCGCGGGGATAGCTGCCGAGGAAGCGCAGGTCGCCGCAGAGCCGGTGGAGCCCGGAGACGGCCTCGCCGACCCTGGCGTCCGCGATGTGACCCTCCAGGTCGAAGTGGAAGAAGTAACGCCCGATGCCGTCGCCGGTGGGGCGCGACTCGATCCGGGTCAGGTTCACCCCGCGCACGGCGAACTCGCTCAGCATCTCCAGCAGGGCGCCCGGGTGGTCGTCGCGCAGGAAGGCGACGAGCGAGGTGCGGTCGGCGCCGGTCGGCTCGGGCAGCGGCCCCGGCCGGCTCACCTGGATGAACCGCGTCACGGTGTCGGAGCGGTCGCCGATGTCCGAGGCGACGGCGTCGAGCCCGTAGTACTCCCCGGCGATGGCCGGGCTGATGGCCGCGTCGTACGGCGAGCCGGGGAGGGAGACCTCCTGCGCGGCGGCGGCCGTGGAGGATCCGGCGATCACCACGGCTCCGGGCAGCTCGCGCTCGATGAACCCCCGGCACTGCGTGTGCGCGGCGGGATGCGTGATGATCCGCTTGATCTGGGCCAGCTCGGTGCCGGGCCGGACCAGCAGGGCGAACTCGACCGGGAGCAGCACCTCGCCGGTGATGTGCAGCGACCTGCCCTTGGCCAGCTCGTCGAGGGTCTGGGTGATCGCCCCCTCCACCGAGTTCTCCAGCGGGACGACCGCGCCGTCGGCCGCGCCGTCGCGGGCGGCGTCGAGCGCGGCTCCGACGTTGGCGCAGGGCAGGCGCTCGGCGTCGGGCGCCAGGAGTCGCAGTGCCGCTTCACAGAAGGTGCCCTGCGGCCCCAGGTACGCGAGCTTCGACATGCCGTCCAGAGTATCCGCAGGTATCGGCCGTGAGGGCGCCGAATCACCTTCTGTGGAAAACCTGAGACGATCGCGCTGCCCACCCGGCTGCCGCGCGCACCCTCCACGCGGCCCGTCGGCCGCGCGTTCCCGGGGTCAGGCCTTCGCGGCGGGGACCGCGGCAGCGGTGGTGACGGAGGCCCGCCATCGCGGCAGCCAGGACCCGAGCAGCCAGACCAGGCCGATCGCCCCGAGCCCGAAGGCGTTCTGCACGATCTTCCCGGCGACCGGGCTGAGGATCGGGATCTCCAGCGCCTTGATCGACACTCCCCACCAGGGGATGGGCAGCACGTAGTACAGCCACACGCCGGCCGCGACCAGCAGCCGGACCGGGTCGCGCCCGGACCCGGCCACGGCCGCGACCACCACCACGATCCAGGCGATGTGATGGATCCACGCCACCGGCGACAGCAGCACCGCCATCAGCCCGGTGAGCGCGACCGCCGTCATCGTGTCGCCGTCCACGTACGCCCGCCGGGCCTGACGGAAGCCGTACCAGCCGACGGCCGCGACGGCGGCCAGCCAGACGGCCGAGGTCAGCGCGTCGGGCAGGTAGAGCCTCAGCAGCATGCCCCGCAGCGACTGGTTGGTGGTGGCGGCGTTGGCGCCCAGCCGCTCGGAGTCGAGCAGCGCCCCGAACCAGAAGTCCCGCGCGTCGTCGGTGATCACCACGAACGGCAGCAGCGTGAGCACCGCCGCCGTGAACACCGCCATGAACAGAGCCCGCCGCTGTGCCGCGTCCCCGTGGCGCTGTGCCGCGTCCCCATGGCGCTGCGCGGTGCTCCCGTGGCGCTGCCTCGGGCCGCTGGGGGCGGTGCCGCTGCGGCCTGGGCCTGCGTCGCGAGGGGCGAACGCGGTGACGGCCAGGTAGACGAGAAACACGCCGGGGGTCAGCTTCACCGCCGTCGCCAGCCCGATGAGCATCCCGCGCGGCCACCACGGGCGGCGCACCACGCAGTCGAGCAGGCACAGCGCGAGGAGGAACAGGTCCACCTGGCCGAACCTGACCTGGTCCCTGATCGGCATGAGGTACATGCACGCGGCGCACAGCACGGCGAACAGCGCGGGCGCGGCCAGGGCGCCGCGCCCGCCGTCCAGGAAGGCCCGGAACGCGTGCCGGACCGTCACCGCGAGAACGGCGACGACCGCGATCGTCCACACCCACTGCGCGACCGGCCAGGACATCGCGGCGAGCGGCACCGCCAGCATCGCGGCGACCGGCGGGTACGTGAAGGGCAGCAACTGGGGCGCCGGCGTGATCACGTCGTAGACGGGCAGGCCCCGCAGGAGTGCCCAGCCGCCCGTACGGTAGACGTCGAGGTCGACGAGGCGCTGGTCGTCCGGATTGGTGAGCCAGTGGGCGATCAGCGGGGACGCGGCGGCGGCCACCGCCACCAGGGCCAGCGCCCATGCCCAGGCGGGCCGGCGGGCCCCGGCGATGCGGCCAGTCGTCACAACCAGGCAGGTTACCGTGGACCGTGGCCGCACCATCGCCGATCATGAGGGAGCCTGGAACAGTGCCATCCGCACCAGCACCGGCGCCGGGCCGGGGACCTTCCGCCGCCCCGCCGGGCCGCGGCGGCGTGCCCGTGAGCCCAGGCCCCCGCTCTGTGCCGATGCTCACCCCTGGCGGCCCCAGCCCTCGCACGGTGCGGGTGCTCCTCGCGGCTCTCCTCACGCTCCTCGTCGCGGCCCTCATCGTGCCCGCCTCTTCCGGCCCGGCCTCCGCCGGAACCGCGCCGGCGGGGGGAACCCTGCCGGTGGCTGGAGCCGCGCCAGTGGGGCGGGTGGTGGTGATCGGGGTGCCCGGGCTGCGCTGGGCGGACCTCGATCCGGAGCGGACACCCACCTTGTGGGCCCTGGCGGACCGGGGCGCCACCGCGTCGCTGTCCACGCGGGCGGTGCCGCCGGAAGGCCTGCCCGTCACCTGCCCGGCCGCCGGATGGCTGACCGTCTCGGCGGGCCAGCGGGCGGCCTCCCCCGGCCCGGGTTGCGGCGCGATCCCCGCACCCGTGGCCGCCGGCGACGGCGGTACGGCGTCGGTGCCCGGCTGGCCCGCGCTGGTCGCCGCGCAGCAGTCGAGTCCGTTCAAGGCACGGCTCGGGCTCCTCTCCGACGCCGTCACCGCCGCCGGAGGGAAGGTCGCGGCGATCGGCCCGGGGGCCGCCCTCGCCGCCGCCGACGGATCCGGCCGGGTCGCGGCGTACGCCGCCACGCCCGCCGCGCTGCCCGACCTCGCGCCGTACGCACTGGTCGTCGCCGAAGCCGGAGAGATCACCCGAGCCTGGACCGGCGGCCGGGAGGCGAGCCCCCCGGCCACGCGATCCACCCCGTCCACAACCCAGGCCACGCCGCCGACCGCGCCGTCCACAACCCAGGCCACGCCGCCGGCCGCGCCGTCCACAACCCAGGCCACGCCGCCGGCCGAGCCGTCCACAACCCAGGCCACGCCGCCGGCCGCGCCGTCCACAACCCATCCCGCGCGGCCCACGGCATCGGCCCCGGAATCCACAGCGTTCCCAGCCCGGGCCGCGCCGTCCACGACCACGGCCGGGGCCGAGCGGGAGCCGGCCGACCTGGACGGGGAGGCGCGGCGGGAGGCCGTGGGCGCGGCCGACCGGACCGTGGGCGAGGTGCTGTCGAAGGTCCCCCAGGGCACCACCGTCCTGGTGGCCGGGATCTCCGACTCCGGCTCCGTCGCCCATCTCCACGTGGCGATCGCCACGGGCGGGCCGTACGGGCGTGGATGGCTGACCGCCGCCTCGACCAGGCAGCGGGCACTGGTCACGATCACCGACATCACGGCCACGGTCACCCACCTGCTCGGCATCCCCACGCCCGAGGGCGTGGTCGGCAGGGCGTGGTCGGGGGGCGGCGCGGCTCCGCCCGCCGCCGAGGCGGCCCGCGGGCTGGCCGACGCCGACCTGGCGAGCCAGGTGCTCAGAGAGGTCAGGGAGCCGTTCTTCATCGCGCTGGTCAGCGCGCAACTGCTGTTCTACGGCCTCGCCGCGATCGTGGTCAGGCGTCACCGGCGCATGCTCACCGCCACCCGCGTGGTCGCCACGGTCAGCGCCGCGCTCCCGGTGTCGATCTTCCTGGCCCAGCTCGTGCCGTGGTGGAGCCTCCGGCACCCGATGCCCGCCCTGCTCGGCACGATCGTGGCCTTCGCCGCCCTCGTGGCGGGGCTCGCGTACGCGGGGCCGTGGCGCGGCCGGGTGCTCGGGCCGCCCGCCGTGGTCGCCGGGGTCAGTTCGCTCGCGCTCCTCGCCGACGTGGTCACCGGCTCGCGGCTGCAGGTGAACGCCGTGGCCGGGTACGAGCCCGTGACCGGCGGCCGGTTCTACGGCTTCGGCAACATGGCCTTCGCCGTCTACTCGACCGGCACCATCCTGCTGCTGGCCGCCGTCGCCCACGCGCTGCGCCGCCGGCCGAGGCTCGCCGTGGCCGTGTGCGTGGCGTACGGCCTGCTCGCGATCGCCGGGGACGGCTGGCCGACCTGGGGCGCGGACTTCGGCGGCGTGCCGTCGTTCGTCCTCGGCGTGGCGGTGTGCGTGCTGATGACCGCGGGCGGGCGGGTGTCGGTCCTCCGGCTCGGCGTGATCGGGCTGGCGGGCGCGGCGCTCATCTCGCTGATCGCGGTGGCCGACTGGCTGCGCCCGGCCGATCAGCGCACCCATCTCGGGGCGTTCGTCCAGCAGATCATCGGCGGCGACGGCGGCTCGGTCGTCGGCCGCAAGCTCGGGGCGATGCTCCACACCCTGGGCAACCTGCCGCTGACGCTGCTGTCGGTGGTCGCGCTGGCGTTCCTGTTCCTCGTGCTGGCCAGGCCCTCGCGGTGGGGCGCGGCGGCGCTCAGCCTGGCCTACGCCCAGGCCCCCGAACTGCGGGCGGGGCTGATCGGCGCGCTGACCGCGGCCTTCGCCGGGTTCCTGATCAACGACTCGGGGATCGCGATTCCGGCGATGGCCCTGACGGTCGCGGTGCCGCTGGCGCTGGCGGCGTCCGTACACGCCCTCCAGCTCGCGCCGCCCACCACAGCAGCACGATCGTCAGCGCCAGCAGAAGCGACGGCGCCACCCACTGCCTGACCACGTCGACGCGCCACGACAGGTCGTCCGGCTGGTGCGCCTGGCGCGCGGGGAGATAGGCCAGCGAGAGCACGGTGAGCCGGGCGACCAGGAACGCTTCCAGGCCCGGCCAGGCGACCAGGGCGAGCAGCGCGAAGCCCAGCCCGTCGTACCACGGCAGCGCGTACGGCGTGGCGAACAGCCAGGCCACCGCGACGGCGAGGGCGACGACCGGCCCCTCGCGCTCCGCCGCCGGGCGGCCGCGCAGCATCAGGACGGCGAGCGCGGCCAGCAGGAGCAGCGACCCCGTCTGGATCCACGCGTGGTACGCCCCGGACCCGAACACCGCCTGCAGGGCCTTCTTCCCGAGGGCCCACGGGGTGGCGAGCGAGACCGACCTGCTGGCGTTCAGCAGCTGGTCGAGCGAGTGGGGCCCGGCGATCAGGTACGCCACGACGACGGTGAGCGTGGCGAGCCCGGTCACCAGGGCGAGCCGCCGCGGGTTGCCGCGCAGCTCCCACGCCGTGCCCAGCGCGACAACGCCCACAGTGGCCTTGACCGCGACGCCCAGGCCGAGCGGCACGCCCCGGCGGGCGACGAGCCCGGCCACGACGAGCGCGACCGCGAGAGTGTCGAGGTGCATCCCGGCCACGAGTTGGTAGACGACCAGCGGGTTCGCCGTCCAGAGCAGGGCCGCGCGGCGCTGCCGCACGGAGTCGCCGGCCGTGACACCCCCGGTGCCGCGGGCAGTGGCACGAGCAGCAACACGGTGCAGCAGCAGGCCGGTGGCGGCGAACGCGGCGGCGTTGACCAGGGCCATCACGAAGACCGTCAGGCGGACCGAGTCGCCGCCCACGTGGCTCGCCAGAGCCTGTACGGCCGTCGCGACCGGGCCGTACACGCTGGGGGTCCTCGTCCACTCCTCCACGTGGCCGATCACCGGATCGCCGGGCAGGTCGGCGGGCACGGTCAGATAGGGGTCGTACCCGAGGGCCGCCATCCGGCCGTACGCCGCGTAGTTGAGATGGTCGGCCGACCCGGAGGGCGGCAGGAACGCGAGCACCCCGGCGGCGGCGCATCCCGCGAGGACGAGCGTGCGCGCCTTCGGCAGCCGGTCGACGCACGACAGCCCGGCGGCCAGGCCGATCGCCCCGAGCACGACGGCCGCGGCGGCCATGGCGACGACGAGACGCCCGTCGGGGGCGAGGCCCAGGGACCAGGGGGGCTGCCACGACTCGGCCTGCCCGGGTGGCCCGGGCAGCGCGGGCACCATCGCGGACGGCCCGAGGACGCCGATCGCGATCGTGAGGAGGATCGACAGGCCGCCCGCCGCCACGGCCACGGCCGGCCCGGCGACGGTCCGCGCTTCCACCCGAGAATTCCACCACACGGCCGGGCCGGTCACGCCCGTACGGGCGGCTACCCGCGCGGCGACCTGATCGTGGACAGGGTCTGCCGCACCACGGGCTCGCGGGCGGCGAGGGCCAGGCCGACGTCGCGAAGCTGCCGCGCCCGGTGCACCTGGGAACGCCAGTCGGTGCCGGTGGCCCGGTGCGACATCTCGACCTCGACCTCGACCACCCGGAAGCCCTTCCTGAGGAGGTCGACGGTCATCCCGGTCTCGACGCCGAAGCCGTGCGCGAGCGGGCGGGCCGCCTCGAAGGCGTCCCGGGTGAGGCACCGCTGCCCGTTGAGCGGCTGGGTCGCCTCCCAGCCGGTCAGCCGTTTGATCCCGTCGCGCGCCACCCGTACGACGATGCCGTGGCCGCCGAGCTTGACCCTGGTCGCGAACGTCGCGATGGTCATGTCGGCCTCGCCCGCCCGCACGGGCGCGATCAGCGGGAGGGCCGCCGCCGCCGTCTCACCCAGATCGGCGTCGAGGAACAGCAGGTGACGTGCGTGGTCCGCGTCCAGGAGGCCCGCGGCCTCCGCCCCGCTCTCCATCGCCGCGGCCTTGCCCCTGTTGCGGCTGTGCCGTACGACCCGGGCGCCGGCCGCCCTGGCCACCCGGCCGGTCTCGTCGGACGAGCCGTCGTCGACCACGACCACGAGATCCACGCCGGGCAGCTTCAGGGCGGCGCTCACGGTGGCGCCGATCCGTTCGGCCTCGTCCTTCGCCGGGATCACCACCGCGGTGTCCGGCTCGGGCACTGCCATGTCCCTCATACGCCTAGCCCTGGTGTTCGGCGGTGAGCAGATCGGCGGGCACCGCGTCGTACACGGTGAACACCGAGTCCAGGCCGGTGACCTGGAGAATCTTCCGTACCGCCGGTCTCGGCGCGGCCACCTCCAGCGTGCCGCCGCGCTCCCGCAGCCGCTTGAGCGCGGAGAGCAGCACGTTCATGCCCGTGGAGTCGCAGAACTCCACTCCGGACATGTCGATGACCACCCGGTCCGGCCCGGTGTCCAGCAGGCGGGTGAACTCCGTCTGCAACCGGGGCGCGGTATAGAGGTCGATTTCGCCGAATACGGCCATGACGGCCTGACCGGCGTGGGATTGCGTCGCGACTTTCAGCTCCACGACGCGCACACTAGCGTCGTCCCGGCCCCGGGTCACGTTCCACGGGTTTCGTCGAAGAGTCGTCCGCCCTTTGTCCCCGATTCCGGCCGCATGTAAACGCGGAGTGCGCGAAGCTTGACGCTGAGCGACACCGGCGTCGCCGGATGGAGGGCCCCGGAACCTCCGCGTCCTGGTCGTCACTTCGCGGAAGGAGGGCGGGCGCCTGGGAATGCCACCTGGATCTTCACCTCTTGGGAGATCCACGGCCAGAACCCGGAACAGTGGGCCCGACAGCATTATGAACAGTGACATTCCCGAAGATTTCCAGCGTCGCGTGCTGCGGGAGCATCTGGAGACGATCCAGGCGCACACCGAGAAGGCCTCGTCGTGGCGCGCCTCCGCAGAGCCGCTGCGCGGCCTGCTGAACCGCGAGGGGTACGTCCGGGTCAGCGCCCGCCTGGTCGGCGAGGACCTCGACTTCCTCGCCGAGGCCCGCGAGGAGCTGCTGTGCTTCTCCGAGCTCGGCATCCGGCTGCTCGACCTGCACCAGCCCAGGGACGCGGGCGGCATCTCCAGCGACCCGGCGAACCCGATCCTGCGGTGCAGGAGCTGCATGTGGCGCTGGCCCTGCCCCACGTTCCGCGCGATGGCGGAGGCGTTCACGCCGCGCCGCCGGGAGGCCGCACCGGGCCTGCCCTCCTGGCGGGGACAGCTCGAACCGCAGAGAGCCCCCGACCTCGGCTAGCGCATCGCCGCAGAAGGGGGCGGCAGTGTCCCGCGATGGTGCGGAACCGCCGCCCATTCTCCGTCGCAGCCTTGATTCGTCTATTGATTTTCGATAGATTTCCATCGTGTCTCGATGGAAGGGTGGGCCATGGGAAAGCTGACGGTGCTTGCGCTGCGCGCCGTGCTCGTGGTGGTGCTCGCCGGCACCGCGTTCGTACAGGCATTGATGGTGTGGGCGTTGGTCAGCGGGAGCGACCCGGAGGACGGGTCGCTCCCGCTGACCCCGCTGCGCGTGATCACGATCCTGGGCATGGTGTCGGTCCAGGTCGCCCTGGTCTGCGTATGGCGGCTGGTGACGATGGTGCGACGCGGAACCGTGTTCTCCCACGCCGCCTTCCGGTACGTGGACGGCGTGATCGGCGCGATCGTGGCGGCCGCCCTCGTGTGGTTCGCGGTCACGGTTCTCAACGCGCCGGGCCAGCGGGACGACCCGGGCGTCACCGTCATCATGGGCGGGGTCGGCGTGGCCATCCTGGGGGTCGCGCTCATCGTGCTCGTGCTGCGGATGCTGCTCGCCCAGGCCGTCGCGCGCGACGTCGAAGCGGCGCAGATGCAGGCCGAGTTGGACGAGGTGATCTGATGCCGATCGCCGTCGACATCGACGTGATGCTGGCCAGGCGGAAGATGTCCGTGGGCGAACTCGCGGACCGCGTCGGGATCACGCCCGCCAACCTGGCGGTACTCAAGAACGGCCGCGCCAAGGCGGTGCGCTTCACGACGCTCGCCGCCCTCTGCGAGGTGCTCCAGTGCCAGCCGGGCGACCTCCTGCGCTGGGAGGCCGACGAGGACGCAGCGGGCGCATGACGCGCCCCGGGCCGGGCGTGAAAACGTCTGACCCACCGGCCCACAAGACACGCCGCCGTTCGGGCGCGCCCGCTCAGGGCGTGAACTTTTCACCGCGGCCGCTTTCATGCGCGCCGGATCCCGGTCGTGGCCGGGGGTGGTCCGCAGGTCACCGCCGTGGTTTCCGCGCGGCGGGACGACCGGGCGGTATCGCCGCGTCCCACCGGTTGACCTGCGCCGTCGCGATGAGAACGTGAGGGTGATCGCGCGCAATCAACCGAGGGAAGGAGCCCGATGTTCCACACGATCCAGTCCCTGGGCGACCGCCTGCTCGCCCGCCTGGTACCGCGGGTCGAGGCGTCGGCCACCGTGCCGTGCTGGTGCATGCAGCAGCGGTGGTGCTGCTACGGCGGGAACTACGGCTACTACTGCGGCGAGGTCGGGACCTGCTGAGACCCGCCGTGGCGGGCCGCGTGCGGACGACACCCGCACGCGGCGCCGCTCCTCCGGCGGCCGGGAGCGGCCGGCCTGGATCGCCCGTCGCGAGCACCGCCCGGGTCACGCGAAGCCGGGCCTGATCCGTCAGGCACGACCCAGCGGCAGCGTGATCGTGAAACGGCAGCCGGGGCCCTCGTTGACCACGCCGATCTCCCCGTCGTGGGCCTCGACGATGCCGCGGGCGATCGCGAGGCCGAGCCCGGCGCCGCCGTCGGGGCCGGGCGTGCGTGCCGCCTCGCCGCGGAACGCGACGTCGAAGACCCGGGGGAGATCCTCCTCCGGGATGCCGCCGCAGCCGTCGAGCACCGACAGCCGGGCGGCCGTTCCGTCCGCCGCCGCGCGCACGAGGACCGTCCCTCCGGCGGGCGTGTGCCGGATCGCGTTCACGACCAGGTTGCGTACGGCCCGGCCGAGATGCCCGGCGTCGGCGTAGACGGGGACGTGCGGGTCGGCCTCACCGGACAGGCGTACCCGTTCGGCGCGGGCCAGCGGCTCGACGGCGGCCAGCGTGTCGGCCACGAGGTCGCCGAGCCCGGTGCGGGCGAGCGACAGCCGCAGCGAACCCGCGTGGATCCGCGACAGCTCGAACAGGTCCTCCACCATCCCGGCGAGCCGGTCGACCTCCACCCTGATCTGGACGTGGTAGCGCTTGACCGTCTCGGGGTCGTCGGCCACCCCGTCCTCCAGCGCCTCGACCATCGCCCGCATCCCGGCGAGGGGCGTACGCAGGTCGTGGCTGACCCAGGCGACGAGTTCGCGCCGCGCGCTCTCCAGCGCCCGCTCCCGCTCGCGGCCCAGCCGGAGCCGCTCGTACGCCTGCTCCAGGGCGGCGCCGATGGTCCGCAGCTCGGCCGGAAGCGGGGTGGGCGGCGGGGTGAAACGGCCCGAAGGCGGCACGTTCTCCACCGCGGTCACCAGGCTCCTGCTGGCGCGCACCACCGTACGCGCGTTCACCAGCGCCACACCGAGTCCGACGAGGCCGCCGATGGCGACGACGGTGAGCACGATGTTCTTCGGCCGCCCTTCGATGATCATGGCGAGCGTGATGGCGACCACCCCGGCGAGCGTCGCGGAGACCGTGACGGCCGCCACCACCGCGAGCATCACGCCGATCGACCGCCGGCGCAGCACCCGCAGCAGCGCCAGGCCCAGGGCCGCGATGACGAGGCCGAGCCCGGCGGCGACCGCGACGATCTGGACGATCACGACAGCGGCTCGTAGCGGTAGCCGACACCCCAGACGGTGACGATCCGCCGCGGGTCGGTCGGGTCCGGCTCGATCTTCTCCCGGAGCCTGCGCACGTGGACCGTCACGGTCGAGGAGTCGCCGAAGGACCAGCCCCACACCTGGTCGAGCAGCGCCGCGCGGCTGAACGCCTGACGCGGGTTGCGCAGCAGGTAGACGAGCAGGTCGAACTCGCGGGCGGTCAGGGTGATCTCCTGCCCGCCGAGGCGCACCTCGTGGGCGCCGACGTCCACCACCAGGTCGCCGTCCCGCAGGACGCCGGTTCCCGTCGGCACCAGGGCGCCCCGGGCCCGCCGCAGCACGGACTGGACGCGCAGGGCGAGTTCGCGTGGGCTGAACGGCTTGGTCACGTAGTCGTCCGCGCCGGTCTCCAGGCCGACCACCCGGTCCATCTCCTCGCCCAGGGCGGTCAGCATGATCACGGGAACCGGCCAGCGCTCCCGCAGCTTCCGGCAGACCTGAAGACCGTCGAGCTTGGGCAGCATGAGGTCGAGCACGAGCAGGTCGGGCGGGTCGGCCAGGGCCCGCCGCAACGCCTCGGCGCCGTCGCCCACGCACTCGACCTCGTGACCGTCCCGCTCCAGGTAGCGGGCGACCACCTCGGCGACGGTCGGGTCGTCGTCGACCACCAGGACACGGGCGGCGGGGTTCGCGGACATCGGACTCCTCGGGGAGGGCACGCCTCAACGGTAAAGCCGCGGGACGACCGCGCCGAGCCCCGTCACCGCCCCGTAAGAACAACCCGCGGGACCAGCGCCACCGCGGGGCCCGGGATCTTCCAGCGCACGCGAGTCGGTGGAAAACGGCGCCGATCACGATGATTCACGTGAAACCTCGGCGGCAGCGGGTAGGAGGACTCGTTTGGATCAAGCTCGCGCTTGTCGGACCTACCGCGTAGCGTGTGCCTATGGCCCGTACCGTACTGACCATTCTGGGGATCCTGCTGGCCCTGTGGCTGGTGTTCGCATTCGTCATCCCCGCACTGTTCGCGACGCTGAAGTTCCTGCTGATCATCGGGATCGTCGCCGCCGTCGCCGTGCTCGCGGTCACCGTCGTGGGGAAGATGTCCCGCTGACGTGAACGCTCTCCAGGCCGCCGTCACGTCACTCGTCCGGCTGCTCGCCGAACTGGTCACCGGATTGGCCGGCGGCTCCGCCGTGCCCTCCGTGGTGGCCTTCGCCGGCGTGGCCGGGGTGGCCGTGCTGGTGTTCGCCTGGATGCTCTCCCGGCTGACCGGGGTCCCCGCCGTCGTGCGGGGCCCGGGCAGACGTTCGTACGACGGTGAGACGGCGATGGTGAGGCTGCGCGATCCCGGCGCGCCCGGCCGCCCCCGTCCCCGCGCACCATCAGGAAGCCTCGCGCTCGCCTGACCACCGATCCGGTCGCGAGCGCCTTCGTCATGCCCTGAATTCAGACGAAAGGCTTCCCCATGTTCGACTTCGTGCTCGACCCCGCCTACCGGCTCATCGACGCGCTCAGCCACGCCACCGGCGCCGGGCTCGCGATCGTCCTCGTCACCCTCGCCGTACGGCTGGCGCTCCTGCCGCTGAGCATCCGCGTCGCCCGTGCTCAGCGCGTCCGGGTCCGGCTCGCTCCCCAGGTGGAGAAGCTCCGCAAGCGGTGGCAGAAGGACCCGGAGCGGCTCATGCGGGAGGTGAACGCGCTGTACGCGGCGGAGGGCACCAGCCCGTTCGCCGGATTCCTCCCGGGCTTCGCGCAGATGCCGTTCTTCATGGTCACCTACCGGCTGTTCACCACCGTGACGATCGCGGGGCATCCGAACCTGCTGCTCGCGCAGGGCGTGCTGGGAGTGCCGCTGGGGGAGCACCTGGGGGCGGCGGTCGCCGGCGCTGGCCTGTTCAGCCCGCCCGTGGTGGTCTTCGCCGTGCTGCTGGCGCTGCTCACCGTCGTGGCCGTGCTCGCCGCCCGCCGGGTGGAGCCCGCGGCTCCGATGCGGCGCCTGCAGGTCCTGCTCCCGTTCTGGACCGTGCTCGCGGCGGCCTTCCTGCCCCTCGCGGCGGGCGTCTACCTGCTCGTGAGCACCGCCTGGGCGACCGCCGAGCGCGCGGTGCTCTACCCCCGGGCCGCCTAGGCCCGCCGGGGCCGGCGCCCGGGCGATCAGGGGTGAGATGGAATCCTGCTCCCTGTGACCGATGCGTACTCGATCAGCACGTGGGCGGGCGGAGACGGCCGGGAGGGGCTGCGCGCGCTCCTCGCGGCCTATCACCTGCGCACCGAGGAGGAGAAGGGCGTCCCGGTGCCCGGCGTGGCCGAGCTGCCCGAGCGATACCGGGCGGAGGTCGAGGACCCCGGAGCGGCCTTCGCGCGGGACGTCGTGCTGGTCGCGCGCCGCGCCGGGACCGCGATCGGCTGCGTGGTGCTGACGGAGCCGGTCGGCGGGCGAGCGGAGATCAAGCGGCTCTGGGTGGACCCTGACGAACGCGGCAGGGGCGTGGCCGGGGCGCTCGTCCGGGCCACGCTGACCCGGGCGCGGGAGGCCGGCCTGCGCTCCGTACGGCTGTCGGTCTGGAGGTGGCGGGCGACGGCGATCGCGCTCTACGAGCGGCTCGGCTTCGCGGTCGTCCCGTCGTGGGACGCGCGCGAGGACCTGCTCTGCCTGGAGCACCCTCTCGGCCGACCGTGACCGGGCGCTCAGCCGACCTCGCGCAGAATCCTGGTTTCGGACGGACCCTGATGTCCGTTACGGTCCGGGGTCGCGACCAGGACGACGGCCCACACGGTGGTGATCTCCGCCTCGTGCCGGACCCCCCAGCGCTCGGCGAGATACTCCACGATGCCCAGCCCCCGTCCGCCCAGTGACGACAGCGTCGGACGGCCCGCCCGCGGCTCGGTGTAGGCGCCGCCGTCGCTCACGGCCACCTCGACCTGGGCGTCCGAGCAGTACCAGGCCACCCTGAGCTGTCCGGACGGGAGAGGGTGGGCGTGCCGCAGGGCGTTGCTGAGCAGTTCACTCAAGATGAGCACCACGTCGTCGACGGCGGTCGCGAGCAGCCCCGCCCCCTGTAGTTCGGCGCTGAGGCGCTGGCGTGCGACGGCGACGCTCGACGGTGCGTACGGCAGCATCACGACGCTCGACGCACTCACCTCCCCGATTCCCCCGACTCCCCTTGCACAACGTTTCCCCTTGCACAGCCCAGTACGACCGAAATGCCCCGTCGTATCAGCCGGGAAACCGTGCCCCGGATCACAGCTTGTGCACATTGGACAATAGATCAGTCGCCAAATCGCGACGCCACGCTCCGGACCGTCCCGCCGGAGTGAAGATCCTCCGCATCGCCCGCCCTGGTCAGCCCGGTGAACCCGGCCGGCCCGGCGGCGTTCTCCAGCGCCTCACGAACGCTCCGATACGCTGCCTCCACGCGATGAACAGAAAGTTGGGCGCCCATGTCCACCGAGGACCTCGAAGCCCTGCTCCGCGTGACCACGCCGGGCTACGTCGGCCTGGCCCCGCCCGAGGTGGCGTTCGGCACCACGGACACGCCGGTCGGCCGCCTGGTCCTCGCGGTGACCGCGCGCGGCGTGCTCGCCTGCACCTACGAGGACGAGCACGCGGTCTTCGCCCGGGTGACCCGCGCCGTCGGCTCGTTCATCGGGCCCGACCCGCGCCGCCTCGATCCCCTGCGCCGTGAGCTCGACGCGTACTTCACCGGCAGGCTGCGCACCTTCTCGCTCTCCGTGGACCCGCGCCTGGTCACCGGCTTCTCCCGCACCGTGATCCAGCTGATGCAGGGCGTGCCGTACGGGAGCGTGACCACCTACCAGGAGATGGCCGAGCGGATCGGGCGGCCCCAGGCGCCGCGCGCGGTGGCCGGCGCCCTGTCCGGCAACCCGCTCTGCCTGCTCATGCCCTGCCATCGCGCGGTGGAGGGCCCGGGCTCGCTCGGCGGGTACGCGGGCGGCAAGGCGGCCAAGGAGCACCTGCTCCGCCTGGAGGGCGCGCTGCCCTGATCAGCCGTACGGGCTCAGGCGCCCGTGCGATCAGACCCCGTGCGATCAGGCCCGACGCCGGGCGAGCCGGCCGGGCACGGACAGCGCCGCCGTCGCCAGCGCGGCGACCAGGAACGCGGCGAGCGCCGCGTTCATCCACGGCTGGTGGACGAACCCCACCGCGTCGCGGACGTCGGCCCAGAGACCATCCCACCAGGCCACGGTCGGGGTGATCGTCACGATCCAGTACGCCGCGAACCCGAGGACCCACGGCACGACCATCGGCCAGCGCGAGGGGGCGTCCTCGGCCGTGTTCCACCGGGCGGCCCCGCCGAGCAGGAAGTAGTCGACCACGAGGACCGCGAACATCGGCACGAAGACCGCCCCGATGACGGTGAGGAACGCGCCGTAGGAGTTCACGTCGGCGATCAGCGCGATCAGCGTGGTGAGCACGCCGATCACGACCGAGATCACCCGGCGGTCCCAGCGCGGCGCGAGGTTCTGGATCGACACGGTCGTCGAGTAGACGTTCGCGAACGACTGGTCGGCCTCGCGCAGCACCAGGACGCCGAAGAACAGGAGCCCGAGCGGGGCGGCCACGAACGGGTCCCACACCTTGTCGGGGTCGTTGCCCACCAGCGCCAGCGCGGCGATGCCGAGGGCCAGGCAGGCGACCTGCGCGATCGTGTAACCGGCCACCACCCCGGTGAACGCCGCGCCGCTCGACCGCGAGTGCCGCGCGTAGTCGGCGGCCATCGGCACCCACGACACCGACAGCGCGATCACGTAGTCGACGGCCGGGGCGAAGGCGTCCCAGGAGCCGCCGCCCACGGAGGGTCCGCGGGTGAAGAGGGCGACCGACAGCCAGATCATCGCGACCACGACGCCCGCGGTGACGTAGCGGCGCAGCAGGCGCAGCGCGCCGAGCGGCCGGATCGTCAGCGCGATCGTCAGCGCGCCCGCCGCGACCGCCCACACCGCGTACGGCACCGCCGTCCCCGACAGCGCCTGCGCGCCCTGCGCGATGACCCACAGCTCGAACGCGCCCCAGCCGAGCATCTGCACGATGTTCAGCACGGTCGGGACGTACGACAGGCGGGCCCCGAACAGGCCGCGCAGCAGCACCATGGCGGGCCGGCCGGTCCGGGCGCCGGGGATCGCCGCGAGGCCGACCATCGCGGTGCCCACGAGGCTGCCGACCACGGCGGCCAGCACCGCGGCGGTGAACGTCAGGGGCTTGCCGCCCAGGGGATCGAGCAGGAACAGCGCCCCCGAGAAGCCGAGGAGGCTGACGCCGAGGTTGGCCCAGAACGCCCCCTGGTCGAGCAGGCCGAGGGTCTTCGGGACCTCCTCGTCCAGGGTGAGCGGAACCTCCGCATGCGCGTCGTCGACGACGGCGGTCATCACACGCTCCCTACGCCGGCATTATCCGGACAGGTTCAGGCGGTCGGCAGCGGCTTAGCTGCCCTCTCAGCCCGGTGCCCCGAGCTCCCGCGACTTCCTATGCAGTTGGCGCCCTCATCCTGCCTCATCAGAGGCACTCTGACCACAGTGAGACACATCACGTCCGTCTCACTACTACCGTCCGTCGTCGTACTGCTTTGTGCGAGGGGACCGTGCGCCAGCCCCGTCGGCAGTCGAGGCAAAGCCCGGCTCCTCCAGGTCAAGCCCAGCCGTGCGGCCGGGACAACCAGCGGGCGAGGAAGCTCACCGGGAGCAGGTACACGCGAGGCAGGGCTTGACCCTCCGTCCCCGGCCCGCTGTCGCTTCGCGATGGGTCGACGGCAGACGAGAGATCAGGCCAGCGGATAATGTGCGGGTCCGCACGAACGTGGGAGAACCCGGTGGTTCGAATGCGAATGTCCGCGCAGGAGGCCGTCATAGGTCTGATGAGCTTGGCATTCATAGAGATCCGCACCATGAGTTACCGTCGCGATCCGACGCTCCTGGGGTGGATTGACGGCCCGGAGGATTACCACGAGCAGATACGAGTAATCGCGGATATATGCCACAACTTGCCCGGAAGTCTTCGCTCGCGCAGCAAGCGGCAACGGGAGCGAAGGGCTGGTGAGAGCCTGAGACTCCTTCTGCAGGGAGCAGACGACGCACATACTCAATGGGTCCGCACCCGTCTTGACGAGCTCGGATATGACTACCACTCGTTGCTCGGGAAGCCTGATCGAGAGGTCAGGGAAGAGCCAAAGGTATGAAGCTTATGCCACCCGCTACCTCTGACGATTACGCCTGGCAGAGCGATTGGGAGGAGATATACACGGTCACGTTCGTCTGCGGCCACGATGAGCGGGAGACGCTGCGCAGGTTCGGGGTCGCCCAGGCGGACATGCGGCCGTACAACTGGGAGGACATCTGGGAGCGTGTCGAGGAGACCGACGGAGAATCCGACCTGGTCGTCGTGACCCACCTGAACGGGTGGACGATCGCCTTTGAGGCTTGCGGTTGGGAAGGCAACCGGCCGGAGACGTTGCGTGAGCTGTCCCGGGGAGGCGAGGCGGTTTCTGTCATGCGGCATGACTACGCCGCATCCCACCACTTCGCGCATGCGGTCGACGGTGAACTGCGCACAGCCTTCCGGCTGGAGTCGCCCCAGGAACGCTGGGGAGCCCAGCCCGACGCCCTGAACGCAGAAATGCGCGAGCTCGGACTCACGCCTTCAGGACCGCAGGAGAAGTCCCGGTACCGGCACGAGATCGTGGCGCTCGCGCTCGCGCTGGCCAGCCGCCTCTCCGGGGTCCTGTTCCACCGGGACATGGTCGAGAGTGACGCTCTGCTCGGCGGGATTATCACCGCTCCCGTACCCGATGACCCGCAGTAAGCTCCCCGCCGATCCGCCCTGCGTGTCCAACTGCGTGGCAACGCCCACGGACACCAGCGGACGCTAGCGGACGACGATGGACTCTCCTCACAGGTGGAGAGCCAAAGAGGCCAGTTCTAACGACTGTCGCTGTTGCCTGATAACGAAGCGACCCTACGTTCAGGCGTGTGCCGTCCTCCTATAGGGCCTACTCTCTGCGCGTGAGCAGGAGGCGATACGTCGCCAGAGGCGTGCCCGGCGGCTACCGGATCTGGGACAACAAGGCCCGTCGCTGGTGGGGTGACCTCTACGAGCTATGCCCCGACGACCTTCTGAACGAGTTGAACGGCGAGAAGAACAGCGAGAAGATCACCGCGCTGCTGCAGCAGTACCGGATCCAGAAGCGGTAGCGAACTGCTGTGTGCAGCAGCGAAGTACAGCAACACCACCTCACACAGGCACCCACGGCCGGGCCGCAACCACCTAGCGAGCAGGGCGGGAAGCCCTCTACCTCGTGGCTGGCTCCCGTTTGCAAGCAGGCGGTCATGCCGATGCGCCAGCAGCGCGGGCAGGTACCGGGAGGCTTCAGGGCACAGTCAGGGCGCATGAACGCGAAAAGCAATGCGAAACGATGGGAACCGGCGAGCGCTGAAAGGGCAGCTCGACGCGCGTGGAGCAGCCGTCGCAGGTCAGTCGGCAGGACGGATCAGATCTCGATGATCTAAGGTAGCCGTCCGAGGTCGAGCCCGCCCATGGAATTAGTAGCGTCGATCCAGGGGTTCGACCAAGCTGCGGAGCTCGCGCGCCCGCCGGCAGGACATCGCCAACATTACCGCTTCCAGGTACTCACGGGCCTGCCACGGGTCTCCGCAGCAGGCCCATTCGGTGCAACCGCCGCTCTCGTAGTTCCAGAGGCGTCGATTCGGTTCGTGGACGAAGATCCGCCAACGCGTAAAGGCAGCCCCGACCGAGCCCGGCCATGGGTGCGTCTTCCGGCGCTCGATACGCCGCACTTCGGCGAGGGCTGCCGAGGACAGGCCAGGGATAATCGTGGCGTCGTCCTGCATCCGGGGCTGGCGCGGAAGCCCCGCGCGGACGCGGCCAGGCCGTCTACGCGGCATCGACCTTTCTGCTGATCGTCATGTCAGGCATCTTCCCACCAGCCGGTGGGCTTTGCCATGGGCGGGGGCACTTTGGGGGCACACGGTGCTGGAAATCACTGGCAAGCAATGACAACGAACGGAAGCTTAATTGCAGGCCAGCCGCAGGGTAGGGCGATTCCGTGCAGGTAGGGGCCACGCCAAATTAGAACCTGGCCTACAGACCGACTGCTTCAACTGACGACAGGTTAGGAGCCGGGGCCGGCAGACCGCGCCTTATGTTCCTGACTGATGCCCAGACATGCGACCACGCGCAGAGTGTCAGCAGATAGGAAGATCTGGAAGTGGTATGCGGGGGTCACGCTCTTGACGTAGCCGACCAGAACAACTTCAAGACCGCAGGCATCGAGGCGAACGACAGCATCGGCAAAGCCGATAGACGAGACGCCACGCCGACGACTCAGGCGTTCGCGACGCCGGTAGATACCGACGAGGTCACGGGTGGAGACGGGTGTTGGCCAGACCTCATAATCTCCTCCGGAGACCAGTGCGCGACGACATGCGGCGCCAGCTTCCCCAGCATCACTCAGCAGATCGGCAAGAGCACTCCGGTCCACAGGAGCAGCATTGCACGGCTGACGGTCAGGGGCGCTGCGCCAGTAGGCGACGAGCGCCCGTAGCGGCCCGTAAGCAGGGCAGGTCTCGGAAGACTCCAGGGCACAGCCAGGGCACATGCACCCGAAAACCAGCGCGGAACGATGAGAAGCGATGAACGCCTACAGCCCAGCTCAGCGCGTGAGGTGGGAAGTCGCCGCAGGTCGGCCGCCAGGACGGATCAGATCTACGACGTGTGATCCCGTGGTGTGCGAGAGGATGAGCCTGTGCCCTCCGGCTCCAGCTCTGCTTCGGCAAAGACGCGAGACCGAGAAGCTGTCGAGCGTATCCTTGGTCGCCCTCTGAGTCAGACATGGCCTGCCGGCGCGTTGCCGCCTGGAAGCCGGGTCACGGTCCTAGGCGACCCCGCCAGGGGCTGGCCATGGCAGGAGGAGTTCCTGGGAACGATCGACGACATGGGCGCGCCCGAGCCGGTTCAGCATCCGCATGCACACCCCGAAGAACTGGAGTACTGGGTTACGTTCGATGAGGCTCAGAAAGACAGCGATAGGTGTGGGCCTTATCGCAAAGCCCGGATTTGGGGCCGCCATCTGAGGCTTGAGCCACCCGCCGATTGTCTCTAGCGGGCCGGGGAGCTTTGGGGAAAAGCGTTGGCAGGCAATGGCAACGAACGGAAGTGTTCTCGCAGGTCGTATGTGGTGCGGGGCGATTCACCGCA
Source organism: Microbispora sp. H10885 (assembly GCF_014161415.1). NCBI lineage: Bacteria > Bacillati > Actinomycetota > Actinomycetes > Streptosporangiales > Streptosporangiaceae > Microbispora > Microbispora sp. H10885. Next base: position 485,235 of record NZ_JABBWY010000001.1, on the reverse strand, counting down.
GGTCGGGAGCGTGTGAATTCTGAACCCGACCTATAGGCTGACTACGCAGATCGACATGGCGAACCGAGCGATGAGGCTGCCGGCCAACACTCGCTCGTTAAACGTCCAACCAAGCGACTTACGAAGCCGGCAGCTACTAGCCGTTGGAAGGCCCCATCGACGCCATCCGGGTACGGCTGCTCGACGGCGAAGCCCTTCTTGGCGTACTCGGTGATCCGCTAGGTGTCGCCGACCAGCATGTTGATTACGCGGGGTCTACATCCCCGTTTTCCTACGCGACGTAGGGGTTCCCTCCGGTTTCGCTCACCATCGGACGTCCGGCGGCGGCCCAGGACATCATCCCGCCGTCCACGTTGACGGCCTCGCGGCCGATGTGGTTGAGCCACATGGCGGCGTGCGCCGACCGCCCGCCGACCCGGCAGACGACGTACACCGGCCGGTCCAGCGGCACCTCGTCCACCCGCGCCTGCAACTCGCCGAGCGGGATGTGCACGGCCTCCGGGGCGTGTCCCGCCCGCCACTCCTCGTCCTCGCGGACGTCCAGCAGGTACGCGCCCTCGGGCAGGGCGTCGGGGGCGATTTCCGGCAATGTCATGCGCCCATTCTGGCGGCACACCACGCATGCCCGGGCCCGCGCCGGGAGCTGTGACCCACGGTGGTCCACGCACCGCCCACACGAGGACCACCAGACTCCCCAAACTTCCCTATACATCCCTTTATGACGTATGTTTGAGGAGTGATGGTCTACAAATCCGAAGCCGGTCGACTGGAGATCCTCGACCACTACCGGCGGGTGCTGGACGCCTGGCCGGTTCCGGCCGAGCACGTGCGGGTGCCGACTCGCGAGGGCGAGACGTTCGTCCTCGTCTCCGGCCCCCGCGACGCGCCGCCTCTCGTGCTGCTGCACGGCTCGGGCGCCAACGCGTCCATGTGGCGGGGCGACGTCTCCACCTGGTCCCGCCACTTCCGCACGTACGCCGTGGACCTCGTCGGCGAACCGGGCCTGAGCGCGCCCTCGCGCCCCGCCCTGGACTCCGACGCCGTGGCGCTCTGGCTCGACGACGTGCTGGACGGGCTCGGGATCGCCGGCGCCGCGTTCGTCGCCACCTCCCTCGGCGGCTGGATGGCCCTGGACTACGCCGTCCGCCGCCCGGAACGGGTGACCCGCCTGGCCCTGATCTGCCCCGGCGGCGTGGGACGGCAGAAGGTCGGCTGGATCCTCAAGGCCCTGCTGACCCGCCCGTTCGGGGGTGGCGGGGTGCGTGAGTCGGCGATGGCCGTCGCGGGCCTGGACGGGGAGCGGGACCGGCAGGCGCTCGACGCCGTCGTCCTGACGTTCACGCACTTCAACCCGCGCAGGGAGAGGCTTCCGGTGTTCTCCGACGACGCGTTGCGCGGCCTCGCCATGCCGGTCCTCGTCATCGCGGGAGACCGCGACGCGATGATCGACTCCCGCCAGACCGCGCGACGGGTCCGTAAGTCGGTCCCGCACGCGACCGTCCGCCTGCTCCCCCAGGTCGGTCACGCCGTCTTCGGCCAGGCCGAGCCGATCGCCGAGTTCCTCCGGGCCTGACACCGGCCCTGGTGGAGCGGCTCCACCGGGGCCGGCCCTCCTCGCGGGCCTACTTCAGCAGGCGCGACAGCCGCCGGTCGGCCAGCGGCTTGCCGCCCGTCTGGCAGGTCGGGCAGTACTGCAGCGACGAGTCGGCGAACGCCACCTCCCTGATCGTGTCGCCGCACACCTCGCAGGGCTCGCCGGTGCGGCCGTGCACGCGCAGGCCCGACTTCTTCTCCGACTTGAGGTCCTTGGCCGCCAGGCCGCGGGCCCGCTCGACCGCGTCCCGCAGCGTGCTCACGATCGCGTCGTGCAGGTCGGCGATCTGGCCGTCGGTCAGCGTCCCGGCGACCTTGAACGGGGACATCCGCGCGACGTGCAGCACCTCGTCGGAGTACGCGTTGCCGATGCCCGCGATCACCTTCTGGTCGCGCAGCAACCCCTTGATCTGGGCCCGGCTCCCGCCGACGATCGTCTTGAGCAGGTCGGGCGTGAACTCCTCGGCGAGCGGGTCGGGCCCGAGCCCGGCCACCCCGGGGACGTCGCGGGGGTCCCGCACCACGTAGACGGCGAGGCGCTTCTGCGTGCCCGCCTCGGTCAGCTCGAACCCGGGGGCGCGGCCGTCCTCGCCGGGCGACAGCCGTACCCGGACCGCGAGCGGGCCCTTCCCCGGCCGCACCGGTCTCGCGCCCGTGAGGTCGTCGCGCCAGCGCAGCCAGCCGCCGCGGGCGAGGTGGGTGACGAGGTGCAGGCCGTCGCAGTCGAGGTCCAGGAACTTGCCGTGCCTGGCCACGGCGGTGATCGGCAGTCCGCCGAGCGAGGTGACGGGCGGGTCGACGGTCTTGAGCGCCTGGAAGGCGGTCACGTCGACCCCGATGATCGCGTGGCCGACGGCGTGCTCGCGGAGGAACCCGGCGAGCGCCTCGACCTCGGGCAGCTCCGGCATGTCCCCACACTAATCGCAGCCGTCAGGGCACGTCCCAGAACGCGAGCTCGTGCTCCATGCCGCGTACGAACAGTTCCCGGGCGCGCGCCGGGTCCGGGGCCGCCTCGTCGATCATCTCGCCGATCCGGGCGGCGAGCGCGGCGAAGCCGGGGTCGGCGTAGGTGTCCACCCACGCCCGGTAACGCGGCTCGGCGGGCGGGTCCTCGGCGAGGAGCCGCCCGAGCGTCGAGTAGCCCCACATGCAGGGGTAGAGCGCCGCCAGCCCCTCGCCGTAGCCGGCCGCCGCCTCCAGCAGGAACGACGTGTATGCCGCGCAGGCCGGGCCCTTCACCGCGCCGTCCAGGTCGGCGCCGAAGCCCGCGGCCAGCGACCGGTGCAGGTCGAGTTCCTCGTGCCAGGTCGCGTGGGCCAGGTCGACCAGGTCGCCGAGGTGGCCGTCCGGCGCCTGCCAGGCCAGCCGGGAGAACACCCTGACGTAGTCGAGCAGGAACAGGTAGTCCTGTTCCAGCCACGACCGGAAGACCGGCTCGGGCAGGTCTCCCGCCGCGATGCCGCGTACGGTCGGGTGGGCGAGCTGGGCGTCGAGCATCGGCCGTCCGATGGCGTGCAGGTCCGCTGATATCCCCATAAGTACTCATTTTCGCGGTAAGGGAAGAGTTAGGCTCGATGCCGTGACTCTGACGATCGCCGAGGAAGTGCTGCTGCTGGCTTACCGGGAGGACACCGGGAAGCCGGTCATCGGGTCCGTGGAGCTCGACGCCGCCCTGGCGGGAGCCGTGGTCGCCGAACTCGCCGTGACCGGGCGCGTCGATTTCGACGACAAGAAGCTGGTGGTCACGGACAACGCGTCGCTGGGGGACGAGGAGCTGGACCAGGCGCTGGCCCGGATCTCCGGTGAGTCCCGGCGGCACAAGGCGGACTGGTGGGTGGGCAAGCTCCGCATGGGCGGGCTGCGCAAGCGGCTGCTGACCCGGCTCGCCGTACGCGGCGTGCTGAGCGAGCAGAAAGGCAAGATCCTCGGGATCTTCCCCACCACCCGTTATCCGGAGCTCGATCCGAGCCATGAGCAGGCGGTGCGGGACCGCGTCCGGAACGTGCTGGCCGGGGCCCGGCCCGACGAGCGGACCGCGGCGCTGATCGCGGTCGTCCACGCGGCGAAGCTCGACCGCGAGGCGTTCCCGGACGCGCCGAAGGGCCGCGTCAAGGAGATCGCCCAGGGCGAGTGGGCCGGCGAGGCCGTACGCAGGACGATCGCGTCCGTGCACGCGGCCGTCCTGGCGGCCACGACCGCGGCGACCACCGCCGCGACCACCGCGTCCATCAACTGACGCCGCGCTCGGGCCTCCGCCGGAACCGGCGCCGGGGACGGCGCGGCGGCCGCGGCGTCACTTCGTGATGACGTCCTTCGGGACCTGCTTGTCGGCGGCGAGCGCCTCGAACAGGCGCAGCGCCTTCTGCGTGTCCCACTTCACGACGGCCTGACCGCCGATGGTCGGCAGCGAGCCGATCGGGACGGCCGTCGTGACGGGTCCGCCGCGCATGGCGAGGCCCACCGACAGCAGGTCGAACAGGCCGGTGCCGGGGTCGACGGCGACCGAGTCGGCCGCGTTCAGCGCCAGCGGCACCGAGGTGAAGGGGTTGAGCAGCGTGCCGGGGCTCGCCGCCTTCTGGACCACCGCGGAGAAGAACTCCCGCTGCCGCTGGGTGCGGTCGAAGTCGGGAATGGCGCCGGTCTTCCTGGTGCGCACGTAGCCGAGCGCGGTGCCGCCGTCCATGTCCTGGCAGCCCTTCTTGAGGTTGATCCCGGCCTTGTGGTCGTTGATGTCCTGCTTCACGCAGATGTTGACCCCGCCGATCGCGTCGACGATGCCCACGAACCCACCGAAGCCGATCTCCATGTAGTGGTCGATCCGGATGCCGGTCACCCGCTCGACCGCCCTGGTCAGCAGCTTCGGCCCGCCGAAGGCGTAGGCCGCGTTCAGCTTGCCGCTGCCGTGCCCCTCGATGGGGACGTACGAGTCGCGGGGAAGGCTCACCAGCGTCGGCCGGCCGTCCTCCGGGATGTGGAGCAGCATCATCGTGTCGGTGCGCTTGCCGACCGCCTTGCCGGTGGCCAGCTTCCTGCGCTGCGCGGCCGTGAGGCCCGCCCGGCTGTCGGAGCCGACCAGCAGCCAGTCCTCGCCCGGCGTCTCGGCGGACCGCCCGTCGTAGTCGGTCATCGCCTCGACCGAGTGGAGCCTGGCACTGATCAGGAAATACCCGGCGACGGCGGCGACCAGCAGGAGCACCAGCAGCACCACGACGATCCGGACGACGGCCCTGCCGGTCACCCGGGGGCCACGCCTGCCGCCGGACCCACCGCCACGCCCGCCACCGGACCCGCCACCGAATCCGCCCCCGGACCCGCCGCCGTCCCTGTGCGGGGCGTCCTCGGGGGCCCTGGGCGTCCGCCCGCTCCCCCCGATGGGGCGGACCGGCGCGCTGCCCGAGCGCGGCTTGCCGTACACCTTGGAACGGGCGCGGGGGACCGTGTCGTCCCTGCCGGACCCCCTCCCGGACGCTCCGCCCGGCCCCTCGGCCCGGTTCCCGGACCCGGGCGCCCCGAGCGGGGCAGCCTGGGGCTCCGCCGGGCGGCGGATCGCCCGGGTCGCCTCGTTCTCGTCGGCCACGTGAAATCCCCAGCCCCTCAGCGTCCTGACCACCGCTTTGACCTCACCGGCGGAACTCTTTGCCGATGGGCCCCCTCCTTCACGGTACTCAGGCGGCTTCTAAGCAGCCAGTAAACGCCGCCGGGAAACACAGGAGAGATTCCAGCCGTTACGGTGGTATACGAACCACGCGAAAGGATCGACGTGTCCGTTCCGGACCCCTGGAGTACCGGCCCGTGCCTCGGCACGGGCTCTCATGATCATACGGCGGCCGCCCGATGAGCGCTGCCCTCGGTCTTCTTGCCGTTCTCGTCCTGACCCTCGCCACCGGATTCTTCGTCGCGCAGGAGTTCGCCTTCGTCGCCGCCGACCGCGGCGCGCTGCGCGAACAGGCGGCGGCCGGCGACGACGCCGCCCGCCGTGCCCTCGACGTCACCGGACGGCTGTCGTTCATGCTCTCCGGCGCGCAGCTGGGGATCACCGTCACCACCCTGCTGGTGGGCTTCATCGCCCAGCCCGCGACGTCGGGCGTGCTGCGCGGCCCCCTGGAGGCCGCCGGGCTGCCCGGCGCGGCCGTGCCCGGCGTCGCCGTGGCGCTCGGCGTCGTGATCGCCACCGTCGTCCAGATGATCATCGGCGAGCTCGCCCCCAAGAACCTCGGCATCGCCCGGCCTGAGGAGGTCGCCAAGGCCCTCGGCCGGCCGACCGAGATCTATCTCGCGGTCGCCGGGCCCGTCATCCGCCTGTTCGACACGGCAGCGACCAGACTGGTCCGCCTGTTCGGCATCGAGCCGGTGGAGGAGCTCGAACACGGCGCGACCCCCGAGGAGCTCTCGCGCATCGTGTCGGAGTCCGCCGCCTCCGGGGAGCTGCCGCCCCGGCTGGCCGAGACGCTGGAGCGGGCGCTGGAGTTCGGTGACCGCACCGCCGAGGACGTGATGGTCCCCCGCCCGCGCGTGGTCTCGCTGCGCGCCGAGTGGCCGGTGTCCGACCTTCTCGACGCCCTGCGCACCCAGGGTCACTCCCGCTACCCCGTCCTCGGCACCGACGCCGACGACGTCGTCGGCGTGACCGGGCTGACCGAGTATCTGAAGGCCGGATCCCCGGCCGACGGGCTCGTCGGCGGCATCACCCGCGCGCCGGTCCTCGTCCCCGCGACGCTGCCGCTGCCCGAGCTGCTGCGCCGGATCACCTCCGCCGGCGAGACGTTCGCCTGCGTGATCGACGAGTACGGCGGGCTCGCCGGCGTGGTCACGATGGAGGACCTCGCCGAGGAGCTGGTCGGCGAACTGGTGGACGAGAACGACCCCGAACCCCTCGGCGTCGTGCGGCGCGGCGACCACGTCTGGGACGTGCCGGGCACGCTCCGCCTCGACGAGGTCGAACGCGCCACCCATGTCCGGCTGCCCGAGAGCGAGGACTACGAGACCGTCGCCGGGCTCGTCCTCGCCGCCCTCGGCCGCATGGCGGAGCCGGGCGACGAGGTCGTCTCCCGCCTCGTGCCCGAACCGCACCTCTTCGAGGACGAGGAGGAGGACACGCGGCACGCCGTGCTCACGGTCCAGAGCGTGCGCCGCCGGGTTCCCGAGTGGATCCGGCTGTCGACGGAGGCGGGGGAGCGGCGGGAGGCCGAGGACGCCCGCGTGGCGGCCCGTGAGCCCTCCGGCGGCGCCTACTACGCCCCCGAGCTGTTCTCGGCGTTGTTCCAGGGCAGGCCCGCATGAGTTCGCTGACCGGAGTCCTGCTCGGCATCGTCCTGCTCGCCGCCAACGGCGTCTTCGTGGCGGCCGAGTTCGCCCTGGTGTCCGCCCGCAGGCACCGGCTGGAGGAGATCGCCGCCGGCGGCGGCCGGCTGGCCAAGATCACGGCTCGGGCGGCGGTGCGCGGCGGGCGCGAGCTGTCGCTCATGCTCGCCGGGGCGCAGCTCGGCATCACCCTGAGCTCGCTGGGCCTCGGCATGGTCGCGGAGCCCTCCATCGAGCACCTGCTGGAGCCGGTGCTCGCGCTGCTGCCGGAGTCGCTGCGCACGCCGGTCGCGTACGTCGTGGCGCTCGCCCTGGTGACGTTCCTGCACATGGTCGTGGGCGAGATGGCGCCCAAGTCGCTGGCGCTCACCCACCCCGAGCGCGCCGCGATGGGGCTGGCGCTGCCGTTCCGCGGCTTCGCCTGGATCGTCCGCCCGGTCCTGGCCACGCTGAACGCGGTGACCAACGGCATCCTGCGGCTGCTCGGCGTGCACGCGCGCGACGAGCTCGCCACCACCCGGACGCCCGGGCAGCTCGCCATGCTGGTCGCCGAGTCGGGCCGGATGGGCATGCTCGACCGCGACGAGCACGACCTGCTCACCCGCGCGCTGCGGGTCCACTCCCAGCCGGTGGAGCGCCTCATGGTGCCCGTGAGCGAGGCGCCGTCGGTGCCCGCCGGGGCCGACGCCCAGCTCGTACGGCGGACGGCGGTGCGGGTCGGGAGCCTGCGCATGCTGGTGGTCACCCCCGACGACGTGGTCGGGGTGTGCCACGTCCGCGACGCCGTCGTGCGGCCCGATCACCGGGCCGGTGAGCTGGCGACCCCGGTCCCCCGCATGGCGAAGGGCACCACGATCTCCGACGCCGTGACCCTGCTGCAGGAAGCCCACGCCCAACTCGGGCTGGTCACCGACGCGGGCGGCGCCCCCGTCGGTGTGATCGATCTCACTACCCTGCTGGGCGAGCTGCTGGTGGCCTGACCCGCCGGACTCGCAAGCGCGCGGAAAGTGGTTTGAAAGCCGGTCTCCGGAGAATGTGCAGTGCGCGATCGAGGGGCCCCGGCCATCGGGGCCCCCGGCGCGTCACGACCTGTGGACCGGGGCCCGACGCCGTACGGGCCGGAAGGAGATGCCCGACGTGTGTTCACTCCCGACCACGTGGGGCCAGGGCTCGTGTGGCACAAAGAGAAAGCCCCGCCGGGAGGAAGCTTTGCTTCCGACCGTGCGACGCGGCTTGTCCGGCCGGGGGTTCCAGGGGGTTGCCCCCCTGGGTGGCACAAAGAGAAAGCCCCGCGGGAGGGAAGCTCTGCTTCCGACCGTGCGAGGCTGCTTTCTCGTGGGCAAGGGGGGAGTTGAACCCCCACGTCCTTTCGGACACACGGACCTGAACCGTGCGCGTCTGCCATTCCGCCACTTGCCCTTGCGGTTGGCCCCCATCTCTGGGTGCCTGGAAAGGTTAGCACGTATCCGCCCGTGCTACCGAACCCGGATACGATCCTCATCAACGACGATGCGATGGAGCTCAGCGAAGCACCGGAGCGGTCGCGACCATAGACGCGAGTGGAAGGGAGGTATCCGGTGGGAGTCCTTCAGCGCTTCGAGCGCAGGCTCGAAGGGATGGTTGAAGGGGCCTTCGCGCGGGCGTTCAAGTCCGACCTCCAGCCGGTCGAGGTTGCCAGCGCCGTGCAGAGGGAGATGGACGAGCGCGCCGCGATCGTCGCTCAGGGTCGCACGCTCGTGCCGAACGACTTCGTGGTGGAGCTGTCGACGACCGACAGCGAGCGCCTGGAGGTGTACGCCGACAGCATCAGCCACGAGCTCGCCACGCTCGCCCGGGAGTACGCCAAGGAGCAGGGGTACTCGTTCGTCGGGCCGGTGCGGGTGCGCTTCGAGACCGCCGACGACCTCGCGGTCGGGCTGTTCCGCATCCGGTCGGGCGTGATCCGTGGCGCCACGGTCGAGCAGGACGAGATCCGGCAGCCTCCGAGCGACCTGCCCGCCAGCCGGCCCAGCGCGTTCCAGGGCCGCCCCCGGCTGCTCGTCTCGACCCAGGACGACCCCCAGGGGCAGCGTTCGTACGAGCTGACCACACCGGTGACGTTGCTGGGACGCGGAACCGATTGTGATCTACGACTGGTGGATCCCGGCGTATCGCGGCATCATGCCGAGCTACGGGTAGAGGGGCCACAGGTCGTGCTCGTGGACCTGGGGTCGACCAACGGCACCTTCGTCAACGGCCAGCCGGTCCGCAGAGTCGAGATGCAGGATGGGACGAGGGTGACCCTCGGCCGCACGACACTGGTGTTCCGGCGCGATTAGAGGTAACAAACGGTCCATGTCCGAGCTAACGCTGCTGCTGATCCGGCTCGCCTTCCTGGCGGTGCTGTGGTTCTTCGTGATCGCCGCGGTCGGCGTCATCCGGACAGACCTGTTCGGTTCGCGCACGGCTCCCGCCCCCCCACGGAAACCGGCCAGGCAACCACGACCGGTGTCCAAGCCCAAAAAGGGCGAACCACGTCAGCTCATCGTCACCGGTGGCCCCCTGCAAGGGACCATCATCAACCTCACGGAGACGCCAATCACCATCGGCCGGGCGAACGACGCCACGCTGGTACTCAGCGACGACTACGCTTCGAGTCGGCACGCCCGGCTCTTTCCGCAGGACGGCCAGTGGATCGTGGAAGATCTCGGATCCACCAACGGCACGTACCTCGAACGTTCGAAAGTGACCCGCCCGACCCCGGTGCCCCTCGGAGTTCCGATCCGCATCGGCAAGACCGTCATCGAATTGCGCAAATGACCATCGCACTCCGCTACGCCGCTCGCTCGGACGTCGGGCTCCTCCGTGAAGGCAACGAGGACTCGGCGTACGCCAGCGGCCGCCTGCTGGCCGTCGCCGACGGCATGGGCGGGCATGCTCACGGCGAGGTGGCCAGCTCGGTCGCCATCGCCGCAATGTCGTCCCTCGACCGGGACGCCTCCGGCGGTGACCTGCTCGGCGCCATCGAGGCTGCGGTCCGGGACGCCAACCACCAGTTGCACGCGATGGTGGCCCGGGACCCGAGCCTCAAGGGCATGGGCACCACCCTCACCGCGATGCTCTGGAGCGGCCCGCGCTTCGCCCTGGTCCATGTGGGCGACTCCCGGGCCTATCTGCTCAGGAACGGCGAGCTGTACCAGATCACGCACGACCACACACTGGTGCAGTCGCTGGTGGACGACGGGCGGATCACCCAGGAGGAGGCCGCCAACCATCCCCAGCGCTCGATCCTGCTGCGGGCGCTCGACGGCAGCGGCGAGGTCGATCCCGACCTGCAGGACCGGGAGGCCCAGGTGGGCGACCGGTACCTGCTGTGCTCGGACGGCCTGTCCACCGTGGTCAGCGCCGAGACCCTGCACCTCACCCTGACCACGATCGACGATCCCGAGGACGTCGTCCGGCAGCTCATCGACCTCGCCAACCGGGGCGGCGGGCCGGACAACATCACCTGCGTGGTCGCCGACGTGATCGAGGTGGACGACGTGCAGCCGCCGCCGCTGGCCGCGGCGGTCGTGGGCGCGGCCGGCTCCGGCCGGGGGCGTTCCACCGCGCCGCCCGACACGCCGGCGGGCCGGGCCGCCACGGTCACCGCGCCGCAGCCGGTGATCACCGACGACGACCTCGGCGACGAGCCCCTACGGGACCCTCAGTCGTCGGGGCGTCGCGCCCGGAAGCGCCGCTCGGGCCCGAAGGTCGCCGCCGGCGTGCTGGTCGTCGCCGTCGCGCTCGGGCTCGGCGGCTACTTCGGCTACGAGTGGACCCAGAGCCAGTTCTACATAGGCGCCAGCGGGGACAGGCTCGTCGTCTTCCAGGGCGTCGACGCGGAGGTCGGGCCGGTGTCCCTCAAGAAGGTCGCCTACACCGACGACATCCGCGTATCGGCGCTGCCCGCGGTCCAGCAGGACCAGGTCCGCACCGGCATCCCGGTCGACGACCTCCAGACCGGGATAACCAGGATCAAGAACTTCGGCGCCTCGGCGACGTCCACGACGGACACCGGGGCGACACCGACCCCCACGAGGTCCGCTAAGTGACTGCTGTCGAAGCCACGCCCGTACCGATGACCGCGAAGCGGCGCGGCGCCCAGCTGGGCATGCTCGCCTTCGCCGTACTGATCGTGATGGGCGCGTACGCCAGCGTCGGGCTCGGGATCAACGGCAAGGTCCCGTCCGGCATGCTCGGCTACGGCCTCGGCCTCGGCGGTCTGATGCTCGCGGCCTACCTGGTGCTGGCCAAGTTCGCGCCGTGGGCCGATCCTCTGCTGCTTCCCCTCGTGACGCTGGTCAACGGCATCGGCCTGGTGATGATCTACCGGCTGGAGGAGGGCGGCATCAAGGACGCCTCGGCCTCCAACCAGCTCATGTGGACGGCGCTCGGTGTGGTGATGTTCTCCGCGACGCTGATCGTGTTGAGGGACCACCGCGCCTTGCAGCGCTTCACCTACACCGCCGGCTTCGCCGGGATCGTCCTGCTCATCCTGCCCGTGCTGCCGGTGGTCGGCTCCGAGCACTACGGGGCCCGGATCTGGATGAACCTCGGTCCGTTCTCCCTGCAGCCGGGCGAGTTCGCCAAGCTGGCCCTGGTCGTCTTCTTCGCCGGCTATCTCGTCGCCAAGCGCGACGTGCTGGCCCTGGCCGGTCGCAGGCTCCTGTTCATCGACCTGCCGCGCGCCCGCGACCTCGGCCCGGTGCTGATCACCTGGGGCGTCAGCATCGCGGTCCTCGTCGCCGAGAAGGACCTCGGCACCTCGCTGCTGCTGTTCGGCGCGTTCATCGCGATGCTCTACATCGCCACCCAGCGCACGTCCTGGGTGCTCATCGGCCTGCTGCTGTTCGTGGGCGGCGCCGTCCTCGCCGGGCAGGTCTTCAGCCACGTGCAGGCCCGCTTCGAGGGGTGGCTGCACGCCGACTCCGCGGCGGTCTACGACTCGGGCACGAGCTACCAGCTGATGCAGGGCCTGTTCTCGCTCGGCTCGGGCGGCATCCTCGGCACCGGGCTCGGCCAGGGCTACCCGGGCCTGACCCCGTTCTCGTTCTCCGACTTCATCTTCGATGCCGTGGGCGAGGAGCTGGGCCTCACCGGCCTGATGGCCATCCTCATGGTGTACGCGCTGATCGTCCAGCGGGGGCTGCGGACGGCGCTGGCGTCCCGCGACCCGTTCTCGAAGCTGCTCGGAGGCGGCCTGTCGTTCATCCTCGCCTGGCAGGTGTTCATCATCGTCGGCGGAGTGACCCGGCTGATCCCGCTGACCGGTCTCGTGACGCCGTTCATGTCCGCGGGAGGCTCGGCCCTGCTGGCCAACTGGATGCTCATCGCCCTGCTCGTACGCATGTCCGACGCGGCCCGCCGGCCGCCGCCACAGGCGATCCAGGACGAGGGAATGACCCAGGTGATGCAGCGATGAACAGCACGCTCAAGCGCGTCGCCGTGGCCTGCCTGCTCATGTTCGGCCTGCTCATGGCCAACGTGACCTATCTGGGCACGGTGCAGGCGGAGAGCCTGCGCAACGACTCGCGCAACGTCCGGATGCTCTACTCCAGGTACAAGGTCGACCGGGGCTGGATCACCGCCGACAACACCAAGACCACCCTGGCCAAGACCGTCGACACCGGCGACCCGAAGTTCCGGTTCGAGCGGGAGTATCCGCTGGGCAAGCCGTTCACGCACGTGGTCGGCTGGTTCGCGCCGGAGAGCGCCGCGGGCATCGAGAGCGCGATGAACCGCTACCTCGACGGCTCGCACCCCGACCTGGTGGTCCGCCGGGCCATCGACATGGTCAGCGGCAAGCCCGCCAAGGGCGCGAGCGTCGACCTCACGCTGAACACCAAGGCCCAGGAGATCGCGTACAAGGACCTGGCGAGCACGGGCAAGCGCGGCGCGGTCGTGGCGATCGAGCCCAAGACCGGCAAGATCCTGACGATGGTGTCGGTGCCGTCGTACGACCCGAACCCGCTGGCCACGGCCAGCAAGGACAAGGTCAACAAGGCGTACAACAAGCTCGACAAGGACGGCGACAAGCCGCTGCTGAACCGGGCGATCGACCTGACGTACGCCCCGGGGTCCACGTTCAAGACGGTGACCTCGGCGGCCTACCTCAGCGACGACTCCTCCCGGGACGAGAACACCCAGGTCGACGCGCCCGACTCGCTGCCGCTGCCGGGCACGAGCATCTCGCTGCCGAACTACCACGGGGAATCCTGCGGCGGCCGGGCGACGCTGGTGGAGGCGCTGACCATCTCCTGCAACACGCCGTTCGCGAAGATGGGCATGGAGCTCGGCTACGACAAGCTCAAGGAGCAGGCCGAGAAGTTCGGCGTCGGCCAGCCGCTGGCGATCCCGCTGTCGGTCGCGGGCAGCAGCATCGGCAAGGAGGAGGGCAAGGCCGAGCTCGCCAAGACCGCGATCGGCCAGCAGAGCAACCAGATGACCCCGCTGCAGATGGCGATGGTCGCGGCCGGCATCGCCAACCAGGGCACGGTGATGAAGCCGTTCCTGGTCAACAAGGTCCTCGGGCCCGACGGCGCGGAGATCGACGGAACCGACCCGGAGCCGCTGAGCGAGGCCGTCACCCCGGAGGTCGCCGGAGAGCTGACCAAGATGATGATCAGCGTGGTCGAGAACGGCACGGGCGGCGCGGCCAAGCTCCCCGGCAAGACCGTGGCGGGCAAGACGGGCACGGCGGAGACCTCGCCGGGCAAGCCGTCGCACGCGTGGTTCATCTCCTTCGCCCCGGTCGACGACCCGCAGGTCGCCGTGGCGGTCTTCGTGGAGTCGGGCAGCGCGGGCAACGACGCCACCGGTGGCGCGGTGGCCGCGCCGATCGCGCACGACGTCATGCAGGCGGTGCTCGGACAGTGACCGAGACGGTGCTCGGCGGCCGGTACCGGCTGACCTCCCCCATCGCCGCGGGCGGGATGGGCGAGGTCTGGCGGGCAGACGACGAGTTGCTGGGCCGGGAGGTGGCGATCAAGCTGCTCGGCCGCCACGTGGCGGGCGACTCGACCTTCCGCGACCGGTTCCGCTCGGAGGCCCGGATCACCGCCGCCCTGACCGATCACGGCATCGCGCAGGTCTTCGACTACGGCGAGACCGACGACGTGGCCTACCTGGTGATGGAGCTGGTGAAGGGCGAGCCGCTGTCGGCGGTCCTCGCCCGCAACGGCGCGCTCGGGCCGGAGGTCACGCTCGACGTCGTCGAGCAGACGGCCCGGGGCCTGCACGCGGCCCACCGGGCCGGGGTGATCCACCGCGACGTCAAGCCCGGCAACCTGCTCGTCACCGAGGCCGGCCAGGTGAAGATCACCGACTTCGGCATCGCCCGCGCGCTGGAGGCCGCGCCGCTGACCGCGACCGGCCTCGTGCTCGGCACCGCCCAGTACGTGAGCCCGGAGCAGGCGTCCGGCGACACGCTCACCCCCGCGAGCGACATCTACTCCCTCGGAGTGGTGGCGTACGAGTGCCTGGCGGGCCGTCCGCCGTTCACGGCGGAGACCCCGGTGGCGCTCGCGCTGCGGCACCTCAACGACACGCCCCCGCCGCTGCCCGGCAACGTGCCCGCTCCGGTGGCGGCCCTGGTGATGTCCATGCTGGCCAAGGATCCCGCCGCGCGGCCGGAGACCGGGCAGCCGCTGATCGACCGGGTGCGCGGGCTGCGCGGGAACCTCGCGGGCACGGCCGCCTCGACGGCGGTGCTCGGCTCGCTCACCGACCCCCGCGGGTTCCCCGTCGCCGGGGGCCACACCATCGGAGGCGGCACCGCCGGAGACGCCGCCGGCGGGACTCGGCCCCTGGGGGCGGTGCCGGTCCCGCCCGCGCCCGGCCGGACGACGCCGCTGAACTCGCCGCTCAACCCGTCGCCGGGTCCCGCGACCCCGGTGTCCGCGCGGCCCACGAGCCCGGGCAGGGCGCCCGCCGCGGGCGTCCCCGGAGCCGGCGTCCGACAGCCGGCCGGAGCGGGCGGGCCCGCGGCGAGCGGGCGCAGGCGGCGTCCGGCGGCCCTGATCCTCGCCGCGGCCGGCTGCGCCGCCGCGGTGGGCATCGGGGTGCTGGCGTTCACCGCCGGACAGATCGGCGACTCGCCGCCGGACACGGGGGAGACCACCGTGCCCACGACCTCGTCGTCCACCGCGCCGACGCCGTCCGAGTCGCCGGCGCGGGTGTCCAAACCGGCGGCGCCGCCGTCGCACCGGCCCACGGCCCGGAGGACGTCGGCTGAGCCGACCGCCGTTCCGTCGGCTACCGTAAGCAGGTCGGCACCATCCACCCGGACGCCCGAACCGGACCCGTCCCCGACCTCTTCCTCGACCTCGGAACCGACGTCCACCCCGGCCAAGGAAACCACCGAGACTCCGCGCCCCACGGAACCCCCGCCCGACACGAACCCTCCGGCTGAGGGGGAGTGATGAGGAAAAAGGTCGATGATGGACACCGGCGGCACCCCACGATGAACGGCAAGGGACTGTGCAGGAAATGACTCAGCCACGACTACTCGGCGGACGCTACGAGCTCGACGGCGTCGTGGGGCGTGGCGGCATGGCCGAGGTCTACCGCGCCCGGGACATCCGGCTGGACCGTGTCGTCGCCATCAAGACGCTCCGCTCCGACCTCGCCAGGGACCACACGTTCCAGGCGCGCTTCCGGCGTGAGGCGCAGTCGGCCGCCTCGCTCAACCACCCGTCCATCATCGCCGTGTACGACACCGGCGAGGACATGATGGACAACACGCCCGTGCCGTACATCGTCATGGAGTTCGTCGACGGGCGGACGCTGCGCGACGTGCTGCGCGCCGACCGGCGGCTGATGCCCGAGCGGGCCGCGGAGCTCGTCGACGGCATCCTGCGGGCGCTCGACTACAGCCACCGGGGCGGCATCGTCCACCGGGACATCAAACCGGCCAACATCATGTTGACGGTCAACGGCGAGGTCAAGGTCATGGACTTCGGCATCGCCCGGGCGATGGCCGACTCCGCAGCCACGATGACCCAGACCGCACAGGTGATCGGCACCGCGCAGTACCTCTCCCCCGAGCAGGCCCGCGGCGAGCGCGTCGACGCCCGCAGCGACATCTACTCGACCGGCTGCGTGCTGTACGAGCTGCTCACCGGCCAGCCGCCCTTCACCGGCGACTCCCCCGTCGCCATCGCCTACCAGCACGTGCGGGAGGACCCGATCCCGCCGTCGCGGATCGACCCCGAGATCCCCCAGTGGGCCGACGCGATCGTGCTGAAGGCCATGGCCAAGGACCCGGTTCACCGCTACCAGAGCGCCGCCGAGATGCGCGGCGACCTCCAGCGGGCCATGTCCGGCATGCCCGTCGACCCCCAGACGATGGCGATGGCCACCCAGCAGTACAACTCGTACGGCGCGCCGGACCGCACCCGGACGATGACCACGGCGGGCGGCGCCGCCACCCAGGGCACCCGCGCGATCCCCCAGTACGACTACGGCCCCGAGGAACGCGGCGGCCGCTACGACGGGCGGCGACGCGGGGGCGGCGGCAACACCGCGCTGAAGACGGCCGCGTGGATCCTGATCCCGCTCCTGGTGATCGGCGCGATGATCGGGGTCGGGTACGCCTTCCTCGGCGGCGGCGGCTCGTCCACGGCCGACAAGGTCGCCATCCCGCAGGTGACCAACCAGACGAAGGCCGCGGCCAAGCAGGCGCTGGAGGCGAAGGGCTTCAAGGTCGAGTTCGGGCCCGAGGAGTTCAACGCCGACGTGCCCAAGGGCTCCGTCATCAGCACCGAGCCCGCCGAGGGCGAGGAGGCCGACCCCGGCTCCACCGTCACCGTCATCGTGTCGAAGGGCGAGGAGAAGATCTCCATCCCCGACGTGACCGGTCTGGCGCCGGACGAGGCCCGGGCGAAGCTCGTGGAGATGGGTCTCAAAGCCAGCGTCGTGGCGAAGGCGTCCAGGCAGCCCCAGGGCAAGGTGTTCGACACCGACCCGAAGGCGGGCGAGGAGGTCGACAAGGGTTCCCTCGTCAAGCTCTACGTGCCCAAGGAGATGACGGAGGTGCCGAGCGTCGTCGGCCTCACGCTGGCGGACGCCAAGAAGGCGATCGAGGGCGCCGGCTTCAGGGTCAAGACGACGGAGCGGCCGAGCGACGTGGTGGCGCCGGGCAACGTGATCGACCAGTCGCCGCAGCCGGGGGCCAAGCTCAACCCCGGCACCACGATCACGCTGACGGTCTCCAGTGGGCCGGAGCAGACGGAGGAGCCGACCCAGCCGCCGGTCGACGACCTCCCGACGGCCGAGCCGACGGACGACGGCGGCGGCGTCGACCTCGGGGACGGCGGGGACGACCCCTTCGGCAACGGCTGAGCAGCGCCACCGACCGAACCGACAACGCTGCGAGAGGACGGCGGCCACCGCACGGCGGTGGCCGCCGTCCGGCTTTCATGAACGGTTCACGTACGGCGCCGCACGCGGCAGGCACGGCGCGGCGGGCAGACCGGGTGCGGCTGAGAGATCGGGCGGAAACGGCCCGTACACGCGAGAAGGGCTTCCGCCACTCGGGGGCAATGGCGGAAGCCCTCACTTTGGTCTTCGTAACAAGAGCGGAAAGCGTTACACGATCCGCGCGAGCCAGTTTCCGAGAAGCCGGTGGCCGTGTTCGGACACGACCGACTCGGGATGGAACTGGACGCCCTCGACGGGGGCGGCGCGGTGACGCAGGCCCATGATGACGCCGTCAGGGGTGGTGGCGGTGACCTCCAGCGCGTCCGGCACGGTCCGCGGGACCACGGCGAGCGAGTGGTAACGCGTCATCGTGACCGGCGAGGGGATCTCCGCGAAGACCCCCCGCCCGTCGTGCCGGACCGGGCTGGTCCTGCCGTGCATCAACTCGGGGGCGCGGCTCACCACCGCGCCGTACGCGACGGCGATGGCCTGGTGCCCGAGGCAGACCCCCAGCAGCGGCAGGCCGCGCCCGGCGCAGTGCCGCACGAGGGGGACGGACACGCCGGCCTCCTCGGGCGTGCCGGGGCCGGGCGAGACGAGCACGCCGTCGAATCCGTCGGCGTCGCCCACCGTGACCCGGTCGCGCGGCCGCACGTCGCAGTCCGCGCCGAGACCACGCAGGTACTGCACGATCGTGTGGACGAAGCTGTCGTGGTTGTCCACGACCAGCACCCTCGGCGGCGCGCCGTGCGGTGCCGTTCGCTGTGTCTCCCGCTCTGTCTCCGGCTGCGTCATCAGCTCGTTCGGCGTTCTCGGGTGTGGAGAAATCGGACTTTCAGCCTAAGGCAATGCCGTACGGGGATCGCCCCGGCGGGCCCGCGCCGACTATCCTTGCTCGGGACTTCGCCGCCATGGCGACTACGCTATTGACACCAGCCCGCACGACCGCGCGGGTACCCACCAGGAGACGCTCCCGTGCCCAAGTCGAAGATTCGCAAGAAGCCCGTCTACACGCCGCCGCAGAAGACGCAGACGGTGAAGGTCAGCCCCCGCTGGCTCGCCCCTCTGATGGTGGCCTGCTGGATCGTCGGCATCGTCTGGATCGCGGTCTACTACATCGCGCCGAACGTTCCCGGTATCTCCGCGCTGGCCAACTGGAACCTGCTGATCGGGTTCGGGCTCATCATCGTGGGTGTCGTGCTGTCCACCAAGTGGCGTTAGCCGTTTGAGATTTTTTCCACAGTCTTTGTCCACAGGCTGTGGGTAAAGTGCGACGCGCGGTCGATCCGCCGGGCCCGCTCCCGTACGGCGAGGCCCGGCCGACCAGGTCAGACGCGCGACGCGCTCAGGTGCGGATGCCCACCGGAGGATATCCGTACGGCGGAAGCGCGGTGACGAGCAGGACCAGCGCCACCAGCACGACCGCCGCGACGCCGACCTGGACGAGTACGCGGTTGCCGCGGGGCGCGTAGGCGAAGCCCGCCGCGACCAGGGTGCCGGTCAGCAGCCCGCCGAGGTGCCCCTGCCAGCTGATGCCGGGCACGACGAACGTGAGCACCACGTTGATCCCGATCAGCCACAGGACGCCCCGGGCGTCGTACCCGAGTTTGCGGGAGACCACGAACAACGCGCCGAACAGGCCGTAGATGGCTCCGGACGCGCCGACCGCCACGGTGCCGAACAGGTAGATGGCGACCGAGCCGCCGAGCGCCGACAGCAGGTAGAGCGCCGCGAACCGGGCCGAGCCGAGCCTGCGCTCCAGTTCGGGCCCGATGACGTACAGCGCCCACATGTTGAACAGGATGTGCCAGAACGACGGCGGCGGCGAGTGCAGGAAGGCGCCGGTGATCAGGCGCCACCACTCGCCCAGGTGGACGCCCAGCGAGTACATGGCGAACCGCTGGATGACCTCGTTCTGGTTCACGACCTCGGCCGCGTACGCGAGCACGTTGAGGGCGAGCAGCGCCCAGGTGACGCGGGGCGCGGCGACGACCGCGCCGCCGAAGGTCGTGCGGGCCTGCCGGACCTCCCGGTTGCCCTCCTGGACGCATTCGGGGCACTGGTGGCCGACCGCCGCCTCACGCATGCAGTCGGGGCAGATCGGGCGCGCACAGCGCTGGCAGCGGACGTAGGTCTCGCGCTCGGGGTGCCGGTAGCAGGTGGGTACGGCGTGCGCCCCCGGCTGCGGGGGCGGCGGAGGCTGGGAGGTCATGGAATCCTTCCTGGGGCGGGTCCCGGTGCGGGCACATCCACGACAGCCAGCCTATAAGCCGGAAACGCCCCGGCCGCGCGCGTTCGCGCGGCCGGGGCGCCGTGATCGCCGGACGCTATGCGCCGTGATCGCCGGAAGCGTCAGGACCGCTCGATGGTGACCTCTTCGAGGACCACGTCGTTGACGGGCCGGTCGCCCCGGGCGGTGGGGGTCTTGGCGATCGCGTCGACGACCTCGGTGCCCTCGATCACCTCGCCGAAGATCGTGTGGCCCTGGTTCAGGTGCGGCGTCGGCGAGACGGTGATGAAGAACTGGGACCCGTTGGTGCCCTTGCCGAACCGCTTGCCGGCGTTCGCCATGGCGAGCAGGTAGGGCCGGTTGAACTGGTTCTCCGGGTGGATCTCGTCGTCGAAGCTGTATCCCGGGCCGCCGACGCCCTGCCCGAGCGGGTCGCCGCCCTGGATCATGAAGCCATTGATCACCCGGTGGAAGATGGTGCCGTCGTACAGCTTGGCGGTCGTCTTCTCGCCGGTCTCGGGGTGGGTCCACTCACGGGTGCCCTCCGCGAGTTCGACGAAGTTGCGCACCGTCTTCGGCGCCTTGTTGGGGAAGAGCCGGACCCGGATCGTGCCGTGGTTCGTGCGCAGGTTCGCGATGAGGTTGTCAGCCACGAGGGCCGCCCCCTTAGGTTGCTCGTGTTAGTTGTCCGGATCACAGGGTATCGAGCATGCCTTCAAGCACCGCCCGTGATTGAGCCCCGACCATCCGGGAAGGGGACGGTCCGGGGCCCCTGTCGATTGGGGAGGTTGATCGTGTCCCTGACAATGAACAGAAAGCGCCGTGCCGAAGTGATCATCCCGCAGACGTGGCTGAGCAGGGTGAGAGATCAGGCGATGAAGGCCGGCGGGCGGGTGAGTCCGATGGCGGAGAACGCCAGAGACCTCGCCACGCACCGGATCGAGGACGCCAGAGTCTGGGCGGCGCCGAAGCTCGACCAGGCGGCGCAGTCGGTCGAGGAGCAGATCGCTCCGATCGTCAGCGCGTTCCTGAGCGAGTTGGCCCGCCGGATCGAGGTGTCGACCGTCACCCGGCGCACCCGGCGGCGCTGGCCCGTCGTCGCGCTGCTCAGCGGTGTCGCGATCGGCGCGGCCGGAGTGGCGATGTACCGCAACAACGCCCAGAAGTGGGCCGACACGATGCGGGACAGTGTGCGGCACACGGGTGCCGACGCCGGCAGGTGGGTGGGAGACAAGGCCGAGGAGGTCGGAGAGAAGGCCGACAAGGCCGCCGACGAGATCTCGGGGAAGATGTCCTGAAACCGGTGGCCGCGCTGTGCGCGGCACACCTGCGCTGATACGGCCGGCGTCCTCCACGCCGGCCGTTCGCGTGTCCGGAGCCCCGCGGGCTCCGCCCGGCCGCCGCTACGTCACCGGCGGCGCGGCGGGTTCCAGGCGGTGCAGCATGGCGGGCAGCGCGCCCTCGTGGACCACGGTCAGCCGCCGCGTCGCCCGCGTGGTCGCGACGTACAGATCCTGGCCTCCCTTGGGGGACTGACGCAGGATGCCCTCGGGGTCGACCACGACCACGGCGTCGAACTCCAGGCCTTTGGAGCCGCGCACGGTCAGGACGGCCACCCTGCTGTCCAGCGGATCGACGGCCTCGGGAAAAAGCGCGCCGATCTCGGCGTGCCGGGCGTCCGGCGTGATGACGCCCACCCGTCCCTCCCCGATCTCACCCCCCTCCCCGATCTCACGCAGTTCCGCGTCCACCAGCCGCCGCAGATCTGTCCCGGCGGCCGGTACGGCGCGGGGGCGGGCGCCGCCGTGCCTGACCGACTCGGGCGGCGCCTGCCCGGGCTCCACCGCCCGCAGCACGTCCGCGGCCACCTCCATGATCTCCGCCGGGGTGCGGTAGTTGACCAGCAGGCGCTCCTCCCGCCAGCGCCCCTTCACGTACGGGTCGAGCATCTCGCCCCAGGACCGGGCGCCGGCGGCCGCGCCGGTCTGCGCGATGTCGCCCACGACCGTCAGGGAGCGGGCCGGGACCCGCCGCATCACCGTCCGCCACGCCATCGCCGACAGCTCCTGCGCCTCGTCCACGATCACGTGTCCGTACGCCCAGGTGCGGTCGCGTGCGGCCCGGTCCGCGGTCGTGACGTACGGCCCGTCGTCGCGGTTGCGGCCGGCCAGCGAGGCCGCGTCCAGCACCGAGGCGGCGTCGGTGATCGTGAGGACCTCCCTGGCGTACAGCTCCTCCTCGCGCCGCTCCTCCTCCGCGCGGCGCCGTCTCGCCTCCGCCCCGTGGTCGTGCTCGCCGAGCAGTTCGGCGGCCTCGTCGAGCAGCGGCACGTCGCCGATGGTCCAGGGCGCCTCCCGTGGCCGCAGCAGCACCGCGCGCTCGTCCTCCGTCAGGTGCGGCCCGGCGGCGGCGCGCAGCCGCTCCTCGTCGGACAGAAGCTCGCGTACGAGCCGCTCCGGGCTGATCTCCGGCCACAGGGCGTCGAGCGCGTCGCGCACCGGCCGGTGCTCCCACAGGGCCGTGGCGGCGTACCGGAGGTCGCCGTCCTCCAAGGGCCGGTCGAGCCGCTCGGCCTCGTCGCGCGCCAGCGCCGGCAGGATCCGGCGGACGAAGGCCCAGCGGGCGATGTTGTGCGGCCGCCGCAGGCCGCGGGCGTGGTCCCGGGCCCGCAGGCAGGTGGCGTGATCCACCCGCAGCGTCATCTCCTCGACCACCACCTCCACACCGCCGCGCAGGGAGGTGCGGACGGGGATCCGCACCTCCAGGTCGCCCTCCGGCACCCGCTCCCGGTCCCGTACGGCCTCCTCTATCACCCGGACCATGCGCGGGTCGCCCTTCACGACGGCGGCGGCGGGCGCGTCCTCGGCCTCGGCCCGCACGCCGGGGTGGAGCCCGCCCAGGCTGGTGAGCACCACCTGGGTCTCGCCCAGCGCCGGGAGCACCTGGCCGATGTACCGGGAGAAGGTCGCGTTGGGCGCGACGACGAGGATGCCGCGCCGTTCCAGCGTGTCGCGGTGCGTGTAGAGCAGGTACGCCGCGCGGTGCAGGGCGGCGACGGTCTTGCCGGTGCCCGGCCCGCCCTGCACGACCAGCGCCCCGGCCAGGCCCGAGCGGATCACCCGGTCCTGCTCCCGCTGGATCGTCGCGACGACCTCGCCCATGCGTCCGGTGCGCCCCCGCCGCAGCGCCGCGAGCAGGGCCGCCTCGCCGACGAGCGTACGGCGGTCGGCGTCGGCCATCCGGTCGAGGTCGAAGACCTCGTCGTCGATCCGGACGACCCTGCGGTCCCGGATGTGGAGGTGACGGCGGCGTACGAGACCCTCGGGGTCGCCGGGGGTGGCGACGTAGAAGGGGCGTGCGGCCGGTGCCCGCCAGTCCACCAGCACGGACGTGTGGTCGTCGTCGCGGAGCCCGACACGTCCGATGTAGAGAGCGCGGCCATCGCCGTCGTCGACGCGGCCGAAGCAGAGGCCGCGTTCGACGGCCGACAACCGCGCGAGGCGGTCGGCGTGCTCGGCCGCCGTCACCTCCCGCTCCACGAGCGCCTGCCTGGTGCCCGAGGCGCCCCGGGCCAGAACGTCGCGCATCCCGCGGCCGGCCCGGTCGCGGGCGACGTCGAGACGTTCGTACAGCATGGAGACGTACTCCTGTTCACGCCGCAGGGCCTCGGCGCGAGCGGCGTCCGGTTGACGATCACTCATTCCTGTGATAAACTCCTAACGAGGGAATCTGTTTTTCAGATATTTTCGAACCTCTCACTATAGGCCATGCCCGGCCGTTTCCCGCCTGCCTTCCGGCTCTTTTCCGCTTCTTCTCGGCCACCCCTGATGCCGCAGTCGATCTGTGTGACGGATGTGAGTGAGACCGCGCCTCTTCTGGGTAGCCGTTCTCGCGGCGGAGGAGCCGCCCGCGTCCCGTTCCGGATTCGTGCGGGCGCCCGGTGAACCACCGCGTACCGCGGGACGTCTTGGAAACAAGGAGGCCCGGATGGACGTCCTCGACAGCCTCGTGGACGAGGAGCTCCGGCTGGAGTTCGTCCTCATCGAGGCGCTGCACCAGGAGGCGGAACGGCTGGCCGCCCCAGCCGTACGCTGAGATCGCGCGCCCGCCGTCCCATCAGGGGACGGCGGGCCGTCTTAACGCCCGCCCGCGCCGGGTCCGGAGTCTCAGATCCAGGGGCGGAACACGGCCCGCACGCAGCCGTCCTTCTTGTTCTTGAACAGGTCGTAGCCCCTGGGCCCCTCGTCGAGCGTCATGGTGTGCGTGGCGAGGTGGGACGGCTTCAGGTCCCCCCTGCCGATCAGTTCGAGCAGCTTCGGGATGTACCGCTGGCCGTGCTGCTGCGCGCCCCGCAGTGTGAGGCCCTTGTTCATCAGCGCGCCGAGCGGGAACTTGTCCACGAACCCGGCGAAGACGCCGAGCACGAACACCGAGCCGCCCTTGCGGCAGGCGTGGATCGCCTCCCGTACGGCGGCCGGGCGGTCCTGCTCCAGGCGGAGCCGCTGCTTGACCCCGTCGTAAACGCGCTGCAGGCCGGTGCTGTCCGCCTCCATGCCGACGGCCTCGATGCACACGTCGGGTCCCCGCCCGCCGGTGCGCTCGCGCAGTTCGGAGACGACGTCGGTGGTCGTGTAGTCGACCACCTCGCAGCCGACGTGGCGGGTGGTCATGGCCAGCCGTTCGGGGTAGCGGTCGATCGCGACGACCCGTTCGGCGCCGAGGAGCATCGCGGCTCTGGCGGCCATCTGGCCGACGCCGCCGCAGCCCCACACCGCGACCACGTCGCCCGGCCGTACGCCGCCGAGGTCGGCTCCCATCCATCCCGTCGGGACGGCGTCGGAGGCGAACACGGCGTCCATGTCGGAGACGCCCTCGGGCACGGTGAACGCGTTGTGGTCGGCGAAGGGCACCCGGACGTACTCGGCGTGGCTGCCTCTGAAGCCCCCCATCGCGTGGGAGTAGCCGAAGATCCCGGCCGTCGACCCGCCCCACATCAGGTCCGTGATGCCCGGGTTGGGATTGCTGTTCTCACACAGGGACCAGTCGCCGTGCCGGCACGACCAGCAGCGCCCGCAGCCGATGATCGAGCAGACCACCACCCGGTCGCCCGGCCGGTGCCGGGTCACCTCCGGGCCGGTCTCCACGATCTCGCCGAGGAACTCGTGCCCGATGACGTCACCCGCCCGCATGGCCGGGATGTGACCGCCGAGCAGGTGCAGGTCGGAGCCGCAGGTGGTGCTGGCCGTCACCTTCACGATCGCGTCCTGGGCATTGAGGATCGCGGGGTCGGGCACCCGCTCGACCGACAGCTCGTTCACGCCCTGCCAGCAGACCGCCTTCATCACAGCCGTCCCCCTTCCGACGCCCGGCCGAGCGCCAGGTCGAGGACCTTCCCCGGCAGGGTGGGCCGGGTGGTGGCGATCTCCTCGTCCGACCGCAGCACGTCGCCCGTCTCCAGCAGGGACTTCGCCTCGCGCAGCGCCGTACGGACCGCCGTGCGGGAGTCCTCGCCGCGCAGCCGGGTCAGGGCGCCTTCGGCCCGCGCCGTACGCCCCCTCGGGCGGGCGTAGAGTTCCGTGCCCCGGCCGCCCGGCGCCCGGTTCATCCGCACCTCCGCGTCCACGCGGGTCAGCGGCTCGGGCAGCCTCTCGCCGGGGGCGACCTCCTCGGGCGGCCGGTTGATCGTGACGCCGAGCCAGCGGCCGGCCGCGAGGGGGTCCCTCGCCGGGACGGGCCTCCGGCCGCGTGCCGCCGCCCATCGCGCCGCTCCGAGGCCCGCGGCCGCGAGTGCCGCGGCGGCGATGAGACGTCTCATGACCTCGCCCCCTCCAGGCCCCCAGGCTCCGCTCCCCGGCCCGGCCGTCCTGTGGGGGTGCTTACCCGGGCCCTGTGGCCCTATCCCGCCCGTGGCGGCACGTGAGGAGGAGTTGGGGAGGTCTTGGATCGGCTCGCGGAGGCTCCGGTGACCCCAGGCCGGTCGCGAGGGCCTGTCGTGGGGGCCTACTGGGCGGCGCGCGGCGGAGCGGCGGCGAGGGCGGCCTCGACGGTGGGGAAGACCGGAACGTGGGACGCCAGGCCAGTGATCCACAGGGCGCGCGCGGCGCCCTTCTCCAGCGCGACGAGAGCCAGCCAGCCCCCTTCGTCGAGTGCGCGCTTCCAGCAGCTCACCAGCAGGCCGGTCGCCCTGGAGTCGAGGAAGTCGAGCCCCAGGAGGTCCATGACCAGGTGCGGCCCGTACTGCGCGAAGGCCTTGTCGAAGAGCCCGGAGGCCGTCTCGTGGGTGATGAAGTCGAGCGTCCCCCGCACCGTCACCACTCCGAGGATGCCGCTGCTCCCACTGTCTCCGGCGTCGGGCGTGATCGGCTCTGTCGAGATATGGAGTTCGGACATCAGGACACTTCCAAAGCGTTCGGCATGATGCGCGCGGCGAGGATGCAGGTGTCGTCACCGGTGTTGCTCGGAGCGAGGACCCCCATGACGGCCGCCACCCTCTCGTCCGGAGGCACCTTCGGCACCACCTCCGCAATGGCCTCGCTGAGGATGTCCAGACCCTCGAACAGGTCCCGGCCCGGTCGTTCGATGAGACCGTCGGTGAACATCAGAAGCAGGTCGTCCGGCTCCAGCCGGATCTGTGCGCACGTGTAGCTCACGCTCTCGAAGACCCCGAGGAGGACTCCGGGATGCAGCAGCCGGTGCACCTTGTCACCCCGCACCAGCAGCATCGGAGGGTGGCCCGCGTGGGTCCACGTGAGCGTGCGGTCCTCGACCCGGTAACGCGCCACCACCGCCGTGGCGAGCACGTCGGGCCGCATCCGCCGCAGCAGCCGGTTCAGCGCGACCAGAATCTGCGCCGGGTCGTGGTCGGCGAAGGCCAGCCCGGTGATCGCGTGCCGCAGCTTCGCCATGGCGGAGGCGGCGGCCAGGCCGTGCCCGGCGACGTCGCCGACGGCCAGCAGCGCCTCCTCGTTGTCGAGGTGGATGGCCTGGTACCAGTCGCCGCCCAGCGGGGCCGTCTCTGCGGGGAAGTAGCGTACGCCGAGCTGCAGCCCGGGCACGGCGTCCTGCACCGGGAGGATGATGCTCTGCAGGCGCGCGGTGAGCTGCGACTCCTCCTCCAGCCGCTGGCTGACCTCGGCCAGCTCGTCGGCGGTCCGGCGCCAGTCGGTGACGTCCTGGAGCACGCCGTGGATCTCGACGGGCCGCCCCGCCGCGTCCCTGGTGACCTCGGCCGTGGCCCTGATGTGCCGGTGCTCCCGGCCGACGCGGATGCGCAGCTCGAACTCGTGCGGCCCGCCGTTCTCGATGAGCGTGGAGAGCGCGTGGTCGACGACGGGCACGTCGTCGGGGTGGGCGATCTCGCGGTAGTACTCCAGGGGGAACGGGCCGTCGGCCGGGTCGCGCCCGTGGATGACGTAGAGCTGGTCGGACCACTCGACCTCGCCCGTCACCAGGCTCCAGTGACCCCAGCCCAGGTGACCGAGGCGCTCGGTGTGCAGCAGCCGGGCGGCCAGCCGCTCCTCCCTGTCGTGACGCACCCAGGACAGGAAGATGCCGCCCTGCAACGGGGCCACGCGGACGCTGTAGGTGGACAGGTAGGGAACGCCGTCGTCGTCCTCCCGGTGGACGTAGGGATCGACGTCCTCGGCCTCCCCGGTCGACACGACCCGCAGGCAGGCCTCCCAGAGCGGGGAGCCGGCGACGCTGGGGTATCCCTGCAGCATGCGCAGGCCGACGAGTTCCTTGCCGACCCGGTCCTTGATGTCGCGGGCCTCCGGGCTCGCCGCGAGCACCTCGAAGTCGACGACGACGCCGGCCGGGTCGCGGATCGGCAGCTGCCAGACGCCCTGGGTCGGCATCGCGTCGAGCGTGGCCTGCACGAGGGCGGTGACGGCTTCCCGCGGGAGTTCGCCGGACCCGTCGGGCGAACTGTTCACAGGGGTCAGCCGCAGAATGCGATCACCTCCACCCATGAACCCGCCGTCCACCTTCCACCAGGGCACAAGAGCGGACTGTCGGAAGGATCCCTCTTGTCTTCCCGCCGAGACTACCCCTCCCCGCCAAGGATAGGTGCTGGGCCCCACTTGGTCTCCCCCCGGAAAGCCCCGACGGATCTACCGAGGTGAGCGGGGCGGGAGTCTCCGGCAGCGGTGAACGCGGCGGTAAATGAGGTGACGGGCGCGTCCGGGAGCGGCACGATGGACTGTCACCTCATCCTGTGCACCCCTCCTCCCCGTGCACCCTTCTCCACCGCCGGCCCGTCTCTCGGAGTTCTCACATGAATGGCGTCCGCCGCGATCTCGGCCTGCTCGGAGATCGGCGGTTCGCCCTGCTGCTGGCGGCCCGCACGATCTCCGTGCTCGGCACCGCCTTCGCGCCGGTGGCCCTCGCCTTCGGCGTGCTCGGCCTCCCCGGCGCGACCGCCACGACGCTGTCGGCCGTGCTCACCGCCGAGGCGCTGCCGATGGTGCTGTTCATCCTCGTCGGCGGCGTGATCGCCGACCGGCTGCCGCGTCACCGGGTCATGATGGTGGGCGAGTCGCTCAACGCGGCGGCGTACTTCTGCCTGGCCGCGATGATGCTCACCGGCTGGACGCCGCTGCCCGCCCTCGTGATCGCGAGCGCGGTGAGCGGCATCGCCGCCGCGGCCCTGTTCCCCGCCCTGACCGGCATCATCCCGGACGTGGTGCCCGCCGACCGGCTGCAGACCGCGAACGCGCTGCTGGGGCTGGGCCAGAACGTCTCCCGCGTGGCCGGCCTGGTGCTGAGCGGCGCCGCCGTGGTCCTGCTGGGGAGCGGCTGGGCGCTGACCGTGAGCGGGGCGATGTTCGCCGTGGCCGCCGTACTGGTCGCGCTGCTGCGGCTCACGCCGGCCGAACGGACGGCGGGCGGCGGGCACTCGGTGCTGGCCGAACTGCGGGACGGCTGGCGCGAGTTCGTCTCCCGCCAGTGGCTGTGGGTGGTCGTCGCCCAGTTCTCGGTCCTGGTCATGGCGCTGCAGGCCGCCCACGGCGTGCTCGGGCCGCTCGTCGCCAAGGAGTCCCTCGGCGGGGCGCCCGCGTGGTCGGCCGTCCTCGCGGGCGAGGCCGTCGGCATGATCGTGGGGGTGGTCGTCACGCTGCGCCTGCGCCCCCGGCGGCCCATCCTGGTCGCCACGCTGCTCACACTGCCCACCGCCGCGCCGTACGTGCTGCTCGGCCTGGACGCGCCGCTGTGGACGGTCGTGGGCGGGGCGTTCGTGATGGGGGTGTGCTTCGACATCTTCGGCGTGCTGTGGCAGACCACGATGCAGCGCGAGATCCCGGCCGAGTCGCTGTCGCGGGTGAGCTCCTACGACGCGCTCGGGTCTCTCATGTTCGGGCCGCTCGGCCTGCTGGTGGCCGGGCCGGTGGCCATCGGGGTGGGGCCGCGGCCGGCGCTGGTCGCCTGCGGCGCGATCATCGTCATGGTCACGCTGGCGGCGCTCCTGGCCCCCGGCGTGCGCGGACTGCGGGTCGCCGAGGAGGAGACCACGCCCGTACCGGCCTCGTCCTGACCGCGCGTGCTCCGGGGCGGGGCGCTCCAGGCCCCGCCCCGGGCCACGCGGCCTACCGGGCCGGTCTGGTCAGCCGGACCTCGACGCTGATGCCCTCCGTACGGATCTCGCAGGTCCCGAACGCGCTCTCGGCGGCGAGGCGGGCGAACAGGTCCCGGGAGTAGGCGCGGCGGCGCAGCGCGAGCAGCGGCACCTTCGTCATGAGGGCGTTCAGCGGCGTGAGCCCCATGCCCCTGATCTCCTCGTCGACGGCGGCCCGGGACGCCTCCCGGCTCATGTCCTGGATCACCGCCCGGCCGCCGGGGCGCAGCACCCGGTGCATCTCGTCGAGGGCGCGCACGGGCCGCCCGAAGTTCTTGAAGGCGGCCTGGCAGACGACCAGGTCGAAGGAGCCGTCGGGGAAGGGGAGGTCGGCGGCGTCGCCCCGCAGCACGTCGACGTGCACCCCCGCCCGGCGGGCGTTGCCGGCCGCGATCTCCACGAACGTGCGGCTGAGGTCGAGCCCGGTCACCGCGAACCCGAGCCGGGCCGTCTCGACGGCCAGGTGACCCGGGCCGGGGGCCACCTCCAGGACGGCCGCCCCCGCGGGCAGCCCCGCCGTGACCTCCGCCGCGAACCGCCGTACGGCGGCCAGCTGGGGTGCGGAGGCGCGCTGGCGGGCGTACCACCGGGCCACCGCGCCCTCCATGCCGGCCGCCTGCTTCTGTGTGATCTTCTCCATGGTCTTCTCCGGTGTCGGTTCGTACGGGTGTCCGAACCGGCCCGTGGAGGGAGCCCGGCTATCCTTGCGGTTGCCAACCTTGCGACCGGATCCGTCCGCGGGTTTCGGTTCGAGGGTCGCGACCCCGGCGAGGTGTTCCCGCACCACGCCGGGGTTCGCTCATGGGGTTCAGTCCGAGGTGAGGCCCCTTTCGGCGAGTTCGGCCATCTCGGGCGGCATCCGCCCCGACTCGTGCCAGGCCCGCCACATGGGCAGGTCGGGGAAGGCCCCACTGGTCAGTTCCTCGACGAAGGACCGGATCCACGCGGCCTCCGCCTCGCGGACGGCCAGGTCGTACTCCGCCTCGACGAGGAACAGCCGCGGCGTCTCCCGGCGCCACTCGGCGAGGGCCTCCCGCTGCGCGGCGACGTCCTCCTCCAGCCGGGCCAGCCGGCGCCGCAGCAGGCCGGTCAGCTCCTCCGGCGGAAGCACTCCGCACACCGAGAGGGCGGCCTCGAACCTCGGCCGCTCGGGCTCGGGGTCCGCGATCAGGTCGCGTACCCAGTCGGCCATCTCGGCCCGCCCGGCGTCGGTGATGCGGTAGATCGTGCGCTCGGGGTGCGCCCCCTCGCGCACGGTTCCCGCCACCTCCAGGAACCCGTGCTTCTCCAGGTTGCGCACCACCGTGTAGAGCGACCCCCACTTGACGCCCATGTCGCGGTCCTTGCCGCGGGCCCGCATCAGGGTGGCCATCTCGTACGGATGCATGGGGCGCTGGACGACCGTCGACAGCACCGCCAGGCCCAGCAGGTTGTTCACCTTCCGTCGCCCGGCCATCGCCCTCACCTCGTCTCTGCTACTCGTGGACGAGTATACGCAGACGAGTATCGCGGACGTCGAGGGTCCATTAGGTTGCATTCCTAACTAGCTCGCATTATCGTCTAGATCGTCACCTGATGTAGAAAGGGCAGCTGGTCATGACCGTTCCGAGCTTCACGGTCCCGAGCCTGTTTCTGGCGGTGCCGCTGACGGCCTATCTGGCCTTCGCCTCCCCCTGGCTCGGCCGGCGCCAGTACGACCGCCTGGCGCGGTGTCGCGCCGACGACCCCCGGGCTCTCGTGCGGGCGTACCGGATCTGGATCGGCGAGGAGTGGGCCTGGATCGCCGTGACGGCGCTGATCCTGGCGCTGTCGCCGGACGCCGGCCTCCGTGACCTGGGCTTCACCCGGCCCGACGACTTCGGGAAGGTCGCGGTGATGACCGCCAGCCTGGGGGGCGCCCTGCTGGCCGGCTCCCTGGCGCTCCGCCACGCGTCCCGGTCCGGCCGTGCCATACCGGGTCAGGAGGCCGTGGCGGCACTGCTGCCGCGCACCCCCGCCGAGCGGTGGCACGCCGTCGCGATGGCGGTCACCGCGGGCGTCTGCGAGGAGGTCGTCTACCGCGGCCTGCTCATCGCGCTCGGCGTCGGGGTCCTGGGCCTGAACCCGAACGTGGCCGCGGTTCTCGCCCTGGCGGTGTTCGTGGCGGGACACCTCTACCAGGGCTGGAGGGGGATGGCCGGAGTGGCCCTCCTCGGTCTCTGGTTCACCGCGATGTACCTGGCCACCGACAGCCTGCTGCTGCCGATCGTGGCGCACGTCCTGATCGACGTCCGGGGCCTGGTGCTCGTGCCCGCGCCCCCACCGGAGAAGGTCGGCCACGCCGCCTAGGTAGCACCGCTACCGTGCGAGGATGAGCTCATGGCGACCGACCGCCGGGCGAGCTGGCTCAAGGGAGTCCTCGATCTGCTGGTGCTGGCCAGCCTGACCGAGGGCGAGAACTACGGCTACGAGATCGCCAAGATGCTCGCCGCCTCGGGACTCGGCCAGATCAGGGGCGGCACGCTGTATCCCGTGCTCAACCGGCTGGAGGAGGCGGGCCTGGTGTCGGCCGAGTTCCGGGTGACCGAGCGCGGCCCCGGGCGGCGCTACTACCGGCTGACGGAGCAGGGCCGCCAGACGCTCGCCGAGCAGGGCCGCCTGTGGCTGGCGTTCGACGAGTCAGTACGCACCATGCTGGCCTCGGGAGGGCTGAAGTGACCGGCTACCTCGACGAACTCACCGCGCTGCTGCGCGCCGGCGGCGTGCCGGGCGAGCAGGCCGAGGCCATGGTCGCCGACCTCACGTCGTACGCCGCCGAGACCGGCGCGGACCCGGAGGAGGAGTTCGGGCCGGTCGGCGGGTTCGCGGAGCAGCTCCTGGCGGCGCGCTCGCCCGAGGCCGACGCGGCGGACGCGACCGAGTGGCGGTGGACCGCCGACGTCTTCGCCGACCGGCAGATGCTGGCCCGGCTCGGCGACCAGGGCTGGGAGGTCGACCGGGTCGACTCCCTCGGCAGGTTCGTCAGCCACCGCGACCCGGAGCGTCCGCAGCGGTGGGAGTACCGCAGGGAACGGGTGACACCAGGAGGCGCTCGGGCGCTCGCCGAGCGGTTGGCGCCCGAGGGCTGGGAGCCCTGCGGCACCTGGGTCTGCTTCGGGTACTTCAAACGGCCCAAGGCCGCCAGCGTGGGACCGGCCGCGCAGATCGACTCCCCGCCCGCGGCCCCGGGGCGGAGCATCTTCTTCAGCCGTCGGTTCTATGCCGTGACGGCCGCGCTCCTGATCGTCCTGGTCGCGCTGTGGGCCCTGTGGGGGCGGTCCGAAGGCGGCGATGGGGCGGGCTTCTTCGCCGGGATGGCCGTCGGAGGCTGCACCGCGATCGCGGTCCTGGCGCTGGTGCTGTGGTGGAACGCGCGCCGCCGCGACTGAGCGGGGGCACTAGCCTGGGGCGCGATGGAGCGCCTGACGACAGCGCGCGGGGACTTCTGCCTCGCCCGCTTCCCCGAGGATCCCCGCGACCCACTGCGCGCGTGGGACGCCGCCGACGAATACCTGCTGCGTCATCTCGACGAGCGCGAGGACGGGCCGGTGGACCTGTCGGGGAACGTGGTCGTGCTGGGCGACCGGTGGGGCGCCCTGGTAACCGCGCTCGCCGGGCACGGCCCGATCCAGATCAGCGACTCCTTCCTCGGCCGCCGGGCGACCGTCGCCAACCTGGAGCGCAACGACCTGCCCGCCGACGCCGTACGGCTGCTCACCACCAGGGAGGCGCCGCCGGAGCGGATCGACGTGCTGCTGGTCCGGGTGCCGAAGAGTCTCGCGCTCCTGGAGGACCAACTGCACCGCCTCGCCCCGGCCGTGCGTCCCGGCACCGTGGTCGTCGGGGCGGGGATGGTCACCGAGATCCACACCTCGACGCTACGGCTGTTCGAACGCATCCTCGGGCCGACCAGGACCTCCCTGGCCGTGAGGAAGGCCCGGCTGATCTTCTGCGCGCCGGAACCCGGGCCGCTCCGGAAGGACGATCCGTGGCCGCGGAGCCTCCGCCTGCCCGCCGACGCCGGGGTGGTCTCCGGCCTGACCGTCGTGAGCCACGCCGGGGTCTTCAGCGCCGACCGCCTCGACGCGGGCACCCGTCTGCTCCTCCGCAACCTGCCCACGCGTACGGGGGCGGAGCACGTCGTCGACCTCGGCTGCGGCAACGGGGTGATCGGGCTCGCCGCGGCGCTGTCCAACCAGGACGCCGAGGTGACGTTCGTCGACGAGTCGTACCAGGCGCTGGCCTCGGCGGAGGCGACGTTCCTGGCGAACACCCCGGCGGGCGCGGTCGCGCGGTTCACGGCGGCCGACGGCATGGCCGGTTTCCCGCCGGGCACGGCGGACCTGGTGCTCAACAACCCGCCGTTCCACAGCCACCGCGGCCGGACCGACGCGACCGCCTGGCGGATGTTCAACGGCGCCCGCGCCGGGCTGCGGCGGGGCGGCGAACTGTGGGTGGTGGGCAACCGCCACCTCGGCTACCACGTCAAGCTGCGCAGGCTCTTCGGCAACTGCGAGGTCGTGGCGAGCGACCCGAGGTTCGTCCTGCTGAGGGCCGTCAAGAAGTGACGCGGGCCGTCGCGGGTGATCAGAACAGGGTGAGCGGCTCGTCCTGGGCTTTCTCGCCGAGTTGCCCGGACAGCGGTTCCGGCAGTGGCTCGACGCCGGGCACCTCGGCCCGTACCGCGTCGTGGAACAGGCGGGCGAGCACCGGCGCGTCGGCGTTGTCGGGAGTGTGCACGAACACCGTCGGGGAGCGGCCCTCGCGCAGCCACCCGGCCACGGTGTCTACCCAGTGGCGCCAGCCCTCGACCGTACGCGCCTGGTCGTCGCGGCCGAGATAGCGGACCACCGGCCGGTCGGTGAGGGCCCTGGTGCGCAGGGGCACGCGCGGCTTCTTCGTCCAGGCGTCGCGCTCGGCGTCGCTGGTCGGCGGGCTCGTGAACAGCACGGTCGTGTCGAACGGGATCCACTCCGCACCGGCCCCCGCCAGGACGGCCTCCAGCAGCCGTACGGCCCGCGGATCGTCGAAGAACGCGCGGTGCCGCACCTCCACGCCGTACCGGTGGGAACGGGGAAGCCGGGCGAGGAAGGTCCCGAGGACCCCGGCGTCGGCGGGCCCGAACGAGCCGGGAAGCTGGATCCACAGCATGTGGGCGCGCGGCCCCAGCGGTTCGATCGCGTCGAAGAACGCGCGCACCTCGTCCTCGGCGCCGGTGAGACGGCGTTCGTGGGTGATCGACTTGGGCAGCTTGACCACGAAGCGGAAGTCCGGGCCGGTCTGCCCGGCCCAGGTCTCCACCGTGGCCCGCGCGGGCGTCGCGTAGAAGGTTGTGTTGCCCTCCACCGCGTTGCACCAGGTCGCGTAGGCCCGCAGGCGCTCCCCGGGCGGGAGCGGATGCGGCAGGAGGCGCCCCTGCCACGGCTTGTGCGTCCACATCGCGCATCCCACATGAAGCCGCATGCCCCGACGCTATCGAAGCGTCACCGGAAATCGTCAGGTGTAGTAGCCCTCGACGGGGACCCGCGCCTCGTCGAACAACGCCGGCCCCTCCTGACGGAAGGACGACGGGCCGGTCGGCGGCTTCAGCGTGCCGAGTTGCTCGGTGGAGAGCGCGAAGACGACACGGCCGAGCCCGGAGCGCTCGATGGCCCCCGCGCACATGCCACACGGCTGGCAGCTCGTGAACATGGTCGTGCCGGCCGCGGTGGCGGGGTCGAGCTCGCGGGCGGCCCAGCGCGCGAGCTTCAACTCCGGATGGGCGGTTATGTCCGAATCCGTGAGCGAGGTGTTGCACTCCTCGGCGAGGACGCCGCCGTCCGGGCCCACGAGCAGCGAGCCGAACGGCGGGTTCCCATCCTCCCGGGCCGCCGTGGCCAACTCGATCGCCCTGCGGAGGAGGTTTTCTTCGTCCGGTGTCACGGGTGCTCCGTTCTCGTACGGGCGGCGGCCACCGTAGCGAGCATGCGCCAGGCCGCCTCCGGATGGTTTGTCTCATCGGGGTCCCCGCCGAAGGGATCGAGCAGGACAGTCTCGGCGCCGAGGAGGCGCAGCCGTTCCAGGTCGTCGAGGACCTGGCCGACGGTGCCCTCGCCGGCCCGGCGTTCCGCGCCCTTCACGGGGGTGTCGGTGAGCCGCAGCAGGATGCGCGGGGCGAACGCGGGGGCGGGACGCCCCAGGCCCGCCGCGATGGCGGCCAGCCGGTCCATCCGCTCGTCCAGCCACGGGAGGGTGAAGCGCAGCGGGTGCCACGCGTCGCCGAGGAGCACCGCCCTGCGGAGGGCGGCGTCGCTGCCGCCGCCGATCCAGATCGGGATGTGCCCGGCCCGGTAGTCCTCCTCGTCCCGCCACGCCCGGCGGATCGCCCGCAGGTGCTCGTCGGTCAGCGCGCCGCGCCGCTCGTACGGCACGCCGAGCGCCTCGAACTCCTGCCGCGCCCAGCCCACGCCCACCCCGAGGGTCAGGCGGCCTCCGCTGAGCTGCTGGAGGTTGGCCGCAATCCGGGCCGTGAGCAGCGGGTGCCGGTAGGGCACGATGAGCACGGTGGTGCCGAGCCCGATCCTCGTGGTGATCCCGGCCAGCCAGGACAGCGTGGTGAACGGCTCGTAGAACGGCGCCGGATACTGCCCGGCGACATCGGGGGTCACGACGACGTGATCGGAGACCATGAGCAGGTCGAACCCGAGATCCTCCGCCGTCTCCGCCCAGCCGCGCAGCACGTCCGGCCGGGTGCCCGGCCCGAAGTTCGGGACGTTGACACCTAGTTTCACCGGTCCAGGCTATTGTGCGGCCACGCCATCGGGAAGGAAGAATTCCCTGCTTGAAGGTCGTTCCGCCGTGGATTCCCCGGTAGATTCGGCGAATGGCCGAGAGTCTTGACGCGACGGACTGGTCCATCCTCGCCGAGCTGCAACGCGACGGCCGCGTACCGCTCACCGAGCTGGCCCGGCGGGTGAGCCTGAGCGCCTCCGCGACGACCGAGCGGGTGCGCCGGCTGGAGGCGGTCGGCGTCATCAGGGGTTACCGCGCCGTCGTCGATCTGGGGCAGGCCGGATACGCCGTGCTCGCCGTGGTGCGGCTCAAGTATCCGGGCAGCAGGCACGAGCCGCTGCACCGGCTGCTGGGCGAGCGCATGGAGATCCTGGAGTGCCTGCGCACCACCGGCGATGACTGCTACACGCTCAAGGTCGCGGCCACCTCCATGGCCCACCTGGAGAAGGTCGTGGACGAGCTGGCGCGGTTCGGCAGCACCACCACCAACATCGTCTACAGCGAGACGCTCCAGTATCGCGGCCCGCACGCCACCTGAAAACGGCACAGCGGCGGGCGAGTCCGGCGCGACGGACACCCCGGGCCGTCTGCGGCGCGCCGCCCTGATCAAAAGATCCGCTCCACGGCGGCGCGTGCGGCGGGCGCCGGTCGGCGGACGGCGGTCAGCCGGCGTCGGGGACGTAGGTCAGGTGCAGCACCCCGGTCTTGAACGTCTCGGAGCCGACCAGCTTCAGCTTGTGCGTCGGGGTGTCCTCGAACAGCCGGTGGCCGCGGCCGACGACGATCGGGTGGACCAGCAGGTGCAGCTCGTCGAGCAGCCCGTTGGCCAGCAGCCATCGCACGGTCGTCGCGCTGCCGGACATCTGGATGTCGCCTTCGGTGGTCTGTTCCTTGAGTTCGCGCAGCCTGCCCGCGACGTCACCGGAGACGAGGGTGGTGTTGGACCAGTCCGCCCTCTCCAGGGTGTTCGACACGACCCACTTGCGGGAGTTGTTGAACGCCGCCGCCACCTCGGGGTCCTGGTCGGTCGTCGTCCAGTAGGCGGACCACTCGTCGTACAGCCTGCGGCCCATCAGGAAGCCCGCGGCGTTCTGCATGCCCGCCTGGACGACGGCGCCCATCTCGTCGCTCCAGTACGGGAAGTGCCACTGGTCCGGCGACTCGACCACGCCGTCCAGCGAGATGAAGAAACTCGAAACGATCTTCGCCATTGCTCTGCTCCCCTTTTCCTCTTCCTCGGCGGCGCCCCGTTCATGCCGGCCGCGAGACCCTTCGCCGTCACGACGGCCGCGAGACCCTTCGCGGCCGTTACGACGGCCGCGAAGGGAAGATTAGGAGAGCGGCGGCAATCAGGTCTTGTACAGAAGCGACAGCGGCTCCACCGGATCGCGCTCGCCCAACCGCGTGGCGGTCTGCCCGACGTAACGGGCCAGTGACCTCGCCAGATGCGGCTGGTCGAAGTAGCCGAGCCGGTGGACCACCTCGGTCGCGGGCACGCCCTCCCGGATCAGCACGGCCGCCCGCCGGGCACGCTCGATCTGCCGGACCGCGCCGCGGGTGAGGCCGGTCGCCGCGAGGAAGCGCCGCTGGAGGGTGCGCTCCGACAGGTCCGGCGACGCGCCGTCGAGCACCGCGGCGACGACCGGGTCACAGGCCAGGACGTCCTCGCGGACCATGCGGCGCACGAACATCTCGGCGTTGTCGTAGTCCGGAAGGCACCAGGCGGACCCCTTGAGGTGGAACGTCCTGCGGGTCGCGTCGGGTATCTCCGCCGAGGCGTCGACGAGGCGGTTCGCCGGAAGATGCGGCATCGAGGTGCCGAGCGCGAAGACGATCCCGAAGAACGTCGCGTCCTCGGGCACGGAGGCCCGTGCCGCCCTCGTCTCCGGGCCCTGCACGGACACGCTGACCTGCCCACGGTGTTCCCAGAAGACCAGGTCCCAGTGCGCCGTCGCCACGGACGTCATCTCGCTGACGTCCTGGCTGGTGCTCCGCCACACCCGCTCGATGTACGGCGAGTCGGACGGCCGGCTCTCGATCTCCAGAGCCATCTCGCCTTCCCCCTTGTCCTGTCACCGACGGCGCCGGGAGCTTACCGCACATGAACGTTTCACCCCCGGCGGGACGGCGGGGACGCCGCAGCAGGGAGCCGGGCGGGACGGGTGACCGGAGACTTGACGGTGCCCGAGATGTCGTATTCGCTCCCTTCGGCACCACCACCACCTGCCTCTCCATCGGGGGAAGGTGCTGGCACAGCAATGTTAACGCTAACACCAGACCGAACTCTGGCTCAGCCGGTCAGCCGCGAAGTGAGTGGAACGCCGCGCTTCCCCACTCGCCGAGCCGCACCGGCACGAGCACCTCAGAGACGAGGAGGCACGATGCGACTACGCGGACCCGTACGGCGACGCCGTTCCGACGACGCCGGGAATGGTCACCCGGCCCCGGCGCCGTTTCTCACCCGGCCCCTGTCGCGGCTGCTCGTCGCCGTACAGGTCGTGGTCCTCGCCCTGGCGTCGGCGGGATGGGCCGTCCCGGACGGCGTGGCGCGAACGGTCGCCATGCCAGCCGCGGCCGTCGCGGCCGTGGCGACGCCTCCCTTGGGCTGGGCCTCCTGGAACACCTTCGCCGCCCAGATCAACTACAACGTGATCAAGGCCCAGGTGGACGCGATGGTGTCCTCGGGGATGAAGGACGCCGGCTACGAATACGTCAACATCGACGAGGGCTGGTGGCAGGGGACGCGGGACTCCTCCGGCAACATCACGGTCGACACCGCCGAGTGGCCCGGCGGGATGAAGGCGATCGCCGACTACATCCATAGCAAGGGCCTCAAGGCGGGCATCTACACCGACGCCGGTCGCAACGGCTGCGGTTACTACTACCCGACCGGCCGCCCGGCCGCCCCGAACAGCGGCAGCGAGGGCCACTACGACCAGGACTTCCTGCAGTTCTCCCGCTGGGGCTTCGACTTCGTGAAGGTCGACTGGTGCGGCGGCCAGGCCGAGGGGCTCAACGCCCGCACCGCCTACCAGGCGATCAGCGCCGCGATCGACCGCGCCACCGCGCAGACCGGACGGCCGATGGTGCTGTCGGTCTGCAACTGGGGCGCCCAGAACCCGTGGGACTGGGCGCCGGCCATCTCCACCATGTGGCGCACCAGCGGGGACATCATCTACTGGGGCGAGAACGCCTCGATGGACCGGATGCTGGCCAACTTCGACTCCGCCCAGCACCCGAACGCGCAGAGCCCCGGCCACTACAACGACCCCGACATGCTCATCGTCGGCATGAACGGCTTCTCCGCCGCGCAGAACCGTACGCACATGGGCCTGTGGGCGATCTCCGGGGCGCCGTTGCTGGCCGGCAACAACCTCGCCACGATGAGCGCGGAGACCCGGGCGATCCTCACCAACCGGGAGGTGCTCGCGGTCGACCAGGACCCGCTCGGACGGCAGGGCGTGAAGGTCGCCGAGGACCAGAGCGGACGCCAGGTCTACAGCAAGGTGCTCTCCGGCACCGGCCGCCGGGCCGTGCTCCTGCTCAACCGGACCACCTCGTCCGCGTCCATGACCGTCCGCTGGTCGGACCTCGGCCTGAGCGGGGCGGCCACCGTACGGAACCTGTGGACGGGGACCGACGCCGGGACCTTCACCAACAGCTACGCCACCACGGTGCCCGCCCGCGAGGCGGTCCTGCTCACCGTCACCGGCACCACCGCCTCACCCACGGCGACTCCTACGGCCACCCCCACATCCACGCCCACCGCCACGCCTCCGGCCACGGGTTCGATCAGGGGTGTGGCGTCGGGCCGCTGCCTGGATGTCAACGGCGCCTCGCAGTCGAACGGCGCCACGGTGCTGATCTGGGACTGCAACGGCCAGAACAACCAGAAGTGGGCGACGACCAGCGCCGGTGAACTGCGCGTCTACGGCAGCAAGTGCCTGGACGTCAACAACGCCGGCACCGCCGACGGCACCGCGGTGATCATCTGGGACTGCAACGGGCAGAACAACCAGAAGTGGCGCCTGAACTCCGACGGCACCATCACCGCCGTCGGCGCGAACAAGTGCCTGGACGTGTCCGGCAGCGGCACCGCCAACGGCACCAAGGTGCAGATCTGGTCGTGCAACGGCCAGAACAACCAGAAGTGGACCCGCGTCTGAACGACGCGGTGACGCGGTGACGCGGTGACGCGGTGACGCGGTGACGCGGTGACGCGGTGACGCGGTGACGCGGTGACGCGGTGACGCGCCGACGCGCCTTCGCCGGAGACGACCCCGTCCCGGCGAAGGCGTACGGCAGGGTGTCCCTTGTGCCGGGCTATCCGGCGGCGCGCAGGCGTACGGGGAGTGCCCTGTGCCCGTTGCTGATGAGGGTGGGCAACGGGCGCAACTCGGCGGCCGGCACCGCGAGTGACATGGCGGGGAAACGCTCGAAAAGCTGACGCAGGGCCTCCACGACCTCCAGCCGGGCCAGGGGCGCGCCGAGGCAGAAGTGCACGCCGTATCCGAATGCCAGGTGGTCCTTGACCCGGCGGGTGACGTCGAAGGCGTCGGCGTCCGGCCCGTGCCACTCCGGGTGCCGGTTGGCGGCCCCGTACGCCGCGAGGATCGGCTCTCCCGCGGAGATGACCTGGCCGTCCGGCAGCCGGAGATCGGTGACGGCGAAGCGCAGCGGGAGGTACTTGACGGCGGGCTCGTGGCGAAGGGTCTCCTCCACCACGTCCTCCCAGGCGGCCTCGCCGGTCCGGACGAGACGGAGCTGTTCCGGTGACGTCAGCATCGCGAAGACGGCCTGGTCGATGACGTTGACGGTCGTCTCGTACCCCGCGTTGATCATCAGGCCCAGCGTGTCGCGCAACTCCTGGTCGGTGAATCCCGAGCCGTCCGACTCCTCGTCACGCGCGGCGATGAGGAAGGAGGTCAGGTCGTCGCCGGGGTCGGCGCGCTTGGTCGCGATCAACTGGTCGATGTGCTCGTAGAGACGCACGGTGTTGGCCTGAGCCTGCTCGGGCGTGAGCGTGCTGTCGAAGACCCGGTCGACGATCTGCCGGAACCCGTCGCGCTGGTCCTCCGGCACGCCCATCAGGTGGCCGATCACCGCGATGGGCAGCGGTAACGCCAGTCGCTCCCGCAGGTCCACCACCTGGCCGGCGGGCAGCGCGGCGAGGCCGTCGACCAGCCCGGTGACGATGGACCGGACGATCGGCTTCAGCTCGGCGATGCGGCGTGCGCTGAAGGCGGGTGAGATCATCCGGCGTAACCTGCGGTGATCCGCGCCGTACGCGGTGAACATGTTCTCCACCAGTATCCACAGGGCGAGCGGCCACGTGCCGGCCGTCTCCTGGAAGGCCGGGTAGTGCGCACGGCCGTCCTTCGAGACGTCGGGGCTGGTGAGAAGGGTACGGAGAACGGCGGGGTCGGTGACCGCCCAGGCGCGCAGGCCGAGGATGTCCACCGGAGTGGCCGGGCCGCGAGCCCGCAGGGCCCGGTACTCGGCGTGCCGGTCGGCGCCGGTGGGATCGATGACGAACGGGAGGAGCTCGGGCATGTGACTTCTCCTTATCGCGCTGTGGATACTCATCATCGACCGGGCGGCCCGGCCATGTGTGACACCTGCGGGAAGCGGTCGCGGTGTCTTCCCGGTGTCTTCTCGGCGCCGGCGGCGCCCCGGAAACTGTCGTAGGGATCGCGTACCGTCCCTGAGAGTCGTCGCCCGGCGGCGGAGCGGACATCGCGGAGGGAGCCGTCAATGCCGGAACTGCGTACGTGGCTCACCGGTCTCGGGCTGGTCGAGTCGCCACGCTGGCACGACGGCCGCCTCTACTTCTCCGACTGGACCGCGCACGAGGTGATCGCGCTCGACCTCGACGGCAAGCACGAAGTGGTGGCCCGGGTGGACTCGCTCCCCCTCTGCATGGAGTGGCGAGCGGACGGGCGGCTGATGATCCTCGACTCCGCGCGAGGGCTGCTGCTGCGACGGGAACCCGACGGCTCCCTGGTGGCCGAGACGGACCTCACCGGTCTCGGGCGCGGCTGGAACGAGATCGTCGTCGACGGCCGCGGCAACACCTACGTCAACCGGATCGGCTTCGACATGGCCGGCGGCGGGGCGTTCGCCCCCGGGTCCGTCGTGCACGTCGGCCCCGGCGGTGCGGCCCGCCAGGTCGCCGGCGACATCGCCTTTCCCAACGGCATGGCCGTGACGCGGGACGGCTCGACGCTGATCGTCGCCGACTCGTACGGCAACCGGCTCACCGCCTTCGACATCGAGGCCGACGGCGGCCTGGCGGGCCGCCGGGTCTGGGCCGATACCGGCGAGGACCACCCCGACGGCATCTGCGTCGACGCCGAGGGCGCCGTCTGGTACGCCGACGTCGGCAACAGGCGCTGCGTCCGGGTCCGGGAGGGCGGAGAGGTCCTGCAGACCGTCGACGTCGACCGGGGATGCTTCGCCTGCGCGCTCGGCGGCGATGACGGGAAGACCCTGTTCATCCTGGCGGCCGAGTGGCGCATGCCCGAGATGGTGCCACCCGGAACCGGCCAGGTGCTCTCGACCCAGGTCGAAGTCCCCGGCGCAGCCTGGCGATAACCGACGAATTCAGCTTGAGTTTCGAGTGGCTCGAAGGTGCAGGCTCGTCCTTGTGAGTGACGGAACGGGGTTCTACACCGTAGGGCAGATCGCTCGGCGTACCGGTCTTTCTGTGCACACCATACGCTTCTGGTCCGACGGCGGCCTGATAGTCCCCACGGGCCGCTCGGCCGGCGGGTACCGCCTCTACGACGCCGCCGCCGTGGCCCGGTTCGACCTGGTCCACGCCCTGCGCGACCTCGGTATCGGGCTGGAGGCCGTCCGAAAGATCCTCGCGCACCAAACCACGGTGGCGGAGGTGGCCGAGGTACACGCCCGAGCGCTGGACGCGGAGATCAGGGCTCTGAAGCTTCGCCGCGCCGTACTCCGCGCGATCGCAGCGCGTGGCGGCACCACCGAGGAGACGATGATGACGCACAGACTCGCCCGTCTGTCCGCCGCGCAGCGGCAGCAGGTCATCGACGAGTTCATCGAGACCACGTTCTCGGATATCCCGCTGGACGACGACGCCAAGGTGATCGCGGATTGGATGCGGGAGCTGCCCGATGGGTTGCCGGACGATCCGGCGCCGAGCCAGGTCGACGCCTGGATCGAGCTGGCCGACCTGGTCGCCGGCGAGGACTTCCGGCAACGGCTCCGGCGGATCGCGCTGGCCGGTGCCTCATCGGTGACGTCTCGCTACGGCTATGAGCTCCGGTCATTGACCCTGGAGCACGCCAACCAGGCGATAGCCGCATCGATCACGCCGGACTCGGTCGAAGGCCGGTCAGTTCTCCATCGCATCATCAAGCCCGACATGCCGGCCGGCGAACGCAGTGAACTGCTTCGGTGGCTTGAGACCGTCGCCGACGCCCGGGTGGAGCGCTATTGGCACCTGATGGCCGTGCTCAACGGACATGAGCCCTCTCCGTCGGCCGTACCCGCCTTCAGCTGGCTCATCGCCGCTCTTCGCGCCCGCGGCTGAGCCGCCCGCCCGCATCGCAGCCCACCGGCGCCGCGTCAGATCGGTGGATCTCGCCTTCCGGCGCCGCCGTCTCCGACCGTCCTGGGTTTCCGCCCCACGACAGGACACGCACGTCAGGTAATTGATCAGTGACGGTGAGTAGTGACATGGTGCTTGCGACTCGATCAACTTCCTCGGGAGGCAAACCATGCTCGCTCGCCGTCTGCTGGCCGTCGCCGTCGTCTCCGCCGCCGTGGGTGCGGTCACCACCCTGCCCGCCTCGGCCTCCGCAGACCCGCACGCCGACCGGACGGCCCTGGTCGGCACCCCGGCGTGCGTCGACCTGAGCAACGGCCGCGGCAACGGTACGCAGATGTATCTGTGGCAGTGCCAGGACAACAACCCCAACCAGAAGTTCGTCTTCCAGGACGGCCTCATCAAGGTCGAGGACACCATCGGCACGGGGCGGGAGATGTGTCTGGACGCCTCCAACAACCGCGCCAACGGCACCCGGGTGTACCAGTGGCAGTGCCTCGGAAACGCCAACCAGCTCTGGGTCGTCCAGAGGGGGCTGATCATCCTCAAGTCCACTCTCAACTCGGGCAACCGCATCTGCCTGGACGTCACCAACAGCCGCGCCAACCTCTCGCCGGTCTACCTGTGGCAGTGCCTGCCCAACAACAACCAGAAGTTCGTCATCGACAACGGTCAGATCGCGGTCAGGGACACCCTCCTCTGAGCGCGAAGTCCCGGACCGTCGATCGGTCCGATCCCGCGTGACCTCCTGCCCGCAGCAGGGCATCAGCAGCACGGCAGCGGTGTGGCGGCGGTGTGGCGCCGCCACACCCTCCGCTCCCGCGCGAACCGCGCTA
The DNA here is from genome assembly GCF_014161415.1 of Microbispora sp. H10885. Classification (NCBI taxonomy): domain Bacteria; kingdom Bacillati; phylum Actinomycetota; class Actinomycetes; order Streptosporangiales; family Streptosporangiaceae; genus Microbispora; species Microbispora sp. H10885. Next base: position 440,860 of record NZ_JABBWY010000001.1, on the reverse strand, counting down.
CGAGGATCAGGCCCGGCCTCTGAGCCGGGCGTAGGCCGCGGGAGAAATGCCGACGGCAGCGGTGAAGTCCCGGGTCAGGTGGGCCTGATCGGTGTAGCCGAGCTCGGCGGCCAGCGTGGCGAGGTCGAGGCCCTGGTAGACCCTCTCCGCGGCCTCGTGGAGCCGGAATCGGCGGATCACCCACTTGGGGCCGATGCCGACATAGTCCCGGAACAGCCTCTGCAGCGAGCGCACCGATCGCCCCGATCTGGCGGCCAACTCGTCGACCCTGGTCACGGACACGTCGTTCTCCACCATCGCCGTCAGTGCGGCGACCTCTTCCGACAGCGGATCCTGATCCGGTTCCAGGCTCAGCAGGAACGCCTCGACGAGCGCGATGGCGGCCTGGGCGTCAGGCTCGGCCAGGACCTGCTCGACCAGGGTCGCGCCGGCCGCGCCGTACATCTCGCTGATCTCCACGAACCGGCCGGTCAGCCGGGACACCGGACCACCGAGGAACGGCCGGAAGCCACCCGGGCGGAAGCGCGTGCCGAGCACCCGGCCACTGCCCTGCATCGTGTAGGAGAACCCGCCTCTGATCACCCCCGCGATCCGGCGGAAGTCCCGGGCGATCGTCATGTTCACGGTCGGGTGCGAGACGATGCGCTGCTCGTACGGCTCGGCGAGGCCGGTCCACGTCACGACCCAGAAATGGTCCACGTACGGCGCGATCCCGGGCGATGGCGCCTGCCGGACGAAATCGAAGGCGTCGAGCCCCGCGTACGGATCGACCCAGCCGCGCTGTCGCGTTTCTACAAGCCGCCCTGCGGGCACGCGGGGCAGGGTGGTCGCCATGGAAGACATGATGCCGCTGATGACGCGGGCCACCGAACGGACCGCGGAGTTGGTACGCGCGGTGCGGCAGGAGCAGCTCGGGTTGTCCACGCCATGCTCGAAATTCGACGTCAAGGACCTGATCAGCCACCTCGAGTGGGTGGCGGCGTTGTTCGAGTCGCTGGGTCGCAACGGGCCGCGCGTCGAGCAGGGGCCTTACGCGGGCGACTTCCCCGAGAGAGCGAAGGCCACGCTGGCCGCCTGGTCGCGGCCCGGAGTGTGGGAGGGGACCAGCCCCGCCATGGGCCTGCCGATGACCACGCTGGGCCACATGTACCTCGTCGACATGGTCGTGCACGGCTGGGACCTGGCCAGAGCGACCGATCAGGAGTACGAGCCGGACCCCGAGACCGTCTCGCGGGCGCTGCACTTCACCGACCGGATGGTGGAGATGGGCAGGCAACGCGGCGCCTTCGGGCCGCCGGTGCCCGTGCCGGACGACGCCCCGCCGTTCGACCGCCTGCTCGGCGTCATCGGGCGGGATCCGGCCTGGACAGCGTGAGCCGCCGGAGCCCGGTGACCGGCGGCGGCCTCAGCCCTTGAAGGCGCCGTCCATGATCCCGGCCACCATGCGCCGCCCGACGAAGACGAACAGGACGAGCAGCGGAAGGGTGGCGAGGAAGGAACCGGACATGGCGAGCCCGAGGTCGATGTTGAAGCTGTTCTGTAGCGCCTTGATCGCGATCTGAACGGTGTACATCTCCGGCGACTTCAGCACCACGAACGGCCACAGGAAGTCGTTCCACGCGGTGACGAAGCCCAGCAGGCCGAGCACGAAGGCGGCGGGACGTACCAGCGGGAACGCGACGCGCCAGAAGATCTGCCAGGTCGACGCTCCGTCGATGCGGGCCGCCTGGAGGATCTCGTCACTGATGGCGGACGATATGTGCTGGCGCATCCAGAAGATGCCGAAGGCGTTGGCCAGGCCGGGGACGATCAGCGCCTGGAGCGTGTCCACCCAGCCCAGCCACGAGGTGATCATGTACTGGGGGACGATGGCGAGCTGGGTCGGCACGGTCATCGTCAGGACGACGAGCAGGAACAGCGCGTCGCGGCCACGGAAGCGCAGTTTGGCGAACGCGAAGCCTGCCAGCGCGCACAGCACCGCCTGGCCAACGCCGATCGTCCCGGCCACGACCAGGCTGTTGACGACCGACCGGACGAACGGCACGGTCGAGAACACCAGACCGGCGAGATGGAAGAAGTTGCCGCCCGGCACGATCTCGGGCGGCAGCGTCGTCGCCGTCGCCGTGTCGGTGGTGGCGACGATGAACATCCAGTACAGAGGGAACAGGCAGGCGAAGGCGGCGAGCGCGAGCAGCGCATAGGTCCACCATCGGACACGATCGCCGGAGCGTGGTCTCGTCATGCTCATGATCGCCCCCTCAGCCCTTGACCGGGCGGATCCGGGTGGACAGGAAGTAGTTGAGACCGGCGAGCCCGACGACCATCACGAACAGCGCCACGCCGATCGCCGCGGCGTAACCGAACTTGAACTGGATGAACCCCTGCTCGAACAGGAAGAGAGTGAGCGTCTGGCACTGACGGATCGGCCCGCAGGTGTTGGCCGCGCCGCGGTTCACGAGCAGGGCCTCGGTGAAGATCTGCAGCCCGCCGATCGTCGAGGTCACGATCGTGAACACGATGACCGGCCGCAACGCGGGGAGGGAGATGTGCAGGAACTGCCGCACATCTCCGGCCCCGTCGACGGCGGCCGCCTCATAGATCGCCCGGGGAACGGCCTGCAGGGAAGCCAGGTAGAGGAGCGTCGTGTAGCCGAACCACCGCCAGGTCACCATGACCGCGATCAGCACATGGCTGCCCGTCACCGACTGGGTGAAGTCGATGTGCTCGACGCCCACCAGGCCGAGCAGCCAGTTCAGCAACCCGTAGTCGCGGTCGAACATCTGGACGAACACGATGGCGGTGGCGGCCACCGAGGTGATGTACGGCACGAGCATCGTCATGCGGAAGAACACCGCGAGGCGCAGCCGCGCGTGGTTGAGCAGATGCGCGAGCACCAGCGCGACCAGCAACTGCGGCACGGTGGACAGCAGCCAGATGCTCACGGTGTTGCGGGCCGCGTTCCAGAACCGCACGTCCCCGAGCAGCCGGTCGAAGTTGCCCAGGCCGACGAACACATGCTCGCCGATCGGGTTCCAGTCGAACAGCGCCACGTAGAAGGTGAACAGCAGTGGGATGAGACCGAACACCGCGAAGAGCGCGAAGAACGGGGCGATGTAGGCGTATGGGGCGATGATCTCGGTGAAACCGCGCCGCGCCGCCTCCACCGGCGGGGCGGGGGGCAAGCCCGCCGTGGTGGGGGTGATGCTCGTCGTCACGGTCTGCTCGCTTCCCCGCCGCCGGCGCCGCGCCGTGGGAACGGCCCGGCGCCGGTGGCGCTCGTGAAAAGTCCTAGCCGCCGATCGCGTTCTTGATGTTGGTCACCGCCGCGTCCCACGCCTTCGCGGGATCACCCTTGCCCTGCTCGACGTTGGTGATGGCGTTCGTGAACTCCGTACCGATCGTGGTGCTGTCCGGCCCGATGAGGAACGGCTTCAGGCCGAGCAGGGAGTTGGTGTAGATCGTGCCGATCGGCGCGCCGGTGAAGAACTCGTCCTTCGCCGAGGTGAGCTTCGGGTCCTTGTAGACCGACGGCGTCGCGGGCAGCGACCTGGCCTTCGAGAAGTGGTCGAGCTGGCCCTGCGGCGACTGTGTGGCGGCGATGTAGTCCCAGGCGGCCTTCGGGTTCTTGGCGCCCTTGGGGATGGCGAGGAAGCTGCCGCCCCAGTTGCCCGAGCCGCCGGGGATCGTGGCGATGTCCCACTTGCCCTTGGTGTCGGGGGCGTTGTCGCGGATGGAGCCGAGCATCCAGACCGGTGCGGCGATGACGGCGAAGTCGCCCCTCTTCATCGCGGCGCTCCAGCCCTCGGTGAAGGTGCTCTGCTTGGCGGTGATCCCGGCGGCCACGGCCTTGAGCGCCAGGTCGAAGGCGGCCTTGACCTGGGGGCTCCGTTCGTACACCAGATTGCCCGCGGGGTCGTAGTACTTCTCCTGCCCCTGGTTGACCACCTGCGAGTACACACTCCCGCCGGCGTTGTCGACGAACGCCTTGCCGGTGGCCGCCGTGTACTTCTTGCCGGTCTCGATGAAGGCGTCCCAGGTGGGCCAGAGCTTGCTGACCTCCTCACGGTCCGTCGGCAGCCCGGCCTTCTTGAACAGGTCGGCGCGGTAGGCGATGGCCATGCCGCCGACGTCGGTCGGGATGCCGATGATCGAACCGTCCTTGGCCGTGGGCTGGCTGATCACCCAGTCGAGGTAGTCACCCTTGATCTTGTCTGCGCCCATCGTGCGCAGGTCGACGAAGTTCTGCGGCTGCTGGACGAACTTGGGCAGGTCGTCACCCTGGATCAGCACCAGGTCGGGCACCTTGCCGCCGGCCAGCGCCGTCGTGAGCGCCTGCGCCGTCTCCTGCGCGTTGCCCACCTCGGTCAGCTTGATCTGGATGTCCGGCCTCTTCGCCTTGTACTCGGCGGCGGACCCCTTCGCGTCGATCCCGGTGAACGACCAGAACTCGAACGACGAGGCGTCCGACCCGCCGGAGGAAGTCCCGGACGACGAGCCTGAGCACGCTGCCATGCTGAGGGCCGCGGTAGCGGCGAACACGACCGCTGAGACGTTGCGGAACTTCACGGCGACCTCTTTTCGCTTGCTGTGGTCAGGGATGTGACGTACGGCCTGGTGCGAGAGGATGCGCTGCGCTCGCCGGGCATCTCCTACGTTTCGGTCCCACTGCGTGCCTGAGACGTAGGACGGCGACGATGCCGTGCTACTTCAGGCTCCGGACCGCGGGTGCCGGACAGGTCCAGCACCGCCATGCCGACCTGGTGTCTTACCTGCAGGGCCTTCTGACCTCACTCTTGGCAGCTTGAAAGTTTCGGCGACGTCACGTCGATCGTTTCTCCGGGACAGTAGGCCCCTGCCAACCTGACCGTCAATATTCTGACGGTCATGTGTCTGAAACTATCGGCCTGCCCGTTTTATGTTTCGGGACGCGTCCCGCCACTCACCGAGGGGCTGCCGCTGCCATGGTCTGTCCTCGGGGGAAGTCACGGCCGTGCTGGGCCGGTTCCTCGGCGCGACGGCCGGCCCGCCGGCCTCGATGATCACGACTGGCCGGGACCTCGCCACTCAGCAGTCGTCTCCGCTGCCGGAGCCGACCACGTCTGAGTGGAATGAAAATCTCACCCGTCATGCCGGTATTACGGCTCCGCAGGACCGGTCCCCGACCTGGTGACATGCCCGGCCCACCGTCGGGAGAGCCGCCTTGGAAATAGGTTAACGCCGGGCCGAATCAGTGTTCTCAATTGGCCGCCTGGACGCCTGGAGGCCCCGAGAATAATCTCCTGTGTGCTCCGCCGTCATCATGAAAGAGGTGAGGTTGGAATTGGCACGTTCGAAAGCACGTAGTGCGGTCAGCTCTGTCGCCATGGTCATCGCAACACTCGCGGCGATCCTGATGCCAGTCGCTCCCGCGCACGCCGCCTACGGCCCGGACCAGACCGTCTTCCTTTCGGTCAGCTCGAACTCCGGACCGTCGATCACGCTTGCCCAGCTGACCGGCACGCTGGCCTTCGACGACGGAAACACGAAGTTCAGGTATTCGCTCCGGCTGTGCTGGGGGAGCGGGTCCTACCCCCAGCCGAACTTCTACGTCGCGGTCAACGGCAGCACCTACCTCTATCCGGCCCAGACAGGCACGGCGACCGCTCCCTCCGGGTGCCAGGTGTACCTGTTCCTCTACGACGGTGAATACACCCACTCCACCACCCTCAGGAACGTCACCTTGTACGTGACGGGCGGCTGGTTCTACCCCGGCAACACGTACAACAGCCGCACCAAATCCGTGACCTACGACAACCCCTACAACTGAGCCTCCGGAAAGCCGCGGGCGCACCATCACACTGCGGATCGGCCTCCGCCGAGGGCAGCCGGGCTATCCTGCCCCGGCGGCCCAGGCGGAGGCCGATCCGCTGAAAACTTGATCAGTCCACGCACACCGCGTAGTGGGTGGACCGGAAGACCCATGTGCCGCCACCTGGAGAGGAATAGATCATATACGTGTAATAGGTACCGGGGGTGCAGTCGTGGCCGACCGCGAGGACGGCCTGCCGGGCCCGCTGCTCGGCCGACGCCAACCCGGCCGCGTAGGTGCTGCCCGCCCCATCAGCAGTGGCGCTGCGGGGAGTGTCATAGCCGTCGGCGTGCGCGGCCACGGACGTGGTTGCCAGGCCGGCCGCCACCACCGCTGAGACGAGGCCGAGCCGGCGGAGCCAAGTGACTTTTCGCATGCTTCTCCTTACCAGGGACGGGCATTTGATCGATCAACAGAGATTTAGCGCAGATCGATATAGCGGCGATATTGACCAATTGGTCACAATAATCTGGCGGCCGTTGTCCTCACGGTGGAGCACATAATTGAAGGCACTCCGGGGGGACCATCCACCGAATTGTTTCCAGCCGGGCACAGCCGATCCAGATAAACGGCCTTCAGGCAATCGGGGTTGAACTCGCCGAGACCTCCAGAACCACCGAATATGCGGAACGCAGGTACGAGGGGCCGCGTGCGCAGGCCCGGCGTTCGTTCGGCGAGGGCGTCGTGGTGCGGCTCATCCAGGTGGCGACCCCGTACTGGCCGGACGCCGCGTCCTGGATCACCCACTTCCAGGGGTCGGAGAACGGTGTCTCGGTCCCGGCCACCGGGGACGGCCGCAAGAAACTTTCACCCACCCGGGCGACTGCCCGGCCGCCAAGGGACGCCTCGTAACCGGGCGGTGAGCCGGCTTCCCGCCGGGTCGCCGGGCGCCGCGGATCCCACCCGAGCATTAGGCCGGTCAGGCATCGTGACCTGCACCGCAGCCGCCCCCAGCGGCCCATTCCCTCGGCGGCGGACGGACGCCCGTTCCGAAGGTTCATGTGATCGGGTGGTCGGCGTTCGGCTCCGAGTGCTCAGGGGTGTTCGCCGTCCGCGCGCGCACCGCTAAGCGCACCGTCTGCGATCGATTGACACTTTTCATGACCGCGGTGATAGTAACTGCACATTGCTCTGATCGGCCTGTTCCGCCTGACAGGAGCGCATTGTGCAGCCGACGGCCCGCCCTATCGGTCTGCCGTCGTGACACCTTCGGAGGGCGAAGTGAGAAAACGCTCGATCATCAGCGTGGCACTGGCGGCCGCGGTCGCCCCGCTCTGCGCCGCGACGGTGGCACTCACCACGACACCGGCCGCCGCGGCGGTCGGCGGCTCGGGCCCCTACCCAGCCGACTACGAAACCTCCACCAGCCTGCCCAACCACACCATCTACCGCCCCGGAACCCTCCCGTCGGAGAGGATGCCCATCTTCGTGTGGGGCAACGGCGGCTGCTCGGCCAACGGCCTAGACCAGCTGCCCTTCCTCCGCGAGATCGCCTCCCACGGATTCCTGGTCATCGCCAGCGGCAGCCCCAACGGCTCCGGCTCGACGACCTCCCAGATGCTCACCCAGTCCATCGACTGGGCGGTCGCCGAAAACAGCCGCCAGGGCAGCAAATACAACGGCAAACTCGACACCGCCAAAATCGCGGTAGGAGGCTGGTCCTGCGGAGGCCTGGAAGCCTACGCCGTCTCCAACGACTCCCGTATCACCACGACCACCATCTTCAGCAGCGGCCTGCTCAACGACTCCGACGACTACCAGCTCCGCCGGCTCACCAAGCCCATCGCCTACTTCATCGGCGGGCCCAGCGACATCGCCTACCCCAACGCCATCGACGACTGGGGCAAACTCCCGGCAGGGCTGCCCGCGTTCATGGGCAACCTCAACGTCGGACACGGCGGCACCTACACCCAGACCAACGGCGGCGAATTCGGCCGCGTCGCGGTGCTCTACCTCAAATGGCGGCTGAAGAACGACACCACCGCCGGCACCAACTTCGTCGGCGCCAACTGCGGCCTGTGCAACACCCAATGGCAGGTCCAGCAGAAGAACCTCACCCTCGGCGGCGACCCGTCCCCCTCCCCGTCCCCCTCACCCAGCAACAGCCCGTCCGCCAGCCCGACCGTGACTCCGACCTCCGGTGGCGGTAGCGGGGCGATCAAGGGTGTGGCCTCCGGCCGCTGCGTGGACGTGACCGGCGCCAGCCAGACCGACGGCACCCAGGTGCAGCTGTGGGACTGCAACGGCCAGAACAACCAGACCTGGTCGTCCACCTCGGCCAGTGAGATCCGCGTCTACGGCAACAAGTGCCTCGACGCCGGCGGCACCGGCAACGGCGCCAAGATCCAGATCTACTCCTGCCACGGCGGCACCAACCAGAAGTGGCGCGTCAACTCCGACGGCAGCATCACCGGCGTCCAGTCCGGCCTGTGCATCGACGCCGCCGGAGCCGCCACCGCCAACGGCACCAAGCTCCAGCTCTACAGCTGCCACGGCGGCACCAACCAGAAGTGGACCTGGAACAGCTAGCCCGCACCTGTGGCCTGCGGCGCGGAACACTCGGCCGCACCGCAGGCCACGCCCGGCGGTCCCTCGCCCCGCCTGGGCATCCTGGTGGCGAGGCACGGGTGCGACGCTCTTATCGTCGCAGCCGCTGGTCGGCGTCGCGCTTCGTCGGCTGTGGCGCAGAGTCCTCCACGAAGCGAGGACGGCAAGCGAACCAGCCGGCGATCACCCCTGGGACGGCGGTCGCAGCGAGCACCAGGAGCGGGATCGACCATGATCCGGTCGCCTCGCGCAGAAGGCCCAGACCGATCGGGCCGAAGCAGGCCAGCCCATAGCCGATGCCTTGCACGAAGCCCGACACGGCAGAGGCTGTCTGCGGGCTCTTGGTTCGACGGTTGATGAGGGTCATGCAGAGCGGGAAGGTGCTCACCCCGATTCCCAGCGCGCACATCCACACCAGCGTGCCGCCGAGGGGGGACAGGAGCAGGCCCAGGTATCCCGCCACCAGGAAGATCGCACACCCGACGACCACGATGAACGGGTTCTTCATGCGCGTGGCCAGGTGTGGAACCACCAAGGCCGCGAGCATGCCCCATGCCGAGTAGAGCGCGACCATGGTGCCGCCCAGGACCGCGCTGCCTCCTGCGTCGGTGAGCACTGCCGGGACCCAGGTGATGATCCCGTAGTTGGACAGCGAAATCATCGCGAAGAGGGTTACCAGACCCCAGACGGTTGACGATCGGCTGATCCTCGGTCTCGCATCGGTCGCCGTCACTGCCGCGGGCGCGTGGTGATCGGCGGGCAGCCTGACTGCCAGGACGAGCCAGACCACAGCAGCCACAGCAACTGGTCCCGCCCAGATACCTACCGAGAGCCGCCACGTCCCCGCTTCTGCTACCGGGACCGCGAGGAGCGGGGCGATGAACTGGCCCGCCTGCATGAGGATCAGGTAAAGCGAGGTCCACAGGGCCAGACGATCGGCGGACCAGGCCTTCACCAACGGAACGACCACGACGTTCGCGGCTCCGATTCCGGCCAGTGCCAGCACGGTCGAAAGCACCAGCAGCGAGGGCGTTGGAGAGAAGGCACGCACCAGGAGCGACAGAGCGGTCAGGCCCAGCGCCACAGTGGCCGTGCGCTCGAGTCCGAACTTCCTCGTCACCGCTGGGGCGAGAAAACCGAAGATGCCGAAGGACACCGCCGGCACAGTGCCGAGCAGGCCGGACAACGTCACCCCGAAGCCGAGATCGGATCCGATGATCTCCAGGAGCGGAGTGAACCCGGTCACGGCCGTTCGCAGGTTGAGCGCTGTCAGAGCGATGGCGAGCCCGGCCCACAAGGTTAAACGCCCACGGTGCAACGGAACGAGCGCTGAGAGCGATGTCACGTTATACTCCAGTGTAAGGTCAGCAGATGATGGGATTATGGGATGAGTTCCGAAGAGTCTGGCACGCGACAGCCCATGCGTCGAGTGGGACTCATCGACCAGGCTGCCGAGCGCTTCCGCGAGGAGGTGGTCTCCGGACGCTGGCCGGTCGGTGAGCAGATACCGACCGAGGCCGCACTGGTGTCGGAGTTCGGGGTCGGTCGGAACACGGTGCGCGAGGCGCTGCAGTCGCTGGTGCACGCAGGTCTGCTGCGCCGTGAGCAGGGCCGCGGCACCTTCGTCATCTCCAGCTCCGAGCTGACAGGCACTCTTGAACGTCAGCTCGGCGGTGGCACCCGTCGCCACTACCTGGAACTACGCCTTGCCCTCGACAGCGCTGCAGCGTCACTGGCCGCGATGAACCGCTCAGACGCCGACGTCGAGCTGCTGCGCGAGCTGCGCGACCGTCGAGAAGCGAGCTGGTCGACCGACGATCTCGACCTGCGAGCGAGCGCGGACCTCGCCCTGCACCGCGCGATCGTGGCAGCGACGCACAACCCTCTCTACGTCAAGCTGTACTCCAGCATGCTCGACATCTTCGCTGCCCACATGCGCGACGAGAAGAGCGAGGACGAGGACGCGGCACACCGCCACCACCACGAGCTGGTCGAGGCCATCGCGGACGGGGACGCCGACCGTGCTGCCACGAAGGTGGGTTCCATCTTCAAACCCTTCATGCGCTGAACCGCGAGCGACCGGGAGCACCCCTGTTCGCCGCCCGCAATGGCCGCTAGTGGCCCGACCGCACCGGCTCCTGAACGCTCGTCTCGCCAGTGGGAACCTGCGGTGCTACCTGGTAGCACCAGATGTCACGCTCTCGTTACACTCATACGGTGAGCATCTCTGAGCCTGAACGTTCCCACCAGATCTCGCAGCGTGATCTCCGCAATCGATCTGCGGAGATCATGGATGGGCTGGAACGCGGGGAACGGTACGCCGTCACCCGCAACGGCCATCACATCGGCGACCTCGTGCCTATCCGGCGCCGGCGCCGGGCCGTCTCGCGAGCTGAATTCGCCGCGATGTCCCGGGGCATGCCACGTCTGGATGACCGGAAGTACCGCGAGGACATGGACCGACACGTCAGCGACGATCTCTACGACCCCTACGATCGCGCGTACGGCAGAGGCGAGTTCGACGAGGACGGGCAATGACCCTCACGCAAGGGCTGCTCGACACCAACATCCTCATCCTGCGCGCTGGGATCGACCCGGACGAATTGCCCGACGAGATGACGATCAGCGCTATTACAACGGCAGAGTTGTCAGTCGGCGTACTCGTGGCATCCGGGCCGCAGGAACTCGCTCAGCGGATGAAGATCCTGCAGGCCGCCGAGGCTGAGTTCGACCCGCTTCCCTTCGACGAAACCGCCGCCCGCGAGTACGGCCAACTCTGGACCGCTGTCATCGCCTCAGGCCGCAAACCGCTTCCCCGCACAGCCGATCTAATGATCGCTTGCGTGGCGATCGCAAACCAACTGCCGCTCTACACCTGCAACCCAAAGGACTTCAAAGGCCTGGATCATCTGCTCAACGTGGTTCCAGTCACTCGACCACGGTGAGACGGCACGTGGCCCTATCTACCATAATCTGCTGCTGTTTCCCCTCGCTTCCCGTCCCATCGGGCACGTGACGGGGACGGCGATACTCGTTCGGGTGGTCGTGGGCACTGCACCGCGCCTCCCCATACGCTGGGGCGAGTTGACGCAGCAACTGACGCCCTACGCCTGACGAAACAGTCAGTTGCCACGGATACCGTCACCCACCATGAATACCTCGTACAGATGGTCCGATCTCTTCCCGGAGGAAGAGCCGGTGGCCGAAGGCCCAGACCAGCCGCCGTTACCGCCGGGCCACGGTCTCCACCCCCCGGCCGACGAATCAGAAGTCATTCGGCTCGAAGAGCAGTTGGGCGTGAACCTGCCGCCGAGCTATCGGCAGTTCCTCCTGTACTCCGACGGCTGGGGCGTCGAGGAGTACTCCCTGTGGCCGGCCGCGGAAGTCGGCTGGCTCCGTGACATCGCGCCCACAACCATCGAAGCCTGGTCGGTGCCCACAGACGAAGTGCCCGATGACCTCTACTTCGTCTACGGAAAGGAGCAGAACCACCACGCCATCAGAACGGAATATCTGCCCGACACCCTTCTGGTCGGGCTGTGGGATGGATACCTCCTACTCAACCCCCACGTCATGACGCCTGAGGGCGAGTGGGAGGCATGGTTTCTCGCGGCCTGGATGCCCGGCGCCGTGCGTCACAGGTCCTTCTGGGACCTCATAAGACCTGTGTAACCACGCTGTTCGGTGAGCCAGGGTGAGGCTCACCGATCGCCCCCAAGCGCGTACGGCTGCTGGCCACGCCGTGGCGATCAGGCTGCATCTGTGCAACGGAAGAGCGCGAAGACCGACTAACGATCAAAGCCCAGGCGGGGAAAACGATCCCTGGCCTGGGCTTTTGAGTGCGTGGAGCCTAGGGGATTCGAACCCCTGACTTCCTGCTTGCAAATCGGCCTGATCACCAGGGACAACGGCCCCGACCTGGGCGAGGAGTCACCCGGGAGTGACCGTGAGTGCCCCCCTGCTAACCGCCCTTGATGGCCCGCTAATGGCCCGGCGATCATGCGGCGACCTGCCGGGGGCACAGGCGCCCTCCGATCCACCCCGACCTCTTCATAGCCGCCGACACCCAGGACGCAACCGCCGTTTCGATGGTCGGCTCGCTGTAGACCAGAACCCCCTACCTACAGGGGTTGTGTCCGACATAATATGGGCATGAAGAAGTTGCGCTTCTACCGGTCGGCGAGGAGGCACCGCATCGGACAGGCGCATGCCATGCATGTTGTCCGATCTGGGCCCCCAGTGATCGTGCCGGCTAGAGACCCGACGTTGGAGGATCGATGGGTCTGGATCGGCCCCGACGATCGGAGCATAGAGCTGGAGGTGATCGGCATCCTCACCGACAAAGCTCTAGTGATCATCCACGTGATGCCGACCGCGCTACGAAGAAGGACGCCATGACTGAGCACGAGGCAGCCTGGCCACCCGAAGACATCGAACTGGCCCTGGACCACGACTCCGATATCGACAGCGACTCCGAAGAGATCTACGACGCCAAAGGCAACCTGATCACGGACGAGTATGTACGGGACGCAATCGGCGACGTCCACCGCGCGATCGACGAAGGCCGCGTACCCGTGCCTACCAGTCGCCCCGGACGTCCATCGCTCATAGGCGAGAGCGCACATTCCCCAAGGGTCTCCTTCAGACTCCCCGAGGAGTTGCGTGAACGCGCGAGGGTCCGCGCCGAGCAAGAGGGCAAGAGTGTGTCCGCGCTGGCACGGGAAGCCTTTGAGCAATTTCTCAGAGCGGGATGAGCACCCGCGACGAGCGACGGCACCAGGTGGGGCCAAGGAGCTCGACAGCCTCGCGCGAGCACAACTCAAGGGAGGATCGGGCACGCAACGGGCACGGAAGAGCGCGAAGGCCGCATAACGATCAAAGCCCAGGCGGGAAAACGATCCCTGGCCTGGGCTTTTGAGTGCGTGGAGCCTAGGGGATTCGAACCCCTGACTTCCTGCTTGCAAAGCAGGCGCTCTGCCAGCTGAGCTAAGGCCCCTGGGCGGGCGCGAACTGCGAAGACAGGCAGATCTTCGAGCCCTCCGGTGCGTACACCGTAGCAACAGCCCGTGTGCGAGCGCCACTCGACAGCGCATGGGGCATGGCTGCGGGGGGTCAGGAGGCGGAGGTGACCACCGAGGGGGCGCCGACCTCGTTGCCCAGGACGAGGCCGGGAAACTCGGCGATGGAGTCGAGGATGTGGGTGGCGCCGCCGCCGAGCAGGCGCTCCCTGGTGTGGACCCCGGTGAGCACCCCGGCGACGATGGAGGCGCCCGCGCGCCGGCCGCAGAGCATGTCGCTCTCGGAGTCACCCGCCACGGCCACCTGCCGTACGTCGTCGACGCCGGAGCGCAGGACGGCGGTGAGCACCATGTCCGGGTACGGACGGCCACGTCCGGCGTCCTCCGGGCACAGCGCGAGGTCCAGCATGTCGACCCAGCTGAGGGAGCTCAGCACCCGTCCCAGGGTGGCCCGGCTGAAGCCGGTGATCAGGGCGATCTTCAGGTCGGCCTGACGCAGCTTCTCGATCGCCTCGATGGTGCCGGGGATCGGGACCAGGCCGGCCCGCTCGATGGCTCCCTCGTACGAACGCTCGAAGGTGAGGTTGGCGGCCTGCGCCTGTGCCTCGTTGCCGGGGAAGATGCCGCGGAAGACTTCGATCTTCGGGCATCCCCGGGACCTGTGCACATGCACCATCGCGCGGGCATAGGCGCTGGTCCCGGGGACGATGCCCTGCGTGGCGATCGCCTCGGCGAACGCCCGTTCCACCATGTCGGTGTCACCGATCGTGGTCCCGGCCAGGTCCAGACAGGCCAGCTTCACGGGAGTCATTCCCCGCACCTCTGCCACGATCAAGCACCATCCCTGGTGGTCAGTTCTCGCTGCCGGTCGCCTCGGTCCACAGATCGAGCTCGGCCCGGTCGGCCTGCACCTTGCGCCAGACAAGGAGCCCGCCGACGGCGACCAGAGCGAGAACAAGCAGCTTCTTCACGGTGTGACCCCACTTCTTCGACGGTCTCACCTGCCGGGTGAGACAACGCCCGGTTCTACGGTTCCCTGCAGCCTAGCAAGGCTTCGGCGTCCGGCTCGGCCTGCCGGTAATTTCGGTGAACCTGAATACTGGTTTCGGATTTCCTGCCGAGTCCGTCGTACGACCGCGACGACAGGATGACGAGATCAGAACTGCCCAGCTCCCACCGGCGCTAACCCTGACGGCCGGGGCTACGGGCTGTTGGAGGACACGTGGTTTCGGACAGGCGGGGGGCGCTCCGCTCTCAGCGGAAGCCACTCAAACCACTCAGGGAAGGGTCACGCTGAGGCGGATCGTCGTTCCGTCGGCCCCGGTGCGCACGGCGAGGTCGGCCAGGCGGTTCATCAGCCACAGCCCGCGCCCGCCGAAGTCGAACCTCCTCGCGGGCTCCTCACGCTCCAGGACCTCGGCCGGGATGCCGGGACCCCCGTCCGTGATCTCGCACACGAGGGAGCCTGCCTCGCTCCACATGGCGATGCCGCGCGGCGGTGAGCCGTAACGGACGGCGTTGGCGACGGCCTCGTGCACCGCGAGGACGAAGTCCTCCAGCACGATGCCCTCCAGACCGGCCTCCTGCGCGGACACCATGACCAGATGTCGTACCCGGGTGACCGAACTACGGTCGAACTCCAGGCTGAGCAGGCTGCCCGCCACGGTTCTCCACCACCCTTCTGCTTCCCCCGCGCTCCTACACCACTTACCGCCCATACGGACCTGACACGTATTTTCCGGTACGGCTTGCGCCACCGTTCCAGCGGACCGCGGGCAGCAGAGGTCGCGCACGTGACGCTAGCGCATCGTCACAGCTCCGTCAGGAGCAGGCTCAGCGTCCGCTTGGTGTCGGCAAACGGTCTGGCCTGGATGCACAGGCGTTCCATGACCGCGAGATAGCGGTCGATGTCTTCGCGTTTCTCCAGGTAGATGGCACTGGTCAGTTGCTCGAGATAGACGACGTCGGGCAGGCCGACGCCCGCGAAGCGCAGGATGCTGAACGGCCCGCCCGCGGCCGCGTGCCCTCCGGCGCTGAACGGGATGACCTGGAGCGTCACACGGGGCAGGTTGACCATTTCGAGCAGGTGCTCGATCTGGGCCCGCATCACCTCCGGGCCGCCGACCGGGCGTCGCAGCACGGCCTCGTCGATCACCGCCCACAGGTTCGGGGCGTCCGGCCGGGCCAGCAGTTCCTGGCGGTCCATCCGCAGCCGTACGCGGCGCTCGATCTCCTCCGCCGGAGCGTCCGGATGTCCGAGCCGCACCACCGCCGCAGCGTACTCGGGGGTCTGCAGCAGCCCGGGGACGAACTGCACCTCGTAGCAGCGAATGGTGCTCGCGGCCTGCTCCAGGCCGACGTACGCCTCGAACCAGGAGGGCAGAACGTCGTCGTACTTGTGCCACCAGCCCGGCGCGTTGGCCTGGGCGACGAGGGACAGCAACGCCTCGCGCTCCGCCTCGTCGCTGACGCCGTACAGGGTGAGGAGATCGGCGACGTCGCGGCGGCGGAAACCGACGCGCCCGAGTTCCATCCGGCTGATCTTCGAATGCGAGGCGCGGATGGCGTGCCCGGCCTCCTCCAGCCGGATGTGCTTGCTTTCCCGCAGGCGGCGCAGCTGGGTGCCGAGGAGGAGACGCAGAACGGTGGGACTACGGCGTGACTGTGACGCCAGGTCAGGGAGTTGAGGCACACCCTCCGCAGGGGCCGCAGTCATATGAGGTCCTTTGAGGTGCACCGGTGTTTACGCCCTGTTAACGATACTCTCCCCGTCGTCTCGCGCAAGCGGTGCGATCAGTTCTGCAGCAGATCGTCGAATTCGCCCTCTTTGGCGGAGCGGACGAAAGCGGCGATGTCCTGGACGGGCATGATCAGGGCGGGGCCGGACGGGTGCCGGGAGTTGCGCAGCGCGACCAGACCCTGGGGAAGCGCGGCGATCTCGACGCAGTTGCCGCTCGGATTGCTGTGCCGGCTCTTGCGCCAGCCCACCCGGCCCAGATGAGATGAGGGCATCCCGTTGTAGATCACGGACATGTGGGGCCTCGTTTCGGATTCCCCGCTCATGCAAGGACTTTCAAGCGCTTGCACGTGCATCTGTACTTGCACAGCAGCACCAATGGGAGCAGTATGACTTACTGAGTCATCCCGCCACACGGTCGACATCAACCTCATAAGGCTCTCAATGACTGGTTATCGGACAGACCGCGCTTCACTCGCAGAAGCCGATAGCGGTGCCCGTGATCCCTGGCTGGGTACGCTTGAGCAGGTCTTTCCGGACGGCGTGCGGTGGCCGTGGACCAATGGAACGGAGCCCGACGGCGCACCCCAGGTGGCGGTGCACGAATTCCACCGCGAAAGTCTCGCCGCGCGCACCGCGCGCCACTTCACGACGGGTGTGCTGCGCACCTGGTCGATGGACGACGTCTCCGACGACGCCGCGCTCGCGGTCTGCGAACTGGTCACGAACGCCCTGCGGCATGGTCTGCGCCACCAGGCGATCCACCCCGTCCCGGTACGCCTGCTGATGTTCCGGTCGACCCGGGCGCTGCTGTGCATGGTCACGGACCCCAGCAGCGCCGCCCCGGTGCTGCGTGAGCCCGACTACGTGTCGGAGACGGGACGCGGCCTCCAGGTCGTGGCGGGGGTCAGCCGCATGTGGGGCTGGACGCCCCTGCGTCCCGTGGGCAAGGCGGTCTGGGCCGGCTTCACGGCCGAGCGCTCCGGCTCGCACTGCTGACCCACCGGGCCCTCCCCGCCCCCGTCAGGCACCCACCCGGCCCTTCCCCTCTCTTCAGCCCGATTTTCCTCGGTAGTATCGCCGTCTGGGCTGAACGGAGGATCATGCCGGGTTTCCCCCCGGTCGAGCCAGTGGGTTTCGACCCGTCCATCCCGAACGAGGCCCGGGTCTACGACTACTGGCTCGGCGGGAAGAACAACTTCGCCGCGGACCGCAAAGCCGCGGAGATGGCGCTGCAGATCGCGCCCGAGCTGCCGATAATGTGCCGCGAGGGACGCAAGTTCATGCGCAGGACCGTACGGTTCCTGGCCGAGGCCGGAATACGGCAGTTCGTCGACATCGGGTGCGGCCTGCCGACCCAGGGCAACGTCCACGAGATCGCGCAGCGGTACGCCCCCGACGCCCGGGTGGTGTACGTGGACTACGACCCCGTCGTGGTGAACCACGGGCAGGCGCTGGTCGAGGACGACGAGCGCGTGGTGGTGATCCACGGCGACGTGCGCGACCCCGACGGGCTGTTCGCGCACCCGCGGCTGCGCGGGCTCGTGGATCTCGACGAGCCCGTGGCCGTCCTGCTCGTCGGCCTTCTCTCCACCATCAACGACGACGATCTGACGCTCGCCATCACCCGGCGGTTACGCCAAGTGATCACCCCCGGCAGCTACATCGTCATCAGCCACGCGGTCTCCGACATCCGGCCGGAGGTGACGGACAAGCTGTCCCTCCTGTTCGCCAACGAGTGGGCCGCCAAGGACGACGGCCGCACGCGCCTGCCCACCCGGGCGGAAATTCCTCGGCTGTTCGGAGACCTTGAGCTGGTGGAACCCGGCCTCGTCCTGCTGCCGGACTGGCGCCCTGAGCCGGGCAGGCTGCGGCCGCCGAAGAACACGGTGTGGTCGGTCGGCGGCGTCGGCCGCAAAGCCTGACGCGGCACCCTTGTTAGATCTTCGTTGAATATTAACGTGCCTAAGCATTGACAGAAGTAGCGTCAGACGACGACGCTCAGTGAATACTCCAGCTTCCCTAGGGAGGTGGGACAGCGATGATCATCGCCATGTCCTGCTCCATGACCGCCCGCCCGTGCGCGGCGAGCGGTGGATCGACCACCGGCGTGCTCAGCCGGTGCACTTCGTGACCTCCGCCGCGGATCAGTGCGGAGTTCTCTACACAGACACTTATCTCAGCGTCAGGTGGTCCCCGGCGGACGCGTCGGTGATCATCGATGGCGAGGTCGACGTCTCCAACAGTGAGGCCCTGGCGAGCGCGCTCGCAGTGGCGAGGAAGGCGAGCGCCGAGATCGTCATCGACACGGGCGACCTGCGATTCATCGATCTCGCGGGGCTGCGGGCCCTGCTGGCTCCCGCCTCCTTCGTCGCGCACGACGCCGTACGGCTGCGGAACGTGCCGCCGTACCTGGGCCGTCTGCTGAGGATGCTCGACTACTGACGACCACCAAGGACTACGAAGGACTGCCGAGGAGCTCAGCCGACGAGGTCGCGCGCCAGCGTCTCTATCCGGTCCCGCCACTCCTCCAGCACGGAGGTGTGGCCGGCAGCGCCGGTGTCCGTGACGACCAGCCGCGCGCCGTGTCCGGTGCCCCTGGACAGCTCCCAGCGCACCCGTCGCCCGTCTTCGGCATGGCTGGCCCCGGGCCGCTCCGGCCCCGCCGGTGCGACCGTGAACTCCACGTACGCCGGCGTCTCCGCGCCGGGCCCCGCGCCCAGAGCCTCCGGCGTACGGACGGCCGTGACGGTCCCCTCGCCGAGGCGGTCCGGCACCGGGGCGCCGATCGTCGCCCCGGCGGCCCCCACGGCGTTCCAGACCTCTTCCACCGGCCGGGTGAGCTGCCGTTCGAACCGCACCTGCGGGCCGCCCGGCCCGTCCGCTCGTCCGGCCACCGCCTCGGTGAGCCCGAACGCCTCCACGTACGCCTGATGGAGCTCCGGGAAGTTCCCCTCCGGCCACTCGGGTGACCGTCCGGCGACGACCGCTTCCAACGCGCCGAGACAGACCTGCCACCCGGAGGCGTAGCTCGCCGCGGCCGGGCGGTCGTCGAAGACCTGCGTGAAGACGAGCAGGCAGCCGCCGTCCTCCTCCGGCGACAGCTCGAAGCGCAGCAGGTTGTCGCCCTCGCGGGGCATCTCGGGGGTGGAGCGCTGGACGAAGGCGAACACGCGGGGCGGGTCCAGCTCGGTGATCTCGGCGTCCAGCGTCATGCCGCCACCGAACACGATCTTCCCGCCCACCCGCAGGTCCATCTCGGCGACCGTGAACGGGAACCACCGGCCGAGCCGCTCGGGCTCGGTGATCGCCCGCCAGACCTTCTCCCTCGGGTGGGACAGCCTGCGCTCCATCCGCAGCACCGGCCGTCCGTCGAGCTCGTCGAGCGTCGCCTTCACGTCATCTCCTCCGGGTCGTCGTCGGGCGTCTCGTCCAGATGCCTCTCCAGCGCGTCGAAGCTCGCCGACCACAGCCTCCGGTACGGCGCGAGCCACGCGTCGATCTCGGCGAGCGGCTCGGGGCGGAGCTCGTACCACCGGCGCTGGGCGTCCCTGCGCACGCGGACCAGCCCGGCCTCGCGCAGCACCTTGAGGTGCTTGGAGGTGCCGGGCTGGGTCAGGCCGAGCCGCTCGGTGAGCTCCCCGACGAGGCGGGGGCGTTCGAGCAGCAGGTCGAGGATCCGCCGCCGCACGGGCTCGGCGAGTACGTCGAAGGTCGCTGGCACGACCCCGAACATACCCGCTCGGCTATATTCCCGCAAGGTTATTTAATCAGCTGAGGATCTCGTCGAGCTCCTTCAGGGCCGCGTCGTCCGGCCGCCATCCGGCCGCCGCCGCGTTGGCCGCGACCTGCTCCGGCCGGGTCGCGCCCGCGATCACCGACGACACGGCGGGCCGCGCGAGCAGTCCCCCGATGGCCACGTCCAGCAGGGTCACGCCCTGCCGCTCGGCGAACTCCCGCAGCCTCTCCACCACGTCGAACCGCTCGCCGGTCAGATACTGCGGGCGGCCGGCGAGGCGGCTGCCCTCCGGCGGCTGCTCCCCGCGCCGATACTTGCCGGTCAGCAGGCCGTTGGCGAGCGGGAAGTACGGCAGCAGGCCGATGCCGTGGTGCGTCAGCGCCGGGACGAGCTCCTGCTCCACCCGGCGGTCCAGCAGGCTGTACTCGTTCTGGGCGCCGACGAAGCGCTCCAGACCCCCGGTGCGGGCGATCCAGTCCGCGTCGGTGACCTGCCAGGCGGCGAAGTTGGACGAGCCCAGGTAGCGGACCTTCCCCTCCCGCACCAGGTCCGTCAGGACCGACAGGGTCTCCTCGACCGGTGTGGACGGATCGGGGAAGTGCAGCTGGTAGAGATCGATCCAGTCGGTCCCGAGCCGGCGCAGCGACCGTTCGACCGCCAGGCGGACGTAGCGCCGCGAGGCCCGCGCGCCCCAGTCGGGCCCGTTGGCGCCGTGCACGTCCCCGCCGAACTTGGTCGCGAGGACGACCTGGTCACGCCGCCCCTTCAGCACCTCGCCGAGCAGGGCCTCCGACTCCCCGTAGATGTCCGCGGTGTCGATCAGCGTGACGCCGGCGTCGAGCGCGGCGTCGACCACGGCGCGCGTGGCGTCGAGGTCGATCCTGCGGCCGAAGTTGTTGCCGCCGAGGCCGACGGCCGAGACGACGAGCCCCGAGTCCCCCAGCCGCCGATAGGTCATCTCCGTCATGGTTCCCCTCACAGTCCCCTCACCGTCCGCCTCGCCGGCGGCGGAAGCATCACCTCACCGTATTTCGCGCCATCGGAGAGGCCGTCCGGGGGGCGGACGGCGGACGCCCGCGAGAGGATGCCGGGCATGACCACCGTGCGGCACGCTGTCCGGGCCATCCTGTTCGACGGCGACGACGTCGTCCTGTTCCGCCGGGTACGGCCCGAGCGTGAGCCTTACTGGGTCACGCCGGGCGGCGGGGTGGAGCCGGGCGACGTCTCCCTGGACGCGGCGCTGCGCCGCGAGCTCGACGAGGAGCTGGGCGCCACGGCGGGACCGGCGCTGCACGTGTTCACCCTCGCCGAGCCGGGCCGCCTGAGCACCGTCTTCGCCTGCCGGCTCGTCTCGCTCGACCTGTCGCGCCGCAGCGGCCCGGAGTTCCTCGAACCGGACGTCGGCCTGCACCAGGTCCGGCGGGTCCGCCCCGCGGAGGTGCGCACGCTGAACATGGTGCCGCCGGAGCTGGGGGAGTTCATCTCGGCGAGCGCCGCCACGCTGCCCGCGCTGCTCGACGCCGCGACGTACGCCCCGGGCCGGTACCGGCCGGTCGTGGACGTGCATCTGCTGCTGACGGACGGGGACAGGGTGCTGCTCGGCCGCCGCCACGGCACCGGGTACGCCGACGGGGAGTGGCAGATCATGCCGTCCGGGCACCTGGAGGACGGGGAGACGGCCGTCGACGCCACGGTCCGCGAGGCGCGCGAGGAGCTGGGCATCGAGCCGTACGGCTGCGAGGTGGTCCACGTGATGCACCATCGCAACCCGGGCGGCACGGCCCGCGTCGGGTTGTTCCTCGTGCCCAGGGGATACACCGGCACGCCGGTCAACGCCGAACCGCACAAGTGCGCGGAGCTGGGCTGGTTCCCGATGGACCGGCTGCCCGAGCGGACGGTGCCGTACGCGCGGGCGGGCGTCGAGGCCGTGCGCCGCGTGCTCGCCCACGGCCGGACGGCCGCCGAGTCGAACGGGTCCCGCCCGCCGGTCTTCTCCCTGCACGGGTGGGAGACGCCGGGCGCGGCGGAGGCGGCGGCCGAGGCGGCGCGGTCGGGGTTCGAGGAGGTCACGGTCTGTCTCGTCGGCTGGCTCGACGGCACGCCGCTCGTGCGGTCCGACGAGGAGACCGACCGCCTGCCCTCGACGGTCGTACGGCCGGGGGAGGACGTCGAGGCGGCGCTGGCGCGGATCGCGGCGGCCGGGGCGATCGGGGAGACGTGGTTCGCGGGCGCGGACGACTACGTCTCGCCGGCCGGACGCCCCGGGCGGCGGCTGGCCTTCGCCGCCCGCCTGACCACCCCGCCCGAGGGCGTGGTGCCGCTGCCGGCGGGGTCGCTCGGCCGTCTCCCGTACGCCGAGCGGGCGTTCGTCCGCTCTTCGGGACTTCTGTACGGCGTGTCCGGCCGATAGCCTGATCCGGGGCGTGCCGGGAAGTCTGGTCGGCGAAGGGGTCTCCCATACCCGGGAGGCCGGACCGCCGACCGGAGGGCAGCCGTGAGCACAGCCGTACGTCCTGGGCAGGTGAGATCATGCGTGCCCGGGATCTCCTAGTGCCGTTCCCCACAGTGGGGCTCGACTCCCCCGTGGCCGAGGCCGCGCGTCTCATGGCCGAACGCGAACTGCCGGGGCTGATCGTGCTGGACGAGCACGGCACGCCGGTGTCGATCCTGCCGGGCACGCAGGTGCTGCGCCTGGCCGTGCCCCGCTACTGCCAGGACGATCCGGCGCTGGCCCGGGTGATCGACGAGGCGCACGCCGACGCGTTCGTACGCGCGCTGGGCGGGCGCACGGTCCGGCAGGCGTTGCCGGAGCGTCCGCGCGAGCTGCCGGTCACCGACCCGGACGCCACCCTCCTGGAGATCGGCGCGCTGATGGCGCGCACCCGAAGTCCCCTGGTCGCGGTGCTGGACGGCGGGCGGCTGCTGGGCGCGGTCACGCTCTCCGCGCTGCTCAAGCGGCTCGCATGACGGTGACCGCCTGGGTGGCGGCGATCGTCTTCGCCGCCACGTACGTCCTCATCGCGACCGAGAAGATCCACCGGGTCAAGGCCGCCCTGGGCGGCGCCGCGATCATGCTGCTGGTCCACGCGACGGCGGCCGGCTCCGCGTTCTTCTCGCAGGAGTCCGGCGTGGACTGGAACGTCGTCTTCCTGCTGCTCGGCATGATGGTCATCGTCGGCGTGCTGCGGCAGACCGGCGTGTTCGAATACCTGGCGATCTGGGCCGCCAAACGCGCCAGGGGACGGCCGTTCCGGCTCATGGTGCTGCTCCTGGTGATCACGGCCCTGGCGTCGGCGCTGCTGGACAACGTCACGACCGTGCTCCTGATCGCGCCGGTGACGTTCCTCGTCTGCGAGCGCCTCGCCCTGCCGGTGGCTCCGTTCCTGATCGCCGAGGCGATGGCGTCCAACATCGGCGGCACCGCGACGCTCGTCGGCGACCCGCCCAACATCATCATCGCCTCCCGCGCCGGGCTGACCTTCAACGACTTCCTCGTCCACCTGGCGCCGCTGGTGATCGTGCTGATGGCGGTGTTCATCGGGCTGTGCCGGGTCTTGTTCCGCCGCGCCTTCCGGTACGACCCGGAACGGGCCGCCGAGATCATGCAACTGGACGAGAAGGCGGCCATCGAGGACCGGGTCATGCTCGTGCAGAGCCTGTCCGTGCTCGGGGTGGTCGTCGCCGCGTTCGTGCTGCACCCGGTGCTGCACTACGAACCGTCCGTCGTGGCACTGCTCGGCGCGGGGCTGCTCGTGCTGGTCACCAAGGTCACCACGGACGAGGCCCTGCGCGAGGTGGAGTGGCCGACGCTGGTGTTCTTCGCCGGGCTGTTCGTGATGGTCGGCGCGCTCGTCGAGACCGGCGTGATCGCCCAGGTGTCGCAGGCGGCGGCGGAGGCGACCGCCGGGCGGCCGGGCGTGACGGCCATGGTCCTGCTCTGGGCCTCGGCCGGGCTGTCGGCGATCGTGGACAACATCCCCTACGTCGCCACGATGAGCCCGATCGTGGCCGACCTCGCCCAGCACGTGCCGGGCGACCACGACGTCCTGTGGTGGGCCCTCGCGCTGGGCGCGGACCTCGGCGGGAACGCCACCGCCGTCGGCGCCTCCGCCAACGTCGTCATCCTCGGCATCGCCGAGCGCAACGGCGCGCGCATCAGCTTCTGGGAGTTCACCAAGTACGGCCTGGTCGTCACCGTCGTCACCGTGGCCCTGGCCACGCCGTACCTCTGGCTGCGCTACCTGCTCTGAGCCCGGCTCAGTGGAGCCGAAGTGCCGGCGATCGCCCGACAGCTCCAGCGATTTAGCCCATATGCGCATTTCGGCCTGATTTCGGGAATCCGCGTCCCCGGTCCGCTCATCGGACCGGGGAATTGCGCTCGCGAATATGAGTAGGGGGATACTTACGCGAGCCGACCGCGATTCTTCGTAACGTTTCTTCGAGGAGCCCGTCATTCGGGAAGCCCGCCCCCGTTCCCTTCGGACGACCCGGCCCGTCCCGTCCGGGCGACCCCGACCCGTTCCCCTCGAATCACCCCGACTCGTTCCGGAGACGATCATGCCGGTACGCCTGATCGTGGCCCTCGCCGTGGCCGCCGCCGCGTTCTGGGCCACGCCGGCGCAGGCCACGAGCTGCCCACCCCCGCCCAACGTGATCGGTCAGACGTACGAGCAGGCGTACGCGACGCTCAACGGCCATTTCGGCTATGGGGTCGTGACCGTCCCCGATCCCGTGCCTCCCGGGACGAGTTTCGTGAGCAGCGCGGTGACGTTGTCGTGCATCGAATTCAAAATCACGGGTGTCCGGGTCTACCTGGAAGGGCAGGTGCCCGACCTGACCGGGATGACGCTGACCGCGGCCACCGCCGAAGCGGAGAAGGCCGGGTTCGGCGTGACCACCGGGCAGCCGGAGGCCACCGGCGAGTGGAAGGTCGCCCAGCAGACTCCCGCGCCCGGCGGGCGGCTCGCCTACGGGCAGGCCGTCAGCCTGCTCCTCGACGGCTCGATCGAGGTGCCGTACCTCATCGGCCGTTCGGTCGCGGAGGCGCGGCAGATGACGGCGGACCTGGGGCTGACGCTCGGAGGGGTGGACGACGCGCGCGACGACCAGATCGTCGAGGACCAGAGCCCGCCCGGCGGAGGCGAGCTGACCATCGGCGACGCCGTCTACGTCGTCCTGAGCGAAGTGTCCGCGGTGAGCCCGCCTGTGAGTCCACCGCTGAGCCCACCTGTGAGTCCACCGGCGAGCCCGGACGACAGCCCCGCACCGAGTCCCCCGGAGTCGCCGCAGCCGGAGGAGTCGCCCGAGGCGAGCCCTGAGCCGGTGCCGACGGTCCCGTTCTCCGGCGAGGAGACGGGCTCCGACTTCGGTGTGCAACCGTGGCTCGCCGTCGTCGTGGTCGCCGCCGCGCTCCTCGGCCTCGCCGGATGGAAGGCCCGGGACGGCCGGCG
The DNA here is from genome assembly GCF_014161415.1 of Microbispora sp. H10885. Taxonomy (NCBI): domain Bacteria; kingdom Bacillati; phylum Actinomycetota; class Actinomycetes; order Streptosporangiales; family Streptosporangiaceae; genus Microbispora; species Microbispora sp. H10885. Next base: position 415,521 of record NZ_JABBWY010000001.1, on the reverse strand, counting down.
CGCGCCCGACCGGGACCACGACCGCCGCCGGGAGGTACGACTCGTCTCCCACGCCGATCCGTCCCCGAACGTGCGCATCCACGAGAGCCGCGACTCCCGCCCGGCCGTACGCCTCCACGCGGTCGCGGACCCGGGTCGGCAGGAGATCCGGGAAGGCCTGTCATGAACCTGACCATCAACCCGAATCCGGGCACGGCCGCCATCGCGCTCTACGACGGCGCGCGCGGCGCGGTGGCCGCGGCGGTACGCGTCGTCCGCGACCCCCAGGTGATCAACACGATCTGCCGCGACGCCCCGGACCTCGCCGGACAACTCGTCGCTCAGCTGCCCGAGGCCGGCGCCGGCCTGCTCCACGGGATCACTCTCGGGACGGTCCTGGCGGCCGGGTGGCAGAAGTCCGGCGAACTGCGGGCCGCCGCGGTGCGCAGTCACGAGGAGGGCTTCCGTGGGAAGACCAACCAGACCCGTCTGGCCGCGCACTCGATCACCTCCGAGCACCGCCCGTACGTCGAGGTCTACACCGACGAGCGCAAGGTGCTCACGATCACGTTCTCCGTCGATCTGACGTTCACGATCGGGCTGCTGCACGCGGGAATCCGCGACGGGCGGCTGGTGACCCTCCATCCCGGCGGGGACTGCGAGGTCGCCGTGAGCTGGGGGATGGAGGGGTTCAAGATCGGTGAGAAGAAGGTGCCGATCCGCGTCCCAGCCGTCGCCGTTCCCCTCGGCGCCGGAATCCTGCTGGCCCGGCCACCCTTCTGACCGCGTCCCGCGTTCGACTTCCGGACGCGATCGTCAGGCACTGCTCACCCCTGCGTACCGATGACGAAAGGAGATGTTCAGCCTGGCGGAATTTGATCGTATCGCCTGCTGTATGCACGAAAGGTACGTCTGTGAGCTCCTCCCTCTCCCGCCGTGATCTCATGCGCTCGGCCGCCGCCGGCGGCCTCGGCATCGCCGTCGCGGGCAGCATCGAGGCCATCGCCGGTCCCGCGGCCGCCCAGGCCGTCCAGGCCGGGGTCGGCAAGACGACCGGGTACGGGCCCGTCGTCCCCGACCCCGCCGGTCTGCTCGCCCTGCCGAAGGGCTTCTCCTACAAGATCGTCGCTCAGGCCGGGACGACGAAGCTGGAGTCCGGCGAGCCGACCCCGAGCGACGCCGACGGCACCGGGTGCTTCGCCGGCCGCGACGGCTGGGTCCTGGTGAACAACCACGAGATCGGCGGCAGCGAGCCGTACGGCGTGCCCGCCCTGCCCGGCCTGACCTACGACCCCGGAGCCAAGGGCGGCACCACGAACATCGAGGTGGACCGGAACGGCAACCGGGTGCGCGAGTACGTCAGCGTCGCGGGCACGCACAACAACTGCGCGGGCGGCATCACGCCGTGGAACACCTGGCTGACCTGCGAGGAGACCGAGCAGCGGGCCGGGGGCGCGTTCCAGAAGGACCACGGCTACGTCTTCGAGGTGGACCCGTTCGACCGGGCGGCCAACCGCGACCCGGTCCCGCTGAAGTTCCTCGGCCGCTACTCCCACGAGGCCGTCGCCGTGAACCCCCGCAACTCGGAGATCTACCTGACCGAGGACGCGAGCGGTCCGAACGGGCTCTACTTCCGGTGGGTCCCGCCGAAGCACTTCCACGCCCGCAAGGGCGCGCTGCGCGCGCTGGCGCTCGGCCCGGGCGGCGACACCGCCGGGAAGCTGCAGGCCATGCGGTGCCGCAAGGGCGGCAAGCACATCGCCGACCTGTCCGAGGCGACCCAGCCGGGCACCCGCTACAAGGTCGAGTGGGTCGACGTGCCGGACCGGGACGCCAAGACGACCTCGGTGCGCAAGCAGTTCACCGACGACCAGGTCACCCGCAGCCGCAAGCTGGAGGGCGCCTGGTGGGCTGACGGCGGCGCGTACTTCGTCGCCAGCTACGCCCGGCACGACGACGGCAGCAGGAACGAGCACGACGGGCAGGTCTGGTTCTACGACCCCGAGTCGGAGACCGTCACGCTCAAGACGATCTTCGGCGTCAACCCCGACCCGGAGCAGGACACCAACTACGACGGGCCGGACAACATCACCGTCTCGCCGTACGGCGGGGTCATCCTGGCCGAGGACGGCGAGGGCCTGTCGCACCTGGTCGGCGTGACCGACAAGGGCACGCCCTACCCGATGGCCCGCAACGAACTCAACGACAGCGAGTTCACCGGCCCGACGTTCAGCGCGGACGGGCGCATCCTGTTCGCCAACATCCAGACCCCGGGCTACGTCTTCGCGATCACCGGCCCCTGGACCCAGAAGCACGACGGGCACGGGCACGGGCACCACTGACCCGCCTGAGGCGTCCACCCCACCCCCCGGGTGGGGTGGACGTGTTTCCGGGGAGCATTGCGCCGGGTGACCGGCACGGCTCAGGCGAGGAGGTGGGCGAGGCCGAGCCCGGCGGCGGCGGCGAGGACGCCGAGAACCAGGCTGCCGAGCGCGTTGAGCCCGGCCTCCAGGACCGCACCCTCCTCCAGCAGCCGTACGGTCTCGAAACCGAACGTGCTGAACGTCGTGAACGCGCCGCAGAAGCCGGTGCCGAGCAGGGTGACCATCGCGGCGGGCAGCCCGAGATCGTCCCGGGCGCCGAGCAGCAGCCCGAGCACGAGCGACCCGGACACGTTGACCGCCAGCGTGCCCCAGGGGAACACGCTGTCGTGCAGGCGCTGCACCAGGCGGTCGGCCAGATAACGGGCGGGAGCGCCGACGATGCCACCGAGGAAGACGAGCAGCAGGGTCACGGCTCCGCCCGTCCCGGCTCACGCCCCACGTAGCGGTAGACCTCCACGGAATCGACGATCACCAGGCCCTCGGTCACCAGTTCGTCCAGTTCCGCCACGAACGCGCTGATCCTCTCCGGGACGTCCACGATGACGACGGCGATGGGCAGGTCCTCGCTGAGCGACAGCAGGCGGCTGGTGTGGATGCGCGAGGAGGCGCCGAAGCCCTCGATGCCCCGGAACACGCTCGCCCCCGCCAGGCCCATCTCGTGCGCCCGATGGACGATCTCGGTGTACAGCGGCCGGTGCCGGTACCGGTCGCTCTCGCCTATCAGGATCGTCAGCCGCTGCGCGGGGCCGTGCAGTCTCATCCGCCCCTCCTCCCGCGCCGCCGTACGGGGAGGCCCGCCAGGGCGCGGGCGACGACGATGCCGCACCACACCGCGATCAGCCCGGCGACCACGCCGGCAGCGGCGTACGCACCGGCCATCGGCCACGCGCCGTGCGACGACCTGTCCACGATCTCCGTCGTGAAGGTGGAGAACGTCGTGAATCCGCCGAGGACGCCGACCCCGAGGAACGGACGGACATAGCGGCGCGGCGGCCAGACGTCGAGGACGAAGACCATCAGGGCTCCGAGCGCGAAGCAGCCGGTGACGTTCGCGAGGAACGTCCCCCAGGGGAATCCGGTGGGCGGCGCGGGAAAGGCCCGGCCGAGCAGAAACCTGGCCACGGCGCCGGCTCCGCCGCCGAGCGCGATCACCGCGAGGACGTCCCAGCCGCGGCGGCGTGCGGGGGCCGCCGGGCGGAACACGTCCCGCTCGTGCCGGAGGTCCACGTCGGGGTCGATCGGCAGGCCGGCCTCTTCCCGATCGCCGCGTACGCGCCGGCTCACGCCGTCCTCCTCGTCCTGGTCACCCGGCCTTCCGGGTTCGTCGCCCATCCGTGGATCCCGTACGCCGGTCGCGAAGAGGCGCGAAGGGAGCCGGTCCGCACGAGTGGGTCCCAGTCTACGTACCGGCCCGTGGCCGCCACCGGCCGCCGTGGCCGCAGGCGAGCGGCGGATCAGCTGACCCTGTCCCTAATCAGGAATTTTTTCGGACCACAAATATCATGTTACGGAGAGCCGACGAGCGGGACATCCGAAAGCCGCCACTTTCCGGAAGTCAATCCCCTCCGACCTGGCCAAACCTAGAAAACCGACATATGGCAATTACTTAAACAATCGGCCATATATGGTTCTATTGACATTAAACCGCGGTCGCCGTTGACTTGTTAAGTATGGGCGTGATCATGAAGACGAGACCGGCGGGGGTGTCGCCGGGACGATCCGCCGGATCCGGCCCGCGCACGACTACGGTCACGCCTTGCTGAGCGCCGCCGGCGGCTCCGGCGTCTCCGGCACGGCCGGCCCCGGCCGGTCGTACGGCCCTCCCCTCACCGTCGACCTGCGCGGAACACCGGGATCGGTGTCGTGGCGGCCGGTGGACATTCAGCCGGACACCGAGCCGGACGCGGAGGCCCTGCCCTGCGTCGTGCTGGCCGACCGCGCGGGCTGCGCCGAGTTCGCCGTCCTCCAGGACGCCCTGCACCACCTCGGCGTGCCGAGCGTGCGCGTCGACGCCGAGACCATCGCCTCGCTGCGGCTGTCCGCCACGGTCAGCGCCGGCGACGCGAACGGCGACGCGAACGGTGTCGCGGGCGGTGTCGCGGGCGGTGTCGCGGGCGGTGTCGCGGGCGGCACGACCGGCGGCGGGATGTGCGGTGTGCTCGACCTGGACGGCCGCCGCATCGCGCCGACCGTCGTGTGGGCGCGCCACTTCTCGCCCCGGGCCATGCCCGCGACGGCGGACGCCGTGGAGACCCTCCTCCGCGCCGAGTCCTGGCACGCGCTGGTCCGCCAGCTCTGCTCGCTGGCCCCGGCGAGCCTGCCCGGCAACCGGCCTGGCCGGCTGGAACAGCTCGCCGGTGCGGCGAGGGCCGGTGTCCGCGTCCCCCGCACGGTCGTCACCACCAGCCCGGCGGAGGCCGCGGCCGCCATGGACGGGCCCAGGGTCGTCGTCAAGGTCGTCGAGGAGCACTTCGTCGAGACCGAGCCCGGGCTCCTGACCGGGGTCCTCCCCGAGGTCGCGGCCCGCGAGGAGGTGCTGCGCCGGCCCGCCCTCGACTACCCCGTCATCGTGCAGGAGTACGTCGAACACGACGCGGAGCTGCGGGTCTACCACGTCGCCGGCGCCCTGCACGCGTACGCCGTGGGCAAGCGGTCCCCCGACTCGCCGTGGCGCGAGGAGGGCGAGGTGACGGTCACCCCGGTCGCCGTCCCGCCCGCGGCCGCCGACGCCGTACGGCGGCTCGCGGGCCTGTGGGGGATGACGTACGGCGCCTTCGACCTGCTGCTCAGGAAGGACGAGGTGGTGTTCCTGGAAGTGAACGCGGACGGCGACTGGCGCTGGTTCGAGGCGAAGGCCGGGGGACACGCGGTCTCCACGGCGGCCGCGCTCGCGACACGAACGCTCCATCTGGCGGCCCTGGGCAACGCCGTGCCCCCGCCGCCGCTCGACCTCGTCGACTTCCTCCTGCTGGGCGCCAGGACAGCCGGTTCCGTCCGGTGACCGGGGTCGCCGCGGAGACCGGGACCAAGGAACGCACCATGGGTGACGCGATCTCACCGCGACTGCACTGCTCGATTCTCGGTCCGCTGGAGGTCCACGTGGCGGACCACCGCGCGGTCATCGGCGCTCCGAAACAACGACTGCTCCTGGCGATCCTGCTGTGCCACGCGAACGCGGTCATCCCGTCGGAGCAGTTGATCGACTGTCTGTGGGGCGAGACCCCGCCACGCACGGCGCGCAAGAACCTGCAGGTCTACGTGTCCGCGCTGCGCAAGATCGTGGGCGACCGGATCAGCTTCCAGGGGTGGGGCTACCGGATGCGCGCCGACCGCGAGGAACTCGACCTGCTGCGCTTCCTGGAACTGAGCAGGTCGGGCCGCGCCGCCGTCCGGAGCGGAGACCTCCCGTCCGCCGCCACGCTGCTGGGCGACGCCGTCGGCATGTGGCACGAACGGCCGCTGGTCGAGTTCCGCCACGTCCCGCTCGTCGCCGCCGAGGTGGGCCGCTTCACCGAGCTCTTCCTGTCGGTCTACGAGGACTGGGTGGAACTGGAGATCGAGCTCGGCCGCCACGTCGAGGCCCTGGGCTCCCTCGACGTCGTCGCCGCGCGGTTCCCCGCCCGCGAGCGCGTCGCCGCGGCGAGGATGACGGCGCTGTCGCGGTGTGGGCGGGCCGCCGAGGCATTGTCCCATTTCGAGGGCCTGCGGCGGCACCTCGCCGCCGAGATGGGCATCGATCCCAGCCCGCTGATCAGGCAGCTCTACCAGACCATCCTCCGGGGTGACGGGCCTCCGCCCCCGCGGCTTCCCGGCCTGGCCGGCGCCGCCGTCCGCCCCCGGCCCGTACGGGCCCTGGCGAACCGGCTGCCCCGCGACGTCGACGACTTCGTCGGCCGGGAGACTGAGGTGCGGCGCGTCCTCGAGGAGCCCGCCCACGTGACGGTGATCACCGGCGGGCTGGGCGCCGGCAAGACCGCCCTCGCCGTACACGTCGCGCACCTGCTGGCCCTCCGCTATCCGGACGGCGCCGTGGTGATCCCGCTGCGGCGCGACGGCGTCCCCCGGCCGGCCGCCGGCGTCCAGCGGGAGATCCTGGAGAGCGTGGGCCTGGATGTCACCGGCGTGCGCGAGGACGACGCGCTGGCGTCCGTCTGGCGGTCCTGGCTCGCCGACCGGAAGATCCTGCTGGTCCTCGACGACGCGCCGGACGAGGCGAGCGTACGCGTGCTGCTTCCCGGCACCACGTCGAGCAGGGTCCTGGTGACGAGCCGGAGCAGGCTCAGCGGGCTGGAGTCGGTGGCCCGGATCGGTCTCGGAGAACTGTCCGCGAGCGAGGGCGTCGAGTTCCTGAGCCGGGTGATCGGCCGCGACCGGGTGGCCGGGGACCTGCCCGCCGTCCTGCGGATATTCCGGAGGTACGGGCTGTCGCCCCTGGTCCTGCGCCTGCTGGGGGCCCGGCTCGCCGGGCTGTGGCACCTGCCGCTCAGTCTGCTGGCCGAGCGGCTGGACCGGACCGCGAACGTGCTGGACGAGTTCGTCGCCGGGGACGTGTCGCTGCGCCGGCGGTTCGAGGAGTCCTACGCCCACCCGTCGTGGCCGCACCGCACCGCGTTCCTCGCCCTGGGCGCGCTCGGCGGCCCGGTCTTCGGGCACGAGGAACTCGTCGAGGCCCTGGACCGCGCCGGCGAACCGGGCGAGCGGGTCGTCGAGTCCCTCCTGGAGGCCGGCGTCCTGTCGATCTCGCAGACCCCGGCCGACGCCGAGGTGGTCGCCCACTCCCTGGCGTACGCGATGTCACCGCTCGCCCATCGGTTCGCGGCCGAACTGCACGGAAACCGGGAGCGCTGACGAACCGGGATCATCCGGACCGGTACCGGTGGGCACGCCGAGGCCTCTCAGGGCGGGGCCGAGCGAGGCGAACGCGCGGCCAGTATGGCGGCGGCATGGCGTCGCCATACTGGCCCTGAACCCCTCGTCCCTACCGTTGGCGGCGTACCACAGTGGCCGGCAGGCCAGGCACGACCAGGAGGTGGGCCGTTGAACAGCCACGACGTTCAGACCGGGCCGGCGCCGTTCGACCCGCTGACGGCCCTGCGCGAGGCGGGGCATCCGGTGGACCTGCTCAACGAGCGGCAGCGGCAGGTGTTCGCCGAGCTGAGCAGGCCGGAGGTCGAGCTGCTGAACTCGATCAAGACCCGCCTGGACGAGGCCGCGGGCGAGGTCGAGGGCCAGGAACTCAAGCTCGTTTGACATCCTCCCCTCCCTTGAGGAAGGGGATTCCGACCGTCGCCGGTCGGGTTTCCTGCTTCACCGCCGGTTGCCCCGTCCGAGAGGGCTCTCGTTGAGGTCTTACCCCAGCTCCACAGGCGTTTCACCTCTCCGCCAGTCCGGCGGCGAGGATGTTCCTGGCGGCGTTGACGTCCCGGTCATGGGTCGCGCCGCAGGCGCAGTCCCCGACCCGGACGTTCAGCGGCATCGACTTCTGCAGTGCCCCGCAGGCCGAGCACAGCTTGGAGGTGGGAAACCACCGGTCGATCACGACCAGTTCCCGCCCGTACCACCGGGCTTTGTACTCCAGCATCGACCGCAGTTGTCGCCAGCCGGCATCGGAGATGGCGCGGGCCAGCGAGTGGTTCTTGACCATGTGGCGGACGGTGAGGTCCTCGATCACGACCGTTTGGTTCTCGCGGACGAGCCGAGTGCTGAGTTTGTGCAGGAAGTCCCGGCGCCGGTCGGCGATCCGGGCGTGGGCGCGGGCGACCTTGAGCCGGGCCCTGGCCCGGTTCGCGCTGCCCGCCGCTTTACGGGCCAGCGAGCGCTGGGCCTTGGCCAGGCGCCTGCGGCCGGCCCGCTCATGCCGGGGATTGGCGACCTTGCCGTTCTCGTCGGTCAGATCGGGGATCGGGCGGGACAGGGTCACCAGGCTGGTGATCCCCGCGTCCACCCCGACCACGTCCCCTGCCTGCTCGGGAGTCGGATAGAAGCGGTAACGGTAGGCCCGCTTCACCGTCTGCGCCACGCCGCACATCATGCCACCCGGCCAGCCGAGAATCGCATGTTTGTTCGCATGGCACTCCAACCAACAGCGAAACGCCGACCCCTGCCCCGCTCCGCAGGGAGCCCGATCCCTCCCCCGCCCGAAGGCGGGGGTCTCCGCGGAGGATCTTGATGACCGCCGGGGCGGCCCGCCCTGCGCGCCGGAACGTCGTGGTCGTCTTCATCGACCTGGTGGGCTCGACGGAGCTGGCCGAACGGCTCGATCCCGAGCTCCTCCGGGACGTCCTCGACCGCTACTACCAGGCGTGCACCTCCGGGATCAGCGAGCACGGCGGCGTGGTGGAGAAGTACATCGGGGATGCGATCATGGCCGTCTTCGGCATCCCCGCCGGCCGTGAGGACGACGCGCTCCGGGCGGTCCGCGCCGCCCACGCCGCCCTGCAGGGGGTGCGGGAGCTGAGCGACGGCCTCGCTCCCACGCACGGCATCCGGCTCGACGTGCACTGCGGCGTCAGCGCCGGGGAGGCGGTGGTCATCCCCACCCCGGGAGCGGACCTGCGCGTCATCGGCGACACCGTCAACACGGCCGCCCGCCTGCAGTCCGCCGCGGGCGTCGGCGAGATCCTCGTCGGGGACGAGGTCGCGCGCCTGGTCCGCGCCCAGGCGCGGCTGGAGCCCGTGCCGCCGCTCACCCTGAAGGGCAAGAGCAACCCCGTGCGGGCCTGGCGGGTGACCTCGCTGGAGCCGGACGCCGGGGACGACGACGACCAGGTCCCGCTCATCGGCCGCGCCGCGGAGACCGCGCGGCTCCGCACGGCGTACCGGGAGGCGGTGCGGGACCACCGGTGCCGGGTGGTGACCGTGTTCGGCGTGCCGGGCATCGGCAAGTCCCGGCTCGTACGCGACTTCGTCCACGAACTGCCCGCCGAGGTCACCGTGCTCACCGGGAGGTGCCGCTCGTACGGCGCCGGGATCACCTATCGCCCCATCGCGGAGATGATCGAGTCCCTCGGCGACGACTGGCCGGACACGCTGGAGGCGGCGAGCGGCGCCGCCCTTCGCGGCCTGGTGACCGCGCACGCCGCACGCCCGCCGCGTACAGGAGAGGACGCGGGCGTCGAGGAGATCGCCCGGGCGGTGTGCGCGTTGTTCGAGGCGCTGGCCCGGCGCGAGCCGCTGGTGGTGGTCTGGGAGGACCTCCACTGGGCCGAGCCGACCCTCCTCGACCTGATCGACGACCTCACGACGTGGCTGGTCGACGTGCCGGTCCTGGTCGTACGGGTGGCCCGGCCCGAGTTGCTGGAGGCGCGGCCCTCCTGGGGGATCGACGTCGGCCGCGCCGTCGCGTTCGAGCTCGGCGCGCTGGACATGGCGCAGATGGAGCGGCTGGTCGCCGGGCTCGCCGAGCTCCGGTCGCCGGAGGGCGAGGTGGTCGCCCACGCCGTGGCCACCGGCCCGGCCCTGTTCCGGCGGGTCGCGGAGAGCTCCGACGGCAACCCGCTGTTCGCCGAACTGCTGCTGGAGACGCTGGCCGAGGAGGGGGAGGACGCCCCGCTGCCGCGCACCATCCAGGCGCTGCTCGGCGCGCGGCTCGACCTGCTCGACGACGGGGAGCGGGACGTGCTCGAACGTGCCGCGACGATCGGCCACGTCTTCACCCTCGACCAGCTCGGCGTCCTCTGCGCGGCGCAGCCGGAGACCCGGTTCGACGTCGACGAGACGGTCGGGCTCCTGATCCGCAGGCGCCTGGTCCGGCGCGGGGAGGCGGCGGGGTCGTTCCACTTCACCCAGACGCTGACCCGCGACACGGTCTACGCCATGACCCGCAAGGACCTGCGGGCCACGTGGCATCTGGCCCTCGCCGACCGGATCTCCGGGCGCTCGGGGCGGGCTGAGGCCGCCGTCTCGTCCTCGTCCGGGGAGGAGTCGTCGCACGGCGACCTGACTCACCATCTGGAGACCGCCTGCCTGCTCAAGCGCGAGGTGCGGCCGGACGACCCGCTGCTGCCGGCGCTGACCGAGCGGGCCGCCCGCGCCCTCGTCGGCGAGGGCACCCGGGCCCTGCACCGCAAGGACCTGCCCGCGGCCATCGCCCTGCTGGAGCGGGGACGCGACCTGCTGCCGGCCGGGCACCCCGAGCACCGGCCGCTCGCCGTACGCATCTGCGACGCAGGCCTGGCCCGGGGCGAGGCCGACCGGCCGTACGCCGCGCTGGACATGGCCGAGCGGATGCTGCCGGGCGACCCGCGCACCCGGCTCACGTGCGCGGTCCAGCGCGAGACGCTGGCGGTGCGCTTCGGCACCCGGCCCGCCTCGGCCAAGCCGTTCCGGGACCTGCTGGCCGCCGACCCCGGCGACGATCTCGGCTGGTGCCGGTTCCACCACCTGGAGGCGCTGCTGCGCATCGGCGAGGGCCGCTTCGGGGCGGCCGAGGCCGCGCTGCGCGAGGCTCTGGACCGGGCCCGCTCCCTCGGCGACAGGTACGAGGAGAACCGCCTGCTCAGCGGTTTGTGCGAGCTGGCGCAGTGGTCCCCCACCCCGCTGGCGGAGGGGCTCTCCCTGTGCGCCGGTCTGTCGGCCAGGTTCTGCGCCGACCGGGCGATGCTCCTGCCCGTCCTGGTCACCGAGGCGCGCCTGCTCGCGCTGGCCGGTGACGTCGCCGAGGCGTGGGCCGTCCTCCACGCCGCCGACCGGCACGCCCGGGACCTCCACCTCGACCTGGCCGCGGCCGCGGTCCTCCAGGTGCGCGGGCTGGTGGAGTCGCTCGTCGGGCGGCACGCCGAGGCCGAGGCGCTGTTCCGCCGGGCGGCGGCCGACCTCCACCGGGTGGGCCAGTCCGAGCCGGCCAGGACGCTGGAGCTGTACGCGGCGCGCGAGCTGCTGCGGCTGGGCCGTCACGCCGAGGCCGCGGGAGAGCTGGCGCGGCTGCGCTCGACGGGCACGCGGCTGCAGGCCCGCGGTGAGCTGACCCTTCTCGCGCTGAGCGCCTGGGTCGCGTCCCTCGACGGCGACCACAGCGCGGCGGGCGCCCTCGCCGCCCGCGCGGAGGAGCTGCTCGCCCGGACCGACGACCCCTGCCTGCGGGGGGACGTGCTGGCCGACCTGGCGAAGGTCCACCACGCGGCCGGGCGCACCGGCCCGGCGGCCGAGGCCGCGGCCCGCGCGCTGCGGGGGTACGCGGCCAAGGGCGCGGAGCTGCCCGCCCGGCGGGTACGCCGGTGGATCGAGGAGGAGAGGCTACCGTGACACAGCCCCCCTGGCGCCGCGAGCGGCGTGAGCAGTTCCCCGGCGTGCCGGCCTGGAGCCTGGCGACCTCACGGCTGGCGCCGGAGGAGTTCGGCGTGAGCCGCCTGGAGGAGGTCACCAGGGAATGGGCGTGGGGCGACGACGGCACGGGGCCCGCCGACGGGGCGGGGGTGCGCGTCTGCGTGCTCGACACCGGGGTGGACGCCTCCCACCCGCGGGTCGGCCACCTGGACCGTTCGCTGGTGGTCGCCGACGACGGCGGGGACCTCACGGTCGTCGACTGCGACCCGGCCGACCCGGTGGGGCACGGGACCGCGTGCGCCGGCGTGATCCGCTCGATCGCCCCGGCCGTCTCGCTGACCTCGGTGCGGGTGCTGACCGACGGCCGGTCCGGCAGCGGCGCCGCCCTCCTGGCCGGTCTGCGCTGGGCCGTCGAGGAGGGGTTCGACCTCGTCAACCTCAGCCTGTCCACCACCAGGAGCCAGTTCCTGCCCGAGCTGCACGAACTGGCCGACCGCGCGTACTTCCGGCGCTGCCTGCTCGTGGCCGCGGCGCACAACATGCCGGTGGTCAGCTTCCCCTGGACGTTCTCCTCGGTCATCTCCGTGGCCAGCCACGACGAACCCGACCCGATGACCTACTACTACAACCCCGCGCCGCCGGCCGAGTTCTACGCGAGGGGCGTCCGGGTCCGGGTGGCCTGGCGCGGCGGCAGGGAGATCCGCAGCACCGGGAACAGCTTCGCCGCGCCGCACATCACCGGGATGTGCGCGCTCGCCCTGAGCAGGCACCGGTGGATGACCCCCTTCCAGCTCAAGTCCGTGCTCTACCTGGCCGCCAGCAACGTCGTCGTATCCAAGGGAGACGCGCATGTCCGTGCCTGAACGGCGCTCCGACAGCGAAATCACCGAGCGCAGGCTGCTGCAGTCGACCGTCGAGGTCGCCCGGCACGTGTTCGCCTCCGCCGCGGCGTCGGTCTTCCTGGTGGACCAGGAGACCGGCGAGCTGGTCTTCGAGGCCGTGTCGGGTGAGGGGGAGAAGCACCTCATCGGCACGCGTTTCCCGTCCGGCACGGGCATCGCGGGCTGGGTGGCGGCGAGCGGTCAGCCCATGATCGCCGACGAGGTGGCCGCCGTGCCGCAGTTCGCCCACGACGCCGCCGAGTCCACGGGATACGTCCCGCACAGCATCATGGCGGCGCCGGTCATCCGGGAGGAGAGCTGCATCGGCGTTCTGGAGGTGCTCGACAGGTCCTCCGACTGGCGGGGCGAGCTCGCCGACGTGGACCTCCTCGCGATGCTCGCCGCCCAGGCCGCGTACGGCCTGGAGTTGCTGCTGCGGCTGCGGCGGTCGGAGGCGGCGCTCCCGGCCGCGGCCGGCGGGGACGACGTCCACCTCCTGCTGCAGCGGATCTCCGACCGGGTGCCCAGGGGCGCCGGGGCCGCCGACCCCACCGCCCTGAAGCTCCTCGCCGTCGCCGAGGAACTGCTGCACTAGCGTTCAGCAGGGCCGCAGCATGTGCCGGAGAGAGGAACACCGAGATCGGTGCTTCCTCTACCGGCTCTGTTGCAGGAGGAACCGCCGCCTTAGGCTTCCTCGTCGTCCTCGTCTGCTTCCGCTCGAACTGCGAACGTAAGTGACGCCGCTTCCCGCCCCGCTATGTCCAGGATCCACGTATAGGCCTGCCCTGATCGAATCGGTAGACGGCCAATTCCGATGGCAAAACTGGCATGAAACCCCACCATCTCCGTCAACTCGTCGATCGGCTTGTCTTCATCAATAAGATGGACTCGACCGCCGAACTCAAGTGGCCTACGTTCACCGCCATCCGACGCGACGCTCACAGGTCGACGCTGCGCGTCCAGCAGTCGTAGGACGAAGTCGATGGGGTGAACGGCTTCATGGGCGTCTATACGGAGGAACGTCACTACGGACATGGGCGGAACTGATGGCCCCACGATGGACCAACCTCCGCCGAGGATACCGATTTTTCCCGTCCCATCCTCGTTATGTGCCGCATCCGCGAGAACGAGAAATGCCTCCATCAGGTGTCCACCCGGTCGATCCTGGAGCGTGGCACTATGCGCGTCCGGTCCCTCTCCAAGACCGAGAGTTCAGCCCAAATGGACTTTGGACCACTGAATGCGTCGACACGGATCCGGGCCGCCGAGGGCCGCTTGCGCAGTCGGTGGAATCGTTCGTCAACGGGGATCTCCGAGCCGAGCATTTCCTGGAGCATACGGTGAAGCCGCTGCCGGGCAGCGTCACGAAGTCGCTCCCTGAAGTCGATGTCCGGTGTGTCCGGTGAGGTCACGTGCCAGCCAGACCTGGTTTGCCGATAGTCGACGGTCAGAGATCGGGGTCGGGTTTTGCGCTTCTCCCCAGCGTTGAACGCCGCGATGACGTCCTCCAGGGGTTCGTCGTCCTCGTAGAAGTCGTTGGCGTTCATACCGTCATCCCCCGGATCCTGCAGCGCACCAGCACCTTGCGGCGGCCATCTGAAAGGTCTGCCAGACGTAGTCGAGACCGAGCCTGCACTGCACGGCGTCCCTGACTTCGTCCGGGGTGAGGTGGTGACGGTGGACGATCTTCTCTGAAGTCCTTGAGCTGATGTTCAGCCTCGCTACCCACAGATCGTCACTCATAGATCTCCTGCGCCGCCCACGTCAGACGATACAGAGGAAGAGATCGCTGAAGAGGGAGTTCACCGAGGTAGCGCCGGCCATCGAAACTGAACTGCTCGTGCTGTCACGCCGTTCTGGCATGGCTTGGCCGACTCTGGTGGCGTCGGGGAGATTGCCGACCTGGTCAACAGCGGTATGAGCCGGGCGAAAGCCGTGACTGCCAGGGGGGACGCCGCTCATGGAGATGCCCGTTGTCAACCGTTGCGAGGCCACCTCGTGCGTGTACAACCGTGACCGCAGGTGCCACGCGACCGCTATCACGGTCGGCGACCTGTCCCACGCGCACTGTGACACCTTCTTCACCACCGCGGGGCCGGGCGGCGACCAGCAGACCGTGGGCCGCGTGGGCGCGTGCAAGATGTACGACTGCCGGCACAACGTGGCGCTGGAGTGCCAGGCGCCCGGCATCGACATCGGTTACGTGCAGGACGAGGCCGACTGCATGACGTACGCGCCCGCCTGAGCCGGACGGGGCTCAGGCGGGCGGTGCTCAGGCCGCCGCTCAGGCGGGCGGGGCGTACCGGGCAATCGGGTTGACCAGGTCGCCGGCCGTCTGGAGCGCGGCCGACGGGTCGGCGAGGTCCACCATCTGCCGGTTGTCGCGCAGTTGCAGGCGGTTGAGGCACGAGAGCGCGAACGTCTCCGCGAACAGGTCGTGGCGCCGGAACCGCTCGGCGAGGTGCGGCGCCGACCGCCGGTAGTCCGCCGCGCACTCGGCGACCGTGCGCCAGAACGCCTCCTCGCCGAGCACGCCGCCCGTGGCCAGGATCGCGTTGAGGAAGCGCAGGAAGCAGTCGAACACGTCGGTGAAGATCGACAGTAGGCGCATGTCCTCGGGCACCTCGGCGCGGATCCGCCGCACGCCGGGCGGCAGGTCCGTGTCCGGGTCCATCACCACGATCTCCTCGGCGATGTCCTTGAAGATCGCCCGCTCCACCGCGCCGCCGTCGAGCACCAGGATCACGTTCTCGCCGTGCGGCATGAACGCGAGGCCGTACGCGTAGAAGGCGTGCAGCAGAGGGGTGAGATAGGCGTCGAGGTAGCGCCGCAGCCACACCTCGGGCGGCAGGCCCGACTGCTCGATCAGCGCCGCCGCGAACGACCGGCCTTCCTCGTCGACGTGCAGGAGGGAGGCCATGGTGGCCAGGCGCCTGCCCGGCTCCAGGACCGCCACCGGGCTCTCCCGCCACAGCGCCGCGAGCATCTTCCGGTACGGCGAGTGGGGACGGGTGGCCGACTCGTACAGGCGGTCGCGGTAGCCGGCGGCGGCCCGCTCGCGGATGATCGTCAGGCGGGTGGCGCGGAAGACCTCGTCGTCCCGCAGCAGGCCGGCGAGCCAGTCGTTGATCGCCGGGGTGGCCTCCATGTACGCCGCGGACAGGCCGCGCATGAAGCCCATGTTGAGCACCGACAACGCGGTCTTCACGTAGTGCTTCGACGGCGCGCCGGCGTTGAAGAACGTGCGCACCGACTGCTGGGGGAGGTAGTCGTCGTCGCCGGGGCCCAGGCAGACCAGGCGCCGTGTGGCGACCGCCGCGGCGAAGGTGACCGACAGCTTGTTCCACCACTGCCACGGGTGGACCGGAAGGAGCAGGTAGTCGGTCATGTCGAGGCCGAGGCCGGTGAGCGTGCCCGCGAAGCGGGCGAGGGTCTCCTCGCCGAGTTCGCCGCGTGTCAGCCGCTCGTAGTCGATGTCGCCGGAGCAGGAGAACACGCAGTGGTCGCGGTGGGCGGCCAGCCAGATCAGGCGTACGGGGGCGGCGGCCTCGGGGGCGTACCGGTGGTGGTCGTCGATCCCGTAGCCGATCCGGCCGCTGTTGGCCACGAAGCACGGATGGCCCTCGGTCATCGCGGCCTCGATCTCCTGGAAGCCGGCCTTCGCCAGTTCGTCCGCGCCGGCCGTGCGCCTGGTCAGCTTGTACGCGAGGCTCGCCAGCGTGGAGGAGATCTCCTCCAGGTAGACGGGGAGGATCTCGTCGGTCAGCCCGAGGGAGCCGCGCATCTCCACGACGAGGTCCAGTGCGTCGAGAGGCAGGGCCTCGCCCGTCGTGCGCTGCCGGGTGATCTCGCCGATGTGCCAGTGGTCGAGCGACAGCACCGTGGCGGTGAAGCGGTATTCCACGGCTCCGTCGTCGGACCGCACGGCGTACCGGCCGTCGCCGAGCGGGCGCGGGACGAGCAGCCGTTCGTGGGCGAACTCGGCGAGTGCCTTGCGGACCAGCCGCCGGTTGGCCTTCTCCCAGGTCGCCGGGGTGAGGTGGGCGACCGCCGCGACAGGATCGCCGGCAGGATCTCCGGCGAGGCTCCCGGCGAAGTGCTCGGCGGGGTTCTCGGCGGCGTCTCCGGTGGGGGTTCCGGCCGCATCGGCCGGATCGGCGGCGCGGTTTCCGGGGCCGGTCACCGGTGGATCCCCTCCCCCCGCACACCGGCCGCGACGCTCGCGGCGTGGAATCGCTCGCGCGTGCACACGCTCAGCAGGGCCTCCTTCTCGGGTTTGGCGATCACGCCGACGACCTCGAAGCCGACGGCCGCGTTCAGCGCGTGGACGGCGGTGTTGCGCACGTCGGGCTCGACGACCACCCGCCGCACCGCCGGGTCGGCGAACAGCATCTCCAGCACGGTGGTGATCACGGCGCGGGAGAAGCCGTGCACCGGGGTGCCGGTGGGCGCGCAGAGGAAGTGCATGCCCACGTCGCCGTCCCGCGCGTCGTACCGGCCCGCCAGCTCGACCCGGGCGGGGTCGTACCGCTCGGCCAGGAAGGCCGGGCGCCCGTTCACCAGCCCGAGGTAGGCGTCGCGGTGCGGGTGCGCCACGATCCGGCGGTACTCCTCGGCGACCTCGGCGACGTCCGCGTCCCCCATCATCCAGAACACGGCCTTGGGATGGGTCACCCAGGCGTGCACGATCTCCGCGTCGGCGTCGGGGTCGAGCCGGCGCAGGGCCAGTTCGCCGACCCCGTCGTGGACGCCGCGGAAGACGATCCCGCTCACGCGACCACCCCCTCGGGTGCGCCGAACTCCTGGAAGGCGATCGCCTTCTCGATGGGGTAGTGCTCGCGGCCGAGGATCTGGGCGATGATCCACGAGTTGCGGTACGGGCCCATGCCCAGGTCGGGCGAGGTGACGCTGTGCGCGTGGGTCGCGCCGTTCTGCACGAAGATCCCCCGGCCGGTGACGTCGACGCTGTAGTTCCTGGCCACGTCGAACCGGCCGCGCCGGTCCCACCGGATGCGGTCCCGTACGGGATCGAGGAAGGCGGGCGGCTCGTAGCGGTAGCCGGTGGCGAGCACGAGGCCCTGCGTGACGAGCGTGAAGTCGCGCTCCTGCTCCAGGTGGCGCAGGCCGAGCGTGTACTCGCCCCGGGCCGCGTCGTAGCCCGCGTCGCGCAGCTCGGTGCAGGTCAGCAGCCGCGCCGGGACCGGCCCGCCGACGGTCTTGGCGTACAGCAGGTCGTAGATCTCGTTGATCAGCGCCGCGTCGATGCCCTTGTGCAGGCACTTCTGCTCGGCTTCGAGACGGTAGCGGGTGTCCTCGGGCAGCGCGTGGAAGTAGTCCACGTAGTCCGGGGAGGTCATCTCCAGGGTCAGCTTGGTGTACTCCAGCGGGAAGAACCGCGGCGACCTCGTCACCCAGTTCAGCCGGTAGCCGTGGGTGTCGATGCCGGCCAGCAGGTCGCGGTAGATCTCGGCGGCGCTCTGCCCGCTGCCGACGACCGTGATGCTCTCCTTGGCGAGCAGGTCCTCCTTGCGGGCGAGGTATTCGCTGTTGTGGACGACGCCGCCGCCGAGGCCGCGGCAGGGCTCGGGCACGTACGGCGGGGTGCCGGTGCCGAGCACGAGGTGCGGGGCGCGGTGCTCGGTCCGCTCGCCGGTGTCCGTCAGCGCGTGGACGACGTAGCACCCGTCCGCCTCGTCGAACGTCACGGAGGTCACCCGGTGGCCGAAGCGGACGCTCCGCAGCCGCCCGGCGGCCCATCTGCAGTACGCGTCGTACTCGGCGCGGAGCTGGTAGAAGTTCTCCCGGATGTAGAAGGGGTAGAGCCTGCCGGTCTCCTTGAGGTAGTTCAGGAAGGAGTACGGCGAGGTCGGGTCGGCCAGCGTGACGAGGTCGGCGATGAACGGCGTCTGCAGCGTGACCGAGTCGAGCATCATCCCCGGATGCCAGGCGAAGCCGGGCCTCGCCTCCAGGAACAGCCCGTCGAGCCCGGCGACCGGCTCGGCCAGGCAGGCGAGGCCCAGGTTGAACGGCCCCAGCCCGATGGCGACGAAATCATGGGCGGACATGCGTTTCTCCCTGGTGGTCAGCTACTGGACGGGGCGGCGAGCGGCACGAGGTCGTCCACGTGGCGCTGGGCGTGACCGGCGAGGAGATCGAGGACGTACGCGACGTCGTCCCGCGTGGTCTCCGGGTTGAGCAGGGTGAACTTCAGGTAGTGGCGGCCGTCGACCGTCGTCCCCGCGACGACGGCCTCGCCGGAGGCGGCCAGCGCCTCCCGGGCGTACAGGTTGGCGTCGTCGGCCAGTTCGCGGCCCGGGCCCTCCGGCGGCAGGTAGCGGAAGACCAGCGTGCTGAGCGGCGACCGCGTGACGACCTCGAAGCGCGGGTCCGCGGCGACCATGTCGTACGCCTCGCCCGCGAGGTCCACCACCTGGTCGAACAGCTCGCCGACCGCGTCCGCGCCCATCACGCGCAGGGTCAGCCAGAGCTTCAGCGCGTCGAAGCGGCGGGTGGTCTGCAGGCTCTTGTCCACCTGGTTGGGGATCCCCCGCTCGGCCATCCGCAGCGGGTTGAGGTAGTCGGCGTGGTGGGCCGCGTGCCGCAGCACCGCGCCGTCCCGCACCAGCAGCGCGCTCGAGCTGACCGGCTGGAAGAAGGACTTGTGGAAGTCGACCGTGACCGAGTCGGCCCGCTCGATCCCGTCGAGCAGGTGCCGCCGTCTGCGGGAGACCAGCAGCCCGCAGCCGTACGCCGCGTCCACGTGCAGCCACACCCCGGCCGCCGCGCACAGCCGGGAGATCTCCGGCAGCGGGTCGATCGAGCCGAAGTCGGTGGTGCCCGCGGTGGCGGCGACGGCCATGACCGTCAGCCCGGCGCGGCGGCAACGGTCGAGTTCGCGGGCGAGCCCGCCGGGCCGCATGCGCCGCTCCGCGTCGGTCTCCACGGCGACAACCGCCTCCGGCCCGAGGCCCAGCAGGGTCGCCGCCTTGCGCACGCTGAAGTGGCCCGCCTCCGACGTGATCACCCGTAGCCGGGACAGCGGCACCCCGGCGGCGCGGGCCTCCTCGCGGGCGAGGAACAGCGCCTGGAGGTTCGACTGGGTGCCGCCGCTGGTGAAGACGCCGTCGGCGGCGGGGCCGAAGCCGATGCGGCCGGCCGTCCACTCCACCAGGCGGCGCTCGATGAGCGTGCCCCCCGCGCTCTGGTCCCAGGTGTCGAGCGAGGAGTTGACCGCCGAAAGGACCACCTCGCCCAGCAGTGCGGGGAGCACCACCGGGCAGTTGAGGTGGGCGAGATAGCGGGGGTGGTGGAAGTAGACGGCGTCGCGCAGATAGACCCGTTCGAGCTCGTCGAGCGCGGCGGCGTGGTCGTGCAACGGCCGTTCGAGGTCGATCGCGGCGATCTCCGGCGCGAGCCGCGCCGGGGCGACGCCGCTGAACGGCCGTTCGGTCCGGCCGACCTGGCCGGCCACGCGGGTGGTCCCGGCGGCCATCGCGCTCCGGTATCCCTCCACGGTGTGGTCGTTGAGCAGATACGACCGCGCGTCTCCGGCGCGGGGATGGGTCATGGTCATCCTTAGTTAGTTAGGCTAGGCAAACCTAAGTCGGTGGAGCGCGGACGGGGGCCCGGGTGATTTCCGGTGAGATACGGGTCAGCCGAGCTTCTTGGCGTTCCGGATCGCCGTCGCCAGGTTCTCCAGGATCGGCGCGGCGCCCGCGTACGAGAAGCGCGGCACCGGGTCCCAGGCGGCGACCTGGCCGGCCTTGACCGCCGGCAGCTTGGGCCAGGCGGGCTTGGCCTCAAGGTCCTTGGGCTGCAGCGCGGTGGGCCGGTTGTCGAGCAGGATCAGGTCGGCGTCGTACTTGCCGGCGTTCTCCCAGCTGAGGTTCTCGTAGTAGCCGCCGTCGCCGGGCTTCTCGGGCTCGACGACCTCGACCCCCAGCTCCGCGAAGTACATCAGGTCGGTGTTGACCTTCGGATTGGAGACGTACAGCACGTCGGGGCTGCCGGAGGCGGCCAGCACCTTGATCCCGGGGTTCTCGGCGACCGCCTTGCGCACGCTGTCGGCCGCGGCCTCGAACCTCGCCTTGGCCTGGGCGACGCCGGGGGACTTCAGGTCGGCGCCGAGGGTCTCGGCGAGGGCGGCGTAACGCTCGATCGTCTCGGTCATCGGCACCCGGGCGGCGCTGACGGCGACCGTGGGGGCGAGCTTGACGATCTTGTCCTTGCTCTCGTCCGGCACGTACCACAGCGCGCCGGGGTCGTACATGTGGGTGACGAGCAGGTCGGGGCGCAGCGCCGCGTACTTCTCGATGTTGAACTCGCCCCAGACGTTGCCGAGGATCGTCACCTTGTCCACGTCCAGGTCGCCCGCCTGCGGCTCCGGCGAGCCGTCGGCGCGCTTGGTCTCGCCGAACACGCCGACGAGCTTGTCCTGCAACCCGTAGTCGGCGAGGGCCGCCGCCGTGCCGGTGAACGCCACCACCCGCGCCGGGACCCCCGCCGCCGTGGCCGTCTCCTTCCTGTCGTCGGTGAAGGACCACGCCCCGGCGCTCGCACCGGCGGCGGCACCCTGGCTCGCGCCGGCGCTCTGACCTGCGGAGGAGGGGGCGGAACCGCCCGATCCGCAGGCCGCCAGCGCCAGCGTGAGAGCGGTGGCTCCGCCCGCGGCGAAGAGCCCGCGACGGGACATGGTGGTGTTCAGGTTTCGCACGGTTCGTCTTTCTCTCGCACAGTCATCCCCCCTTGGACAGATAGACGGGGGACAGATCGATTGTTAGGTTACCCTTACCTAAGTTCTTGTCCAGAGGGGCGATCGGAATTCGTCCCCCGCCCCGATGGAGCCGGCCGTGGTCGTCACCGAGTCCTCGCAGATCAGCGGGCCCGCGCGGGTGCCGCGAAAACATCAGGCGAGGGCCCGTCCGGTGGCCACGGTGCTCGGCCCGGCGCTCGCGCTGCTCGCCGTCCTCGTGCTGAGCCTCGGGCTCGGCGCCCGGCCGATGTCCCCGGCCGAGGTCTGGCAGGGGCTCGTGGACACCGGATCCGGCGCGTACACGGTGGTGCACGAGATGCGGCTGCCCCGCACCCTGCTCGGGCTGCTCGCGGGCGCGGCGCTGGGCGTGGCGGGCGGGGTCATGCAGGCGCTGACCCGCAACCCGCTCGCCGACCCCGGCCTGCTGGGCATCAACGCGGGGGCCTCCGCGGCGGTGGCGACGGCCGCCGGGCTGCTTGGCGTGGCGACGTTCCAGGGCTACGTCTGGTTCGCGCTGGCCGGCGCGGCGGCCGTGTCCGTGCTCGTGTACGGCGTGGGCGGCGGGCGGGCGGCCACCCCGGCGCGGCTGGCGCTCGCGGGAGCCGCGATCAACGCCGCGCTCTACTCGTACGTGAACGGGACGATGCTGCTCGACGCGGCCTCGCTGGAGACGATGCGCTTCTGGACGGTCGGCTCGCTGGCGGGCGCGCAGAGCGGGACTGTGGCCATGGTCGCGCCGTTCGTCGCGGCGGGGCTGCTGCTGGCCCTGGCCCTGGCCCGGCCGCTCAACGCGCTCGCCCTCGGCGACGACTCCGCCCGGTCGCTCGGCGCGCGTCCCGCCGTGATCCGTACGGCGGCCATCGTGGCCGTGACGCTGCTGTGCGGGGCGGCGACGGCGGCCTGCGGGCCGATCGTCTTCGTCGGGCTCATGGTGCCGCACCTCGTGAAGACGCTGACCGGCCCCGACCTGCGCCGGCTGCTGCCCTGCTGCGCGGTGCTCGCGCCCGTGCTGCTGCTCGGCGCGGACGTGCTCGGGCGCATCGTGGCCCGGCCCGGCGAGTTGCAGGCGGGCATCGTCACGGCGGTGCTCGGCGGCCCGCTGTTCCTGTACTTCGTGCGAAGGAAGGTGCGGGCATGAGGCCGGAATCCGCGTGCGGGCGGGCGGCGTGGGAGAGGTGCGGCCGGTGAGCGTGGTCCGCGCCGCCGCCGGGCGGCCCGTCGTGGCCGGAATCGTCGCCGTACGCCCCCGGGCCGTGGCCGTGGGGATCGGCTGCCTGCTGCTGGCGCTCGCCTTCGGCGTGCTCACGGTCGGCGGCGGCGACTACCCGATGAGCCCGGCGGACGTGCTGCGCACCCTCGCGGGCGGCGGCGGCCCGGCCGAGGACTTCGTCGTACGCGAACTCCGGCTGCCCCGGGTGGTGACCGCGCTGGTCGTGGGCGCGGCCCTCGCGCTGGCCGGCGCGATCTTCCAGGCGCTCGTGCGCAATCCGCTCGGCAGCCCCGACCTGCTCGGCTTCACCCAGGGCGCGGCGACGGGCGCGCTCCTGGTGGTGGTCGCGGGCGGCGGCAGCGCGGCCCTCGCGGGCGGCGCGGTGCTCGGCGGCGTCGTCACCGGAGTGGTGATCTACCTCCTGGCCTGGCGCGGGGGCCTGCACGGGCACCGCCTCGTGCTGGTGGGCATCGGCGCCACCGCGGTCCTCACGGGAGTCAACGGCTATCTGCTGACCCGCGGACGGCTCATGGAGGCGGCCCGCGCCATGCTGTGGCTCACCGGCAGCCTGGACGGCCGCGGCTGGGAGGACGCTCTTCCCCTGCTCGCCGCGACGGCGGTGCTGGTTCCGGTGGTGCTGCTCGGCTGCGCGCGGCCCCTGGCGATCACCGAGATGGGCGACGACCTGGCCCGCGGCCTCGGTGTGCGGGTGCAGGGACTGCGACTCGTCCTGACGGCGGCGGCCGTGCTGCTCGCCTCCCTCGCGGCGGCGGCCGCCGGACCGGTGTCGTTCGTGGCGCTCACCGCGCCGCATCTGGCCCGGCGGATGACCCGGACCCCCGGGCCCAACCTGCTCACCGCGGCCTGCGTGGGCGCCGCGCTGCTGACCGGCGCCGACCTCGCGGCGCAACGACTGTTCGGAGACCACCAGTTGCCGGTGGGAGTGGTGACGGGCGTGCTCGGCGGCGGCTACCTCGTCTGGCTGCTCGCCGCCCAGCGGAAGGCGGGCCGGATTTGACCAGGACGAACGGAAACGGAGTGATGACGTGGTGAGCGGCGCGGTGGAGGCCGTGCGGGGCGACGGGCCCCGGTTGCGCGGCGACGCGCTGACCCTCGCGTACGACGGGCGGGTCGTGGTGGAAGGGCTGGACGTCGCCATCCCGGACCGGTCCTTCACGGTCGTCGTGGGGCCCAACGCCTGCGGCAAGTCCACCCTGCTGCGGGCGCTGGCACGCACGCTCAGGCCGTCCGCCGGGGCGGTGCTGCTCGACGGACGGGACGTCACCTCGCTGCCGGCGAGGAAGGTCGCGCGCACCCTCGGCCTGCTGCCGCAGACGTCGGTCGCGCCGGACGGGATCACGGTCGCCGAGCTGGTCGGCCGCGGCCGGTATCCCCACCAGCGGCTGCTGCGCCAGTGGTCGGCGGACGACGAACGGGTCGTGGGGGAGTCGATGGCCGCCACCGGGGTCGCCGACCTCGCCGGACGCCTGGTCGACGAGTTGTCCGGCGGCCAGCGGCAACGGGTGTGGATCGCGATGGCGCTGGCGCAGGAGACGCCGCTGCTGCTGCTGGACGAGCCGACGACCTACCTCGACATCGCCCACCAGATCGAGATCCTCGACCTGTGCGCCCGGCTGCACGAGGAGCGGGGGCGCACGCTCGTGGCCGTGCTCCACGACCTCAACCACGCCGCGCGCTACGCCACCCATCTGATCGCGATGCGCGGCGGGCGCGTCGTGGCCTCCGGCGCTCCCGCCGAGGTGATGACCGCCGGCCTGGTGGAGGAGGTCTTCGGCCTCCCCTGCCGGGTGATCGACGATCCGGAGACCGGCACTCCGCTGGTCGTCCCAGCCGCCCGCCGCCGTACGGGGGAGAAGGAGTCGTGAGCGTGCGGATCTACCGCGATCGGTGGGGCATCCCCCACCTGCGCGCGGGCGACGCCCGCGAACTGGCCTACGCCCAGGGGTTCGTCACCGCGGTGGACCGGGCCTGGCAGCTCGAGGTCGAGCGGCTCCGCGGGGCCGGCACGTCGGCGGCCGTCCTCGGCGCGGACGCCGTCCCGTGGGACCGGTTCGTACGGCAGGTCCGGCTGGACGACACCGCCCGGCGCTGCCTCCGGGCGCTCGACGCGGACACCGCGGCATGGGTGGGCGCGTACGTGGACGGCGTCAACGCGGGCCTGCCCGAGGGAGCCCGCCGCGCCCCGGAGTTCCGGGCGGCAGGGCAGGCGGGGAACGCGGCCGGTCACGAGGAGACAGAGCCCGGCCCCGCCGGGGACGACGGCGCGGCAGGAGACGGCGCGGCCGCGCTCGTGCCGGGCCGGTGGGAGCCGTGGACGCCGCTGGCGGTCTGGCTGTCGCACCACGTCCTGTTCGCGCACGTCCCGGCGAAACTGTGGCGTGAGGCCGTCACCGCCCGGCTCGGCGCGGAGGCCGTGGCGCTGTTCGCCACCGACGGGCCGGGCACCTCCGGAAGCAACGGCTGGCTGGTCCCCGGCGACCGCACCCGCACGGGGGCGCCGATCATCGCCGGAGACCCGCACCGGATCATCGAGGACCCCGGCTTCTATCAGCAGATTCGCCTGGCCTGCCCGGAGTTCGACGTGGCCGGGCTGGCCGTGCCGGGAGTTCCGGGCATCGCCCACTTCGGGCACGCGGGGACGGTCGCCTGGGCGATCACCAACGCCATGGCCGACTACCAGGACCTCTTCCGCGAACGCCTCCGGCGCCGGGACGGCCGCGTCGAGGCGCTCGGCCCGGCCGGCTGGCGGCCCGCCACCGCCCACACCGAGGTCGTCGAGGTCGCCGGAGGCGAGCCCGTCGAGGTGGAGGTGATCGAGACCGAACGCGGCCCGGTCGTCATGGGCGAGCCACCCCGGCCGTACGGGCCCGCGCGGCAGGAGACGAAGGGACGCGCTCCTCGCGACCGGGACGCCGGGCGGGAAGACGGGTCGCCTACCGGCCACGCGGGCGAGTGGGAGGACCGCCCGGACAGCGGGCAGGACGCCGCGCAGGATCCCGGGCGCGAGGACGAACCGGATGCCGGGCGCGAGGACGAACCGGATGCCGGGCGCGAGGACGAGCGCGCGGGCGAGTGGGAGGGAGTGAGCCTGCGGTACCCGCCGCGGGTGTTCCACGACCTGGGATTCGCGACGCTTCCCGCCCTGCTGCGGGCCAGGACCGTGGCCGACGTCGACCAGGCGTTCGACCGGTGGGTGGAGCCCGTCAACGTCGTGCTCGCCGCGGACACCGGCGGCGGCCTGCTGCACCGCGTCGCCGGTCTGGTGCCCGTCCGCCACCCCGGCAACTCGCAGCGGGTCGTGCCCGCCTGGGAGCCCGGCCACGAGTGGCGCGGCAGGCACGCGCCGATGCCCCGCCGGGAGGTCACCGGGATCACGGTGATGGCCAACGAACGAGGAATCTCGGCTCCCTTCGGCGTCGAGTTCGCCCCGCCGTACCGGGCCGACCGGATCAGGGCCCTCCTGGAGGCCGCCCCCGTCTGGTCCGCCGGGGACATGGCGGCGATCCACACCGACACGCTCCTGCCAGGCGCGCGGCCGCTGCTGGGGCTGCTGGCCGGGCTGACCGGGCTCGGTCCCGGCGCCGTACGCCTCCGGGACCGGCTCACCGGCTGGGACCGGCGGATGGACGCGGACAGCGTCGCCGCCGCGGCGTACGCGGATGTGCGTGCCGAGGTGGTGCGGCGCCTGGCGGCCCATCCCGCGCTCGCGCCGCTGGCCGACCTGTCGCACCCGCTCCAGCCCGAACAGGCGCACAGCCCGGATACGAGCACTCCCGTGGAGGCTCGTCCCGCACAGGCCGGCGCCGCGAAGGCCCGTCCCATGCCCGCCGCTCGTCCCACGCAGGCCGGCGGCGGGCCGCCCGTCGACGGTGATCGGGAGGCGCCGGGTGAAGGTGTCGCCTGTCCGGAGGTGTTCCGGCCGTGGCTGGTGGCGGCTCCCCGGATCGCGCACGCCCTGGAGACCCTGCTGACGACCGACCGGCTCCCCGGGCTCGGCCCTGACGATCTGGCCGAGATCGCGCGGGCCGCGCTGGAGGACGTGGCGGCTCGCGGCGAGACCGGCGTCCGGTGGGGTGACCTGCACCGGCTCGTCCCCTGGCGGGCGCTGCCCGCCCCGGCGGCCACTCCGTCGGACCCCTCCGGCGCCGCGCAGGCGGAGCCGGGGGTCTCGGGTGACCACGGTTGTGTGCTGTGCACGTCCAGCGTGCCGGGTGTCACCCATCACTGCGCCCGCGGCCCGGCCGCCCGCTACGTCTGGGACCTCGCACGGCGCGACGCGAGTCTCTGGGTCGTCCCGTTCGGCGCGAGCGGCGTGCCGGGCGACCCCCACCACCGTGACCAGCAGCCGCTGTGGGTGCGCGGCGAACTCGTGCCCCTGGTCACCGACTGGACCCTGCTGACGGAGGAACGACATGATCTCTGAGGCTTCCGCCCGGGCCGTGTACGAGCAGGTGGTGGCCGGGTTTGGCACCGTCCGCATCGTCCCGGTGGACCCGGCGGCCGACGCCGTTCTGATCCACTCGTGGGTCACCCAGGAGCGGGCGAGGTTCTGGGGCATGCTCGACGCGAGCCCCGAGCGGGTCCTGGAGATCTACGACTACCTGGACGGGCTGACCACCCACCACGCCTACCTCGTCCACCGGGACGACCGGCCGGTGGCGCTCCTCCAGACCTACGAGCCGGAGGCGGACCCCGTCGGCGAGTGCTACGACGTCCGGCCGGGCGACTTCGGTGTCCACCTGCTGGTCGGCCCGGCCGCCGGGGAGGGCGAGCGGGGCTTCACCGGCGCGCTGCTGTCCGCGCTCCTGGCGTACGCGTTCTCCGATCCTGCCCACACCCGGATCGTCGCCGAGCCGGACGCCCGCAACGAGAAGGTGATCGGCCGCATGCTGCGGACCGGTTTCACGCTCGGGCCCGAGATCGACCTGCCGGACAAGCGCGCCCGGCTGCTCTTCCTGACCCGAGACGACCGCTGAGAACCAAGGAGTACGCAGTGCTGCTCGACGCCCTTTCCCGGCACCTGGAAGGCCTCGCGGCCGAGCGCGGCGGCGTGCTGGGGGTGCTGCCCGGGCTGGTCGCCGACGACTCCCCCGGCTGGATCCCCGCGGCCGACCTCGTGCGGGAGCCGTACGAGGTCCTGCTCGCGTTCGTGGACGAGACCGCGGCACGCTGGAACGCGCCGCGTCACGTGGCGGCGGCGCTGCTGTGGAAGACCTACGGCTACTGGCACACGATGCCGATGGTCCTCGGCTGGGCCCTCCACCGGCGGGTGCCCGTGATGCGGCTGGAGGACACGCTGGTCAGGCCGTCGGCGGCGGGGATCACGGTGGCGGCGTCCCGGCTCACCGTGGCCGTGCTCCCCGACGACCCCGCGGCCGGAACCGTCACCGGAATCCCCACCGGAACCACGGCCTCGGCCACCGCCACGGCCGTCGGCGCAACCACCGCCGGAACCATGGCCGCGACCCTGGCGGCACCGGTCTCGGGGCCGTCCGGCACGGTCGTCGTCGAGGACCTGGCAGCGGTCATCAGGGCGGCGATCCTCGACGGCCAGCGTCCGTTCGTGCAGGCGCTGAGCGCGGTGGCGCGGGTGGGTGAGCGCACCCTGTGGGGCTCGACCGCGGAGGCGGTCGCCCACCCGCTGCTCGCGCTCGGGCCGTACGCCGAGGCGGCCCGGCTGCTGGAGGAGATCGGACCGCCGGTCGCCGGGCTGCTCGCGCCCGACGGCGACGGGTACCGCCGCCGCACCTGCTGCCTGTGGATCACACTGCCGGACGCAGACCCCTGCTCCACCTGCTGCGTGCGCTGACCCGGCGCCGGGCCCGCGCCCCGGCCGTGGCCGTCCGGCGCGTGCTCGAACCGCGAGCCGGACCGGGAGCTACTGCGACAGGGACGCGGCGGCCGCGTCCCGGCGGCGTCCGGCGGCGGCCCGGGCGGCGAGGAGCACGGACAGGGCCTCGCAGTCGTCCGGGGTGAGCGGCGCGTAGGGGAGCAGGTAGAGCCTGCCCCCGGGCCCGTCGACGAGCTCGACCGGCAGGGGACGGGTGAGCACCTCGGCCGGTGCGGTGATGGCGGTCATGATGAAGCGATTCTTCCGCACGCCACCGACATTTCCCGCGTGCCACAGGCTCGGCCGACCGCTGCGCCGGGGGCCTCGACCGGTCTCACGCCCGCCGCGGGCCTTTCTCACCTCTGCCGGCGGCGGGCTGGTGCTCCTCGCCGACCAGGACCGCGGCCGCTGGGACCGTACGATGATCGAGGAAGGGCTGGCCCTGGTGCCCATGGCGCTGACCGGCGGCCCGGTGGGGCCGTACGGCGTGCAGGCCGCGATCGCCGCCCTGCACGACGAGGCGGCCGACGTCACCACGACCGACTGGCCGCAGATCGTAGCTCTGTACGACGTCCTGTTCGCGCTTACTCCGTCGCCGATCGTGGCGCTGAACCGCGCGGTCGCGGTCGCCATGCGCGACGGGCCGCAGGCCGGGCTGGCGCTCCTGGAGCAGCTCGCGGAAGAGCCCCTGCTGCGGGATCATCACCCCTATCACGTGGCATGCGCCGACCTGCTGTCCCGGCTGGGCCGGAAGGGTGAGGCCGCCGTAGCGTACCGGCGGGCCCTCGACCTCGCCGGCACCGAACCCGAACGCGCTCACCTGCGCCGGAAGCTGGCCCCGGAATGAACCCGAGCCCTGATCAGCCGCGGCTGGGTGTGGGGGTGGGGTTGTAGGTCGGTGTGCTGGTGGGTGTGGGGGTCGGGTTTCTGCTGGGTGTGGGGCTCGGGTTGTACGTCGGGGTACTGCTGGGTGTGGGGGTCGGGTTGCCGCTGGGTGTGGGGCTCGGGTTGTACGTCGGGGTACTGCTGGGTGTGGGGGTCGGGTTTCTGCTGGGTGTGGGGGTGGGGTTGTAGGTCGGTGTGCTGGTGGGTGTGGGGGTCGGGTTTCTGCTGGGCGTGGGGCTCGGGTTGTACGTCGGGGTGCTGCTGGGTGTGGGGGTCGGATTGCCGCTGGGTGTGGGGCTCGGGTTGTACGTCGGGGTGCTGCTGGGTGTGGGGGTCGGATTGCCGCTGGGTGTGGGGCTCGGGTTGTAGGTCGGGGTGCTGGAAGGTGTGGGGGTGGGGTTCCTGCTGGGTGTGGGGCTCGGGTTGTACGTCGGGGTACTGCTGGGTGTGGGGGTCGGGTTCCTGCTGGGTGTGGGGCTCGGGTTGTACGTCGGGGTACTGGAAGCTGTGGGGCTCGGGTCGTCGATGGGGCTCAAGGTGGGGAGCGGCTCCGGCCGGGGATTGATGGTGAGGACGGGGCTTGGGCTGGGACTTGCCGGTATGGCGTGGGCGGCGTCCGCATTCACCAGGTCGCCGGCGAAGACGGCGAGAAGCGCGGTCAGGGAGAGCAGAAGCCCGGACCGTGTGATCGTTGTGTAGTGCATGGGCGCAGGCTGGCTCCCCGCACTTGGAAGTCACTTGTGAGCAGCCGCATGCGCTGGTCGCAGCCGTGGGCGCGCGTTCGCGCGGCGCCACACGCACGTTCCATCCGCTGTTCCCCCGGGCGGGCGGGTTAGGACCGCGTGCCGTCGTCCAGGGTGATGACGACCTTGACGTCCTCGGGTTCCGCGGTGAACGCGTCGGCGAACGACTCCAGCGGCACCCGGCGGGTGATCAGCCGGTTCAGCCAGGCGTGGTCGGCCTGCGCGAGGGCGTCGGCCGCGGCGGCGTAGTGCCGGAGATTGGCGTTCACCGACCCGATGAGGACGTCGTTCTCCAGCACGATGTCGCGGTTGAGGCTCCCGGCGTCGATCGTTAGCCGGCGCCCGGCGGAGGAGACCCCGGTGAGGCAGACGATGCCGTACGGCGCGGTGTTGAAGGCCACCCCGAAGATCACCGGTCCGGCGCCGGTGGCCTCGATGACGACGTCGGGCCGGATCTTCGCGGAGACCTCGCCCGCGTCGCCCGTGTGGTAGTCGGCGCCGAGGTCGCGCACGAGTTCCGGTTTGGGGCCGTCGGTGACCCGGTCGAGGACGTGCACCTCCAGGCCGCGCCGCACGCCGAGCAGCGCGGCCAGCAGGCCGATCGGCCCGGCGCCGGTGACCAGCGCCGTCTTCGGGTGGAACCAGGCCCGGGCGCCGACCTTCTCGACCTCGTCCCAGGCCTTGGCGACGACGCTGGTGGGTTCGAGCAGCACCCCGACGTCCGCCAGCGCGGGATCCAGCTTCACCGCGTAGCCGGGCTCGACCACCCAGGCCCGGCTCGCGTACCCGTCGAGGTCCTTGATGCCGCGCTCGGTGTATCGGCCGTTGCGGCACATGTCGAACTGCCCGTGCGCGCACGCGCCGCACGGCACCGGGTCGGGCCGCCGGACCACTCCGACCACCAGGTCGCCCGGGGCGAAGCCGCTGCCCTCGGGCGCCCGTCGCACCCTGCCCAGCGACTCGTGGCCGATGACCAGCCGCTCGCGGCCGGGCGGGGCCGAGCCGTAGTCGCCCGCGGCGATCTCCTTGTCCGTGCCGCACACTCCGACGGCGAGGCCGTCGACGAGCAGGTCGCCGTCTCCCGGCTCCGGGTCGGGGACGTCGACGACCGCGAGGGAGTCCTTTCTCAGCGGGACGACGGTGAGAGCGCGCATCAACGCCCACCTCCAAGGTGCTCGGCCGGGTCCGCTCCGGACAGGTGACGGGCCGCGTTGACCAGTCCGACGTGGCTGAACGCCTGCGGCGTGTTGCCGAGCTGCCGCCGGGCGACGGGGTCGTACTCCTCGCTGAGCAGCCCGAGGTCGTTGCGCAGATCCAGCAGCCGTTCGAAGAGCTCGTACGCCTCGCGGTGCCGTCCGATGCCGTACAGGGCGTCGGCGAGCCAGAACGTGCAGGTGACGAACGCGCCCTCCGCGCCGGGCAGGCCGTCGACGTCGCCGTCGGCGCCGGGCCGGTAACGCAGCAGGAAGCCGTCGGAGCACAGCTCACGCCGAACCGCCTCCACGGTACCCCGCACGCGCGGGTCGTCCCAGGGCAGGAACCCCGCCCGGGGGATCAGCAGCAGGGCGGCGTCGAGGCCCTGGGACCCGTAGAACTGGGTGAACGTGTTCCGCCCCGGGTCGTAGCCGCGGTCGCACACCTCGGCGTGGATCTTGTCCCGGGTGGCCCGCCACCGGTCCACCGGCCCCTCCAGGCCGAACCGTTCGACGGCCCGCACGGCCCGGTCCATGCCCGCCCAGGCCATGACCTTGGAGTGCACGAAGTGGCGGCGGTCCCCGCGCACCTCCCACAGCCCGTTGTCCGGGTCGTCCCAGTGGCCCTCCAGGAAGTCCAGCAGCGCGCGTTGCAGGTCCCAGGCCTGTTCCTCGGACTCGATGCCCGCCATGCGGGTCAGGTGCAGCCCGTCGAGGACCTCGCCCCACACGTCGAGCTGGAACTGGCCCGACGCCGCGTTGCCCACCCGCACCGGAGCCGACCCCTCGTAGCCGGCCAGCCAGTCGATCGTGTATTCGGGCAGCCGGCGGGTGCCGTCGATGCCGTACATGATCTGCAGGTCGGCCGGATCGCCGGCCGCGGCCCGCAGCAGCCACTCCCGCCACGCCTTGGCCTCCGCGACGAAACCGGTGCCGAGCAGCGCCTGCAGCGTGAACGTCGCGTCGCGCAGCCAGCAGAACCGGTAGTCCCAGTTGCGCGGGCCGCCGAGCTGTTCCGGCAGCGAGGTGGTGACCGCGGCGACGATGCCGCCGGTCGGCTTGTAGGTCAGCGCCTTGAGGACGACCAGCGAGCGGCGCACCGCGTCCTCCCACCGGCCCTTGTAGCGGAAGCCGCGCAGCCACGACGTCCAGAACGCCTCGGTGTCGGCGATGGCCCGCTCGGCGTCCACCGGCTTCGGCGTGCGTTCGTGCGAGCGCCGGTAGGTCAGCACGAACGGCACCCGCTGCCCGGCGGCGACGGTGAAGTCGGCGTAGGTGGTCATGTCCTCGCCGCGCAGCGGCACCGGGGTGCTCAGCCAGGCGGCGTCCGGCCCGGCGACCGCGACCAGTTCGCCGTCCCGGCTCCGCACCCAGGGCACGATGTGGCCGTAGTCGAACCGCAGCCGGAGCGTCATCCGCATCGGCACCCGTCCGCTCAGGCCCTCGACCACGCGTACGACGTCGGCCGCCTCGCCGCGCGGCGGCATCGCGTCGATCACCCGTACGGAGCCCTCGGGGGTGTCCCACTCCGTTTCGAGCACGAGGGAGTCGCCCCGGTAGCGGCGGCGCGTGCACAGCCCGCCCGCGGCGGGGGCCACCCGCCAGAAGCCGGCCCGTTCGTCGCCGAGCAGGGCGGCGAAGCACGCCGGGGCGTCGAACCGGGGCAGGCACAGCCAGTCGACCGACCCGTCCCGGCCGACCAGCGCTGCCGTCTGCAGATCACCGAGCAGTCCGTAGTCCTCGATCCGCAACGCCACCGCGCGCCCCCACAGCCGTCCGCCACTCCTGAACCGGCGCGCTACCCCGGCAAAGGGAACGTATGTACTGTGCAACGAAACTGTGCTGAGGAAGGGCGGGGCGGAGGCGGTGCCGGACGGGCAGGAGCTCCCGGAACGCGCTCCTGCCCGTCCTGCCCGATGGCCCGCCGAGCCGTCAGCCGCGCCTGGGCTCCAGGCGCACGGCGGTGACTCCGCAGTCGAACGGCGTCACGGAGACCACGTGGAAGCGCTTCTTGTCGCCGCCGCCGGGGAACACCGGCAGGCCCGCCCCGATCGCGGTCGGGTTGACGAACAGGTTGAGCTCGTCGATCAGGTCGGCGGCGATCAGGCTCGTCACCAGCGTGCTGCCGCCGTACGTGATCAGGTCGCCGCCCGGCTGGGCCTTGAGCTTGCCGATGGTCTCCGCGAGGTCGCCGCCGGCCACGACGGCGTTGTCCCAGGGCGACTCCGCGAGGTCGTTGGAGATGACGGTCTTGGGCGTGTTGTTCATGAAGTCGATGGCCTCCTGGGTCTCCCCCTCGGGACCGGACGCCCAGGCCGGGATGAACCCCTCGGCGAGCCGGCGGCCGAGGACGATGTGGTCGACGTTCTCCATGAGCCCGGTGATGTAGGCGCCGAGGTCGTCGGTCCACGGGAAGGTCATCCAGTCCATCTCGCCGTGCGGACCGCCCATGTAGCCGTCGATGGTGGTCTGGACCTGAAGCTTGAGCTTGCGCATGATTTGTTCCTTCTTCTTCGCTGAGTGAGAGGTCAGGCGACGTACGGAGTCCTGGCGCGGGCCTCGCTGAGCGCGGCGGCCCACCAGGCGAGCTGGTCGAGCATCGTCGTGACGCTGGTGTTGCAGGCGGCGCCGTCCTTGGGCCAGCTTCCGTCCGCGGCGAACAGGTCCCAGTAGCACGGAAGGCTGATGGTGCCCTGGAGCGTCACCGCGTGCAGTTCGGCGAAGATCTGCCGCAACTGCGCGACGGCGTGCAGGCCGCCGGACTCCCGGCCGTAGGAGATGAAGGCGACCGGCTTGGCGTGCCACTCCTCGTAGTACCAGTCGATCGCGGTCTTGAGCGACGCGGGGAAGCTCTGGTTGTACTCCGGGGTGACGACGGCGAAGGCGTCGGCGGCGGCCAGGCGTGCGCCCAGCTCCGCCACCTGCGGCGGGACGAGGTCGTCGTGGTCGCCGAGGGTCGCCGGGACGCGGGTCTCCGCGAGGTCGATCAGGTCGATCTCGAAGTCGCCGCGCCGGCGCGCCCGGGTGGTGAACCACTGCGCCACCGTCGGGCCGAACCTGCCGCTGCGGGTGCTGCCGATGATGACCGCCAGCACTGGTCTCGTGGTGTCCGGCATCCTCGGCCTCCCTTTTCCCGCTTCGCCGTCCGGCTGATGTCCCCGACTCTCGCAGGGGGCGTTTACGGTTCGTTTACGGTGTCCTCTCGCCCCCGGCGTTAGGGTGCGCAGCATGCGTTTCGGAGTCCTGGGTCCGCTCGCGGTGTGGACGGCGGGGGGCGAGCCGGTGGCGGTGCCCGGCGCGAAGGTGCGCGCCCTGCTCGCCGTGCTGCTGCTCAACGACGGGCGGCCGGTCTCCGCCGACCGGCTGATCGACGACCTGTGGGGGGACGACCCGCCGCGGCGCAATCCCCTCGGCGCGCTGTCGGCCAAGGTCTCCCAGCTCCGCAGGGCGCTGGAGGACGCGCAACCCGGGGCGCGTGAGCTCGTCGTCTCCCGCCCGCCGGCCTAC
This sequence comes from Microbispora sp. H10885, assembly GCF_014161415.1. Classification (NCBI taxonomy): domain Bacteria; kingdom Bacillati; phylum Actinomycetota; class Actinomycetes; order Streptosporangiales; family Streptosporangiaceae; genus Microbispora; species Microbispora sp. H10885. Next base: position 380,872 of record NZ_JABBWY010000001.1, on the reverse strand, counting down.
CGGCTGCTCCTGGACGACGAGGCGGTGGACGTCCGGCGGTTCCACGCGCTCACCACGCGGGCCCGGCAGGCCGGCGACCCGAGGGCCGGGGCGGCCCTGTTCGCCGAGGCGCTGGCCCTGTGGCGCGGCCCGGCGTTCGCCGACTTCACCGACGAGCCGTTCGCCCAGGCCGTGATCGCGAGACTGGCCGAGCAGCGGCTGACCACGCTGGAGGACGCGGCCGAGGCCCGGCTGGCGCTCGGCGAGCACGCGGTGCTCGCCGCCGAGCTCGGCGACCTGGTCGCCGCCCATCCCCTGCGCGAACGGCTGCGGGCCGCGTACATGCGGGCCCTGTACGGCGCCGGACGCCAGAGCGAGGCGCTGGAGAGCTACGAGGAACTGCGCCGCCTGCTCGGCGACGAGCTGGGGCTGGACCCCGGCCCCGAGCTCGCCGCGCTGCAGCGGGCGATCCTCACCCAGGACCTGCAGGCGCCGCCCGCACCGGACCGGCGGCCCCGCTCGAACCTGCCCGCCCCGCACACCGAGCTGGTCGGGCGGGAGAGCGCGGTCGCCGAGATCGGCGCGCTGCTGCGGGACGAGCGGCTGGTGACGCTGACCGGCCCGGGCGGCGTGGGGAAGACCCGGCTCGCGACCGAGGTCGCCGACGGCCGGCGGGACCTGCCCGACGGGGTGTGGCTCGTCGAGCTGGCCGGGGTGAGAAACGGGGTGCGGAACGGGGTGCGGAACGGCCTGCGGGCCGGTGCGGTGGCCGACGCGGTGACCGCGGCTCTCGACATCAGGGAGGGCGACCACGCCGACCTGTCCGCGGCGCTGCGGTCCAGAGACCTCCTGCTCGTCCTGGACAACTGCGAACACGTGATCGACGAGGTGGCGGCTTTGGCGGAGCGCCTGCTGCGGACCTCCCCCGGCCTGCGGATCCTCGCCACCAGCCGGGAACCGCTCGCCCTGGCGGGGGAGGTCGTGTGGGACGTGCCGCCGCTCGACGTCCCGGGCCGCGACGCCGGACCGGGCGCGCTGGCGGAGTCCAGCGCCGTGCGGCTGTTCGTCGCGCGCACGGCCGCCGCCGTGCGGGGCTTCACGCTCGACGACGGCAACGCCGCGGCCGTCGCGCTGCTGTGCCGCCGCCTGGACGGCATCCCGCTCGCCCTGGAACTGGCCGCGACACGGGTCCGCGCGCTGGGCGTGCAGGGGGTGGTGGACCGGCTGGACGACCGGTTCCGCCTGCTGGCCACCGGCCACCGCGGCGCCCCGCCCCGGCAGCGGACGCTCATGGCGATGATCGACTGGAGCTGGGAGCTGCTGAGCGTCCCCGAGCGGACGGTGCTGCGCAGGCTGGCCGTACACGCCGACGGATGCACGGTGGAGGCCGCCGAGTCCGTGTGCGGCGGTGACGACCTCGACGTGCTCACCCTGCTCGTACGGCTGGTCGACCGCTCGCTGGTCGTGATGCTGCCGACTCCGGAGGGACCGCGTTACCGGTTGCTGGAGTCGGTGGCCGCCTACTGCGCGGACCGCCTGGCGGAGGCCGGGGAACGGGAGCGGATCCGGCGGCGGCACCGGGACCACTACCTCGCCCTCGCGGAGCGGGCGGCACCCCTGCTCCGCGGCCCCGAGCAGCGCCGGACGCTGCGGCTCCTCGACGCCGAGGCCGCCAACCTGCGCGCCGCGCTGGACCACTGCCTGGCGGACCGGGACGCCGCCGCCGCGCTGCGGCTGACCGGCGCCCTCGCCTGGCACTGGTTCCTGCGCGGGCGGCTGACCGAGGCCCGGCGCTCCCTCCAGGCCGCTCTGTCGCTCGCCGAAGACGGCACGGCGGTCAGCGCGGGGCACGTCGGGGAGGACGGCGGGGAGGACCTCGCGCGTCTCGCCGACGAGGTCCGGATATGGCTGGCCGGTTTCGCGGCCCTGCAGGGCGACGCCGCCGGCGGCGCAGCGGTCGCCGACCGGCTGGACGCCGGCCGGAGCAGGGCCGTGTGGTTCCTCGCCCACGCCTCGCTCGGCTACCTGGACCTCGCCGACAGCGAGAAGCTGCTGGCCCGCGCCCTCGACGCGGCCGCAGCCGAGGGCGACCGGTGGGCGGAGGCCGCCGCCCTCATGACCCGTGCCCAGCTCGCCCACGTACGCGGCGACCTGGCGGCCCTGGAACGCGACGCGGCGCGGAGCGCCCGGATGTTCGCCGAGATCGGCGACCGCTTCGGCCGGATGGGCGCCACGGGCTGGCTGGCCGCCCTGGCCGAGGCCACCGGCGACCACGCGCACGCCACCCGCCTGCACCGGGAGGCCCTCGGCATGGCCGAAGAGCTCGGGCTGTGGCCGGAGGTCGCGAACAGACTGTGCTGGCTCGGCTGGATCCACACCCAGCAGGGCGACCACGCGGCGGCCCTCGACGACGGAGCGAGGGCGCTGCGCCTGGCCGGTGAGCAGGGATACCGGCCCGGCGAGGTCTTCGCCGGGACCGTGCTCGCCTACGCCTCCCGGCGCGGCGGCGACCTCGACACGGCCGAGACACACCTGCGGCGGCTGCTGGAGACCGCGCCGTATCCCCCGGCGCACGAGGACGACCCGCCGTCCGTACACGTCCCGATGCTCCTGGTGGAGCTGGGTTTCGCCGCGGAACTGCGCGGCGACGCCGACGCCGCGCTGCGCCTGCACGTGGAGGCGTTCGACCTCGCGGCGCGGCTGGACGCGCCGCGCGACCAGGTGGGCGCGCTGGAGGGACTGGCCGGGGCGCTCGCCCTGACAGGCGACCACGCCGGGGCGGCCGAGGTGCTCGGCGCCGCCGAAGCGGCCCGCGACGCGAACCGGCTGCCCCCCGCTCCGGCCGAACGGGCCGACCTCGACCGCGTCACCGCCGCCTGCCGCGACGCCCTCGGCGAGGAGTCGTTCACCGCCGCCCGCGCCCGCGGCTCCCTCCTCGGCCCCGAGGCGGCGCGCGCCCGGCACGGCCGGGAGCACCCGGATCGCGCGATACAGCGATCTTCGTAGTGGCGACGTCAATAATCCCGCCATAGGCGTATATAAAGCGTCAACGGGCGCAGAACCCCGCATTTTTCGTGATTCGCTGACTGGGAATCGCCCGTCCGAGGGCGGCATGATGCGAATCGAGGAGTGAGGATGACCGACGTCGTCTTCGCCGCCCTGACGATCGCGAGTTTCGTGATCCTGGGCCTGGTCGTGAGCGCGGTGGAGCGGTTGTGAACGCCGTCAACGCCGCCGGTCTGGCCGTGGTCGCCATTCTGCTGGTCTTCATGGTCGTGGCCCTGCTGTTCCCGGAACGGTTCTGATGACCTTTCCGACGAACCCCGCCGTCAGCGCCGTCCTGGTCGCCGGGACCGTCCTCGTCGCCCTGGCGCTCTGCTACCGGCCACTCGGCGACCACATGTTCCGGGTCTACACCGGCACCCGGCACTGGCGGGTCGAGCGGATGGTCTACCGCCTGATCGGCGTGGACGCCGACGCCGAGCAGGGATGGCCGGCGTACGCCCGCGCCCTGCTCGCGTTCTCGGTCGTCTCCGTGCTCGCCCTCTACGCCCTGCAACGGCTGCAGGACCACCTGTTCCTCAGCCTCGGGATGCCCGCCGTACCGCCGGACCTGGCGTGGAACACCGCGGTCGCGTTCGTCACCAACACGGACTGGCAGGCATACTCGGGCGAGTCGGCCATGGGCCACGTCGTGCAGACCGCGGGCCTGGCCGTGCAGAACTTCGTGTCCGCGGCGGCCGGCCTCGCCGTGGCGGTCGCGCTGCTGCGCGGGTTCGCCCGCGCGAGGAGCGACACCCTGGGCAACTTCTGGGTCGACCTGGTGCGCGGCACGATCCGGATCCTGCTGCCGATCGCGTTCGCCGCCGCGATCCTGCTGGTGGCCGGGGGAGCGCTGCAGAGCTTCGGCGGCCACCACGGCTGGACCACCCTCGCGGGCGGCGGGCAGACCCTCACCCCGGCCGGCGCGGCCGGCCAGGAGGCGATCAAGGACCTGGGCACCAACGGCGGCGGCGTCTTCAACGCCAACTCCGCCCATCCCTGGGAGAACCCCACCGCCTGGACGAACCTGCTGGAGATCTTCCTGCTCCTGGTGATCGCGACGTCACTGCCCCGGACCTTCGGGCGGATGGTCGGCGACAACCGGCAGGGCTACGTCATCGTCTCGGTGATGGCCGTGCTCGCGCTGGTCAGTATCGGCGTGACCCAGACGGCCGAACTACAGGCGGCAGGGACCGTGCCGCAGGTGACGGCGGGTACGGCGCCGCAGTGGGCCGGTCAGGCGGCGGAGGGCCGCGAGGCCCGCTTCGGCGTGCCGGACTCCGCGCTGTTCGCCAGTGCGGCGACCCTGACCTCCACCGGCTCGGTCGACTCCGCCCACGACTCCTACACCGCGTTCGGCGGCGGCATGCTGATCGTCAACATGCTGCTCGGAGAGGTCGCGCCCGGCGGCGCCGGCTCCGGGCTGTACGGCATCCTCGTCCTCGCGGTGATCACCGTCTTCGTCGCGGGCCTGATGGTGGGCCGCACCCCCGAGTACCTCGGCAAGAAGATCGGCTCCCGGGAGATCAAGCTGGCCTCGCTGTACTTCCTGGCGACCCCGGTCGTGGTGCTGCTGGGCACGGCGGTCGCGATGGGCACGGGAGCGGGCCGCGCGGGCATCGGGAACGGAGGCGCCCACGGCCTGTCGGAGGTCCTCTACGCCTTCGCCTCCACGGGCAACAACAACGGCTCGGCCTTCGCCGGGCTGTCGGCGAACACGCCCTTCTACAACACGGCGCTCGGTCTGTGCATGCTGCTCGGCCGGTTCCTGCCGATGGTGCTGGTCCTGGCGCTGGCGGGGTCCCTGGCCCGGCAGGCGCCGGTCCCCGTCTCGGCGGGCACGCTGCCGACCCACCGCCCGCAGTTCGCCGGCCTGCTCGCCGGGGTGACGGTCGTCCTCGTCGCCCTCACCTTCCTCCCCGCGCTCGCGCTCGGGCCGCTCGCGGAAGGCCTGTCCCGATGAGCCCCCGGACGAGCCTCCGGACGACACGCGGCGGCTCCCCGGGGCACGCCGGCGGGGGCATGACCGGCCTCCGGCAGGCGGCCCGCGCGCTGCCCGGGGCGGTGCGGAAGCTGAACCCCGCCACCATGTGGCGCAACCCGGTCATGTTCATCGTCGAGATCGGCGCGCTCTTCACGACCGTCCTCGCGGCCACGACCCCGTCCTTCTTCGCCTGGGCGATCACCGGATGGCTGTGGCTCACCGTGCTGTTCGCCAACCTGGCCGAGGCGGTGGCGGAGGGCCGGGGCAGGGCGCAGGCGGCGGCGCTGCGCGCCGCGAGACGCGACACGGTCGCCCGCCGCCTCGTCGACCCGGCCGACCTCGCCAAGTGGGAGGAGGTCGGCGCGCCGGACCTGCGCCAGGGCGACCACGTGATCGTGGAGGCGGGCGAGACCATCCCCGGCGACGGCGACGTGGTCGACGGCATCGCCTCGGTGGACGAGTCGGCCATCACGGGGGAGTCGGCGCCGGTCATCCGCGAGTCCGGCGGCGACCGCTCCGCCGTCACCGGCGGCACGCGGGTCCTGTCGGACCGGATCGTCGTACGAGTCACCCAGCGGCCGGGCGAGAGCTTTCTCGACCGGATGATCTCCCTGGTCGAGGGGGCCGACCGCAGGAAGACGCCCAACGAGATCGCCCTCAACATCCTGCTGGCCGCTCTGACGATCATCTTCCTGGTCGCCACCGCGACCATGCAGCCGCTGGCCGTCTTCTCCCGATCGGTCAACCCCGGCGTGGCCGACTCGATCGCCCTCACCTCCGACGGGGTCACCGGCGTCGTGCTGGCGGCGCTGGTCGTCTGCCTCATCCCCACCACGATCGGCGCGCTGCTGTCGGCCATCGGCATCGCCGGGATGGACCGCCTGGTCCAGCGCAACGTGCTGGCCATGTCGGGCCGGGCGGTCGAGGCCGCGGGCGACGTGTCCACGCTCCTGCTCGACAAGACCGGCACGATCACCCTGGGCAACCGGCAGGCGGCGGCGTTCCTGCCCGTGCCGGGTGTGCCCGCGCTCGAACTTGCCAGGGCGGCGCAGCTGTCGAGTCTCACCGACGCCACCCCCGAGGGCCGTTCCATCGTGGTCTACGCGAAGAACGCGTACGGGCTGCGCGAACGGGAGCCGGGCGAGCTCGCCCACGCCGGGTGGGTCCCCTTCACGGCCCAGACCCGCATGTCCGGCGTGGACATGGACGGCCGGCGGATCCGCAAGGGCGCCGCCACCGCGGTCATGAAGTGGGTGCGCGACAACGGCGGCCATCCGACCGCCGACGCGGGTCACCTGGTCGACGGCATCTCCGCCTCCGGCGGCACCCCGCTGGTGGTGGGCGAGGTGAGCGGCGGCGCGGCCCGGGTGCTCGGGGTCATCCACCTCAAGGACGTGGTCAAGGAGGGGATGCGCGAGCGGTTCGACGCGATGCGCCGGATGGGCATCAGGACCGTGATGATCACCGGGGACAACGCGCTGACCGCCAGGGCCATCGCGGAGGAGGCCGGGGTCGACGACTTCCTCGCCGAGGCCACCCCCGAGGACAAGCTGGCCCTGATCAGGCGGGAGCAGGAGGGCGGCCGGCTGGTCGCGATGACCGGGGACGGCACCAACGACGCGCCCGCGCTGGCCCAGTCGGACGTCGGCGTCGCCATGAACACCGGCACCAGCGCCGCCAAGGAGGCCGGCAACATGGTCGACCTCGACTCCAACCCGACCAAGCTCATCGAGATCGTCGAGATCGGCAAGCAGCTGCTCATCACCCGCGGCGCGCTGACCACGTTCTCGATCGCCAACGACGTCGCGAAGTACTTCGCGATCATCCCGGCCATGTTCGCGGCCGTCTACCCGGGCCTGGGCGCGCTCAACGTCATGCGCCTGGCCAGCCCGCAGTCGGCGATCCTGTCGGCCGTCGTCTTCAACGCGCTGGTGATCGTCGCGCTGATCCCGCTGGCCCTCAAAGGCGTCCGCTACCGGCCGAGCAGCGCCTCCACCCTGCTGCGGCGCAACCTGTGCGTGTACGGCCTGGGCGGGATCGTGGTCCCCTTCGCCGGCATCAAGCTGATCGACCTCGTCGTCCGCCTCCTTCCGGGGATGTCCTGAATGAAACACCTGCCCAGTCCGATCCGCCGGCACCTGGCCGCCGTCCGCGCGGTGCTGGTGCTCACCGTGGTGACGGGGATCGTCTATCCACTGGCCGTCACCGGGGTGGCCCAGGTCCTGTTCCGGCACCAGGCGAACGGCAGCCTGATCGAGCGGAACGGCCGGATCGTCGGCAGCTCGCTCATCGGCCAGTCGTTCACCGACGCCGCCGGCGCTCCGATCCCCCGCTACTTCCAGAGCCGGCCGGCCGCGCCGGGTCACGTCTACGACACCACCTCCAGCGGTGCGGGAAACCTCGGGCCGGAGGACGTCGTCGACACCCTCCCCGCTCCGGGCCGGAACGGCCGGACCTCCCTGCTCACCCAGGTCTGCGCGCGCTCCCTGGCGGTGGGCCGGCTGGAGGGCGTCAGCGGCGCCCGCCCGTTCTGCACCCCCGGCGGGGTCGGCGCCGTGCTCAAGGTCTTCCCCGCGACCGGCGCCGCGACCAGGGTCGTCTCGGTCAACCAGGCCTGTCCGGCCACCCCGTTCGTCCCCCGCTACCAGGGCGTACGGGTCGAGTGCGCCCGGCCGGGCGAGGACTACTCCGCGGGCCGCACCGTGCCCGTCCGGGGCGCCGTCGCCCGGGTCGCCGTTCCCCCCGACGCGGTCACCGCCGGGGCGTCGGGCCTCGACCCGCACATCTCCGTGGCGTACGCCGTGCTGCAGGCGCCGCGCGTGGCGAGGGCCCGGGGCCGCACAGTGGAGAGGGTGATGGATCTCGTCCGGCGGCACACCGTGGGCCCGTGGCTCGGCTACGTCGGCCGCCCGGTCGTGAACGTGCTCGAACTCAACCTCGCCCTGGACGAGGAGTAGGAGGCCGCGGTGGCACGCGGACGGCTGCGAATCTACCTGGGCGCGGCGCCGGGCGTCGGCAAGACGTACGCCATGCTCGACGAGGGCCGCCGGGGCCTGGAACGCGGCCGGGACGTCGTCGTCGGGCTCGTCGAGACGCACGACCGCCCCCGGACCGCCGCGCTGCTCGCCGGCATGGAGGTGATCCCCCGCAGGCAGGTGGTCTACCGGGGGGCCGTCTTCGGCGAGCTGGACGTCGAGGCCGTCGTCGCCCGCCATCCGAAGATCGCGCTGATCGACGAGCTGGCGCACACCAACACCCCCGGCTCCGGGCACGCCAAGCGGTGGCAGGACATCGAGGAGATCCTCGACGCCGGCATCGACGTGATCTCCACGGTGAACATCCAGCATCTGGAGTCGGTCAACGACGTCGTCTTCCAGATCACCGGCATCCCGCAGCGCGAGACCGTGCCGGACGAGGTGGTGCGGCGGGCCGACCAGGTCGAGCTGGTCGACATGTCGCCCGAGGCGCTGCGCCGCCGCATGGCGCACGGGAACGTCTACCGGCCGGAGAAGATCGACGCCGCCCTCTCCAACTACTTCCGGGTGGGCAACCTCACCGCTCTGCGGGAGCTGGCGCTGCTGTGGGTCGCCGACAAGGTCGACGAACAGCTCGACCGTTACCGCGCCGAGCACGGCATCGCGGGCACCTGGGAGGCGCGCGAGCGGGTGGTGGTGGCCCTCAGCGGCGGACCGGAGGGAGACACCCTGCTCAGGCGGGCGGCCCGCATCGCCGACCGGACCAAGGGCGCCGACCTGCTGGCCGTACACGTGACCACCGGCGAAGGGCTCACCGGCGCGCACCCGGCGCACCTGGCACGTCAGCGGGCGCTGGTGGAGAGCATGGGCGGCACCTACCACCAGGTCGCCGGCGCCGACATCGCGCACGCGCTGCTCGACTTCGCCCGCGGGGTCAACGCCACCCAGCTGGTGCTCGGCGCGTCCCGGCGGGGCCGGACGGCCCGGCTGTTCTCCCCCGGTGTCTCGGTGATCGCCACCGCCGACTCCGGCTCGATCGACGTGCACATGGTCACGCACGAGGAGATGAGCAGGGGACGGCGCCGGGCGCCGCGCCGGGAGGCCGCCCTCACGCCCATCCGGCGGCTGGCCGGCTGGGCGCTCGCCGTCCTGGGGATGGGCGCGCTGACCGCCGTGCTGCTCCCGTTCCGCGACGGGCTGCGGCTGCCCAGCGAGATGCTGCTGTACCTACTCGTGATCATCGCGGTCGCCCTGGCCGGGGGCCTGCGGCCGGCCCTCACCGCCGCCGTCGGCGGGTTCCTGCTGCTCAACTGGTTCTTCACCGCGCCCGTGCACACCTGGACGATCTCCGACCCGGAGAAGGTCTTCTCGCTGGTCGTCTTCGTGCTCGTCGCCGCCACGGTCAGCGCCGTGGTGGATCTGGCGGCCCGCCGCACCCGTGAGGCCGCGCGGGCGGGGGCGGACGCCGCGCTGCTGTCCACTCTGGCCGGGCACGTGCTCCGGGGCGACGCCGCGCTGCCGTCCCTGCTCGCCCGGCTGCGGGAGACCTTCGGCCTCACCTCGGTCACGTTGCTCGAACGCGTCGGCACACCGGTCCCGGACGACCGCGGCGACCCGCGGGCGTGGCGGATCGCGGCCACCGCGGGCGGCACGCCCTGCACCAGCCCGGCCGCGGCCGACACCGACGTCGTCGTGGACGAGGAACTGACGCTCGCGGTGCGCGGACGCCTGCTGGACGCCGCCGACCGCCGGGTGCTGGAGGCGTTCGCCGCGGAGGCCGCCGTCGCGCTGCGCCAGCGGCGGCTGCGGGAGGAGGCCGACCAGGCCAGGCCGCTGGCCGAGGCCGACCGGATGCGCACGGCGCTGCTCGCCGCCGTCGGCCATGACCTGCGCACGCCGCTGGCGTCGGCCAGGGCCGCGGTCGAGAGCCTGCGCACCACCGGCGTCGACTGGTCACCGCAGGACCGGGAGGAGCTTCTCGCGACCGCCGACGAATCGCTGATCAAGCTGAACCGGCTGGTGGACAACCTGCTCGACATGAGCCGCCTGCAGGCCGGCGTGCTGGGGCTGGCGCGTCAGCCGGTCGCCCTGGAGGAGGTGGTGCCCCGGGCTATCGACGACCTCGGGCCGCCCGGCGTCCGCGTCGACGCGGACGTCTCCGTCGAGCTCCCCGAGGTCGTCGCCGACGCCGCCCTGCTCGAACGGGTCCTGGTCAACCTGCTGTCCAACGCGGTCCGGCACAGCCCGCCCGAGGAGCGCATCCTCGTCACCGCCAGCGCGTACGGCGACCACGTGGAGGTCCGGGTCGTCGACCGCGGTCCCGGCATCCCCCGTGAGGCCCACGACCGGGTCTTCCTGCCGTTCCAGCGGCTCGGCGACCGGGACAGCCACACCGGCGTCGGGCTGGGCCTGGCCCTGTCGCGCGGGCTCGCCGAGGCCATGGGTGGCACGCTGGTCCCGGAGGAGACACCCGGGGGAGGTCTCACCATGATCCTCACCCTGCCCGTCTCCGCGCCGGCGCCGGCCGCACGTCCCGAGGAGCTCGCTTGACCCGCGTCCTGGTCGTCGACGACGAGCCGCAGATCCTCCGGGCGCTGCGGATCAACCTGGTCGCCCGCCACTACGAGGTGGCGACGGCCGCCGACGGCGGCACCGCCCTGCGCCAGGCCGCCGAGTTCAATCCCGATCTGGTGCTGCTCGATCTCGGCCTGCCCGACCTCGACGGCGTGGAGGTCATCCACGGCCTGCGCGGCTGGAGTGCCGTGCCGATCGTGGTGCTGTCCGGCCGGGCCGGAAACCAGGACAAGGTCGACGCGCTGGACGCCGGCGCCGACGACTACGTCACCAAGCCCTTCCACATCGAGGAACTGCTGGCCCGCATCCGCGCCGTCACCCGCCGGACCTCCGTACCCGAGGCCGAGACGGCGCGGGTCAGCGTCGGCGACCACGTCGTCGACCTGGCGGCCAAGACGGTCTCGGGAGACGTGCGCCTCACCCCGACGGAGTGGCGCATCCTGCAGATCATGCTGCGCAACCCCGGAAAGCTGATCAGCCAGCGCCAGCTGCTGACCGAGGTGTGGGGGAGCACCCACGTCAGGGAGACCCACTATCTGCGGCAGTACCTGGCGCAGTTGCGCAAGAAGCTCGAACGCGACCCCGCCCGCCCGGTCCACCTCATCACCGAGCCCGGCATGGGCTACCGCTTCACCCCCTGAACCGCCGAGCGACCCGGCGGCGATCAGCGCCGGGCGAGAGCGACCGCCGCCGTGTAGCCGTCGGGGACCTCCACGTCGTCGATGCGCCACCCGGGCGGCTCTCGCCGGGGATGCACTCCGGCCCCGACGTAGTCGGCGGACAGGTCCCTGGCGAGGCCTGTGCCGAGTCCTTTGAGGTAGGCCTCCTTGCGGGTCCAGAGACGGCCGAACGCGGCGCGCCGCTCACCGGGCGGAAGGACCGAGAGCTCGGCGGCCTCGGCGGGGTGCAGCCTGGGCACGATCCCGTCGGCCACGCGGAGCTCGGGGAGCCGCTCGACGTCCACGCCGACCGGCACCCCGGCGACGGCGAGCAGCACCAGCCCGTCGCTGTGGGAGAGGGAGAAGTGGAGCGCCGCGTCCGCCACGACGGGCCGGCCGTGCGGGCCGCCGCACAACGGGCAGGGCGCCCGCGTCAGTTCGATCTCCCCCGGGGGCCTGCCGAGACAGGCGCCGAGGAGGCGGCGCAGCGCCACGTGCGCGACGACGTAGCACTCGCGGTTCCCTTCGTGGCGGAACTCGGCCGTCCGCCTCCGCTCCTCCGCGTCCAGCACGAGGGGAGCCGCGTCCAGGGCCGCGCGACGATGCGCGGCGGCGCGCACGAGCCAGAGACGGGGCTCGTCGTCCGGCGCGGGAAGCGGCCCGGGCCCCTCGGGAGCGAGCTCACGCGGCACCAGGCTGTGGGACACCGTGCTGTATGACATCGTGCTGTGGGACACCTGGGTCATCGGCCGGCCCCGGCGGGCACGGACGCCCGCGTCGGGAGATCGGCGGACATCGACGTCTCGAAGGGCTTGAAGAGCACGGACTTCGGGGCGAACCGCATGAAGGCGTCGCGGATGAGGCGTGGCACGGGCCGCTCCTCCTGCTCGATCGCGCTCATCGCGTACGACCTCTCGACCAGCCACCTGATGTGGGCGCGGCGCCGGTCCTCGTAGGCGCGCAGGGCCCGGACCGGGTCGCCGGAGCCGGCACACGCCTGGGCGAGGACCACCGCGTCCTCCACGGCGGAGCTCCCGCCCTGCACCAGGCTGGTCATCATCGGGTGCGCCGCGTCGCCGAGCAGGGTGACCGGGCCCTCGCCCCAGCGCTCCAGGAACGGGCGGTCCTGGGCGGGGACGGGGATGACGGCCTCGGGCTCGGTGGCCTCGATGGCCGCCGTGACCTCCTCCGCCCACCCCTGGTAGGCCCGCAGGATGTCGGCCTTGGTGCCGTTCCACTCCCGGGCCGCCTCGGGCGTCATGTTCCGGGTGCCCCACCAGTAGGCGTTGCCGTGGCCGATGTCGTGGAGGCCGAAGCGCTGGCCTTTGCCCCAGTAGTGCCCGTTGAATCCCCTGGTCAGCCGTGGATGGGCGAACCGGGTGACGGCCAGCCAGCAGACGTAACCGGCCTCCCGGACCGGTTCCGGGCCCGTCAGCTGCCGCCTGATCGCCGAGTGGATCCCGTCGGCCCCGATCAGCAGGTCTCCGTGCGCCTCACGGCCGTCCGCGAAGCGGACGCGTACGCCGTCCGGGCCCGCGCTGAAGCCGGTCGCGACGGCGCCGAGGCTGATGGGACAGTCCCCGGCCGCTTCGAGCAGCGCCGCCTGCAACTCGCTCCGGGAGATGCAGACACTGGGCGCTCCCAGCTTCGCGCAGTTCTCCTTGTACGGCAGGACCCGGAGGGTGCGCCCGGCCGTGGTCATCATCTCGACGTGCTCGATCACCTGGCCGCGTTCCTCCAGGCCGAGGTCGATGCCGAGCGTGCCCAGGGCCCTGATCGCGTTGGACATGATGGAGAGCGCCGACCCGGCGGCGCGCAGCTCGCCCGCGCGTTCGTAGACCTCGACCTCCATCCCGATCCTGCGCAACGTGACGGCGGCGGCCAGACCACCGATTCCCGCCCCGACGACGACGGCCTTCGGCCGCGGAGAACCACCCATGATCATCGCTCCTGGTCAGGTCGGGTCAGCGCCGCGAGCGCGGCCGCGACGTGCTTGACGTACGGTTCCTCGACCACCTGGAGGTGATCACCGGGGACGGCGACCACCTCGACCCGTCCCGTGGTCAGCGCGCGCCACCCGTTCGTCGGGTCGTCGTACATGCTGTCGACGGCCGCGTGCAGCGGCTTGAGCACGTCGGGCAGGGGTTCGGCGGCGTGGAGCAGGGTCAGGTCCACGTCCAGGAGTCCCGGGCGATAGTCGAGCATCGCCTGGTAGTTCGCCTGGAAGACCTGGTAGAGGCGGCGGACGGCGGCCGCGGAGCTCCCGGGCGGCAGGATGCCGTTGCGCTCGGCGAGTTCCCCGACGCGCGCGAAGATCTCCTCCTGCGTGCCGCACCGCTCCGCGATGGCCTCGACCGGGGTGTCGCTTCCGCTGTCGAGCCAGAGCAGCTCCCAGAAGAAGAACGTCAGCAGGGTGCCGTCGCCGACGTCGCGGGGAGCGTCGGGACGCAGCGCGATCGTGTCGAGGAGCACCAGACGCTCGACGCGCTCGCCCGCCGCGCGCAGCTGCCTGGCCATCTCCACGGCGACGAACCCGCCGAACGACCAGCCGCCGATGACGTACGGCCCGCGGGGCTGCCGCCGCCTGATCGCCTCGACGTAGGTGCGGGCCAGGTCGGGGATCGTGGTCAGGGGCTCGGTGCCGGGCGTGCTTCCCGGCGCCTGCAGGGCGTGGAAGGGCTGGTCGTCCGGCAGATGCCCGGCGAGCGGCCGGTAACAGAGGACGTTGCCGCCGATGGGGTGCACGAAGTAGATCGGCGGGCGGCGCCCACCGGTGCGGAGCGGCACCAGCGGATCGAAGCCGCCGCGCTCCCCGGCGCGCAGCCGTTCGGCGAGCCCGGCGACCGTGGGGGCCGCGATGAGATCGGACATCGGCACGGCCGTGCCGTACCGCTGCTCGATGAGCACCATCAGCCGCATCGCGGTGAGCGACGTGGCCCCCGCGTCGAAGATGTCGTCGTGGACGCCCAGGTCCGGCGTGGCCAGCGTCTCGGCGACCAGGCCGGCGAGATCGCGTTCCAGGGCGTCGCGCGGCGGCGTGGCGGTGTCCGCGGGCGCGGGGCCGTCGAGCGGCATCCGGCGCAGCGCCGCGTCGTCCCGCTTGCCGCTGGCGGTCAGCGGCAGCGCGTCCAGCCAGGTGACGTGCGTGGGCACCATGTAGCCGGGCAGCACCGCGCGCAGCCGTCGCCTGACCTCACGGGGATCGCTCCGCTCGCCGTCGCCCACCAGGAAGGCGGCGAGGAAGGCGTCGGCGTCCCTCCTCCTGGCGACGACCGCCACCTCGCGCACGCCCGGCAGCGCCAGCCCGGCGAGGGCGTGCTCGACCTCGGCGGGTTCGACCCGGAAGCCCCGCACCTTCACCTGGTCGTCGGCGCGGCCCGTGCCGGCGATGTCGCCGGACGGGAGGAGGTGGCCGAGGTCGCCGGTCCGGTACAGGCGGGTGCCCGAAGCGTCCCGGACGAACCTTTCCGCGGTGAGCTCGGGGGAGCCGATGTAGCCGTCCGCGAGGACCACCCCGCCGAGGTAGATCTCCCCCTTCACGCCCACCGGGACGGGGCGCAGCCGGGCGTCGAGGACCCGCGCCGTCGCCCCGTCGATCGCGGTGCCGATCGGGGGCAGCGTGGGGAAGGACTCCGGGTCGCCCGACATGGTGAAGCTGGTGACGACGTGCGACTCGGTCGGCCCGTACTGGTTCTCCAGGACGACGCCGGGCAGCCGCGCGCAGAACCGGCGGATCTCCGGCGTGACCCGCAGCTGCTCGCCGGAGGAGACCACGACCTTCAGGGACCTCGGGACGAGCCCCAGGGCGTCGGAGGCGTGGGCCAGCTGCTGCAGGGCGACGTACGGCATGAAGATCCGTTCGATGCCCTCCCGGTCGAGCAGCCGGAGCAGGCCGGGCATGTCGTGGCGCCGGGCCTCCGAGACGAGGTGGAGGGTGCCGCCCGAGCAGAGCGTGGAGAAGATCTCCTGGAAGGAGACGTCGAAGCTCGTCGGCGCGTACTGCAACGTCCTGCCCCCGCAGGCGCCGCTGGCCCGGCGGTTCTGCCAGTCCACCAGGTTGTCCAGGGCGCGGTGGGGCATGGCGACGCCCTTGGGCCGGCCGGTGGAGCCGGAGGTGAACAGGACGTAGGCGGTGTCCGCGGGGCCGACGGCAGGCGGGACGCCGCGGCCGCCGTCGTCCGTGAGAAGGTCGTCCACGGTGATCACCCGTGTGCCGTCGGGCACCAGGTGCGCGTGGGCCTCGTGGGCGACGACCAGGAAGGGACTCGCCTGCCGCACCATCGCGGCCAGCCGCTCCGCCGGGTAGCCCGGGTCGAGCGGAACGCACGCGGCGCCCGACCGGGTGATCCCGAGGATCACCGCGATCATCTCCGCGGACCTGTCCATCGCGATGCCGATACGGGCGCCCGGCGGGAGCCCCAGGCTCAGCAGCCGCCGGGCCGCGACGTCCGCCGTCCGGTCGAGGTCCCGGTAGGACCAGCACCGCTCGCCGTCCCCCCGATCGCTGTGGACCACGGCCGGGGCGTCGGGGGTCCGGGCGGCCTGCGCGGCGAAGCGCGCCACCACCGTGGAACCCTCCTCGCGGCCCGCCGTACGGACGGGAGGGCACGGCGGGGCGAGGAAGGCGAGGTCCGCCTCCTCGCCGGGGTGGTCGAGGATGCGCCCGAGGATGCCGGCGTAGGCCCGGCCGAAGATCGGGGCCCATTCGGGGCCCACGCTCTCGCCGGCGCAGTCCAGCCGGAGCCACACGCGCCCGTCCAGGGGCTCCGTCACCGCGTTGACGAGGAGTTTGAAGTTGGTCTCCTCCCAGGTCCGCACCGCGAGCAGGTCGACGGCGGGATGCCCGAGCACCGGCGCCAGGACGTGGAAGTGGATGTAGTTGAAGGCGGTCTCCACGACGGCTCCGCCGCCGTTGTCCTCCTGGATCGCGCTGAGGGGATAGTGGCGGTGCCGATGGCCGTCCCGCTCCGCCCGGAACGCCTCGCGGACCGTGTCGAGCCAGGTGCGCGGGCCACAGCCGGAGTCGGAACCGGACTCGGGGCCGGACTCCGGGCCGGACTCGAGGCCGCAGTCGACGCGGAGGGGCAGCGTGTTGACGAAGAGGCCCGCCGTGCGGTCCCCGCCCGGCAACTCCGGGCGTCCGTTCGCGATCAGGCCGGTGGTGACGTCGCCGGCGCCGGAGAACAGCCGCAGCGTCAGGCAGTGCGCGGCGAACAGGACGGACTTCACCGGCACGGCATGCGCCCCGGCGAAGTCCGCGAGCCGCCGCCCGATGTCGTCCGGCAGGTCCACGCGGTGGACGAAGTGCTCCGCCGGGCCGCGGCCGCGGAGCGTGTCCAGGTCGACGGGCTCCGCGCCGTCCAGCGTCCGCCGCCAGTACGCCCGGTCCTCGGCCGAGGCGAGCGCGCGCAGCTCGTCGCGGACGTGGGTCGCGGGCGAGGGAAGGGGGCCGTCGGCCACCGGCCCCCAGCCGACGCCCCGCGCGTCGAGATAGTCCTGGAGGAGCTCGCCGAGCAGCCCCGCCATGCTGCCGCCGTCCAGGAGGGCGTGGTGGAAGCTGAGAACCAGCTCGACGGTGGTCTCGCGGACGTGGACCCGGAAGAGGTACAGCGGCGCCCGGGTGAGGTCGTACGGGTGGTAGCGCCGTTCCTCGACGTGCGCGCTCACCTCGGCCTCGGCGGCCTCGTCCGGGAGCCCCCGCAGGTCGGCGATCTCCAGGCCCCCGGTGACGACGGGGTGCACGATCTGGAGGGGCCGGTCACCACCCGCCAGGTCGAACGCCGAGCGGAGCACCGGGTGGCGGGCGACGAGCCGGTCGAACGCCCGCCGGAACGCGGCCTCGTCCCAGTCCAGACGGAAGGTGTAGCGGAACACGTCGTGGTAGACGGCCGAGCGCTCCTCGGTGGTGCTGTGGTAGATCAGGCCGAGCTGCAACCGGGTGAGGGGATAGGCGTCGACGACGTCGCCCCTCCGGTACGGCTCCCCGAGGAGGGCGAACGGCTCCGGCTCGGGGTCGGCGGGCTCGCTCGTGGTCGTGAGGGCGGCGAGCGCGGCGACGGTCGGGTTCCTGAGCAGGTCCGTGACCGAGAAACGGATGCCGAGTCGTTCGGCCGCGGCGCGGATCCGCAGGCTGATCAGGGAGTCGCCGCCCAGCGCGAAGTAGTCGTCGTCCACCCCCACGTCGTCCACGCCGAGGAACCGCGCCCAGATCGAGGCGAGGGCGGCCTCGACCGGGGTGCGCGGG
Organism: Microbispora sp. H10885; assembly: GCF_014161415.1. NCBI lineage: Bacteria > Bacillati > Actinomycetota > Actinomycetes > Streptosporangiales > Streptosporangiaceae > Microbispora > Microbispora sp. H10885. The sequence continues at coordinate 363,415 of NZ_JABBWY010000001.1, read as the reverse complement.
GCGGTGCGCGCCGCCTGTCCGGGAGAGGGCGGAGCGGGCAGGGCGCGGCGGTCCGTCTTCCCGTTGGGCGTGAGCGGCACGCGGTCGATGCGGACCAGGTGGGCGGGGATCATGTAGTCCGGCAGAGCCCGCGCCAGATGGTCGCGAAGCACGGTGTGATCGATCTCGGCGTCGGCGGCGTAGTAGCCGACGAGGAACGTCCCGCGCGCCTCCGAGGTGTGGTCGACGACGACCGCGTCGCGGACCCCCGGCGCCGTCGACAGCCGGTCGCGCACCTCGCCCAGCTCCACGCGGTTCCCACGGATCTTCACCTGGTCGTCGATCCGGCCGAGGTATTCGAGCGACCCGTCGGCGAGCCTGCGCGCGAGGTCGCCGGTGCGGTACATCCGTCCCGGTCCGAAGGGGTCGTCGGCGAACCTCTCCGCGGTCAGCTCCGGGCGGTCGAGGTAGCCGCGCGCCACGCCCACCCCGCCGACGCACAGCTCGCCCGCCACCCCGTCCGGCTGCGGCTCGTCCCGCTCCCCCAGGACGTACAGCCGGGTGTTGTCGATCGGACGGCCGATGGGGACCCGGTCCACGGGTCGTCCCGGGTCCGCCGGGCAGTCGTGGAAGGAGACGTCGACGGTGGCCTCGGTGGGCCCGTAGAGGTTGACGAGCCTGGGCGCCCCGCCGGGCCGTACGGCGAAGACCCGGTTGAACTGCGTCACCCGCGAGGGCGGCAGGGCCTCGCCGCTGCAGAAGACGTACCGCAGCGACGCGGTCTCCTCCACGGCCCCCGGCGACTCCAGGAGATCGAGGAAGGGCCCGAGCATCGAGGGGACGAAGTGCAGCACCGTGACCTTCTGCCGCGCGATGGCGTGCAGGATGGCCCGCGGGTCCTTCTCGCCGCCCGGCGGGAGCAGCGCCACCGTCGCGCCCTCGATCGCCCACCAGAACAGCTCCCACACCGACACGTCGAACGAGATCGGCGTCTTCTGCAGGATGACGTCGCCCGCGCCGATGGGGTAGGCGCGCTGCATCCAGGCGAGCCGGTTCACCACCGAGTGATGCTCGACCATGACCCCCTTGGGCCTGCCGGTGGACCCCGAGGTGTAGATGACGTACGCGAGGTCGTGCCCGGCGACCGGCGGACCGGCAGGATCCTCCAGCACGTCCTCCGGCGCGTCCTCCGCGTCGTCCACGTGCAGCACGGGGGCGGGCAGGCCGGTCGTCCCGGGCGCGGCCAGGACGACGACGGCGCCGCAGTCGGCCAGCAGGAACTCGATGCGCTCGCGCGGATGGCCGGGATCGACGGGAACGTAGGCGCCGCCCGCCTTGAGCACGCCGAGGCTCGCCACGAGCATCGCCGGGCCGCGTTCGAGCAGGACGGCCACCCGGTCGCCGGGGCCCACCCCGGCGGCGCGCAGGCGCCGGGCCACCCGGCCGGCCCGGTCGTCCAGGTCGCGGTAGGTCAGCGGGGGCCCGCCCTCGGCGGTGAGGACGGCGATCCGGTCCGGAGTGCGGGCGACCCGCTCCTCGACGAGCGCGTGCAGCGGTCGATCACTCGCGTAGGGGACGTCGGGGCCGCTCGCCGCCAGCAGCCAGGAGTCCCGCTCGCCGGGTCCGAGCAGGGACAGCTCCGCCAGTGGGTCGTCGGGCCGGTCGGCCGCCTGGCGCAGCAACGCCTGAAGGTGGGCCGCCACCGCCGTGATCGGCAGGTCCTCGTCGAACACGTCCGTGGCGTGGTCGAGGGCGACCTGGACGTCGTCGGAGCCCCGGAAGTGGACGACGCTGACGGCGAGCGCGTCCTCGTCGTGTACGGGTACGAGACCTGTGGTCTCCCGGGACAGCCCGGCGACGCTCGTCCGCCTCGGCAGCGTCAGATAGGACAGGGTGACGTCGAAGAGCCGCCGGTGCTCCTGGCCGGTCTTCCGCAGGTCGCGCAGCACGTCGCCGAGCGCCGCCCGCTCGTGCCGCTGCAGGTCCCGGGCGGCGGCCTGGACGTCGGCGCAGAGTGCGCGCATCGTCTGCCCGGCGTGGACCGGCACGCGCAGCGGCAGAGTGTTGGCGAACTGTCCGACGGTCCGCATCTCGTCGCCGGTACGGCGGTTGAGCAGCGGAACACCCAGAACGACCTCGCCGGCGCGGTGAACCCGGCCGAGGTAGGCGGCGAAGACGCCCGCCAGGAACGGGAACATGGGCTGCCCGCGCCGCCGGAGCCGCTCGACGACGTCCTTTTCCACGGCGAAAACGAAACGCGCCCTGCCGCCGGTCGATTTCCTGGTGAAAAGCGCGGGAGAAACGTCCCGAAGGGCCTGGCGGAAGAATTCGAGGTCGTTCCGGTGCTCCGCCGAACCGGTATATCCGGCCGCCGTGCCGGCGAAATCGAGATAGGAGGGCGCGCTTATTCCGGCGGAGGCGCCGGTGGCGTAGTCGTCGAGGGCGCCGGTGACGAAGAGGTTCAGCCCGAAGCCGTCGGCGACGATGTGATGCGCCTTGACCACGACGTGCACCGCGTCGGCGGCCTCCCTGAGCACGGTGATCTCGGCGAGGGGTCCGCCGGTCAACGGGAGGGCCACGCCGAGCGAGCGCTCCGCCCAGTCGTCGCAGGCGGCGCGGGGGTCCGGCTCGGCGGAGAGGTCGACCACGCCGATCGGGGGGATGCCCTCCTCGGTCCACTGGTGGGCCGTTCCGTCCCGCTCGCCGACCCGAAGCCGGAAAGCCGCGTGGGCGGCCACGGCGCGCGCCAGGCAGGACCTCAGGAGCGCGAGGTCGACCGGGCCGGTCAGTCGTTCCTGGACGAGGCAGTTGAACTGCGGAGAGTCCGCGGCGGCCGCGGCGGCCGCCCAGACGTCCCGCTGATATGGCGTCAGAGGTAATCGCGCGGAGGGGATCACAGCACCTCCAGAAACGGTGTGGCGGTGTTGACCGTTACTCCCGTAAACGGAGCCTAGGAACGGCCCGGCGCGACGGACAACCCCCTTAGGGGCCGGGTAGGGGGTGGGCCCGAATTCAACAAGGGTTGTGACGCCCGAATTCACGATCCTAGGCTGCGGAAGAACCGCCGCGAGCAGGCGCCACCGAAACAGCTTCGGCCCGGAAAGGTCAGCGGAAGCTTCGGAACAGAAAAGGCAGCGCATGGACGCCGACACGGTCCACGACCTCACCTGCCCGATCGCCATCGTGGGAATGGCCGGCCGCTTCCCGGGTGCCCCCGACGCCGAGAGCCTGTGGCGGCTGCTGATGAACGGGGACAGCGCGATCGGACCCGTCCCCGCCGACCGCTGGGACGCCTCGCAGCCGCTCGATCCCGACAGGCGGATCCAGGCGGTGGGCGGCTTCATCGACGGGGTGGACCGCTTCGACGCGGCGTTCTTCGGCGTGTCGCCGCGCGAGGCCGCCGACATCGATCCCCAGCAGCGGCTCCTGCTGGAGACGGGCTGGCGGACCCTGGAGGACGCGGGCGTCCGCGCGAGCGACCTCGCGGGCAGCAGGACCGGGGTCTACGTCGGAGCCTCCTGGCACGACTACGAACTCCTCCGCGGCCGGCGGGGCGCCCATGCGACCCCGCACAGCCTGGTGGGCAACGCCCTGGACGTCATCGCCGCGCGCCTGTCGTACTTCCTCAGGCTCCGCGGCCCCAGCATGACCGTGGAGACCGGGTGTTCCTCCTCGCTGGTGGCGCTCCACCTCGCCGCGCAGGCCCTGCGTCAGGGCGAGATCGACGCCGCGATCGTCGGCGGGGTGAACCTCATGCTCGACCCGCATGTCACCGTCGGGCTCACCCATTTCGGCGCGCTCTCCCCACAGGGGCGCTGCGCGGCCTTCGCGGCCGGCGCGGACGGCTTCGTCCGCGGGGAGGGCGTCGCCGCGCTCTACGTGAAGACGCTCGACCGGGCGCTGGCGGACGGCGACCGCGTCCACGGCGTGGTCGTCCGCACCGTGGTCAACAACGACGGTGGCGGCGACAGCCTGGTCACCCCCAGTCCCGAAGGGCAGGAGGACCTGCTGCGGCAGGCCTACCGGCAGGGCGTCGTCCCCGCCTACATCGAGGCGCACGGCACCGGGACCGGGCGCGGCGACCCGATCGAGGCGACCGCCATCGGGCGGGTCCTCGGCGCCGGCCGCACCGGCGACCCGGTCCACATCGGCTCGGTGAAGACCAACATCGGCCACCTTGAGGCGTGCGCGGGCCTGGCGGGCCTGTTCAAGCTGCTGCTCGCGCTGCGGCACCGGGTCGTCCCGCCGAGCCTGCACGCCGGGACGCTCAACCCCGGCATCGACTTCGAGGGGCTGGGGGTGCGCGTCGCGCGTGAGCCGCTCGCACTCGCGCCGGACGGCCCGGTCCACCTGGGGGTCAGCTCGTTCGGCTGGGGCGGTACGAACGCCCATGTCGTCGTGTCCTCCCCGCCTCCCACGGGCACGCACCCCGAAGCCACCCCCGCGGGCGCGGTTCCGACCGGTCTGCCCGCCGTCGTCCCCCTCTCCGCCAAGGACAGCGGGTCCCTCGCCGAACTGGCCGGCCGGATGACGTCCTTCGTCCCCGAGGGGGTCACCGGGATCGAAGAGGTCACCGGGATCGCCGAACTCGCCGGCCGGCTCGCCCATCGCCGCGACCACTTCCCGGTCCGCGCCGCGTGCGTCGCCCCCGACGCCGGACGGCTCCGCGCCGCCCTGGAGACGCTCGCCGCCGACCCGGAGAGCGGGGTGACGGGAAGGGCCGTCGAAAGGGGCCGCGTCGCCTTCGTCTTCCCGGGACAGGGCTCGCAGTGGAGCGGCATGGGGCGGTCGCTGTACCGCGAGAGCCCGCTGTTCGCCGCAGTCGTCGACCGGTGCGCCGAGGCCCTCCGTCCCCACGTGTCCTGGGACCCGCGCGGCGTCTTCTCCGGCTCCGGCGGCGAGGAGTGGACGACCCGCATCGACATGCTGCAGCCCACGCTGTGGGCCATGTCGCTGGGGCTGGCCGAACTCTGGCGTGCCTGCGGGGTCGAACCCGACGTCGTCCTCGGTCACAGCCAGGGCGAGATCACCGCGGCGACCGTCGCGGGCATCCTCTCCTACGAGGACGCCGCCCTGGTCATGGCGCGGCGCAGCGCCATCGCCCGCCGGGCCTCGGGCCGGGGCCGGATGCTCGCCGTCGACCTGTCCCGGGAGGAGGCGGTGGAGGCGCTCGCGGGCTTCGAGGACAGCGTCTCCCTGGCCGTCCACAACGGGCCGCGCTCCTGTGTGCTCTCCGGCGAGCAGGAGGCCGTGCTCACGCTGAAGGAGATCCTGGAGGCCGAGGGCACGTACTGCAGGCTGGTCAACGTCGACTACGCCTCACACAGCCCCCAGATGGACCCCCTGCGGGAGGACCTGCTCACCGCGCTCGCCCCGGTGAGGCCGCGCGAGGGCCGCGTCGCGATGCTGTCGACGGTCCGGGGCCGGCGGGTCGAGGGCGCCGAACTGGACGCCGCCTACTGGACGGACAACCTGCGCGACCCGGTCCTGTTCGCCGACGCGATGAACGCGCTCCTGGAGGACGGCGTCACCCACGTCGTCGAGATCAGCCCGCACCCCGTGCTCGCCCCCGTGATCAACCCCGTGATCGTCCCCGAGACCGCCACCGGGACCGGGACCGGAGCAGGCGACCGGCCGATCGCCGTCCTGACCACGCTGCGCCGGGACGCGGGCGGCACCGAGGACTTCGCGGCAGCCCTGGCCAGGGCGTACGTGGCGGGGCTCGAACCATTCGCCGAGCTGCCGAGGAACGGCTTCCGCCCGCTGCCCGGCCACCCCCTGCGCGCGGACCGCCACTGGGTCGCGGGCGGGGCCGCGTCCGGGCCGGCCGCCCGCGGCCTCGACGTCCGCCTCGGCCCCGCCCCCGGTGAGCGCGGCGCCTGGCACGGCGCCCTGGAACTGTCGGCGCGGGCCGTCCCCTGGCTGGGCGATCACAAGGTGTACGGCACGGCCGTGCTGCCGGGGGCCGCGATTCTCGGCGCCGCCGTCGCCACCGCGCGGGCCCGCGCCGGCCGTCCGCCGCTGGCCGCCCGGAGCGCGCTGGCCCCCGAGAGCTCCCTGACCTTGGAGAACGTCGTCTTCCACAAGGAGGTGGCCCTCGACGACGAACGGCCCTCGCGCCTGACCGCCGAGTGGCGAGACCACCCGAGGGGCGGCGCCTTCCGTCTGCTGTCGCTGCCCGAGGGGGCGGACGAGTGGACCGTCAACGCCGTCGCCGAGGTCTCCGCTGACCCGGAGCCGCTCCCCGTGCCCGGGTTTCCCGAGTGGCACACGGGTGTGGAGCCCACCGACGTGAGCTCCTTCTACCAGGAGTGCGGGGACCGGGGTCTCGACTACGGCCCGGCCTTCCAGGGGGTGCGGACGCTGTACCTGGACCCGGCGGGCGGGCGCGCCCTCGGGCGGGTGGTCCTCGCCGAGCGCCTGAGCGGGAGCAGCCGCGCCGGTTCCCCCCTGCACCCCGCCCTCTGGGACGGCTGCCTGCAGATCGCCCTCACCCTGTACGGCGGAGCCGACGCGCTGGTGCCCACCGCGGTCCGGCGGGTCCGGGTCCTGGCCGATCCGGACCAGCCCGTCGCCGCCTGCTGGTCGCACGCCGTACGCGACGGCGACGGCCGGGTGGACGTGTTCGTGTTCGGCGAGCGGCACGAGCCGCTGCTGACCGTGGAGGGCCTCGAAATGCGGCCGCTGCCGGGCGCCGCGGCCGTGACCGCCGACACGGCCCGGCTGCACCACGTCGGCTGGACCGAGGTGCCTCCCCCCGCCGGGACGCCCGCCGAGCCGGGCCGCTGGGCCGTGTACGGCGGCGCGACGCCGGCCGACCGGCTCGTCTCAGCCCTCTCTGCAGCCCTCACGGCGGCCGGCGCGCGGGTGACGGACGAGGCGGCCGCGGCCGACGCCGTGCTGTTCGTCGCACCGGGGGCGGACGCCGGGCACGAGGCGCAGATCGAGGGCCTGAACCGGCTCACCGGCATCGTGAGGGAGTGCGTCACGGCGGGCGCGTCGCCGCGCCTGACCGTCGTCACCACCCTGGCCCAGGGCACCGGCACCACCGCACCCCCCGACCCCGGGGCCGCGCTCTACTGGGGCTACACCAGGGTGCTGCGGCGCGAACATCCGGAGCTCGAACCACGGTTGGTGGACGTCGACCCCGCCGACATCGACGCGGCCGGCATCGACCCCGCCGACGTCGACCCGGCCGACTTCGCAGGCTCCGACTGGACCGGCTCCGGCTGGGCCGCCCGGTGCGCGGCCGAACTGCTCGGCCCGGACGCCGAGGACCAGATCGTGCTGCGCGGCTCCACCCGGCTGGCGGCCAGGATCACCCGAGGCGAACCCGAGCCGGACCTCACACTTCCCGCCCCTCGCACCGGACCGCAGCCCTTCCGGGCCGAGGGGCGGGACCACGTCCCCCTGGAGCGACGTCCGCCGGAGGACGGCGAGATCGAGATCGAGGTCACCGCGGCGCCGTCCACCGGGAACGCCGTCGCGGGCAGGGTCGTCGCGACCGGGCCGGCCCGAGAGGCCCGGATGGACGGAGAGGACCGGGTGAACCGGAGGGCCCCGGTGAACCGGGGGGACCGGGTGGTGGCCCTCGCCGCCGGTCCCCCGGCCAGCCATGTCGTCGTCCGAGCGGAGCGCGCCCGGACGATCCCGGACACGCTCACCGACGCCGAGGCGGCCGGGATCGCGCTCCCGGCGGCCGTCGCCTGGCACGCCCTCACCGAGATCGGCCGCGTCCAGCCGGGCCAGACCGTGCTGGTCCTGTCCGGGGACGGTGCTCTCGGACAGGCTGCCGTACGGCTGGCACGGCGCCTGGGCGCGCGGGTCGTCACCGCGGCGCCCGGCCCGGCACCGCACGAGCATGACCGGATCGACCCGCATCCAACCGACTCGCATCCGGCCGACGCACCTCGGATCGACCCGCTCCCGACCGGCCCACAGCGGATCGACCTGCAGCGGATCGACCTGCGCGACCCGTCCTGGCCCGACGCGGTACGGCGGGTCACCGGCGGCAGGGGAGCCGACGTCGTCGTCGACTGTCTCGGCGGATCGACGCTGCCCGCCGGCCTCGGCGCGCTCGCCCGGGGCGGCCGGTTCATCGACGTCAGAGGCCCCGGGGGCGGGCCGTACCAGCGGGTGGACCTGGGCCTGTTCCGCGAGGGCGTGATCTACGCCGTCGTCGACCCCGCCGAGCTCGCCGGGCGCGCGCCGGAGACGCTCGCCCGGGTCTGGGACCTGGTCACGGCGGACGAACTCGGCCCCCTGCCGATCGGCACCCGCCCCTTCGCCCATCCGCCGGAGGACGGCGACGAGGCTGTGCTCACCGCCCCGGAGACGGTCGGCCGGGTGGCCTGTGTGCCGCTGCCCGGCGGGCGTTTCCGCGCGGACGGCACCTACCTCGTCACCGGCGGCATGGGGGCGCTCGGCCTCTCGCTCGCGGAGTTCCTCGCCGAGAACGGCGCAGGCTGCCTGGTCCTGCTGGGGCGCTCGGAGCCCGGCCCCGGCCCGGCCCGGCGCGTCGCCGCGCTCCGGGACGGCGGGACGCGGGTGCGCACGGTCGTGTGCGACGTCGCGGACCAGGCGGGGCTGTGCGCGGCGCTGGACGACGTACGGCGGGACCTGCCGCCGCTGCGCGGGGTGTTCCACGCGGCCGGAGTGCTCGCCGACACCACGGTCACCCGCATGACGCCCCGGCACCTCGCCGACACGACGCGCCCCAAGGTGGACGGCGCCCGCAACCTCGACGCGGCCACCACGGACGACCCGCTGGACCTCTTCGTCCTCTTCTCGTCCGCGGCGGCGCTCGTCGGCACCGCGGGACAGGCGGCCTACGCGGCGGCGAACTCCTTCCTGGACGCGCTCGCCGAGTCCCGGAGGCGGCGCGGCCTGCCGGGGCTCAGCGTGCAGTGGGGTCCCTTCACCGAGGTGGGCCTGGCCGCCGGGGACGCCAGGCGCGGCGCCAGGCTCGCCGACCTGGGCATGGGAGGCTTCCCGACGTCCGAGGCCTGGCCGGCGCTGGTCCGCATGCTGGACACCGGCGTGGCCGTGCAGGGCTACGTGGAGCTCGAACCACGCCGGTGGTTCGACGCGTACCCGGCGACGGCGGCGCTGGGAAGCTGGCGCCACCTGCGGGAGGCGGCCCGGGACCCGGGCGCCGGGCAGGGCGGCGAGTTCCGCGCCCGCCTCTCGGAGCTGCCCGAGCAGGCCCGGCTGGCCCTGGTGGAGACCAAGATCCGGGAGCTCGCCGGGCGCGTCCTGCGCCTGGCGCCCGAGCACATCGAGAGCGAGGTCCCCTTCAAGGGGCTCGGGCTCGACTCGCTGATGAGCCTGGAGCTGCGCAACCGCCTGGAATCGGCGTTCGGTCTCAGGCTCTCGCCCACGCTGCTGTGGGCGCACACCAATTCCAAGGCGCTGTCGCGGGCCCTCTGCCACCAGCTGTCCCCGGCCGCGAACAGCGCCTGACCCGTCCACCCACCCCGAGGGATCCGCCATGGAAGAGGCCACCAAGCCGACCCCGCTCACCCGTGCCCTCGCCACCATCCGCACGTTGCGGCGGCAGCTCGACGAGCAGCGGGGGAACCAGCCGATCGCGATCGTGGGCGCCGGGCTCAGGCTGCCCGGAGGCATCACCGACCTCGACGGCTACTGGGCGGCCCTCACCGCGGGCCGCGACCTGGTGCGCCCGATGCCGCGCGAGCGCAGGGGCCCCTTCGGCGACGCGTGGGAAGGCCTGCCCCAGCGCGGCGGGTTCCTCGACGACGTGCTCGGTTTCGACGCGGAGTTCTTCGGCATCAGCCCCCGCGAGGCCCGTCATCTCGACCCCCAGCACCGGCTGCTGCTGGAGGTGGTGTGGGAGGCGATGGAGAACGCGGGCCTGCCGGCGGAGCGGGTCGCGGGCACCCGCGCCGGCTTCTACCTCGGCGTCATGTGGCAGGACTACCGCGACTGGCTGCGGGACGAGCCCGACGCCTACGCCACCACCGGCAACGGCCACAACTTCGCCGCGGGCCGCGTCGCGTACGCGCTGGGGCTGACCGGGCCCACGCTCGCGGTCGACACCGCCTGTTCCTCCTCGCTCGTCGGCGTGCACCTGGCCGTGCAGGCCCTGCGCCGCGGAGAGTGCGAGATCGCCTTCGCCGCCGGCACGAACCTCATCCTGTCGCCCACCTCGGCGCGGCTGGTGCGGGAGACCCGATCCCTGTCGCCGGACGGCCTGTGCCGGCCGTTCGACGCCAGGGCGAACGGCTTCTCCCGGGGAGAGGGGTGCGGGGCGGTCGTCCTCAAGCGGCTCGACCACGCGCTGCGCGACGGCGACCGGGTCCACGGGGTGATCCGGGGCACGGCCGTCAACCAGGACGGCCGGTCCGGCGGCTTCACCGCGCCCAATCCGCTCTCCCAGATCTCCCTCCTGCGGGCGGCCCTGGAGGACGCCGGCCTCCGGCCCTCCGACATCGGGCACGTCGAGGCGCACGGCACGGGCACCGCCCTCGGCGACCCGATCGAGATGGAGGCCCTGGCGGCGGTCATCGGCCGGGACAACGGCGGCCTGCCGCTGCACGTCGGGTCCGTCAAGAGCAACTTCGGGCACCTGGAGGCCGCCGCGGGCATCGCGGGGCTGATCAAGGCCCTCCTGTGCGTACGGCACCGCCAGGTGCCCCCGGTGGTCCACTTCCGGACGCTCAACCCCAGGATCGACCTGTCCGGCACCGGCATCGTCGTGCCGGAGACGCTCACCGGCTGGGCCGAGGGCTGCGGGCCGTACGCCGGGGTGAGCTCGTTCGGGATGAGCGGCACGAACGCCCACGTGATCGTGGGCCCGCCCGACCCCGTGACGCCTCCCGCGGAGGGCGTCCCCGTCAGGGGCTTCACCGTGTCGGCCAGGACGCCCCGGGCGCTGCGGGCCCTCGCCGCCCGCTACGCGGAACGTGTCGTCGCGCTGGGTCCCGAGCGCTACGCGGCCTTCGCCTACACGGCCACGCACGGGACGACCCGGCACGCCGTCCAGGCCTGGATCGACGCCGCCGATCCGGAGGCGGCGGCCGCGGCCCTGCGCCGCCTGGCCGACGAGGGCCCGGCGACCGACTCGCCCGGGGAGGTGGCCGAACCGGCCCGGAACGCCGCCGGCCTGCCGCGGCAGGTGACCGACCTGCCGGCCTACCCCTGGCAGCGGCAGCGGTACGCCCCCGGCCGCCCCTCCACGTACGAGATCGGCTGGGCCGTCCGGGAGGTCGCGGCGTCGGTCGACACCGCCGCCGTGACGCTGACGGGAGACGACCGCGAACTCCTCGGCCTGATCGAGTCGGCGTGTCCCGACGCCGTCCGCGCCGACGCCGGCGGACCCGTGCTCCTGGCGATGCGGGCGTCGCCGATGCCGGCGGGGGCCGATCTCTGCGCCGCGGTCACCGCCGAGGTGCGCGAGCTGGCGGCGCGACGGCCGGGCCGCCGGGTGTACGTGGTGACCCGCGCCGCCCTGCGCACGAGCGAGCGCGACCACGTCCCGGCCACGGACCACGGTCTCCTGCACGGCCTGGCGCCCGTGCTGGGGCTGGAGTTCGGCGACGCCTGGGGCGGCGTCGTGGACCTGCCCGGCGAGCCCACCCCCGAGGACGCGCGGGCCCTGGTCGAGTTCGTCGCCGCCGGCGGCGACGAGGACCTCGCGGCCGTCCGCGACGGACGCGTCCTGGTGGCCCGGCTGCGGCCGGCGGACCGGCAGCCGTCGCACCTGACCGTCCGGGACGACGCCACCTACGTCGTCACCGGCGGGCTCGGCGCCGTGGGCCGGGAACTGGTCGGCGACCTCGTCCGGCGCGGCGCCCGGCATCTCCTCGTCGTCGGCCGCCGCGCGCCCGGCGAGCTGACCGGGGAGGGCTCGGCCCTGCTGGCCCGGCTGCGGCGCGACGGGGTGCGCGTCGTCTACCGGGGCGGAGGCTGCGACACCCCCGAGGCCCTGGCCGCGGCCTGCGCGCCGCTGGGCGACATGCCCGCCGTGCGGGGAGTGGTCCACGCGGCAGGCACGCTCGGCCGCGCCCCGGCGGCCGACCTGCGGGCCGCGGACTTCGAGGCGGCGCTGCGGCACAAGTACGGCGGAGCCTGGTGGCTGCACCAGGCCGCCCGCGTCTGGCCGCTGGACTTCTTCGTCCTGGTCTCGTCGGTCTCCGCCGTGTGGGGCACCAAGGGCTGCGCCGCGTACGCCGCCGCCAACGGCGGCCTGGACGCCCTCGCCGCCCACCGGCTGTCCATCGGGCTGCCCGCCGTGAGCATCGCGTACGGCCCGTGGGCCCTTGACGGCGCCGGACTGGCGGACGACGTCACGCGTGAGCGCTCGGCCCGGGTGGGAGTCGGCGAGCTGGACCCGGGGGCGGGCTGCGCGGCGCTGACCGACCGGGTCTCCGGGCCGGCCGGGCACCTGGTGGCCTGCCCGCTCGACGTGGACCGCTTCGGGCGCACCATGTCGGGCCTGCGCCCGCGCGGCCTGTTCGCGGAGCTGGCCGGAGGCGCCGCCCGGCGGGAGCCGGCCTCCGGACCGGCGCCGGAGCCTTCGGAGGCACCCGAGACAGCGGAGACGGAGGAGGCGCGGAGGGCGGGGGGCCTGCCGGACCTGCGCGGCCTGCCGGAGCGTGAACGGGAGAGCGTGGTCCGGGCCCACGTCGCGCGGCTGCTCGCCGTGCAGCTCGGGCACGACGACCCCGCGGCGCTCCGGAACGACGCCGGGTTCCTCTCCCTCGGGCTCGACTCGATCATGGCGGCCGACCTGGCCGTCACGCTGTCGCGGGTGTTCGGGACGCCGGTGCGCCCGGCGGACCTGTTCGACCACCCCACCATCGCCGAACTGTCCGGCTTCATCCTCGGCGACGGTGACGGCGACGGCCGGTCCGCCGCGGACCCGGCGCCGGCACCCCGGGACGTACGGCCGCACCCCGTCATCCATCCCGCCGCCGTCTCCACCGAGCCGGATCCGGTCACCGAGCCCATCGCCATCGTCGGCATGGCGGGACGCTTCCCCCAGGCCGACTCGGTGGACGAGCTGTGGGAGCTGCTGCGCGAGGGGCGCGACGGCGTCACCACCGCACCCGAGGACCGCTGGGACGCCGCCGCGCGCGGCCGGATGACCACCGACCAGGGCGGCTTCCTGCGTGACATCACCCGCTTCGACGCGGCGTTCTTCGGCATCCCGGCCCGGGAGGCCGACAACCTGGACCCCCAGCAACGGCTGCTGCTCGAGTCGGCCTGGCATGCCCTGGAAGACGGCGGCATCGACCCGCGGACCCTGCGGAACACCCGCACCGGCGTGTTCGTCGGCATCAGCTACGGCGACTACGCGCGCGTCCTGGCGGCGGGCGGCGCCGAGGCGGTGGACGCCTACTACGGCACCGGCACCGCGCTGAACGCCGCGGCCGGGCGCGTCGCCTACACGCTGGGGCTGACCGGGCCCGCCCTCGCCGTCGACACGGCGTGTTCCTCGTCCCTGGTGGCCGTGCACCTCGCGGTCAGGTCCCTGCGCTCCGGAGAGTCCGACACGGCCCTCGCGGGCGGCGTCAACGTGCTGCTCGATCCCATGTCCTCGGTCGCGGTGAGCCAGGCCCACATGCTCGCGCCGGACGGCCGCTGCCGGTCGTTCTCCGCCGACGGGAAGGGGTTCGTCCGGGCCGAGGGATGCGGCGTCCTCGTCCTCAAACGGCTGAGCGACGCGCGGCGCGACGGCGACCCGGTGTACGCCGTGATCCGGGGCACGGCGGTGAACCAGGACGGAGCGTCGTCCGGGCTGACCGCGCCGAACGGAACGGCGCAGGAGGCGCTGCTGACCGCGGCCCTCGCCGACGCCGGAACCGACGGCGCCGACGTGTCCTATCTGGAGGCGCACGGCACCGGGACGCCGCTGGGCGACCCGATCGAGCTGGGCGCGGCCTGGCGGGTCCTCGGGCGGCGGCGGTCCGGTCCGCTCCACGTGGGCTCGGTGAAGAGCAACATCGGCCACAGCGAGTCGGCCGCCGGTGTGATCGCCGTCATCAAGACCGTCCTCGCCCTGCGGCACGGCACCATCCCCGCGAACCTGCACTTCAGCGCGCCCAACCCGCAGATCGCCTGGTCGGAGACGGACCTGCGGGTCGTCGCGGCCCCGACCCCGTGGCCCCGCGGAGAGCGCCCGAGGGTGGCGGGGATCTCGGGGTTCGGCTTCACCGGGACCAACGCGCACGTGATCGTCTCCGACGCCCCGCCGGACGGCGAGCCCGTCCCGCTCCCGTCGTCCGGCCCTCATCTGATCCCGCTGTCCGCGCCGGACGCGGCAGGCCTCGCGAGGCTGTCGTCGCTGTGGGAGCGCCGCCTGTCGGCCGCGGCCGACGGGGAACTGCCCGCGCTCGCCGCGGCGGCGGGCGCCGGGCGCGCCCACTTCCCCCACCGCCGCGTCCTGCTGGGCGGCGGCCGGGAGGAGCTCCTCGCGGCGCTCCGGGAGGACCCGCCCGCCGCGCCGGCCACCCGGCCGCCCCGCGTCGCGTTCCTCTTCTCGGGGCAGGGCAGCCAGTACTTCGGCATGGGCCGCGACCTCTACGAGACCGAGCCGGTCTTCCGGCGCGTCTTCGACTCCTGCGACCGCACCCTGCGGCCGGTCCTCGGCGTCTCCCTCGCCGAGGCGATGTTCCACGGTGACGACCGGCGGCTGCTCGACGAGACCAGGATCACCCAGCCCGCCCTCGTCACCCTGGAACTCGCCCTCGCGGCCCTGTGGGAGTCCTTCGGCGTCACCCCCGCCGTGGTCATGGGACACAGCGTCGGGGAGATCGCGGCCGCCGTCCACGCGGGCGTGCTGGAGCGCTCGGCGGGCCTGCTGCTCGTCGCCGACCGCGCCCGGCTGATGCAGGCGACCCCGCGTGGCGCGATGCTGTCCGTCGAGGCCCCCGCCGACCGGGCCGCCGCCTGGGCCGACGACTTCGGTCTCGACCTCGCCGCCCGCAACGGCCCGCGGGCGAGCGTGCTGTCCGGCGCTCCGGAGGGCGTGGACGCGCTCGAAGCCGCCCTGCGCGCCGAGGGCGTACGCCATCGCCGGCTGAACGTCTCGCACGCGTTCCACTCCCGCCTGCTCGACCCCGCCGTCGAGGAGTTCGCCGGGCTGCTCGCCGGGGTGGAGTTCCACGACCCCGAGGTGCCGATCATCTCGAACCTCACCGGGTCGCCCGCCGGTCCCGGGACGTACGACGCGGAGTACTGGTGCCGGCACGCCCGTGAGCCCGTCCGGTTCCACGACGGCCTGCGGTGGCTGACCGCGCTCGACGTCGACGTCTGCCTGGAGGTCGGCCCCGACCGGACCCTGGTGAACCTGGTCCGTGCCGGGGGATTCGCCCCGGGCGCGGTCTCCTCCCTGCGCAGGGGAGCGCGCGACCACGCCTCCCTGCGCGCCGCCCTCGCCTCGCTCTACCTGCTGGGCCAGGACGTCCGCTGGCGGGCGGCCCGGGGACCGGGCGGCGTCCCCCGCTCCGGCGCGCCGCTCTATCCGTTCGCGCCCACCCGGCACTGGGCGCGGGCCAGGACGGCGGCGCCTCCCTGGGGCACTCCGCTGCGCTCACCCGCCTTCCGCGGCCGGGTCTTCCGCACCGAGCGCACCACGGACTACCCGCCGCACCTCGACGACCACCGCCTCTACGGCACGGTCTCGGTGCCGGGCGCCTCCCAGATCGCGACGGCCCTGTCGGCGCTGGCGCCCCAAGGAGCCCCCGTCTCCCTGGAGGACCTGCACTTCCCCCGGGCGCTGGTGATCCGCGAGGGCGAACGCTACGAACTGCAGACCGTCGAGACCGAGGCCGGCGACGGCAGGCGGACCGTCAGCGTGCAGAGCCTGGTGGAGGCCGACCGCTGGCAGGAGCACCTAACGGCCAGGCTCGTCCCCGGCGCCCCCGCTCCCGCGCGCGGCGCGCCCGACCCGGACGCGTTCATGGCCGGGGCCGCGACACACCTCACCGGCGAGGACTTCTACCGCCACCTGCGCGGGCTCGGCTACCACCTCGGCCCGTCCTTCCGGTGGATCGACCAGGTGTGGATCCGCGGCGCCGAGGCGCTCATCCGCTTCACCCGGCCGCCCGCGATGAGCGAGGACCCCGGGGACTACGAGATCCACCCCGGGCTGCTCGACTCGTGCCTGCAGTCCGCCGTCGTCTTCGCGGTCGCCGGCGCCCGCGGGGACACGGCGACCGAGAGGCAGGACCTCGCGATCCCGTTCGCGGCCGCCGCCCTGTCCTTCCCCGGCCGTCCCGCGCCGGGCGGGGACCTGTGGGGACACGTCAGGGCCACCATCGACGGCGAGGCCGGCCCGGACGGCGACTTCCGGCGGATCGCCTCCGCCGACCTCCACATGTTCGACGCGCACGGCGCGACCATCCTCACCGTGGACGGCTTCCGCTTCCGCATGGCGCCGCGCGCGCTGCTGCGCCGGTCGCTGCGGGCCGGCGCGGCCAACGCCTACGAGCTGACCTGGACCGGCTGGGCGGCGACGGCCGCCCCCGGCGGCCGGGTCCGTCACATCGCCGTCCTGGGCGCCGGCGGCGGGATCGGCGAGGCGTGCGAGCGGCTCGGGCACCGGACGCGGGCGCTCGGCCGCGACGCCGCGCTTCCCGATCTGCCCCCCGATCTGCCACCCGGCCTGGCGACCGATCTGATCCTGGAAGCCCGGTTCCTCACCCCGCCCCCGGAGCCCGCCACGTCGGACGACGCGCTGACCGCCGTCCAAGCCCTCGCGGACTCCCTCAAGGCCGCCCCGCCCCACGTTCCCTACGTGGTCGTGGCGGCGGCGGACCACCGCGTGGCACCGGTCCGCGAGGCGCTGTGGGGCATGCTCTCGTCCCTGGAGACCGAGCAGCGGGAACGGCGGCTGATCAGGGTGACGCTCGACGCCGGCTGGGAGCCCGCCCACGTCGCCGCCGCCCTCACGCGACTGCTGGACGAGGGCGTCCCGGAGACGAGGCTCGCCGTCGGGCCGGCGGGCGTCCGGGCGGCGCGGCTGACGCCCCGGCGGCGCGAGCGGACGGACTCCCCGCCGGCCGGCGTCGCGGCCCTGATCACCGGAGGACTCGGCGCGCTGGGCCTGAGCGCCGCCGCGATCCTGGCCCGCCACGGCGTCCCCGCCGTCACGCTCATGGCACGCTCGGCCCCCGGCGCCGCCGCCCGCGCGGTCATCGCCCGCCTGACCGCCGAAGGCGTCCGGGTCCGCGTCGTCCAGGGCGACGTCACCGATCCCGCGGCCTGCCGCCGGGCCGTCACCGAGGCGGGACGGGACGCCCCGCTGGGGATCGTGCTCCACCTCGCGGGCACGACGGACGACCGGGCCTTCGACCGGATGACCGGCTCCTCCTTCCGCGAGGTCTTCGCGGCCAAGGCCCGGGGCGCCGACACCCTGGCGGCGGTCCTGGACCCGCGTACCCTCAGGTCCTTCGTGCTGTTCTCCTCCGCCTCGGCCGTGCTCGGCTCCGCCGGTCAGGCCAACTACGCGGCGGCCAACGGTTACCTCGACGGCCTCGCCGAGTCGCTGCGCGCCCGCGGCGTCCCCGCCACGAGCATCGGCTGGGGGCCCTGGATCCCGGAGGACGCCGGTGGGCTCGCCGCCTCGGCGGCGACGGAGCGGGCCTCCGCGAGAAGCGGGGTGAGCCCGCTCAGCGACCGGGAGGCTGAGGACCTGCTCCTGGAGGCCCTGGCCGACCGTCCCGCCCGGCTGGTCGCCGTACGCCTGGACGAGGAGCGCCACGCCTCCCACCTGGACGGGCATCCGGCCGCGGCGCTCCGCCCCGGCGTGTCGCCTCGTCCCGTCCCCCCGCCCGCCGGTCCGGTGGTCTCCCGGCGCCGTCCGCGTGGCTGGCTCCGGGACGAACTGGCCACGCTCGACCCCGCGTCGCGGGACGGGCTGCTCAGGGGGACCGTCCGCGCCGCGGCCGCCGGCGTGCTCGGCGAAGGCGCGGAGATCGACGACGAGCTCGAGTTCGCCGTCATGGGACTCGACTCGATCATGGTCATCGACCTGCGCACCGTGCTCTCCGAGGCGCTGGGCGCCGACCTCCCCTCCACCGTCGCCCTGGACCACCCCTCGGTGGCGCTGCTGTCCGCCCACCTCTCCGGCCTCTTCGCCCTCGAAGGAGTCCCCTCATGACCACGGCAGCGGACCGCACCGCCATCGCCCCGGTCCTCGACGGCCCGCGCGGGCTGCCGCTCCTCGGCAGCCTCCCGGAGTTCGCCAGGGACCCCCTCGCGTTCCTGAGCCGCCTGGCCTCCTACCCCGCCGACCAGGTGCGGTGGCGGCTGGGCCCGACCCCCGTCGTCTTCCTGAACAACCCCGAGATGATCCACGAGGTGCTCGCCGGCCGCGAGTTCACCTTCCGCAAGCCCGACCTCGGCTACGCCTTCAGGCACCTGCTGGGCGACGGGTTCATCACGTCCCGTGGCCCCGAATGGCGGCGCAAGCGCGGCATGGTTCAGCCCGCCGTACGTCCCCGGCAGGTCCGCGCGTACGCGGAGATCATGAGCGCGGCGGCGCAGGAGCTCGCCGCGCGGTGGGCGCCCGGCCGGCGCGTCGACGTCACGGCGGAGATGCTCGCGCTGAGCCAGCGCATCACGGTCCGCACGATCTTCGGCACCGACTCGGGGGTGCGCGAGGAGGTCATCGCCGACTCCATGCTCATCGCCCAGCACCAGATCGGCGTCGAGTTCCGCGGTCTCGGGCCGATGATGCCCGACTGGATGCGCACGCCCGGACGGCGCCGCCTCAAGCGCGCGGTCGACGTCCTCGACACGGAGGTGCGCCGCCTGGTCACCCTCCGGCGTGAGTCACCGACCGAAAGGGACGACCTGCTCACCAGGCTCCTGGCCGCGCGGGACGCCGCGGGCGCGCACCTCACCGACAAGGAGATCCGCGACGAGTGCGTCACCATGTACGTCGGGGCGCACGAGACCACCGGCACCGCGCTGGCGTGGGTCTGGTATCTGCTCTCCCGCCACCCCCGGGTCCGGGAGAGGCTCACCGATGAACTGCGGCGGGTCCTCAACGGCCGTGTCCCGGGCTACGAGGACTACGCGCGCCTGCCGTACTGCGAGCAGATCGTCAAGGAGGCGCTGCGGATGCGGCCGCCGGTCTGGATGATCTACGCGCTGGCGGACGAGGGAGCGAAGCTGGCGGGCCGGCCCCTACGAAAGGGCACCCAGGTGTGGATGAGCCCGTGGGCCACCCACTTCGACCCGCGCTGGTTCGGGAACCCGCAGGAGTTCTCTCCGGAACGGTGGGCGCGGGACGCCTCGTCGGCCGGAACGGTCACCGAGAGTGCCTGGTTCCCCTTCGGCGGCGGCACTCGCGTGTGCATCGGCGTGCGTTTCGCCATGGTCGCCTCGGTCCTCGTCCTGGCCACCATCGCCCAGCGCTTCCATCTGGAGGTGGAGCCGGGTGAGTTCGCACCGAAGATCGGCCTCACTCTCCAGCCCGAGGGCACCATGCACGCGTCGCTGCGCTCGGTGACGACGGACTGACGGCGGCGTGACCCGCCCGTCTCCGAAAGGCCTCCGCCAACGGCGGTCGCGGGGCCTCGACGTGGTGTCCGCCGGGGTCCCGGGGACGAGCCGACGCAGGCATGCCCCTCGGATGATTGTTAACGCTAACAATCTGCCCTCGTCTTCGCCCTCCTCCACATCGACAGACCAACCGGTGGTGGTGGGGCGGAGCAAAGCCGAGGCGGGGGCACGGTGTCAAGTGGCGCTGTGCGTCCGGCCGCGAACGCGGAAGGGCGCGGAAGCGGCCGAACTGCCGCATCAGAGGCTCCGCGGGGCTCACCCGGGAAGACGCCGGGGTGAAACGTTCATCCGATGACTTCGCTCCCGGACCACCGGCCGGCTGTGACGATGCCGGGATCACAAGGCGGTTTGCATAGATCGGGGGTTTCGCTGCGTCACCCTACCCTTGACACATTTCGGTGAGGTTTCCACACTGAGCCCCGAGACGGTCTCCCGCTGTCCGGTGGTGGTGCGCGGGGCGGAGGGCCGCCCTTCGCGACGCCCTCATGGTGTGCGCTCCCCTGCCCGGGAGCACGGCGTCCAGCGCTGAATGCCCCGCGTTCCCCCTTTCTCTGGTTGCAGTCATGGAGGCTCAGGCATGGGCGCACACGTCGTTCCGCCGCCGGGAACCCGGCGACCATCCACGCCCGCGTCCGGACCCGGCTCGCGGAGCCGGTCGCTCCGGCGCGCGATGGGCCGGGCGATGGCGGCGGCGGTGGCCGTCATCGGGCTGTTCTCGGCGGCCATCGCGACCCGGCCGGCATCGGCCGCGGACAATCCCTACCAGCGCGGGCCGAACCCGACCGTGGCGAGCGTCGCGGCCACCAGGGGGACCTTCGCGACCGCGCAGACCAGCGTGCCGGCCGGCAACGGCTTCGGCGGCGGAGTGATCTACTATCCGACCGACACCAGCCAGGGGACGTTCGGCGGGGTCGCGATCGTGCCGGGCTACTCCGCCCTGTTCGCCAACGAAGAGGCCTGGATGGGCCCCTGGCTCGCCTCCTTCGGCTTCGTGGTGATCGGCATCGAGACCAACAGCCGCACCGACAGCGCGGACGCCCGGGGGACCCAGCTGCTCGCCGCGCTGGACTACCTCACCCAGCGCAGCTCGGTACGCGACCGGGTCGACCCCAACCGGCTGTCGGTCGTCGGCCACTCGGCGGGCGGCGCGGGGGTCCTCAGCGCGATCCTCCGGCGGCCCACCCTCAAGGCCGGGATCGGGCTCGCGCCCGGCTCGCCCGTCGGGGACTACGGCCTGTCCAACGACCGGGTGCCGACGATGTTCATCTCCGGCCAGCGGGACACGACGGTCACGCAGTCGTACCTCAACGGGCTGTACACCACGATCCCGGCCTCGACGCCGAGCGCGTGGGTGGAGATCACCGGGGTGGACCACCTGTTCGCGACGCGGGCCAACACGACCGAGATGCGGGTGCTGATCCCCTGGCTGAAGATCTGGGTGGACAACGACACCCGGTACACCCAGTTCCTGTGCCCGCTGGCGGACTCCAGCAACATCTCGATGTACCGCAACAAGTGCCCGTACGTGCCGCCGGGCCAGTCGTCGCCGAGCGCCTCCCCCTCGGCCAGCCCGTCACAGTCGCCCTCGCAGTCGCCGTCACAGTCGCCGTCACAGTCCCCGTCGCAGTCGCCCTCGCAGTCGCCGCACACCAGTCCGTCGCCCCCGCCGCCGGGCGCCTGCGTGGCCGAGTACCAGCCGCAGAACTCGTGGCCCGGCGGCTACCAGGCGTTGGTCACGGTGAAGGCGGGCAGCTCGGCGATCAACGGCTGGACCGTCAGGTGGACGCTCGGCAGCGGCCAGACGATCACCCAGGCGTGGAACGGCACGCTGAGCACGAGCGGTTCCGCGGTGACGGTGAAGAACGCCTCCTACAACGGCTCGCTCCCGGCGGGCGGCTCGGCCACCTTCGGGTTCCTCGCCACCGGCACGCCGTCGACCCCCACCCTCACCTGCACCAGCCCGTGACCGGCCGCGGCACGGTGTGCCGACCGATGTCCCGTTGACTCCGGAGAGGGCCGTACACACGACCCTCTCCGGGCTCCGGCAGGGCCTCTTATGGCGGTGGGAGGCCCTGCCGGAGAGAACTTCACCCCTACCGCCGCCTCCCTCAGAGCCTTCGGGCCGCAGGTCATCCCCCCGGACACCCGCCGAGTCTCGCCCGGAGCCGAACTCCTGGTCGAAACGATTCCGACGTGTCCGTACCCGCCGTGGACTTGGAGAAGTGAATTGTCTGATTTCACCCGAAGGCAAGCGCTGCGATTCGGCGCGGCCGGAGCCGGAGCCGCGCTGTTGCCCCTGCAGTGGACGGCGGCCGCGCGAGCCGGGTCGGTGGCGCCGGCGCAGGTGCTCGCCGCGAACGATCTGGCGCTGTGGTACGACGAGAGCGCCGGGACGGACTGGCTGCGCGCGCTGCCGATCGGCAACGGGCGCCTGGGCGCGATGGTGTTCGGCAACGTCGACGTCGAGCGGCTCCAGCTCAACGAGGACACCGTCTGGGGCGGCGGGCCGTACGACCAGAGCAACACGCGCGGCGCGGGGGCGCTGGCGCAGATCAGGCAGCTGGTATTCCAGAACCAGTGGAGCCAGGCCCAGACCCTGATCGACCAGAACATGCTGGGCAGCCCCGCGGGCCAGCTCGCCTACCAGACCGTGGGCAACCTGCGGCTCACCTTCAGCGCCGGCTCCAGCGGAGTCTCGGGGTACAACCGGCTGCTGGACCTGACCACGGCCACCACGGTGACGACGTACTCGCAGAACGGCGTCAACTACCGGCGTGAGACGTTCGCCAGCGCGCCCGACCAGGTCATCGTCGTCCGCCTGACCGCCGACCGGGCCGGATCGATCACCTTCTCCGCGA
The DNA here is from genome assembly GCF_014161415.1 of Microbispora sp. H10885. Taxonomy (NCBI): domain Bacteria; kingdom Bacillati; phylum Actinomycetota; class Actinomycetes; order Streptosporangiales; family Streptosporangiaceae; genus Microbispora; species Microbispora sp. H10885. Next base: position 341,042 of record NZ_JABBWY010000001.1, on the reverse strand, counting down.
CGTTCGACAGCCCGCAGCGCGTCACCCGCACCAGCCCCGACGGCACGTCGGTGGGTATCGACGGCATCTCGGGCAACTTCGAGGGCAAGACCGGCTCGGTCAAGTTCCTGGCACTGGCCAAGGCCGTCACCGACGGCGGCACGGTCAGCAGTTCCGGCGGCACGCTCCAGGTGCGGGGCGCCAACAGCGTGACGCTGCTGATCTCCATCGGCTCCAGCTACGTCAACTACCAGAACGTCGGCGGCGACTACCAGGGCATCGCCCGCAACAACCTCAACTCCGCCGTCGCCCGCAACTTCGACGACCTGCGGTCCCGGCACGTGGCCGACTACCAGAACCTGTTCGGGCGCACGACGCTCGACCTGGGCCGGACGTCCGCGGCCGACCAGCCGACCGACGTGCGGATCGCGCAGCACGCGAACACCACCGACCCGCAGTTCTCGGTGCTGCTGTTCCAGTTCGGCCGCTACCTGCTGATCTCCTCCTCGCGCCCCGGCACCCAGCCGGCCAACCTGCAGGGCATCTGGAACGACTCGCTGGCCCCGCAGTGGGACTCGAAGTACACCATCAACGCGAACCTGCCGATGAACTACTGGCCGGCCGACACGACGAACCTGTCGGAGTGCTTCGACCCGGTGTTCAAGATGATCAACGACCTCTCGGTGACCGGCGCCCGCACCGCGCGGGTGCAGTACAACGCCAGTGGCTGGGTCACCCACCACAACACCGACGCGTGGCGGGCCACGTCGGTCGTCGACGGCGCGTTGTGGGGCATGTGGCAGACCGGCGGCGCGTGGCTGTCCACCCTGATCTGGGAGCACTACCAGTTCACCGGCGACGTGAACTTCCTGCAGCAGTACTACCCCGCCATGAAGGGCGCCGCGCAGTTCTTCCTCGACACCCTGGTGACCGAACCGAGTCTCGGCTATCTCGTCACGAACCCGTCGAACTCCCCGGAACTGCCCCACCACTCGGGCGTCAGCGTGTGCGCCGGCCCGACGATGGACAACCAGATCCTGCGCGACCTGTTCAACGCGTGCGCGCAGGCGAGCCTGGCGCTCGGCACCGACTCCGACTTCCGCACCCGGGTCCTCGCGGCCCGCGACCGGCTAGCGCCGATGAAGGTCGGCTCGCGCGGCAACATCCAGGAGTGGCTCTACGACTGGGTGGAGACCGAGCAGAACCACCGGCACATCTCCCACCTGTACGGCCTGCACCCCAGCAACCAGATCACCAAGCGGGGCACCCCGACGCTGTACAACGCGGCGCGCCGAACCCTGGAGCTGCGCGGAGACGACGGGACCGGCTGGTCGCTCGCCTGGAAGATCAACTACTGGGCGCGAATGGAGGAGGGCGCCCGCGCGCACAACCTGATCCGCCTCCTGGTCAGGACGGACCGGCTCGCGCCGAACATGTTCGACCTGCACCCGCCGTTCCAGATCGACGGCAACTTCGGCGCCACCTCCGGCATCGCCGAGATGCTGCTGCAGAGCCACAACGGCGAGCTGCACGTGCTGCCCGCGCTGCCCTCGGCGTGGCCGAGCGGGAAGGTGCAGGGCCTGCGGGGGCGCGGCGGCTACACCGTCGGCACGACCTGGAGCTCCGGTGTGGCCACCGAGATCCTCGTCAAGTTCGACCGCGCCGGCACCGTCAAGGTGCGCAACCGGATCTTCACCGGGACCTACCAGGTCGTCGACAGCGAGACCGGTGAGGCCGTCACCGTCACCAAGCCCGAGGCCGACGTCGTCGCGCTGACCGGCCAGGCCGGCCGCACCTACCGCCTGACCGGGTCCGGCAGCACCTCCTCGCCGTCGGCGTCACCGTCGGCCTCGGCGTCACCGACGCCGCCGTCGACCTACGTGCGGATCGTCAACGCCACCACCGGCCTGGTGCTGGACAGCGGCGGCAACGTGGCGTCGGGGTCGAACGTCAAGCAGTGGAACTGGGACGGCAGCAACAACCTGCAGTGGCAGCTGGTCGACCTGGGCGGCGGTTGGTACCGGATCGTCAACCGCACCAACGGCATGGTCATCGACAGCTGGGGCAACACCGCCAACGGCGCCGTCGCCAGGCAGTCGGCCTGGAACGGCGGCAACAACCAGCAGTGGCGCCTCAACGACGTCGGCAACGGCCGCTCCCAGATCATCAACCGCGGCACCGGGACCTCCCTCGACGGCATGGGCTACACCAGCGCCGGCTCCAACGTCGGCATGTGGACGCCGAACAACAGCACCAACAACCACTGGACGATCACCGGCGTGTGACCCGGCCGATCCGGGCATGATGGAAAGGAGTGTCGGGGCGGCGGGGGATCGCCATGAACACACGACGGGGCATACGGCGGGTCACACGACGGCTGACCAGGCGGGACTTCCTCAAAGGATGCGCGGCGGTCACGCTCGTGGGGGCGCGCGGCCCGGCGGGACCCACCCGCCGGCCGGCGCCCGCCGGGCCTCCGCTGCTCGACGCCGCGTCCGTGCCCAAGTACGTGGCCGCGCTGCCCGTTCCCGCCGTGATGCCCACGGTGGTGCCGGCCGCGCCCACGGGTGACGGCTCGCTCGACCGCTACGTCATCGGCGTGCGCCGGTTCCGGCAGCAGATCCTGCCGCCCGGCGCACCGCCCACGACCGTCTTCGGCTACGGCTCGGCCCCGCACCGGGGCACGTTCGCCGTTCCGGGACGCACGATCGAGGCCCGGGTGGACCGTCCCGTCCAGGTGACCTGGGTGAACGAGCTGGTGGACCGGTGGGGTGATCATCTCCCGCACCTGCTGCCCGTCGATCCGACGCTGCACTGGGCGAACCCGCCCGGCGGCCCGCCGGGCCGCGACGGCAGGCCCGCGTTCGCCGCGACCCCAGGGCCCTACCGGGGGCCGGTCCCGGTGGTGACCCACCTGCACGGCGGGCACAGCCCGGACGACAGCGACGGATACCCCGAGGCGTGGTTCCTGGCCGCCGGGGACACCCCGGCCGGCTACGCGCGGGAGGGGTCCCGGTACGCGGGCTTCGCCGCCGCCTTCGAAGGCCGGACGGGCGTCGCCTGGTACACCGGGTCGGCCGTCTACCGGTACGGCAACGACCAGCACCCGGGCACCCTCTGGTACCACGACCACGCGCTCGGGGTGACCCGGCTCAACGTCTACGCCGGCATGGCCGGGTTCTACCTGCTCCGGGGCGGCCCGGCCGACCTGCCGTCCGGCGTCCTACCCGGGCCGGCGCCGGGGGCGGGGGCGGGCGATCCGGCGGGGACCCGCTGCCACGAGATCCCGATCGTGATCCAGGACAGGACGTTCACCGCGGACGGCTCGCTCCACTACCCCGGCAGCCGGGCGGCCGGCGGGTACGGCGGCCCGTACGTCCCGAGCACCGACGTCCCGCCCATCTGGGTGCCGGAGTTCTTCGGCGCCACCATGACGGCGAACGGCCGGACCTGGCCGCTGCTGGAGGTCGAGCGGCGCCGTTACCGGTTCCGCTTCCTCAACGGCTGCAACGCCAGGGTCCTCGCCCTCGGCATCGCCGGCTCGCCGGTGGCCCGGCCCGTCCGATCGGCGCTGCCGTTCTGGCAGATCGGCGCCGACGGCGCGTTCCTGCCCGCGCCGGTCGCGCTCGACCGGCTGCTGCTGGCCCCGGCCGAACGCGCCGACGTGGTGGTCGACTTCACGTGCGTTCCGCCGGGCACCCCGCTCTACCTGGTGAACGAGGGGCCCGACGGGCCGTACCGGGGGGAGACCGCGGCCCCGCCCGCCGATCCCGCCACCACCGGGCAGGTGCTGAAGTTCCTGGTACGGCCGGCCTCCGGCCGTGACCTCAGCGTGCCGCCCGACCAGCTGGAGCTCCCCCAGGCCGCCCGGCTCGGCCCGGCCGTACGGACGAGGAGGCTCGCCCTGCTGGAGCAGGGCTCCGCCGTCCGGGGGGCGGGTCCCGTCACGACGCTGCTGGGCGAAGCCGCCGGGCAGGGATGGGCCGCGAGAAGGTGGCACGACCCGGTCACGGAGAACCCGGGCGTCGGCGACGTCGAGATGTGGGAGTTCCACAACCTCACGCCGGACGCGCATCCCATCCACATCCACGAGATCCTTTTCGAGGTGGTGGACCGCACGCCGTTCCACGGTCCGGCACGGCCGGCGCGGCCGTGGGAGCGGGGACGCAAGGACACGGTCATCGCCCTGCCCCGGGAGGTGACCCGGGTCAAGGCCCACTTCGACCGGGCCGGGCTCTTCGTGTGGCACTGCCACATGCTGGAGCACGAGGACAACGAGATGATGCGGCCCTACCGCATCGGAGGCCGGCGCGAGCCCGCCCGCGAGGCCGGACGAAACCCCGGAGACTGACCCACCCTCGGCGACGGAGGTCCCTCGGTTACGGGACCTCCTGCCCTAAGCGGAAGGCGCGGCCCGGGCCACGCTGGAATGGCAGCGACGGGGGAGAAGGGGGCGTACATGAAAGCGGCAGTGGGCGACCGGTTGGTCATCGAGAGCCTTCACCTGGACGGACCTCGCCGTACGGGCGTCATCACGGCCCTCCACCACAGCGACGGGTCCCCGCCCTACGTGGTCCGGTGGCTGGACGAGGAGCACGAGACCTTGATCTTCCCCGGCCCCGACGCCCACGTGGAGCCCCGCCGGGAGCATGGCGAGCACCGCGGGAAGGAAGCGGCCCGCCCGGCCGCCCGGTGACGGAACGCGGCACGTGCGGGTCAGCGCAGCCGGGCCGCCGTACGGTGGCGCCCCGGCATACCGGCTCCCGAGCCGCGTACGGCGTCACGGCGTAACGACACGTCTCCCCCAGCCGACAGACAGGCGACGGGAGGCGATGGGATTGACGGACTCGTTGAGTCTCGCGGCGCTGGGGGCGGTGGCGCTCAGCGAGGGGATCACGTTCCTCTACGACGAGGCACGTGAACTGCTGAAACGGTGGCGGGAGAGACGGGACCGCGACGTGGTCGAGGTGCCCGGCTCCGCCGCCGGGGTGCTGGACGCCCCGCTGTCCGCGGCCGAGGTCGCGGACAGCGTCGTCGCTCGGAACGCCGAGTCCCTGACGTCGCTCCGCCGCGCGCTGATCGAGTACGCCGAGGAGGGACGCGTCCCCGACCCGGGCGACCGCGGCCTGCTCGACACGGTCGACGCCCTGCGGCGGGTGCTGGAGGTCGCGTACGGCCAGCGGATCACATTCAGGGGCGAGCGGCGGGAGCCGACGGGCTCGGGGATCGACGTGGCCGTCGAGGCGGACGTGGTCGAGGGATACCTTGCGGGTCTGCGGGCGCGGGGCGGGCTCCACTCCGGTATGGAGGTCCGTGCCGAGATGAGGATCGGCCGGGTGTCCGCGGGCGGCGAGGCGGTCGGGGTCGACCTGGACGGCCGGAGCGGTTGAGCGCCGGGCCTGCCGCGGTGCCCGGGCGTTCCCCCGTGCCCGACGTCGCCGGGCTCGTGCCCCGGCCCTGGATCACGGCCAGGCTGGACCGGTGGCTGCGCACGGAGGGCACGCGGATCTTCCTGGTCACCGGTCCGCCGGGCACGGGGAAGACGGTGTTCGCCGCCCGGCTCGCGGCGCCGGAGGACGAGCACGACGCGGGAGAGGGCACCCGCCCGGGACGGCCGGACGTGGTGCTGGCCCACTTCTGCGACGCGAGCGACGAGCGCACACTCGACGCGCTGGACTTCGTCCGCGCGTTGTCGGGCGCGCTCGCCCGCCGCATACCCCGGTTCGCCGACGCGCTGGCCGCGTCGGCCGCGGGCGCGGCCGCGGTCATCACGATCAACAGCACGCAGACCATCGGCACGGTGGAGGCGGGTGCGCGGGTCGCCAACGTCCAGATACGCGTGTCCGGGAGCGTGCCGACCCGGCAGGCGTTCGCGCACCTGGTCCGGCGCCCTCTGGAAGCCGCCGTGGCGGACGGGTGGGACGAGCGGCTTCTGGTGGTCGTGGACGACCTGTCCGCCGGGTACCGCTACGACTCCGAGGACACGATCGCCCACCTGATCGGCGTCGTGGCCGGCAATCCGGCGGAACTGCCCGACGTGCTGCGCTTCGTCGTGACCGGCAGGCCGGATCCCTGGGTGCTGCGCGACCTGCCGCCTCCGGCTCTGGACCTGCGGGCCGACCGGCCCCCCGGCGAGGACGACATCCGGCGGTACGTGCGCCGCCGGCTGCCCGCCGCCGGGGCGGCGTGGCGGCTGTGGGCCGATCGCATCGTGGCGGCGGCCGACGGCAACTTCCTCTACGCCCGGCACGTGGTCGAGCGCCTGCCCGCCGGAGGCGAGGTCCCGCCGGATCCGCCCGCCGACCTGCCCGAAGGGCTGACCGGCCTGTACCGGGCCTGGTTCAGGGCGGACATCGCGCGTTCGCGTGACCTCTGGTGGGACCTGTACGAGCCGGTGCTGGCCGCCCTCACCGTGGCGCGCGGTGCGGGGCTCACCCACGAGCAGCTGTGCGGCATCACCGGCCTGCCGCGCTCGCGGGTGCGCCGTGTGCTGGAGGAGTGCGCGCAGTTCCTGCTCGGCGCCCCCCGGTCGGGGCCCATCCGCCTCTACCACGACTCCTTCCGTGACTATCTCGCCGAGGAGGAGGTGCAGGTCGAGGAGGCACACCACGCCGTGCTGCGCTACTTCGTCCGCCGCCACGGCGACGACTGGCTCGGCGCGGCGGAGTACGCCTGCGACCACCTCGCCACCCACGCCGCGGCGATCGGCGAACTCGCGATCCTGGTGAACCGGCCGGACTTCCTCGTCGCCGCCGAACCCGGAGGAGTACTGCGCGCGCTGTCCAGGCCGGGCGGCGCGGGCCGGTACGCCGAGGTCTACCGCCGTGCCGGCCGGCTGCTCGCGGACCGCGACCGGGGCGAACGCGCGTCCTACCTTCAAATGGCGGCGTGCGAGCTGGGCGAGGCGGAGGCGGCGGAGGCGTTCGCCGGGCTCCCGCCGGAGCGCCGGTGGACCCCGTTGTGGGCCTCGATGCTCCGCCATCATCCGGGACGTGTCGTCGGCGCGCACCCGGGCGGTGTGCTCGCCATGCTGTCGTCACCGCGTCCGGACGGCACGACCGTCGTCACCGCGGGCCCGGACGGCACGGTGCGGTTCTGGGACCTGCGCACCCACACGGTGCTCGGCGTCCTGACGCTGCCGTCGGCCACGCCGGCCGCCCGGCTCGCGCTCCTCGGCACCGGAGACGAGGCGGTGCTGGCGGTGGCGGCGCTCCACCAGGTGTGGCTGGCCGACCCGGAGCGGATGGAGGTGACCGGCTCCGTGGCCGCACGTCCCGGCTCGCCGGTGACCGCGATGTCCCCCACAGTGCTGGAAGATCGGGCGGTCGTCGTGCTCGGATACGCCGACGGGGTCGTCCAGGCGGTCGACCCGTTCACCGGCGAACCGGTCACGGAACCGGTGCCCGCCCACGAAGGCCCGGTGCTGTCGCTGACGGGAGGATTCGACGACGGCGTGCTGTCCTGTGGAGCCGACGGCGCGGTGATCCTCTGGGGGCTGCGCGGAGAGATCGACCGCCAACCGGTGATCCGTCCGCCGGATCCGCCCGCCTGGTGCGGCGCGAGCGCGTTCCTGAGCGGCGACACCGGACGCTTCGCGCTCGCGGCGGGCTACAGCGACGGTATGACGGACCTGATCGTCGTCGGTGACCACGACTCGGAGATACGTACCGGCATCGGCGGCCACGAGCCGGCCGCCTGGCAACTCGACACCGCCTTTCTCTCCGAGGGCCTTCTCTGGCAGTCGAGGATGCACCGGCGGGGCCGGAACGGCTATGCGGACGCGCTGCGGGAGGTACGCGAACTGCACCTCCGCGGGCTCAATCCCGACGACGGGCCGCCCGAGTCCCGCCAGATCGTCCTGCTGTCCGGCGGGGTGACCTCCGTCGATCTCCTGGAGGTGGACGGCCGCCTCCACCTGGCGACGGGCGGGCAGGACGGCAAGGTCAGCCTGGTAGGCCGTCCCGACGAGGACGAGCCCGCGGTGGAGTCCCTGTTGCCGTGGGGGGAGCCGGTCTCCTCCGTCATGTTCTCGGAGCTGGACGGAGGCCTCGTGCTGGTGTCCGGGGAGTCGGCGGTGGGCGGCATGATCCGGGAGTGGCCGTTGCGATCCGGAGCGGACCTGCTCCCGCCTCCGGTCGGTGAGCTGGCCGCCCCGGCGATCGACGTCGACGCGCTGGCCGACGAGTCCGGCCGGCTGGTCGTCGCGGCCGTGCTCGCCGACGGCTCCGTCGTGCTGCGTGAGGAGGGTCGTACGCGACCCCTGGAGACGGGAGAGCTGATCACGGCGGGTGTCCGGCTGTGGCGGTGGAGGCACCGGACCTGCGTGGCCGTCTACGGGCAGCGAGGGACGGAGGCCGCCCTGCGGTTGTGGACGCCCGGCTCCTCCGGGGAGACGGTCGTGACCGATGTGCGCCTCGGCCGTCCCGGCGCCGTCCACGAGGTCACGGTGGTGGGTGACGGCGGCCGGTTGCTCGCCGCGGGCGACTGGGAGGAGCCCGTGCTGTGGACGCTGACCGCCGACGAGGACCGGTGGGGCGGCGACCCGCTGCCGGTGCCCGGCGTGCACCCCCTCGCGGTCGGCACGAGCAACGTCGTGCAGTGGATGACGCCGGTGGCCGGTTCGCAGGGGCACGAGGTGTTCGTCGGTGGTGTGGCGCTCGTCCACCACCTCTCCGCCCAGGGACAGCGGATCACCGGGCACCTGCTCGTCGTCCAGACGAACGCCGTCTCGATCCTGCACGAGGGCGGGCGGGCGCTGGTCGTCGGAGCCGGGCCCTCTGTGCGGGTGGAGAACCTGGACGACGACGAGGCCTCCACGAACCTCGACGCCCCACCGGACAGCGAGGTCCTGGCGGTGGCGGCTCTGGAGGACGGCTCGCTCCTCGCCGCGGGCACGGGCGACGGCCGGCTGCTGGTGTGGAGCGGGCAGGACCATCCCGAACATGTCGTACAGTTCGGCTCCCCGATACGTCAGATCGCCGTGCCCACGCCCGGCGTCGCCGTCGTCCGTACCGACATGGGACTCCAGGCTGTCCGGTTCTCGCACTCATAAGTGCCGCATCTGCTGTCAGCAGACAAACCGGCGGTTCGCGGGGGCGGGGCGGATACAAAAGCGGCATGCCTGTTTCAGCGAGCACGAGTTACCGGGATCGGTTGAACGAGAAGCTGTTCCAGCAACGGACACTGCTGTTGACCGGAGAGGTCGACGACGAGATGGCCGAGCGGGTGTGCGCCGAGATGGTGCTGCTGGCCTCGGCGGACCCCGAACGCGACATCATCCTGTACATCAACTCACCCGGCGGGTCGGTGCTGGCCGGCCTCGCGATCTACGACACGATGAAGCTGGTCCCGAACGACGTGGTCACCGTCGCGCTCGGGATGGCGGCGAGCATGGGGCAGGTGCTGCTGGCGTCCGGCACGCACGGCAAGCGGATCAGCCTCGCGCACAGCCGGATCATGATGCACCAGCCGTCGGCCGGGATCGGCGGCACGGCGATCGACATCGCCATCCAGTCCGAGAACCTCAGGTACATGAAGCGGCAGTCCGAGGAGATCCTCGCCGCCGAGACGGGCCGGAGCGTCGAGGAGATCGCCGCCGACAGCGACCGGGACCGCTGGTTCACCCCGGAGCAGGCCCGCGACTACGGGATGATCGACGAGATCGTCGACTCCTTCCGCATCCTCGCGCCGTACGCCGCGCCCAACCGGACGGGGTTCTACTCATGAGCCAGTACACGATCCCGTACGTGATCGAGAAGACGCCGGTCGGGGAGCGGTCGTTCGACATCTTCAGCCGCCTGCTCAACGAGCGGATCATCTTCCTCGGCACCGAGATCGACGACGGCGTCGCGAACGTCGTGATGGCACAGTTGCTCCACCTGGAGGCGGACAGCCCGGACCAGGAGATCAACCTGTACATCAACTCCCCCGGCGGGTCGTCGACCGCGATGCTGGCGATCTACGACACCATGCAGTTCATCCGCGCGAAGGTCGCGACGTACTGCATGGGCCAGGCGGCCTCGGCCGCCGCGGTGCTGTTCGCCGCCGGAGCCCCCGGACGGCGGTTCGTGCTGTCGCACTCCCGCGTGCTGCTGCACCAGCCGTCCACCCAGGGGCAGGGGACCATCTCCGACCTGGCGCTGCAGGCGGCCGAGGTGATGCGGATGCGCATGCAGACCGAGGAGATCCTCAGCCGCCACACGGGGGTGGACGTCGAGCGGCTGCGCAGGGACACCGACCGGGACCGGATCTTCAGCGCCCGCGAGGCCATCGAGTACGGCCTGGCCGACGAACTGATCGCGACCCGCGGGTAGCGCTCACGCCGCCAGCAGCAGCGTCGTGCCGGACGCCCCGTGCCCGGCGATCCGGCGCGACGCCGTGATCCGCCGTACGGCGCGGGTGAGCAGGTGCTCGATCGGCAGCCCGAGCGCGTCGCACACCGAGTGCAGCATCTCCGACGACGGCTCCTTGCGGCCGCGCTCGACCTCCGACAGATACTGCTTGGACATCCCGACCGCACGCGCCACGTCGTCGAGCGTGCGGTCCTGGTCCAGCCGCTCGTCGCGGAGGATCTCGCCGTACACGCTGCGCAGCAACGGGTCGGGGCCGTCGGGGATCTCCGGGCCGCGCTTCTCGCCTGCCCGGCGCGTCCGGATGTCGACGACGACTGGTCGGCCGGAAGCTGCCATGCCTGGAAGTCTGACACGGCCGGATCTCCGGCGACACGCCTGTTCGCGCAGAGAGGAGCGGCCTCCTCTGGAATTCAGGAGCGGGTGGCGGGAGGGCGGACGGCGTTCACGTAGTAGAGCACCGGCCCCACGGTGCCCGTGCTCTCGACGCGGAGACCGGCGCCGGGCACCAGGGTGGCGAGCAGTTCCGGCATGGTGGGCCGTACCGCCGGACCCGCCACCATCTCGGCCAAGCGGACGGCGAGCGGGTTGACCGGCGGGCGGAACTCGGCGATCAGCAGCCGTCCGCCCGGCCGCAGGACGCGGAACATCTCCCGCACGGCGGCGCCCCGGGCCGAGCGCGGCATGTGGTGCACCGCGAAGCTGGAGACCACGATGTCGAACGAGACGTCCGGGAAGGGCAGCGCCTGCCCCTCGCCCACCTCGTAGGAGCAGTTGCCGGGTGAGCGCCGGCGCGCGTGTTCGAGCATCGGCGGCGACGGGTCGACGCCGATCACCCGCCCTTCGGGGCCCACGAGAGGAGCCAGCATCCGGCTCCAGTAGCCGGTGCCGCAGCCGACGTCCAGAATCCGATCGCCCGGCCCCGCGCCTGACAACGCGGCCAGACGGGCGAAAACGCTGCGGCGACGCCCGGCGAACCCGATTTCGGCCAGAATCTCATAACCCCGCGGATAATTGATCACGCCACCCCCGTCATCGTTTTCCGAGTGACGGTGCATGAGCTTTTCCCTGGCCACAGGCCTCCCCCTTCTTGTTTCGGAACAACCTGTTCGGTTATAAATGATCGATTCACCGGCCCGGAGTGGTCAACAAGCAAATCGATCAGGCTGTGCCGTACTGGACAGAAGGGGAAACGTGTTGGGAAACCAGCGGCGGGAGAGCACCGACCGCCGGGTACGGCGCACCCGGAAGGCCGTTCAGCAGGCGTTGATCGAGCTGGTCCTGGAGAAGGGCTACGAGGCGGTGACGGTCACGGACCTGATCAACCGCGCCGACGTCGGCCGCTCGACCTTCTACGCGCACTTCGCCGACAAGCAGGACGTGCTGTTCAGCAATCTCGACGAGCTCCACGGCCTCCTTCGCCTCGCCCCCGCGGCCAGGCCGGGCACGTTGTTCGCCTTCGGCCTGCCGATGTTCGAGCACCTTCACGAGCAGCGCCGGCTCGCGCGTGCGCTGCTCGGGCGTCGAGGGGGCAGCGCCGTGATCGCGCGCGGAGAGCAGATCCTGGCCACGGTCGTACGCGACGAGCTGCTGGCGGCCCTCCCTCCGCGAAGCACGCCGCCGCCCTCGCTCGACCTGATGGTGACCTGCGTCGTGGGGGCGTTCATGGCGCTGCTGCGGAAGTGGGCGGACGGCGAGATCAACGCCACCCCCGCCGAGATGGACGCGGCGTTCCGCGCCGTGGTGACGCCGGGTGTGGAGACCGCCCTCGCGGCAGGCGCCGGCCGGCCGTAGCGCACCACCGTCTCCAGAGCCCTCGGTTCGTCGCCACCGGAGGCGCGTGATCGGGCGGGCGGCTTGTCGGATGTGGTCGATACGCTGACCGGATGAGCGACGCCACGGAGAAGATCGAGCGGATCAGGCCGCAGCAGTTCCACGAGATCGGCGGCCTGGAGGACTGGCGGGTGCTGGGCGAGGGGGCGTGTGCCTACTTCCGTACCGGGTCGTTCGCGGCCGGGGCGGCCCTCGTGCAGGCCATCAGCGAACTGCCCGGCGTGGGCAGCGGTCACCCCGACGTCGACCTGCGCCACGAGGGCGTCACGGTACGGCTGATCACCATCGCGGACTTCTACGGGCTGACGGACCGGGACGCCGAACTGGCCCGGCGGATCTCGGCGGTGGCCCGCGCGCTCGGCGTCCCCGCCGATCCCTCGGCCGTGCAGAGCGTCCAGGTCACCGTCGACGCCCTCTCCGGTGCCGAGGTGGTGGCGTTCTGGCGGGCCCTGCTCGGCTACGAGGACCGGGCGAACAGCCCGGAAGACCTGATCGACCCGCACCGCCGCGGCGCGGCGTTCTACTTCCAGCAGATGGACGAGCCGCGTCCGCAGCGCAACCGGGTCCACGTCGACGTCTGGGTGCCGTACGACCAGGCCGAGGCGCGGATAGCGGCGGCGATCGCCGCCGGCGGCCGCCTGGTCTCCGACGCGTACGCGCCTTCGCACTGGGTGCTGGCCGACCCCGAAGGCAACGAGGCGTGCGTGGGCGCGGCCGGCTGGATCGGGCCCGACCCGCGCACCCGGTAGGAGTCGTCCGCCGTCGCGCCCGGGTATCCGCGGTCGTTGGTCAGCCCGGTGCCATCCGGGGACGCCGGAACCGCCGTGGCACGCCGGCCCAGCGGGCGTGGATCGCCGTCATCGCCCGCTCCAGTGTCCGTTCCGGGGGCGCGTCGGTGTCGATCTCGGTCGCGCCGGGCCAGGGGGTCGCCGTAGCCGTCATCGCGGCGGCGATCGCCCGGTCCGCGTCCGATATCCCGCCGGTGCGGCGTGCGAGGCGTTCGGCGGTGACCCGGGGAGGGGCGACGCAGCGCAGCGCTGTGAGATGGGTGGAGGTACGCCGGGCCAGGGACGCCGCGGCGGCGCGGTGCGCGGTGTCCGTCCAGGACGCGTCCACGACGACCGGCTCGCCGAGACCGAGCAGCCGCTCGGCCCTCGACAACAGCTCGGCGTAGGTCCGTTCCGTGGACTCCGCACAGTAGATGCCCTCGCCGAAGGGGGCGGCCGCGGGCTGGTGCGGCGACATGCCGGCGAGCTCCTTCCGGACGCGGTCGCTGGTCAGCAACGTGCAGCCGAGCCGGTCGGCGACGGCGGCGGCCAGGGTCGACTTTCCGGTCCCCGGGAGCCCGCCGACGAGGACCAGGGTGACCGCACCCGCCTGAAGGTGGCCCAGCGTGAGCTCGGCCAGGCTGCGGGCCTCCCACGCCGCCGCGGAGTCCCCCTGCCCATGGCGCAGGCACGCGACCTTGGCGCGGACGAAGGCCCGGTAGGCGACGTAGTGATGCCACAGCGAGGGCGGTGAGGGGTCGCCGGAGAACTCGGCGTACCAGCACAGGAAGAGCTCCGCCAGGCGAGGAGCGCCCAGTCGCTCCAGGTCCATGGCCAGGAAGGCGGCGTCGTCCAGGCCGTCGACGAAGCGGAGCCGGTCGTCGAACTCCAGGCAGTCCAGGATCCGGGGCCCGTCGTCCAGGCAGAAGATGTCGTCGGCGAGCAGATCGCCGTGGCCGTCCACGATCCGGCCTTCCGCGATCCGGACGGCGAAGAGCGGTTCCCGGCCGTCGAGATAGCGCAGCGTGAGCCGTTCGACGTCGCCGAGGATCTCGGTGTCGAGGACCGCCTCGGGCAACGCCCGCACCTCACGGAAGCTCGCGGTCCAGCGGGATCGCAGCGCCTGCCCGCTCCCCTGTTCGTCGATGCGCGGGCTGTGCGGGGATCGGGCGTGCATGCCCGCGACCACCCGCGCGACCCGGCGCAAGGCGCCCTCCACCGGTGCTCCCGACCGGACCAGCGCGGACAACCGGCGTTCGTCCGGCATCCGCCGCATCACCACGAGGTGCTCCCGGACCCGTCCGTCCGGGCCGGACACGTCGGCCACTCCTTCGTAGACGTCCGGCGCCAGCCGGCGGTTGAGCTCGACCTCCTTGTGGCACATCGCCCGCCGGGCCTCCGGCGTCGTGAAGTCCAGGAAGCCCAGATCGACGGGCTTCTTCAGCTTGAACGCGTGATCTCCAAGGAGGATCACCACCCCGGCGTGCGTCTCCCTGACCTGCGCCCACGGCCTCATCGAGGTGCCCCCGTCCCCCGTCGGTGCCAGGCGGCGACCAGGAGCCGCCGGACACCGTCTCCATGTCCGCTTCCTGGAGACATTCCCGCGCGCGGACTCCTCCCCTCGCAGGCTCGGCCTGCCCGTCACGCCCAGCGGCCGACGGGCGTCCCGTGGCGGTGTGGTTGGCTGGAAGTGCTGGTGAGGAGGGGAGGACGCATGCGTATCGCCAACGTTTACCGTCCCCTGGTGTTCGGGTGCCCGGTGACCGCGAAACTGCCCGAGGTGGCGCGCCAGATGACGGAGAAGAACATCGGGGCACTCGCCGTGCTCGAAGCGGACCGGGTCACGGGAGTGATCACAGAACGGGACCTCGTGACGGCGCTTGCCACATCCGCCGACCCCGCCGCCCTGAGCGCGGGGATGTGCGCGTCGTCGGACATCAAGACCGCCACTCTGGACGAGGACACGCGCGAGGTGGCCCGGCGCATGCTCGACCACGGCATCCGTCACATCCCGGTGGACCAGGACGGGCGCCTGATCGGCATGGTGTCGATGCGCGATCTTCTCGCGCTGGAGACGCTCACGCCTTGACCCGCCCTCTCGACGCCCGCGATCCGCGCCGATCGGATCGACCGGGGGCCGGTTCAGGAGGAGCCGCGTCGAATCCGTGGTCGCTGACTTACGAGGGGTTCGATCCCGGTCACGAGGGGCTGCGCGAGGCGCTGTGCACGCTGGGCAACGGCCGGTTCGCCACGCGAGGCGCGGCACCGGAGGCCGGGGCCGGCGCCGTCCACTACCCGGGGACCTACGTCGCCGGATGCTACGACCGGCTCACCTCGGACATCGCGGGTCATCGGCTGACCAACGAGGACATGGTCAACCTGCCGAACTGGCTGCCGCTGACCTTCGCGACGCCCGGCTGCCCGTGGTTCTCCCCCGGCACGGCGGACCTGCTCGGGTACCGGCAGGACCTGGACATGCGCCACGCCGTCCTGCACCGGCTGATCCGGTTCCGGGACGCCGACGGCCGCGTCACGTCCGTACGGCAGCGCCGCCTGGTCTCGATGGCCGACCCCTACCTGGCCGCGCTGGAGACGACCTTCACGGCGGAGAACTGGTCGGGGCCTCTCCGCGTACGCTCCGGGCTCGACGGCCGGGTGGCCAACACGGGAGTGGCGCGGTACCGCGACCTGCGGGGCGACCACCTGACAGGGCACGCGACGGGGATCCGGGAGCCCCTGACGTGGCTCCGCGCGCGGACCCGCTCCTCCGGCATCGAGGTCGCCCTGGCCTCGCGGGTCGACGTCTCCTCCGGCGGCGGAGGCGGGCCCGAGGCCGAGCGGCACGACGACCATGTCCAGGAGACACGCGTGCTGCCGCTGGACCGTGGCCACCCCGTCGCGGTCGTCAAGACGGTGGCACTCACCACGTCGCGCGACCTGGCGCTCTCCGACGTGACCTCGGCCGCGCTGCGCCGGGCCGGACTCGCGCCCGGCTTCGGCGAACTCTTGGAACAGCACGAGATCGCCTGGCGTGACCTGTGGGAACGGGCCCGGCTGGAGGTGACGGGTCCAGACACCCAGCGGGACATCCGCCTGAGCACCTTCCACGTGCTGCAGACCCTGTCGCCGCACACCGCCGACCTCGACGTGGGCGTGCCCGCGCGCGGCCTGCACGGCGAGGCCTACCGGGGACACGTGTTCTGGGACGAGCTGTTCGTGCTGCCCTGGCTGACCCTGCGTTTCCCGGAGACCGCCCGCGGGGCGCTGCGCTATCGCCTGCGGCGGCTGCCGGAAGCCCGGGCCGCCGCCCGCGCGGCAGGCCTGCGGGGGGCGATGTTCCCCTGGCAGAGCGGCAGCGACGGACGCGACGAGACCCAGCGGTTCCACCTCAACCCCCGCTCCGGGCGGTGGACGCCCGACCACACCCACCTTCAGCGGCACGTCGGGCTGGCGGTCGCCTACAACGCCTGGCAGCACTACGCGATCACCGGCGACGTGGAGTTCCTCGCCGGGACCGGCGCCCACCTCCTGGTCGAGATCGCCCGCTTCTTCGCCTCGGTGGCGCGACTCGACCCCCTGTCGGGCCGCTACGAGATCAAGGGGGTGATGGGTCCGGACGAGTATCACGACGGCTATCCGGGCGCGGCGTCCCCGGGCCTGGACAACAACGCGTACACCAACATCATGACCGTGTGGCTGCTGCTGCGCACCCGTGAGGCGCTCGACCTGATGCCGCGACGCGCACGGGAGGATCTGCGCCGCCGGCTCGCTCTGACGGACGTGGAGACCGAGCGGTGGGAGGACATCACCCGGCGGATGCGGGTGGACTTCCACGACGGCGTCATCAGCCAGTTCACCGGATACGAGCACCTGGCGGAGCTGGACTGGGATCGTCATAGGGGCGTGCGCCGGCTGGACCGGGCCCTGGAGGCCGAGAACGACAGCCCCGACCGCTACCGGGCGTCGAAGCAGGCCGATGTGCTCATGCTGTTCTACCTGCTCACGGCCCGGGAGGTGCGGCAGATCCTCGACCGGCTGGGCTATCCGGCGGCGCCGGGCCTGACCCGCCGCACCATCCGCTACTACCTCTCCCGCACCTGCCACGGCTCGACGCTGAGCGCCGTCGTCCATGCCTGGGTGCTGGCGCGCTCGGACCGCACCGGCTCATGGCGCTTCTTCACGGAGACGCTGACGGGCGACATCACCGACGTTCAGGGAGGGACCACCGCCGAGGGCGTCCACCTGGGCGCCATGGCCGGGACGCTGGACCTGGTGCAGCGCTGCTACCTCGATCTGGAGGCCCGGCCCGACGGCCTGCACCTGAACCCGGTGCTCCCCGAACAGCTGACCACGCTGTCGCTGTGCCTCCGCTACCGGGGCGCGGAACTCGTCGTCGACGCCGACCCGGCCCGCGTACGGATCGCCCGGGCCGACGACGGCCCCACCGCCCTGGACCTCGTGGTACACGGCCACCACGCCCGGCTCCGGCGCGGCGACAGCCGTACGTTCCCCCTGCCGGAGCCGAAGCGCGACGGGTGATCGGAGGCCGCGGGGAGACGCCGTCAGCTGGGCTGCCACAGCTCGATGCGGTTGCCCTCGGGATCGTTGACCCAGCCGAACCGGCCGACGCCCTCCATCTCCTCGGTCTCCTTGGCCACGTCCGCGCCCTTGGCACGCAGCTGCGCGAGCATCGCGTCCAGGTCGCGGACCCGGAAGTTGAGCATCGTCCGCTGGGCCCGGGAGCCGAAGTACTCGGTCTCGGACTCGAAGGTCGCGAAGACCGTCACCCCGGCTTCCTGACGCCACATGCCGTTCTCGTCGGCGTCCAGGCCCAGGCACTCGCGGTACCAGGCGCCCAGGGCCGCCGGGTCGGCGGCCCGCAGGAAGTATCCGCCGATTCCAAGCACACGTTCCATGTCGCTCATCCTGCCAGGATGGCGATCACCCGCCACACCCCTCGCCATGGCCGCGTCATCTCCGCGCGGTACGGATCGTGATGCTGCCGTAGGGAAGGTCACCGGTGATCTGGACGTGCAGCCGGCCCGGACACCGGCGGCCCGCCGCCTTGGACGTCACCCTGCCCCAGCCGATGCGCACCCCGTCGGCGTTCGCGCTCGCGCCCGCGGGCAGGGTGATCGTGGCGCCGCCGTACGCGAGCCGGAGCTCGATGTCGATTCGCGGATACGGGATGTGCGCCTGGGACAGGTCGAGCTTCACCCTGCCGTACTCGGAGTCGATGCGCAGCCGGCGCGGGACGTGCCAGTCGCCCACCCGCTTGACGAGCCCTCCCGTGGAGGCGATGCGCACCACTTCGTCGTCTTCGTCGTCGTCGGCCAGGCCGGCGACCACCGGCTCCAGCTCGCCCGAGGCGGTGGCGGTGAGCGCCAGTTCCAGCCGCCGTTCCAGCTCGGCGGGGCCGAGCCGGCCGTCCGCGTACGCCTGCTGGACCAGCTCCACGGCCCTGTCCCGCTCCCGGTCGGGGACCTGTCCCATCGCGTGGCTCATCGGCTGACGGCTCTCTTGTACAGCCGCGTGGCCAGCGGCACGAACACGACCAGGAGCACGGCCGTCCACAGCAGCGACACGGGCACCGCGTGCCGCAGCGGCCAGGCGCCGGGCACCGGGAGGGCCGGGCTGGTGTTGCCGAACAGTTCGCGCGCCGCCTGGACGAGCGTCGAGACCGGGTTCCATTCGGCGATCGGCTTCAGTGGCCCGGGCAGCCGGGCGCTGTCGACGAAGGCGTTGGACAGGAAGACCAGCGGGAACGACATGATGGTGGCGATGTTGTTGAAGACCTCCGGCGTACGCAGGGCCAGCGCGACCGTGGCCGTCACCCAGGAGAAGGCGTACGCGAACAGCAGCAGCATCAGGAACCCGAGGGCGGCCTCGAACGGCGAGCCGTGGACGCGCCATCCGACGAGCAGCCCGACGACGGCCATGGTGGCGATGCTGGTGACGTTCATGATCAGGTCGCTGAGGGTCTGACCGGTCAGCACCGCGGAGGGTGACATCGGCAGCGTGCGGAACCGGTCGAAGATGCCCTTCTGCAGGTCCTGGGTCAGCGTGTATCCGGTGATCTGGGCGCTGGTGACGATGGCCATGACGAAGATCCCGGGCAGCAGGTACTCCCCGTACGACATGCCGGGCAGGCTGATCATGCTGCCGAAGACGTAGGTGAACAGCAGCACGAACACGATCGGGAGCATGACCACGCCGCCCAGCAGGTCGGGAGCGCGCCGGATCTTCAGGGCGTTGCGCTTGGTGATCGTCACGCCGTCGGCGACGGCCAGCCGCAGGGTGTTCATCACGCGGTCTCCTTGCTCTTCTCGTCAGCTTTTTCGTCGGCCTGGCGGCCCGTGAGGCTCAGGAACACGTCGTCCAGGGTCGGGCGGCGCAGACCGGCATCGCGTACGGTGATCCGCTCGGCGGCCAGGTGGCCGAGCGCCTCGGTCAGGGTGGCCGCGCCGCCGGTCACCGGGATCGTCACCCGCAGGGCCGCGGTGTCGATCAGCACATCCCCGACGGCCAGCGGCGCCAGCGTCCTCGCGGCGCTCTCCAGATTCGCCGTGCTCGTCACCGAGAGCTGGATCCGGTCGCCGCCGACCTGGTCCTTGAGCTCGTCGGCCGTGCCGAGCGCGATCACGCGGCCGTGGTCGACCACCGCGATGCGGTCGGCGAGCCGATCGGCCTCCTCCAGGTACTGCGTGGTGAGCAGCACCGTCGTGCCTCCCGCGACGAGCTCGGCGATGACCTCCCACAGCCCGATCCTGGCCCGGGGGTCCAGGCCGGTGGTGGGCTCGTCGAGGAACAGCACGGGCGGTCCGGCGACCAGCGCGCCGGCCAGGTCGAGCCTGCGCCGCATGCCGCCGGAGTAGCCGTGCACGGGGCGGTCGGCCGCGCCGGTCAGGTCGAAGCGGTCCAGCAGCTCGCGGGCGCGCTCCCTGCTGCGCCTGGTGCCCAGGTGGTGGAGGCGGCCGACCATCTCCAGGTTCTCGGCGCCGGTGAGGTGGTCGTCCACGGCGGCGTACTGGCCGGAGACGCCGATGCGCGCGCGCAGCCGGTCGGCGTCACGGACGACGTCGAACCCGGCCACCGTGGCGCGGCCCGCATCCGGTTTGAGCAGTGTGGTGAGGATTCGCACCGTGGTGGTCTTGCCGGCGCCGTTCGGGCCGAGCAGCCCGAACACCGTCCCCTCGGGGACGGTCAGCCCCATCCCGTCGAGGGCGGCGACGTCGCCGTACCTCTTGACCAAGCCCTCGGCCACGATCGCGTCTGGCATGAGAATCTCCCTGGGGTCAGGAACGGTGGACGACGATGTCGCCGTAGGTGGTGTGGGTCCGCACCTCGACGATCCGGTCTGTCCGTCCGGGATCGTCGCCGGGGTCGTCGCCGGGGTCGAGGGAGACGTCCACAGTGCCGTACGTGGAGGCCACGTCCAGCCAGGCGGCGGTGCCCTCCCGGATCCCGACGTCCAGGCCGCCGCCGGTGGTCTCCATGGCGATCGAGCCGGACACCGCCTCGCCGATCCGCAGACTGGCGTACGCGGTCTTGGCGGCGACGCCGGCCAGGGCGCGGTCGACGGCGATGTCGCCGTGGGCGCTGTTGAGCCGCAGTTCGCCGGTCACCTCGCGGATGCGGACGGCGCCGTGGGAGGTCCTGACCGCGGCGGTGCCGTCGACCTCGCCGATGTGGATGCCACCGTGGGTCGTGGTGACCTCGGCGTGCCCGGAGGCGCGGACGACCGAGATGTCGCCGTGGGTGCTCTTCACCCGGAGCCGACCGGCCTGTTCGACCCGGATGTCGCCGTAGGAGGTGGTGAGCGTCACCTCACCGAGCGGCCCGCGGCACAGGATGGCCCCCGCCGTCTTGGCGTCGACGCGGGAGCCGGCCGGCAGATCGATCGTCACGTCGGCCGAGCCCGGGCCGAGCAGCAGCGAGCGTGCCCAGCTCGCGGGCGACTCGACGAGCCTGCCGAGCGAGAGGCCCCAGCCGGAGGCGGAGCCCGCGTGCTCCCTGTCGGTCCGCACCAGGAGCCTGCCGTCGGCGTAGTCCACCTGGATGTGCCGGGCGGCCTGCACGTCGGCGTCGTTGAGTTCGTCGCTCGGGCGGACGTCGACGACGGTGTCGGTGCGGCCGCTCGCGTTGATCCGGACGGTGGCGGTCGCGATGTCGAGGACGACGAGGACGGGCTGCGGGGTGTCGAAGGTCCGCGTCCCGGCCTTCTTGCCGGCGCTCATCAGCGCACCCAGCCGCTGTAGCGGTTGCCGGTCCGTTGCGCCGGACCCCGGCCGGAGCGGCGGTCGGCGGTGCCGGGGTCGAGCGCGGCGGCGACGGCGCGGACCAGCCAGGCGTTGACCGACAGCCCCTCACGTGCGGCCGCCTCCTCGATGCGCGGCTTGAGGTGCTCGGGGACCCGGAGCGAGATCCGGGACGTCCCGCCCTCGTCGGCGTCCGAGGGGGGCGGCGGTGCGGGCGGCCTCTCGGCCTGCCCGGTCTCGCCTCCTCCCTCGTACGGGCGAGGGCTCTGCGGTGGTGGCGTCACGACGAAACCGGGGTCACGCCCGCGTAGCCGCACCTCGACCGAGCCCGGCGCGAGGTCCTGGGTGATCTCGTCGGCGGCGGCCGACAGAGCCTCCAGCAGCGCGAGCCGGGTGGCCGATTCGAGCGTCGCGGCGAGGCGCTCGGCGAGCGCACGGACGTCCTCGCCGCCCGCCCCGGCGACCATCGCGAGCTCACGCCGCAGGTGATCGACATAAGGTGCAAGGTCCATGACGTCAGCATGACACCACACTGACGTCATAGCAAGGCCAAAGATCCCGAGAAATAGCGTCATCGAAGACGCCACATGCGTGGCGGTGGCCCGGTGACAGCGCCCCTGACGAGATCCACCGCCGGGGAAAGGCGCGTCTGCCTGCGGCTGCCCCGCCTCACGGCCGGCGGTGAACGATCACCGGCAGAAGGAGGAGCCGGGCGGCACAGCAACGAACCTGACCGGCAGGGTGAATCCGAGCTGCGCCTTCACTCCGAAGCAGCCACCCAGGGCGTAGGCCTCGTTCAGGCGGTTCCTGGCCCTGTTGTACGGGTAGAGCAGCGCGATCGAGCACCCCAGGGCGACGAGCCGGTTGGGAACGCGGGCGCAGATGATGTCGGTGGTCGGCCCGGACAGCCAGTCCGCCCGGTCGGCCGCCCTTTTCATCGCGGCCGTGGTCGTGGAGGTGAAGTAGAACGAACAGCTCGACACCGTGCAGCCGCTCCACCGGGCCGCGGCGGAGGCGGTGGTCGCGGATGCGGTGCGGGCGGGCGTCGTGACGGCGGCGAGGGCCACCGCGCACGCGAGGGTCGTGGTGATCAGGCGAGCGGGCATGAACGCCTCCGGAGGGAGAGTCTGGGGTCGCCGCCCACAGTGCGAGTCCCTCCGCCCGTCCGGCCAGAAGGACCGGACGGCTATGGGGCGACGCCCTCGTTCGCGCTGTTCAGACCGTGCTCGGCGGTGGCTCACTGGTGTCCGGAGGTCCGGACACCTCAGGCGCAGGTCGCCACAGGGTCTTCACCGGGCGCGAACTGGTTCCACTCCTGCGACGTCATGGCCCGTCCGGCCAGGGCGCACACGGCGCGGTACGGGTCGGCCGGCAACGGTATGGGCCAGCGCGTGATCGTGCCGTTCTCCGCGACGGCCAGCACGGTCGCGCCGTCCGCACCGAACGCCAGACCGTACGGCCGCTCGGCGTCTCCGGTGGGCTGTGCCACCGCGATCTCCCGCCGGGTCCGCAGGTCCCACAGGCGCAGGATCCCGTCGGTGTCCCCGGTCGCCAGGTAGCGGCCGTTCGAGCTGACGGCCATGGCGACGACGGAGCCAGGGCTGGAAATGCTACCGATCTGGCTCCAGTCGCCGATGCGCCACATGTGGATGACGCTGCCGGTGCTCGCTCCGTTGGTCTCGGTGGTGATGACCAGCTTGCCCGTGGAATCGAAGACGGCGGCGACGACGTGGTCGTCGTCGGGGTGGCCCAGAACAGGTGAGGCCGCGATCCGCCGCAGCGTCGTGGTGCCGAGCAGGACGATCCTCTCTCCGACCGTGGCGATCACACTGCCGTCGGCACTGATGGCGGTGGCACTGATCGCATCCGGATAGCGGTCGATCGCACCCTTCCGGCGGCGCGTGGCCAGGTCGACGATCACGAGCTGGCCGTCGTCACCGGCGAAGGTCGAAACGCCCTGCTCGTCGTCGGTGACATGGATGGCGTGGACGACCAGGAGGCGACCGTCGTGGCTCAGCACCATCCCGTTGGGAGGCACATACATCTGATCACGCAGGCCGAGGCCCAGCCGGTCGCCTGTCGGCCGGCCGGTGACGGCGTCCAGCGGCCGCACCTCCGGTTCGATGTCACCCGGCCGGCCTGTCCACTCGATGACGGCCACGGCCCGTCCGTCGCCGCTGATCGCGGCACCGAAGGCGGACTGCTCGGCGCTGCGCGCGGGGCCGGGTGTCTGCGCCCAGACCGTGGTGTCCCAGATGCGGGCGCTCCGCTCATAGGCCGTGGTGACCAGACGGGTGCCGTCGGGGGAGTAGGCCAGGTCGGCGATGTAGGTGGAGTGGCCCCTCAGCACGGCACCCGTCTGCCGGAGGGTGCGGGTGTCGAGGAAGCGCACCGTGCCGTCGCCGCAGCCGATCGCGACGGTCCGGCCGTCGGGACTGTAGATCGTCGAGTAGACCGAGACGCCGACGCGCACCGGCTTGCCGAGCTTCGATCGACCGGTCAGGCGCCATCGCTGGACCAGGCTGCCCTCCTCGTTGAAGTTCCAGTACGCGGTCGTCATCGTCCGGCCGTCCGGGCTGAAGGCGAGCGCTCTCGCCGAGATGGGCGGCCCGAAGCTCCGGCGACCGGCCAGGTCCCAGACCTGCCAGGTGGAGGAGTTGCTGAAGCGGTCGGTCTGGACGGCGATGGCTCTGCCGTCGGGGCTCAGCGTGGTCCAGACGTCGCTGCCATGCCGGAACGGGCCGACGGGGTCACCCAGACGGCGCCACGTGCGGGTGTCCCAGCGCTGGACGATCTGATGGTCGTCCGCCGTGACCAGCTCCGCGCCGTCCCGGCTGAAGACCATCGAGGTCAGCTGGCCCTTGTGTCCGGTCAGCGGCGTGGTGAGAGGGCGTCCGGTGGCGACGTCGCGCACCAGGACGATCCCGTCGTGCTCCTCGTCGCCGTCACCGGAGGCGATGACGCGGTCGTCCGGGCCGAACGTCACCGGATAGACGCCGGAGTGATGGCCGGTGAGCGGCGGGCCCTTGGGCCGGCCCGTGGCATCCCACAGACGCACCGTCCCGTCCATTCCTCCCGTCGCGACCATGCCGGTCCGCCCGACGGCGACCGCGGTGACGTCGGTGGACGAACTGTTCAGCACGGACCGCAGCGGTGTGGCCAGCGCCGCCAGCATGCCGTACGTGGCCTCGTCGGTGTGCGCGTGGCGCCAGGCGGCCGCGGAGAGCAGGCCGGAAAGAACCGGGTCGGCTGTACGCATCACGTCGGCACGCGTCGACAGCAACCGCGACAGGATCTCGCGGTGCTGCGTCTCGGTACGGTCCGCCGCGCGCATCGCCAGCACTCCGGTGGCCGAGGCGGCCAGAGCCAGAGCCGTCATCAGGACCAGCGCCCCCCGGGCCAGCCGCCGCCGGCGCCTGACCGTGCGCCTGGCCTCGGAGGCCGCGTTCTCGGAGGCGGCCAGGAAGGCGGGCGTGGCGGAGCCGTCGGCGGGGTGCTGCCACGAGGCGGCGGCGTAGGCTTCGCGTGCCGCCTGCAGGCGGTTGCCGGCGTACAGGTAGGCCGGGTCGCGCCCACTGTGATCCCAATCGGTCGCGTCGGCCTCGAGCCGCTGCAGGACCACCAGGTCGGCGCGGTCCTCCTCCACCCAGGTGCGCAGCCGCGGCCAGCCGCGGATGAGCGCCTCGTGAATGATCCGCGCGCTCTCCGCGTCGACGGTCACCAGGCGGGCCTGCGCCAGCCGGTCGAGCACCTCCTTGACACGCGGGTCGTCCGGCAGTTCGGCCAGCGGCATCCGCCGGGCCCTGTCCGCGGCGTCGACTCCCAGATGGACCAGCCGCGTGAGCAGCCGGCGGGCTGTCCTACGGGAGGCCGGGTCAAGGGCGTTGACGGTGGCGTCCGCCGTCTGCGCCAGGGACCGGATGACGCCCCCGGACGCCCGGTATCCGGCCAGTGTCAGGCGCGTCCCCTCTCGGTGCGTCCACGTCTGGCGCAGCACGTGCGACAGCAGTGGCAGCACTCCGACGGCATCGGCGTAGTCGCGGTCGCTGTACAGATCCTCGAGCAGCAGCTCGGCCAGGCCCTCCTCAAGGGTCAGGCCGGCCAGCCGCGCCGGGCCCCTGATGACCCGCAGCAGGTCGTCGCGCGTCATCGGCGTGACCACCACCGGCCGCTCGATCGCCGCGACGAGCTCCGGGTAGCGGGTGCAGTGGCCCAGGTAGTCGGCCCGGACGCCCAGGACGACCTCCAGTGGGCCCGCGCGCCCGCCGGCCCCGGACCCGGTGGCCAGGGCCGTCACGACCTCGATGAACCGCCCGCGGGCACTCTCGCGCGCGGAGGTGAACACGTCCTCGAACTGGTCGACGACGACCGCCCGGCCGGCCCATCGTCCCCTGAGGATCTCGTTGAGCTCGTTGGTGCTCACGTCGTGGCCGGCCCCGGCCAGGTCGCGGAGGGTACGCAGCGGGTCGGCGCCCGGTGTGAGGACGACAGGGGAGGTGGCGGCGTCCCGGGTCAGCGCGGACACCAGACCGGCCCGCAGCAGCGAGGACTTGCCGGAGCCGGACGGCCCCAACACGATCAGCAGGCCGCCGGTGCCGGTCATCCGATCCAGCAGGGCGGCCGTGAGCGCGTCACGTCCGAAGAAGTAGTCGGCGTCTTCGGGACCGAAGGTCTCCAGGCCGCGGTAGGGCGCCAGCGGCTCGGCCGGGCGGGGAGCGCGGACCGCCGCCGGGCCGCGTTCCTCGGTCTGCTCGCGCAGTTCCCGGTACGCCTCGTCCCACGCCTCACGCTCGCCGAGTCCGTCGGGCAGAACCCGTCCCGCCGCGGCCGCCACCCTGAGGCAGGTGTCGACGAAGACTTCGAAGTTGTGCTGTTCGGGCAGGCTCGGCGAACTGGGACTGGTCATGCCGCCCACCGTGCCGCGGGGCAACCGGATCGGCCTCTGTCCCGTACGGCGGCGAGGCGTCCGGGCGCTGGCCACTTCCAGCCCACGCACAGAGAGCCCGGAGGCATCCATCAACGCCCGTAATCGCCGGGCGAATCCGACCCTGGCGTCCTCCATGTGGCGAGTGTAGGTTCGGCGCCCTGGCTCCGCAGGTCTTCGCACACGCGAGGCTACGCCTCCTCCGACCGTCGCCGGCCGGTGCCCGTCCGGTTCAGGTCACCAGGCCTCTGCGGTAGGCGTAGACCACCGCCTGCACGCGGTCGCGCAGGTCGAGCTTGGTGAGAATGCGGGACACGTACGTCTTGACGGTCTCCTGGCTGATCACCAGTGCCGCGGCGATCTCACTGTTGGACCGGCCGTCCGCGATGAGGCGCAGCACCTCCAGCTCGCGCGGGGTCAGCGCGACGTCGTCCGGTGTGCCCGCGGCGGGACGGATGCGCGCCGCGTATCTGCCGACGAGCTGCCGCGTCACCTCGGGAGCCAGCAGCGCGGCACCGGTCGCGACGGTGCGGATGCCGTGCAGGAGCTGCGCCGGCGGGGCGTCCTTGAGCAGGAAGCCGCTCGCCCCCGCGCGCAGCGCCTCGTAGACGTACTCGTCCAGATTGAACGTCGTCACCACGAGCACCTTGACGGGGTCCGCCACTCCGGCGCCGGCGAGCAGGCGGGTCGCCTCGATGCCGTCGAGCACCGGCATCCGTACGTCCATCACCACGATGTCCGGGCTCAGCCGACGGGCCAGATCGACCGCGGCGCGACCGTCGCCGCACTCGCCCACCACCTCCAGGTCGGGCTGGGCATCGATGATCGTCGCGAACCCGGTGCGGATCAGCGCCTGGTCGTCGCAGACCAGGACCCGGATCGGCGCGGTCACGACGGGCTCCCCGCGGGGATCCGCGCCCGTACGACGAAGCCGCCGTCCGTCCGCCGGCCGGCGCTGAACTCGCCGCCCAGGGCGTCGACCCGCTCGCGGAGCCCGGCCAGGCCCCGCCCGCTTCCGCCGGGCGAGCCGGCCCGGGAGGCGGAACCGCCGGTACTGACCTCCACGAGAATCTCCTCCTCGCCATAGCGCACGCGGACCGCCGTGGGGCTGCCGTGGGCGTGCTTGAGTGCGTTCGTCAGGGACTCCTGCACGACCCTGTAGGCCACGAACTCGGCGCTGCCGGCCGACTCCGCCCGCCTGCCGTCCTCGGCGAACTCCACCGGCTGCCCGGCCCGGCGCGTCTGCTCCACCAGCGTGTGGAGCTCACCGACGGACGGCATCCTGACGTCGGTGTGGTCGGGGTTGAGCAGGTCGAGCAGGTGCCGCAGGTCGGCGATCGCCCGCCGGCCGGTGTCGGTGACCGCGCTCAGGGCCGCGTCGAGGCGATCGGGCGCCGCGGTCAGGTAGCGCGCGGCCTCGGCCTGCACGACCATCGCCGTCACATGGTGGGTCACGACGTCGTGCAGCTCGCGGGCGATCCGGGTGCGCTCCGCGGCACGGGTGGTCTCGGCGACATGGCGGCGGCGTTCCTCCTCGGCGGCCCGGGCGGAGCGCAGCCAGGCCCCGATGCCCCACGCGAGGGCCAGCGCCAGGTAGAACACCGCGTAGCCTTCCACCTTCTCGGTCGCGCCGATCCGCCCGAGCTCGAACGCCAGGGGCACGTACGCCGCGGAGAGGAGGACCACGGTGACGCGCCGGTGACGCTGCAGATGGATGCCCGCGCTGATGAGCACGATGGGCATCGCGTTGCTCGCGAACACGTGGTAGGCGCGGATCTGGTCCAGGACGAAGCCGAGCGACACCAGAGCCAGACACACCGCCGGCCAACGCCGGCGCACGGCGAGCGGAAGGCATTCCAGGGCGATCACCACGTACGCCAGCGCGTCGAAGGGACGGATCGGCAGGTCCCCGACCTGCGTCCCCTTGCCGTAGAGCGCCGGCATCAGCGACACGACGGCCAGCAGCAGCCCGAACGGTGCATCCCGGACCACGACGTCGCAACGCCGCCACAGGTCGGTGACCCGCCGGAAGTCGATCACTGGGTGAGCGTAGCGCTCGCATCCGCCCGGGCGCCGGGCCGCATGGGGACCAGGTTGCCGCGCCGGCGGGCCAGCCACATGAAAGCGATCGTCAGCAGCGCGCCGAACACGACCGCGTACGTGCTCGCCTCCGGCCCGAACTCGCCGCCGGTGAGCGCGGCCGGACCCGACATCACACCGTGCAGCAGCCCCTGCGTCGCGCCGTTGCCGGAGACCTCGGTGCCGAAGACGCCGCCCTCGACGAAGTTCCAAGCGAAGTGCAGGCCGATCGGCAGCCACAGGGTGCGGGTCGCGGCGTAGGCCGCGGCGAGCATGCCGCCCGCCTCGATCGCGATGGCGATCGCGCCCCACAGGTTGGCGTTCTGGTTGCCCAGGTGCATCAGGCCGAACACCAGGCCGGTCAGTCCCAGCGCGATCCACGTGCCGGTCCATTTCTCGACGATCCGGAACAGGATGCCGCGGAACAGCAGCTCCTCCGTCACCGCGGCGGCGGCACTGAAGCCGAGCACCCCGACCGCGCCCGTCACCGAGCCGAAGCCCTCGATCCGGTAACCGCCCACGAGAGCGATGTTCACGATGACGGCCGTGAACGCCCCGGCACCGATCAGCATCCCCCGGCCGACGGCGGAGGCGGCGCCTTTCCCGGCCACCTCCACCGGCGCGCGGCGCTCCGACCACCGCACCGCCCACGCGTACACGAGCACCGCGAGGATGGCTGTGGCGACACCGAGGACCAGGGTGAGAAACGCGTTCCCCTGTACTGCGCCCATGCCCAGGTTGCCGGCGAAGGCGACCAACGCGACGGCCACGAACTGCTTCAACAACCGCATGACGACTCCCTTTTACGTGGGGGGACTCCGCGACGGAGAGCCGCCGCTACGCAGGGAAACGCTAGGGATTCGACGGCCGGGAATCGTCCCCACGCAGTGGACACTCGCGGGTAGCTCGCACGGGGGACAGGCGCAAGCGGTACTCCCCCGCGAAGCCGGTCCCGCCGAGCGAACGAAAAGGCGGGGCCGAAAAAGGTACGCCCCCTGGTCTTAATAGGGACAGTCCTGTGGACTGCGTCCTTTTGCCTGGAACGCCGACAAGCTTCCCGCGATTATCCGATTGACAGGTCGTCGGAGTGGGGGATCGATGGAAGTGCTGCTCGGCAACAGGCCCGTCTTCGCCAGCACCGATCTCGACGAGGTCCGTGACGAGGTGGCGAGGATCTTCTGCCCGCATCGGCTGGACCTCACCGGCGCGGCGTCCCTGCTGTCGGCGCGGTTCAACTCCATCCGGCTCGGCTCGGTCCGGATCAGTTACCTCGACTACGGGGCCGACGTCCGCATCGAACCCGGCGACCTCGGCACCTTCTTCCTGGTGCTGATCCCGCTGGCCGGGCGCAGCCTGATCCGCAGCGGGAGCCAGGAAGTCGTCTCGACCCCGACGACGGCCACCCTCCCCTCGCCTACGCAGCATCTCGACATGCGGTGGGCGGCGGGCACCCCCAAGCTGATCGTCAAGTTCGAGCGCACGGCGGTCGAGCGTTCGCTGGAGCAGATGCTCGGCGAGCCGCTCGACCGGCCGGTCGTCTTCGACCTGGGCATGGACCTGACCGCGGGATGGACGCGCGCCTGGCGGGGGATGGCCGACCTGATCGTCCACGAGGCCGAGCACGACGACGGGCTGACCACGCAGCCGCTGGCCGTCGCCCACCTGGAGAACGCGCTGCTCACCTCCCTGCTCACGATGCAGCCCTCCAACTACCGGGAACGGCTGGCGGCGCCTCGGCCGCCCGTGCTTCCCAAGGTGGTGCGCCGGGCGCTGGAGTTCATCGAGCAGCACGCCCACCTCCCGATCACCACGGAGGACGTCGCGCGGGCGGTGGCGGTCAGCGGCCGCTCGCTCCAGGAGGGCTTCCGCGTCCACGTGGGCCGCACGCCGATGGCGCAGCTCAGGGAGGTACGGCTGACCAAGGTGCACGAGGAGCTGGCCGCCGGGGATCCGGCCCGCCACACCGTCACGAGCGTCGCCGCCCGCTGGGGCTTCCTCCACCAGGGCCGGTTCGCCGCGCTCTATCGCCAGAAGTACGGCCGGCACCCGTCGGAGACCCTGAGACGGGGCTGAGGACGGGGCTGAGGACGGGGCTGAGGCGAACTCCGCGCCGGCTGGACGGAATCCGCGCTGAGTGGATGGTTCGGCGGGCCACCTCGCCCGTAGTTTCTGCTGAAACCCCTACTTTCAGCGGAAGGAAACACCCTCATGCGCAGAATCCTCGTCGTCGGTGCCGGTCAGGCGGGTCTGCACCTGGCCATCGGCCTGCTGCAGAACGGCTACGACGTCACCGTGGTCTCCAACCGAACCCCGGAGTCGATCCGCGACGGCCGGGTGATGTCGGGCCAGTGCATGTTCGGCACCGCCCGGGCACATGAGCGCGCGCTCGGCCTGGACTGGTGGGCGGACGTCTGCCCGCCCATCGAGGGCATCGAGTTATCCGTCCCGAGCCCCGCGGGTGGCAAGGCTCTCGGCTGGGCGTCCCGGCTGAGGACTCCCGCCCTCTCGGTCGACCAGCGGGTGAAGATGCCGGCCTGGCTGGACGAGGTCGAACGGCTCGGCGGCAAGCTCGTCGTCCACGACGCCACTCCGCAGGATCTGGAGACCTACGCGGCCCAGTACGACCTGGTCCTGGTCGCCGCAGGGAAGGGGGAGATCGCCTCCCTGTTCGAGCGGGACGCGGAGCGGTCGACGTACAGCACCCCGCAGCGGGCGCTGGCGGTCACCTACGTCAACGGTCTCACCCCCCGGCCCGAGCACTCCGCGGTCTGCTTCAACCTGCTGCCCGGCGTCGGGGAGTACTTCGTCTTCCCCGCTCTGACGCACGGCGGCCCGTGCGACATCATGGTGTTCGAGGGTGTGCCGGGCGGGCCGATGGACTGCTGGGGTGACGTGCGCGGCCCCGCCGAGCACCTGGCGCGCAGCCGCGAGATCCTGGAGACCTTCTTCCCCTGGGAGGCGGCACGCTGCTCCGGGATCGAGCTCACCGACGCCAACGGGGTGCTGACCGGGCGCTTCAGTCCCACCGTGCGCCGCCCGGTCGCCGTCCTGCCGTCGGGCGCCCCGGTGCTCGGGGTCGCCGACGTGGTGGTGCTCAACGACCCGATCACCGGGCAGGGCAGCAACAACGCCGCCAAGTGCGCCGCGGCCTACCTCCAGGCCATCCTGGAGCACGGCGAGCGGCCGTTCGACGCGGCCTGGATGCGGCAGACGTTCGATCGCTTCTGGGCGCAGGCCCAGCACGTCACCCGCTGGACCAACGCGCTGCTGGCCCCGGCCGAACCGCACCACCTGGCGCTCCTGGGCGCCGCCGGTCAGGTGCCGGAGATCGCCGCCCGCTTCGTCAACGGCTTCGACGACCCCGCCGACTACGCCGAGTGGTTCATGGACGCCGGCAAGGCACAGGCCTACCTCGACCGGGTCGCGTCATGAGATCGCTGCGCGACGCGTTGGGCCAGTTCGCCACCGGGGTCGCGGTGGTCACCACCGCGACCCCGAGCGGGGAACGGGCAGGAGTCACGGTGAACTCCTTCAGCTCGGTCTCGCTCGATCCGCCGCTGGTGCTGTGGTGCCTGTCGGACCGCGCTCCCAGCGCGCCCGTCTTCCTGCGCGCGGGGCGTTTCGCGGTCAACATCCTGGCCGCCGGCCAGGACGAACTGTCGCGGCGGTTCGCGACGCCCGCGCCGGACAAGTTCGCCGGCGTGGACGTGCTCGCCACCCCCACCGGGCTGCCCATGCTCGCCGGAACCCTGGCCACCTTCTCCTGCCGTACGGTGTCCGTCCACGCCGGCGGCGACCACCACATCTTCGTCGGCGAGGTGGAGCACCACCAGCGGTCAGGAGGGGAGCCGCTGCTCTTCCACTCCGGCCGCTACCGCGCGCTCGCCTCCTCCCCGGGATGACGAGGAACGGACGCGTTCCTTCCGCCTCCCACGAGAGCCGGCGCCCCGGCCCTGTGGCGGCCGGGGTGCCGGTCTGAAATTTCAGCGTCGGATCGGACCGGGACGCGACCCACTCCGGCACGGAACGTGCGAGCTACCACGGCGACTCAGTCCTCTCACGAATCACCTTGCCACGTATCGCATTACTCGCAATACGCCGCCTTTGACACGCATATTCACTGCGAGATACCTGTATGTGGAACACAGGAAGGGCGCAAATCTCCCTGCCGAACTCGGACCACGATGGCGTTGATTCGCGTCACTTTCCGAGGCGTCGCGGCCGTTTTGGCCGGCCGTTTCGACCCGGATAACCGAGGAGGAAAGATGCGTGGCGAAAGAAGGGTAACCGGGAAATCCGGCTCCGGCGCCCTGTGGCGCGTGCCGGCGTGGCTGACCGCCGTGGTCGCACTGCTGACCAGCCTGGTGGTGACCAGTTCACCGGCGGCGGCCGGCCAGCCGTACGGGCCGTACACCTGTGCGAGCGGGTATGTGTGGCGGGAGGCCTACGCGGGCGACCAGGTCTGCGTGACGCCGGCGATCCGCACCCAGACCGCGACGGAGAACGCACTGGGCCCGTCCCGCCGGGAGCCGAACGGCGGCCCCTACGGGCCCGACACCTGCAAGCAGGGCTACGTCTGGCGTGAGACGCGGCCCTCGGACCACGTCTGTGTGCCGCCGGCGAGCCGCGACCAGGCCTACAGCGACAACTCCAACGCCGTCCTGCGACTGGCGGACCCGGGCGGGACGCCGCACGGCGGCGTCAGCATCTCCACCTCGCTCAACCAGACCGGTGGCCGCCTGTACGCCAACGGCAGCGGGCTCACGCCCAACGGCACAATATGGTTCTACGCGGTCGGGATCGGCACGACCGGGCCGTTCGTACTGGGTACGCGGACCGCCGACGCCTCCGGCAATCTGCCGGGATGGCAGTACGTCGCGGACGTCTGGTGCCGCAGCTACCAGACGGGGCCGGCCCCCATCGTGGTCCTCGACGTGAAGGCGGGCCTCGTCACCACCGCGGGCACCACGACCGCGTTCCTCCACTGCGGCTGAGCCCGCGCGACATCACGGGCACGACCAGCGCGTACAGGCGGGCACGGCACCTTCCACGGTGCCGTGCCCGCTGCGCCGCGCCGGATTTCACACCGTGCGCAGGCGAGCGGCGACCGGCGATTGAGCGGGAAACAAGGCATAAAGCGGCCGGGAAACGAGCCTTCCCCGACCGGGTCCGCAGCGCTCATAATGCCATCAGGCCTGCGCCCGGTATCGGCAAGCGCGGGCCCGGTCACCGTGGAGGTTTCGTGGCTCCCGAGAACGTCGGCCGTCTGCAGGAACCCGAGGAGCAAGAGCGCCTGATCGAGACGATCACCCAACTTGTGTCCAGTCGCGATTGGGACGAAGCCGCGGCGACCGTTCAGCAGAACCACATCTTGTATGACCCAGAAGTCGATATGTGGTTCGCCGAGTTGATCAAGCACTCGGAGTCGATGGGCTATCACGAATTCGCGAAAAAGCTACCGTTGTGGCGTGATTTCCTGCAGATATGCAGAGAATTCGGCATCGTCAACGCGGTCGAGGCCGCGGGCGGCAGCCTGGTCACCGCCCCCGAATCGGTGGAGCCCCTCGTGCGGCGGGCGGCTGAACTGGAGCAGCGGCATTCCGCGGGTGACCGTACGGCCCTGGAAGAACTGGTCGCCCTGTGGGCGAGGGTCGCGGAGGACCCGGCGGTCCGCCGCGACCACCTTCTGTTGCGCGCGGTGGCTCAGTACAACATGGGCGGTGCCCTGAGGCGCATGCCCGGCCAGGCGGCGAGGGCTGCCGCCGTGATCCGGACCGCCATCCGGCTCCTGCCCGCTTCCTCGGCGTACCGGTCGGCGTTCATGATCGGCCTGGCCCAGGCGCTGGCCGAGGAGCATGACCTGGCCGGGCTGCGGGAGGCCGTGGCGCTGGTGGAGGAGGCGGCACGGGCGGACCCCGGCACCGCCGCGCTGGGGGGCGCGGCGCTGCACGACGTCGGGGTCGGCGCCCACGACGTGGGCGAGATCGAGTCGTCCCTGGAAGCGATCGACCTGAGCCTCACCGCTTTTCGGCTGCTGCACGAGGGGGTCTACCCGGATCCGGAAGAGCCTGGCGGCGCGGCGAGCGCGATGGTCCAGATTCTCCGCAGCCGGCATCGGCTCTCTCGCGACCCGGACGACTTGTCCAAGGCCGTTTCCATGGCCGAATGGGCCGCCGCGCAAGTGCCCACGGAGTCGGCGGAGTGGGCGTCGAGGCGCAACGGGCTGGCCGTGTGCCTGCGCGTTCGCTACGACGAGGCCGGTGACCCCGCGGACCTCGATCGGGCGATCGACATACACCGGGATGCCCTCGACCGGGTGGCGCCGGACGCCGAGATCCGCCCTTACCACCTGCATGGTCTCGGCGTGGCCCTGCGCCGGCGGTACGTAGCGCGCGACACCCCTGAGGATCTCACCCTCTGCTCGCGGGCCCACGAGGAGATGCTGGGGCTGGTCCGGCCCGGCGATTCCCTCTACTCGACCGCACTGGAAGGGTATGGCCACACTCTTCGTGTGCTGTACCAGGCGAACGGTCGCATCGGCGACCTCCGCCAGGCCGTGGCGCTGCACCGCGAGGGCCTGGCGTACGAGACCGGCCCGGGGCGGGTGTCGATGGTCTGCAACCTCGGCATCGACCTGCGGCAGTTGTACATGAGCACGGGGGACGTCGCGACGCTGGAGGAGGCGATCGACCTCCTGCGTGAGGCCACCGCGGGGCGAAGGTCATCCACCGGGAATGACACGGCGCTGTTCACCCTGGGTTCGTGCCTCATGGACAAATATCAGGCTTTCGGCGACTCCGCGGTCGGTGCGGAGGCGATCCGGATCCTGGAGGACCTGCTGGCCCACACGCCGGAGAACTCCCCTGACCGCGAGGTCCGGCTCGGGAACCTCGCGGCAGCCCTGATCCTGCGGCACGTGCACGAACCGGACACACACGCCGAGGATTTCCTCGACCGCGCCGAGCGACTCCTGGAAGAGGCGGTCAGCCGGAGCAAGGGCCTCGACAGGGCCCGTCATCTGGTCAACCTCGCCCAGTGCGTCATGCAGCGCTCCGGCCACGAGAAGTCCGAACCCGGCATGCGCCGGCTTGTGGGGCTCATGGAGGAGGCGTGCGCGCTGTGCCCGGTCGAGGCGGCCAACGGCGCGGCGTACCGGATCAACCTCGCCATGGGTTACGCCAAACTCTACGAACTCACCGAGGATCCCGCCGCCCTGGCCCGCGGGCTCGGGCTGCTGCGGGAGGCCAGTGCCGCGGGCGTCGACCAGTATCCGCTCGCCGTCATGCGTTTGGCGCGGGGCTGGGGGGACCAGTCGTCCCATCGGGGTCGCTGGGACGAAGCGGCGGAGACGTACGGCTACGCCCTCGACGCGCTGGACCGGCTCGTCGACGAGAGTTCCGTGCGGGAGCACAAGCAGCAATGGCTGAGGCAGGCCGAGGGGCTGGCCGCCGCGGCGGCCGCCGCGCATGTGCGCGCCGGTGACCCGTGGAGTGCCGTCGTCGCACTGGAACGCGGCAGAACCCGGCTGCTGGCCGACGCCCTCGGTGAGGACGCCGCGGAGACCGACCGGCTCGCGCGGGCACACCCGGCACTCGCGGAGGCGTACCGCTCGGCGGCCGCGACGCTGCGCGGAATGCAGAGCCTGAGCCTGGCGCCCATGCCCGGAGACGACCGGCCGCCGGCGCACGCGTTCGCCGAGGCGAGGCGGCACCGCGAGGAGGTGCTGCTGCGCATCAGATCCGTGCCCGGATTCGAGCGCTTCCGCCTGCCCGACGCCGCCCGGGACGTCTCGAACGCGGCACGGCTCGGCCCGTTGCTGTACGTGGTTCCCGGCATCGAGGCCGGCTTCGCGTTGCTGGTGATCGGCGAATCCGTGCGCGTCCATGCCCTGCCCGCGCTGACCTGGGCTGAGCTCCGCCCGCGCATGACACGGTACTTCCAGGACTACGAACGTGCGGCCACCGACCTCCACCGCTGGCACCGGGCCCTCGACGACACCACCGCCTGGATGTGGGAAGCGATCATGGAGCCGCTGCTCGATTTCGTGCCCGACTGCGCCGAACTGACGCTGATCCCGACGGGGATGATCGCCTCGCTGCCGCTGCACGTCGCCTGGACCCCCGACGCCGAAACGGCGACCGGCCGCCGTTTCGCGCTCGACCACCTGCCCCTCGTCTTCGCCCCGAGCGCCAAGGCCCGTGCCGCCGCGGACCGAGCCGCTTCGACGGCCGTCCCGGCTCCTGCCGCACTTCTCGCCGTCGAGGACCCGCAACCGGTGGCCGCGGCCCCGCTGCGGTACTCGCGGTACGAGATCGACGCCGGCTGCGCGAGATTTCCGGAGGGCAGTCGCCTGACCGGGGAAGAGGCCTCCCGGCAGGCGGTGCTGGCCGCGCTGGACGGCCACACGGTGCAGCACTTCGCCTGCCACGGCTACGCGGACTGGGGGCAGGTCCTGGACAGCTACCTGTTGCTCGCCCACGATGAGCGCCTGACCCTGCGCGACCTGCTCGCCAGGCCGGCCGGGACACGCCGGCTCGTGGTCCTGTCCGCGTGTGAGACGTCGCTGCCGCACGTGGAACTCGCCGACGAGGTGGTCGGTATCGCCACCGGATTTCTGCAGGGCGGCGCCGCCGGGGTCATCGGGTCGATGTGGCGAGTGCCGGATGTGAGCACCGCGCTGCTGCTCAGCCGGTTCTACATTCTGTGGCGGGACGGGGCCCATCCGGCCGAGGCGCTGCGTACGGCACAGCGCTGGCTGCGCGACGCCACCAACCGCGAGCTGCGGTCGGCCTATCCCGAGATCATGGACAGGTACGCCCCGATTCCGGAGCCGCTACGGGAAGTGTGGGGCACCGGGCGAGACTTCGCCCACCCCGCGTACTGGGCCGCCTTCACCTACATGGGGGCGTGATGACCGGCCACGCGCGCTCGGTCGTCGACCTGGCGAAGGCCATCAGGCCGGAACTTCCGGCGCTGCTCGGTGCGGAGGCGGAGGAGGTGGACACCGCCCTCGGCCGGCTGCTCGCGCGGAGCACGGAGGTCGAGCAGGAGATCCTGACCCTGCTGCAGCGGTGGCCCGCCACCCGCGAGTGGGCGTACTCCTACCTGGGGCGGACACACGACGGCGGACTGCGCGATCCCGGTGCCGCGTACTACCCGCTGACCGGCACCGGGGGCGTTGTGCACTCCGAGACCTACGTCTGCCCGGAATGCGAATATCGATGGCGCCGCCGTGCCGTCGGGCAGGCCGTTCCCGCGTGCCCGGAACACGACAAGCCTCTCGTCCGTACGCCGGATTCGGAGACATAGGTGGTGGACGGTCTGTGGAAGGGCCTGACGGACAGGATCGCGGAACGGTGGGCGAATGTCGTCCTCCTGCCGGCGGCGCTGTTCTGGCTGGGAAGCGGGCTGGTCTGGCTCTTCCGCAACGGTTGGGGACCCCAGGCGGCAGAGCGATGGATCACGCAGCACGTGACTTCGTGGTGGACCGCGTCCGTCCTGGTGGTGGTGCTGCTGTCAGGGCTGCTGGCCAGACGCCTGACGGATCCGGCGCTCACCCTTCTCTCCGGCCGGTGGCTTCCCCGACTGGGCTGGGTGACGCGCCCGATGGCGCGCAGGTGGGCCCGTCGCGTCGCCCGGCGCGAGGCGCGCTGGCAGGTGCTCGCCTCTCGTGGCCGCGCCTGGGCGGAGGAGCAGGAGTTCGTGACGTTGGACGCGTGGCTGCGCACCATGCCGATCGACCCACAGCGGTGCCTGCCGACCCGCCTGGGCAACGCACTGGCCGCCGCGGAGCGATGGCCCAGGGAGAAATACGGGTTGGACCCGGTGCGATGCTGGTCCCGGCTGTGGCTGGTGATGCCCGAAGACACCCGGCAGGAGCTGGCCAGGGCGCGCGGGCGGCTGGAGGCCCAGGTCACCGCCTGGCTTTGGAGTGTGGCGTTCGTCGCCTGGACACCGATGGCGTGGTGGGCGGCCCCGGTCGGCGTGCTGGCGGCCTGGCTCTCGTATCGGGGCGCCGTCCGATGCGTGATCGAGCTCGGCGACCTGCAGGAGGCGGCCTTCGACCTGCATCGGACCGCCCTCTACCGCCAGCTGCGCTGGCCCCCGCCGGAGAACGCCGCCGCCGAGCACTCCACCGGCCGCCGGCTGACGGCGTATCTGTGGCGTGGTTCCGACGAGGCGGTTCCGCTTTCCCTGGACTAGGTGTTCTGACCATGGACGTTGGTGACAGCGGTGGGGAGATACCGATCGTCATCGGTGGCATCGGCCGGAGGCACGGCGCCGGCCGCCACCCCGGTGGCCGGAGGGGACCGCCCGGACCAGGAGACCGGCACACCGGGCTGGATCTGGGTGATCGCGATCGCGGTTCTCGGGGCAGCCGCCGTCCTGGTGGCGCGGGCCAGGAAACCGGCGACACCACCCCTCCCGGGCAACTCGGAGGACCGCCCATCGGGTCACGAGAACGGTGAGGGCGAGTGACAGGGAAACCAGCCAGAGCGTTTCTGCTCCTCGGCCTTCTGTGCGCCGCCCTGGGAGTGTTCGCCGCACCGGCGCTGGCACACGACACCCTGCGATCGAGCACACCCGTCAGCAACGCCGTGGTCTCCGGCCTCGACCTCGTCGAGCTGGAGTTCAACAACAACGTGCGCTATCCCGTCGTGCTCCTGCACGATGCGGCCGGGCGGCGCTTTCCGTCCGGCACACCCCGAACCCGCGGCGCCAAGGTGCTCGTGGACGTCGACGAGCCGCTTCCCTCCGGCAGCTACACCGTCGTCTGGCGCGTCGTCTCCGCCGATGGCCGCCCCATCGAAGGAGAGATCCCGTTCACCGTGCGGTCATCGACGGCTCCACTGCAGACCGCCCCCGTGTCCAGCGCCCCCGTGTCCAGCGCTCCGGCGCCGTCACGTACGCCTGCGAGCGCGATGGGCGAGACGGACGAGCAGGGCGGCCTCTCCGGCTGGACATGGGCGGCCATGGCAGGGGTGGCACTCGCCGGAGCCGGGGCACTGCTGATGTGGTGGAGGAGACCCGCTCACAGAAAGTGGTCCTGACAGCGGGCGACCATCGGACGATCCCGGCGAAGGATTGGACGATTTCGTCTAGTTTGTGGTGGTATGTCAGTAATTGTCAAGGCCGTTCCTCCGGCATGGCTCCAGCGGGCCGGCGCGCCGGAAGGTGGGGTTCCACATGGCCGTTCGAAGGCCGGGGAATGATTCTCCGCGGCTCACCGCCCGCGGGGCGGCCACTCGCGCGCGCATCGTCACGACCGCCGCGAACCTCATGTTCCGGCAGGGGGTGACGGCGACGACCCTCGATCAGGTGGTGGACGCCTGCGGCGTCAGCAAGTCGCAGCTCTATCACTACTTCCCGGACAAGGAAGCACTGATCACCGAGGTGATCGCGATGCGGGAGAACCACCTGGTCTCCTCTCAGAAGCCGCAACTCGACCAAGTGCGCTCGATGCGGGATCTGGAGAGATGGCGTGACTCCATCGTGACGGGCCATTGGGAGCGCGAAGTGCCCTACAGATGCCCCATCGGCTCCCTGGCCACCGAACTCGCCTGCCGCTACGACGACGCCCGCCAGTCCCTGGCGGCCGTCTTCGCCAGGTGGCAGGAAATGCTCGCGGACGGCCTCGCCCGCATGCGGGAGAGCGGCGAGCTCGACCCCGGCGCGGACCCCGCGAAACTCGCCGTCGCCTTCATCGCCGCCATGCAGGGCGGCTACCTGCTCGCCGAGACCATGCAGGACGAACGACCCCTCGTCGTCGCCCTCGACATGGCACTGGACCATATAAAAGCCCAGGTCAAGACCCCTGTCGCCAGCTTGACACAAGCGGACAACTGACCCCAAGGTGGACGAAATCGTCCAATTTGCCCATGGTGGTGGTCCACCGGGTGCGGCAGGAGAATGGTGAAGCAGATGCCGTCTCTGCACTCGATGCAGACGTACTACACGACAGCGGCGACGATGCTGCTGCTCCTGCTCACGGTCCTGGGCGGCGTGAGCCTGGACCTGGCGATCCGATACAGGGTCGAAGACCAGGTGTTCTTTGACGCCGAGCAGGTCGCCGCCCAGTGGAGCGCGCAGGTGCGCGGCGGCGTGCTGCCGAATCCCGACTCCGTCTCCGGCACCGTCGACCTGGTCCAACTGGTGGACGCACGCGGCAGGGTCGTGGAGGCAAGCCCGGGCGCGACGGAGCGGCCCCGGCTGAGCACGTTACGGCCCGCACCCGACGACCGGCTCCAGCGGCGGGTCGAGTGCCACCCGGGCGAGCCGTGCCTCCTGCTCATGGCCAACCGCGTTTCACCGGCCCCCGAATCTCCCGTCGTCTACGCCGGCACGGTCGAGCGGCCCCTTATCGCGACGCACCGACTCGAATACCTCATCGCTGGGGCCGCATTCCTCGTCGTCCTGCTGGGCGGCCGCCTCATGTGGTGGATCATCGGCCGGGCGCTGCGCCCGGCCGAGCAGCAGCGCCAGCTCGCCTCCGTCACCTCCCACGAGCTCAGGACACCGATCGCCGGGCTGCGGGTGCAACTGGAGGAAGCACTGCTCCACCCCGATCACGTCGACCCCCGCGACACCATCCGGGGGGCACTGTCGGCCACCGGCCGGCTGGAGGCGATCGTGCAGGACCTGCTGACGATGGCCGGACTACGCGGAGGGCAGCCGGCGCCGCACGAGCCGATCGACCTCGTGGCGCTGGTCACCGAGGAGGTGGACGCCCACTTCGGCGGCACGCCGGTGGAGCTCTACGCCACCGGGGACGTGTGGGCGCACGGCTCGAGGATCCAGCTGATCCGGCTGGTCGGCAACCTGCTGAGCAACGCGCGGCGGCACGCGGCGACCGGCGTCACGGTCTGCGTCGGATCCGCCGACGGCCAGGCGGTCCTCTCCGTGACCGACGACGGGAACGGCATCGCCCCCGCTGACCGTGAGCGGGTCTTCGAGCGATTCACCCGACTGGACGAGGGGCGGCGCCGGGACGCCGGCGGCACCGGGCTGGGGCTCGCCATCTCTCGCGACATCGCCCGCGCCCATCGGGGAAGCCTGCGCATCGAGGACTCCCCGCGCGGCGCGCGGTTCGTCCTCCGGCTGCCACTCCTCGTCCGGAACGCGATCGGCGAGCGGAATCTCACCCAGCGGGCGTGATGCTTCCCCTGGAGCTGACCGGCTCGGACCGCCGGGCATGGATCAGGATGCCGTGCAGGTGAGGGTGGGTGTGCCGCTGGTTCCGGTACCGAGGAGACCGAAGGTGGTGCCGGTTCCCGCGCCGAGTGCGCCGTTGTATCCGAGGTTGCGGGCGTCGATGGTCGATCCGCTCGTCGTCAGGGTGGCGTTCCACGCCGAGCTGACCTTCTCGTCTCCGGCGAAGGTCCAGCCGACCTTCCAACCGGTGATCGCCCTGGATCCGGCCACCACACGCACCTCCGCCTGGAAGCCGCCGGGCCACTGCGAGACGACTCGGTAGGTGGCCGAGCAGCCGAGCCCAGGGTCACCGCTCGGGGACGAGCTGGGGCTGGGGCTCGGCGACGGGCTGGAGCTCGGTGACGGGCTCGGCGACGGCGACGGGCTGGAGCTCGGCGACGCAGACGGGCTGGGGCTGGGTGACGGGCTCGGCGAGGGGCTCCCACCGCCGGTGAAGTTGACGTCACTGCAGAAGTAGTACGACTGGTCGAGGTGACTGGCCTGCCAGAGCGTGAAGACGATGTGGTGGCCGGTGCGGCCGGGCGCGTACACCTGCACCGGCGTCGTGGTCCCGGTAGGCATCCTGCCCGTCTCGGTGACCAGTTCCAGGTCGCTCCACTTCAGCCGCTGAGTCAGCGGGTCGAACCCCTGCTTGGTCACGTACACACGGATGAAGTCGGCGCCGTGGGACGATCCGTCCAGCAGGTTGAGGGTGAACCGGTTCGGCTTGTCCACCGTCTTCCACGGACCCGGTTCGTCCATCGCGGCGTACCGGCCGTTGAAGGTCAGGCCGCCGCTGCACAGCTGCCCGTCGGGGACGGCGGTCTGGTAGTCGCCGCCGACGCCGTCGCGCAGCAGCCCGTTCCAGTTCCACATCGCGGAGGGGTCGGCCTGCCAGGCCTTGTAGCACATCGGATCCTCCGTCGCCATCCGCGGCGACTGCCAATCACTCGCCCAACGGGTGTAGCAGCCGTACTGACGGGCGGGCGGGTCGCTGACCGCACCGTGCGCCGAGGCGGGTGACGCCAGCACAGGGCTGACCAGGAGCGCGGCCGCCACCGCGACGGACAGGCGCCGGATCAGGCCACCCCCAGTGGACGTGGTGGCCGGGCGACGCAGAAAGTCGAGCACAGGTAACCGCATTTGCGCTTTCTCCCTTGATACTGAGGTGAAGGGAACCTGGCGACGGTCGCCGGAAGACGACTCTTACCGCCAGGAGTTCTACCGTCCCGCCATCGACTGCACCGCCGCTCAGACCCGGAGGCAGAGAAACAGGAAGGCGGTGCCTGGTCTGTCGGCGAACCGTGGGGCGGGAAGGCCGATGGCGGCGAGGGCGCGGCCGGTGAGCCGCACCTGGCTCGACGCCCAGTCGGGATGACGGTCGAGCGGGCCGGATACCTCACCGGGGATGGCCTCGACGACGTACTCGGCGTCGGGGTCGAGCCCCGGTAGTCGCATCGGCGCCGTCCGCTCCACGACGCCGGTCTCCAGCTGCACATAGGAGTACACGGCCCGGCTCCGGTCGCGGGCCACGATGCCGTGGACCCATGCGGCAGGGTCGGGGTGGTCGGCCCGCACCACCTCGCCGGTGTGCAGCAGTGGGCGTAGTTCCTTGTACAGGGCGATCCACTCGGCCAGCGCGGCCCGCTCGGTGAGCGCCCATGCGGTGATGTCGGCCTCGATCCCGGCATGTCCGAACAAAGCGGTGGCAGCCCGGAAACCGAGCGTGGTGACGCGCCCGGTGAGGTGGGATGGGGAGGAGCCGACGTGTGAGCCGATCAGCTCGTACGGCAGCAGCAGGCTGGTCCACCGCTGGATGTGCTGGCGTTCGATGGGGTCGATGTTGTCCGAGCCCCAGACACGGTCGGTGCGCTCCAGAATGCCGAGATCGGCCCGGGCGCCCCCGGAGGAGCACGACTCGATTTCCAGCGTGGGGAACCG
The DNA here is from genome assembly GCF_014161415.1 of Microbispora sp. H10885. Taxonomy (NCBI): domain Bacteria; kingdom Bacillati; phylum Actinomycetota; class Actinomycetes; order Streptosporangiales; family Streptosporangiaceae; genus Microbispora; species Microbispora sp. H10885. The sequence goes on along the minus strand of NZ_JABBWY010000001.1, from coordinate 297,721 downwards.
GGCGCGCAGCTCGTCCAGCAGCCGGTAGACGGCCTCGGTCTGCGCACGGGTACCGGGCACGCCTTCATGCACGGGCTCGGCCAGGTCACGGTTGTGATCCCACTTGATGTAGTCGATGCCGTACTCGGCCACCATGCTGCTGATCCGTTCCAGCAGGTAGGCGTACACCTCGGGATGCGCCAGGTCCAGAACGTGCTGGCTGCGTCGGGGTAGCGGCCACCGCTGCGGGTCGGCCAGCAGCCAGTCCGGATGGGCACGAACCAGATCGGAGTCGAGGTTGGCCATCTCGGGTTCGAACCACAGCCCGAACTGCATGCCGTGCTCGCGTACCCGCCGGACCAGTTTGTGCAGGCCGTCGGGCCAGACGGTCTCGTCCACGTACCAGTCGCCCAGGCCCGCGTCGTCGCTCCTGCGGTGGCGGAACCAGCCGTCGTCGACGACGAACCGCTCGGCGCCCACCTCCGCCGCGGCGTCGGCGAGCGCGAGCAGGCGGTCCTCGCGGTGGTCGAAGTAGACCGCCTCCCAGGTGTTCATCGTCACCGGGCGCGCCGATCCCGGATGAGTCGCCCGGGCGCGCAGCATGGCGTGGAACCGGCGGCTCAACCCGTCCAGACCGGCGTCGGAGGCCGCGAAGTACACCCACGGCGTACTGTACGACTCCCCCTGGCCGAGCCGTACCTCGCCGGGTTCGAGCAGCTCGCCGGCGGCGAGCACGCTGTCCCCCTCCGGGAGCCGCTCGACGTACTGGACCTGGTTGCCGCTCCAGGCGATGTGCACCCCCCACACTTCGCCGGTCCGGAACCCGAACCCCGGAGTGCCGACGACGAGCGGGCCGGCGTCGAACCAGGTCCGGCCACGGCGGTTCTCTCGCGACCAGGCGCCTTGGCGCAGCGGCGCCCGCTGCGGGGACCGCTCCCTGGCCCAGCGGCCGGCGAAGTCGAGCACCTCGCCGGCCTGCGCGGGCAGCGGCATCAGGCAGGCCAGGCGATCCAGCGTGTACGGCGAGGTTGCGGTGTTGAGAAGCGTGTGTCGCATCCGCAGCACACCCTGAGGCGTCAGCTCGATCTCGGTGGTCAGGTCGAGGCCACAGTCAGGGTCCTTGGCAAGCGCCTCGACACGGCTTCCGTCCACGGTGACGGCCTCGGCCAAGGTGAACCGGGACGGACGCCAGCCGCTGTCGTGACGCCCGGACAGCACCGGTCGGCCGAACCAGCCGTCGCCTTGGCCGGGCACCACATCCTGGCCGGGCACCGGCGGAAGCCCGGTGAGCGGTCCTGGGCAGACACCCCAGTACAACACCCGCGGCGGGCGCGGTCCGGCGAGTTCGAGGACGACGCCGACGCCGTCCGCGGACAAAGCGATCACCAAAGCTCCAAGCCAGGGGTGTCGGGTGGGCATGGCCCCGGAGAACCTGCGCCGGCAGGTGGGTGGGGTGACGCACTCCTCATCCGGCGCTCGCCGGTGCGGTGGTCCCTCGGGGGATGAGCGTGGCGGTCGGGCACCGGCGTTCCGCGACCGGGCCTCCCTCGACGAGTTCCAGCAGAGACGCGGCGACCAACTGTCCGAACAGGTGCACGTCGAGACTCATGGTGGTGAGCGGAGGCGATGCCAGGCGGCACATGCTGGAGTCGTCCCAGGCGATCAGGCTGAGGTCACGGGGAACATCACAACCCAGCTCCTTGGCCGCGGCCAGGCCCGCGACCCCCATGAGGTCGTTGTCGTAGATGATCGCTGTGGGAGGGTCGGGCCGCTCCAGTAACTTGGCGGTGAGTTTCGCCCCCGATTCCTCCGAGTAGTCTCCCTCCAGCATGACCGGCTCGACGCTGGCCGACCTCATGCTGTCGAGCAGCGCTCGGGTGCGGATCCGTGTGTGGATCAAGGCGGTGGGACCGCTGACCCGTGCGATGCGGCGGTGCCCGAGCCTGCTGAGGTGGGCGACCGCTTCCCGCACCGCGCCGACGTCGTCCGTACGGACGGCCGGGGTGTCTCCTTCCGGCTCGCCCGCCACCACGGCCGGCAGCCCGATCTCGCGAAGGACCGCGGGTCTGACGTCCTCGGCCGTACGGTTCACCAGCACCACGGCGTCGACCATGCGGTTGTCCGCCCACCGGCGGTACGCGGCGATCTCGGCCTCGTGTGTGTTGACGACATGCAACAGGACGGAACGGTCGTGCTCGGCGAGCAACTCCTCGATACCCGCGATGAACTCCAGGAAGAACGGTTCCGCACCGAGCAGGCGTGGTGGCCTGGCGAGCACCAGGCCGACAGGGGTACCCGCGCTCACGTCGCGACCGCCGTCAGGGCGTTGGCGCTGCACAGCACGCCGGGAGCGGTCAGGGCGGACGGGTCGTCCAGCACCTCGGAGGTTCGCACGAGAAAGGTGTGCGCCTGTCCGGCAGGCAGTGAGACCAGCATGTCGTCCACCAGGGCGTCGGCGGCGACCTTGTCGGCCAGCAGCGCGATGTCGCGGGTGAAGGAGACGGCTCGCACCTCGACCTCGTAGCCGCCGGGCAGCCTGTTGACGGCCGTGACGAGCGGCGCGGGCTCGTACACCAGGTCCCGATCCTCCGCGAACACGTGACAGACGCGGACGTCACCGACGGTCATCACCAGCACCTCCCGCTTCACGTCGGCAGGCTCGAGCAGGTCGCCGGGCAGTTCGACGGTACCCACCGACCTGGGCGGCACAACGAGGGCCAGGTCGGCGCCGGCCAGTACGTTGCCGGCGAGCGTCTGCCGGAGCGCGGCAACCGTCCCCGTCCAGGCCTCGTCGTGGTCGTTGACGGCGATCAGAACCGTCCGGCCGTCCCTCGGCTGAACGGTGAGCAGCCGAGGCGCGAAGGCGTGCTTGAGGGCGTAGTAGAGGGGCTTGGGCCGTCCGTCGCCGTCCACCGCCGCCCAGGATGTGACCGGCCAGCAGTCGTTGAGCTGCCACACCAGCGCCCCGGCCGTGCGCGGCCACCAGGAGCGGAAGTGCTCGACGCCGAACGCGACGGCGCGGGCCTGGTTGAGCTGTGCCGCCCAGTGCCAGTCCTCGAAAGCGGCGGGCACGGAAAGGTGCGGCTCCATCCCCCGGTCGAGCTTGACGTCGCCGTTCTCGGCCTTCTGATGGAGCAGGAACCCCGGTGAGTTCGGCGTCATCGGCTCGTCGTGGATCCACCTGGTCAAGGTGCGCCAGGTAGGCGGTGCCTGGAAGCCGAACTCGGCGCAGAAGCGCGGGATGTGGTCGCGGTAGTGGGTGTAGTCGACCTTGTTCCAGACGGCCCATTCGTGCCGGGTGCCGTGGTCGTCGTCGTTCGGCCGTGAGTCGCCGGGGCTGTAGGGGCTACCGGGCGTGTAGGGCCGGGTGGGGTCGAGCTCCGCCACGATCCTCGGCAGCAGTTCCGTGTAGTAGCCGAGGCCCCAGGTGCGTCCCTGAAGTGTGTCTCGCCAGCCGGGCCACTCCGCGAAAGCCTCCAGGTTCTCGTTGTTGCCGTTCCACAGTGCCAGCGAGGGGTGGGAGACCAAGCGGGTGACGTTCTCCCGCGCCTCGGCCTCGACCTCGCTCCGCAGCGGCTCCTCCTCGGCGTAGAAGGCGCAGGCGAAGGGGAAGTCCTGCCATACGAGCACCCCCCGCTCGTCGCAGACGTCGTAGAAGTCGTCGCTCTCGTAGATGCCGCCGCCCCAGACCCGCAGCATGTTCATGTTCGCGGCCACGGCCTGGTCGACTCTCCGGGCGATCCGCTCGCGATCGACTCGGGTGAGGAAGTGGTCGTCGGGAATCCAGTTGGCGCCCTTGGCGAAGACGGGCCTGCCGTTGACGACGAAGGTGAACGGGCTGCCTGCCGAGTCGGGTTCGGTGTCAAGGGCGATCGTGCGGAAGCCGACACGTCGCTGGGCGATGTCCACCGGCTGGTCGTCCTCCAGCAGCGTGACCGTCAGGTCGTACAACGGCTGGTCACCGTAGCCGACCGGCCACCACAGTCTCACCTGCGGCACCAGCACGGTGACTGTCGCCGCGCCGCCGGACACGGGCACCTGCTCGGAACGGCCTCCCACATCGGCCCTGACGCTGTAGCGGCCGTCGCGGACGCGGTCGAGCTCCACGTGTACCTCGACGCGGCCGGTGCCGTCGGCGTCCACAGTCACCAGCGGGCGTAGGCGGGAGAGCCGGGCGCTGTCCCAACGCTCCAGCCCCACCGGCTTCCAGATGCCGGCTGTCTGCAGGTCGGGGCCCCAGTCCCAGCCGAATGAACAGGCCATCTTGCGGACGGCGTTGTAGGGGTGAGGGTAGGCGCGCATGCGCGAGCCCAGTTTCTCCTCCACCTCCTCGGCGTGGTTCAGGGCGGAGCGGATCGTCACCACGAGTTCGTTCGCGCCGTCCTGCAGGATCTCGCCCACGTCGAAGCGATATCCGCGGTGCATGTTCGCGGTATGGCCGAGAAGCCGTCCGTTGAGGTGCACCATCGCGACCGTGTCGATGCCGTCGAACACCAGGTCCACTCGCTCGCCAGGCCGCGGGGCCGACGTCTGGAAGGTCGTCGCGTACCTCCAGTCGGCGCGGTGCATCCACACCAGTTCCGCTTCGTTCCGGTCCAGGTACGGGTCCGGGATGAGACCCGCCGCCATGAGATCGAGGTGAGAGCCGCCCGGCACCTGCGCCGGGATGTCGCAGTCGGCGACCGCCTCCGGGACGGGTCCTCCGGCCACCCGCAGACGCCACCCGTCGTGCAACATCTCGCGGATCATGTGCCCTCTTCCCTCGGGTGCCGAGTAGCCATCTGCGAGTACTTGCTTACTTAATCTATTGAAGTTAGTCAACCTCCGAAGCGACGAGGGAATAGGGAAGCGCGACGGGCTCGGCGTCCAGCCGCTCCGGCAGACGGGCGGCCTGGCTGAGGGGCACCAGTTCCGACTCCAGCACCAGCGCGGCGGCGCCGACGGCGGAAGCGGTGGCGGCCGAGCGTGAGAGCCGTACGTCCACAGGCTGCGCGGCGCGCGAGAAGGCCGTCCGCTGAAGCTCCTGCTGGACGACGGGAAGGTAGACCGAGCCCGCGATCGCGAAACCCGGCCCGGTCAGCACGAGGACTTCGAGGTCCATGATGTTGGCCAGGCTGCGGGCCGCCGCCGCGATGTAGCGGGCCGACCTCTCCAGCAGCGCCAGGGCTCCCGGCTCGCCCCTGGAGGCCGCCCGGCTGATCGCGGCGAAGTCGGCGACGGTCGAGACGCGCCTCCGACGGTTCCCCAGGCCGACAGCCTCGGCCAGCGCGGCGTCCGCCTGCACGGCCGTCACCACCGCGGCTGTGCCGGCCATCACCTCCGCGCAGCCCCGGGCTCCGCACCAGCACTCAGGACCGTCCATGTCGACGCAGATGTGCCCGAATTCGCCCGCGTTGCCATTAGGGCCGCGGTAGGTGATGCCGTTGATGACCAGGCCGGCGCCGATCCCCGTACCGAGATGGACGACCGCCGCCGATGTGGCGCCGCCGAAGCCGCCCGACCAGTGCTCACCCAGCGCCGCGGCGGTGGCGTCGTTGTCGAGCACCACCGGCAGGCCCGTCGCACGCTCCAGCGCTTCGCCCAGCGGGAACCCCTCCCAGTGCCGCATGGTCGGCGGAGCGAGACCCACCCCAGGAGCGGAGCTGCGCGGACCAGGAGAGACCAGGCCGACGCCGAGCACGCGTCCGCGCTGCACGCCGATGCTCTCGATCAGCCTGGAGATCTCCTCGGCCGTCCGCGACACGACGGTGTCCGGCTCCTCCGCGCCGGCGCCGCGCCGCACGATGCGGGCCACCACGGTTCCGGCGAGATCGGTCAGGACGTACGTCATGGCGCCGTGGTCGAGATGCACGCCCACCGCGTAGCGGGCGGTGTGGTTGAGCTGGAGCAGGATCCGCCGCTTGCCACCCGTCGACTCGGCGCGGCCGGTCTCCACCACCAGGCCCTCCTCGATGAGCCGGCGGACCAGCGCCGAGATCGTGGGCCCGGTGAAGCCGGTGGCGGCGACCAGCCCGACGCGGCTGATCGTGCCCGCGGCCCTGATCGCGTCCAGGACGGCGGCCTTGCTGCTCGCGTGCGGCTTCGCCCTTGCTCCTGCGCTCACTGCCACCCCGCCTTGGCCTGAATCCCGTCGGCCAAGGGCGCGCGCACAAGCCCGCTCCGAGACCCCATAGAGCCGCACATTACGCCGGAGCCGCCTGCTCTGAAATTTTCACGACCCGTTGACTTACTTAAGTCGGCAAATTAACAATGCTCAGCATCGTTCGAGAGGACTTCGCGCTATGTCCATCAAGACACCCCGCGCGGCGGCTGGACTCGCTGCGTTGATACTGGTCGCCGGATGCTCCTCGTCCGGAGGCTCGCCGGGGCAGGCGGCCGGAGCGAGGTCCGGGGCAGGCGGCTCGGCGGCCTCCTCCGAGCCTCTGGTCGTGTACACCGGCGGATCAGGTGACATCCAGCCCATCTTCAACCCGTACCTGCCGGGGGCCCTCGGCGGCGGAGGAACGATCTTCGAGCCGCTGTTCTTCTACAACACCGTGCGCAGCGAGGGCGCACCCAGGCCCCGGCTCGGCGAGAGCTTCTCCTGGAACGACGACGGTACGGAGCTGTCGATCTCGCTGCGCAGCGGCGTCAAGTGGTCCGACGGCCGGCCGTTCACCGCTGACGATGTCGTGTTCACGCTGAAAATGATCACGGAGCACAAGGCCATGAACGGCACGGGCTACCGGGGCAAGGCGACCGCCACCGACGCCACCCACGTTGTGATCAAGTTCGACGAGCCGGCCTTCGTGGACGGCCCGCAGGTGCTCGGCCGGATCTGGATCGTGCCCGAGCACAAGTGGAAGGACATTCCCGACCCCACGAAGGAGCAGCTGCGCGAGCCCGTCGGCACCGGGCCCTATCTGGTGGATGAGCTCAAGCCCCAGGCGTTCACGTTGAAGGCGAACCCGGACTACTGGGGTGGCGAGCCCGCCGTGAAGAAGATCCGTTTCCCCTCGCTGTCGGGCAACCAGTCCGGCGCCACCGCGCTCAAGGCCGGCCAGATCGACTGGCAGACCGGACCGGTGCCGGACATCGCGAACGTGGAGCAGAGCTATCCCGGGTACAAGCTGATCACCACTCCGGTGAACCAGATGGTGCTCGACACCTGCGCCAATGCCGAGCTGGGGTGCAAGGGCCCGCAGACCGACCCTGCCGTCCGCCAGGCGATCTACCATGCCGTCAACCGGACTCAGTTGAACGCGCTGGCCTTCGAGAACACCAGCGCCGAGATCTCGCCGAGCATGGCCCTGCTGCAGCGGGACCAGGCGGTCATCTCCGGCCGTCTGCAGAACAAGGTCGCGCCGATGCAGCCGGACGCGGCGAGGGCGCAGCAGATCCTCGAGAGCGCGGGCTACGCGAAGGGCGCCGACGGGATCTACGTCAAGGACGGCAGGCCCGTCAAGCTGACACTCAAGACGGTCGCAGGATGGACCGACTACATCACCGCGGCCGACACACTGGGCCAGCAGCTGGCGAAGGCCGGCATCAAGGTGACCGCGCAACAGCTGTCGTACAACGAATGGGCCGACGCGCGGGGGCGTGGCGACTTCGAGCTGATGCTCGACTCGTTGTACCAGGGCCCGGCCGCCGACCCGTTCTACGTCTACAGCTACTTCTACAGCACCGACAGTACCGACAAGGTCGGCGGGACGCCCGGCGCGAACGTCAGCCGCTTCTCCGATCCTGACGTGGACAAGGCCATCGCCGAACTGAAGAAGATCAACGTATCGGACACCGCGGCGCGGCAGCCGTACTTCGACACGATCCAGACCCGCGTCGAGCAGTCGATGCCCTATGTCCCGCTGCTCACCCAGGGGACGATCAACATCTACAACGCCAGGAAGTTCACCGGCTGGCCGACCAAGGAGGACCTGTACGCCTTCCCGGCGGCCTGGCAGGCCCCGGACGCCTCGGAGATCTATCTACGGCTCAGGCCCACGGGCAAGTGAGCCGATGCGGTACTACCTCCGCAAGTTCGGTTTCTACCTGGCCGCCCTGTGGGCGGCGGTCACACTGAACTTCTTCATCCCCCGGATGATGCCGGGCGACCCCGTGAGCATCCTGATGGCGAAGCTTCAGCAGCGGGGCGGCTCGGTGAACCCCGAGGCTCGCAGAGCCTACGAACTGCTGCTCGGCACCGACACGGGCGAGCCGTTGACCAAGCAGTATCTGTCCTATCTCGGCAACATGCTGCACGGCGACTTCGGAATCTCGGTCAGCGCCTACCCGGTGCCCGTCTCGGAGGTCATCGCGACCTCCCTGCCCTGGACGGTCGTGCTGGTGGGCATCGCGACGGTGCTGTCGGTCCTGGTCGGCGCCGGGCTGGGAATGGTGGTGGGTTGGCGGCGAGGCACCTGGCTCGACTCGCTGGTGCCCGCGACCACGGTGCTGGCGGCGGTGCCGTACTTCTGGCTGGCGCTCGTCCTCGTCGCCGTCTTCGGGTCCGCGCTGGGCTGGTTCCCGCTCATCGGCGGCTACGACGTCGACTTCACCCCCGGGTGGAACCTCGACTTCCTCGGCTCGGCCGTCCACCACGGCATCCTGCCCGCGCTCACGATCGTGATCTCTTCGGTGGGCGGCTGGCTGCTGGGGCTACGCAACATGATGGTGTCCACGTTGTCCGAGGACTACGTGCTCACCGCCACCGCGAAGGGGCTGCCGGACAGGCGCGTGATGATCTGGTACGCCGCGCGCAACGCGGCACTGCCGTCGATCGCCGGGTTCGCCATCTCCCTCGGGTTCGTGGTGGCCGGTTCCATCGTCACCGAACAGGTGTTCTCCTACCCCGGCATCGGCTCCAAGCTGCTTGAGGCCGTGCAGAACAACGACTACGCGCTCATGCAGGGCATCTTCCTGGTCACGACCGTGGCGGTGCTCGGAGCCAATCTGGTGGTCGACCTGCTCTACGGCGTCATCGACCCCCGAACCCGCGCGGGAGGGAACGCATGACCGATCCCGGTCCGGATTCCCCGGCGCCCCGGCGCGCCGTGCTGCCCCGGTTGTCGCCCAAACTGGTCACCGGGCTCGCCCTGATCACCGCGATCATCCTGTTCGGCGTCGCCGGCCCGCTCCTCGTCGGCGATCCGGACGCGATCAACGACATCGGACTGACTTCGCCCGGTGGAGGCCACGTCCTCGGCACCACGCAGATGGGCCAGGACGTGCTGGCCCAGATCGCGTACGCGACCAGGGGATCGCTTTACATCGGCGTGCTCGTCGGCGTGATGGCCACGGTACTGTCGGCGCTGTTCGGCATCGTGGGCAGCTATGCCGGCGGCGTCGTGGACGAGGCGTTCTCCCTGTTCTCCAACGTGATGCTGGTGATACCCGGCCTCCCACTGGTCATCGTCATCTCCGCGTTCGTACCGCCCGAGCAGCGAGGGGCGTGGACCATCGCGGTGGTGCTCGCGATCACCGGCTGGGCCGGGTCGGCCCGGGTGCTTCGCGCGCAGACGCTGACGTTGCGCAACCGGGAGTACGTCCTGGCCGCCCGCGTGGCGGGGGAGCCGGCATGGCGGATCATCACCGTCGAGATCCTGCCGAACCTCCTGCCGCTGCTGGCCTCCCAGTTCGTCTTCTCGGTGATCGCGGCGGTCCTGTCAGAGGCCGGTCTGTCGTTCCTCGGGCTTGGCGCTTCGAACTCCTCCACCCTCGGCACGATGCTCTACTACGCCCAGAACGGCTTCGCGCTGCAACGCGGCGCCTGGTGGTGGTTCGCGCCACCGGGCCTGATCATCGCGCTGTTCGGATGCGGCCTCGCACTGGTCAACTTCAGCATCGACGAGATCACCAACCCCAAGCTGCGCGCCGTACCACGCCGGATCCGGCACCCGCGGCGCGAGCCGGCGCCGGTCGGGCGGCCCTCGCAGGACGTCGTGGTGAGTGTGCGGAACCTGTCGGTGACCTACGGAAACACGGTACGGGTGGTCAAGGACGTGTCGCTGGAGGTACGGCGGGGCGAGATTCTGGGCCTGGCCGGCGAGTCGGGCAGCGGGAAGACGACGCTCGCATACGCGATCAACCGCCTGCACCGGCCGCCGGCGGAGGTCACCGCCGGATCGGTCACCTTTCATCACCGGGACGGAGGGGACACCGACATGCTCGCCCTGCCGTCCGGCGAGCTGCGGGCCTTCCGGTGGTCGCAGATGTCGGTGGTGTTCCAGGGAGCGATGAACTCGCTGAACCCTGTCATGACGATCCGGGCGCAACTGGAGGACGTACTCACCACGCATCGCCCCCAGCTCTCGCGAAGCGATCGCCGGGCGCGCTGCGCCAGGGCGTTGGAGCTGGTGGGCGTGGACCCCGCGCGGCTGCGCTCCTACCCCCACGAGCTGTCCGGAGGCATGCGACAGCGCGTCATGATCGCAATGGCCATGCTGCTCGACCCGCAAGTCATGATCATGGACGAGCCGACCAGCGCCCTGGACGTGGTGGTGCAACGAGGCATCCTCCGCGAGATCCTGCGCCTGCGCGACGAGCTGGGATTCGGGATCGTGCTCATCACCCACGACCTTCCCCTTCTGCTTGAGGTCAGCGACCGCATCGCCGTGATGCTGGGCGGGGAGATCGTCGAGTGCGCGGCGGCCGAGGAAATCCTCGCCGGACCCCGCCATCCCTATACCCGGCGCCTGCTCGAATCGTTCCCCAGCCTCACGGGTGAGCGCGGCGCGTTCGTCCGCACCGGTGAGGCCACCGGAGGTGCACGGTGACCACGCTCGACGTGCAGGACCTCGTCAAGGACTTCCGCATCCGGACCGGTCTGCGCGGACGGCGGCTGCGGGCCGTGGACCACGTCTCGTTCACGCTCACGCCCGGCCGTACGATCGCCCTGGTCGGGGAGTCGGGTTCGGGCAAGTCCACGATCGCCAGGATCATCGCCCGGCTGGAACGGCCCACCGCCGGACAGGTCGTCTTGAACGACGACGGCGGCCGGGTGTCCGATCGGGCGTACCGCGACCACGTGCAGATGGTGTTCCAGGACCCGTTCTCCTCACTGAACCCCTTCCACACCGTGGAGCATCATCTGATCCGCCCGCTGCTGCTGCACGGGCAGGCCCGCACCGGAGCCGAGGCCCGGGAGAAGGCCGGCGACCTGCTGGAACGGGTCAACCTACCGGCACGCGACATCGTTCACCGCCGCCCGCACGAGCTGTCCGGCGGCCAGCGGCAGCGGGTCGCCATCGCCCGCGCGCTCGCGCCGGGGGCGAAGGTGATCGTGGCCGACGAGCCCGTGTCCATGCTGGACGTCTCCATCCGGCTGGGCGTGCTGAACCTGCTGGCGCGCCTGCAGCGCGAGGAGAATCTCGCCGTCCTCTACATCACACACGACCTGGCCACCGCACGGCACTTCTCCGACGACATCCTCGTGCTCCACCGAGGCCGGGTCGTGGAGCGCGGCCCGGCCGACGAGGTCATCCTCGCCCCGCGGCACCCCTATACCCGGCTCCTGGCCGCCGCCTCGCCGGACCCGGAGGCGCGTGGCCGTTCGTTCGACATCGATGCGGCGGCTGTCGTGGCCGCCGGCGAAGCTCCCGCCTACGACCATCGGATCCAGTCGTGAGGCGGCAGATCTCCGGATCCGCAAAAGGAGAAAGAGGAAAGCCCCATGAAACACCGCGTCGCGTTAGTGACGGCGGCCGTCGGCCTCGTGGCCGCGGGCGCCGCGCTCGTGAATGCACCGGCCTCGGCCGCCGCCGGCGGCTGCTCAGTGAAATACAAGGTCGCAGGTGAGTGGTCGGGCGGCTTCCAGGGTGACGTCTCGATCACCAATCTGGGCGACCCGCTGACCAGCTGGACGCTGGAGTTCGACTTCCCCAGCGCCGGTCAGGGTGTGAACAATGGCTGGAGCGCCGACTGGTCGCAGACCGGCGCCCACGTCACCGCCAAGAGCCTGAGCTGGAACGCCAAGGTGGCCACCGGCGCCTCGGTGTCGATCGGCTTCATCGGCAAGTGGAGCGGGAGCAACCCGGTTCCCACCGCGTTCAAGGTCAATGGCGTCGCCTGCACCGGCCAGTCCCCCAGCCCCAGTCCAAGTCCCAGCGCGAGCCCAAGCGCAAGTCCCAGCGCGAGCCCCAGCTCAAGTCCCAGCTCAAGTCCCAGCGCGAGCCCCAGCGCGAGTCCCAGCCCTGATCCCGTTGGCCCCGCACCCCAGCTGCACGTCTCCGGCAACAAGATCGTGACGGCGGCCGGGAAGCCGTACCGGCTGCTGGGCGTCTCCCGCTCCAGCGGCGAGTTCGCCTGCGTCCAGGGCAAGGGGATGTGGGACTCCGGCCCGGTGGACCAGGCGTCGGTCGACGCGATGAAGAGCTGGAACATCCACGCCGTCCGCATCCCGCTCAACGAGGAGTGCTGGCTCGGCCTCAACGGCTCGCCCAGCGGCGCCGCCTACCAGCAGGAGGTCAAGAAGTACGCCGACCTGCTGGTCGCCAACGGCATCACGCCGATCCTCGACCTGCACTGGACCTCGGGCGCCTTCAGCAACGGACCGGACTGGCACTGCAAGGACGCCACCGCGACGTGCCAGAAGCCGATGCCGGACGCGCAGTACGCTCCCCAGTTCTGGACCGGCGTCGCGAAGACCTTCAAGGGCAACAACGCGGTGGTCTTCGATCTGTTCAACGAGCCGTACCCGGAGGTCGGCAGCGACTGGAACAAGACCTTGGGCTGGCAGTGCCTGCGAGACGGCGGCACCTGCACCGGCATTCCCTATGAGGTGGCCGGCATGCAGGACCTCGTCGACGCGGTCCGGGCGACCGGCGCGACCAACCTCCTCATGGTGGGCGGCCTGGAGTGGGCCAACGACATGCGGGAGTGGCTGGCGTACAAGCCGAACGACCCGCTGAACAACATCGCCGCATCCTGGCACTCCTACAGCTTCAACGCCTGCGCCACGGCGGCCTGCTGGGACAGCCAGGTCGCTCCGCTCGTCGCGAAGGTCCCCGTGGTGACCGGTGAGTTCGGCGCGGACAACTGCGGCTACGACTACATGGACCAGCTCACGAAGTGGGCGGACAAGAACGGCGTGTCGTACCTCGCCTGGACCTGGAGCCCGTGGGGCTGTAGCACGGGCGCGGTGCTCATCAAGGACTACGCCGGCACCCCCGAGCCCGGCATCGGCGAGGGCTACAAGGCGCACCTGCTCACCCAGAACCCGTACGCGTGATCACCTGTCCTGACCGCAGGTGACTGTGCCGGGCCCAGCCATCGGACCGCGGTGGCTGGGCCCTTAACGGCTCGCCAAGGAGCGTCACATGACCAACCCTCGTATGCACGCCTTCAGGAGCCGCCTGGGCGGCCTGGCCTACGGAGGCGACTACAACCCTGAGCAGTGGGACCGCGCCACCTGGCGGGAGGACGTCCGGCTGATGCGTGAGGCCGGAGTGAACCTGGTCTCGCTGGGGATCTTCGCCTGGGTCGCGATCGAACCGGAGCCCGGGGAGTACGAGTTCGGCTGGCTCGACGAGGTCATGGACCTCCTGCACGAGGGCGGCGTCAGCGTCAACCTGGCCACCCCCACCGCCGTGCCGCCCGCCTGGCTCACCCAACTGCACCCAGAGGTCTTCCCCATCATGGAGGACGGCCGGCCTCTCGGCTTGGGCAGCCGTCAGCACTTCGACCACGCCTCCCCTGTCTACCGTGAGTACGCCGCGAACATCGTCACCCGGCTTGCCGAGCGCTACTCCTTCCACCCGGCTCTCGCGATGTGGCATGTCAACAACGAGTACGGCCCCACGTCGTACAGCCAGGCCGCCGCCGGCGGCTTCCGCCGCTGGCTCCGGCGCAGGTACGGCGACCTCGACACCCTCAACGCCGCCTGGACCACCAGCTTCTGGGGCCAGGTCTACACGGACTGGAACCAGATCGAGGTGGCCAACGTCATGAACGTCTGGATGAACCCCGCTCGCCGCCTCGACTTCCGGCGCTTCACCTCCGACTCCCTGCTCGAGTGCTACCTCGCCGAGCGTGACATCCTCCGCTCCTTCCGCGACGACATCCCCGTAATGACCAACCTGATGTCCTTCTACCCGCACGCGGACTACTGGAGGTGGGCATCGGAACAGGACGTCGCCGCCCTCGACGTCTACCCCGACCCCGGCGATTCCGAATCGCACATATCGACCGCATTCCACTACGACATGTTCCGCTCACTGAAGAACGGTCAGCCGTGGATGGTCATGGAGCAGGCCGCGAGCGCCGTCAACTGGAGGAACGTCAACCTGGCCAAGGAACCAGGGCGGATGCGGCTCGGCTCGCTGCAGGCGCTGGCACGTGGATCCGACTCGGTGATGTTCTTCCAGTGGCGGGCCGCCCGGGGCGGGGTGGAGCGCTTCCATTCCGCGATGGTTCCTCACTCCGGGCCGGACTCGCGGACCTTCCGGGAGATCGCCGACCTGGGACGCGAGCTGAGCCTCCTCGCCCCGGTGGCGGGTACGACGATGCGGTGCGCCGACATCGCGATCCTGTTCGACTGGGATGGCCGGTGGGGGCTGGAGGACACCGGATGGCTGCCCCGTGACGACTTCGACTATGGCGAAATCGTGCTGCGCCACCATCGGCCGCTGTGGGAACACCACCACACGATCGACGTCGTGTCTCCCGGAAGCGACCTGGCGCCGTACAAGGTCCTGATCATCCCCAACGCGTACCTGATCGACGACGAGGGCGTCGCGGCCGTCACCGAGTTCGCCCGCGCCGGTGGCACCGTCGTCATGTCCTTCTTCTCAGGGGTCGTGGACGAGTGCGACCGCGTCCGCCCCCACGGCTATCCGGGAGCGTTCCGCCACCTCATCGGGGCAAAGATCGACGAGTACTGGCCGGCGCGTCCCGGAGAGCGGTTCGCGGTCCGGTTCGCCGACGGGCGCACCGCCACCGCGAGCTGGTGGCGGGAGGACATTCATCTGGAAACCGGCACCGCGCTGGCGAGATACGCCGACGGGCCGCTGGCAGAGCGCGCCGCGATCGTCGAGAACGCCTACGGCTCCGGCCGGGTCGTCTACTTCTCGACTCTCCTGGACGACGCCGCCTTCCATGCCGTCCTTCTGGACCAGATCCGGATGGCCGGGGTCACGGATCCCTTCCCGGGCCTGCCCACTCACGTCGAGTGCACGGTACGGGAGGGCGATCGGAACGAGTACCTCTTCCTGCTCAACCACAGCCCCGACGTGGACGTCGCCGTTCCCCTGGATCGCTCGGGAGTCGACCTGCTGACGGGCGCCGCGGCAACCGAAGAGATCACATTGGCTCCCCTCGGCGCCGCCGTCATCCAGACGACACGGCGAACCAGCGGAGAAGGACCGCGGTGACCCCGACCGGATCCAGGCACCCCTCCTGATAGACGGCTCCGGCGACGTCAGGCTCGTACGTCCAGCTCGAGGAGGGCCAGCTCGCCCTGCAGGACAAGCACGGCGCCGCCGATCGCCGCCGCGTCCGAGCTGCTGACCGAGGTGACCACCCGGACCGGGTGCGCCCGCCGGGCGAAGGTGCGCCGTTGCACCTCCTCCTCGATCACCGACTGGTAGATCGACGCTGCGGTGGTGAAACTGGGGCCGGCGAGCACGATCAGGTCGAGGTCGAACAGGCTCGTCATCGTGACGGCGGCGGTACCCAGATGGCGGGCGGAGCGCTCGATCAAGGTCAGTGCCGCTGGGTCTCCGGCGACGGCGGCGGTCGCGATGCGGGCGAACCCGGTCATGACGTCGGTATCCGCAGGGTCGAGTTCAAGCCGTTGACCGAGGCTCGATTCCTTCAGCGCCTGCCTTATCACGGCGGCGGGTTCCACGTAGTTTCCAAGGCAGCCGAAGTTGCCGCAATCGCATGGTCCTCCATTGAAGTCGATGGTGATGTGGCCGATCTCGACGGCGTTGGAGGAGACGCCGCGGTACACCTCGCCGTCGATGACGACGCCCCCGCCGAGGCCACTGGCCATGTAGAGGCACCCGTAGGTACCGGACTCCACCGCCCCCAGCCAGTACTCGCCGATCGCCGCGGCCGCCGCGTCGTTGTCGAGCAGCACCGGCAGGCCCAGGAGTTCGGACAGGCGCGGCGCGACCGGATATCGGAACCACTCGGCGGTCGGCTGGTGGGTCAGCAGCACGCCCGCCTGCCGGTCCTGTGGTCCGTAGGTCGCCAGCCCCACGCCGAGCACTCTGCCGCGATCGACTCCGGCGGTCTCGATCAGGGCGTCCACACGCGAGGCCACCAGCGAGAGTGCCTGCTCGGGAGGCAGCAGCGCCGTTCCGGGGAACGCGGTCCTGGCCACCTGCCGGCCGGTCAGATCGACGATGACGATGATGCAGATGTTGCGTTCGAACAGCACTCCCACGGCGTACCGGGCGTGCGGGTTGATCTGCAGCAGCGTCGGAGGCTTGCCTCCGGTCGACGCGCCGCGCCCGACTTCGACGACCAGCCCGAGGTCCATGAGCTCACGAACGACCTGGGTGATGGTCGCCGCCGTGACTCCGGTGTCGGCGGCGAGCTCGACCCGGCTGATGGTGCGTGCCTTCCGGATCCTGTTGAGCACGATGCCGCGGGTCTTCGGCCTCCCCGCCCCGATGGGGCTGGTCGCCATTCGGCCTCCCTTGAAGCCACCGACCGACCACAGGTGCGAGGCTCGGTGGGGACGTGTCTCACGTGATTCAGCGACAACGGTTCATTGATCAATGAACTATTTTCCCACCGTCCTATGGGACGCCGCGCCGTCCTCCAGGGGGTGCCGGAAAGGTCGAGCCGGGTGTGGGGCGGGCCGGGTGGGTCAGGGCGTCGACACCGGGGAGGCGAGGGGGAGCTGAACGACGAAGCGGGCCCCGCCACTGGGAGAGGGTTCGACCCACACGGATCCGTTGTAGGTCTTGACGATCTCCCGGACGATGCTCAGCCCGAGGCCCGTGCCGGCGTCGCCGCGCAGAGGCTCGCTCGTGAGCTGGTACAACCGATCGAAGATGTGCTCCCGCTCGTGCAGGGGAATGCCGGGGCCGTCATCGGACACCGCCAGCCGTGCGAAGCGGTCGCCGCATCCGACGTCGACCCGCACGCTGTGCCGGGCGTGGCGCTGGGCGTTGTCCAGCAAGTTGGTCAGAATCTCGCGCATCTGCGTATGCATGGCTTCGACCTGACCACCGGAAGTGGAACTCACCTCGACGGGTATCGGGTCGGTTCGGGCAGCGACTTCCTGCCTGACCAGCTCGCACAGATCGATCATCTCGATTCTCTGGGCGACACGACCCCGGGCGATCAGCAGGAGGTCGGTCGCGAGCGCCTCCAGTCGATCCACCTCCCGCAGCACCTCCCTGAACGCGCCTGGGTGACCGGCGTGATCAGGGTCGGCGATCGCCTCTTCCACACTGACGCGTATGCCGGCCAGCGGGGAGCGGATCTCGTGGGCGACGGTGGAGGCGAACTGCCGCTCGCGGTCCAGCATGTCCAAGCTCACGTTGATGTTGCCGACCAGCTGGCTCATCTGCGTCGGATCCCGATGGTGGGTGATCTGGTCGTACTCGTCCCTGACGTTGATCCGGGCGAGGTCGTCTGAGATCACGCCGACCCGACGCAGCAGCCGGCGGACCACGATCACGCCGGCGAGCAGGGCAGCCGGCACCCCCAGCGCCTTCCGCAGACGACTCCATGAACCAGTGCCGCTGCCCCACACCGCCCGGTGCCGCCGTCCACGCAAACTCAGCATGTGTCTACATTGTCCCTCGCACTGGCCTTCGCACAACCAGATGGCCTTCTGACCAGCGAAAACAGTACGCTCATCGCGTTCGGGAATATGTAGGTCGCCGCGGCCACAACTCGGCCGGTTCCCCTGCGACTGTGGTCGCCGGGCACGGAGTTGCTTCGCACCTGACGCTCCCGCTGGGGAACTTGCCACTGCTCATGCGAGGCAGATGACGGTCGGGAAGGGGTGGTGCGAGGGAACGGCAGGCGGGATCCTGGCGTGGGAGACGAAAATGCCGTCGGGGTGTTCCACAAGCCGACGAGGGACACGCGTCACAGGAGCCGTTCTCGCTGGTAGGACCCGACACGGCCAACGTCGAAGGTGGCGTGGTTCCGGTTCTCCCGCTCGGGCCGATACGCAGCGGCGGCGGAGCGAGTTGTCTTCACGATCTGGAATAGCCGAAGGGGATGGTCCCGTGAGCGTTCCGAGAACAGCAGAGCCCCACAAGGTGGTGCTGGCCACCTACAGCGGCTACGACGCGGCCCAGCACGCCGTGGACGTCCTGGCCCGCCACGACTTCCCGATCACACACGTCACCATCGTGGGCTGCGATCTGCGGTGGGAGGAGAAGGTGCTCGGGCGATGGGGCCTCGGCAGGGCGCTCCTCACCGGCGCGGGTACCGGCGGCTGGATCGGTCTTCTCATCGGCTTGATATTCGCGATCTTCAGCCCGTGGGCCGGGTGGGCCATCGGCTCCTCGATCGCGCTCGGGCTGATCTTCGGCCTCGTCTGGGGTGCGATCAGTCACGTGGTCCAGCACCGGGCGTTCGCCTCGATGCCTACGGTCGTCGCCGACCACTACGACATCCTCGTGGACCCCGGATTCGCCGACGAGGCCCGGCGAGTGCTCACCGACGCTCGTGAGGCCGCTGCGCTCAGGTGAGCGCCAGGAGGGGATGAGGACATGGGCAAGGCGGTGGGCATCGACCTCGGCACGACGAACTCGGTCATCGCGACCACCGAGGACGCGCATCCGACGGTAGTCCCGAATGCCGAGGGGTCGCGCACGACTCCCTCGGTGGTCGCCTTCACGGACCAGGGCGAGGTGCTGGTGGGCCAGATGGCCAGACGCCAGGCGATCCTCAATCCGAAGGGCACGATCTATTCGGCCAAGCGCTTCATCGGACGCAAGTTCGACGAGGTGCAGAGCGAGATCAAGGCGGTCTCGTTCGACGTCGTGCCGGGCCCGGACGGCGCCGTGCGGTTCAAGGTGCGCGACAAGCTGTACGCGCCGGAGGAGATCTCCGCCTTCGTGCTGCGCAAACTGGCCTCGGACGCCGGGAAGTTCCTGGGAGAGAAGGTCGACGAGGCCGTCGTCACGGTCCCCGCGTACTTCAACGACGCGCAGCGGCAGGCCACCAAGGACGCCGGCAAGATCGCCGGCCTGGAGGTCCTGCGGATCATCAACGAGCCGACCGCGGCGGCCCTGGCATACGGCCTGGACAAGAAGGGCAACGAGACCGTTCTCGTGTTCGACCTGGGCGGGGGCACGTTCGACGTCAGCGTCCTCGACATCGGCGAGGGCGTCATCGAGGTCCGCGCCACCTCGGGCGACACTCACCTGGGCGGCGACGACTTCGACCGGCGCATCGTCGACCACCTGGCCGACGAGTTCCACCAGCAGCAGGGCATCGACCTGCGGCGCGATCCGCAGGCCCTCCAGCGGCTGTTCGAGGCCGCGGAGAAGGCCAAGGTGGAGCTGTCGGCGGTCACCCAGACGCAGGTCAGCCTGCCGTTCATCACGGCCGACGCGACCGGCCCCAAGCACCTGAACACGACGCTCATGCGCTCGACCTTCGAGCAGATCACCCACGACCTGCTCGAACGCTGCCGGGGCCCGGTGGAGCAGGCCATGGCCGACGCGAAGCTGACGACGAACGACCTCGACGAGGTGATCCTCGTCGGCGGCTCCACCCGCATGCCGGCCGTGCAGCAACTCGTGCGGCGGCTGACGGGCAAGGAACCGAACATGACGGTCAACCCGGACGAGGTCGTGGCCGTCGGCGCGGCTGTCCAGGCCGCCATCATCAAGGGTGAGCTGAAAGACGTCGTGCTGCTGGACGTCACGCCGCTGTCGCTCGGCGTCGAGACGCTCGGCGGCGTGATGACGAAGATCGTCGAGCGGAACACCACGATCCCGGCCCGCCGCACGGAGACGTTCAGCACGGCGGACGACAACCAGTCGGCCGTGGACGTGGTCATCCTGCAGGGCGAGCGCGAGCGGGCGGCCGACAACCGGGTGCTCGGACGGTTCCGGCTGGAGAACATCCGGCCCGCGCCGCGCGGCGTGCCGCAGATCGAGGTCACCACCGACATCGACGCCAACGGCATCCTGAACGTCTCCGCCAAGGACAAGGACACCGGCGCCGAGCAGCGGATCACGATCAGCGAGAGCTCCAACCTGGACAAAAGCGAGATCGACCGGATGGTCGCCGACGCGGAGCGGCACCGCAACGAGGACGCGCAGCTTCGCACCGTGATCGACGCCCGCAACGAGCTGGACTCGGTCGCCTACCAGGTGGAACGCCGGCTGTCCGAGCTGGGCGACGCGGTCCCGGTGCACGAGAAGGCCCGGGCCGAGCAGCTGATCATGGAGGCGCGCCAGGCCGTCAAGGAGGAGGTGCCCGTCGACCGGCTGCGGGGCCTGACCGCGGAGCTGCAACAGGTCTACCACGGCCTCGGCGCGGCGGCGTCCACCGCCCAGGCCCAGACTCAGGGGCGGGCTCAGGGCGGGCCCGGCCAGGCCGCCGCCGGCCCCTCGGACGAGGACGTCATCGACGCCGAGTTCACCAGCTCCGATTGACGTGGCGTGACATGACCGAGCAGAACGGGACGCCTCCTCCTGAGCCTGAGCCGGCCGATGAGGAGACGCGTAGCGCGGAGGAGAAGCTCGCCGAGCTGGAGGACCGGTGGCTGCGGGCCGTCGCCGAACTCGACAACCTCCGCAAGCGTGCCGCGCGCGACTTGGACCGGCAGCGGATCGACGAGCGCACGCGCGTCGCGGCGGAGTGGCTGCCGGTGGTCGACAACCTCGAACTCGCGCTCAAGCACGCGGGCGCCGACGCCGACGCGGTGATCGAGGGGGTCCGGGCCGTCCGCGACCAGGCGGTCGGCGTGCTCGCGCGCCTCGGCTTCCCGCGCAGGGACGACGTGGGCACGCGGTTCGACCCCGCCAGGCACGAGGCGGTCAGCACGGTCGCCGTCCCGGACGCCGACCCCGGCACCGTCGTCGAGGTCGTACGGCCCGGCTACGGCGACGGAGCGCTGCAACTGCGCCCGGCCTCCGTCGTCGTCTCCACGAAAGCCGACGAGTGATGGCGGAGCGCGACTTCTACGAGGCTCTCGGAGTGCCGAGGACGGCGGACCAGGACGAGATCCAGCGGGCCTACCGGAAGCTGGCCCGCACCTACCATCCCGACGTGAACAAGGCCCCGGACGCCGAGGACCGCTTCAAGGAGGTCTCGGAGGCGTACGAGGTGCTGTCGGACCCCGGGACGCGGCGGCGGTACGACGCGTTCGGGCCGGACTTCCGCCGGGTGCCCGAGGGCGTCGACCCGGCGGCGTACGCGCGCGCCCGCGCCGGAGCGGGAGCCGGCGCGGGGCCGGGCTGGGCGGGGCCGGGGCCCGTCTGGGCGCGCGGACCGGGCGGGGAGGAGATCCACTTCACCACCGGCGAGGGCTTCGAGGGCATCGACCTCGAAGACCTGCTCGGCGGCGTCTTCGGCAGGCGCAGGCGCGGCGCGACCGGCCGCGGCTGGGGCCCTGTGCCCGGCGCCGACCAGGAGGCCGAGCTGCCGCTCACGGTCGAGGAGGCCTACCGCGGCGGTCGGCGGACCATCACGATTCCCGGCCCTGGAGGCGGGCGGACCCTCCAGGTGAACATTCCCCCCGGGGTGACCGACGGCCGGCGGATCCGGCTCGCGGGCCAGGGCGGCCCGGGCGGCGACGGCGCCGGTGCGGGCGACCTCTACCTGATCGCGCGGATCGCCGACCACCCCCGATACCACCTGGAGGGGCGAGACATCCACGTCCGCCTCCCGCTGACGCCGTCGGAGGCCGCGCTGGGGGCGACCGTCGCGGTCGACACGCCTGGCGGGGAGGCGAAGGTCAAGGTGCCACCGGGCACCTCGTCCGGGCGCCGCCTGCGCCTGCGCGGACAGGGCATGCCGAACCCGCGCGGCCGGCCCGGAGACCTGCTGGCCGAGGCCCGGATCATGGTGCCGCCCACACTCGGCGACGAGGAGCGCCGTCTGTACGAGCAACTGGCCAGGGCCTCGGCGTTCAACCCGAGGAGTCCGTCATGACCTTTCCGCTCGTCCGGCTCGCCCAGGTGGACGCCGGGCACCTGGACCTGGAGTCCTTCTCCCGGGCCACGGGACTGCACCCGGAACTGGTGCGTCGCCTCGTGGCGCTCGGGCTGATCGACGCCTGGACCGGCTTCACGGGCGACCTGTGCTTCCCGCCCGCCCAGGTCGCCGCCGTGGGGCGCCTTCAGCGCCTGCACGCGGGACTCGCCGTCAACTACGCCTCCCTCGGCCTCGTGACGGACCTCCTGGACCGCATCGCGGAGCTGGAGGCGGCTCTGCGCACCCGTACGAGATGGACCGGAGACAGATCGTGGACCTGAACCGCCTGACGCAGAAGTCGCAGGAGGCCCTGCACGACGCCCAGACCGCGGCGATCCGCTTCGGACACACCGAGGTCGACGGGGAGCACCTGCTGCTGGCGCTGGTCCGGCAGCCCGACGGGCTCGTCCCGCGCCTGCTGTCCGCCGCCGGCGCCGACCCGGACAAGCTCCGGCTCGAACTGGAGCACGAGCTGGAGCGGCGGCCCCGCGTCACCGGTCCCGGCGCCGCTCCCGGCCAGGTCTACGTCACCCAACGGCTGTCGCGGCTGCTCGACGCCGCCGAGCGGGAGGCCGGCCGGCTGAAGGACGAGTACGTGTCGGTCGAGCACCTGCTGATGGCGCTGCTGGACGAGGGCGTCGACAGCGCGGCGGGTCGGCTGCTCAAGGGACACGGGCTAACCCGTGAGCGCTTCCTGCAGGTCCTGACGCAGGCACGCGGGAACCAGCGGGTGACCTCCGCCAATCCGGAGGTCGCGTACGAGGCGCTGGAGAAGTACGGGCGCGACCTCGTCGCCGCGGCGCGGGCGGACAAGCTCGACCCGGTCATCGGGCGGGACGGCGAGATCCGCCGGGTCGTCCAGATCCTGTCCCGCAAGAGCAAGAACAACCCGGTCCTGATCGGCGACCCGGGCGTGGGCAAGACCGCGATCGTGGAGGGCCTCGCGCAGCGCATCGCGCGCGGCGACGTGCCGGAGGGCCTGAAGGACAAGACGATCTTCAGCCTGGATATGGGCGCGCTGGTCGCCGGGGCGAAGTACCGCGGCGAGTTCGAAGAGCGCCTGAAGGCCGTGCTCACGGAGGTGACGGCGTCCGAGGGGCGCATCCTGCTGTTCGTCGACGAGGTGCACACGGTGGTCGGCGCGGGTGCCGCCGAGGGGGCGATGGACGCCGGCAACATGCTCAAGCCGATGCTTGCCCGCGGCGAGCTGCACATGATCGGCGCGACGACCGTGGCGGAGTATCGCAAGCACATCGAGAAGGACGCTGCGCTGGAGCGCCGCTTCCAGCCCGTCTTCGTCGACGAGCCGTCGGTCGAGGACTCCATCTCCATCCTGCGCGGGCTGCGCGAGCGGCTTGAGGTCTTCCATGGCGTGAAGATCCAGGACGGCGCGATCGTCGCCGCGGTCGTGCTGAGCCACCGCTACATCTCCGACCGCTTCCTCCCTGACAAGGCGATCGACCTGGTCGACGAGGCGTGCGCCATGCTCCGTACGGAGATCGACTCGATGCCTGCCGAGCTGGACGAGCTGACCCGCCGGGTGACGCGGCTGGAGATCGAGGAGGCGGCACTCGCCAAGGAGGACGACCCGGCGAGCCGGGAGCGCCTGGAGACGCTACGCAAGGAGCTGGCCGACCTGCGGGCAGAGGCCGACGCCATGCGGGCCCAGTGGGAGGCCGAGCGGCACGCCCTGCGCAAGGTGCAGCAGCTGCGCGAGGAGATCGAAGGCGTACGCCGGGAGGCCGAGCAGGCCGAGCGCATGTACGACCTGAACCGCGCGGCCGAGCTGCGACACGGCAGGCTTCCCGAACTGGAGCGCAGGCTGCGTGCCGCGGAGGAGCAGCTGGAGAGCAAGCAGGGCGGGCACCGGCTGCTGCGCGAGGTGGTGACCGAGGAGGAGATCGCAGGCATCGTGTCGCGGTGGACCGGCATCCCGATCAGCCGCCTGCAGGAGGGTGAGCGGGAGAAGCTGCTACAGCTCGACGAGATCCTGCACCAGCGGGTGATCGGCCAGGACGAGGCCGTGGAGGCGGTCGCCGACGCCATCATCCGCGCGCGCTCCGGGATCAAGGACCCCCGTCGCCCGATCGGGTCGTTCATCTTCCTCGGGCCGACCGGAGTCGGCAAGACCGAGCTGGCCAAGACGCTGGCTGAGGCATTGTTCGACACCGAGGAGAACATCGTCCGCGTCGACATGAGCGAATACCAGGAGCGCCACACCGTCAGCCGCCTCGTCGGCGCCCCGCCCGGGTACGTCGGCTACGAGGAGGGCGGCCAGCTCACCGAGGCCGTGCGGCGCAAGCCCTACTCCGTGGTGCTCTTCGACGAGATCGAGAAGGCGCACACGGACGTGTTCAACACCCTGCTGCAGGTGCTGGACGACGGGCGGCTCACCGACGCCCAGGGGCGCACGGTCGACTTCCGCAACACCGTGATCATCATGACGTCCAACATCGGCTCGCACTACCTCAGTGAGAAGGCGGCGCCGTCAGGCGAGATCGACCCGGAGGTGCGCGAGATGGTCATGGCGGAGCTGCGCGCCCGCTTCCGCCCCGAGTTCCTCAACCGCATCGACGACATCGTGCTGTTCAAGCCGCTCACCGAGGCCGAGATCGAGCAGATCGTCAAGCTGATGTTCAACGACATCAGAGCGCGGCTCGCCGAGCGCAGGATGACGCTCGAGATCAGCCCGGAGGCGGTCCGCCACATCGCCGAGCGCGGGTTCGACCCGATCTACGGAGCCCGCCCGCTGCGGCGTTACATCGCCCGCGAGGTGGAGACCCGGGTCGCGCGGGCGCTGATCGCCGGCGACGTCCGCGACGGCGCGACCATCCGGGTGGAACTCTCCGGCGGCGAGATCGTGGTCACGTACGAGAACCCGGAGGGCTGACCGATGCCGCCGAAGGTCGTGGAGTCGAGCGTCGTCCGGTGCCCGCACTGCGGGCGCAACAACCGCGTGCCCCGGGCGGATGCCGGGGTCCCGCGCTGCGGCGAGTGCCGCGAGTCACTGCCCTGGGTGGTGGACGCGGGGGACGAGGACTTCGCCGAGGTCGCGGAGGACTGAGCAGTGGGAACGCGTGATCCGCGTTTTCGAGCTGCTGCTCTGGAAGCGAGGACATCATGAAGGCAGTCGTATACGAAGGACCCCGGCAGGTCGGCGTCGAGAATGTGCCGGACGCGCGGATAGAGATGCCCACCGACGTCCTGGTCCGTGTCACCACGACCAACATCTGCGGGTCGGACCTGCACATGTACGAAGGCCGGACCGACCTGGAGCCGGGCCGTGTCCTCGGCCATGAGAACCTCGGCGAGGTGGCCGAGGTGGGGCCGGGAGTGGTACGCGTTCGCGTCGGCGACATGGTCTGCGTGCCGTTCAACGTCGCGTGCGGCTTCTGCGCCAACTGTGAGAGAGGCCTGACCGCCTTCTGCCTCACCACCAATCCGGAGCCGGGGGTGGACGGGGCCGCTTACGGCTTCGCGGACATGGGCCCGTACAACGGCGGCCAGGCCGAGCTGCTGCGCGTGCCGTTCGGCGACTTCAACTGCCTGGTCCTGCCGGACGACGCGCGGGAGAGGCAGAGCGACTACGTCATGCTGGCCGACATCTGGCCCACCGGCTGGCACGCGACCCAGCTCGCCTGTGTGCAGGCCGGCGACTCGGTCGTGATCTACGGGGCGGGGCCGGTCGGCCTGATGGCCGCCTACTCCGCGACGTTCAAGAGCGCGGGCACGGTGATGGTCGTGGACCGCCACCCGGACCGGCTGGCCAAGGCCGAGGAGATCGGGGCGATCCCGATCGACGACTCCAAGACGTCGCCGGTCGACCAGGTCATGGAACTCACGCACGGCAGGGGCGCCGACCGGGGTTGCGAGTGCGTGGGCTACCAGGCGCACGACCCCCAGGGGCACGAGCATCCCAACATGACGCTGAACAACCTCGTCAAGTCGGTGCGGTTCGCCGGGACGATCGGGGTCGTGGGCGTGTTCATTCCCACGGATCCCGGCAGCCCCGACGACCTCTACAAGCAGGGCGAGATCGCCTTCGACTACGGGATGTTCTGGTTCAAGGGCCAGACCATGGGCAACGGCCAGTGCAACGTCAAGAACTACAACCGGCAGCTCTGCACCCTCATCCACCAGGGGAAGGCCCGGCCGTCGTGGATCGTCTCACACGAGCTGGATCTGGACGACGCGCCCGGCGGTTACGAGCACTTCGACCGGCGGGATCCCGGCTGGACCAAGGTCGTCCTGCATCCCGCCGGCATCGCCTGACCCTCCCGTGGGGGCCGCGGCCCCGCGGTCCGACCGCTGGCAGTGAGGGGGAGCCGGCAGAGGACATCGGCGACATGCGCAAGAGCCGGCTGCTGGCGTCAGCCGGACAGGGCGGGCAGTACCTTCCCGCGATCGAATCATGCTCGTCGAGCATGCTCAGCACGTGGGCTGAGCGCCCCTGCCGGCATCAGCTGTATCGCTCGACGAGCGCGTTGCCGATCGAGGCCAGGTGGTCTCGCACACCCGGGGGGCCGGTCACTTCGAGCCATTCGACCAGCCCGGCGAGTTCGCCGGCGAGGGTGTAGTCGTCGTGGCCGCGGATCACGACGTCGATGCGTCCGTCGGTCGTGGTGCCTCCGACTTCGAGTCGGTCGCCGAACCCGATCCGGAGAATGCCTATGGCGTGGGGCGCGCAGACGGCCTGGGCCTCCAGAGGTGTTCGTCTGCGGTCGATCTCGTCGGCGATCTCCCGCCAGCTCTCGGCGAGGTCGAAGTCCTCGGGCCGGTGCACGGGATCGCCGGTCGGGTCGGCTGATGTCACGCGGTCGATGCGGAAGGTCCGTCGGCCGGTCTCGGTGTGGGAGACGAGATACCACGCCGGGCCTTTGGCGACGATGCCCAGCGGGTGGACGGTCCTCTCTGTTTCGGCACCTTTGCTGTCGACATAGCCGAGCCGCACCTGGACGCCGCGGATCACCGCGTCCTGGAGGTCGTCGAGGAAGCGAGGTGGTCGGTGCTCGACCCGGCTCGCCCCCCATCGTCGCGGGTCCATGACCAAGGATGATGCTGCTGCTTCGGCTTGGGCGCGGAAGGGTTCCGGCAGGGCTTGGACGAGTTTGCGCAGGGCTGCTTTCACGGCCGGGGTCGCGGCCGAGGCCGGGCCGGCGACCAGGAACAGGGCGCGGGCCTCACCTGCGGTCAACCCGGACAGGTCGGTACGGGCGCCGCCCACCAGGCGCCAGCCGCCGCCCCGTCCTTGCGAGGAGTACACGGGCACCCCGGCCATGGCCAGGGCGTCGAGGTCGCGGCGGGCGGTGCGCTCGGAGACCTCCAGCTCCCGGGCGACCTCTGCCGCTGTCACCTGCTCACGCCGTTGCAGCATGAGGAGGACGGCCACCAGCCGGTCGGTTCGCACGCCCATAAACTCCCACACAAACCGGTCATGAGGTGACCGGTTTCGGCGTCAGGATGGCGCCATGACCTCAACCGATTTCCCCAAGCCCACCCTCATTCCGGTCAACGGTGTGGAACTCGAAGTCTTCGAAGCGGGCCGAGAGAACGCGGGAAGGCCCATCGTGCTCTGCCACGGCTGGCCGGACCACGCCTTCACCTGGCGCCACCAGATGCCCGCCCTCGCCGCGGCCGGCTACCACGTCATCGCCCCGAACCAGCGCGGCTACGGCAACTCCTCCCGCCCGGCCGAGGTGACGGACTACGACATCGAACACCTGTCGGGTGACCTCGTCGCGCTCCTGGACCACTACGGATACCAAGACGCCACCTTCATCGGCCACGACTGGGGCGCGTTCGTCGTCTGGGGCCTGACCCTGCTGCACCCCACCCGTGTGGACAAGGTGATCAACCTGAGCCTGCCCTACCAGGAGCGCGGGGAAAAGCCGTGGATCGAGTTCATGGAAGACATGCTCGGCGGCGACTTCTACTTCGTCCACTTCAACCGGCAGCCGGGCGTCGCCGACGCCGTATTCGAAGACAACACCGCCCAGTTCCTCCGCAACCTGTACCGGAAGAACCAGCCGCCGCCGGAGCCTCAGCCGGGCATGGCACTGATCAACCTCGCCAGAGCGCAGACACCCCTTGGCGAACCCATCATGAGCGACAGCGAACTGGCCGTCCTCGTCTCCGCCTTCGAAACATCCGGATTCACCGGCGGCATCAACTGGTACAGGAACCTCGACCGCAACTGGCGCCTCCTGGCGGACGTGGACTCGATCATCCACCAGCCCGCCCTCGTGATCTACGGCGACCTGGACCCGGTCGCGAGGTCGGAAAACCTGGCAGAGTTCGTGCCCAACGTGGAAGTGGTCCGCCTGGACTGCGGCCACTGGATCCAGCAGGAAAAACCCGAAGAAACAAACCAGGCCATTCTCCACTGGCTGGACAAGCGGGATGACGCCTAACGTCTCGTGTTCAGAGTTTGGATCATGTGGCCGAGCGTGAGCGGCGGTGGCGGCGGCAGCGGTTCGGCGTTCCCGGCGCCGAAGGACTGCAGCAGGTACGCCACCAACCGCCGCGACGCCGCCTCCACCCCCTCCCCCGCACCGGCGATGAGGCCGCAGTTGGCCCTGAGCAGCAGCACCAGGTCCGCGACGTCGAAGTCGGCTCGCAGCCGGCCCGTGGCCTTGGCCCGCCGTACCATCTCGGCGAAGCCCCGCTCGGCCCGCAACCGCGTGCGCTCGTAGTCGATCGCGTCCGGGAACGCGGTGAGGAAGGCGTCGGTGAACCCCCGGTCGGCGACCTGCATCGCGCACACCTTCTCGATCGCCCCGCAGAACCCTCGCCACGGATCCGGGTCGGCCAGAGCGTCGTCCACGACCGACGCGCACGCCGCCAGCTCGTCCCTGAACACCTCCGTGATCAGGGACTCGCGGGACGGGAACCGCCGGTAGAGGGTGGCCACCCCGACCCCGGCGCGCCGGGCGATGGCCGCCATCGGCGCGTCCAGACCGCGCGCGGCGAACGTCTCCCGCGCTGCGTCCAGGATGCGCACCCGGTTGTGCCGCGCGTCCGCCCGCAGCTCCTTGGCCGACGCCAACTGAGAGGGATGATCAGCCATATTTCTCACATTAGCGTAAGTGGACGGGCCCATCCGGTTATCGAGCTAGCGTCTCCCGTATGGAGACGAATCAGATGCGCGCGGCCTTGTTCGACCGGTACGGACCGCCGGAGGAGCTGTACGTGGGCACGGTGCCGAAGCCGGTCCCCGCCCCCGGACAGGTGCTGGTGCGGGTGCACGCCGTCAGCGTGAACGGCGGCGAGGTGCACGGCCGGACGGGCCGGCTGCGCCTGGTGACCGGGCTGATGCAGCGGGGCTTCCCGAAACGGGTCGGGATCGACCTCACCGGCGAGATCGTCGCCCTCGGCCCCGGGGTGACCGGCCCGAAGGCAGGCGACCGGGTGTGGGGCGTGCTGGGACGCACGTTCGGGAGCGCCGCCGAGTATGTGGCGATCCGCCCCCGCCGTCTGTCCCCGGCCCCGGCGGGACTCGACCTGGTGACGGCCGCGGCGCTCCCGGTGGGCACGACGGCCATCACGGCGCTGCGCGACCTGGCCGCGCTCAGGCCGGGCGAACGCCTGCTCGTCCGTGGTGGCAGCGGCGGCGTGGGCGTCGTCGCGGTACAGCTCGGCCGGGCCCTCGGCGCCCACGTCACCGCCCTCGCCGGGGCGCGCAGCCTCGACCTCGTCCGCGACCTCGGCGCGCACGAGGCGTACGACTACGCCGCCGTCGCCCCGGCGGACCTGGGCAGGTTCGACGTGATCCTGGACACCGCCGGCACCGAGCACGCCGCCTTCCGACGCCTGCTGACGCCGTCCGGCCGGATGGTGGCGATCGCCTTCGACCACCGCAGGATCGCGGCGTCCCTGGCGTACATCGCCGCCTCGGCCGTTCACGGGCGGCGGCGGGTGCGCTTCTTCAGCGGCAACCCCACCACCCGGCTCTTCACCGACCTCACCCGGTACGTGGACAGCGGCGCCATCCGCCCGGTCGTGGACACGGTCTTCCCCTTCGAAGACATCGCCCAGGCACACCGGACACTGGAGGAGGGCGGCGTACGCGGCAAGGTCGTCGTACGGATCGCCTGAGAACGGCGCGCGTCGCCGGACACGCCGAACGTCCACCGCAGCGCCGCCGTCGGGAACGAGGACGGCTACTTCGATCAGATGCCGCCAGAGACAAACGGGTCCAGATTCGCGCGTCGCCCCTGGTCCCACCTTCGAGCGACGTTGACACGCATCGCGGCGTTCAAGGTGCCGGTCCGGTTCTGGTCCAGGAAAGCGAGCTGCCGCGCAACCCGGGGCGAGGTCCTCAAGACCCACCTGCGCAAGGAGACACGCGGGCCGGAAGCATTACCCGGCGCGTAATCGCCTCTCCTCAAGGGTCCATGACACCGTTCACGTGTCGTCACCGAGACACCCTGAAGGAGCACGAAGATGACCGACTACACCGCCTTGGCCGAGCGTTATGTCGCCGCCTGGAACGAGCGTGACCCCGAGGCCAGGGCAAAGGCGGTGGCCGCGCTGTGGACCGAGGACGGCGGCTACATCGACCCGCTGGCCACGGTGACCGGCCACGAGGGCGTCGCCGCCGTTATCGCCGGCGCGCAGGACATGTTCCCCGGGTTCGTGTTCACCCTGGGCGGCGCCGTGGACGGCCACCACGACACGGCCCGGTTCACCTGGCACCTCGGCCCCGAGGGCGCCGCCGAGCCCGTCGTGATCGGTTTCGACGTCGTCACGATCGCCGAGGACGGCCGGATCGGCAACGTGTACGGCTTCCTCGACAAGGTCCCCGCCTGACCGCCTCTCTACGGGCTCCCGGCCGCCCCTCCTGCCGAGAGCCCGCTCGGCCAGGCTGCCGAGTCAGTCCGACTCCCACCATTCCTTGCTCTCCCGGGCGTACATGGCCTGATCCCACCGGCGCCACTGGCCGGGGCGCTTCCCGCTGAAGTCGCCGTTTCCCGCCGCCCGTAGCGAACCGTCAGCCCAGGCACCTGCTCAGCGAAGTTCCTGGCGGCGCAGTCGTCGTGACCGTGGAGGCTCACATCACGGAGGTACGGGCCGGCTATGGCAATGCCAGTCATGCCATTCATGACCGCACGGGCGTTCAACTCCATCCGGGCGCAGGCGAGATCGGCTGTCAGGGCCTGTCGATGAAGACTGATCTCTGTCACCTGGTCAGGGCTGGCCCGCTAACGAACGGCTAACAAACGATCAAGAGGCCAGGTCCCGGATCTTGGGAACTGGCCTCTGAGCTGGTGCTTCGTGGTGGGGCTACCAGGACTTGAACCTGGGACCTCTTCCTTATCAGGGATTCTTCGGCGTGTATGGCTACCCCTGGTCGAGACTCGCTAAATGGGTAAACTTGCAGCTAGAAGACATGATCGGATGCCCATCAGTGACCAACCGTCACCGGACATGACGCTCAGTCTCACGGTCAGATGACGGTCAAACGATCAGAGGGGGTGATTTCCACTTGGGCTACTCGCGAAAGCGGATAGGCCGCAACGGCAAACCGAGGTACACCGCGTACTACTTCGACATCAAGGGGATGGAGAAGTCGGCGGGTACCTTCTCGAACAAGAAGGACGCCGACGCGGCCTGGCAGAAGGCGGAGGCCAAGGTTTCCGAGGGTCGTGCGGGCGACCCGAAGCGCGGACGTCAGCCGTTCGAGCGGTACGTCCTCGAGGTGTGGCTGCCAAACCACGAGATGGAGGCGACCACCCGTGAGAAGTACACCTACGCCATCCACAGGCACCTGATCCCGGAGTTCGGCAATCTCAGGATGATCGACATCCTGCCCGAGCACGTACGCCAGTGGATCGCCACTATGAAGAAGAACGGCGTATCGCCGGTGACCATCAAGAGCAACATGGTCATCCTCAGCGCCATCTTCACGACCGCACTTCATGACCAGGTGACCTACCTGCATCCCTGCAAGGGGGTGAAGACGCCGCCCGTCGTCCCGAAGCCGCTCACCATCATCACTCCTGAGCAGTTCAACACCCTCTATATGGCGCTCCCGGACAGCGACAGCCAGCTTCTCGTGGAAACCGCGATCGAGACGGGCCTGCGGTGGGGCGAGCTGACAGAGCTGCGCGTGAAGGACCTCGACTTCCGCTCACGCATCCTGACGGTCAGCCGTGCCGTTGTTGAAGTCAACCCGAAGTTCCACCCCAAGGGCGAGCGGTTCCTGATCAAGCCGTACCCGAAGGACAAGGAGTTCCGCCGTTTCAAGTTGACGGCCCAGATCGTCCTGAAGCTTCAAGCTCACGCCCAGGCCGAGAAGTTGGGTCGCGATGACCTGTTCTTCAGGTGGCGACACGACCCGACACCGAGAAGCCAGGTGCGAGCGGTTCCCGATCCCGACAAGCTCGGATTCACCGAGCCGAACGCAGCCGGACGGTCGTACAAGCACGGAACTCGCACCGCTTACACCACCGGGAAATGCCGCTGCGAGCACTGCCGTGCCGCGTTCGCCATCTATCGGGCGGAGCGGCGCGCCCTCGGCAAAGACAACCCGCGGCAGCCGCGGAACCGCGACACCGACGGCCACGTCCCCGCTGACTGGTTCCGTCGACAGGTATGGCAGAAGACCCTGGCCGAAGCAGACCTGGAGAGCACGGTACGGATCCACGACCTACGCCACGCCCACGCATCCTGGCTGTTGTCCGGCGGCGCTGACCTCCAGGTGGTGAAAGAGCGACTTGGACATGGCTCCATCAAGACCACCGAGAAATACCTGCACACCCTGGACGACGCCGACGAGACGGCGCTCGACGCGTTCACGAAGATCCGAAACCGCAACGCGCGCAGGTCGTCCTGACGTTGGTACGGCTCGCTCCGCTGCTGGCTACGGAGACGAGCCTCGATCCCGCTGGAGGAAACGAGGACCAGTGGCCGAGCCTATGGATGGCGCCGACCAACGACGAACCGAAAGAGTCATCCTGGGAGCGACGATCACCAGCGTGGTCGTGCTCGCTTTCATCGCCGGCTCGATCTCGTACCGGCATCTCCATCTGCTTGCGCTTCGGCATGGCGAGTCGCCCTGGACCGCTGCGCTACTGCCGCTGAGCGTCGACGGGATGGTGCTCTGCGCTTCGATGGCTCTGCTTGCTGATTCGAGGCGCGGGAGGCGCGGCGGAGTCCTGCCCTGGACACTTCTCGTGGTCGGCAGCCTCGCCAGCGTCGTCGCCAACGTGGCCGTCGCTGAACCATCCATCGTCGGCCGTGCTGTAGCAGCATGGCCGGCCTTCGCGATGATCGGCGGCTTGGAGATGGCCTTCCGGCTGGTACGGCAAAGCGTCGCCCGCCGACTCTCTCCTGAGGAGCCCACGGCCATACCAGAACCCGTATCGGGCGACGACGCGCTTCAAGCCGGCGGTAGGCCGCGCGGGCGCAGCCTTCAGCAAGAAGCATGGCAGTGGGCACTCCGAAACCGCCGCACAGACGGAACTCTGCCGCGATCCGTTGACCTCGCCCGACAATTCCACCGCAGCCCCCGCTGGGCTCGCCTCGTCAAATCGTCCGGCTTGAAGGGCACGCTGACGTAGTTGCCCCTCCTCATGGCCTCCCTTGACCCGAAGGGCGACCGCCACTGGATGGTGCGGATGTCGGTGGAGTTCTGGTTCAGGTAGTTGCGATCCTCGATCGCCCCGGAGGGCGACCGCCACGCCAGGACCGGAGCTGTTCTCCCAGACCGACCCGTTGCGATCCTCGATCGCCCTGGAGGACGACCCCCACCTGCAGCAGCTGCTCGGCCAGGTGCAGGCCCCCGCGAAGTTGCGATCCTCGATCGCCTCGAAGGGCGAACGCCACGCCTCCATTGTGTATGACGACCTGGCAGCACAAGGGTTGCGATCCTCGGTCGCCTTGAGGGCGACCGCCACCGGCGGCGGCCTTGCGGCCGGGGGCATCGTTCTCGGGGTTGCGATCCTCGGTCGCCTTGTAGGGCGACCGCCACGCGTAATCGACACTGCAACCGGTCTGCCTGTTACGCCGTTGCGATCCTCGATCGCCTCGAAGGGCGAACGCCACGCCTCCATTGTGTATGACGACCTGGCAGCACAAGGGTTGCGATCCTCGGTCGCCTTGTAGGGCGACCGCCACGCGTAATCGACACTGCAACCGGTCTGCCTGTTACGCCGTTGCGATCCTCGGTCGCCTTGTAGGGCGACCGCCACGGCATCTGAGCAGGAATTATGTCTGATCCAGCGTCGACAGCCACAAGTGCTAATTCACTTATCAAGCAGCATATCGGGTGATAACTCATCGAGGAGCCATGGCGTGTCGCATGAGCACTTGTGGTTCCGAACTACGGGGCCGTCGGCTGCGCCCGATCAGAGCTGAGGTTATAGCGCGGTGCGGGGCCAGCAAAGATCGGCGACAGCGGCTGAGCCTGGATGCGAGGTCCATGGCGCCGTCCGGGTCTTAGCAGGGATCGGGCGGCGCCTTTTTATGTGGGTCGAGACGCTACTCGGCATCCCTCCCTCTGTCTTGAAGATCCCACCTTCCGGATGGCTCCCCAACCTAACTTCTGAGAACCCTGCGCGGCCACCTCCGGCCGGCGTTGCGCTCACAGGCGCATCAGCGGAAGCAGTCCGTGTGTGAACGCGACTGAGCATCGCAATTCAGAGGTTGGTTCGGGTGCCATTCGAACACGCGTGCCATGCCGCCAGAGCCGAATTACGGCCCTGGCGGCGACGCAATAGCCACCCGCCGTAAAGGCCGGCTCGGTTGCTTCCCGGTTTTGTCGGACCCCCCTTCTATAGTCCCGAGGCAACTGTTGGTAGCGACCTGGATCTGGCGTGAGATGAACCTGTGGGCACATAGCAGCAGCAAAGACGGGGTTCGCCATGGCCTTGAAGATCATTTACGGAGTACGGCTGCTCTTGCGGGCGACTTCGCTGGGGTCTTCGGTGCCGGGGAGTTGGCTGCTTACCTGGGTCTAGTCCATGACGTGGGCAAGGGCAGCTGTTCGTGGCAGGAGGGCCTGATCGCGGCCGAACCTACCAAGAGCAGAGTCGTTGACGCCCAGGGGCAGAGCATCGATCACAAGGCGGCGGGGACGTGGCTTGCCGTTCGTGAGGCAGGGCTGGGGTTGTTCGGCATGCCCGTGCTCGGCCATCACGGTGGGCTTCCCGACATCCAGGATCTGAAGCGTTGCATTGCACTGGCCGAGACGGACGACAGGGAGCGTGTCCAGGAGGCGATTGAACGCGTCTCCAAGGTCATTCCCGAGATCGCGTCTGGACCGTTCCCTGAGCTTCCTGCCTGGGTGAAGTCAGCGCCGGATCCCCTTGCGGTGGAGCTGTTGATCCGGATGGTGTTCAGCGCTCTGGTGGACGCTGACTTTCTGGACACCTCCCGGCACTTCTCGGGGGCTCCTCGGCCTGAGCCGGCTTCGCTGGCAACGATGGCCGATGCCTTCGAAGGGGCCCGGATCGAATATCTGGCCGAGGCGAAGGCGCGGACCGGCTCGAGCCCGGTGGACGGCATTCGTGCCGAGGTGTACGACCAGGCGGTCAGCGCCGCGGCCCAGCCGCCCGGGATATTCCCCTTCCCGGCGCCCACGGGGAGCGGCAAGACGATCGCGGCGGGTGGCTTCGCCGTACATCACGCGGCTCGGCATCGCTTACGTCGCGTGATTATCGCGGTGCCGTATATGTCGATTACGGAGCAGAACGCGAAGGTGTATCGCCGCCTGTTCGGTGAGGCCAATGTCCTGGAGCATCACAGCAGTGTCGACCTGCATCGGTTGCCTGCTGGCAGGCGGTGGCAGCGGCTCGCGGCGGAGAACTGGGACGCGCCGGTCGTTGTAACGACGACCGTGCAGCTGTTCCAGTCGCTGTTTGATCGTCGGCCGTCGGCCATGCGGAAGGTTCACCGTTTGGCGGGTTCGGTCATCGTGCTGGATGAGGTCCAGTCCCTGCCGGATTCGATGCTGTTGCCGATCCTGTCCGCTCTTCGGCAGCTGACCGAGTATTTCGGTACGAGCGTGCTGCTTGCGTCGGCCACCCAGCCTGCCTTCTTCGACCTGGGCATCTTTCGCGGCCTAAAGCCGACTGAGGTGATCGCGCAGCCTCAGCCGCTGTACGAGCGGTTGCGCCGGGTCCGCTACATCTGGCGGTGTCACCCGAAACCGACCTTCAAACAGATCGCGGCCGAGGCGGCCGGCGAGCGCCAAGTGCTCCTGATCGTCAACACCACGGGAGACGCAGCTCAACTACACGAGCAGCTGATCAAGCTTTGGAAGCATGACGGCCCGGTTCTGCACCTGTCGACCCGGATGACCGCAGGTCATCGTCGTGAGGTCCTCGACGACATCTACGAGCTGGTCGGCCAGAATCAGCCCGTCGCCGTTGTGGCCACCCAGTTGGTCGAGGCGGGCGTCGACCTCGACTTTCCCGTGGTCTACCGGGCCTTGGCCCCTGCCGAGGCGTTGCAGCAGGCCGCCGGGCGGGCGAACCGAAACGGCACTCTGGCAGAAGGCCGGGTCATCGTGTTCGATCCAGCCGACGGGAACACCTGGGGCACCCGGCTGGTATACGGCGCCGCGCTGGATACCAGCAAGCGCTTCATCGGCCCCAATGCCGCAGATCCCGATGACCTGGCCGCTTTGCGGGCCTACTACCGCGCCCGCTACGCCGTAAAGAACGTCGAGGGTAGCGGCGCCGGCAGGCAGATTCAGGATCGGCGAGCCGACTTCGACTTCCCGGTGGTCGCCGAGCGCTTCAAGATGATCGAGGAACGGACTGTCCCCATACTGGTCCACCGAGGCGAGGACAGAAAACTCCATGCCCTCCGTGCTCGGCTGCGCAGTTCGGAGCGCATCGAGCCATGGGTCTTCCGCGACATTCAGCCATACCTGGCCACATTGCCCGTGAACCTGGCCAGGCAGGCCGCCGAGCAGGGGAAGGCCGCCGAGCTCATCGGCGACCTTTATGAGTGGCTCGGCGACTACGACACCCACCGAGGCATCCAATTCCCCTCCCCCGATACAGAGGACAAGGACAAGGACCAGTGAGCACATTCGAACATCCCCGCTATCCGCATGCGCCCCTGGTCGTTGAGGTGGGTGGTGAACTGGCCTGCTTCACCCGCCCCGAGCTGAAGTCTGAGCGCTTCAGCTACGAGGTGATGACGCCTTCGGCCGCCCGCGGCATTCTGGAGGCGATCTTCTGGAAGCCCGAGTTCGACTACGTCATCTGCAAGATCGAGGTTCTCAAGCCAATCCGGTGGTTCTCCATCCGCCGCAACGAGGTCAAGTCCGTGGTCTCCGAGGACTGGGTCAGGCGAGCAAGAACCGACCCCACGCTGCGCTACGACGTGGAAAACGACCGAGACCAGCGCAACACCCTGGCACTGCGCGACGTCGCCTACCGCATTCACGCCCAGGTGCAACTGCGCCCGCACGCCGATCACTCCGAGGCCAAGTACCGCGATCAGTTTCGCCGACGCGTGGACAAGGGCGCCTGCTTCTCCCAGCCCTTCCTCGGCACGAGGGAATTCACCGCCTGGTTCTCAAAGCCCACCTCCGCCAAGGCGATCGATGAGTCCCGTGATCTCGGGGTCATGCTGCACAGCATCGGCTACAGCGAGGCCGGCGAGACCTATCGTTGGTTCCTCGCCCGACTCGACTGCGGGGTCATGGCAGTGCCGCCCCAGGGCATGGAACTCCCCTCCGCCTCCCCGGCCCGGTCCCGGACGTGACGGCATGCTGATCCAGCGACTGGCCGAGCACGCCAGACAGTCGGCAGGTGCAGAGACTCCCCGCTACTACCGCAATCGGACCGTCCGGTGGGCGCTCATAATCGACCGCAAGGGGACACCCTCTCTGATAAGCCGCGCGGACAGCGTCAATAAGGCTGGCTCTTCCTTGCCAACCCCGTACCTGACCCGCACTAGCGGGGTGGCCGCCATGTTGCTCGCGGACACGCTCGAGTACGTCTTCGCGGTCGCCAAGGACGACACCGACAAGGCGCAGGCAGCGGCGGACCGCCGCAACGACGCCTATCTCGACCTGCTCAAAGCCTGGCGGGACGCGGCAACCGACCCTGTCGCCGACCTGGTGTGGCGGACCTTCCAGGCCGAACGCCACCTTGATGTCCTCGCCGACCTTCCTGATGAGGCCAAGTCCAGCGACATGGTCGCCGTTATGGTGGAGGATGAGTGGGCGCACCTGCGCCCGTCTGCCATCGCCTTCTGGGCCCAGGTGGCTCGCGACCGCAAAAGCTCCGGCAACGACGGTTTGTGCCTGGGCTGCGGCGATTACGGCGCGCTGTTGAAGACCATCCCGGAGATGGTCAAGGGCACCCTCATCCCCGTCGGCCTTGACGCGGCCGGTCGGCCCAAACGTGGCCGGGACGCCGCGCTCATCTCTGTGAACACTACGGCCCAGGGGCGGATGGGCACACTGCAGCTGGCGAACACCCCGATCTGCGAGGAGTGCGGCAGCGCGGCGATGGCCGGGCTGAACCACCTGCTGTCCGACGACCGGCACCGCCGCCGCGGCGACGACAACGTGTTCATCTGGTGGCTACGCGAACCGGCGGACTTCAACCCCCTGATCATCGACGCCCCACAGCTGAAGGATGTCGAGCGACTGTTACAGGAGGTGCACCGCGGTCAGCCCGGCACACGCGTCGACGACAACGCCTTCTACGCATTGACCTTGTCCGCGAACCAGAGCCGGGTGGTCGTCCGGGACTGGCTGGACGTCCCGCTCCCCGAAATCAAAGCGAAGTTCGCCGCGTGGTTCCGTGACATCGCCTCCACTGATCGGTGGGCCGACGGCATCAGCTACGCGCCGCTATGGCAGATGGTGCGGGCCAGTGGCCAATGGAGCCGAACCCGCAAGATCTATCGGCCGGGCAGCACCGCCCACGGCCTGGACCGCGATCTGCTGCACGCGGCACTGCACGGCACCCCGCCGCCTTCCCACATGGTGGCGCACCTGCTGCACCGGATCCGCAATGACCACCACGTCGACCTGCCGAGAGTCGCAATGCTCCGGCTTGCGCTCACTCGCCACCCGTATAAGGAGAACATCATGCCGGGCCTCGACGAGAACGCCACCGATCCCGCTTATGTTTGGGGTCGTCTGTTCGCCGTACTGGAGGCGATCCAGCATCGCGCTCTGCCCGAGGCCAACACCACCATCCGAGACCGCTACTTCGGCCTGGCCATGACGCAACCGGCCGCGACCATGCGGATGCTGCGCACGAACGCCAACGGGCACCTGAAGAAGCTCATCGGCAAAGAGAAAACCCGTCCGGCTGGCCTGGCTCTGGACAGCCGGCTTGCCACCATCAGCCAGCTGATCGACCGCGAGTCCGGACTCCCGACGCACCTGGATGCCAAGGGACAGATCCAATTCATTCTCGGTTACGACCACCAGCGCGCCCATGACATAGCTGCCGCCCGCGCCGCCAGGGCGGCCAAAGCAACCGCCGACGCGAGCCAGTCCTGACCTCACGAAAGGAAGAAGCCCTGTGACCTCAATGATTCATCTCGACCCGACCCGCAAGCACGATTTCGTGTTCCTCTTCGACGTCTACGACGGCAACCCCAACGGCGACCCGGACGCCGGCGGCATGCCGCGTACCGATCCTGAAACCATGCAGGGCCTGGTCACCGACGTCGCGATCAAACGGAAGATCCGCAACATGGTCGCCCTCCTCGGCGAGGGCAAGCCCGGCTACGACATCTACGTCGAAGCCGGCGTCTCCCTCAACTCACAACACGAGCGGGCGTACACGGAGCTCGGACTCACTGAAGGCAGGGCGGCCGAAACCTCGGCTCAGCAGTGGATGTGCCAGACCTTCTTCGATGTCCGGATGTTCGGCGCTGTCATGGCCACCGGAAAGAAGACCGCAGGACGAGTCCGCGGCCCCCTCCAGCTCACCTTCTCCCGATCCATCGACTCCGTCATGCCCCAGGAACACGGCATCACTCGCGTAACCCGCACCCGCGAAGACGACAACAAAGAGACCGAAATGGGCGGCAAAAACACCATCGCCTACGGCCTCTACCGCGGAACCGGCCACTTCAGCGCCCCCCTCGCCGCCAAAACCGGAGTCACCTCCGAAGACCTGTCCATGCTCTGGCGCGCGCTGACCCTGATGTTCGAACACGACCGGGCATCCGGGCGCGCCGAAATCACGCTGCGAGGCCTCTACATCTTCACCCACGCGGACGCCTTTGGCACCGCCCCCGCGCGCACCCTCACCGACATGGTCAAGGTCGAACGCGCCATCCCCGGTGACCAGCCCATCCGCGACTTCAACAACTACCTGATCACGATCGAGGAGACGCCTATTCCCGACGGCGTGACCTTCACTCGCGTTGTGGGTTAACCCGATTGAACGCCACGATCTAGAGTGAGCTACGGTCGAGAACGGCGCCGGCCTAGGCTGGCGAGGATCGCAACGCCGTCAAAAACACTGAACTGGGCGTCCAACCTGCCAGCGCTGGCCCGTCGGGGCCGGTGAGGGTTTTCGAAACTGCGTCTGGTAAGGATCCAATCCTTAAAACCCGTTACCCAGCACCGCCAAATGGTGGTGAGGATCGCAACCAATTTTGGAACGAAATTCCTGATGCCGACCCGGCAGCAGCGCCTCCCCTCGTGGGCGACGCTCATCTTCACCCGAATGGGTGAGTTGAAGCGATCTTAGAAAGTGATCGCCTGCGGAGGCGGTCGAGGATCGCAACCGCGTGGAGGACATCACTCGGGTTCAGTCTCAAATCGGTAGCGGCCGCTCTTCGGGGCGGCCGAGGATCGCAACAAGATCCAGGGACTACCGAAGCGTCGCTGGTCCGACCTGGTGACGGCCATCCTCCGGGCCGGCCGAGGGGCGCGACACCTGCCAAAGGCGGAGGAGTTGGAGCGTGGCGGTCGCCCTTCGGGCGACCGAGGACGTTACTTGACAACTTAGATCGCGAAGGTGTTGCTGTCGGAACTATGGAGGCATACTGCCTGTTCAGGTGCCGTGGTGGTCACCCTCCGGGGCGACCGAGGGTCGCAATCTCCTCGACTCCTTCGGGTACGGCGCCCGCCTCTACTTGGCGGTCGTCCTGCGGTGCGGCCGCATCATGTCCCTGCGGGTTGGCGGTCGCCCTCCGAGGCGACCGTGGATCGCAACTTCGGCGGCCTAATCCCGGACTGAGTGAAGCAGGGTGGCGGTCGCCCTCCGGGGCGGCCGAGGATCGCAACTGGGACCAGCTTCTCGCGCGGTGCAGCGTGCCGGGCGCGTGGCGGTCGCTCTCGGGCGACCGTAGGTCGCAACACCCTCGGCTACACGGCTGGCGCGGGGCGGACCGGTGGCGGTCGCCCTCCAGGCGGCGTTGCTTGCAACTCCCGCGGGGACATCCAGGTCCTAACCAACACCATGGTGTGGCGGTCGTCCTCCGAGGCAACCGTGGATCGCAACACCGCGGACGTCTACACGAGCATCGTGCCGGAGGTCGGTGGTGTCCGCCCTTCGGAGCGGCCGAGGATCGCGAATGTGAAACCAACGGCATGTGCATGTCTGAGTTCCTCAGTGGCGGTCATCCTTTGGGGCGGCCGTGGATCGCAACAGGTACAGGGCCACGTGTGGTTCGAGCGTTTCCACAATGTGGCGGTCGCCCCGTGGGGTGACCGTGGGTCGCAACTCGATCCTTGAGGATGAGGCGAAGAAGGCCCTGCAGGTGGCGGTCACCCCCCGGGTGGCCGTGGCTCGCAACTGGGATGCACTGGATCGGCATGGCCCTCACCTGGGGTGGCGGTCGCCCTCCGGGGCGGCCGTGGGTCGCAACCTGTTCATCGTGGGCTTCAGCCTTCGCGGTTTCAACAGTGGCGGTCGCCCTCCGGGGCGACCGTGGATCGCAACCGCTGGGCGCTCCACGGAATCGTGTGGGGCATCGCGGTGGCGGTCGCCCTCCGGGGCGACTGTGGGTCGCAACTTCAACCCGGAGACGTCGAAGCTCTACTGGTGCCCGAGTGGCGGTCGCCCTCCGGGGCGACTGTGGGTCGCAACTTATGGGCCTGAGTTTCCAGCCCCGGAGCCTCGGGGTGGCGTTCGCCCTCCGGGGCGACCGTGGGTCGCAACTCCGTGGCCGACTTGCGGCTGATCCTGCGCGGCATCGTGGCGGTCGCCCTCCGGGGCGACCGTGGGTCGCAACCAGGCGCGCAGCACGTCGGGGTAGGAGGCGATCAGTGGCGGTTGCCCACCGGGGCGACCGTGGGTCGCAACAAGGCCACCTTCGGGACGAGCGACGCGAACTTCGTGGTGACGGTCGCCCTCCGGGGCGACTGTGGGTCGCAACTTGGACAGGGTCGGGGTCAGGGGCGCGAGGTTGTCCGGTGGCAGTCGCCCTCTGGGGCGACCGTGGGTCGCAACGGGTAGTGCCGCCCGTGCGTGCCGGAGCTGCTCCTGGCGTGGCGGTCGCTCTCCGGGGCGACCGTGGGTCGCAACACGATGTCGGCGGAGAAGCCGGCCCCGATCACCTGGTGGCGGTCGCCCTCCGGGGGCGACCGTGGGTCGCAACATCGGCTTCTACCTGTACGCCCACCCGACCCGCGCCGGTGGCGGTCGCCCTCCGGGGCGACCGTGGGTCGCAACACGGCGAACCCGGCCGCGACGACCAGCGTGCTGTTCGGTGGCGGTCGCCCTCCGGGGCCACCGTGGGTCGCAACAGCTCGCGAAGCGCCACCATCGCATCGTTCAGAGTGGCGGTCGCCCTCCGGGGCGACCGTGGGTCGCAACATCTCCGACGGCAGCGCGGACGGGGCGGTCGAGTCGGGTGGCGGTCGCCCTCCGGGGCGACCGTGGGTCGCAACGGCTCGGACTGGGATTACACGGCCCTCCAGGTCAAGTGGCGGTTGCCCTCCGGGGTGACCGTGGGTCGCAACGGGCACACGTAGTCGTACTGCTCGCCGTACTTGCCGGTGGCGGTCGCCCTCCGGGGCGGCCGTGGGCCGCAACTTCACGGAGAGCGGGGAAGCGCGGACGTACGGCCTGGCGTGGCGGTCGCCCTCCGGGACGACCGTGGGTCGCAACCGCGGTGTGGAGGCTGTGGTCAACGCGGTCGGTCCGTGGCGGTCGCCCTCCGGGGTGACCGTGGGTCGCAACATCCTCGGACCCGGCGGACATCTCGCCTGGGTCGAAAGTGGCGGTCGCCCTTCGGGGCGACCGTGGGTCGCAACATCGTCACGACGTCGGACACAAGCCGCTACATCGGGCAGGTGGCGGTCGCCCTCCGGGGCGACCGTGGATCGCAACCACGTCTCGCAATGGACACCCCGACTCGGCCTCCTGGGTGGCGGTCGCCCTCCGGGGCAGCCGTGGGTCGTAACACCTGCGACGGACGCCAGACCACCGTCCGCCTCCTCGGTGGCGGTCACCCTCCGGGGTGACCGTGGGTCGCAACTTGTTGGCGTTGGAGAAGAACGTGGTGTTGGGGCCGGAGGTGGCGGTCGCCCTCAGGGGCGACTGTGCGTCGCAACTCATCCGGGTCGCGATTCTCCGCCTTACCAGCGAGGTGGCGGTCGCCCTCCGGGACGACTGTGGGTCGCAACACCAACAGCGTGACCCCCAACTTCAGCACCGACACGTGGCGGTCGCCCTCAGGGGCGACTGTGCGTCGCAACGGAACCACGTAGGTGATGCCGAGCGCGCCGAGGATGGGTGGCGGTCGCCCTCCGGGGCGACTCCTGGGTCGCAACGGTTACCGCCGTAGGCGGTCTTACGGTCCGTACCGGTGGCGGTCGCCCTCCGGGGCGACTGTAGGTCGCAACGTCCACTCCCGGCGTGTCTTGATCACAACCTCGATGGTGGCGGTCGCCCTCCGGGGTGACTGTGGGTCGCAACTACCAGTCGCCGGGTTTCGCGTTGATGAATGGGCAGCGTGGCGGTCGCCCTCCGGGGCGACCGTGGGTCGCAACATTGAGCAGGCGACCGGCCGTCAGCTCACGGAGGTGGCGGTCGCCCTCCGGGGCGACCGTGGGTCGCAACGCGATCTCGGCGTCGGTGCTGCCTTGCTTGGCCGCCTGTGGCGGTCGCCCTCCGAGGCGACCGTGGGTCGCAACTCGTCCGCTCAGGTGCCGGACGCTGACGGCACCGTCCGGTGGCGGTCGCCCTCCGGGGCGACCGTGGGTCGCAACATCGAACTCGCCGTCATTGTGTCCGCGCTCCGCGGTGGCGGTCGCCCTCCGGGGCGACCGTGGGTCGCAACACCGGGCTGACGACGAACGTGCCCGTGGTGATCGAGGTGGCGGTCGCCCTCCGGGGCGACTGTGGGTCGCAACCCGAAGATGCCCATCCTCACCACCCCCACTGGCCGAGTGGCGGTCGCCCTCCGGGGCGACCGTGGGTCGCAACACTGACCCGTCCTCGACAGACCTGTGCGCGGGCGGCACGTGGCGGTCGCCCTCCGGGGCGACCCTGGGTCGCAACGCCACGGCGGGCACCGCGAGCGGGACAGCGCCAACGTGGCGGTCGCCCTCCGAGGCGGCCGGGGAGCTTCCAGAGGTGGGGTCACAGCTGGAAGCGCTGCCATCTCTCCCTTGTCCCAGCCTTTGCGATCTGCTTAATCTACTCTC
Organism: Microbispora sp. H10885; assembly: GCF_014161415.1. Classification (NCBI taxonomy): domain Bacteria; kingdom Bacillati; phylum Actinomycetota; class Actinomycetes; order Streptosporangiales; family Streptosporangiaceae; genus Microbispora; species Microbispora sp. H10885. Next base: position 253,050 of record NZ_JABBWY010000001.1, on the reverse strand, counting down.
CGCAACCGAATTGGAGCTGAGAGTAATGAAGAACTGCGTAGCAAAGCCGAAGAGAGGTCGAATAACTGCTCGTCACGCAGCAACGGCTGTCTGCGTATTGGCTCTCCTCAGTGCATGCGAAGCAGAGTCTCCTTCCTCGTCGCTTCAGTCTTCAGCGCCGACTGTCTCGACACCGTCTCCGGCGAGACCGACTCCACGAGTGGCACATGACTTGATCGTCGCGACCTACAGCGAGTACTGGAAAACACTCACCACAGCTGGCAGATCCTCGCCGGAGGAGGCCCGGAGTCTGCTCAAGCGCTACGTCAACGGCCCATACCTTGATCATCTTGTTGCCGGGATTCGGCAGATGGATGAGCAGGGGCGGGAGCCGTACGGGGAGGTGATCCCGCGTGTCAAGGAGGTGCGCGTCGGCGGGAAGCACGCTGAGGTCATCGATTGCCAGGACACCTCCAAGGCCGGCATGGCCGATCGCCGTACGCATCAGCTCATTCCCGGCACCATCAAGGCCAACTCGACGGCGAACATCAAGGCGGAACTGGGGCAGTCTTCCGATGGGCGTTGGCGTGTCGTCGGCTTGAGTATCAGGGAGGCGGCGTGCACGCCACCCTCGTCCTGACTCCGCTCCTCGTGGCCAACGCCTTCGGTCCGGGTGTCCCCATGGACGACCATGGAGCCTTCCCTTGGGGCAGCGGCTGGGTCGCGTACAGCAGCCATGATGTCGGACAGCCTGTCCGATCCTCCAGGGGCGGCGACGACGGTGATAGCAAGTGGACCAACTGCCACACAGTCGGTGGCGCGAACGGTGTCACCTACCTGCAGTGCGACTATGGGCCCAACGGCCAGCGGAACACCTTCCAGGGCGTGACGCCCGAAGATCCGGCGGCGCCTGCCGTGACGCCCGAGATGCTTCTGCAGCAGGCCCTCGGCCAGGTCAAGCCTCCTGCCCCGCGGATCGCGACAGCGCCGCCTCGCGGCAAGGACGGGCTGGTCGGCCTGCCGCACTTCTTCTGGGCGCAGCGAGGCGAATGGCGCACGATCAGCAAGCGGGCGACGTCCGGCCCGGTGTGGGCCGAGGTCACGGCGACGCCGACAACTTTGGTCATCCGCCCGGGTGCGGGACAGGGCACGTTGACGTGCAAGGGGCCCGGCACCCCGTATGACCCGTCCGTGGCCGACCAGACAGACACCTGCACGTACCTCTTCACCCGCTCCAGCGCCGGTCTCCCAGGCGCGCATTACAAGGTGACCGTCTCCGTCGTCTGGACGGCCGCGTGGACCGGCTCCGACGGTGCCGGCGGACCTTTGGCGCCGATGACGACGTCCACAACCTTCCCGTTGCGGATCGCCGAAGGTCAGGCACTCATCCAGAGGAGCTCCTGAATGGTCCGCAACCACGTGTCCTCTCCACCTCAGCACGCAGGGAACGGCGTCGCCCCTCCAGTGCAGGTGCCGAAGCTTACGCCGCAACCACGCCAACGCCGCCGAGGGCTGCTGCTCCTCGGCGTGCTCGTGGTGGCCGGCGGCGGAGTGATCAGCTACCAGACGATCACGGGTCTGAGCGCCCGGGTGTCGGTCCTCGTGATGACACATGATGTGGCCCCCGGCCGGCAGCTAACGGCGGACAACGTCACGACGACCACAGTGGGCGTGGACAACCTCGTACCGACGATTCCTGCCCGCGATCTCCCCAGAGTGATCGGCAAACGAGCCGCGACGGATCTCGCTGCGGGCATGCTCGTGCAGCCCAGGCTGCTCACCGATCAGGTCGTCCCCGTCGTGGGCCAGCAGCTCGTGCCCGTCGCAGTGAAGCCGAGCCGACTGCCGGCCCGCGGGCTACGGCCCGGAGACGCAATTCTCGTCCTCGCCACCCCGGAGAACCAGGCCGTACCTGCTTCCAGACCAAACGCCCGGCCCGTCATCGACGCGGTGGTCGACCAGGTGAAGGGCCCGGACACGGACGGCCTCATGGTCGTCGATCTCATCGTGAACAACTCGCGAGGCGCCGAGCTCGCCAGTCTGGCGGCCAGCGGCCAGGTCGCCCTGGTCCTCAACCCGCGGAGCAGGTGAATGGCGACCTATGCCTTGATGAGCCCGGGCGGGTCCCCTGGCGTGACCACGACCGCTCTTGCCGTCACCTACGCCTGGGGAGGCCGCGCCCTGCTCGCCGAGTGCGACCCCAAGGGCGGCAGCGTCCTCCAGGGATTTCTCGGCGGCCGGATGGAAGGGTTGCCCGGCGGCCTGTTGGAGTTCGCCCTCGCCATCGCCCACCAGCCTGATCCAGCCGTTCTGTGGAAATACATCGTCTCTCTCGACCAGGACACCCGCGAGTGGCTCCTGCTCCCCGGAACGAGAGACCCACGCCACGTGGCGCAGCTCGAAACGGCGTGGGACGCCATCGCGACAGCGATTACGTCAGCCGGCGCGGGAGTCGTTGACGTGGTGCTGGACGTGGGCCAGATCGGCGGGCCGGACACCCCCATGCAATTGAATCGCAGCGTCGGACCTGGCCTTGATGCTGTTGCGCCCCTCCCTGCGCCAGGTCGCGGACGCTCGCCCCAGGCTGGATGCGGTCGGCCGCTATGTGGGCGCGAAGGTGCCGGTCGCCCTGTGCCTCGTCGGCGAGGGGGATTACACCCCCAAAGAGATCAGCGACGCGCTGTTCGGCTTGCCCGTCATCGCGGGGATTCCACATGATCCGAGGTCGGCTGCGGTGTTCTCGGACGGCAAACGAGCACGGCGCTCCTTCCGCAGAGCGCCGTTGATGCGTGGGGCGTCTTTCCTCGCGGGGGCGATGCGCCAATACCTCGCGACGTCGCAGGAGCCGACTGAGGTGGTGACGCGATGAGCAGCTGGCCCCCGGGTGACGTCTGGCCTCCACGTCCCATCACCGGCCCCGCCGGCCCCGGCCTGCTTCCTCGTACAGCGACTCCGGCGGAGGAACTCGGCGATAAGGACTTCCGGGAAGCCGTACTCGACATCACCGCCTCGATCGCCGACGACCTGAAGGACAGCGAGGATCGTGAGGCTGCTCGACAGGTGATCCAGTCATCGGTGCAGCGCTGGTCCCATGAACGGCTGTCGGACGGCGTCGCGGTGAGCTTCGCGACCCAGCGCCGGCTCGTGCAGGCGGTCCTGGACGAACGGTTCGAGCTCGGAGTGCTCACGCCGTACGTCAATGACAGCAGGGTCGAGAGCATCGACATCAACGGGTGCGACGAGGTCTGGATCACCTACAGCGACGGCACCTGCGAGCGCGGCCCGGCAGTCGCCGCCACCGATGACGAGCTGATCAAAATGATCCAGATGTGGGCGCTCCACAAGAGCTACAACCCGCGCGAGTTCTCCGGCGCGAGTCCGCTGCTCAACACAGCGCTCCGGCCCGGAGACGGGGAAAGCGGCGTGGGCGTACGGCTCAGCGCCACTATGGCCGTCACCACCAGGCCGTGTGCGAGCATCCGCTGCCACCGGCTAGTCGACGTCACCCTCGACGACCTGCTCCGGCTCGGCACCATCAACCGCAGCCTGTACGGCTTCCTTCGCGCGGCCGTGCTGGCCCGGCTGAACATCGTGATCACCGGCGGTACAGCAGCGGGCAAGACCACGATGCTGCGCGCGCTGGCCTCGGCGATCGACCCGGCGGAACGGCTCGCCACGCTGGAATCGGACTACGAGCTGTTCCTGCACAAGCTGCGCCACCGCCACGAGAACGTGATCGCCTTCCAGGTACGGCAGGCCAATTCCGAAGGCGCCGGAGCCGTCACGCTCAACGACCTGATCCCGCACTCCCTGCGGAAGAACATCAAGCGGATCATCGTCGGCGAGGTACGCGCGGACGAGATCATCCCGATGTTCGAGGCGATGAACACCGGCCACCCAGGCTCGATGTGCACAATCCACGCCGACGGAACAGAGGAGATCTTCAACCGGGTCGTCATGCTCTGGACGCGTGGAGTCGGTGCCCAGACGCCTCCTGAGGTCATCCACCTGAACACAGGGGAGACCATCGACCTGGTCGTCCATCTGCGAATGGATCCCGCGACCAACACGCGCTTCGTTTCCGAGGTCCTTGAGGTGATGCCTCCGGCCGACAGCGAGCAGCCCAGCCGTAACCGCGTCTACAGCCCCACAGGACCAGGTGGCCGGGCAATGCCGGACATCACGCCTCAGTGCCTTCCGCAACTGAAGGCCGCGGGCTTCGATCCGACGCTCCTCGACCCGTACGCCGCCATGTGGGAGGTGCGATGAACACGCCTGCTCTGCCCGCCGGCCTCGGCACATCGGCTGTCCTGGGCGGAGTGACCTGCATCGTCATCGGACTCGCCGGACGGGGGCCCGTCGAGCCGGTACGACCTCCTTCCCGTTGGCCGGCGATCCGGAGGGCGCTGATCGCCCGGCGACGGCTTGCCGTGATTTCCTTCTTCGCCGCGGTCGCCGTACTCGGCCTGACCGGATGGCCTGTTGCCGCATGCGCCACGGCGGTAGCCGTGCTCGCCTTACCGAAAGTGGTGTCAGGCCGCACCGCCGCTCAGCAGATCCGGAAGCTCGAAGCACTGGAGCTGTGGACCCGGCGCCTGGCCGACCTGCTGGTGGCCGGCCGGGCCCTGGAACAGGCATTGGAGCAGAGTGCCGCCCGCAACGTCCCGTCCGCCATCACCGGGCCAGTGTCCTCGCTCTCCCGTCGGCTCCGCGTCGCTCAGATGCCGACCGAGCAGGCGCTGCGGTTCTTCGCCGACGAGCTGAACGATCCGGTAGGAGACCGCATCGCAGCGGCTCTCATCCTCGTGGCACGACGCCGAGGGAAGGGCGCCAGCGCGCTGCTGCACCAGCTCGCCCAGCTCGTCGCGAAGGACGTGAGCGACCGCCGGGAAGTCGAAGCCGCGCGAGCCGAGCACCGTACGACCGTCCGCTGGATCATCGGCATCCTCGTCGCCTTCACGGCTGTCGCGATCACGCAGCGGTCCTACGTCGCGCCCTTCGGCACGCCGGTCGGACAGGTCGTCCTGGCCATGGTGGCAGGCCTGTACGGCGTGGCGCTGTGGTGGCTGCATAGGCTCGGCAGCTCCGCCGTCGGTCACCGCTTTCTCACGGATCCCGGGAAGCAGCGATGAACATCCCGGCCGTGACCGCGGGGGCGATGATCGGCCTCGGCCTGGTCATCGTCGGATCCGAGCTGTCTCCCGGTCCTCCGCGCCTCAACGACGCGCTCGCGCGACTCGACGGCGCTCGCCGCCCCGGCCCGCGCGGCCGGCTCACCGTGCGGCTGTCACGGCTCCCCGTTCCCCGCGAGGACCTGGCGCTTCTCGGCATCAGCGATGAGCGCTTCACTCTGCAGCGCGTCACCTCCCTGCTGTTCGGTCTGGTGTTGCCGCTCCCACTGACCATGCTGTGCGCGGTCGCAGGCGTTTCCCTGCCTTGGGCCGTGCCGACCGGCGCAGGCGTACTGTGCGGGGCCCTGTTCGCCCTGGTCCCTGACTACGCCGTCCGTAGCCAGGCTCGGGAGCGTCGGCAGGAGTTCCGCACCGCCCTGGCGACGTACCTCGACATGGTCGCGCTGGAACGATCCGCCGGCGCCGGGCCACCACAGGCCCTTCAGGCGCCTGCCGAGGTGTGCACGGGCTGGGTGTTCCGCCGCATCGCCCAGGTCCTGGAGCACGCCAAACGTGCCGGAGAACAGCCGTGGCGCGGCCTAGCTCAACTCGGCGAGGAGATACGCATCGCGGAGTTGACCGAGCTGGCCGACATCGCCGAGGACGCGGGCTCCGAGGGCGCCCAGGTGCTGTCCACTCTGCTGGCCAAGGCGCAGTCCATGCGCACCACCGCGCTGACCGAAGCACGGGCCCGTGCCAACAGCCGGACCAGCGAGATGCCCATCGCGATCGGCATCTCCGTCTTCGGCTTTCTGGCGCTTGTGTGCTTTCCCGCCGTCTACCGAATCATGAGCTGAGGAGATGCCACATGTCCCCTCTCCTGCCGCCGGAGGCCGCTTACTGGCTCGCCGTCCGGAAGCTTCTGCTCGACAGGCTCGAACGGGCCCGCGAGCATCCCGACAAGGGAGCGATGTCCGCCGAGGCGATGATCATAATCGCTGCGCTCGTACTGGTGGCAATCACGGTCATGGGCATCGTCACCGCGAAAATCATCTCCAAGGCCAACTCGATCAACCTGTGACCCGCGGCGTGAGGCGCAGAGACGAGCAGGGCTCGATTTCCGCAGAAGTGATGATCGCGCTGCCTGCTGTCATGTTCACGATCCTCGTCTGCATGCAGCTCTGCCTGCTGTTCTTCGCGCAGTCGGTCGCGCTCGCCGCTGCTCAGCAAGGCGTCCGGGCCGCACGGGCTGACGGCGCTTCGCGTACGGCCGGCGCAGGCGTGGCCAGGAGCTACGCGGAGCGGACGGCGGGCGGGTTCCTTCACTCGATCAGCACGAGCAGTGCAGGTGATGCGACGAGTGTGCGGGTGACTGTGCAGGGTCGTGCGCTCTCCCTGGTGCCGTTCCTGCCTTCGATCCAGGTCTCGGAGGAGGCTGCGGGAGCTGTCGAGCGCTTCACCACACCAGGGCAAGTGTCATGAACGACCGTGGCAGCGCAACGGTGGAAGCGATGCTCGCCATCACGGCAATCGTCATCGTCATCCTGCTCGGCGTGGCCGGAGGGAGGATCACGGTCGCCAGCGCGGCCGTGGAGGCGGCCGCGCGAGATGCCGCTCGTCAGGCGTCCATCGCCCGGTCGGCCGCCGAGGCCGGCAGGACGGCGGAGTCGAGCGCTCGTGATTCGTTGAGGAACCGCGGTGTCCGATGCGACTCGGTAAGCGTCCGTATCAGCATCTCGGGGTTCAGCCGACCGGTAGGGAGCCCCGCGACCGTCTCGGCAACCGTCTCCTGCTCCGTGCCGCTCGATGACGTGGCCTTCCCCGGCTTGCCAGGGAGCGTCGCCCGGCGAGCCACCTTCACCAGCCCGCTGGACCCGTACCGCGGGAGGGAATCGTGAGTGCGCCCTACGAGGCCGAACGCGGATCGATCACACCGTACGCGCTCGTCTTCATTCTCGTGCTCATGCTCTTCATCGGCCTCGCGGTAGATGGGGGCACCAAGTTGCGGGCGGGCTGGGAGGCAGTGGGCATCGCCGAGGAAGCGGCCCGCGCCGGAGCCGGTCAGATCGACCGGCGCGCCGCGTACGAGGGCCGGGACTTCATCGTCGATCGCGGCGCCGCCGTACGCGCAGCGCGGGCGTATCTCAGTGCTACTGGCCGGCCCGGCACCGTCGGCCTCTCCGGCCCGAACTCGATCCGAGTGCAAGTCACCGTCACCAAGCCGACGTGGCTGCTCTCGCTCGTCGGTCTCTCCTCGGTGTCCATGACCGCGACCGCCACCGCTGATCTCGTCTCCGGCGTCGAAAGGCCCAAATGATGACGCTGTCTCGCCTGCTACGAGCACTGGTCGCGGCGATCGTGCTCACCGCCACCGTTGTCGGTTTCCCGATCCTCTTCTACCGGCTCGTCGGCTTCCCGCTTCCCGACCACATCCCAACGCTGCAGGAAATCGGGCAGAGGCTCACCGCCCGCGATGACGGCACCCTGTTCATCGCCGTCCTGGAGCTCATCGCCTGGGCGGCATGGGCGGCGTTCTCGCTCTCGGTGCTCTTCGAGATCGGTGCCCGGCTCATGGGGGCCAGGCTCGCTCCCCGGCTGTCCGGCCTGGGCGGGCTGCAACGTCTGGCTGCCTACCTGGTGGCTTCCGCCTCGCTCGTCGCCACTGCCCCAGCGGCCGTGGCGGCGGAGGCGGCTCCGCCTCCTGTCGTCGCCATGGCGCCATCGCATGCTCTCGGTGGTGACGTCGTCCGGATCGAGCCGCCAGCGGCGCATGAGCCCGTTTACCAGGTGGAGCAGGGCGACAGTCTGTGGGAGATCGCTGACGACAAGCTCGGTAGCCCGAGACGATGGAAGCAGATCTGGAAGCTCAACGCCGGCTCCCCGCAGCCAGATGGGCGCAGATTCAGCAACCCTGGGGTCATCCAGCCTGGTTGGAAGCTCAGGCTCCCACACCAGGGCAGGAAGCTTGAGCGCGATACGTCCCGCCCTTTGGGGACTCAGCAACCAGCGGAGTCGGCATCTCGTCCCCCTGCTGTCCAGGTGGAGGGTCGGCATGAGCTGGCAGAGTCCGCTCAGGCACCGCTGCACACCTCTGTGAAACAGGATGGCCGGAGTGCCGTCGAGTTGGAGTCAGGCTCTCTGGTGGCCTTGGGCTATGCCGCGGGCATCAGCACGGCGTACGTGGCCAACCGGCTGCGCCGACGCCGACGCCACACCCCGCCGCCGGCATCCGATCCTGTCGTCGTCACGCCTGAGCCGAAACCAGATCCTGCCGTGGCCGAAGCCCGCCGCGCCCACATTCGCAGCTTCACTGAACGCGGCGAGCAGCTCCCCTCTGACATCGAGCTCCTACGTGATGCGCACTCGATCGACGTACCGGAGAAGCTCTCCATCGGGAGGCGCGCTGACGGTTCTCCAGTCGAGATTGCGCTCACCGGCCCCGGGCTGAGCCTCACCGGCGACGGCGCTCAGGATGTCGCTGGCTACCTCCTGGTCGACATGGTCCGGCAGTCAAGCAACTTCCGCATCGAGGTCGTGGTGTGCAGTGAGCTGGCGGAGGCCATCACCGGGATTCCCGCCGAGGAACTGGACGCGATGAGCGACGCCCTACCTGGGCTGGTGGTCGTGCCGACAGCGGATGCCGCGCTGCAGCACTTCGAGCAGACGTACTTCACCCGGAAGTACATGCTGCTCGAACGCGAGGCGAGCAACATCGAGGAACTGCGCGAGCGGGATCCCGGAGAAGTTCTGCCGACCATCGTCCTTGTAGCCGAAGTCGACGACGAGGTGTTCGACCGCGTCTCTGCTCCGCTGGTCGCGCCCTCGACGGCAGCAGTCGCCGCACTGCTTCTCGGCGACTGGCCGTGCGGCACGACCTGCGAGATCAGCAAGGACCACCAGGTCGTCAAGGTCGAGGGCCAGCTCGCCGACGTGATCTCCGGCGCCGAGCTCTTCCACATCAGCGGGGAGGAAGCAACAGCTCATCTACGAGAACTGCTGCCCCAGGAGGAGCCGGCGGCCGTCGTGGAAGGGCCTGCTCCGAGTTCAGTACCTGAAAGCTGGTCTGGCTCGCACTTGGTTCGCCTCTCGGTGCTCGGCCCACCCACTGTCCATGTGCACGGTCGGTCGAACCCGATTGAGCTGGGCTGGCTTCAGCTCAACGCCCTCGTGTACCTCGCTCTCCATCCCACAGGAGTCACTCGCGACCAGCTCACCACAGCCCTGTGGCCCGAGGACACGGGCAAGGACGTGCACAACACGCTTCGACACCTTCGGAACGCGCTCGTCACCGCAACTGGGTACGAGAACCCCGAGCGGAAGCGGGCGCCGTTTATCAACGCGTCGACCACCCAGGAAGGTGCCACGTACCGCATCGACCCAGCCCTGGTCAGCGTGGATCTCTGGGACTATCTGGCGGCTCTGGAGGGACTGAAAGCAGCCTCCGAGCCTGCTGCCAAGCTGTCGGCGCTCCTTAAGGCCGCGGAGTCATGCAACGGGGAGTTGGCGCACGGTCTGGAGACAGAGTGGCTCGACGAGCACCGCTACCCGCTGACCCGTTCACAGGCCGACGTCCTTAGTCAGCTCGCGGAGCTCTATACTCACCAGTATCCCGAGAAGGCCCTGGATGCTCTAGAGAGAGCTCGCAACCTCGACCCCGATGTTGAAGAAACTTATCTCCTCATCATCCGCCTACAGCTGGCTCTCGGCCGCAGGGATGACGCGAGAAGGACCACAAAACTCCTCCGGCAGCGCCAGCATGGGCTAAGTATCGCAACCAGCGCACGGACAGAGAGGCTCCTGACCGATCTTTTCCGCCAGGACTGAGCTAGCGAATCTGCACTTCTAAAACAAAACCAATGGATATATCGAGCCTTCGCCGATCGCGATGACGACAACCACGCGTTCTCGAGCTGTCACGACATTGCCCCAAAGGACCTCACTGCGCATCGAGCTCTTCACGAGTGTACTCCCAGTGCGCATTATCCATTAAGCCATTGTTTGGCAGAATGGGGCACCGAATGGTGCCACCCAGGGCCTTTCCAAGGAAGTCAAGCATGCCCTCGGCATGCCTCCAGCCATAAGCGCCATCTGTGACAAATACCCCCCACTTGTCGGGCTCCCCCACGGTCTCCCACGTGAGCAGGTCACCGTTCCAGGTGAACCCCCATGGAAGCAAACCGCCCTTAGCGGGGTACTGTGCAAATACTCGCTCCTCGTAGGCGATATTATCATCGTCGACAACTTCAAGTTCGACGTCATCATTCGGTAGCAGGGCCGCCAGAGTTTCGAGGATCCCTTCCCGAACAGCCCTCGGTGAATAAGCGATCGGATTGACGATTCGAAGGTGGAGAAAGCTATCAATCTCCAATGTGTGGTATTGAGAACACAGCAGCTTGAAGTCCGACGGGAGAGCAAGCCCCAATTCGCCCTCGATCCGGTCCCAGTCCACACTGGGGGCAGGCTTGCTCGAAGGGCCAATAATTTCAGCGAATTCAGCAAGTCCAGCCATCAGTCACCGTCCCAGCCATATCGTTGTGCACGCACTCATCCGCAGTGACTCCGCCTTCATGATACGCAGTCATGCGGAATCTGTTCGGGATCGTCTCCATTCCATTATATATGACACTTACCGAATAGGCAACTTTCCCTCCGGCCTTAATTGCTTTCTTGATCGAGTTTTCAAAGCGCTTCATTGGTCCATTATTGACGTGAGAGTAACAGGGTACAAGGTTATCCCGATCGAGCCCAGTCCCGCCCAGTTGATTCCCAAGCACATGACACCGACTATAAAGCTGCACTTTGCCATTTGGGTAAGCAGGATGCGCCGGATTATTACCAGGCCAATATTTCGGGTCACGCTGCGCTGGAGATCCTCCCGCAGTGTCCTTCTCGTCACAGAAGAAGGCATAGGCGCCAGAAGGCCTACCGATTGAGTCAGTCCCGTAGGTCGAATAGGGCTTACAGCCCTCACCGTCATTGCCAGCAGGCGGATTCACGAAAATCGCAGGTGAAGCGCTGCTCTGCTCCTCTGGTTCGCTGTCCACATCACTGACGCCGACACTGCGGCCCGGATTGTCCTGCCCGCCGCCGCGGTCGATATCGACGACCACCGCAGGGCCGCACTGATCCTGTGGCATGACCGTGCACACGCCGTGCGTGTAGTCATCCGAGCGTGCGGGTGCTGGCTGCACGAAGCATGTCGTGCAGCTCTTCTTGGCCACCTTCGGCGCCCTCACCGGCTCAGGTTTCGGCTTAGGTGCCTGCACTGTGCAGCTAGCCCCGCAACCGCCTCCACCCTTCGGATAGGTGACAGTAGGACGCGGCCTGTTATGGGCAGGCCGAGGGGCCACAGGAACAAGTGGGGACCTCTCCCTCGGCGGCAGGATTGGGGTCTCCACCTTCGGGTGGGAGATGTTTTTGAGCTTGACAGTTGTACATGCGTGGGACATGCAATATATCTGAAGCGCGGTCAATGCGGGCTTTACGCGTTTAGCGAGACCTTTCGCGACGCCTTTACAGACCGTCCCACAGGTTGATTTATTCGAACCAGATGACTTATTGGTTGGATTATTGAGGTTGATAGTAGTCGCCGGCGGCGGCCGATAGATCGATGGCCCGTTGTCCGCATAATGTCCTGTTGGGTCGGTGGTAGTGAGCGGATCGCCATCACCGTAGTTGTAGCGGTTACCTTGGATGGACGGATCCGGTTCCAGAATCCAAGTGTCAGCTGAAGTGAAGCGCCCTGAATCGGGAAGGTACCAACGCGCATGCATGTTGACATCGCCACTGCCGGGGTCCGTCCACTCACCCTGAAAACCGAGTGCACCAACGGCGCCCGTGCGAGTTGTCACTTCACCGAACGGACTGAATTCGGTCGAGCTTGTAAGTGAATCTCCGCTGTCCTGGAAGGAGCCGATTATGTCCCCATGCAAGTCCGCGAGGAGTGCTTGAGCTTGCCCGCTTCCTTCCTTGCTCGACAATGGATTACCACTGACATCGCGACCATAACGGGTCCCAACGGTGCCCGCGCCGTCGGCGATGGCGGAGATGTCATTGCCCAGGTCCGCATACAGGAACTTCTGGGTAGATCCACTGGCGGTATGGGAGGTCATCCGATCTAGGTGATCATAGCCGTAGCTTATGTCACCATCGCTGATCAGCCGATCGAAGGCATCGAACGTGAGTTGCCCACTAGTTCCGTCCTTTGTCCTCGTAGCGAGGGTGCCACGAGCCGTGTAGGTGTAGTCGGTTCCGGCGCCGGAGACCAGCCGATTACGCTCGTCATAGGTGGAGATCTTGTCGCCAGCCTGAGTGCGGTTCCCGGACGCATCCCACTTGTATTGGGTGGTCGAGCCGGTAGGCGCTGTCCAAGAAGTCAGGCGTCCAGCCCGGTCGTAGGAGTAGGCGTTCGTCCCGGCTCCAGCTGTGCCGGAAGAAACCTTTGACGTCAGGTGGTCGTCAAGATCGTACCCATAGTCAATCTTCGCGACGTCACTTGAGGAAGCGTTCTTCAGGGTCTGGGAAGTGCGGCGGTCCAAGGCATCGTAGGTGAAGCTCTGGGTCCACCTGCTGCCCGCCGTAATCGACTTGGGCCGGTCAGCCTTGTCGTATTCATAACTGAACGTCAGGCCCGATACCGGGTCCAGCGCGCTGGCAAGCCGGTCTGCATTGTCCCAGGTGAACGTGGCTCTGCCGTTGACGTCGTCCCGCTGCGTCAGGCGCCCGAGGGCATCGTACTGGTAGGTGGCGGCCTGACCACCGGTGATCGAAGTGATCAGATCGCGATCGTTATAGGTGAAGGTGAGGTCGCCAGTTTGGGTTCGCCGTCCGTCGGCGTCATAGGTATAGGTGTGGTCCTGCGTGCTCGCCTCGGCGCCTGAGCCTGCCTCACGCAGGACTTGGTTCAGGTTGTCGAAGGTGCGATCGACCCGCACTCCGCCCGGCTGCAGATCACTCACCGGATTACCTGCCGCGTCGTAGGAGGTGGTCCAGGTGCGATCGGTTGGCGCAGGGTGCTGGGCAGTTGCCGGCTCGATACGTGATTCGACCAAGCCGAGGCTGTTGTAGGTCGTCCAGGTATCGTTGCCGCGGCCGTCGGTGACCCGAGTCCGGGCTCCGTTAGCGTCATAGCCGAAAGAAGTTGTGGTGGCTTCGGTGGCGGATACAGGCTCCACGAGTTGGGTGACCAGCCCAGTTGCGTCGAACAGACGTCTGGTCGTGTGCCCCTCGCCGGAGGTCACGCTGGTCTGATTTCCGTCTAGGTCGTATCCGAATCGGCGAGTTCGGAGCGTCGTGCCAGAACTGTCCCGGTCCAGCGCAGCAATCTGACGGCCGGCCAGGTCGTATTCGGCGACCGTCTCGTTCCCCAGCGGGTCTGTCACCTTAAGAACGCGGCCAGCGAGGTCGTAGGAGTACTTCGCACTGTTGCCCAGCGCGTCTGTTGTCGTTATCACCTCGCCTGCGGCATTAACTGCCTGGGTGGAGGTTTGGTTGGCGGAATTGATCGATTTGAGTAGGTTGCCCGCAGCGTCGTACTCGAACCTGGTCGTGTACGCAGCAGCAGACGGGTAGCGCTCGATCTGTGTCTGCGTGATACGCCGCCCGAGATCGTCGTACGTCGCCTGCGTGCGGGCTCCGGTGGGCGTCACCAGAGAGAGGAGCTCTCCCGCCAGGTCGTAGCCGTAATCCCAATTGCCGGGGGAGACGCCGCTTGTGGGGGCAGGGTCGATTGTGCGGACCAGGTTGCCGAGGGCGTCGTATACGAAGTCCGTGCTGGTTCCTCGCGGATCCGTCCGTTTCGTTACCTGTCCCGCTGCATCGTAGACGTAGCTCGTGCGGGGTGTCAGTGCAACTCCCCCTGGTGGCGTGTAGGTCGGGGCCGTGACAGTGGAGAGGCGACCTGCACGATCGAAGGAGTAGGTCGTTGTGTTGCCTTCGCCATCAACGATGTGGGTCTGCTCCCCAGCCAGGTTGTAGCCGAAGCGGACGCTCGGGCGCGCATCAGCGACAGAGTGGTTCCGCTCCACCTTGACCTGCGGAGCCCTTGCTTCGATGAGTTGGCCGAGCATGTCGTAACGTAGATCAAATGTGAATTCAGCCGGGTTGGCATTCTGAGCCGTGCCGCGTGGTTGGGTGATCGAGGTAACCAGGCCACGGTCGTCTACATCAAAATTGGTCACCAGATCTTCAGAGCCGTTGTCCACTGTCTCGCGGGTAACTAGGCCGTCGGCGTTATACGCGAACTCCTGGATTTCCGTGCGAGCTTCCCCTTCCTTAGACAGGGTCGTCCGCGTGACGTTGTCGGCCGCGTCGTAGGCGTAGGCGACTTTCCGGGCTAACCCGTCTGGGTCAAAGGTTTGGGATACCAGGCGGGATGCAGCATCGTAGACGTAATCCGTACGGCCCAGACCACCGCTGACCCGCTCGCGCACTAGGTTGCCCGCGCCGTCGTAAGTTCTGTCCTCCAGCACGACATCTTGGGTCGTGGTTTGCCCGTTCAACTTCGCGTCATCGGCAATGACTTGCGACAGCCGATCGTCGCCGAAGTAGGTGTACGAAGTCCTACGCCCCATCGCGTCGACTTCGGACGCCAGCCGTCCCCCAGGGTCGTAGGCATAGGAAGCGAGAGTGATGTCGGTGGCGGTTGCCGGACTGATTGGACTGCCCGTCCACCCCTTCAAGGTCTCCGAAGCCAACTCGCCCCGAGGGGTATAGGCGTAGTCAAACTGTGTGCCCAGCTCGTTGGTCATGCTGGTCTGGGATCCGCGATCATTCCAGGAGTAGTGTCGTACCCCACCTTCCGGGCTCGTGATCGTCTCGAGCCGGCCATAGGTGTTATAGGTATAGACCGTCTTGCGCTCGGCGTCGCCGCCCGTCAGGTCCGTGACGGACTCCGACACTAGACTGCCGTCGGCGTCGTATCCATAGGTCGCGCGGGCCGTATGAGTAACCCCGGTGACCTCGTTCTTGTTACCAGGAGCTGTGACGGTAAGAGGCCGACCCTGCGGATCGTAGGTGAACGTTGTTGTGATGCCGTCGGGAATAGCGCTGGAGATCTCGGTATCGCTGATAAGGCGGCCGATGGCGTCGTAGTTGTGCCTCTCAACAAGCCCCGCTGGTTTGATCTCCTCGGCGAGGTCACCGTTGGAGGTGTAGGCGTACTTGGTCTCGTTGCCCTTGAAGTCCTTGTCGGATTTCACCAGGCCCGCTGGGGTGGTTCCCCCACCGATCGCTGGCTCAGTGCCGTCGGTGAAAGCCGTGACCTGGAAGCGCCCCTGAGGGAAGTCAGGGGTGGCGGGTACGGTCTTCTTCGTCTGCTCCCCGTTGGAGTTGTACGTCATGGTGACCGCGTAGGTGTCATCCGTTGAGGAGGCCGACCTGCCGTCACGGTAGGCGGTGACCTTGTCGTTGCGTGGATCGAAGGGATCGTCGATGTTCAGGTAGTAGGAGTAGTACTCAGTGAAGCAGGCGTCGGTGGCGCGGCAGGTCTTCCTTCCGATCAGGTTGCCGCGCGCGTTGTACGACAGTTCGGTCCCATTGCCGTTCGGATCGGTGATCTTGGCTGGGAAGCCTCCGATGTCATAGGCGTACCGAGTGGTCTTGCCCAACTGATCGGTGGCCGAGACAGCTCGATTGCCACGCAGGGCGTCGGTAACGTAAGTCTGCTTGCCGTTGTCCGCGTCGGTCACGCTGACCGCGGCGGAAATCTGGGTGTTGGAGTCCCTGCTGTAGGAAAGGTCGGAGAGGGTCCAGGTGCCGCCATCACCGTCAGTGTGCGTCTTGAGCCGGCCACCGTCGGCAGCGTAGGTGTTCTCGGCATGGACCCGCCCCGACGGCTGAGTCTCCTTGGTCAGCAGTGGCTGAGCCAGCCGGGCGGCATAGTGGGTGCGGACCGTGGCGAGCCCAAGGGGTTTGTCGTAGACCGCAACCTCATCGATGCTGCCGGCGAACGGGAAGGTTGTGAATGATCCTGTGGTCGACGGCCAGCCCGAGGAGCCGAAGCCGGCGCCGATGCGGGTGTCCCACATCTCAGCACCACTGGCGAGCGTGATCTTTCCGGCGAGCCCGCCGACCGGCTGCCCGTCCAGGAACAGGGTCTGAATGTTTGTCGAGCCAGACAGCACGACGTGATGCCAAACTCCGTCGTTGACCTTGGCCGGGGATGTTATCGGGGCGACGGCCCCGTTCCAGAGCTGACCACGCAATTTGCCGTCAGTGCCAACGTAGATGCCCAGAGCGTATGCCAGAGGCGAATCATCGGATGAGCTCTGGTAGCCGAGAATCGTGCCTGAGCCGGTGGTCTTGAACCAGGCTTCGATCGAAAGGCTGCCACCCAGCCCGCTGACAGTGGCCTCGGGCAGTGCCACATACTCGGAACCAGAAGTCCCTGCGAAGGTCATGGCCGTATCTGGTGTACCGGCCAGCGCTCCCGCCACCCCCGCCGTGGCGTTGGCCGTGGTACCCATCAGCTTGCCATCGCTCTCGCCAAGGTCCACACCAACGGAGCTGGGCACCTTGCTGTTCAGCGATGTCGCGGTGCCGCCGAGACGCCAATATCCCGCTGGGCTGGAGTCGAGCACCACGCTGCGGTACCTAGAGGCGTCGGTGTACGTGTAGGTGGTGCAGGAACCATTGGCGGCCGGAGGGCATGCCTTGACCAACTTGTCGCCGTCGTACTCGTAATTCCACGCCACCGGAACGCCGTCGACAGGGTCAGTGGCGACGCTGGTCACGTGAGCACCGGTCCATGTGAAGGTGATCGACCGTCCACCGGTCGCGGTGACCTTCAACAGTCTGCCGTCGGTGCCATACACCAAGTCCTGACTGTTGCCTCGCTTGTCACTGACCTTCGTGAGACGCCCGGATGCGTCGAACCAGTAGGAGGTGGCCGACCGGTCCATCAATCGCCAGCCGCTGTCCTCCAGGCTGACCAGAGTGGCGAAGGTTCCCGGAGGGGAGGCATATGTGCCATCGCCCTTCGAGGCAAAGCGCTGCTGGCTGCCGTCAGGATAAGTGGCCAGTACCGTGGCAGGCGGCGTGATCGTCGTCGTTGTAGCCAGCGCCTGGATTTCGGCTGCTGTCAGCGCGCTTTGGAACATCCTGACGTCGTCGATGGCACCCTTGATGTCGCCGAGCACGGTAGTGCCGGTCGCGTTCCAACCCGCGGGAACGCCGGTAACCGTCTTCACAAGCGTGCCGTTGAGGTAGAGGGAAATCGACCCAGCAGTCTTGTTGTACACACCCGCCACGTGGAACCACTCCCCGACCGGGGCATTGGTCTCCGACAATGCGGCAGTACGGGTCGCCCCTGCCGCATCGGAGGCATAGGTGGCAAACACGAGTTGGCCGGTGGCCTGGTCGACGCCGAGGTAGTAGGGCGCTCGAGCGGTGCCGTTCTGCTTGGCCACCTGGTAGGAGCCCGTCCGGTCGTCCAACTTCAGCCAGGACGCGACTGTGTAACTGTCGTCGGTGCGCAGCACAGGGTCCGGCGCCGTCGCGACCGGGCCACCGGATCTCGCGACTGCACCGCCTATCTTCCCCGGGACCAGAGACGTGCCAGCGGCCAGGGCGGCGTTGTATCTCCGGCCGGAAGCGTCCGCAGCAAAAACGCTTCCCCCCACGTCGCCCAGGCGCCAGTGGCCGACCATCGATGGATAGGCGATTGCCTGCCCCTCGTCCTGGATGCGCATGTCCCATCTCGTGGACCAGCCAGAGCCGAATCCGCCGTCAGAACGAGGGTCGAGGCTGTTGTATGTGCGAGTGACGGCTAGGGGAAGGCCGGGGGTGGCGATGGACAGGTCGGTGACGGAGCGGGTGTAGCTACCGCTTACATGGTTGAACTCCCGGCCTTCCGTACCCGCAGTGAGAAGGGAGTTGATAGTCCCCTGTTGCGGTGCGGTGGTGAAGGTCCTCCAGGAGGAGGTCACGGTCGTGGCGCTCGTCGCAGCCTTGGCGTACCACCAGTAGGTCTTGCCCCACTGCAACTTGTTCGCCGGGACGGCAAATGTCCCCTCCTTGGTCCACTCGCTGGAGCTCTCGCACCAGGTCCAGTGGTCCTTGGTGCCTGCGCAGACTTGGAACCAATAAACAACCTTGGCTTCGACCGGGGATTGCGCGTGCGCGGACAGTATCGGTCTCAACGTGCCGACTTGCGTGTTGTCCGCAGGGGAGAAGGTCTGAAAAGGCAAGGCCGACACCCTCGCTGACTGCCATTCCGACCAGGGGCCGCCGACCCCGCTCGTGGTGACACCTCTAACCCGCCAGCGAATTTTCCAGCCATCGGACAGCTTGCCTTGTGGGACAACCACCCAAGCCTTGGAGCCAGCGGGAGCCGCAGTAGTGCCAGTGCCAGCCCAGATTTGCCCCGAGCCCTGCTCGGTCGCACTCGGGTCGTGCTCAACCTCAACGCCAAGGTAAGAACTGCGTCCCTGGCTGTCGGTCACGGTCGCGAACAGCCACGGCGTAAGCGCTGCAGTCGTCCACGACGACACCCCCGCCGTTCCAGGCGTCATGCCCGCGGCAGCCACGGCAGGTTTGTCAACGCTCACGGTCGCGGACTGCCAGTCTGACCACGGCCCTGTCACACCCGTCGTCGTCACACCTCTGACGCGCCAACGCACTCGCCAGCCGTCGGTGAGCTTGTTGATCGGAACCTGAATCCAGGCATTGGAACCGGACGCATACGACGTGGTCGCGGTGCCGGACCAAACTAGCCCCGTGCCCTGGCTAGGCACCGAGGGGTCGTGCTCTACTTCCGCGCTCAAGTAGGAGCCCGATCCGTCCGCGGCGGTCACCTTCGTGTACAGCCACGGCGTCGATGAGGCCAGAACCCAGGAGGTATCTCCTGTCTTAGTGCCTGGAACTACGCCGAGGCCGGTCCCGACCGGCCTGTTGACGGAAACCCGGGCGGTCTGCCACTCCGACCACGGCCCGTTGACACCCGTCATCGTGACACCGCGGACGCGCCACCGGATCAACCAGCCGTCCGTCAGCTTGCCAGCCGGCACCGACACTGTCGTGTAGGGATTGTCGTTGAAGTTGTCGGTTAGCGTCGTGCCTGTTCCCGACCAGATCAGGCCCGTGCCCTGACTCGGCACCGACGGATCGTGCTCCACCTCCGCTCCCAAATAGGAGTCTCGGAGGAAAACGCTGTCTGTGATCCTCGCTCTGAACCTTGGCGTGACCGATGACAACGTCCACAGCCCAGCGCCTTGCATCCCCGTCGTCGACAACTCCGAGACAGAGGGTTTGTTGATGTCGACCCTCGCGAACTGCCAGTCCGACCACGGCCCGTTGACGCCTGTCATCGTCACACCACGGACACGCCAGCGCACAATCCAGCCGTCGGTCAGCTTGCCGGATGGCATCGACGTCGACGTGTACTGCGCATCAGGGCTGGTAGCAGTCGTGCCCGTTGCGGACCAAATGAGCCCCGAACCCTGACTCGGTACAGATGGATCGTGCTCCACCTGCACTCCGAGGTAGGAACCTCGGAACATCTGATCTGAGATTCTCGCCCGGAACGATGGCGTCAGCGAGGAGAGCGTCCACAAACTGGCACTTTGCGTACCAGTCGTCGACAACTCGGACACCGATGGCTTGGTGATGTCGACCTTCGACGACTGCCAGTCCGTCCATGTGCCAGTTACGCCAGTCGCCGTCACCGCGCGAACACGCCACCGCACAAGCCAGCCATCTGTCAGCTTTCCTGTCGGTACTGACACCGAAGCATAGGAGGTGTCCCACGACGTCGAGTTCGTTCCGGTCCCCGACCAGATCAGCCCTGACCCCTGATCTGGAACCGACGGATCATGCTCTACCTCAACGCTCAGTGACGATGACGGGAAGAGCGACTTCTCGGTGATCTTCGCCTGGAATCTCGGAGTCAGCGAGGAGAGCATCCACAAGCCAGCACTTTGCGTCCCAGTCGCCGTCAATTCCGACACCAATGGCTTGTTTGTGTCGACCTTTGACGACTGCCACTCCGACCACGGACCATTGACCCCCGTGGTCGTTACGGCACGAACACGCCATCGAATCAGCCAGCCGTCCGTTAACTTGCCCGACGGTACCGACACCGAAGCATAAGAGGTGTCCCACGACGTCGAACTGGTTCCGGTCCCCGACCAGATCAGTCCCGAGCCTTGAGTTGGCGCTGATGGATCATGCTCCACCTCAGCACCAAGGTAGGAGTTCCGAGAGAACGACAGATCTGTCACCTTCGCCTGGAAAGTCGGCGTCAGTGACGACAACGTCCAGAATCCGGAGTTTTTCATCCCTGTTGCCGACAACTCGGACACGGAAGGCTTGGTGACATCAACCTTCGCGAGCTGCCAATCCGACCACGGCCCGTCAACACCCGTCGTCGTCACCCCACGGACACGCCACCGAATCAGCCAGCCATCTGTCAACTTCCCCGAGGGAACGCTGACATCGGCAGAAGATCCCGAGGTCGCCGACGTCGTGCCTCTGCCGGTGGAGATAAGACCAGAGCCTTGCGTGGGCACGGACGGGTCATGCTCAACCTCGTAGGCCAAGTAGGACGAGCGGTACAGCGGGTCCGTGATTGTCGCTCGGAAGGTCGGCGTCAACGATGACAGCGTCCATCCACCCGCGCTCTGGGTCCCAGACGCCATCAAAGACGACACCATGGGAACGGAATCCGTCACTGTGGCGGCGGCAAGGCTCGATGAGCCGGCCGCAAGCGTCTTGACCGGCATCGTCCGCGCGACAATTGCGCGTGATCCTGGTGATCCAGCCTTGGCAGGACTCAAGCGCTTCAGGAAGAGCGCTTGAGCTCGCACAGGCTCTGGGGGGGCCGTTGGGTGCTCGGGCTCGTCGCCCGTTATCTCTTCAGGAAGGGGTGGAGGAGACTCCAGACCACCTTCGGCCGGCTCGGCAGTGGGCGCATGACGCTTCTCCAGGGGCAGCCCACCTTCTGGACGCTTCCCGTCATCGCTTGGGCGAGGACCAGGAATTCGCAGGTTCTTCGGCTCGGTGGTTGATGCATCGACCAGGTGCGGCAACCCTTGCGCCGAGCCAGACTGCTGAACTGGCGGCGAAACCGGCGCACCGGACGTGACATCGGACAGGTGTAGGACCTGCGGCGTCGACGCCGGAACTGGGTACGCGGGAAGCTGCAACGTTCCAGGAAGAAGTCCGACCATGGCAACCGTCGTGACGCGCAGCAGCCACCGCCGCTGGCGCTTTCCCAGGCCAACCCGACTCCGACGCACCCGTCCACCTCCGTCGCGCCCAGGGGGCATGCACGCGTGGTGTCCACTGGAAGCTGAGCGCTAGGAGGGCCCGGCAACACTGGAACGATCTTCAACAAAAGTGATCAAAAGGTACAACGATCATCAAGGCGGCGTAAAGAGGGAATAAAATGTGAGGTAAATCACTCTGGACAAAGCGGCGGCTAGGCTTCATTCTTTTTGCGCCTACCTCACGCTCACGCCACCATGGAAGCCACCTGGGGACGCAATGATGGTTCCAGATTTATCGCCGCTTCCTTGATTGGCGATTACGCGTTGCGATGATGTACGTGACCAAATCTGCCACTGTCGTACGAGGCCTTATTACGGACGTAAGGTAGCCACGGCAGGCATGCGGGTATTCGCTGACACAAAAGCCCTATTGTGGCGCCCGGCAAAGGCTCAAATTTTACGACTTAGCGAGCCTGCAATGGTCAACGGCCACCATGACTTGCGACCCTGCGGCCCTGGACATGAACTCGCAGATTACCTGGATGCAGTGTGTCTTTCCTGCTACAGAATCCTGATCACCTGGTTTGCTTGCGTTTCAAGGCTACCGGCGGGGTTACGCTCGAAAAAAAGCCCACCAGGGCCGAGCGTGCACAGCCAGCTGAAGGCGAGCAGGCACCGGAAGATTTGCACTCGGGCCGTCTCTACCGCAGGCAAATCAAGGTGTTCCAGCAACACCGATCCGTCAAAATTCCCATCGAGGCGCGAAATGTGCTCGATGACCTCGGCGAGTTCGAAAGCACGGTCGCTGCGGCCGGAGTCTTCCCAGTCGACCATCCGGACGCGCTTGCCGTCCCACAGGTAGTTGGCCAGGTTGCCGTCCGACAGGCCGAGCACTGGCGTAACCGTTGCCGCAGCCAGCTCGTCTAGCGGGGAGCTGTCGAGCCACTCGGCGCCCACCGCGAAGGCCCGCAGCACCAGCGGATCCTCGCCCAGATACGGCTCCTCCGCACGAAGCCGTCGGGCCTTGGCCACCGCCACGCTCGGGTTCCACGGAGACGGAGCCAGGCCGGCTACCACGGACTCGGGGACCGACTCATGCAGAGTCTTCATCGCCTCAGCCATGGCCTCGATCTGTTCGGGCGTGACCGCCTGCCCTCGGAGCGGAACCCCGTCCAGCCTGGACATCACGATGACCGGCGGCTCAGCCTGCAGGTCCGCCTCCAGGGGAAGAGGAGCCAGATCGGGCGCGTACTGCGCGAGCAGGTTCAGGGCACGCCATTCCTGCTCGTGCTCGCCGCGGTCCCAGGACGCGTACGTCTTGACGACCTTGTCGGCCGACATCGCGATGCCGTGGGTGCTCGACTGAGTCGCCATGTCTTCCTCCCGCGGTCCCCAAGCGCCCCGGGTCGGAACAACCCCGTCGTCGCTGGTCCCCGAGGCTAGCCCAGAAGGGATCGCGCCCACGCCTACACCGCCACTCACCCTCACTCCGCCTTTCGGCCGGTGGCCTGCTCGTACAGCTCCTGGTAGCGATCGGCGACCGCCGTCCAACTGTAGGAGCGGTGAGTGTTGCGTACGGCGTTGGCGGCACGCCGAGCCCGCTCCGCAGGATCGGTCAGGGCGGTGACCAGGGTGGCCGCGAGGTCGTCGACGTCGTCTGGCTTCACCAGCCAGCCGTCAGCACGGCGGCCATGGCTGGTGATGATGCCGGCCGGGCCACCGGTGTTGGTGGCTATCGGCGGGATGCCGCAGGCAGCGGCTTCGATGTAGACCATGCCGAAGCTCTCGT
Source organism: Microbispora sp. H10885 (assembly GCF_014161415.1). NCBI lineage: Bacteria > Bacillati > Actinomycetota > Actinomycetes > Streptosporangiales > Streptosporangiaceae > Microbispora > Microbispora sp. H10885. The sequence goes on along the minus strand of NZ_JABBWY010000001.1, from coordinate 229,966 downwards.
TGACCGCGGGCGCCACCATGAGATCGGCGCAGTTGAGCCCCTCGGGCAGCTCGTCATGGCCACGCCAGCCGATGAAGTAGACGTGCCGCTCAATGTCGAGCCGTCGAACCGTGATCAAGGGATGCTCGCCTTCAGCCTCCCCCGGATAGCCGCCCCACAGCAGCAGGACCGGCGCGGGATGGACCTGCCGGCAGACCACGGCGAATGCTTCGAGCAGGACGCTCAGTCGCTTGACCTGCTGGAACCGGCCGACCCAGAGCAGAACAGGGCGCAGAGCACCGCTGGCGTCGAGCATTCGGGAGATGTCCACCTCCGTATAGCGGATGCTGCCTGGTTGCTCTCCCGGTCCCCAGCCGCGCGGGTCTTTGACCAGCCAACGGCGCATCCGGGAAAGGCGCTCCCGGTCGTCGAGATGGAGCGGTACGAAACGCGTCGTGTCTACCCCGTTGGGCACCACGGTGACGTCGTCCTCCGGAACGCCGAGCAGGCGGTTGACCTCGGCGCGATCGCTCGTCGAGACCACGACGAGCCGACCCGCCTGCCGCACGTAGCGCTTCATCTGGAGGCACCACAGGTCGGCGTACCGCCACAGCCGCCAGTCGATCGCCCTTGCTCGTTGGCGAGCTTCGTCGTCGAGCGGCAGCCCCTGCAAGAGGTGGTCGAGTGCGGCTGGCCTGTTCTCCGGGTCCTCGGAAGCGTCGGCCAGCGTGGTGAGCGGAATCCCGAGGGCGGCGGCGAAGCGGCTGATCTGCCGAGCCTGGTCGAGAAGCTTGAGATCCGTACCGTGGAAGGTCGTGACCACGGGGACGCCGGGGTAGGCGCGACGAACCGCGGCCTGCAGGTGGCTCAGGTGGTGGGCGTGAACGACACTCGGGCGATCGCTCCGGTGGCGCTGTAGGAACGACTGCCAGGCTTCGATGAGGTGCTCGATGGTGTTCGGGGCCACGGCGGTGAACATGCGATCCGGTGCGTCGTGCCCTCTGTCCTCGTATGAGGGGTGGAAGGGCGCGGCTTGCCCGTCCATGCTGCTCGCGCCGACGGCGTACGCCGCGGCGGCCGGGTTGTAGTCCATGGCGGCGACCGGAAGGCCGGAGTAGAAGGAGGGCGCGTGGCTGAAGTCGCCGCTGGAACCCAGCGAGCCGCAGAGGATGCGGATGGGGTGGCCCCGCCCGGTGAGCTGCTGCCCAAGGTAGCGAATCACCTGGGCTGAGCCCCCACGCGGGAAGAACTGGACGACGGTGTCCACAGTGAGCATTCGATGTCCCGAAGAAGGAGGAAGTTACCTGCGTGTGAGGAGGTGGTCGGTCGGCGTCACGCATGCACCCGTGTGGGCCGCGCTGAGAATCGCCTCGGTTGCCGCGACAGCGGCAGCGCCCTCTCGCAACGTCACGATGTCGTTGGGAAGGCCGAGCAGCGCGTCGCGGAACGCTTCGTGTTGGCTCTGATAGGGCTCGGCGCCCGGCACCTCGTAGCTCGTCACCTTCCCCGGCGCGGAGACCGTCGGCTCGCCATGTGCGTAGTGAGTGAGGGTGCGCGTCAGAGCGTCGGCCGTCACCCAGCCCTGAGCGGTGTGCACGGCGACCATCCGCTCCTTGTACGGCGAGATGCGGCTGACCTGGAGGTTGGCGATCTCACCCCCACTGAGGCGCATGGCGGCTATGGCCAGATCTTCGTGGGCACGTCCCTCGAGACAGCGGACGTTGCCGGCGACGGAGGTGATCTGGCTTCCGGTGAGCCACATCGTCAGGTCCACGTCGTGAATGGCGATGTCGGTGACGACGCCGACATCACGAACCCTGCCGGGGAAGGGACTGTGGCGGCGAGTCACGACCTGGTAGACCGCGCCGAACTCTCCCGCGCGTAGGCGTAGGCCCAGCTCTCTGACCGCCGGATTGCGCCGTTCGGTGTGCCCGACGGCAGCGATCAGGCCTGCGTCTTCGAAGGCTTTGACCAGCCGCATCGCCGCCGGCAAAGATGCGCCCAGAGGCTTCTCGATGAGCGCAGGGACCCCGGCCTCCGCAAGGGCCAGTCCCATCGGCTCGTGCTCCGCCGTCGGCGTCGCGACGACGCAGTAGTCGAGCTCCAGCTCAAGCAGTTCCTCAAGGCTGGACACCGCGGGTACGCCGTCGAACGCCGCCCGGCGCGCCGGATCGATGTCGGCGACCGCGACGAGAGTGACGCCCTCCAGCGAGCGAAGCACTCTCGTGTGCACGCTGCCGGCCCATCCGAGGCCGACTACCGCTACCCGCAGGGGTCTCGTCATCTGTCTTCCGCCGCTGAGCGTGGAACGGGGGCACCGTTCCAACTCGCGATTCGGTCGCGCTCGCTGCGGAGCCAGTCGGGGATGGCTGCCGGTACGGCTCGGAGCCACTCGACATAGCGGGCGATGCCGTTCTCCACCGTGATCTGCGGTTCCCAACCCAGAACCTCGGTCATGCAGGCGATGTCCGCACAACCACCGAGCGGGTCCTGAGCGGGCCGGGGAGCGTCCTGGAACTGCGCATCCGGAAAGTGGGCACGGACCAGCTCGGCGACCCGCCGTACGGGGGTGACGCGGCCGGTGCCGAGATTGATGGTCTTTCCACTGGCGGTGTCCGCGGTCAGGGCCCGGCAGATGGCAGTCGCGACGTCCTCCACGTGAAGGAAGTCGCGCACCTGGCGCCCGCCGTTGTTCAGCGGCAGGCGCTGGCCGATCGTGGCGTACATCGCGAACTGGGCGATCACCCACGAGTAGGCGCCGGGCTTGGGGATCTGGCCCTCGCCGTAGACGCTGAAGGGGCGCAGTACGACATGGTCGACCTGGGCGGACCCCAGGAGGAAGCGCGTCTGCCACTCCCCCCAGGCCTTCGCGGCGGCGTACAGGTTGAGCGGACTGTACGGCTGGTCCTCGCTGAAAACCTGGACAGCGTCGCTTCCCGCGGTCCCGTGGCCATAGACCTGGGCAGAGGAGATGAACGCGAAGCGACGCACGTGCCGAGAGCGGGCCACGGCGCGCAGCACCGTCTCGGTGCCCGCGATGTTGGAGTGGAAGGCGGTCGCGGGATCGCGGGTGCAGCCGGCGACCGTCGAGTACGCGGCTGCATGGATGACGTAGTCGCTCTCGTCCACCAGGACTCGGACGAGGTCTTCGTCGCAGATGTCGCCGACCTTTAGTGAGGGGTCGTGGTCGTCGACGCCGAGCAGAGCGAGGGTCGCCCTGTCGTAGCCGCTCAGGTTGTCCAGGACGGTGACACTCGCCGCAGCGGTCTCCAGCGTGCGGCGCAGTGCCGAACCGATCAGGCCGGCACCGCCGGTGACCAGCACGCGTGACCCTTTGAGGGCAGTGAGCCAGTGATCCATGTGATCTCGTTTTCTCCGAACAGGTCAGGAGCAGACGAAGGAACCGGTGAACTTGGTGAGCGCGAAGTAGCCGTTGCTGTCGATGACGGCCTGGACTCTCGCCCGCGCCCGCTCTCGCAGCTCCTCGAAGAAGTCCTCGCCGAGATCTCCCGGCTCCGACGCCGCACAGCAGTAGTTGTGGGCGGAGTAGAACGCCATGAACGCTTCGGCTCTGGCGAAGCGCAGCTGGTCCTGCCAGACGCGCAGTTCCACGTGCGGGAAGTGCGGGCGCAGGTACTCCTCGCCGTTGGTCAGGGAGATCCGGGCCTTCGGCGTGGCCTTGAAGAGCCGCTTCGGCGCGTCCATCTCCCGCAGGACGGCGAAGTGCAGCTCGTACATCTCGACCATGGAGTCCGTGCGGTCGGTGGTGAGCACGAACTTGCCGCCTTGGCGCAGGACGCGTCTCACCTCGCCGAGGCAGCGGTCGATGTCGGGGACGTAGTGCATCATGTACGTCGCGATGACCCGGTCGAACGAGTCGTCGTCGAAGCACGACAGGTCGTCAGCGCTCCTCTCCACCCATTCACATGGAGTGGCGACACCGGCCAGCCGCGCTTCGGCGGCCCGCAGGACGCCAGGTGCGATATCGAGTCCCGCGATGCGGCCGTCGGCCAGGCGGGGGCGTAGCTGCTCCAGGACGAACCCGTTACCGCACCCGATGTCGAGCAGAGCCTCGGAGCCGGAGAGCTCCAGCTGCTCAGCGAGGTGGTCGATCAGTGACAGGGGATTGGTGCGGTAGCGGTTGTGCGCGAGCTGCTTGCCGTCCAGCATCCGGGTGTCCGCGAAGAACACGTCCCGAGCGTCCTTGGCGGAGAGCTCGAAGAACTCCTCAGGGATGACCTCGGCGGCGAGCTTGTCGACCTCCGGCGTACGGAAATCCATGGCGCTCCCTTTCAGGGACGGTGGGTTGGGATGTGCCGGCCACTTCGTGCCGACGTATTTGTGGGGCAGCAGGCCGGCCAGCGGGATGCACCTGCCGGCACCTGCGACGGGGACCACTGCCTTCAGGTCGGGCGCGTGGTCGAGCAGGAGTTCCCGACACAACCCGCAGGGAGGGACGATGCGAGCCGGCCCTTCCTCGGTGGGCTTCGGGAAGCGGACCGCGGCGACCGCCACCAGAGCTGCTCGGGTGGCCATGCGCGCGGTCCCGAGGGCGACGGCTTCTGCGCAGACGGCTGCCCGGCCGACCATGGCGTCGAGGTGCAGGCCGAGGTGTACGCCGCCGTCGGCGTCCAGGATCGCGGCGGCGATTTGATGGCGGGCGAGGACGTAGCGCGTCGCGATCAGTTCGTACGCGGCGCTCACCAGGCGGCGGCCGGTCTCGTCCTGGCAGGTGCCGCTCGGGTCGGCGCTCACCACGGCCGTCACGCCGCCGCTCCGGAAGCCAGGAAGTCCTGATGGATCCGTGACTCCTGCGGGCCTCTCGTCCCCTGGTACTTGCCGTTGTAGAGGATGACCTCGCCCTGGGTCGTCCAGAAGGTGACCTGGCCGATCAGAAGGCCAGCGTAGATGCGGACGGGCTGCACGGCGTGTAGCTGCAGTGTCCACTGGTTGACCGAGCCGATGTCGATCAGGTCGGCCGTGACGTGGACGAACAGGCCGAGGCGGGCGATCCCCGAGCGTGCTCGGATGATGGGGACGTAGCTGTCGCTGCCCATCACCTCGACCGTGCTGCCGAGGTAGATCCGGTCAGGCCTGAGAACCAACCCCGTCTCCGGGATGGTCAGCTCCTGCGCAGGGTTGGGACGGCGGACGTCCAGCATCTCGTCCGCGTACACCTTCAGCACGGGCCCGAGCCGGAAGTTGTAGCTGTTCGGATTGACCTGGTCGGGGGAGAAGGGCTCGATCGTGATGCGCCCGGCGTCACGCTGGCGGGCGATCTCCGGCCCGGTCAAGATCATGATTATGGCTCCTTTGATCACTTCATCAACCTGAGACCAGCAAGCGGGGATAGGGAGTGACCGCCTCGGAGAATCGGCCGAAGTGGCCGTCATAGGGACGCTTCTCGCCGGAGGCAGCCCAGAAGGAGACCTGGCCGACGACCATGCCCGCGTAGACCCGAATCGGCTGGCAGGCGACGATCTCCAGCGTCCAGTGGTGAACCGCGCCGAGATTCCCCAGGTCGGCGGAGACCTGCAGATAGACACCGAGCCTGCCCAGGGAGGACCGGCCGATCAGCGACGGCACGTAATCAGGGCTGCCGATGCGCTCGGCTGTGGTGCCGAGGTACACGCTCCCGGGCCGGAGCAGGAACCCATCGTCAGGTATGGGCAACTCGCGCAGCGAGTGCTCACCCAGGGCGTCGATGACCGGGCTCTCGTGAATCCGCAGAGCCGGCCCGAGACGGTAGTTGTAGCTGTTGGGGTTGACCTGGTCGGGTGAGAAGGGCTCGATCGTGATGCGCCCGGCCTCGCGCTGCTTCACGATCTCGGAGCCGGTGAGGATCAACGCAGCACCTCGCGTGCCAGTTCAGCAGCACGACGGCGCAGCAGGTGCACGTCGCCGTCATTGATCACCCGATGGTGTGGCTCGCAGGTCGGTACAGCCTCGGTCGGATGGTCGTCGTTGCCCGGCGACAGGTCGTTGCGGGCGGCCTTGCGGGTGCGGCGCAGCTCCTCCGGTGCCGAGACTTCGACGAGAGTGAAGTGCAGAGCACGCAGCGCCTCGACGTCCGCTGCCCGCATGTCATCGCACAGCGCCACCCCGTCCGGATGCAGGGCGGCGGCCTGGGCCAGGCGCCGGGCGAACGGTTCGGTCAGCGCCGCGGGGTTGATCCGGCGCAGGTGAGCCGCCAGGTCGTTGAGCAGCAGCCCATCCTGTTGGCTCCCGTCCGTCATCGGCCGCCCAGCGAAGGTGTGGATGACGGCCTGAAGCGTGTACAGCGGGGCGGCGAGCTTGAGGGTCACCACCGGCCTGCCCATGGCCGAGAACTCCCTGTTGAGGAGTTCGGCGAGCGTCGACTTCCCGGCGCCGGGCTTTCCGTACAGAGCAACCTTGATCACAGCAGGGTCCTGAGCAGCGAAGGGATTGGTAGGGCGCGACGGCGGAGGGCCAGGCGGGGGCCCTGGCCCCACGCCGTCGCACCGGTTCATCGGCCGGCCTCGGCGAGCACACGCTCGACGCGGTCGACTGCCACAGCGAGATCGCGTACGGGGGCGATGCGCTCCGGCCAGGGGAAGTAGAAGCACCACTCACCATCACCGTCGGCGGCGACCATCACGCTCTCGCTCATCACGGGTGCCGCGACGTTGATGACGCGCAGGGAGGGTGCCCGGTCCGTGCCGCTGAGCAATCGGGCGGAGAAGCCCCGGCTCTCCAGTTCGGCGCCCAGCTTCTCCAGCCAGGAGACGGCCTCTTGGGGATCGATCGTCATGACGAGTCTCCCGAGAAGCAGGGGACCGCGATCTGACCGCGCCTGGGAATGGCGAACCAGACGGACTTGCCGTACACGCCATCCCTCGTCGGGAACGGAACGTCATGTCGGCAGCCGCAGCGGGCTCCCGACACCTCACACACGATGGCGAGCCCGCGGCCGTGTTCCTCTTCGGGGCCGGCCACGCGCATGACCGGGTTGATGGTGCCGCCGTCGAGCACTTCGACATGAAGCTCGTCCTGCTCGGGCCGCAGCACCAGCTCAAAGGGCGCATCTCCGTACAGCACCGCGTTGCCTACAAGCTCGCTCACCATGAGAACGGCGTCGTCCACCAGGTCCGACTGGAGGCCCAGGGCGGTGAGCGCACCTCGGATCAGCTGACGCGCCTGAGCCGCTGCCCGGGCGTCCTCTCGCAGCGGCCAGGCGGCAATGATGGCCGACCATTCCCGGACTAGAGTCACCAAATCCGCCTCCCTCTGCTGAGCGTGTGGTGCCCCAAAGGTGTCGCGACACGGTCACTCGCGGTAGCGAGAGGCGACCGCGCCGAAGGGTGGTGAGTCCGCATCAGAGGTGCGGCGGATTCACACATGGATGGAGCCACTACGGCTAGGATTTCTGATTTACCTTCGGCATATGCCTGGTCACGACCTGGAATGCGCCAGGAGGATCCGGACGGGGAACGCGCACAAACCCCCAAATGGGATCGCGCAGGACATACGCGCCTGCTGCGGCCATTCAGCCCTGAAAGCACATCGACTGGCCAGGGGCTGGACGATTGAGAAGGCGGTCGAGTCCTTCCACGAGATGTGCGCGCGTGAAGGGCTCGGTGCTCGAGGTCTCACGGTCCGTTCCTGGATCGAGTGGGAGGGCGAGCATCTGCCGAGCGCCGACTATCAGGATCTGCTCTGCCGGCTGTTCCTCACCAATCCCGTGCAGCTGGGGTTCGTGCGGTCGTACGCCCCATCGGACGAGTCGGCGCGACCACCGTTGAGCCGGCGGGCCCTCATCACAGAGGTGGCGCGCGAGTCACTCACGCACGCCAGTGAGGCGCAGCTCAGCGACATCAGCGCGATCACCCTAGAGCACCTCGAAGACGAGATCCGCCGGCTCGCGAGCGAGTACGTCTACGGCGACCCGCTACCGCTCTTCCACCGGATGCTTCACCTGCGCGGCGAGGTCTTCCGGCTCCTCGATGCGCGGGTCCGCCCTGGTCAGGCCGCCCAGCTCATGCTGCTGGCCGGTCAGGTGTGCGGGTTGCTCGCCAACGCGAGCCTCGACCTCGGGGACCAAGCGGCCGCGACGTCTCAGGCGAAGGCCGCATGGACCTATGCCGCGGTCATCGATCACCAGGCGCTGCGGGCGTGGGTTCGCGGGCTGCAAGCGATGATCGCTTACTGGAGCGGCTCCGCCGACGTGGCCGTACGCCTCGCTCAGGATGGCCAGCGTTACGCCCCCAGCCGTTCGGCCTTCGCGCGCCTGGCCAGTATCGAGGCCTTGGCGTCCGCGGCAATGGGCGCGGAGGCGGAGGCTGTCCGCGCGATCGGAGGTGCGTGGGATCACAAGGGCGACTACGACGAGATCCACGACGGCGTCGGCGGAGAGTTCCGCTTCGACCTGGCCAAGCACTCCTACCTCGCTGCGGGCGCCCACGTGCACCTGCGCCACGCCGACGCAGCCATCACCTACGCGGACCAGGCCGTCTCCCTCTACCAAACGGGGCCACCCCATCTTCGGGCGTACGGGAACGAGGCGATCGCCTACTCGGACCTCACATTGGGGCATCTTCTGAAGGGGGATCTGGAGGCGGCGACGGCTGTCGTGACCAACGTCCTGGCCCTGCCAGAGCACCAGCACATCGACGGCCTCGCCCAGCGCCTGCAGGGAGTACGCCGCTGGGTGAGCACCGAGCCGCAGTTCCGCGGGTGTTCGTACGCGCGCGCATTGGCCGAGCGCATCGAGGACTTCCATGCTTTTGGGTCGAGAGGAGAGCTGGCACGATGACGGCCGTGCTCACGGAGACCGGCATCGTGTCCGCGCTCTGCCACGCGGCCGGAGTCGACCCTCGCGGGGCGAGCCTCGTACGAATCTGCGCGAATGTCGTCTACTACCTGCCCCGGGTGAACGCCGTCGTCCGCATCGCCTCGGTGGACATGGCGGCCAAGGCCCGACGGGCGATCCGCATGGCGCACTGGCTCGAAGACATCGGGTTTCCGGCGGTGCGTGTCCATGGGGATGTCCCCGAGGCCGTCGTCGTGGATGGTGCCGTCGCCACCTTCTGGCAGTACCTTCCGCAACCCCGCCAGGCTCCGTCCGTCGTACGGCTCGCACCGCTACTGCGCCGACTGCACAAGGAGCTGCCTCCCTTCCGGCTGGCATCGTGGGATCCGGTATCGGATGCGCGGGCCAATCTTCAGCTGGCTGTCGGCACGCTCGCTGATCGCGATCGCGACTTCCTCCTGCGGTGGTGCGACCGCCTGGATGTGGAGTTGCCCTCCAACCCCTACCGGCTGCCGAACGGCCTGATTCACGGCGACGCATGGGCGGGCAACCTGCTGTGGGATGGTGAGGAGGTCGTGCTGTGCGATCTCGACCAGATGTGCCATGGGCCGCTCGAATGGGACCTGGTGCCCACGGTGGTGAACGGCCTGCGTTTCGGCCATCCCGGCGCTGAGGAGTTCCTGGGTTCGTACGGGTTCGACGTCATGGCCTCGGAGTCCTTCTCGCTGCTCCGGCAGGCCAGGGAGCTGACCATGCTGACGGGGGCGCTGCCAGCTCTGTCGAGCCGGCCGTCCATCGCACACGAGATCAGCAGAAGGATCGCCAATCTGCGCGATGCCGGCCCGCGCCGATGGACCCCGTACGAGTAGCTGCGCGCTCTCGAACGGTGACGTACCGTTGAAGCCGACCCTGCTTGGGAGGGCCCCGAGATGGCCAGGCATGGACACGACGTCGAGTGCGCCCAGCGCATCCGCATGCTCCGGCTTCTTCAGGCGCCTGATCCTCCGCCGCTCGCATTGCTGAACGCGATCGCCGCCGAGATCGGCCAGTGCTGCGGACATCACCCGCTCAAATGCTTTCGATTGGCACATGGATGGAGCAGCGCGGAGAAGGCCGTCCAGGCGCTGCACCGGATGTGCGAAGGACAGGGGCTTGGCACGCGGGGCCTGACCAAGCGATCCTGGCTTGACTGGGAGAGCGGGCACCGGCCGGGCGCGGACTACCTCGACCTGCTATGTCGGCTCTTCCGGACCGGCCCGGTGGAGCTCGGCTTCGCCACCGACTACACACCGGGTGTGAAGATGTCGGTGCCCGCGACGGAACGAGACGTGTTTATGAGCGCCGCCAGCGAATCCAGCGACCACGCAGCGGAGATCGAGGCCGCGGCCGTCGGACCGAACGCCTTGGAGCAACTCGGCGACGACACCCTCCGCCTGGCCCGGGCGTACGTGTACGAACCACTGCTTCCGCTCTTCGGTGAGCTGACCCGGGTCCGCAACCGCGCGTATCGGCTGCTGGATCGTACGCGGAACCCCAGGCAGCAACAGGACCTGTACCTCGCGGCCGGGCAGCTCTGCGGGCTGCTGGGCAGCGCGAGCTTCGATCTCGGCTACCCGTACGCCGCGGCGGAGCAGGCCAGGGCCGCCCGTGTCTACGGAGAGGTCATCGGCCACAACGAACTGTCGGCGTGGGCCGACGGACTGCTGGCCTGCGTGGAGTTCTGGGCTGGCCGCCCGACTCAGGCGCTCCGGTTGGTGGAGCGAGGACTGGCTATCGCTCCCCCCGGTACGACTCGCGTGAGACTGCTCAGCATCGCCGCGCGAGCGTCCGCCCTTCTTGGCGACGCTTCCGGCACTCGTGAGGCAATCCTTGCCGCCCAGGACGCCCGTGGGCCGCGGGGAGAACTCCACGACGAAGTGGGTGGAGAGTTCGGCTTCGACGAGGCGCGGCAAGCCTTCTGCGCGGGCTCCGCATACCTGAGCGCGGGGTTGGCGCCAGAGGCAGAGGCCGAGTGCCAGCGAGCGCTTAACCTTTACCGGTCGGCTCCGGAAGAGCAGCGCTGGTATGCCGCCGAGGCGAGCGCATCCGTCGACCTAGCCGCCGCCCGCCTCCTCGCCGGCGACATCGACGGAGTCGCCGACGCTCTGGCCCCTGTCTTCGCCTTGCAGCCAGACAAACGGGTTGAGGGCCTGGTCAAGCGCATGGGGCAGGTCCGTGCCTCTCTCGCTTCCATCGCGTCTCGCGAGGCAGGTGCCTTGGCGGAGAGGATCGAGGTCTTCTCGGCGGAGACCGCCATCCTGGCCCTACCGGCGATTTGATGCATGCACGTTTCCCGAAGGGTGACAGTCGCAATCCCTGCTCACCATGGCACGGCAACCGATCCATGCGTTTCCAACCCAAACCGCAGCAGGTCTGCCTCCGGCCACCGCCTTCCTCCTCCATTCACCGCTTGGCTATGTCCAGCAGCCCAAAGGTGTCACCAACATAAGCGGCGGCCTGGTACAAGCGTTCGACTCCGAGACGGTCGCCATCCTCCTCCCATATCGTGGCCAGGATCTGCAGGGCGAAGGTGTCGCCGGCCTCGGCGGCGGCTCTGCAATCCGGCTCCGTCTCCTGCTCCCAGATCCTGATGACTAGCCAGGCGCGACGCCAGCGAGTAACTCTTGGCGCCGCTGCGGTCGGACGTTCGGCGCTCATGCGTCCTGACGAGTGGAAATCCGCCGTTCCGCCTTCGGCTGCCCGTTCTTGCGCCCCTGCCGCTGCTCTGGGTCGGGTTCTGGCCCCGGTTCCTGTGCGATTTTCACAACGCTGAGGCTGGCGGCGCGGGCCCGCATGGACTGGCTCGTGTCGTAGGTAATGAGCATCACCCGGCGTCCGGCCAGGGACTCGATGCGCAGCGCCGCGTCCACAATTTCGTCGTCAGGGACGGGTAGCCGGGTGTGGCCGGGCGGGTCGAAGACGATCTCCACGGTCACCCGGCCGCGCGGTATCCCGCCGTTGTTCAGCGGCGTGTAGTCCTCCGGGCGAAGTTCGCCGGGCTCGCTGGGGTTGCGGAGCCGGGCGTCGAGCACCTGAAGGGTGTGCCGGGCCCGCCATCGTTCATGCTCATTCTTGGACTTCTTCAGGCTGTCGAGTTCGTCGATCACGATGATCGGTAGCAGCAGATGGATCGGCTCCTCGCGGATGCCAAGCTGACCCCGCAAGTCCATATCGGCGATCTTGTCTGGGTGCTGGATGAACATCGAGGTGTCAGGCACGACGAACACGCCGTCGCGGGACCAGCGGATGATCTGGTGTTTCAGGGCTTTGACAGCCGCTTCGAGGTCAGACACCCGCTCGCTGAGTTCGGTGTTGATCACCCGCTGCATGGTGCCCTGAACGAGATGAGGCGTGGTCAAGGGCTGAAGCATCCAATAGCGGCGGGTGAGGACCATCTGGTCGAGGTCAGCGGAACTGATCCTCTCCCGCAGGGTATAGACGGCGTCATCAACCCACCTCAGATAAGCGTCATGCTGCAGGATCACGTCGCCGCCTGCGCCCCTCGCGTTGATCGCCCCTGTGAGGACGCTGGTGAGGGCTTCGACAAGGGTGTCCCGATCCACTCCAGGACGTGGCGTGATCAGCATTCCCGAATCGTCCCAGAATATGGCTGAGCTATCAGCTGATTTGGGTGGCCTGGGTCGGGCGTCGGCGGCACTCGTGCCGAGCAAGCCAGCATGCCATCCCAACCGCCACTGATCTTGGCCTAGGAAATCCGGAATTTGTCACCCCAGGGCGGGGCGCCTCTGGGAGAATTCCCCCGAGTCGGTCGAAGTGCTGGAGGCCGGTTCTTCGATGTCTGGCATTCGCCCTTCCTGATGGGGCGTTATGCCCCCCTTTGGGTGTGATGGGGGCCGTGTCAGTCGGACATCACCGCAAGTAGTACCCATAACCGAATACGCAGGGCACGCTTTGTGAGGCGTTCAGGCACGTGACCTTGCCCGTGTTGATCAGGACAACCGGGAGTCTAGGTCGTTGTGTTTGAGCGCTTCTTCTGTGTTCGGGGGAGAAAGGAAGAAATGATCGTCAATGCTCAACGGGCAAGACCAACCGGAGGCAGCTGAACCGGAACTGGCTGAGCAGGCCGGGCGGACGGTCCGGGCAGCGTTGGGAAGCTGGCCCGCGACCATCCGCCTGGGCGTTCTGGGCCTGTTCGCCGCAGGCTCGTTCGCCGTGTACTACCTGGTGGCTCATGCGTCCTCGCAAGAGCCGCCGCAGTGTCAGGTTGACGTCGTCGTCCACGAACCCGCCAAGGTTGGAGGCCAACAACGTGCGTAACTGACCTACGAACTGTACGCGGATGAAATTGCGTCGGCCCCGGCTTTCCCTGAGGAAGCCGGGGCTTTCGCTATCACGGGAAGTGCACCTGTTCGCCCGCGGGTGGGACGAGTACGGCGCGGACGCGCGGGATGAGACGTCGGTGACGTTGGCCAGCCTGCTGCCCTGGCAGGGAGGGAGGTGAACACCGGCCTCGCATCTGGCCATGCGTGGGCGATCGCGCCGACGGCCAGGCGCACGTCGCGGCGGACCCGGGCGCGATCGAGGCCTCTCCGGAGGACTTCCACTCCCGGAAAGGAGCGTCCCGAAAACGGTGGTTTCCGGGACGGCTCTGCAGGGTCGCACGTCCTGTCCTGGGTAACGGGTTCGTGACGGTGTGGTGGGGTATCGCGCGTAGGCGGCAATCTTGGGAGCGTGTCCTCCTCCCCCTCCTCATCGCCGCCGCCAAACTTGTCCCCTCGTGGTGGGACTGGTCGCCGTGGGCCGGGTTGGTGGCTGGCGGGACTGATCGTCTCGGTGCTGTTGGTGGCGGCCGGGGTGGTGGAACTGGTCGCCGACCCCTTGCACATCGACGCGGGCGTGTTGGACGTGCTGGACAAGCGGGCCAGTTTCCTCGGCATGCTGCTGGGTGCGGCCGGGCTGGTGGTCAGCGTCTGGGGGCTGCGTCCCGGCGGGGATCCGGCCCCGCCGTCGGCGGGCGGCCCGTCGTCGACGGGGGCGGGTTCGCCTGTGGTGGGCGGGGCGATGTCGGGCGGGATGATCGTGGGGCAGGTCACGGGCGGCCAGGTGATCGGCCCCGGCGGGGTGTCCGGGAGTGGGGACCGCGCGGTCGTGGTCGGCGGTGACGCCAGAGGGCCGGTGCTGACGGGCGACATCGCCTCGTTGACCATGACCACGGTCTCCCCGCCTGCACCGGCGCCGGCGCTGCCGAGTGTGTCCGCGGTAGGGGTGCCTTCCGGTGGGCTGATGGGCATGCCCAGGGTGCCGTCGCGGGTGTTCATCGGCCGTGATGACCAGCTCGCTGAGCTGGGCGAGGCGTTGCGGTCGGGGCCGGGGGTGATCGCGCAGGCGGTGGTCGGCCTGGGCGGGGTCGGCAAAAGCGAGCTGGCGCTGCATTACGCCCACACCCGCCGGGCGGACTACGAGCTGGTGTGGTGGGTGAGCGCCGACACCGTGGAGGGAATCCAGGCCGGGCTGGCCGAGCTGTGCCGCGCCCTGTGCGTCGCGGTGGGCGGTCAGGCGGGCCAGGCGGCGCGTCAGGCGCCGGAGCAGGAGGCCGCCGCCTGGGCGCTGGCCTGGCTGACCGGCATGTCGGCCCGGTGGCTGATGATTTTCGACAACGTTGAGGACATCGATCACCTGCAGCCCCTGCTCGGACGGCTGACCCGCGGGCATGTGCTGGTCACCACCCGGCGCGACGTGGGCTGGGAGGACCTGGCGACGGTGATCCGCCTGGACGTGCTGCCCCGGCCGGCCGCGGTCGACCTGCTGGCCGAACTCATGGGCCCCGCCGTTGCTGGCGACCGTGAGGCATTGGAGGAGCTGGCCGGCGAGCTGGATGGGTTGCCGCTGGCGCTCAAGCAGGCCGGCGCCTACATCGCCCACACCCCCGGCATCACGGTCGCGGCCTACCTGGAGTTGCTGCGTACCGCCCCGGCCCGGGCGCTGACCGCGCACGTGCGCCCACGGTCAGGGCCCGGCTCTGACGCCCAGGAGGTCGTCGCGCGGGTGTGGGCGGTCACGGGACAGCGCATCGGCCAACAAAGCCCGCTTGCGGCGCGGGTGTTGCGGGTGCTGGCCTGCTACGCCCCCGACGAGCTGCCCTGGACCGTCCTTCACGGACTGGATGGCGCGGGCCCGGCCGAGGTGGCCGAGGCACTGGGGGTGCTGGCCTCTTACAGCATGATCACCCGCTCCCCGGACGGGCAGTTGGTCAGCGTGCACCGCCTGGTTCAGGTCGTCACCCTCGCCGGCCTGTCCAGCCACGAGGGCGCCGAGGCCCGAAGCACCTCGGCCAACCTACTGCAGGCCGCCCTCCCCGAGGACCCGGAGCGCACCTCCTCCTGGCCCGTCTACGCGAGGTTGTTGCCACACGCCCGCGTCGCCCTACCGGCCGAATCTCCTGGCATGCGCACTGTCGTCAACTACCTGCTCACCAGCGGTGACTACCGCAACGCCAAAACCCTCCAACACCGCCACGCAAGCGCTTTGCAAGACGCCCTCGGCTCTGACCATCCGTCCACGTTGATCGCCCGGGCGGACCTGGCCTATCTGACGGGTGAGGCAGGGGAAGCGGCGGCCGCGCGGGATCTGTTGGCGGAACTGGTGCCGGTGATGGAGCGGGTGCTGGGTGCCGAGCACCCGGACACGTTGACCGCCCAGGCGAACCTGGCCGCGTGGACGGGGGCGGCGGGGGATACGGCGGCCGCGCGGGATCTGTTGGCGGAACTGGTGCCGGTGATGGAGCGGGTGCTGGGTGCCGAGCACCCGTCCACGTTGATCGCCCGGGGCAACCTGGCCCGGTGGACGGGTGAGGCGGGGGATGCGGCGGCCGCGCGGGATCTGTTGGCGGAACTGGTGCCGGTGATGGAGCGGGTGCTGGGTGCCGAGCACCCGTCCATGTTGATCGCCCGGGGCAACGTGGCCTACGTGACGGGGACGGCGGGGGAAGCGGCGGCCGCGCGGGATCTGTTGGCGGAACTGGTGCCGGTGATGGAGCGGGTGCTGGGTGCCGAGCACCCGTCCACGTTGATCGCCCAGGCGAACCTGGCCCGGTGGACGGGTGAGGCGGGGGATGCGGCGGCCGCGCGGGACCTGTTCGCGGAACTGGTGCCGGTGCAGGAGCGGGCATCAGGACCGGAGCACCCGGACACGTTGACCGCCCAGGCGAACCTCGCCACATGGACGGGGATGGCGGGGGATGCGGCGGCCGCGCGGGACCTGTTCGCGGAACTGGTGCCGGTGCAGGAGCGGGCATCAGGGCCGGAGCACCCGTCCACGTTGACCGCCCAGGCGAACCTGGCTACATGGACGGGGGTGGCGGGGGATGCGGCGGCCGCGCGGGGCCTGTTCGCGGCGCTGGTGCCGGTGCGGGAGCGGGTGCTGGGTGCCGAGCACCCGTCCACGTTGACCGCCCGGGGCAACCTGGCCTGGTGGACGGGGATGGCGGGGGATGCGGCGGCCGCGCGGGACCTGTTCGCGGAACTGGTGCCGGTGCGCGAGCGAGTGTCAGGACCGGAGCACCCGGACACGTTGACCGCCCAGGCGAACCTCGCCACATGGACGGGGATGGCGGGGGATGCGGCGGCCGCGCGGGACCTGTTCGCGGAACTGGTGCCGGTGCGCGAGCGAGTGTCAGGACCGGAGCACCCGGACACGTTGACCGCCCGGACCAACTTGGACTACTTGAGGAAACAGGCGAGAGGGTACCGGTGGCTGCGTCGCTATCGCTAAGCGGGCGTGTTCGTGGGCTGGTGGCCGGCCCGTAGCTCGCGCAGGTCGGGGATGTGGTTGTACAGCGTCCCCGGGCTCACCCCCAGCAGCTTGGCGATCGACGTAAACGAGTGCTCGGGGTTGGGCAGCAGGTCGCGGGCGGCGCGGATGAGGTCCGGGGTGACGACCGGAACCGACAGACCTGCCCGTACCTCAGACCTTCTTCTGGGGACACGAGCCGCGCGCATCCGGGCGGACAGACCCCGAGTTCAATACCGCGTACATGTACAACACCATTGCCGAGCCGGGAGTGCAGTGGCGAGTTCCCGACGTGCCGTACATCGTCGAGACGTTCTGCACGGCCGACCACGCCATCGTGTCTGGCTACCGGAGTACAGCGTCAGGTCAGATCGAGGCGATGCTGGAGAGCATCAACCCCCCGGTCTCCGCGTGGGGATTCGATGTCTACCGCGCCGCGATCTATGCCTTCTGCTCCGCGCTTTCCCTGACTCACGCGGGTGACGACATCCGTCCGGTGCTCTCGTCCTTGCTGTACGACTTCTGGATCACTCCAACTGAGGAGGAAGCCGCAGCGTGGGGGGCATACCCCTACGACTCCGACCCCCTCGGCAGGGCGACGCTGCCACTGGCCCGCGCTTTCACCGAACAAGAACTAGAACCCCTGCTCGGCGGTAGTGGCACCTTCGACCAAGGGGACCGGGCGTGGCTGCAGGGGTCCCTCGCGCTGAGCGGTCCGGCTGGCAGACAGGCGGCAACCGTACTGTTTCCTCACTACAGCACGCTCGGCAGCCCCGCGACCGACTGACTTACTCAGCAGCGGTCCCATGCCTCCAGAAGTTCGTGTTCCCGTTGGAGGGACAGTCCGTGATGCGCTTGGCGGCCGTAGGCCAGCGGCCCGTTGGTCTCGGTGAGCCACAGGTACGTGTCACGAACGGTAGCCGCGATCGGTCGGCACGTCAGGCCGGCGGCTGCGGCTGCCGCAGCGCCCACCTCCCACGTTCCCCGAGGAGTACGCCACAGGGGAATCTCGGTCCACTGCCTCACGCCGTGCTCGACGAGGAACGCGTCGTCCACCCACGCAAACTCCGCCTGCGAACCCGTCACCGTACGGCACGCCTCGAGCATCTCGCCGAAGGTGGCGTGCCCCCGGGGTGCGGTGACGTTGAACACCCCCGTCGTTCCGCGCTGCAGGCACCTGAGCGTGAAGGCCGTCAGGTCCCGGATGTCGACAGGCTGGATCTGCTTGGCCGGCTGGCCCGGGGCCAAGACCCGGCCGTCCTGAGCTATCCGTCGCAGCCACCAGGTCAACCGGCCGACGTTCTCCTGCGGCCCCAGGATCACCCCCGGCCGCAGGACGGTAACAGGGCCCTCGAACGCCTCCTGGACGGCGCGTTCACAGCCGGCCTTGAAGGCGCCGTACTGGGCGGCGGACCAGTTCGCCTCATCCTCAGCGGTGCCGGCGGCATCCGGTGGACAATCGTAGACAGCGCTGTCCTCGTCGACGGGCTCGGCCGGCCAGCCCGGATACACCGAGATGGTGGAGAGGAAAACGTACGCGCCCGCCCTGTCAGATAGGAGACGCGCGGCGTTTCCCACAACCTGTGGAACATAGCCGCTGGTGTCGACTACCCAGTCCCATTCCCGTCCCTGGACCAGGGACAGCAGGTCGGACCCGTTCTCCCTGTCTCCGCGAACGACCTCGGCTCCGGGTACGGCCTTCCCCGTCCGGCCCCGGTTGAAGGTGGTCACCCGATGCCCCTGGGCGAGGGCCTCCTCGACGAACACCCTGCCCACAAAGCGCGTACCGCCGAGCACCAGAACCCTCATGCCCCCGATCATCACGCAGGTAGGCAGTGGCGTCGACAGGATCACCACTCCCAGAGACGGCCAGCAGCCTTCCGAGCACCCCTCCTGATAGCCCACCGGTTGGCCATCCTGCTTAACCCGGCGCCTCTAGGGGCGTATTTCCCCTGGTAGAGCTGCTGGCGCCAAGGCCGGACCTCACCCCGACTCAAGAGCTGCCAAGGCACTTACAGATGTTCTCGGGGGGAGCCCGCGAGACCCCAAGCGACTACTTGAAATGGGATTCAGAATGCCTATTGCGAACCCACTTATAAAATACCCATCGCCATTCAAGCGCAGCAATCGGCCCCACTCTCCTTGCATTCTTCCCATATGCGCCTACCAGCTCCGACCAGGTAAAACATAGTAAGAATGGCCGCAGCCTCATTGATTCGATCTCCGTTTCGCGGTTCAATTGGATTGACCAAGAAAACGGTGACACACGCAATCGTGTGTCGCGGACCAATCGGAGATCGATCATGGCGAACGGAGTTCCCGGGAAATGCGTTCCCGCTAACGTCCCCGGTGCCAGCCTCAACCCTGAGGATATGGCGCGCGTAGCGGCGGACGACTGGGCAGAGATTCAAAGGCTCGCGCGCGGCTACTGCCGCACCGTCGATGCCACTCGTTCGCGTAAGCGAATGGACGGAAGCGCAACCATCGTCAAGGGCGGGCACGCGCCGTACGGAACCGACGATGTATCGGACGACGTCACACAGGACGCCGTTCTTCTCTTCGCTCAGCGCCTGCGTGACGTGCTCGCGTCCTGCGCCCCTACCCCGGACAGCGGCTCTACCCGGGAGGCTCAGGCATGGGTCTACGTGCGCCGGGACGGCGCGGAAATTACGATCACGCGGACGACTCTGCAGCGGTGGGCAGTGCGCGATGCCGCTGCGCGGAACGGCTATCGGGTCGACGTTCCGGCTGATGAAATCGACACGACGCCGGGGGCTCAGCTCATGCGCGGCGTTCCGCGCACGGAGACGGTTACGGGGGCAGCTGTCGCGTTCTGCGTGTCTCAGCACAGCGCAGAGATGTTCCGCACCGCGTTCGGGGACGGCACAGACTTCCCCGTCCTGCGTCGGGCTCTCAGTATCGCGGCTCAGGCTGATGACCTGGGACGTGCGGGCGTTCTCGCCAAAACTGCGCAGTCCCAGCACGGCGGAGCGTACGGGTCCCGTCGTGCCGTGATCCGGGTACGGGACGCCGGACGGGCCGAGTGGCGAGAGCTGTCGTCCCGTTTGGACGACGCCAGAGGCGCCATGGTGCTCGGAGGCACCGAACCCACAGAGAACTAGCCACAAAGCTGCTAAAGGGCTCCAGAGGACCGCTCTGGAGCCCTTTAGTTATCGGCGCGATGTGACGGTGCCCCGGTAGGGCTGGAATCGAGAATCTTGGGAACGGCGGACGGTCGGGACTTCACAGGAACCGTATTTAAGTGAGAGCGGAAATCGTCGGTGCGCGTCTAACGCGCCCCCGGCGTGATGTTCGCCCTCGCGCCCATTCTACGGTTCACGTAGCTATTACCGCAGGACGGGCGACGGCCGGAACGATCGGGCTGTCGGTGCGGCGCGCGCGGCAATGCTGCGCAATTGTTGCCACGCGCGGACGGTCGGGTCGTTCCGGCCACCGTATTTAAGTGAGAGCGAAACGCGCCGCGAGAGCACCGGGAAAGTCCGGACCGCGATACGCGGAGATTCGCCGTCCTGAAAGTGCCGTCTACCTGGTTCACGAGCGTGACCACCAGCAGCGCAAACGGGGTGATCGTGTGGAGGTGGATTCTGCCGCCCGGGCCAGCTGGTCCGTGGGAGACCTGACGGTGTGCGGCGGGGGCCGCGTGATGCGGGTGGCCGCGTTGGGTGAGGTTCGTCCGGATACCGCGACGTTGGTGTCTGCCGCCGATTCTGGCGGCGTGTGTGAGTACGTGGTGACGGTGGCGCTCACGCGAATGCCCACGGCCGCCGAGGTCATCACTTGTCTCGGTTGCCTGGCCAAGACCCATCTGTGGATCGACGCCACGCACACCAACCGGGCGTCGGGGGCGCGTGTGCGGTTGATCCGCTGCTCGCGCTGCTTCGCCGATGCCCTTGAGGTCCGGGACTGCGAGATCCACGCGGTCAGCGCGACTGTACGGCCGCATCACCTGGCCCGCCGTCGCCGGTGCTGACGGCCGCCATTCCACGTTTCTGAAGCCTTTGGAGTCGCCATGGCGATGACGCATGCCCTGACCCTGCCACTCGGGTGGGTCATCAGCTCCCGGCTGGTGCCCGCCTGGCAGATCGACACCGATCACCTGCTGGAGCTGGAGGCGGCCGGGCGGACCGATGACGGCCGGATCCGCTGGCGGTACCGGCTGTCGCGTCGCCGCCGCACGATCTTCTCCGCGTCCGACGTCTGCTCGGGTGTCGGCGCGGTGCTGACGCCCGGTGAGCTGATCAGCGCGGCCCGGACGGTCCTGCACTACCTCACGCTGCGGCCGGGCGACACCGACACCGACTACTTCGACACCTACACCCGGCCGCAGCTGGAGTGGCGCGACCGGTACGCCGAAGAGCTGTCGATCTACGCCATGGACGAATGGTGCGGCTACTGCGGCGGCGACCACGCCTCGCCCGGCTGCCCCTCCCGTTGCGGGGGCTGAGCATGGGCCGGTGGTACGGGCTCTGGCACGGCGGCAACGGATACAGCCCACCACAGCCCGATGACCTGGAGGAGTTCACCAGCCTGGCCGAGGCCCGAAGCAAGCTGACCGACCGGCACCGGTACGGCTACTGGCAACCCTCGCACTTCGCCTTCACCCATCGGGAGGCGGCCGACGTGCTCACCCCGTGCGTGGGGGAGGACTGCGAAATCACCTTGTACGGCTCCGCCGACGGGCTCGACTACCCCGATCGGCGGATCTTCCTTGGCCCGCGCGGCGGCGTCCGCGTCGAGCGCTGCTGACCCTGCCGTTTCTCGTTCCGACTGCCCTCGGCTGACCGCGCCGGGGGTTTCTTCATGTTCAGGAGGACAACCGATGACCTCTGGTCTGGATCACACCGTTCGGCTGAGCCGCCCGGTCGACTTCATCGCGATCGTGCCCTACATGCTGGGGTTCCACCCGCAGCGCAGCATCGTCGCGATGGCGTTCGAACCCGGCGCCGACCCCGACAGCACCACGCGGGGGCTGCGGTTCAGCGTGCGGTTCGACCTGCCCGGCAACTCCGAGGACACCCCGGAACTGGCCCGGCACCTGGCCGAACTGCTCACCCGCAACGGCACCGAGCGGGCGATGCTGATCGGGTACGGCCCCGGCTGGCACGTCACCCCCGTGATCGACGCGGTACGCGGCACCCTGGCGGAGGCGGGCATCGACACGATCGACGCCCTGCGGGTCGACGACGGCCGCTACTGGTCCTACACCTGCCCCGACCCCACCTGCTGCCCACCCGACGGCGTCCCCTACGACACGGGCACCAACCCGGCCGCCGCGGCGGCGGTGTTCGCCGGGTACGTCGCCCGGCCCGACCGGGCAGCCCTCACCGCCATGCTCGCCCCCACCGGCGGCCACGACAGGCAACAGGTACGGGCTGCCACCCGGCAGGCCTGCGCCCGGGCGCGCACCCTGCTCACCTCGGGGGACGGTCACGACTGGTATCACGAGGGCCTCGACCACATCACCGCTGCGCTGGACCGCACCCAGGCCGGGCAGGAGTTGTCCCCCGGTGAGGTCGCCGAGCTGAGCGTGCGGCTCACCGCGATCCTGGTCCGCGACGCCGCCATGACCGTGATCGGCCGCTACGACGACGGCACCCACACCCGGTTGTGGACCCAGCTCACCCGTAGGGCCGAACCGGACTTCGCCGCCCCGCCTGCCGCGCTGCTGGCGTTCCTCGCCCTGCGCATCGGAGACGGGCCGTTGGCGCGCGTCGCGGTGGAACGGGCGCTTGAGGCCGACCCGCGCTACAGCCTGGCGGGCCTGATCCGCACCGCGCTGGACTGCGGGCTGTCACCGGAAACCATCTGCGGCCTGGACTTCGCGGGCATGGCCGACGAGATCGCCGACAAGGCCGCCCAGTGCCCGGACGGGACCCGCCCGGTGCTGCCGGAGGGCTGGTGACCGGCATGGGCAACGCCTCCACCCGGTCGGTCACCCTGACCGGTCTGTCCGCGCACCTCATCGACATCGACGCCGACAACCACGCCGGTGCCGGTGCTGCGCCCGGTGATGCGGGGTTGCATGTGGTCGGCCTGCCCGAGCTGTCGGTCTGGCCCGCCCGCGCTAGGATCCGCGCGGCGATCCTGAACAGTGGGACGTCTTGGCCGGACGTGAGGATCACGGTGAGCGTGACACCGGCGCTCCCGGTCTATAACGCGGCGGCCGATCTCGCCCTGGCCGTCGCGGCGCTGGCCGCCGCAGGCTTCATCCCACCCGAACGGATCGCCGGGCGGGTGTTCCTCGGTGAGCTGGCGCTGGACGGCCAGATACGCCCCATCAGGGGCGTCCTGTCCATGGTGGCCGCCGCGGTCCGGGCCGGAATCAGCACAGTCGTCGTCCCCGCCGCATGCGCGCGGGAGGCGGCACAGGTGCCCGGCGCCGTGGTGATCCCCGCAACCCGCCTGACCGACGTCGTCGATGACCTCCGCCACGGAACCCTACGCAACCCCCCTGACCACGGGTCGGAGGTCGCACCATCGTCGCCGTTCACCGTCGACCTGGCCGACGTGCCTGGCAACCCGACAGCCCGCCGCGCGCTGGAGGTCTGCGCGGCAGGCGGGCACCACCTGTTCCTGTCCGGCGACGGCCCGTCCACGATGCTCGCCGAACGCCTCCCGGGCATCCTGCCGCCCCTGACGGATGAGACCGCCCGGGAGGTCGCCGAAATCTACTCGCTGGCCGGACACGCCCACAGGGCGCCGGGGATCACGCCGCCGCTGTCGGCGCCGCATCACACGTCCACGGCGGCGGCGATCTTCGGCAGCGTGGCGGGCAACCGCCCCGGCGCGGTCTCACTCGCCCACCGCGGCGTACTGCATCTGGCCGACGCGCCGGAGTTCGCCCGCCCGGTGCTGGAGGGCCTGTGCCGGCCACTGGACAGCGGACAGGTCCACCTCGCCGGGCTGGGCTGCAGCGTCCGCTACCCGGCGCGCTTCACCCTGATTCTCGATGCTCGTCACTGCCCATGCCCGGAAGGGCAGGACTGTGCCTGCATCCCGGAGGTCAAGCGCCGCTACTGGGCACGTCTCGCTCTGCTCATGTCGCGCGTCGCCGTACGCGCACCCGTCGAGCAGGGGGACACCAGCGCGCGGAGAGGTGAGCCGAGCGCGACGGTGGCCGCGCGGGTGCTCGCCGCCAGAATACGGGCGGCCCACCGGCTGGCCGACACACCATGGCAGACCAACGCCGAGATACCCGCACCAGACCTGCGCACCCGCTTTCCCGTCACGCCGAAGGCCGCCGAGCTCCTGCGAGCCGCGGTCAATGCCGGGCTCGTGACCGCTGACGGGCTATCAAGGCTGCTGCGCGTGGCCTGGACATTGGCCGACCTGCGCG
Organism: Microbispora sp. H10885; assembly: GCF_014161415.1. Taxonomy (NCBI): domain Bacteria; kingdom Bacillati; phylum Actinomycetota; class Actinomycetes; order Streptosporangiales; family Streptosporangiaceae; genus Microbispora; species Microbispora sp. H10885. The sequence goes on along the minus strand of NZ_JABBWY010000001.1, from coordinate 206,072 downwards.
GCGCTGACCGCCCTCACGCCGACGACGCGGCGGGAGCCCTCGACCTGTGGAAGGGGGCAGACAGCGATGCAGCCCGGTGACCGCGTCCTGGTCCGCCCCTCCTTCCACATCCCGGTACGCCCGTGGTGGACGGAGTCGTACCAATCGCCGTTCTACTACCCGGGCACCGTGACCCAGGTCAACCCACAGCGCGGACGCGCCCACGTCGAACTGGACGAGTCGCTCTACCCCACACCTTGGCGAGACCACATCCAGCTCTTCCACCTCAACGAGATCCACAGGCACGTATGCCGCTGCCAGGAATGCGCGAAACCCGGCCGAGACATCTACCGATACCGCGCCGAGCAAGAAGACCTACGCAAAAAAGACCAGCCGTGAGCATTCCGGCTCGACGGGCGATGCCCTGAATCAAATCAGCCACTAAACCCGTTACACCTGCGCCGTAGACGCAGATCAACACGGGTAGCGGCCTTGACGGCGGACGTTCGGACCTCGCCGCCGCCCGCATTTATTTGTAAGCCGGAACGGGCTAGCGGCGGTATCCCCGCCCGTCGATACTCCACGCCCTTTTCCCGGGCGAGACATCCACCTTGAACTAATCCAACGCCTTGAAAGGAGCGTGCCCATGAACGCTTGGGAGATCGAGGAATTGGTGATCGAAGTCGCGGAACATCTCGACGGCTTCACACCGCTCGTGCGGTCGGGACACCCCGCTTACCTGGTAGGTCCCGCCGGTGCCCGGCTCGTCGTCCACCCGCTGTGGAACCGACAGGGCCGCATCCGCGTACTCGGCGTCTACCCCGACGGAAGCAGGAGCGTGCTGCCCGACCAGAAGCGACACGAGATCACCGTGACCGCGGCCCGAGGTGCCGTATTTATCGCCAAGAAGATCGAGCGGCGCCTCCTGCCCGGCTACCGGACCGACCTGGCCGCTTGCCGCGAACGCCTGGCCGCCAGAGCCACGCAGGACGGCACCCGAGCCCAACTCGCCGGAACCCTCATTACGTTGCTGCCGGGCGCGAGGTTGATCGACAACGAGCGCGCGACCGTCATTTCGTGGCGGCTGGGCACTGCCTCCGGCACCTTCACCATCCACGGCGATGTCACCGCCACGATCCAGATCGCCGCCGCCGACCGCGAGCTCACTGAACGCATCGCTGACGCCGTACGCCACCGCGCGAGCTAACCGGCGCACCACTGCTGCCGCCCTTCTCATACACACCGAACGGAGATCGAGCATGTCCAAGGAGACGCTGGAGTGGCTGAACGCCAACACCCTGATCGGGTACACCGCCGCACGCGGGACCGCCTGGCACTACCGCGCCAGCATGCAGGGCGAGGAAGCCAACCACTACCCCGGGCCGGTTCCCGTCGACGACGTCAGACGCCGCCTGTTCAGCTGGGAGGCCCTGTCCCGACCGATCTACGTCGAAGACCCCGTCACCGGCGGCTTGGCCACCGTCCCCGAACGTCAGGCCATCGTCCGCAGCGACACCGGCCACGTCATGGGCATCTTCTCCGACGCCTACGAGCCGCACCCGTACGTCGAATGGCTGGTCAACACCATCTCCCGGCTTCTGGACGACGACCTGTCCATCGGCTCGGCCGGGCTTCTCAAGGGGGGAGCGGTCGCCTGGGTCTCGGTGGAGGTACCCGAGAACATCACCACCCCTGAAGGCGTCGAGTTCCGGCCACACCTCATCGGGGCGACCTCATTCGACGGCTCTTTGGCGACCACCTTCAAGAGAGTCGTCACAAACGTGGTGTGCGACAACACGATGGCCGCCGGCCTCGCCGAGCACGGCCAGCAGGTGAAGATCAAGCATTCGAAACACTCCAAGCTGCGCCTCAACCAGGCCCGGGACGCGCTCAACATCGTCTACCAGGCCGCCGACGACTTCGCCGAGCAGGTCAAGCGGCTGTGCGAGATGAGCGTGAGCGATCGCCAGTGGGCCGCCTTCCTGGACGAGTTCGCGCCCATGCCCGACGAGCGGGGACGTTCCCGGAGCCTCGCCGAGAACAAGCGCCAGGTCCTCAACCGGATGTGGCACCACGACGACCGGGTCTCACCCTGGGCCGGCTCGGGCTGGGGTGTCATGCAGGCCGTCAACACCTACGTGCACCACGAGCAGACCGTCCGCGGCGCCTGCCGCGCGGAGCGCAATGCGCTTCGAACGGTCACCGGCGGCGTCGACGACCTCGACCGCGAGACCACCCGGATGCTGGAGAAGGTGCTCGGGCGCCCCGTCCTGTCCCCCTCCGCCTGACCGCCCACCTCGTGCGGCCCGCCAACTCGCGTGCGGGCCGTACGAGACATTGCGCATCCGAGCGAGACCTCATCGGGCAGGATCAGAGATGGCGACTGCCCGGGGGTGGAGATGAACGACAAGACAGCGGCTCTGCTCGACGACGTTGTCTCTCGGTTGGAGAAGAGCATCGTCGCTCGCGACTGCCCCGCCATCGTCGTCCTGGACGGGGATCGCCGGCTTGTGCTCAGCGACTATGACTACCTGCGCGACGAGACGACGGCCGCAGCCTTCGAGACGCGATCCGCCGCCAAGGCCCACGAGATCGGCGCAACGCGGTGGGTGCTCGCCGTACCGCAAGTGTGGATGTTCATCCCCCCGAGCACGGTGGCCATGCGCGCGGTGTCGAACCATCCCCTGCGTGAAGGGGAGCAAGAAGCCATCACGTGGATGAGCTGCGACAAGGACGATGGCGTCGACTACGGCCGCGTCCCGTACGCCCGACGCCCCAGCGGGGAACCCGTCTTCGACGACCCAGAAGTGTTCACTGTAGGCGTCCGCCCACATGACACTATGCCGGGCTTCAACTTGCTACAGGCTTACCTGCATGATGAGGCGGGTCATCCTGACTCGTCAGCGTAACGACTCGCCATACCAGTATCACCCGCATAGATAAGTCAGGCTTCGAATCTGCCGACGCCTTCGCTGACGGCATCTCGCATGCAAGGGCCTGCTTATTTCGGGCGTAAGCAGTTGCTGTAGCAGAGGTGGCACGAAGCGGTGCATCATCCCCGGTCGGCCACTGAGTTCATGAGCAGGCGTGATCCCCTCAACCACAGGGTCGCATGTCTGGGGGTAAGTCACTGTCACTGCCGATGCCCTCAGGCCACCGCAGGCCGTACCTATCTCCTTCCATCCTAATGACGCGTTGAGCCCGGCGGAAGAGCAGCGGATCGGTCCGTTTGATCATCAGAAGGTGTTCCACCGTCGGCTGTGACAGCGGATGGAAATCCCCGAGACCGAGTTCAAGGAGTCCAACGGTCCATCGCACCTTCGACACGCTTGCTCCCGCTAAAAGCAGGGAGGACAGATAGCTCACGGTTTCCGGATGACGGGCGACGACTTCGAGCATGCAGCAGATGAAGAGATCGTCCTCATCGGGCTGAGACGTGAGCCGCCTCAAGGAGCTGAGCAGCAACGTCGCCGAGTCGGGCGGCATCCTGACGATGTCAGTCCTGAGTAGTTGAAGCGTCCTAGAAAGGTGACGCGACTTGTCAGGGAGATGGGCTGTGGCCTTGCCTGCCAGATCATAACTGTAGGCGTCGACATTCCTACCTGTCCATAATCCGCTGACCAAGCTCATTACCGAACTATCCGCTTCAATGAAGACCGCTGGTTCCAGCCCTTGAGCACCGTGCATAAGGATGTCAAGCGCTACCATGCACAGGAAGTTCGCCTCCACGCCCAGGTTGACCGTTGATACCTCCTCGATCGCGGGCGGGGCCAGTGGCTCACTGGCGTTCGTTATCCAGGTCTCCGGACCGGCCAGATACAAGGTCATGTCACGATGCCTGTAGCCCTGGCTGCGCTTTACCACCAGGTTCCTGGTCAGGTCTCGCCATTCCTCAATCAGCAGCGATGATTTCCAGAGCAAGGCCAACGCCCGCCAGTCTGGCAATGGGTCCGAGCCGTTCTCCAAGCCGAAGAGCTCGCGTCCAGCGACGCTCTCAGAGACGGCAGCGCACAACAGAACCAGATTGACCCCATAGTAGGCGTCCCGGCGGACCGGCGTCTGAGTCTGGGGCTCATAACGTTCGTGGTTCTCATCGGTGCGATGATCTCTCCCACGGAAGAGTCTAAGCAGCAGCTCGCGATACCCATCCTTACCAGAGGTCAACTCGCGCACGAAGTCCAGCACTGGGCGGCGAGCGCTGAGGACGGTGAATGACGTCAGCGCATAAAGCAGCCCATCTTGAAGCCGACCGCCCCCCAACGGCCCCGCAGCTGTTCCTGCCTGCGTCCGGAGCTGCTCGAGTACACGGTGGAGAAGGAAGGCAACGAGATACTCCCCGAAAGTAGCGTGAAGGAATTCATAAGTTTTCAGGACCTTGTTGTCCTGCTCGGCCTGTGCCTGATGAACAAAGAAAAAGCGTCCGATCACCTCCTCCGCGTGAGTAAGACTTGCGGCAAACCCAGTATCCATTCTTGAGCGTTCCAGAAACAGGGCCGCCAAGTCTCGGTCCAATTCCTCGGCTGTCACCCACTGCCGCCCTCGATTGAGCATCGCAAACGCCACAATGGCCAGGCGGAGAAGCTCCTGATCGACTGCCTCGCCGAATGCTCGATTCGAGTGGCTGGACCAACGCTTCGCCACCTCCCGGGATGCAAAGCGGGTCAGCAGTCTCTGGTAAAGCTCTGCGCGAGCCAGTATTCCGCCGTCTTTCTGAAGGGCGTTCGCATCGGCATCGTATAGCGCCAACATAAACAGCAGTAGCGGCTGTACCGCGAGTTCATGCTGGGCGATGGCGCTTTCGGTTGTCATCGGCCGAAGTCCTCGGCGGGCGAAGTACGTCTCGTTAACGGCGTTCCATTCATCAAGCCACCGTCCGATCTGCTCACCGCTGAACGGCTCCAGGCGAAGGGCAAGCACGCCCTCCGGCAGACGGCAGCGATCCGCGACAGCTGTGCGAGTGGTGATCACAACCGCCAAGGCGCGGTTCTGGGCTAACTCCTCTCGCTGAAAGCGAGCAACCTGGTAAAGGTAGTCTGCTCGATGGGTTCCCGTGGCCTGCAGCAATTCGTCCAAGCCGTCGAGAAGCACCACCGGAAGCACGCCGTCGTCACTGGCGGAGCGCGCGAGATCCGCCCAGTAAACGCGCTCATGGGTCCTCGCGTGAATTGCGTGCTCTATCTGCTCCTGCACGGATGCATCCGCTGGGACGTGGCGAAGCGGTACCCGAATCGGCAGGAACTGCCCGGCCGGAAGCCTGGCAGCCAGGATCTTCGTCAGAACGGACTTTCCCGCGCCAGGCTGACCCAAGACGACCAGTGGCGCATAAGTCGCCTGCGGCGAGGTCAAGTGACTTGCCAGGAAGGCTGGCAGATCCGCCCACAGGCGCGCGTTCTTCCACCAGGACTCGGCGCTGAGGTCCGATGCCGTAGCCGGCACCGCCACTCGACAGAGCGGGTCCACATAAGCGGCGGCGAGTCTCGGAAGTCTGAGCCCATCCGGAAGGTCAGCGCCTTCATAAATCGGCTCGTCGAGGGGCGCCTGATTCGCCCTCACGATGCTCTCAACCTGATGAGCCGCCGCACGACCCGGAAGTAGGGCGAGAAGCTTGCCCTCCAGATCTGCCAGGCCACGCTTCACCAGCACGCGCGTAGCCTCCTGCTGCCCTAGATCCACCCAAAGGGCGAATTCGGGAAAATCCAATGCCAATCTGCGGTACAGCTCGCGATAGTGCATAGTCGCAGCCCTCGGCAGGTCGGTCATCGCCCGCATGGCGCGGTCCTGCCGGGTCCTGTCCAAGCGCTCCCAAATCGCGAGCCCATCTACAAAATTAATCAGCGCCTTCGTGATCTGCGAGTAAACCTTCTGCTCAAGAACGTTACAGGTCGACTCGAAAGTTCGATGGACCTCGGGTACGTAAACCTCCGATCTGAGGACAGCATTGGTCATGGCGCCCCTTCGATCGGACATCTCACTGATGGAGATAACCTCATGCCTGGCCAGTTCCAGGTCCTCGACAGCGAACGGCAGGTCCAGTTCTTCGAGGGCTTCGAAGAAGGCAACGATGACAATGACCGAGTGAGCGGCTTCAAGCCGCTGCGTCCTGCTGTGTCGACCGAGTCCGTTGAGTTGGTCTCGTGCTGTCCCTAGGAGTTCACGACTCAACCGGATGATCTCGAGTTTCGCGTCTATCAGGCCCAGCGCGAGATCAGATCCTCCCGCTGTGGCAACACCCACTGTCCCCAGGAAGACCGCCTCAAGCGCCTTGGCGATCGGACCGTCGCCACCGAGCAGCTTGACCGCGTCCCGGTAGCTGATCACCTTCCGCACGGCCCCATAATGGCGCAACTTTTCCTGTTTGCCAGAAGAATGATGAGATCATCGCTCGCAGTGTGTGCTGGCGGAGGAGATGTCTTCCCGGTGCGAGTGGCAGCGAAGAGGGCCGGCCCCAAAGGGACCGGCCCCGACCTGTCCCACTGCAATCGACCAAGAAAACGGTGAGAGCGGTCGCTCACGAGCCTACGTCGGACTGCGGCGAGCGGCAGCCCAAACCTGGCGCTCGTCCACTCTCTCTGGCGTGGGAGGGCGCTTCGTCGCCACCCGGGCGGCGAGCATCGCGGACAACGCCTCGCAGTCGTCGAGAGTGAGCGGCGCGTGCGGGATCAGGTAGAGCAGGCCGGTGAGGCCATCGATGAGCTCGATGGGCAAAGGACGTGCGGAGTCCTTCGGTGGGGTGCACACGATGAGAGTCGTTCTTCCGAGACATGGTGGATAGATCGCGGACGTACGATGACTGGCGAGGACTCCTCTGAGGGTTTTCAACCACCGGACCGGCGAGGTTGCCATTCAGAGCCGCTCTCTGGAGCAGCTCCCCTCGCCGGTCCATCTCTTCCTCACCCGCTGTCAACAGATCAGCTAGCAGGACCGACCTGTAGCGGCTGCCTCAGCTACCGCTTGATCCAGACGGAGTTCTTGCAGTGGCGGCTGACGTGGTTGGTCTGGAAGCAGATCTTGAAGACGGTGATCGTCCCGAAGAAGACGCTGTCCTCGCCGCACTTGCGGTCCCCGCCCTTCTCGTCCTTCATGGTGTGCTTGAGCAGGTACGTGGTGGCGTACTCGGCGTAGACGGACGTGCTGTCGGCGTAGCTGTCGCAGACGGTGATGTGTTTGCGGTCGGCGCTCACCTCGACGTAGCCGTACCGGTTGTCGCCGTCGCTCCAGCCGGGGTTGTCGGCAACGGCAGGGGACGCGACCGTGACGACGGCGAGCAGGGCGGCCACGAGCGTGCTGATTTTGGACATGAGTAACCTCCGAACTGGTGTTGCAGGGAATGGGCGACCGCTGCTGGGCCGTGGTGGGGACGGCTCAGCAGTGGCGTAGTGGTGATGCGGGCTGATCACCGATGCCGCGAGTGGCACCTGCGAAGGGCTGTCAGCCCAGGTCGAGATAGGTATAGGCGTCAGCGAGGGCGGACCGCTCCGGCGAACTCCCGTTCCCGGTACGGGTCTCCCGCCCAGGTATCCACCCGGACGGTGCTGCCGGTGGACGGCGCGTGGACCATCCGCATGCCGCCAACGCGATCCCCACGTGGTGGATAGTCGATGGATCCGCCGGATTCGTCGCGAAGAAGAGCAGGTCACCAGGCGCGATCTGGGACCGCGGTACGCGAACGCCCGAGGTCCACTGGACCGAGGTATGACCGCCGATTCGAACGCCCGCCTTGCTCCAGGCGTACTCGGCGAGCCCCGAGCAGTCGAACCCCGAGGTGCCGGCGCCGCGACCGATGCCGTAGCTCGGCCCGTTCGGGCCGCCTCCGCCCCAGGAGTACGGAACTCCGCGCATGCCGAGTGCGGCTTGTACGGCTATTGCCCCTTCGCCGACTCCGAGGTCGATGCCGGCAGAGAGGTCACCCAGCTGGCCGCACAGCTCCAACTGAACCGCACTGATGATCTCCTCAGCCCTCCTCTCCGATTCCGTGCGGTCTCGGACGCCTTGCCCGAGATGAGATGCAAGATCGGCCACGATTGCCTCACGCGGAGCCCCGAGCGAAGCGGCAGCTTGCACGCTGATCCGGATGTCCTGTAGTTCGCGCGGTGACAGGCCAAGCTGCTGGGTGCTGCTGGTCGAGACCTCCCGCTGCTCCGACTGGGCCACGATCTTCTCGGCGAAGGGCTCCTGCTTTGCGTACTCGCCGCGCAGATCCTCCCGAGGCCGTTGGACGATCGCGGCCGCCTCGGTAAGCGGCAGCGACGACCAGTTGGGCACCTTGACCAGCCGTGAGAAGAACGCCCGTGCCGCGTAGCGGGGGTCGGTCACCTGGCCCTTGGTCCCCCACCCGCTGACAGGGCGCTGCTGGAAGAGGCCGAAGGACGTCCCGTGGTCCCCAACCACGTCGTTCTTCAGGCCCGACTCCTGCAGAGCCGTCGCAATCCCGATAACCGCGGCGCGGCGGGGGAGCTTCATGGAGTTCGCCGTGTCCAGGATGGTGCGCGCGTTCGTCGCCTGCTCCCTGGTCAGGTCGGCCTCTACCGTCGTGGTGCTCGGCTGGACCTGCGAGCAGAACGCTGTGGTGACGCCGGAGGTAGCCGCGACCTTGGCGCCGCCGGCCATTCCGGCCATCAACGCGATACCCGACACGATGCCTCCTCCAGCGATCACAGCTTTGGCCCCCAGCCCGGTCTCGACGATCACGCGTCGTCCTCCTGCGGCGGGTTGTCCGGCGGCGGGGCGGTCTTGTGCGGTCCCAAGCCGGGCCAGTGCAGTGCCAGGCCCGCCAGACGGAGCCGAGGCCCCTCGACGTCCGAGGGCAGCCACTTCTCTCCCGCCGGACCGTCGTTCACGGGCCCGACGAGCACGGACGGGTTACCGGTTGCGATCGGCACGTAGGTGTTCGCCGGGTGCTGCGCGAGCTTGCGCCGGAGATTCACCTCGCGCCGCTCCCCCTGGACCCAGACGAGGACGGGGGTGATGACACGAGTGGCCTTGCTCAGGGCCGCATATCCGTCGAGCTTGCGTACGACACGGTCCAGCGGTTCGCTGCCGGTGTCGTACTCGAGGAAGAAGTCGACGGTGTGCTCACCATGACGCCATCGGCCGTACGCGTCGGGCCGGACGGTGTCGCCCCAGAGGGAGGTGCAGCGGTCCTCCGGCCACCAGTCGAGCAGTTCGGCGTCCTCGTACCGCCGTGCGAAGGCCCGCAGTTCGGCCCCGAAGCCGTTGGTCCCGACGGTGTGCGCGAGACGCTGGCTGTAGGCGATGGACAGCACGCGCTCTCGGCGGTAGCCCGAGCTGCTCGGGTCCACGCCGTCCTCCGAAGCGAGCACGGCCGCTCCGGCAGGGCCGATGACGTAGTGGTACGGCGCCGTGCCCATGCCCGGCGGCAGGTTGGGCCGGAAGCGGTCGAGCACGCCCATGTGGGTCAGGGCGAGCAGGCGCTTCCGTGCGGCGTCGTCCGTGTCGAAGGCGATCTGGGCGATCTGCGTCGAAGTCAGGACGCGCTGGCTCCTGACCATCCGCAGCAACTCGCGGTCGCGCGACGTGAGCCGGGCAGCGAGCTGGGCCAGAACCGCCGGGGTGAATCGGGTGACGGACATCTGCTTCTCCTTCAGTGCTGGAGCCGGGGGTCGTCCCGGCGGACCGTGGGCGGTGTGGTCGAGGTGCGCCCGTGGGCCTTGGCAGCCGCGGCCCTGATGACGCGCTCGACCTCGCGTGAGGGTTCGGGCAGCGGCCGGGTGCGCAGCGTGAAAGGAGGCGCCTCCGAAGACCGCGACATCAGGCGGGCGGCGGCCTGATAGGCCCCGAGGTTGGCGAGGTCGTGTGCACGCAGGTAGGGAGTGAAGTGGTGCTCGACCTCCCGGGCGTCCTCCGGTGACAGCGAGAAGTAGATCTTGTTGCGCGCGTCGGAGGAGATGGCCTGGCGGAGCTCCCGCGGAAGCTGGGCCAGGTGCTGATGGGCGATCACCAGCGAGAGCCGGTATGCCCGGGCCTCTGCGAGCATGTCGCTGAGCGCGTGCGGCAGCGTGAGGAAGTTGTGCGCCTCGTCGACGTAGAGCGCGGCCGGCGAACGCTGCTTGCCGAGCTTGGCGCGGTGCGACGCGGCCTGCCAGATCTGCGCCAGCACCATGGAGCCGAGGAGCCGGGCGCTGTCGTCGCCGAGCACTCCCTTGGGAAGCCGCACGAGCAGGATCCCGCCGTCCAGCACGTCGCCGACGTCGAAGGTCGATCGGGCGGAGCCGAGGACATCGCGGACGAACGGCCGGAGCAGGAAGGCCCGCAGCTTGTTCATGATCGGGCTGGTGACGTGAGCCCGGGCGGAGTCGGACAGGCTCTCGTACCACTGCCAGAAGCCGAGAAGGAGCGGGTCACGCACGCCGGCCACGAGACGGCGCCGGAATTCGGCGTCGATGAGCAGTGTGGGAACGTCGGCGAGGGTGCCACCGTGCGCGGCCAGGGTCAGAGAGCAACCCCGCAGGATGTCGTCGGTGCGAGGCCCCCAGTAGTCGGCGTAGATCTTGTGGAAGATGCCGACGAGGTTGTCCACGCCCCGGTCCAGCTCGGCGCCGCCGAGGACGTTGAGCGACGGGCGGGCGTGCCGGTCATCGGGGTCGATCAGGACGACCTTGTCGGCGGCGGACTCGGGGATCAGTCCCAGCAGATCATTGATCAGGTCGCCCTTCGCCTCGATCACCGCGGTCCCACGTCCGGCCTCGATGTCGGAGAGGATCATCTGGGCGAGCAGCGTCGACTTCCCGGTGCCGTTCGGGCCGAGGACGTGCACGTGGTGGAAGGAATCGGCGACGCGCAGGGCGACCGGCCGTTCGTGCCCGGTGTTGGAGCGGCCGAGCACCTTCGCGTGCTCCCCGCCGTATGCGATCTGCGGTGAGGGCGGAACGCTGTTGGCGCCGGCCCGTTGGAGCCCCGGCACCGCGACGTCGAGCGGAAGGTGGGCGAGTCCCGCGAGCTCGGGCAGGGAGAGCAGGAATCCCCTGCCGAGGCGCCGTCCCGCGAGCTGCGCGGCCGCCAGGGGCAGGTGTTGCCGTTCGAGTCGGTTGTGCCCGGAGAACAGGGCGAACGCTGAAGCGATCGCGTGCGCTCGTCCTCGGATGGCGTTTCGTCTGGCTGCCCGCGCCGCTTTCCGCGCCGGCTCGTCGCCACTGGTCGGCAGATCGGCTTGTACGGCGTAGCGGACCGCGACGACGTAACGCGGCTGGAGCGCCTTGTCCCTGATGGCGCGATCCTCAGCTGACTCCTCCAGCTGGGCTGCCCGATCCTTCAGGTACTGGCGAAGATGCTGGGGGTGCAGCTGCTGGTGCGCCGGTCCGGGAGTCAGCAGGTCGAGAACGGCCCGCACCAGCCCGGCCGGTCCGCTGTTGATCGTGCTGGTGAGGCGACGGCCGGTCGCCGGCCGGGCGAGGATCTGCACCGCGGCGCGCTGCCATGTGGGCATGCCGACGGCCGCGCCGACGAGTGCCCGGATCGGGTCGGTGTTGTGGTCGTGCCGGATGGGGAGCCGCTCGGTGCGGGCGATCTTGAGCTGTCCGCCGTACGACAGGTCGGTGAGGGGCACCGGCGGCGTCGCTTCCCGCACTTCGGTACGCGCGGACGGCCAGGCGGCCTCGATGGCGTGCTCCACCAGGTGCTGGGGGATGACCCCCGGCACCCAGAGCCTGATGGTCACGCCGCCGACTCCGAAGACGTACTCGAAGGCCAGGTGCGGCTGCCCGAACAGCACACGCTTCCAGGCCGGGCGGAGCAGGCCGATGAGGTTGCCCCACAGGGCCTCGGCGCCCGGCATGTCGGCGACGGGCGGCGCGAGGATCTCGACGCAGCGGGAGCCGCGGGACCAGGGCCGGTGGCGGAGACGCACCAGGGCCTGTCCGACCAGGAGCTGCCCGACGTCCAGGCCGACCAGGAAGGCGATCACGTGCCAGATGTGCGTCTCCAGCCAGGCGTACGCCGTGCTCAGGAGGGCGGACGGGTCGGTGATGAGGTCTTCGATCACAGGTAGTTCTCCTCGTCGTAGTCGGTGCGGGACAGTTCCTGGGGTGATGAGGTCACGAGGTCGTGCTCGCGCTGGCTGGCGATCACCTGCAGGGGCACGCGCTGAGCACCGGCACCAGCGGTGAGCAGGCCGGTCCCGCGTTCAGCGGAAAGCAGGAGCTGCCGCTCTCCCTCGGAGAGCTGGAAGGCGGCGACGACCTTGTCGATCGCCTGGGGTGCCTGCTTGAGCAGTATCTGGGTGGTGGAGTTGGCGATGATCGCCTGGCCGATCTCCGAACTGAGGAGGTCGCCGGCGTCCTGGGTGACCACAGAAAGCCCGGCCCAGTGCTTGCGGGCGGCCTTGGCCATGCGCAGGAGGAACCGGGCCCCTTCGGGGTCGCGCATCAGCAGCCAGGCCTCGTCGACCACGACGAGGCGAGGCCGTCGGTCGTGGGGATCGGAGACGCGACGCCAGATGGCGTCCAGCGTCAGCAGGGTCCCTACCGCCTTCAGCTCCTCTGGGAGGTCGCGGAGGGAGAAGACGATCAGGTGGGAGTCGGGCCGGGTGCTGGTCGGGCCGTCGAAAAGCTGGCGGTGGCTTCCGGTGACGTACGGCGCCAGCCCTGCCGCCAACTCCTTCGCCTTGGGATCGGCATCATCGGTAAGCGCAGTTACCAGATCCCGCAGGAGCGGCGGGCGGCGGTTCCAGGTGCGCGGCTCGAAGGTGATCCCGGCCCTGCGGTAGGCGGCGAGGATGGCGCGGTCGAGCGCCGCCTTGCTCGCCTTGTCCAGCGGTTCACCGAGCATGAGGCTGATCAGGGTGTGCAGGAACAGCGCGCGCCGGGTGAGCGGGTCGCTGTCGCGCTGGCTTCTGAGCTGCAGGTCGAAGGGGTTCAGCCGCACCTTGGGAGCGCCGAGATGGATGTACGCGCCGCCGACGGCGGAGCACAGCCGGGCGTACTCGTCCTCGGGATCGATGACCGCGATTTCGACGCCTGTGTAGAGGGAGCGCAGGGCTTCCAGCTTGGCGAGGTACGACTTGCCCGCTCCGGATCGGGCGAGGATCACGGAGTTGTGGTTGTCCTGGGCGAATCGGTCCCAGGCGACCAGGGACGAGCTGGCGGTGTTGGCGCCGTACAGCACGGCCGTAGGACCGAGCTCTGCGGTGAGGTCCGGGCTCGTGAAGGGGAACGCCGCGGCGAGGGCCGGCGTGTCGAACGTCCGGCGCATGCTCACGTTGTCGTACGCGAACGGCAGGCTGCTGATCCAGCCCTGCATCTGCCGGAAGGTGGCCAGCCGGGCGTCCAGAAGGAGAGAGGCGGCCAGCGCACGAACCTGGGCGCATGCGTCGTCGAGCTCCTGCTCGCTTCCGGCGTGGACGGTCAGGTAGATGGCGGTGCGGAAGAGCTTGGCCTGACCGCGCGCGATCCTCGACGCCAGTTCCTGGGCGTCTTCAGCCGCAGCCTCCGTGCCGGGGTCCATGAGCCGTCCGTGCTCCTGGTCGGAGCGCAGTCCTGATTCCAGGCGGGCGAGCTGCTTTCGGAGCCGGTCGGCGGCGACCAGGGAGGGCAGCGGGTCGATGTGCACGGAGACGTCGAGCCGACCGGGGTATGCCAGCAGCGGCTCCAGCCATCCGGGGGCGACCTCGCGGGGGAATCCCGTGACGACGAACGTGGCGCAGAAGCCGTCAGCCAGGTGCAGGCAGCGAGGCCGGACCTGGATCGATTCCGGTCCGAGGCGCGAGGGCGGAGCAGGCGTACGGCGGAGGCGGAGCTTCATCGGCGGTCTCCCCTGCTGATCAGTTGGTCGGGGTGGGCGAGCAGGTCCGCGAGCAGGGGCGGGGCCATCGGGTCGAAGCAGGAGGCCAGCAGCGCGCCGACGGCTGCGGCGTCCAGCGGCCGTACGGTGAGCCCGCACGCGCCCAGAAGCCGGGCCGCCTCGGCCAGGCGGCGGTAGGCGCGAGCCGCGGCCGCGGTCGTGCCGTTGGCACCGACGGCGGGTTCACGGATCACCAGCAGGACCTGACGCCGCAGCAGCTCGTGACGGGTGGCCAGGTCCGTCAGGAACATGGCGTGCTCGCGGGCGGCATGAGCCAGCGCAGGGTGGGGGAGCTGGGGGATGCGCTCCTCAAGAGCGCCGATCGTCGTGGCGAGGTCGACGCGCTCGGCGCGGACCAGGATCTGCACTCGCTCGGACAGCGAGTGCAGCCAGCGTCCGAAGACGGCGACCAGCCCGTCCTGCTCGTCCGGGGTCCGTAGGGCGAAGCTGACCGTGGAGACCTCGGCGACCGCGACGATTCCGTCCGGCCCGAGGTCGATCAGGCCGTCTTCCGTCACTCCACGCGCCGGCAGTCTGAGCGGCGCCGGGACAGGGCCGCGACCGGCCGCGATCCAGGCGGGCGGCGGTGCGGCCACGCCGGGCGCCGCCACCAGGTGCTTCGCCGACCGGTGATACCGGAGGGCGGCGAGGAGGAACCGGTCGAGGCTGCCGCCGTCGTGGGTGGCAACTGCCAGCAGGATTCCCAGCACCGCCACCGGCAGGGCGATCGCCGCGAAGACGGCGAGGGGGAGCCGCTCACCGAGCATCGTGTAGCCGAAGTAGAGAGCCACACCGGTGACGGCGAGGATCGCCACCTGCCGAGCGGTGAGCCCCCAGACGATCCGGTCGGGCTGTTCCACATCGGCGGGGATACGGACGACTTCGCTCCAGCTCATCGTCCGTCACCCCCTCGCTGCCCGCGCGTACGGCGACGAGGTGGTGGCTTACGTCGTCCGGGGTTCTCGGGCCAGTCCACGGAGCCCGGGACGGGAGCATCCGGAGGCACGATCGGCTGCACCGGTCGTCTGGGTGCCGCCGGCGGGACGACCGTCTGACGTGGGGGAGGCGGTGAACTGGTTCCCGCGCTCCGCAGCCGGTACATCTGGTTGAGCCCGGCGGGCCCGGCGGCGTAGTAGTTGTCGCGCGGGTAGCCGAAGACGGGAGTGGACGGCGGAACCGGGCGTGAGGGCGCGGGCGTCGGACGGTACTTGCCCTGGACCGGTGGGGCACTGGGAGCGTGTTTGACGACCGACGGCTGCCAGTTGGCAGGGTTGACCGGGCGCCGGGCGAAGACCGGGGCATGCTTGGCCGGTCCGGCACCTCCGCAGGCTGCGGCAGCGGCGGTTGCCGCAGTGGCAGCGGACGCGGCAGCCGTACCGGCAGGGCCTGCCACCAGGGCGGGCAGGGCCCTCGTGGCTATTGCCGTGGTCGCCGCGCGACGTGCCGTGCCGGCCTTGGCGCCCTTCCTGAGGTGCAGGACGTTGAGGAGCGGGCTGGTGAGCTTGTAGGCCACGGCGTACTTGACGATGCGGACCAGGCCGAGCCCACGGCCGCCGGGCAGGAACATGGCGCGTGACACCCAGGTGGGGATGCGCACCAGGATGATCAGCAGGACGAGGGCGAGGAGCAGGTTGTAGAGCGGGCCCCGGCCGGTCAGCCCCATGACCTCGCGGCCGTCCTGGTTGAAGAAGACCCGTACAGCCGTGACGAGCGTGAGGGACTGGCAGATCTGGATGAGTAGCAGCCCGGTGAAGACCCGCCACCACAGCCGTGCCAGGCCATCGGTCTGCGGCAGGGCGTGGCACGCGAGGGCCAGCGGGGCCGCGACGACCAGCAGGGTGGTGAGGGCCACCCGCAGCACGAACGTGATGAGCAACACCACGAGCAGCACCACGGCCACGAGGGCGAGCAGGATGTAGAAGATCGGCGATGTGTCGGGCAGCAGGACGAGCAGGCGGATCGCGTTGGCCGCCCTGCGCGCGTCGAAGCCCTGACCGAGCAGTGCCTGGGCGATCGCGTTGCCGAGATCGATGGCTTTGCCGGCCAGCAAGAAGCTGGCGTTGGCGCTCAGGAAGGCCACGACGAGCCGGGGCAGGATCTCTTTGATCGCGTACCTGGTCTGGACGGACTCGTAGCTCATGGCCAGGATCCCGCCGACGGTGGCGAACAGGATGAAGGATCCGTTCGCGATGACCAGGGTCGCGTGCCACAGGTCCTCGATCCGCGTCTGACCGTCGATGCTGGGGGTGGCCAGGAGGGTGGCGGCCAGGGCGTCCAGCAGCGGCTTGATCGCGGATCCGACGAGATCGGCGAACCAGGCGTTGATCTGGTTGGTGATCCAGTCGCCGATGCCGAAGCTGATCCCGGTGGTGCCGCTCGGGAGCGGTGGCAGTTCAGGCGTCGTCTTCGGAGTGGGCGAGGGGCTTGTCCACAGGATGTGGATAAGAATCTCGATGGACATCGCCGTCACCCGCCGACGACGTGCTTGAGCACGTTGACGAACAACGGCGCCAGCACGGCCAGGGCGTAACCGAGCGCGGCGGCCTTGAAAGCGACCTTGGCTTTCTGGACCTCCCCGGGGTCCCCGCCGGCGACCAGGTAGCGCAGGCCGCCGATGGTGAACATGAGCGTCGCCAGCGTGGCGAGCAGCCCGACGATCCAGTTCCGCAGGTTGGTGAAGACCTTCTCGAGCTGGTCCGGCCGGGTCGGCGGAGCCGCGGCGTGAGTGACGGCAGTCGCGTTGCCGCCGTCGGCCAGAGCCGCGGCAACGAGAACGGCGACGATTGCCGCCGCGATGCCGACGACGACCAGGATCCGGACGACGTGCCGCCGCGGTTTCCGCGACGCCGGCAGGTGAGGGATCCGCGCGGAGCCGGTGAGGCTGCCCCGGCCTCCTTTCCTCGTGGTGGTCTCGGGTTGCGTATCCGAGCTCCGGCTCCGCGCGGAAATCATGGAGACGTCCTCCTCCACCCCTCTAGGAGCGGCGGAGGAGATCGTCAGGGGCGTGGCGGCCTCGACTTCGCCGCTCAGGACGGCGTCGACGAGGATCGGCTCGCAGAGCTGGCGGCGCTTCTTGGCGGCCTCGGTGGTCAGGCCGAGCTGCCGGGCGGCGTCGGCCAGGGTGCGCTTCTCCAGGCGGGTCATGCCGATCAGTTCGGCGTCGACCTCGCTGATGACGCCCTTGGCTACGGCGTCCAGGAGGACGAGGTCCGGATGCCCCCACGGGACGGCAGGGGGTGCGGATTCCTGGAGCGGAAAGCGCCGGGCGACTCCGGCCTCCGCGTTCTCCCGGGCGCGCTCGCCGGCCCGCTTGGCCACCGCGCACATGCGGGGGAAGATGTTCGGGGTGCCGAGGTTCACCGTACGGATCGCCTCGATGAACGCGGTCAGGACCTCGGTGTCGATGTCTTCGGGGTCTGCGGCGACGTAGCCGCGGCAGATCCTGCCGCTGATGCCGCGCAGTGCCGGTACGGCAACCCCGACGGCACTCACCATCCACTGCGGCCCGTTCTGCCGGGCCCGCGTCACCAGCAACCGCCAGACCGCGTCGCGGGCGGAGTTCGAGCAGGAGGGGTGGATCAGCACATCCCGCAGCTCGATCAGCAGCATTCGCCGGCGGGGCAGGCCGTGCCCGACCTGTCTGCCGTCGACGGCGAGGCTGCTGGGCGCGCAGGCGAGCATTCGGAAGGCGCGCTCGGCGATGTCCAAGGGTGACCGGTCCGGGCCGGCCAAGTCGGATGGGTTCGTAGGCATCGGGTTCTCCACGGCGAGAGGGATTTCGCTTCGTCGAACCCGGTTGTAGAAGGCGCCTCTGGCACGGCTCCGGCGCCAATCCCCGGCTGCTTCTGGCACGCCTCTGGCGTTTGGCGTTGCGGCATGTCGGCGGGCGTCCGCCGAAGCGGCGCCAGAGGCACGTAGGTGCTCTCACCAGGGCTAACGGCTCACGCCGAAGCGGTGCCGGAGGCCGCTGCTGCACTCGAAGCGCGTATCTGAGTTCCGCCCCGGAACAGAAATGAAGGTAACGAACACGACCTGGCGACAGGTCCCTCACCAGCCGGACCCGGCCGGTCCTCACATGAGGGCTCTCTCCGTGCAGGGGGAGGCGTGATGAGGGTCCCGTACTGGCGAGACGACCACGCGACCCTGCACCTCGGTGACGCCCGCGATGTGCTGTCTGAGATGCCCGACCGCTCCGTGGACTGCCTGGTGACCAGCCCGCCCTACTACGGGCTTCGGGACTACGGCCCCGGCCAGTACGGCCAGGAGCCCACGCCGGACGACTACGTGGACAACCTCCGCGCCACGTTCGCCGAGGCCCGGCGGGTGCTCGCCAACGACGGCACCTGCTGGCTCAACCTCGGCGACATGTACGCCGCCAGCTCCGACGGCTACGCCCGCGGCGACAGCTACAACCAGCGGCAGCCGGTCGTACGGCCCCGCGCCCGTCGCATGGTGCCGCCCAAGAACCTGCTCGGCATGCCCTGGCGGGTCGCCTTCGCCCTCCAGCGCGACGGCTGGATCCTGCGCAACGCGATCGTCTGGTCCAAGCCCAATGCCATGCCGCAGTCGGCCGTGGACCGGCTCTCCACCCGCTACGAGCTGATCTTCCTGCTCGTCAAGCAGCGCTTCTACTGGTTCGACCTCGACGCCATCCGCGAGCAGTACACCGGCGACCGATCCCTGTCCCGCCGGGCACGACGCGGCGGAATCAAGGCCAACGCCATCCAGACGACCTGGCCGCCGACCGGCACGTCGGAGTCAGCCGAGGCCCAGCCCGGCACCGCCAGCCGCTCGAACGGCCGTGCCACTGATGCGGCCAACCCGAGCGGCCGCAACCCCGGCGACGTCTGGACCATCTCGACCAGGCCCTACCGTGGCGCCCACTTCGCGCCGTTCCCGATCGACATCCCGCTCCGCGCCATTGCCGCCGGCTGCCGCCCTGGCGGCACCGTCCTGGACCCCTTTTCCGGAGCGGCAACAACGGCTCTTGCCGCCCGGCAACTCGGCCGGCAGTTCATCGGCATCGAACTCAACGCGGACTACTGCGCGCTCGCCAAGGCACGCCTGCTGGCTGCCGGAGCGGAGAGAGGAGGGGAGGACGAGTGACGCCCATGACCATCGAGGAGGTACGTGCCCTCCCGGCCGTCGTCCCTCTGCTGACCGCCGCCCGCGCCCTCGGCCTCAGCCGCAACACCGCCTACCGCCTCGTCAAACGCGGGGAGTTCCCCTGCCGAGTCATCCAGGCAGGCGATACCTACCGGGTTCCCACCATCGAAGTCCTTCGCATTCTTTCTCTCGACCTGAGCAACGTGGAGGAGCAGGTGGGATAAATCGCCTGGTGACAAATTAGCGTCAACGGGAGTGGTGTAGGGGTGACCTCCCCGTAGTAGTGGGACAGGTGAGATCCATGTGACAAGGGACGGCAACTTCGCAATCATCGATTAGCTCACTTATACACGAAGGGGACGAAGTGACCGTCAACAACACTGTGCCGTCTGTGGGTGCCTCCGTCGAGGAGACCCTGTCGGCGGTGCACCCGGACCTGCGGGCCGTCGCCCTCTCTCCGCGGGCGCCTTTGCGCCAAGGCGCCGCCGGGTGCCGGCGTTGTCGTCGGCCTGCTCGACTGGCGGCTCGGCGCCGGCGGAGCCCTGGCGCTCGCCGGGGCGGACATGGCGCGGGTCTACACACGCGCCGCCGCAGCGGCGACGCCCGCACGACCAGGCGCCGGGAACGCCCGAGGGTGCGCTCGGCTCAATAGCGGGCGCGGGCCGAGGCGCCGGCGGCTGCGACGCTGCCCTGCTCCATGTGCTCTAGGGCGGCGGTGCAGGGCGGTGATCCGGATGCGCTCATCCCCATGGCGCTCCCGCTCGACCTGGCCGTGGCCGATATGGCGCCGTCCTTCCGTCACGCCGGAACAAAACTGCCGGTCGCCGAGCGGCCACGAAGCGAAGCCGACGACCGTGGCTACCGGTCATTGCGACGGATGCGTTCCTGGCTGTAAGACGGATTGCGCGTTCTTGCTCACCCGGACAACGAGACGGGAAAACGACGATGACTGTTATCGGAACCTGGAACGTCGAGAATCTGTTCAGATTCACGCCGGGGGGCAAGTTCGGTCCGACCACCCAGGTGGCGTACGACGCCAAAATCGAGGGCCTGTCCGCGACCATCGCCCAGGCAGGCGTCGACGTCCTGGCCGTGGAGGAGGTCGGCGACCCCGACGCGCTCGCCGAGCTGGCGGCCCGTTTGGGAGATGGGTGGCAGCACGTCACCTCCGGAATCTTCGAGCCCGGGCACCCCATCCGGGTCGGGTTGTTGTCCCGACTTCCGTTCGAGGTTGTCACCGACCGAGCTACCTTCCCGCAGCAGCTGTCTACGATTCAGGTCGGCGATGACGGCACGACGGCCCACCAGATGGGCAGGGGCACTCTGGCCGTCCGCGTCACCGAACCCGACGGCCGGACCATCGACCTGATCGTCGCTCACCTGAAGAGCAAGCTGCTGTCGTTCCCGCCAGGGCCCAATGGACGGCCCCGCTTCCAGCCCCGGGACGAGGGCGAACGGGCCCGGGTAGCCGCCTACGCCCTGTATCGGCGGACCGCTGAGGCCGTTACCGTACGCGCCTTGGCCGACGAACTGCTCGCCGGTCAGGGCGAGGCGCGCCAGGTCATGGTGATGGGCGACTTCAACGACGAGTCGGAGGCCGCAACTACCCAGATCCTGCTGGGCCCGCCCGGCTCCGAATTGGGCACCCCGGGCGCCGGCCAACCCGACCGGGGCGACAAGGCACGGCTTTGGAACCTCGCCCCCCGTATCCCCGCTGCCGACCGGTTCTCCCGCGTCTTTCACGGTCGCGGCGAACTCATCGACCACCTGCTGGTTTCGCACGCCCTCCTCGCTCGCGCCGTCGAGGTCCATACGCTGCGCCCGGCGGGCGCGGCCAGCCCGCACGACGGGCTGCCCTCGATGACCGAAGACCCCACCAGCCGCCGCGACGCGCCGGCCTCCGACCACGCCATGGTCTTCACCCGGCTCAGCCCCTGACATTCACTGGCACTGGGAACGCCGCCGCTGGGGACGACGCGCCAGTCAAGCGCCTCATGGATCGATCCCGCGATGACTCGTGGCCATCGTGGGCTCTCTCGGCTCGCCGATACGACAGTCCACACCCTTCCGAGCAGGACAGTGGTATCGCTCACGGTGAGCAGGGAACTCCGGCTGCTCCCGGATTCCTGCTCATCATGACCGGCCAGAGCCTTCTAATGACGTAGCCACCCACCGCTGTCCGCGAGCGCGAACAGGCCGTCGAAACGCACCACACCGCCGAGCGGATGGTCCGCGACGCCGAGGAGGACCAGCGCGTGGAGACCGTTTCAGCGAGCGCGCGGTTCCCGCCCGGGTGGCGGGCCACGCAGGTGAGCAGATCGGTGAGCGGTCACAGCTGCTCACCCAGCGCCGCCGAGCAGCACTTGGGCCTGGGTGCCAGCCAGCACCCGCACACCGGCCGGATGGCGTTCCGCGTGATAGGTGCCGAGCAGGTGCGCGGGGGCCGTGCCGCGCACGGCCACCAGGAGACGATCATTAACTGAGCCGTACGAGCCCCAACGATGAGCTGTCTGCGGGCCAGCGCGCCGAGCGATTTGCGCTTACGACCCAGTTCTCGTCTGACCAAGATGCCGTCAGAAACTAACTTGAACGCGTCGGTGCCCGGTCGTGACGAACGGTGCGACGGTCAAATGACGGTCAAACGATCAAAAGGCCAGGTCCCGGATCTTGGGAACTGGCCTCTGAGCTGGTGCTTCGTGGTGGGGCTACCAGGACTTGAACCTGGGACCTCTTCCTTATCAGGGAAGCGCTCTAACCGTCTGAGCTATAGCCCCGCGATGCGCAACGAACGTTACCGCATCCGGTTTCCGGTGGCGAATCCGCTTCCGGACGAGGAAAAGCTTACCGTGTCCGGCCCGGTGGTCGTGCCGCGAAGCGCGGGTGCCCGCCTCGTACGGCCGGCCGCTCGGGGCGGCCCGCCGTACGGAGGGGTCACTCGGCTTCGCTGAAGGTGACCTCGACGCCGCCGACGAGGTCCGCGGAGATGTTGTAGATCACGGCGCCGAGGGTGGACAGCGCGGTGATGAGCACGACGTTCAACGCGCCGAGCAGTGCCGCGTATCCGAGGATGCGGACCGGCTCGAACCAGCCGCGGATGTCGATAGTGCCGACGCCCTTGCCCGCGACGCCGCCGCTCGTGGTCAGCTGCATGACGGTGTCGGTGATCGAGGAGAAGACGCCGAGCGCCGAGAGCACGCCGTACAGCACCGCGACGGCCACGAACAGCACGACGAAGCAGACCAGCGAGACGACGAAGCTGAACTTCATCGCCGACCACGGCTCGACCCGGCGCAGCACCAGGTGGGCCTTGCGCGGCGGGCGGACGCCGACGCCCGGCTTCTTGTCCTTGCCCTTGGCGGCCTCGGCGCGGTCCGTGCCTCCGGGGCCGAAGGTGAGCCCGCGTACGGAGCCGCCGTCCATCTTGGGAACACCGCTGTCCACAGGCGCCCGGGCGCCGTCCACAACGGGGGCGGCCGCGGCCACCCCGGCGGGTCGGGGATACTGCGCCGTGGCGCCGCCGTCGGACCCGCCGCCGTTGGGCCTGCCGTTCTCGGACCTGCCCTTGTCGGTGGCGCCGTCCGCGGTCGCCTGCCGCTTCCACGGCTGGTCGGCGCCCGTGGTCCGGATGCGCATGGTGTCTTCGGCCTTCGCCTTGTCGGCGGCGGTCACGTCATCTCCTTCGGAACCCACCCTGGGGACGCTACCGCCATCCTGTGCCCGCGCGGTAACGCCGTTGGAGGACGACGCCGGACGGGCGCCCGCGGGTTTCTGCCTGGCGCTGCCGGGGGTCCGTGCCCCGCCGCTGTCGCTCATGCCACACCCTCGCCTGACGGCTCGGGTCCGCATTCGCGAATCGCACTGTGCTCATCGATTCGCTCGCTGCGCTCGCTCATGCCTCGTCTCCTGCCCCGTTCTCCTCGGTCACCAACGCCTCGGCGTTGCGAGCGAGGGCGACGACGCTGTCACCCTCGGCCAGATTCATCAGGCGGACGCCCATCGTCTGGCGGCCCGACTGCTTGATCTCGCCTGCACTGGTACGGATCACCCCGCCGGCGGAGGTGATCGCGAAGACCTCGTCCTCGGGACGCACCATGACGGCACCGACCAGCTTGCCACGAGCACTGACGATCTTCGCCGTCAGGACGCCCTTGCCGCCCCGGCCCTGCACCGGGTACTGGTCGGCGGGTGTCCGCTTCGCATACCCGCCCTCGGTCGCGATCAACACGTCGTCGCCGTCGCCCATGACGTTCATCGCGAGAAGCTCGTCACCGTCCACGAACCGCATGCCGATCACACCGCTGGTCGCGCGGCCCATCGGGCGCAGCGCGTCGTCCGAGGCGGTGAACCTGATCGACTGCGCGTTCTTGGAGACGAGCAGCAGGTCGTCACCCTCGGACACGAGACGGGCGGCGATCACCTCGTCATCCTCGCGCAGGTTGATCGCGATCAGGCCACCGGAACGCGGCGAATCGTATTCGGAAAGGCGCGTTTTCTTCACCAAACCGCTGCGGGTCGCCAGCACCAGGTACGGCGCGACGTCGTAGTCCCGCAGGTCGAGGATCTCCATCACGTGCTCGTCGGGCTGCATGGCGAGCAGGTTGGCCAGGTGCTGGCCCCGCGCGTCCCGGCCCGACTCGGGCAGTTCGTACGCCTTGACCCGGTAGACCCGGCCCTTGTTCGTGAACGCCAGCAGCCAGTGATGCGTCGTGGTCACGAAGAAGTGCTCGACGATGTCGTCCTGGCGGAGCTGGGCTCCCCTGACGCCCTTGCCGCCGCGCTTCTGCGCCCGGTAGAGGTCGGTGCTCGTCCGCTTGGCGTACCCGCCGCGCGTGATCGTGACGACCACGTCCTCCTCGGCGATCAGGTCCTCGATGGACATGTCGCCCTCGTACGCGATGATCTCGGTCTTCCGCTCGTCGCCGTACTTGGCGACGATCTCCCCGAGCTCGTCCGACACGAGCCGGCGCTGCCGGGGCTCGGAGGCCAGGATGTCCTGGTAGTCGGCGATCTGCGCCATCAGGCCGTCGTACTCGTCCTGGATCTGCTGCCGCTCCAGCGCGGCCAGCTTGCGCAGCTGCATGTCCAGGATGGCCTGCGCCTGGACCTGGTCGATGTCCAGCAGCGTCATCAGGCCGCCCTGCGCCTCGGCCGCCGACGGCGACCGCCTGATCAGGGCGATGACGTCGTCGAGCCGGTCGAGGGCCTTGAGCAGGCCACGCAGGATGTGCGCCCGCTCCTCGGCCTTGCGCAGCAGGAACCGGGTCCGCCGGACGACGACCTCGATCTGGTGCGTGATGTAGTGCCGGACGAACTGGTCGAGCCGCAGCGTCCGCGGCACCCCGTCGACCAGCGCGATCATGTTCGCGCCGAACGTGGTCTGGAGCTGGGTGTGCTTGTAGAGGTTGTTCAGCACCACCTTGGCGACCGCGTCGCGCTTGAGCACGATCACCAGCCGCTGGCCGGTACGCGAGGAGGTCTCGTCACGGACGTCCGCGATACCGGTGACCTTCCCGTCGCGGACCAGCTCGGCGATCGTGAGCGCCAGGTTGTCCGGGTTCACCTGGTACGGCAGGGCCGTGACCACCAGGCACTGCCGTCCCTTGGGGTCCTCCTCGACCTCGACGACGGCCCGCATGATGATCGAGCCGCGGCCGGTGCGGTAGGCGTCCTCGATACCGCGGCGGCCGACGATCAGCGCGCCGGTGGGGAAGTCGGGGCCCTTGACCCGGGCGAGCAGCCCGTCGAGCAGTTCCTCGTCGGACGCCTCGGGGTTGTCGAGCGCCCAGACGACGGCGTTGCCGACCTCCCGGAGGTTGTGCGGCGGGATGTTGGTCGCCATGCCGACCGCGATTCCGGCCGACCCGTTCACCAGCAGGTTCGGGAACCGCGACGGAAGGACGATCGGCTCCTGCGACCGCCCGTCGTAGTTGGGCTGGAAGTCGACGGTCTCCTTGTCGATGTCCCGGAGCATCTCCATGGCGATCGGCGCGAGGCGGCACTCGGTGTACCGCATCGCGGCGGCCGGGTCGTTGCCCGGCGAGCCGAAGTTGCCCTGCCCGTCGACGAGCGGGTAGCGCAGCGACCACGGCTGCGCGAGTCGTACGACGGTGTCGTAGATCGACGTGTCGCCGTGGGGGTGGTAGGAGCCCATGACGTCGCCGACGACCCGGGAGCACTTGAAGTAGCCGCGGTCGGGCCGGTAGCCGCCGTCGAACATCGCGTACAGCACGCGGCGGTGCACGGGCTTGAGGCCGTCGCGGACGTCCGGCAGCGCGCGGGACACGATGACGGACATCGCGTAGTCCATGTAGCTGCGCTGCATCTCGGCCTGGATGTCGACCGGCTCGATCCGATCGGCGGGGGGCCCAGGCGGCGTGTTCACTTCCGTCACGAAAAGTCCTTCTGGTTAGCCGCGCTGCTCAGACGTCAAGGAAGCGGACGTCACGGGCATTGGTGATGATGAAGTTCCTGCGCGCCTCGACGTCCTCGCCCATCAGCACGCTGAACAGGTTGTCGGCCTGGGCGGCGTCGTCGAGGGTGACCTGGCGGAGCACCCGCGTGTCGGGGTTCATGGTGGTCTCCCACAGCTGGGAGGCGTTCATCTCGCCCAGACCCTTGAACCGCTGCACGCCGTCGTGAAGCCGGGGGTCGCGCCGGCCGCGGCCGACGCCCTCCTCGATGATCGCGTCCCGCTCCCGGTCGGAGTACGCGTACGACGCGTCCTCGCCCTTGCGGTCCCACTTGATCTTGTACAGCGGAGGCTGGGACAGGTAGACGTGGCCCGCCTCGATCAGCGGCCGCATGAAGCGGAACAGCAGCGTCAGCAGCAGCGTGGTGATGTGCTGGCCGTCCACGTCGGCGTCCGCCATGAGGATCAGCTTGTGGTAGCGCAGCTTCGAGATGTCGAACTCGTCGTGCACGCCGGTGCCGAGGGCGGTGATCAGCGCCTGGACCTCGTTGTTCTTGAGGACCTTGTCGATCCGGGCCTTCTCGACGTTCAGGATCTTGCCGCGCAGCGGGAGGATCGCCTGGAACTTGGGGTCGCGCCCGCCCTTGGCCGAGCCGCCGGCCGAGTCGCCCTCGACGATGAACAGCTCGCACTTCTCCGGCTCCGACCACTGGCAGTCGGCCAGCTTGCCGGGGAGCCCGCTGCCGCTCTCCAGCAGCGACTTGCGGCGGGTGAGGTCGCGCGCCTGGCGGGCCGCGATGCGGGCCCGGGAGGCCTGCAGCGACTTGTTGATGATCTCCTTGGCCTCGCCCGGGTTGCGCTCGAACCAGTCGCGCAGGTGGTCGTTGCAGGCCTTCTGGACGAACGACTTCGCCTCGGTGTTGCCCAGCTTGGTCTTGGTCTGGCCCTCGAACTGCGGGTCGGCCAGCTTCACCGAGATGATCGCGGCGAGCCCTTCGCGGACGTCGTCGCCGCTGAGGTTGTCGTCCTTGCCCTCCTTGAGGAACTTCTGCTCGCGCGCGTACCGGTTGACGATGGTCGTCAGCGCGGCGCGGAAGCCCTCCTCGTGGGTGCCGCCCTCGGCGGTGTTGATCGTGTTGGCGAACGTGTAGACCGACTCGCTGTAGGAGGCGTTCCACTGCATGGCGATCTCGACCGAGATGCCGTCGCCGTGCTCCTCGAAGTCGATGACCGAGTTGTGGATCGGGTCCTTCTTCGAGTTCAGGTGGGTGACGAAGTCGGACAGGCCGCCCTCGTAGTGGTACGTGACGACCTTGGATTCGCCCTCGATGATGTGGTCGGGCCGCTCGTCGGTGAGCCTGATCGTGAGACCCTTGTTGAGGAAGGCCATCTCCTGGAACCGGCGCGCCAGCGTCTCGAAGTTCCAGGTGACGGTCTCGAAGATCTCCGCGTCGGGCCAGAAGCTGATCGTCGTGCCGTGGTCCTCGGTGGGCTCGCCCTTCTGCAGCGGCCCGGTCGGCTTGGCCGTCACGTACTTCTGGCGCCACACGTGGCCGTCGGTCCGGACCTCGACCTCAAGGCGGGTCGACAGGGCGTTGACGACCGAGGCGCCGACACCGTGCAGGCCGCCCGAGACGGCGTACGACTTGCTGTCGAACTTGCCGCCGGCGTGCAGCACGGTGAAGACGACCTCGACGGCGGGCCTGCCCTCGGCGGCGACGATGCCCACGGGAATGCCGCGTCCGTGGTCCATCACGCGCACGCCGCCGTCGGCGAGCAGGGTGACCTCGATCAGGTCGTTGTAGCCGGCCAGCGCCTCGTCGACCGCGTTGTCGACGATCTCCTGCACCAGGTGGTGCAACCCACGCTCACCGGTCGAGCCGATGTACATGCCGGGCCGCTTGCGGACCGCTTCCAGCCCTTCGAGAACGGTGATAGAGCTAGCGTCGTAGGACAAGTGCGAAATCCTCCTGCCGCGGACACGCGGCGGGCGACACCGTGGATTGGCTGCCCCTGCCGTGCCCGTCACCGTCGTGAGTGCCCCGATGCGCCCGCCCAGGGAAACCGGCCCGCAGGACCGGGGGTGACGCAAACCGGACGTGTCCTTGAGTCCTCCTACATTCTACCGGTCCGACCGACAACCGGTGGCATCCACGGGGGCTGTGGTGCCCTGTCGCTTGATGATCATGTTTCCGAGCATCCCCTACGGGGGACGGGGGTCATGGCCTCAGACGCGATTTTGGGCCGGTTCGGGCTTCCGGAGACTCCCCCCTGCCCACTGGACGGGCCCTTTCACCCGTAGGTGTCCCCCGGCCCCCGGCTGCCGCGCACCCGGAGGCCGCCCTCGGGCCGCGGGCCCGCGCCCGGGCCGCGCACCTTCACCCTGGTCACCGTGCCGTCGCCGAGTTCCTCGTTCAACCGCTTGACCAGCGTGGCGGCGAGCAGGCGCACCTGGGTCGCCCAGGCGGTGGAGTCGGCGGCGACCAGCACCTCGCCGTCCTCGAAGCTCTCCGGCCGGGTGTGGGCGGCGAGGTCCGGCCCGACGATCTCCGGCCAGCGGCCGAAGACCCCGCCAACCGCGACCGGCTGCTCCCAGCCCCGGGCGGCGAGCAGGTCGCGGATCGCCCGGCCGAACGGCAGCGGATCGCCGGAGTCGCGCCGCGGGCCGCCCGAGCCGGAGCGGCGGCGGGGCTCGCTGCGCGGCAGCTGCCCCCGCTTGAGCGCGTCCGACTTGGCCTGGGCCAGCTTCTCCCGCGCCAGCGCGGCGCCCCGGGCGACCGAACCCTTCGGGGATTGTCCACCGCCTGTGGATATCTCATCGGACACGGGTCACGCTCCCTTCGGTCACGTCGAACCGGGCGCCGGTCAGCTCCGGCGGCACGTCGTCCGGCACCGCGGCGGTGATGAGCACCTGCTCGGCCGGGGCGACGATCTCGGTGAGCCGCCTGCGCCGCTGCCCGTCCAGCTCGGCGAAGACGTCGTCGAGGATCAGCACGGGGTCGCCGCCGTCGGTTCTCAGCAGGTCGTAGGCCGCGAGCCGCAGCGCGAGCGCGAACGACCACGACTCGCCGTGGCTGGCGTAGCCGCGGGCCGGCAGCTCGCCCAGCCGCAGCAGCAGGTCGTCGCGGTGCGGGCCGACGAGGGTCACGCCGCGTTCGAGCTCGGCCTGACGCGCCTCGGCGAGGCCCGCCCGCAGGCCTTCGGCGAGAAGTTCCCGGTTTGTCCCCAGGGTGGGGATATCTGTGGATAACCCCGACGCCCGGTACTCCAGATCGGCGAGCCCGGACGACGGGGCGAGCGTCGCGTACGCCTTGGCGGCGAGCGGGCGCAGCAGGTCCACCAGGTGCAGCCGGGCCGCCAGCAGTTCGGCGCCGAAGCGCACCAGGTGGGTGTCCCAGATCTCCAGGGTGCTCAGCACGTCCCCGGCGCCCGCGGCGGCGAACGCCGCGTCGTCGTCCTGCCTGCGGGGGCCGCGCCGCCGCCCCGCCCGGGACGCCGCGGCCGTACGCAGGAGGGTGTTGCGCTGCTTGAGCACGCGCTCGTAGTCGGCGCGTACGGCCGCGAACCTGGGGGCGCGGGCGACGAGCAGCTCGTCCATGAACCGGCGGCGCTCGGAGGGGTCGCCCTTGACGAGCGCGAGGTCCTCGGGGGCGAACAGGACGGTGCGCAGCAGGCCGAGCGCGTCGCGCGGACGCGGCACCGGCGAGCGGTTCACCCGGGCGCGGTTGGCCCGGCCCGGGTTGATCTCCACCTCGACGAGGGCGCGGCGGTCGTCCCTGACCACCACGGCCCGTACGACCGCCCGCTGCGCGCCGTGCCGTACGAGCGGGGCGTCGGTGGCCACCCGGTGGCTCGAATGGGTCGCGAGGTAGCCGAGCGCCTCGACGAGGTTGGTCTTGCCCTGCCCGTTCGGCCCCACGAAGGCCGTCGCGCCCGGTTCGAGCGTCAGCTCGACCTCCGGGTAGGACCGGAAGTCGGTGAGGGACAGGCTCGCCACGTGCACGCCCGCAAGGCTAGTGCCCACCGGCCGCCCGGGGTGGTCACCGGTCGGCTTCGGGGGGCGGAGCCACGTCGGCGCCGGGGGAGTCGGCGCCCCTGCCGGTCTGGCCCTCGGCCGACGCGACCGCGTGGCCGCCGAACTGGTTGCGCAGCGCCGCGACCATCTTCATCGCCGGGGAGTCGGCCTGGCGCGAGGCGAACCTGGCGTACAGCGCGGCCGTGATGGCCGGCAGGGGCACGGCGTGGTCGACGGCGGCCTGCACGGTCCACCGGCCCTCGCCGGAGTCCTCCGCGTAGCCCTTCAGGTCGGCGAGGTCGGGGTCCTCCCGCAGGGCCCGCACCAGCAGGTCGAGCAGCCAGGACTGGATGACCGTGCCGTGCCGCCAGCTCCGGAACGTGTCGGGGACGTTGGTGACGACATCGCTGGCCTCCAGCAGTTCCCAGCCCTCGGCGAAGGACTGCATCATGCCGTACTCGATGCCGTTGTGGACCATCTTCGCGAAGTGGCCCGCGCCGACGCCGCCCGCGTGCACGAAGCCGTCCTCACCCTCGGGCTTGAGCGTGTCGAAGGCGGGCATGAGCCGCCCGACGTGCTCGTCCTCGCCCCCGACCATCAGCGCGTAGCCGTTCTGCAGGCCCCACACGCCGCCGCTGACGCCCACGTCGACGAAGCCGATGCCGCGTGTGCCGAGGTCCGCCGCGTGCCGCTGGTCGTCCAGGTAGTGGGAGTTGCCGCCGTCGATCACGACGTCGCCCTCCGACAGCAGGTCGCGCAGTTGCTCGACGGTGGCCCGGGTCGGCGCTCCGGCGGGGACCATCACCCAGACCGCGCGCGGCGCCTGAAGCCTCTCGACGAGGTCCTTCAGGCTGCCGACGTCGCTGAGGGCGGGATCGCGGTCGTAGCCGACGACCTCATGGCCGCCGCGCCGCAGCCGCTCGGCCATGTTCCCGCCCATCCTGCCGAGCCCGATCATGCCGATCTGCATCTGAGCCACCCCTTGACGTCCGCGTCGTCCACCGAGGCACGCGTACCCATGCATCGGGTGTCCATGCCACGGCCAAAGCGTACGCCCGGGGCGTCACGGCGAGATCAGCTGGACAGGCGGATGGGCATGATCAGGTAGCGGTAGTCCTCGTTCGCGCCTTCGTCCACAGGCTTGCCCGCGGTGAGGATGGCCGGCTTGGTCGGCGTGGTGAACTGCAGCCGGGCGATGTCGGAGTCGATCGCCCCCAGGCCCTCCAGCAGGAACTGGTGGTTGAACGCGATGTTGATCTCGTCGCCGTCGAAGTCGACCGGGAGCGCCTCCACCGCCTGGGCCTCGTCGCCGCTGCCGGCCTCCAGGACGACCTCGCCACCGCGGAAGGCCAGCCGTACGGGGGTGTTGCGCTCGGCGACGAGCGCGACGCGCTTGACGGCCTCGACGAACGAGCCTGTGGACAAGTCGGCGCGGGCGGAGAACTCGGTGGGCAGCAGCGAGCGGTACTTGGGGAACTCGGGGTCGAGCAGCCGGGTCGTCGTCCGCCGCCCGGAGCTGGAGAAACCGATCATGCCCTCGCCGGTGCCGCCGGCGGAGCTGAGCGCGATCTCGACCTCCGCACCGCTGCCGCCGAGCGCCTTGGCCGTGTCGGCGAGCGTACGGCCGGGAATCATCGCCACGGCCTGGAAGCCGGGCTGCTCCGGCTGCCACTTCAGTTCGCGTACGGCGAGCCGGTAGCGGTCGGTCGCGGCGAGGGTCACCGTGTCGCCGTCGATCTCCATCCGGACGCCGGTGAGCATCGGGAGCGTGTCGTCCTTGCCCGCTGCCACGGCCACCTGGCCGACGGCGGAGGCGAACACGTCGCTGCCGACCCGTCCGGCGGCGGGCGGCATCGCCGGAAGGGACGGGTAGTCCTCCACAGGCATGGTGAGCAGGGTGAACCGCGCGCTTCCACAGGTGACGACGGCCTTCGCCCCGTCCACGACCAGTTCGACCGGCTGGGCGGGGAGGGCGCGCGTGATCTCGGCGAGCAGCTTGCCGGAGACGAGCACCACGCCCGCCTCCCCGGTCTGCAGGTCGAGGGTCACCTCGGCGGAGACCTCGTAGTCGAAGCCGGAGAGCTTCAGCCTCTGGTCGTCGGTCACCTCAAGCCGCATGCCGGCGAGCACCGGCACCGAGGGACGGGCCGGAAGGCTCCGTGCCGTCCACGCCACGGCCTCGGCGAGCACATCGCGATCGATCCGGAACATCACGTGGATCAGCCTCCTGGGTGTCGCTGCATCGTCAAGTCTTCACTCTCCCGCACCTGTGTGCCTCCAGAACCCCTTCTATGGTTCTTGAGTTCCTTAGAGAGAGATACAGGTCCTCGTATTAGGGAGTGTGGATATGTGGATGAGGAGCATTTTCGCAGCTCAGCGGAGATGCTTCATCCACTGGTGCTGTGGGGGAAAGGTGGACGGACCCCCTGTGGACTGTGGGTGGCCGCGCTGTCCCCACAGCCCGTCCCCAGGTTCGGGCACCTCTGTCCACGAGTAATCCACCAGGTTTCCACCGGTTGTCCACGGGGTAAAAGGGACAGCCGATGTGCCTGTGACGAGTACGCACAGGGCTTCCCCAGCCTGCCCACAGGTATTCCCCAAGCTGTCCCCAGCTTCTCCCCAAAGTTGTCCCCAAGTGGGGACGGCCTGCCGGCGGTCCGGAGAGGGTGGGGGTAACGCGATTCGGGCCGCGATGAGGCGGCATCCCTGATCCACAGAGTTATCCACAGCCTGTGCACTAAGAGTTGCGTGCGCGCTGCTTGATCCGGGTGGTCAGCTCGTTGACCTGGTTGTACATCGAGTGCCGCTCGGCCATGAGCGAGCGGATCTTACGCTCCGCGTGCATGACGGTGGTGTGGTCCCGGCCGCCGAACTGCTGGCCGATCTTCGGCAGCGACAGGTCCGTCAGCTCACGGGCCAGATACATCGCGATCTGCCGGGCGGTGACCAGAGCCCGCGACCGTGAGCTACCGCACAGGTCGTCGAGCGAGACGCCGAAGTACTCCGCGGTTGTGGACATGATGAGGGAGATGGTGATCTCCGGGCTCGCGTCCTCGCTGATCAGGTCCTTGAGGACGATCTCGGCGAGCTGGAGGTCCACGGACTGGCGGTTGAGGCTGGCGAACGCGGTGACCCGGATCAGCGCCCCCTCCAGCTCGCGGATGTTGGTGGCGATGCGGCTGGCGATGTACTCCAGGACGTCGGGCGGCGCGGCCAGGCCCTCCTGGATCGCCTTCTTCCGCAGGATCGCGATGCGGGTCTCCAGCTCCGGCGGCTGGACGTCGGTGATCAGGCCCCACTCGAACCGGTTGCGCAGCCGGTCCTCCAGCGTGACGAGCTGCTTGGGGGCCCGGTCGCTGGAGATGACGATCTGCTTGCTGGCGTTGTGGAGGGTGTTGAACGTGTGGAAGAACTCCTCCTGCGTCTGCTCCTTGCCCTCCAGGAACTGGATGTCGTCCACAAGGAGGATGTCGACCGCGCGGTAGCGGGCCCGGAACCCGTCCGCCTTGTGGTCGCGGATGGAGTTGATGAAGTCGTTGGTGAACTCCTCGGAGCTCACGTACCGGACCCGGGCGCCGTCGTAGAGGCTCTGCGCGTAGTGGCCGATCGCGTGCAGCAGGTGCGTCTTCCCCAGCCCGGAGTCGCCGTAGATGAACAGCGGGTTGTACGCCTTGGCGGGGGCCTCGGCGACCGCGACCGCGGCGGCGTGGGCGAAGCGGTTGCTCGCGCCGATGACGAACGTCTCGAACGTGTACTTGGCGTTCAGCCGGGCCGACTCGCCGCTCGGCCGGCCGGCCCGCGCGTCCCAGCGGTTCTGCGCCGGCACGGGCTCCGGCTTGGGAGCGGGAGGAGGCTCGGGCGAGTAGCCGCCCGGCCGCTGCGGGCGGTCGGGCGGGGAGACCTGCTGGGCGGGCTGTGGATACTGCGGGTCCTGTGGATACCGCGGCCCGCCGTGGACCTGCGGCGACCCCTGCGGGCGGCCGTGGGAGGGACCGTACGCCGGACCGTGTGCGGGGCTGTGGATACTCGGCGGGGCGTGCGGCTCGGGCTCGCGCCGGGACGGCCCGTCCTCACCTAAGGGGTAGCGCGGAGCCTGGTGGTGAGGCTGTGGATAATCTGTGGACGACTGCTGTGGATGACGGTCGGCCGGCCCCTGGCCCACGGGGTCCGGAGGAGCCTGGAGTCCCGCGCCGGGATCCACCATCACCGCGATCCGCACCGGCCTGCCGAGCTCCTGCGACAGCGCGTGCACGATCAGCGGGCGCAGCCGCACCTCGATGACCTCTTTGGCGAAGTCGTTCGGGGCGGCCAGGAGGATGGTGTCGTTGATGAGGCCGGAGGGCTGTGTCATCTGGAGGAACGCACGCTGCTGTCCGGAGACGCCCTCGTCGAGGAGGGTGCTGAGCGCCCGAGCCCATACAGCGTTGAGATCGACGCCTTCCATGGCTCGGCCCCTCCTCCCTTTGCGCGGCCCCGTCCGCCGCCGCGATCCGTGCCGTGTTCCCGTCCGGTACGCCTCACGGCACCGGCCCTCTTCCGAATGCCTGATCCACACGTGATCCACACGATGTGCACAGGCCGCGTATTCTTCCCGGGCACATCCACGCTGATGAGGGGAAGGGCCGGACGGCCGACAGTAGCGGTGTGCACATCCGCGTTCAAGGCGTTGTCCACAGCCTAGTGGGCCATGGTCGCCCGCCGTACTCGGTTGGCGGCACGGGCGTCGGTTTGACCTGACGTAGGGTGGCCCCGTAACGTGTCCCGGTCGGCTAATCACGCGACGGCTATTTCGCATGCCCGCGCATATGACAAGCCGCGTGACATTGGATTGTGCCGCGTCCGCAGCCCGCGGGCGTACCTGAAGCCTGGAGCCCACTCGTGAGCAAGCGTACTTACCAGCCGAACAACCGTCGCCGCGCGAAGACCCACGGCTTCCGGCTGCGCATGCGCACCCGGGCCGGCCGCGCCATCCTGGCCGCGCGCCGCCGCAAGGGCCGCGCCGAGCTGACGGTCTGACGACCAGTCGCCGCCCGCTCGCGCCCGGCGCCCCTCACGGCGCCGGTGGAGCGGGCGGCCGTACGTCGAGGAAGGCCCGGTGCTGCCGTCCGCGTCCCGCATGCGTCGGGGTGACGAGTTCGCCGACGCGATCCGCCGTGGGCGACGCGCCGGGCGTCCCGCCCTGGTCGCACATCTGAACCTGCGCGACGCCGACGAGCCACCGCTGGTCGGCTTCGTCGTGAGCAGGGCGGTCGGTGGCGCCGTGGTGCGGAACCAGGTCAGGCGCAGGTTGAGACACCTCATGCGGAGCCGCCTGCCGATGCTGCCGAGAGGTAGCCTCTTGGTGGTACGCGCCAATCCACCGGCCGCGTCCGCGCGCAGCGAGCACCTGGCCGCCGAACTCGACGTCGCGCTGAGTCGTTTACTCCGGCGGCGCGGGTCCGACGCCCGGACCCCGACGGATGGACGGTCATGACAGCGCAGCATCCAACCCCGGCCGAGGCGCCCGGGGAGGCCGACCGGCTCGCGGAAGGGCTGGTCGCCCGCGTGCTGCTCGCGCTCATCCGGTTCTACCGCGCATTCATCAGCCCGTTGCTGGGGCCGAGGTGCAGGTTCGAGCCGTCCTGTAGTGCCTATGGTCTCGAGGCCGTCGCCGTTCACGGAGCGGCGCGCGGGGTATGGCTGACCGTCAGGCGTATTGGACGGTGCCATCCGTTCCATCCTGGAGGTTTCGACCCGGTGCCCCCACGCCGAGTCCGGTCTCACGACGAAACGCAAGGGAGCTAGCTCGGTGGAGCTGCCATTCCTGAAATGGCTGTATACGGCGGTGGCCCAGGTGATCACCTGGATCCACGGCGGTTACAGCACCTTTATCCCCGCCAGTAGCGGTCTCAACTGGGCGCTGACCATCATCACCCTGACCGTGCTGATGCGCCTGCTGATCTTCCCGCTCTTCATGAAGCAGATGCGCTCGTCGCGGAAGATGCAGGAACTCGCGCCCAAGGTGCAGGAGCTGCGCAAGAAGTACAAGAACGACAAGCAGCGCATGAACCAAGAGGTCATGAAGCTGTACCAGGAGGCCGGCACCAACCCTCTGGGTGGCTGCCTCCCGATCGTCGCGCAGTTCCCGATCTTCATCTCGATGTTCACCGTGCTGCGGGCCATCGCCGAGGACCGGGCCGTCTTCGGGATGTCCAAGGAGCTCGTGGAGAGCGCCCGGCACGCGCACGTCTTCGGTGCTCCGCTGCCGGCGACCTTCTTCACGAGCGCGGCGGACATCGAGAAGTTCAGCGCCGATCCGGTGGTCACGAAGATCGTGCTCGGCCTCTTCGTCGCGGTCAGCTCGTGCACCACCTTCCTCACCGTCCGGCAGAGCGTGACGCGCTCGATGGCGCAGATGCCGGACAACCCCATGGCGCAGCAGCAGAAGATCCTCATGTACATCTCGCCGCTGTTCGCCGTCTTCAGCCTGAACTTCCAGCTCGGTCTGATCCTCTACTGGGTGACCACGAACCTGTGGACGCTCGGCCAGCAGCACTGGTTCTACAGCCGCCACCCCATGCCGGTCGTGGACGAGAAGGGCAACATCACCACCCCCGAGCCGTCGAACGGCGTCTTCACGAAGCTGGTGGGTAAGCCCAAGACCACGAAGGCCCCGGAGGCAGAGCCGGAACCCGCCCCCAAGATCGTCCGTCAGCAGCCGGCGCGCCAGCCCCGCAGCAAGCGCACCGGCAGCAAGAAGTCGTAGGAGAAGGAGAGTCCGGACGTGACCGAAGCTGGGGAGACCCTCAAGCCTGCTCCCGACGTCGACGCCCTGGAACAGGAGGGCGAGATCGCGGCGGACTACCTGGAGGGCCTGCTCGACATCGCCGACCTGGACGGCGACATCGACATGGACGTGGAGGGGGACCGCGCCGTGGTGTCGATCGTCGGGATCAAGGGTGACGATCTCGTGGGCTCCGGCGGGGAGGTGCTGGAGGCGCTGCAGGAGCTGACGCGTCTCGCCGTGCACCGCCAGACGGGGGAGCGTTCCCGGCTGATGCTCGACGTGGGCGGCTACCGGGAGCGGCGCCGCGCCGAGCTGACGAAGGTGGGCTCCTCGGCGGCCGCGGACGTCAAGCGCACGGGCGAGCCCAAGGCACTCACCCCGATGACGCCCTTCGAGCGGAAGATCGTGCACGACGCCGTCGCGGCGGCGGGCCTGCGCAGCGAGTCGGAGGGCGAGGAGCCCCGCCGTTTCGTGGTGGTCCTGCCCGCCTGACCGTTCCTCGCGGTTCCGGCTCCGCTCTCGAGCCCGTACGGCTCTCAGCTGTGGTGCCGGAAACGCCGGGGTGCCGCAAACGCCGGGGTGCCGCAAACTCCGACGTGGGAAGCCGTCGGTCCCGATCTCGGGGCCGGCGGCTTTTCCCGTCCTGGCGTCCTGCTGCGTCCTGCTGCGTCCTGCTGAAGTCCTGCCACACCGCGGGATGAGCGGCACGCCTCCCCGCACGGCCGGGGAAGTGCGGACCCGGCGCCCGTATCCACGGCTGACCATTCCCGGCCGGGGAATGACGACTACCCTTGGCCCCAGAGCGTTCCTGGATGAGTGAGTGATGACGGAGAGCAACGACCTGCCCGAGGCGCCCCCGGTGGCGCGTGAGATCTTCACCGGTGAGGCGCTGGAGCGGGCCCGGGTGTTCGCCGAGTTACTCGCCGGTCCCGGAGTGGTGCGAGGGCTGCTGGGCCCGAGAGAGGTCCCCCGGATCTGGGACCGCCATCTGCTCAACTGTGCCGTGGTGGAGGAGGCGATCCCGCCGGACTCGACCGTCGTCGACATCGGTTCCGGCGCCGGCCTGCCCGGCCTGGTGCTCGCGATCGTCCGGCCCGACGTGACGGTGACATTGCTGGAACCCCTGCTCCGCCGCACGGTCTTCCTCTCCGAGTGCGCCGAGGTGCTCAAGCTCGACAACGTGGAGGTGCTGCGCGGACGCGCCGAGGAGATCGCTCACAAGAGGCTCTTCGATGTCGCGACCGCACGGGCGGTGGCGCCGCTCGACCGCCTGCTCTCGTGGTCGATGCCGCTGCTACGGGAGGACGGCGAACTTCTGGCGATGAAGGGAGAGCGGGCACAGGAGGAACTGGAGGCCGCCCGCCCCCACCTCCAGTCGTACGGGGTGAGGCACGTCGAGCTCGTGACAGTGGGGCGCGGTAGGGTCGAGCCGCCCGCGACCCTTGTTCGCGTCGTCGCAGGACGACCCCCGCGAGCGGACACGCGGAGGCGACGGAAGAGGTGAGCCGCGTGGCGGACGCCGGATCAGGCGATGTGAAAGCGGGACTGGGTTGGCCGGAGACCCGGCTCCCCCTACCCTGGGAGATCGCGACAGCAGGCCGGTCCTCCGGGGTTGGCTGGCCTCGTCCCCCTGCTTCGCCGGTCGAAAGGACGACGACCGTGCCCCAGACCCCCCTAGGCCCTGGCGATTCGCCGCTGGTACGAGAGGCACTGAGTTCTGTGGTTTCACGTGAAACAGCCGCGCCTGCGCAGGCGGCTGCGCCTTCCGTCGGTTACTCGACGCGTGACGAGGGGAGCTGGCCCCGGCCTCCTCGCTGCCGGGTGATGACGGTGGCCAACCAGAAGGGCGGCGTGGGTAAGACCACCACGGCCGTCAACCTGGCGGCGGCACTGTCCATGCATGATCAGCGCGTTCTCGTGGTCGACCTGGACCCACAGGGAAACGCGTCGACCGCCCTCGCGACCGAGCACCGGTCGGGGATGCCGTCGGTCTACCAGGTCCTGGTGGACGACATGCCGCTGTCGCAGATCGTGAACCCCGTCCCCGACATGCCGAACCTCTACTGCGCCCCCGCCACCCTCGACCTCGCGGGGGCGGAGATCGAGCTCGTCCCGATGGTGGGCCGGGAGTCTCGTCTGCGGAGGGCGCTGGCGGCCTTTGACGCCATGGAGTTCGACTACATCCTCATCGATTGCCCGCCGTCGCTGGGCCTGCTGACCGTGAACGCCATGGCGGCGGCCCAGGAGGTCCTGATCCCCATTCAGTGCGAGTACTACGCGTTGGAGGGGCTCACCCAGCTCATGCAGAACGTCGAACTGGTCCGTGCACACCTCAACCAGACGCTCGCGGTCTCGACCATCCTCCTCACCATGTACGACGGCCGTACCCGTCTGGCGTCTCAGGTGGCGGAAGAAGTGCGGTCCCACTTCGGGGACACGGTGCTCGACGCGGTCATCCCCAGGAGCGTCCGTGTCTCCGAAGCGCCCAGCTACGGCCAGTCGGTCATGACGTACGACCCGGGATCGAGCGGCGCGCTCGCGTACATGGGGGCCGCCAAGGAGATCGCCTATCGCGCGGCTGCCCTCGCCGACGCCTGAGAACCGACCGCTGAGAACCGGCCACTGAGAATCAGCCACTGAGTGCCGACTGCCGAGAGCTGAAGCTGGACAGGCGTCGAGCGTTTCCTGCGCATGGGCGTTGGCGGCCCTCAGTGCCGGTGGGTTATGCACAGGTCGATGTCTGAGGACTCGTGCGCAGGCTTCGCAGCGGTACTCTCTCCTGGTGTGTGCGTGCCGGTGCCCAGTGACTCCGAGTCGCTGGGCACCGCCTTCTTTGCGGGTGCGGGTATGAAGGAGCAGCGGTGAGCCAGCAGCGTCGGGGACTTGGCAAGGGTCTTGGGGCTCTGATCCCCACAGGACCGATCGTCGATCCGTCGCCTCTGGCGAGCGTGCCGTCCACTGCCGGTCTGCCGGCATTCGCATCGAGTGGCGGCGTGGCAGGCGGTGGGGTTGCGGGTGACGGCGGAACGGGCCTGCGCCCGGTGGAAGGCGCGTACTTCCAGGAGATCGAGGTCGGGTCGATCTCTCCCAACCCCCGCCAGCCCCGGGAGGTGTTCGACGAGGATCGTCTCGAAGAACTGTCAGCCTCCATCAAGGAGGTCGGCCTGCTGCAGCCGGTCGTCGTACGGGCGCTGCCGGACGGCCGCTTCGAGCTCATCATGGGGGAGCGGAGGTGGCGGGCGTCCCAGCTCGCCGGGCTCGACCACATCCCCGCGATCGTCCGCAGCACGCAGGACGACGAGATGCTCCGCGAGGCGCTCATCGAGAACCTCCAGCGCGAGCAACTGAACGCACTGGAGGAGGCGGCGGCCTACCAGCAGCTCCTCGACGACTTTGGCGCCACCCATGAGGTGCTCGCGAAGAAGGTGGGGCGCTCCCGCTCGCACATCAGCAACACCTTGCGGCTGCTGAACCTCCCGCCGGAGGTGCAGCGCAGGCTGGCGGCCGGAGTCATCAGCGCCGGCCACGCGCGGGCGCTGCTGACGCTCAGCGACCCGGCCGCCCAGGAACGCCTGGCGAGCCGCATCGTGGCGGAAGGGCTGTCGGTCCGGACCGTCGAGGAAATCGTGGCGCTGGGGGAGGCGACCGCGGGTCCGGCTCCCCGCAAGCCGCGGGCGAAGAAGCCGACGGCTCCGGCACTGCGGGATCTGGCCGACCGGCTCTCCGATCATTTCGAGACGAAGGTGAAGGTCGATCTCGGCAGCAGGAAGGGCCGAATCGTGGTCGAGTTCTCCACCATCGACGACCTGGAGCGGATCATCGACACGATGGCTCCGGACGCCGCCAACGCGATGCGGAGCGCGGGGATCGCCACCGAATAGTCGCTGGGTAGTCGCTGGGTAGGCGCTGTTTCACGTGAAACATCGCCACCGCCGGCCACGCTGTCGCACTGGACGCCGCTTCTCGCACTGATGCATCGTGCTCAGGCGCGGTACTCAGGCACCGTGCTCAGACACTGCTCAGGCACGGTCGATGGGCGAGCGATGGAGGCGCGATGAACGACGAGGCTCCCTTTCGGGTAGGGCTTCGGGCCGCCGACGTGAGTGCGGCGGCCGCGTTCTACGAGGGGCTGGGATTCGAGCGGATCGGCAGGATCTCCAGTCCCGATGGCCGGACAGTCATGGCGATCCTGCGACGCGGCGATCTCCAACTACTCGTCGACGCCCTGACCGGCATGCCGTTTCCCGACAGCGAGCGTGAACGGGGCACGCTGGCCGGTCCGCGAGGGTTGGGCGTGGTCATCGGCATAGCGGTAGACGATGTCAGAGCGACCGTGGACTACTGCCGATCGGCCGGTTGCGAGGTCACCACTGAGACGGCCGACGCCCCGTGGGGAGAGCGGTACGCCGAGGTCCTCGACCCCTACGGCTACGCGTGGAAGTTCTTCAAGGTGCTCCCGGATCCGCCCCATGACACCTTGCGCAGCGCCTACGACAGCTGGTTCGGCTGACCTCGTCGCCCCACGCGGCATGCGTGCGCACAGGCACGCATGCCGCAGCGACGTTCTCTCCCCTGTTTCACGTGAAACAGGCGGGGCGGCTCAGCGAAACCGGAGTGCTCAGCGGCGAGCCGCGGCGAGCTCCAGGAGTCCCTTGCAGAGGGTGCCCAGGTCTCGGTGGGCCGCCTCAGCGGCCATCGGCAGCAGGGAGGTCTCCGTCATGCCGGGGGCGACGTTCACCTCAAGGAAGTACGGCTTGCCGGTGGCGTCGACGATGAGGTCGGTGCGGGAAACGTCACGCAGGCCCAGCGCCGTGTGAGCGGCCACGGCCATCCCCGCGCACGCCTCGGTGGCCTCCGGAGAGAGCCGGGCAGGTGCGAAGAACTCGGTCTGGCCGGCCGTGTACCGGGCGGCGTAGTCGTAGACGCCGCGGTCGGGCACGATCTCCACCGGAGGCAGGGCGACCGGTCCGTCACCCAGATCCACG
The DNA here is from genome assembly GCF_014161415.1 of Microbispora sp. H10885. NCBI lineage: Bacteria > Bacillati > Actinomycetota > Actinomycetes > Streptosporangiales > Streptosporangiaceae > Microbispora > Microbispora sp. H10885. The sequence goes on along the minus strand of NZ_JABBWY010000001.1, from coordinate 165,018 downwards.
ACGGAGACGGCGACCTCCACGCCCTGCACGTACTGCTCGATCAACGCGGTGTCCCCGTACGCGAAGCAGCCGACCATCGCCGCGGGCAACTCCTCGGCGCTGTGGACGATCGACGCGCCGAGCGCGGACCCTCCACGTGAGGGCTTCACGAACAGCGGCAGTCCGAGGCGGTCGACGATACGGGCGAGCACCGCCGTGGCGCCGAGGTCGTGGAACGTCTCCTTGGGCAGCGCCACGGAGTCAGGGGTGTTGAGCCCCCAGGATCGGACGACCGCCTTGGCGGTGGGCTTGTCGAAGGCGACCCGGCAGGCGTCCGGCGTCGCACCGACGTAGGGCACGTCGAGCAGTTCCAGGACGGACCGGATCGCTCCGTCCTCCCCGGCGCCACCGTGCAGGGTGACGAACACCGCGTCCGGCGGGTCCGACAACACGGCGGGCACGAGGGTGGCGTCGGTGTCGCGCGTCTCCACGTCCACACCGGCCGCCCGCAGCACCTCCGCCACCCGGCGACCGGAGCGCAGGGAGACCTCACGCTCGTAGGAGAGCCCTCCGGCGAGGACGAGCACGTGACTCAGATCGCTCATGCCGTCTCACCACCGATGCGGGCGAACACGCCGCTGGGCTGGGTCAGGTCATTTCCCCGCGCACGCGGGCCGAGCCCTTCAGCACGGCCGGCCGTGGCCGCCGTGCGGCTCTCGGAGGTACGACCCCCGATCCACCGGTGATCGGCGTTGCCCGGCCCGGGGCGCGTTCCCCTCCGCGGAGGTGCGGGGGGCGATCCTGCGGTCATCGTTCGCTCGCTCACGAAGAGGGCCTTTCTCGCGTCGAGGAGTCGGTACGGCCAGCCTGAACAGGCTAGTGCCCCTCCCGCCTATCTTTGCCCCGTCGCGTCGCCCAGAGCGGCACCTCGCCGCGTTGTCGTCGTCGCCCATAGCTCCGCTATGGGCTCCTCCTCCGCCTTGCGATGCACCACTCTGGCCAACGCTCCGTCCGGGCAAATCTTGGCGGTCGCGGCACTCGTGCCCCTCCTGGCGGTCGTCGTCCAGGCCCGACCACGAGGGGAGGGGCGGGAGGCTGCGACGTCCCAGTAGGAGAGGCTACGCCGGTTCAGGCGTGGGCCGTACCCGCACCTGAGCGAGGCGGGCCAGACACTCCCTAGGCGAGGTCCGGGCCAGGGGTGTCCACGCCTCCCTGCCGCGGTATGGAACCGGTGCCGAACGTGTCCCGCATCCTGAGCTCCTGCTCGATGACCCCGGCGAGGCGGCGTACGCCCTCCTTGATGCGGTCCGGCTCCGGGTAGCAGAACGACAGCCGCATGTTCCGCGTGCCGCCGCCGTCGGAGTAGAAACCGGTGCCGGGCACGAAGGCGACCCGTTCGGCGATGGCCCGGGGGAGGAGAGCCTTCGAGTTGAGCCCCTCGGGCAGCGTCATCCAGACGAAGAACCCGCCGGCCGGGCGGGTCCACGTGCAACCGGGCGGCATGAACACCTCGAGCGCGTTGAGCATCGCGTCGCGCCGCTCGCGGTACAGCTCGCGGAACGTCTTGATCTGCTCCCGCCACGGCTGGGTCGTGAGGTACTGCCCCACGGCGAGCTGGGTGAACGTAGAGTGCGAGAGCACCGCCGACTCCATGGCGAGGACCAGCTTGTCGCGGATCGCGTGAGGCGCGACGGCCCAGCCGACGCGGAAGCCCGGGGCCAGGGTCTTGGAGAACGAGCCGAGGTAGACGACACCGTCGGGATCGTCGGCCCGCAGCGCCCGCATCGGCTCCCCGTCGAACCCGAGCAGGCCGTACGGGTTGTCCTCGACGACGAGCACGCCGGTCCGGCGGCAGATCTCCAGCACCTGGCGGCGGCGCACCTCGTTCAGCGTCACACCGGCGGGATTCTGGAAGGTCGGGATCGTGTAGAGGAACTTGATCCGGTTCCCCGCCGCCTGGAGGGCGTAGATGGTCTGCGCGAGCGCCTCGGGAATCAGCCCCTGGTCGTCCATGGCGATGTGGACGACCTTCGCCTGGTAGGCCGCGAACGTGCCAAGGGCCCCGGCGTAGGACGGCCCTTCGGCGAGCACGACGTCACCGGGGTCGATGAAGATGCGGGTGATGAGGTCGAGCGCCTGCTGGGAGCCGACGGTGACCATGATGTCATCGGGGCCGGCTTCGATGCCCTCGAGGCGCATGACCTCGCAGATCTGCTCCCGCAGGGCGGGGTCACCCTGACCGCCGCCGTACTGCAGAGCGACGGAACCGCGGGTGGCGACGAGATCGGCGACGAGATCGCCCACCACGTCGAGGGGAAGGGCCGTGATGTACGGCATGCCGCTGCCGAGCGAGACCACCTCGGGCCTCGAGGCGACGGCGAAGAGAGCTCGGATCTCGGAGGCGACCATCCCGGCGGCCCGGGCGGCGTACCTGTCGACGTAGGCGTCAATGCGCGACCCGTGGGCCGCGTTCGTCCGACCGTGATCAAGCTCATGCGTCACGGTCCACCTCCGATCACATAGCCGAGAAATCCAGAGTACGGTAACGCGCCACGCTGCTCACAACAGGGTATTGACCATCACAGACCCCTTTTCCTGCATTCCTGCCTCATTGGTTTCACCGTGAGGGCGACGTAAACGCTCGGCTGTGGCTCTTGTGGCGTACGCGCTCCGGCCCTGCCGCTGAGTTACGATGCGTGCAGTAGACGCCGTATTCGCGCGCTTTTCTGGCGGGACCGCTAGCGGGGATTGGGGCATCACGTGTCGCGTCGGCTGGTCAATGTCACCCTCGACAACCTTGACGACCTGCCGCGCCGGTGCCGGCGATGTGTGTTCTGGGAGCTCGACCCCGTGAGCGGGGAGCGAGCGGTGGAGGCGGGCGACCCGGGGCTGGAGAAGGAGGCGTGGATCTCCGCGACCCTCCTCGAATGGGGAAGCTGCGGGAAGATCGCCTACGTCGACGGCGTGGCGGCCGGCTTCGTGCTCTACGCCCCGCCGCTGTACGTCCCCCGATCGGTGGCGTTCCCGACCTCTCCGGTCAGCTCCGACGCGGTGCTGCTGATGACCGCGCACATCGTGCCGGAGTTCTCCGGAGGTGGGCTCGGCCGGATGCTCGTGCAGGGCGTCGCGAAGGACCTGACCCGCCGCGGCGTACGAGCCATAGAAGCCTTCGGCGACCTCAAGTGGGAGCAGCCCGGCTGCCTGCTGCCGGCGGATTATCTGCTGTCGGTCGGATTCAAGACCGTACGCCCGCACCTGCGCTTCCCCCGGCTCCGCCTGGAGCTCAAGACCGCCGTCTCGTGGCGTGAGGACGTCGAGGTGGCGCTGGAGCGCCTACTCGGCTCGATGTCCCCGGAGCGGGCGCTGCGGCCCGTCTGAGGCGATCTCAGGGCCCCACACGATCTCAGGCTCCACGCGATCTCAGGCTCCACGCGATCTCCTGAAGACCGCCAAGCGATCTCAGGACCGTCGAGGGAATCAGGCCCTGGCGGTCCCAAGACGCAGCGGAGCCCCCCGTGCGTTCGCGCGGGGGGCTCCTGTCCGGCTCGATCGGGGCGCGTCAGAGCACGCCCTCCAGCTCGCGCAGCAGCATGGCCTTCGGCTTGGCGCCGATGATCTGCTTGACGACCTCGCCGCCCTTGTAGACGTTCATCGTCGGGATCTGCAGCACGCCGTAGTCGCGCGGCGTGACCGGGTTCTCGTCGATGTTCAGCTTGACGATGGTCAACCTGTCCGCGTTCTCGGTGGCGATCTCCTCGAGGATGGGCCCGACCTGGCGGCACGGACCGCACCACTCGGCCCAGAAGTCGACGAGAACCGGCTTGTCGCTCTTGAGGACCTCGGCCTCGAAGCTCGCGTCCGTCACGCTCTTGATGGCGCCCAAGGTAACTCTCCCCTTGTGTCTGGTGTGGTGGGTGCAACCGCGGGAACGGTCACCGCATTCCCGCGGCCGCCCGGAAACGGTCTCAGGCGTTCAGCGTCAGCCAGCGCTCGGCGTCGAGCGCCGCGGCGCATCCGGTCCCGGAGGCCGTGATCGCCTGGCGGTAGATGTGGTCGACGACGTCGCCCGCCGCGAACACCCCGTCGAGGTTGGTCCTGGTCGTGGGCGACTGCACGAGGACGTAGCCCTCGTCGTCGAGATCGATCTGGCCCTTCAGCAGTTCCGTGCGCGGCTCGTGGCCAATGGCGATGAACAGCCCCCCGACCGGCAGATCGGTCTCCTCGCCGGTCTTGAGGTTGCGCACGCGCACGCCGGAGATCCGGTCCTCACCGAGTACGTCGACGACCTCGCTGTCCCAGACGAAGCGAATCTTGTCGTTGGCGAACGCCCGGTCCTGCATGATCTTGCTGGCGCGCAGCGTGTCCCTGCGGTGGATCACGGTGACGGTACGGGCGAACCGGGTCAGGAAGATGGCCTCCTCCATCGCCGTGTCGCCGCCGCCGACGACCACGATCTCCTGGTCGCGGAAGAAGAACCCGTCACAGGTCGCACACCAGGACACGCCTCGGCCGGACAGCCGCTTCTCGTTCTCCAGGCCCAGCTCGCGGTAGCGCGAGCCGGTGGCGATGATCACGGACTTGGCCAGGTAGGTGTCGGTGTAGGTCTTGACGACCTTGGGGTCGGCCTCCAGGTCGACCTCGACGACGTCGTCCGCCACCAGTTCGGCGCCGAAGCGCTCGGCCTGCTTGCGGAAGTTGTCCATCAGGTCCGGACCCATGATCCCGTCGGGGAACCCGGGGAAGTTCTCCACGTCGGTGGTGTTCATCAACGCACCACCCGCGGTGACCGAGCCCTCGAAGACGAGCGGCCGCAGGTCCGCCCGCGCGGCATACACGGCCGCCGTGTAGCCGGCGGGGCCCGATCCGATGATGATCACGTTACGGACGTCGCTCAACGGACTCGCCTTCCGATCCCGGTGTGATGTGCAGTCGCGTCAACAGATCCTAGGCCCCGGCGATTCCCGCGGCCGACCCCCGGCACCCGAGGACTCCTGACGCGTCTGGGGCACCCGGACATCGCGAAGCCCCCCGGAGGTCGCGGGGGGCTTCGTCACTGCCGATGGTACGGCTCGCGCCGCACTACGTACGCCGCCGGGTGAGCCCGGAGCGGCGTCAGGTCACCTCCAGCTGGCCAGACCCTCCGGCCGCAGGCGGCGGCACTCGGAGTCCACGACGACCACCCGTACGGCGTTGATGTTCTTGTCCTCCCAGAACGCCATGATCGTGGCCTCGTTGCCGTTGTACAGGGCCTTGTCGACCCCGATCGGCGTGCGGTCGAGCTCGGTGGAGAACTGCTTGACGCAGCTGTCGAGACCCTCGTCGCTCGTGGACGCGCCGTCCACGCCGGGACCGACGCCGAAGTAGCCCAGCAGCGGCCCGCGCAGCTCCCGGCTGGTGTAGTTGTGGCCGCTGGCGTAGGTCGAGTAGGTCAGCGCCTGCGCACGGGTCTTCTCCGGGGTCTGGCTCGCGTCGCCCTGGCTCAACGCCGATTGAGGCTGCGCGCCGCCGGACCAGAGCAGGCCGGTGGCGGCGACCCCGCTCCCGATGACCGCGATCGCCGCGGCGGCGGCCACCGCGGGCATCGCCCACGCGCGCCGTCTGGCGGACTTACGGCCCCCCGTACGTGTCCCGGTGCGGCGCCCGGCCGGCGTGATCGTCCCGTCGCCGGACACGACGCCCAGCGGACCCGTCGCCGCGGCGACCGGCGCGAGCTCGGGTTCCGGCTCCGGCGCGGGTACGAGCCCCGGCTGCGGCGCCCCGGCAGGGACGATGGATTCGACCGGAGTCTCGACGGTCTCCCACGGCGCGTTCTCCCAGGGGGAGTCCCGCATGACGCGGTCCCAGTCCGGGGCCTCGGCGGCGAGCGCGCGGTCGATGCGCTTGGCGACGCCCAGAGGCATCGCCGGCACCGGCACGGCCGCCAGGACCTCGCGGACCGCGGCCAGGTCGGCGAGGCTCTCCCCGCAGGGGTCGCAGACCGCGAGGTGCTCGCGGACCCGCCGTGCCGTGGTTTCGTCGAGGAGACCCTCCGCCAGTTCGGCGAGCATCTCCAGGTCGTAGTGCGTGTCACCCGTCACGAAGTTCTGCTCCCTTCCCGGATGAGACGCGAGTCAGGTCTGATCGGTTCCGTAGATGCGAAAGAATCGGGGCGAGTTTGGCGCGGCCCCGGGCGCAGCGGCTTTTCACCGTTCCGGGCGGGACGCCCAGGACCGCGGCGGCGTCGTCCACCGCGTAGCCCATCATGTCGACGAGCACGAGAGCGGCCCGCTGGTCGGCCGGCAGCAGCTTGAGCGCCGCCGTCACCTCCAGGGACACCTCCCGCTCGCCCGACTGGTCGGTGGCCGGAGACTCCCGCTCGGCGGCCTCGATGAGTTCGTCGTCGGCGACGGGCCGCACCGACTTGCGGCGCATGCGGTCGAGGCAGGCGTTCACCACGATACGGTGCAGCCACGTCGTGACCGCCGCCTCGCCGCGGAAGCTGTCCGCCTTCCGGTACGCCGAGACGAAGGCGTCCTGCACCGCGTCGGCGGCCTCGTCGGGATCACCCAGCGTACGCAGGGCGACCGCCCACATCCGGTCGCGGTGCCGCCTGACGATCTCACTGAACGCGTGCGGATCGCCGCCCAGATGGCGCGTCAGCAGATCGGCGTCGGACACGGCGCGTTGCGCGTGCTCAGCCGTCGGGGGTGTGTCTGGTGGGGAGTTCACAGGTCCCTGCTATGCCGGTCCGGGGGAGTGCACCGTTACTTCGTAGATGGTGCCACGATACTTCCCGGCATAGGGCGGAAGCCGGGTGAACCAGATCAAAACGTACTGACCTGTGGTGGCCTTGCTCGGCGTGAGCGTGACCGTGCCAGAGGCGCCCTTCGCCTCGGCGAGCGTCCTCAGCGAGCCGAGATCCGCCGCGTCGCCCACCTTGAGCTGCACGGTCGCGCCGGCGGCGTCGCCCAGCGAGACGGCCACGTCGGCGATCGGGACCGGCTTGCCCATGTCGAGGATGAGCCCCACCCCGTCCTTGAGCCCGCCCAGGTCCGCGCCGAGGTAGCTGTCGGTGTGCCACTCCGTGGACGGCTTGCCGTCGACGGCGAGCCCGGCTATCTCCGGCTTCTCCGCGCGGTCGGAGCCCAGGGGGTCGAACCCGGTCGCGCTCACCGGTTCGACGGCGACCGGCTTGGCCGTGGGCGACGGCGAATCGGCGACGTCCGGCTGCGTGACCCGCGGGGCGTTGCCGAGGTTCTTCCCCACCGTCCAGGCGCCGACCCCGACGGCCGCCATCACGAGCAGCACGATGACGGTCAGCAGGATCTTGCTCGCCGCGCCGGTCTGCGGACGCGGCGGCGGCGGATGCGCCATCGGCTTCTGCGGCGGCCTCGTGGTCACGCCCAGGCCCAGGCCGTCGGGCGCCTCGGAGCGCAGGTTCAGCGCGGGCGGGGCGGTGGTGACCGGGACGGGGGTGGGACGCGGCACCTCGGAGAGGGCCTCGGCCACCTCGGCCGGGGTGGCCAGCGGAGGCTGTCCCCGCCTCGGCTCCTGCAGCAGGGCGCGGCAGGTGATGGCGTCGAGATAACCGGGCACGCCGGCGGTGACCTGGCGGGGGGTGCAGACCTTGCCGTCGTCGAGGGGCGCGGAGGGCAGGCCGCAGTCGGAGTCGCCCGGCCAGTGCCCGGTCAGCGCGGCGTACAGCAGACGGCCCAGCCCTTCGGCGTCCTCCCGGGCGGGTTCCTCGCTGTGGAGGTCGAGGATCGCGGCGTCGACGGCGAGGCCCAGGAGCTTGACCGTTCCCCCGCTCGTCCAGACCAGGCGGCCGGGGGTGAGATGCAGGTGGGTGAGGCCCGCCGCGTGGGCGTGCGCCAGCGCCTCGGCGGCCTCGGCCACCAGGGCGGCGCCGCGCTCGGCCTCGACCGGGCCGCTCTCCAGCAGGTCGAGCAGCGAGTCGCCGCTGACCCACTCGCTCACGACGTACGCGGTGCCGTCCTCGTCGGCCGCGTCGAAGACCTGGGTGAGGCGCGGGTCGGTCAGCCGGCTCGCCAGGCGGGCGGCCGTGACGACCTCCGCGACCCGGGGGAAGTCCGGCGCGAACGTGTGGACGGCGACCGGGCGGGCGAGGATCTCGTCCAGCGCCTTCCACAGGGTCGCGCCCGCGGACTCGTGGACCCGGTCCTCCAGGCGGAACCGGTCCGCCAGCCGGGTCCCCGGTTCGACCGTGGACATGCTCATGCGGCCGCCCCGCTCCGCGGCCCGTCGGCATGCATCAGCCGATGCCGGGTGGTTCCGCCCACGCCTTCCCGCTTCCGCTCGCCGATCACAACTCCAGGTCGCGCCCCCGAGATCTCGTGCCTGCCGCGGCACCGGACGGAGCACCGCCGGGCCGGATTCCTCCGGTAGGGCAAGATCCGCGGGACGTTTCGCTGGAAGGTGTATCAAAAGTGATGCCCTGCCGCGCTGAATCCCACCGGATTCCCGCTCGCAACGGGCGCCGCTTCCTCAACACTCCCTGGCGCACCATGCTAGTGCCGTGCCGCTTGTGCCCGCCTTCCCGATGGAAGACGTCCGAATCGGACTTCTGGGTTACCTTCGAGTTGCCGCTTGGTCGTGAGAACTCCTACCGTCCTACCCTGCCCGCCACGAGTCCAATGATGGAGCGGACCTCGGGAACCCGCAGCCGGTGCGCGGCCAGCAGGTAGAGGATCAGGCCGGCCCCGCCGCCCACGGCGAGCACGACGGCCGAGCTCACCGGCGTGATCATGGTGAGCTCCCGGGCCAGCCACAGCACCGCCAGCGCGAGCGCGGCCGAGGGGATCGCCGCCGCGTACATCCGGCCCAGGCCGGCGGTGACCTCCCGGCCGGAGAGTCCGCCGATCTTCCGGCTGGCCAGCGACCACGCGACGCCGCAGAGCACGATGTACGTGGCCAGGTAGGCGAAGGCCATGCCGATGACCACGTACCGGTCGGGCAGCGTGAAGTACGCGACCAGGCTGAGCGTCGCGTTGATGGCCACGTTCACCGCCGCCATGATCGCGGGGGTGCGGGTGTCGCCGAAGCTGTAGAAGACCCGCAGCAGGAGCTGGAAGATCGAGAACGGCACGAGCGCGACGCCGAACACCTGCAGGACATGGCCGATGTAGATCGCGTTCGCCGCCGTCATGTGGCCCCACGAGAAGATCAGTGTGGTGACCGCCGGCCCGAGCACCATCAGCAGCAGGCCCGCCGGGACGATGACGGACGAGACCAGCCGCACCGCCGAGGCGAACTCCGTGCGCACCTCGTCCAGCCTGCCCTCGGCGACGGACCGGCTCATCTTCGGCAGCATCGCGGTGATCACCGACACCGCGATGATCCCGTACGGGAGCTGGAAGAGCTGGAAGGCGTACGCCCAGGCGCTGTTGCCGGCGCCCGGCGCCCGGTCGCCCGCGCCGGTGGCGAGCTTGGTGGTGACCCAGAACCCGATCTGGGTGATGCCGGTGTAGCCGAACGTCCACACGGCGGCCCTGGCCGCCTCCCCGAGCCCGGTGCCGCGCACGCCGAAGCGGGGGCGGAACCGGAACCCGGCCCGGTGCAACGCGATCACCAGAACGATCGCCTGGGCGACGATGCCGGCCGTGGTGCCGAGGCCGAGGAGCGTGAGGTCGCGCTCGCTCACCTTCTCGATGTCGGACGACCCGACGGCGTAGTAGGCGGCCAGGACGCCCATGACCACGATGTTGTTCAGCACCGGCGCCCACATCGGGGCGGCGAACCTGTCCCGCGTGTTGAGGATCGCCCCCGCCAGCGAGCCGACCCCGAAGAACGCGATCTGCGGCAGCATGTACCTGGCCAGCGTGGCGGCGACCTCCACCTTGTCCTCGGTCCAGTTCGAGGCGGTGTAGAGCTCCATGATCGGCTTGGCCAGCAGCACGCCGAGCAGCGCGACGGCCGTCAGCACCACCACCGCCAGCGTCATCAGCCGCTGTTCGAACGCCTGGCCCCCGTCCGGGTCGCGCTGCTGCGCCCGTACGATCACCGGCACGACCACGCTGCTCAGCACGCCCTGGAGCAACAGGTCGAGCAGGATGTAGGGGATCATGTAGGCCGCGTTGTAGGCGTCGCCGAGGGCGAAGGTGCCGATGGCCGCGGCGAGCATCGCCGTCCGCGCGAAGCCGGTGAGCCGCGAGACCATCGTCCCGGCCGCCATGATCGCGCTGGCTCGCAGCATCCTGCTCATGGGTGTCCTTCGGGTCACGACGGCCGCGTTCGCGGGGCCGCCTCGCTCGGGGTGGGCCGGGTCGGGGTCCGCCTACGGTGACTGCGTCCGCTCGGCCGGCACGGCGCCCGGCCGGTCCTCCGGCGGGCCCTCGCCGGCGGTCGTGCCGTCGAACGGGAACGCCCTCCTCGACCTGCGGCGCAGGACCCGCATCACCACGGCCGCGAGCATGATGACCAGGGCCGCCCCCACGATGACGACGGCGATGCCGGTGTAGCCGGTCGCGCGCACCACGACCCGTACGGCGTTGCCGTACTTCACGTCGCCGTCGGTGAGAAGCTGCACCGAGATGCTCGCCTCGCCGCCTCCGCCGCGTACGATCACCGGCACGTTGACGAGCTGGCTCCGGCCGGCGAGGACCCGGGTCGGCTGGGTCACGTAGGTCCCGTCGTCCGCGTCGATCGCGAGGCGGGACTTGCTGCCCGACGTGACCCGGATCCTGATCTCGATGTCCTGGTCCAGGTTGTTGGCCACGCTGACGGGCACCTGGCCGTTGCTCCCCGCCACCGAGCGCGGGCTGTCGAGCACGGACACGCCGGTGATGCGCTGGTCGATCGTCTCCTTGACCCGCTGCGCGAAGGAGGCGGCCCGCTTGGCGTCACCCCGCCAGGAGGCCGAGGTCAGCCGGAGTATCGCCGCGTGGAAGACGTCGGTGTGCTCCGCCGTGACGGTGGCCACGGCCTCGGCCTTGCGCTCCAGCTTCCGGACGGTCGCGAGGTGGGAGCGGCCCAGCTCCGACTCGCGGTCGCGCTCGGTGTAGGTCAGGTCGCCCCGCGGCGCCCCGTCCCGTCCCGGCTTCACCGAGTCGAGTGAGGTCATGCTCAGCCAGGGGGCGGAGGAGGCGGCCTGGAGGAGGCCGGAGACGAACGCGGGGTCGGGCGTCCACAGGTGCGAGCCGGGCACCGCGACCACGGTGGGCGACGGCGTCTTCGCCGATCCGTCCGGCCCGTCCTGTCCTGTCCTGTTCGGTTGGCCCGACCGGCCCGGCTGGGCGGGCTGCCCGTTCTGCCGCTCGAAGGCGATCATCGCGGTCTCGGCGAGGAACCGCTGCCGCGCCAGCAGCGCCGCGCCGGGAGCCGAGACGTTCCCGCCGAGGACCTCGCTCAGCGTGGGATCGGCGAGCAGCGCGGTCAGCGGCTTGTCCGCCACGGAGTAGAGCGTGGCCGCGCCGTCGGAAGTGAGCGGGGTGGGGGTGATCGCCGTCGGGTCGTCCTGCGCCGCGGCCCTGACCGGCAGCGCGTCCGCGGACAACAGGACGGACGTCACGCCCGAGATGGCCAGTTCGTCAAGGGTGTCCCGGTCGATCCGGCCACCGGCCGGCCAGGCCGTGGTGCCGTGGATCTCCCGGCCGAGCACCTCGCTCGCGAGCGCGGCCCCGCGCTGGACCGCCGCCGCGGCCTGCTTGTCGAGGCCGTGGTGGACCAGCGCGGTCATGTCCGGATCGGCGTACGGCGTGGCCACGACGGGTTTGCCGGTCAGCGCGCCGCGCAGGCCGTTCAGCCACTGGCCCGCGGCCCGGTCGGCCTCCTTGCGCACGCCGCGTACGATCCGCGCGCCGGAGGACAGGACGCGGACGTCGTCGAGCAGGGCGGGGTCGACGAACCAGGTGACCTTGTCCCCGGTGTCCTGGGCCGTCTGGAGCAGCGCCGCCAGGCGGCCGGACGCGAGCGACGCGGACAGGTCGTCGTCCATGAACGTCGCGTCGTCGGCGCGGTGCGGCCGGTCCACCAGGGGAAGGGCGAGCGCCAGCTTCACCTTGGGGATCTGCTCGCCCTTCGGGGCGTACGTCAGGAAGGTGCGCTCGATCGCGATCCGCTGACCGGTCGCCGCGTCGGTCACCTCGATCGCGAGCGGATAGACGCCCGGCCGGGACATCCCCAGCTCCTGGGGCGTCACGGTGAACCGGAAGGGCAGCTTGCCCGCCTGGTCGAGCGGCGTGGCCTGGACCCTCGTGCTCCAGTTGGAGGGGACGTATCCCTGCTCGGACAGGTAGGCCGCCATCTCGCCGCGCGAGGTCAGCGGCCGGTTCGGCGCGTAGCGGACCACCACCCGTACGGAGGTTCCCTGGGCGCCCACGGCGGTCCCCGAGATCGTCACGGGGGCGGCGGCGTCGCGTACGACCTCCGGCGTGATCTCGTTCACGACCAGCGGATCGGCGGGAGCGGCGGCGGCCGCGGCGCGACCCGCGGGTACGGCGGCAGCCGTACCGGCCATGCCCGCGGGGGACGCGAGCAGGGCGGTCAGCAGGGTCAGCAGTGCGGCCTTGCGAATCATGTGCGGGCCAGCGGTGAGGAACGGCGCACGCCCAGAATGCTATGGCCTAAGCGGTCCGCATAGGACTCGCGAGGCTCGCCGCGCCCCTCCGGGGGATCGTCCTGATGTCCACGGCCTTGGCCGCGACCAGGTCGAACAGGTGGATCGCGCGCAGCCGCAACGCGGTGCGGCGCTCGCCGGTCGCGGTGTGGACGACGTCGTCGGGATCGAGGCGGTCCCGCAGCCGCTGGTCCACCAGCACGGTCAGCTCGTCGGGCAGCAGCAGCGGGCAGACCAGCCCGTCGGCGTAGTCGGTCGCCGAGTTCACCGTGTTGGCGGAGGCGGGGCGTACCCTGGGGGTACGCAGGAGGGAGGCCACCGCCGCGGGCCCGGGAGACCGGCCGACCGTGCTCACCACGGCCACCGCCTGGGTGCCCGACCGCGCGGTCACCTCGAAAAGCGACACGCACAGGCAGGTCTCGGGGGCCACCCCGAGGACCTCGGGAAGCTCGTCGGAGCATGTCAACGGGCGCGGAAGACGTACGATCTCATGGTGGATCTGGTGGGCGAGGAGCCAGCGGTGAATCGCGAGAGCGTCTTTCATCTCTTGTGCTCCTTGCGTCGTCCAGCGCCCCCGAACCGTCCGTGGCCTGGTGATCGCTAGGCGTGTCTCCCCTGGGTGACACCCGACACCTGGGCCATCGGGGGAGAGTTTCTGTTCCGTGACCGAAGGACCTACCCAGCCTTGTCCGTTTCAAATCTGAGCGACAGCCAGCAGCACGCCGTGAACGAACTGTTCCGCCGCATCGCCCCTGTCGCCGACGAGCTCGGCGAGCTGTTCGCGGCCCGGGGACACGAGCTGGCCCTGGTCGGCGGATCCGTCCGCGACGTCTTCCTGGGCCGCGTGGGCAAGGACCTCGACCTGACGACGGACGCCAGGCCCGACCGGGTGCTGGAGATCGTCAAGGACTGGGCGGACGCCGTCTGGACGATCGGGATCGAGTTCGGCACGGTCGGCGTGCGCAAGGGCGGCTGGCTCCTGGAGATCACCACCTACCGCAGCGAGTCGTACGACCCGGCCTCCCGCAAGCCGGACGTGATGTACGGCGACTCCCTCGACGGCGACCTCGCCCGCCGCGACTTCGCGGTCAACGCGATGGCCGTCCGCCTGCCCGGCCACGAGTTCGCCGACCCGTACGGCGGGCTGCCCGACCTCGCCGCCAAGGTGCTGCGCACGCCCGGCCCCCCCGAGCGGTCGTTCGACGACGACCCGCTGCGGATGCTGCGCGCCGCGCGGTTCGCCGCGCAGCTGGGGTTCGCGGTCGCCCCCGAGGTGGTCGAGGCCATGACCGCGATGGCCGGCCGCATCGAGATCGTCTCGGCCGAGCGCATCCGCGACGAGCTCGACAAGCTGGTCTGCGGCACGCACCCGAGGGCCGGCCTCTCGCTGCTCGTGGACACCGGGCTGGCCGCCCACGTGCTGCCCGAGCTGCCGAAACTGCGGCTGGAGATCGACGAGCACCACCGGCACAAGGACGTCTACGAGCACACGCTGATCGTGCTGGAGCAGGCGATCGGGCTGGAGACCGCCGGGCCGGACCGGGTGCTGCGGTGGGCCGCCCTGCTGCACGACATCGGCAAGCCGAAGACCCGGCGCAACGAGCCGGGCGGCCGGGTGTCGTTCCACCACCACGAGGTGGTCGGGGCGCAGATGACGAAGAAGCGGCTGACCGAGCTCAGGTTCCCCAAGGACGTGGTGTCCGACGTGTCCAAGCTCGTGGAGCTGCACCTGCGTTTCCACGGCTACGGCACGGGAGAGTGGACCGACAGCGCCGTCCGCCGCTACGTCCGCGACGCCGGGCACCTGCTGAGCAGCCTGCACAAGCTGACCAGGGCCGACTGCACCACCCGCAACAGGCGCAAGGCGCAGGCCCTGTCGCGCACCTACGACCAGCTGGAGGAGCGCATCGCCCGGCTGGCCGAGGAGGAGGAGCTCGCCAAGATCCGGCCCGAGCTGGACGGCAACGAGATCCAGGAGATCCTCGGGGTGCCGCCCGGCCCGGTCGTCGGCCGGGCCTACAAGCACCTGCTGGAGATCCGCATGGACCACGGACTGATCGGCAAGGAGGCGGCCGGGGAGGCCCTGCGCACCTGGGCCCGCGACAACGGCCTGCTGTCGTAGGTGGACGCGGACGAGGTTCTCCGGCTGGACCGCGCGCACGTGTGGCATCCGTACTCGGCGGTGTCGTCCGGGGTGCCCGTCCACGTGGTCAGGCGTGCCGACGGCGTGCGGATCGTCCTCGACGACGGCCGTGCGCTGATCGACGGAATGGCCTCCTGGTGGGCGGCCGTACACGGCCACAACCACCCCCGGCTCAACCGGGCCGTACGCGAACAGATCGAGGACATGGCGCATGTCATGTTCGGCGGCCTCACCCACGCGCCCGCCGTGCGGCTCGCGGAGCGGCTGGCCGGGATGACCGGGCTCGGCCGGGTCTTCCTCGCCGACTCGGGCTCGGTGGCGGTCGAGGTCGCGATCAAGATGGCGATCCAGTACAGCGGGCGCTCGACGCTGATGACCGTGCGCGGCGGCTACCACGGCGACACGCTCGGCGCGATGTCGGTCTGCGACCCGGTGAGCGGCATGCACCACCTGTTCACCGGCATGCTGCCGCGGCACGTCTTCGCGCCCGCGCCGCCGGACGACTACGGCCGCCGCCCGGTCCGGACGGCTCCGGAACCCGACGAGGCGTACCTGAGGGAGCTCACCGATACCGTCGAGGCGCGTGCGGCGGAGCTGGCCGCGATCATCGTGGAGCCGGTCGTGCAGGGCGCCGGAGGCATGCGCTTCTACCACCCGGCCTACCTTCGGCGGCTGCGCGACCTCGCCGACGAGCATGGCGTCCTGCTGATCGCCGACGAGATCGCCACCGGCTTCGGCCGTACGGGGGAGATGTTCGGCTGCGACCACGCCGGGATCAGGCCGGACATCATGTGCGTCGGCAAGGCCCTGACCGGCGGATACGTGACGCTCGCGGCGACCCTGTGCACCGAGCGGGTGGCCGACCGCATCGGAGTGCTGATGCACGGCCCCACCTACATGGGCAACCCGCTCGCCTGCGCGGTGGCCGGCGCCTCGCTCGACCTGCTGGCCGAGCGCCCGTGGCGGGAGGAGGTCGCCCGCATCGAGGCCGGGCTGCTCGACGGCCTCGCCCCGGCCGTCCACGCCCCGGGCGTACGGGACGTGCGGGTACTGGGCGCCATCGGCGTGATCGAGACGGACGAACCCGTCGACGTCGCGAAGGTTCAGGACACGGTGATGAAGCACGGCGTCTGGCTGCGGCCCTTCGGCCGTCTCATCTACACCATGCCGCCGTACGCCTGCGCTCCGGAGGACGTCGCGACGATCACCGCCGCCATGAACGCCGCCGCCGAGGCACTGTGACCCTGCCCCGGCTCGCCGGTCAGCCGGGGCAGGGATCGTCCGGCCGCCTGCCGTCCCCGGCCGTCCGCAGGGCCTCGGCGAAGCTGCCGACGTCGATCTCCCGCGCCTCGATCTCGCCGGTCACCGCTTTTCTCGCGCAGGATCTGAACGTGTCGCTGAACGTGGCGTAGTGGGGCCAGACCGGACGTGACTCGGCCCGGCCCAGCGCGTCGTGGATCGCCGTCGCGAAGTCGCCGAGCTCGGGGGCCGTCATCTCCGATCCGGGTTCGGGGGACGGATCCTCCCGATCCTGGAGCTCGCTGCACGTTCGGGGGCCCTTCTCCTGTGACATGTAGAAGTCGTAGACCTCCTTGATGACGGGCGGGTAGCCGCCGCACGCGAACAGCTGCTTCTGGGCCTCGGCCGACGTGAGGAAGCGGATGAGCCGTACCGCGTCCGGACGTTCCTCCTCGGGCATGGTCGCGCTGATCGCGAGGGCGTAGCCCCCCGTGATCCCCTTGCCGGGCAGGTGGGACACCTCGAACAGCGGAGACCCGTCTCCGGCCCGCATCGACGGGTCGAGCGCCAGACGGGGGAAGGCGAACGGCCAGTTCCGCATGTACCCCACGTCCCCGTCCCGGAATGCCTGCAGGCTGCTCTCCTCCCGGTACCGGAACAGACAGCCGCGGCCGAGGCGGTCCTGGCACCGGGCCTCGGCGCCGGGGGAGGGCGCCGGGCTGGAGGAGGGGCCGCCCGAGCCGGGTGGCCGGCTCCCGTCCCCCGCGAGGCCGTCGAGGAGCCCGCGCAGGTGGGCGAGCGCGTTCTTCGTCTTCTCGGCGTACTGGTCGAGCACGACCTCGTCGCCCTCGGTGATCTCGGCGCCGGAGGAGAGCACCGCCTCCATGAGGTTGACGGTTCCCCCCTCGTAGTCGTCGAACTGCCCGACGTAGCCGTACGTGCCGGCGTAGCCGGTCCGGCTGCCGTCTCCGACGAGATCCGCCCATGTGGCGGGGAGCGGCAGGCCGGCCTTGCGGAACAACAGCGGCGCGTCTGTGGCCAGGGGCTCGGCGTACTGTCTGCGGTCCACCTGTGCCGCCCGCAGCACCTCCTTTGTGACGTGCGGCCACGCCGCGCCGAACTCCTTCGGGGTGAGCTCGCTCAGGTAGCCGTTCCTCGCGAACTCGGGGATGTAGACGACGTCCAGGAGGAAGATGTCGTAGGTGCAGCGGTGCGACTGGGCCGCGGCGGCCATCTCGGCCCTGGCCTCGTCGGTGGAGTCGGAGATCTCGACGAGATCGTCGGTGCGTTTCGACTTCGCGTTCCACTGCCGGACGAGGTCCCTGCGGAAGCCTCCGGCGCTGACGTCGCTGTTCGCCGCGATCGTGATCCGCCCGTCGGAGTGGCAGGCCGTGTCCCTCCCGGTGTGCAGGAGTTGCAGACTCCCGAGGAGGACGCCCACCGCGAACCCTCCGGCGGCGAGCCGCCTCCGGAAGGGGGGAAGCCGTGACCACCACAGCTCCGGTCGCCGGGTCATCAGGACCACTCCCGTAGTGTGAAGATCGCGTTACGCAGCACGCCCGCCACCGCCTGCGTCCCTGTCCGGGAGGGCTGCCCTCCTCCGATCTCGGCGCAGATCACGCGCTGCTCCGACCCCGGCTTCGCCCCCGGCCCGTGCACCCGCTCCGGCTGCGGGAACCTGCCCCCACACCCGTTGTGCCCGAGGACGAGGACGTAGAGGTTGCGTATCGAGGGGCTGCGGCTCAGGGCCCGTACGACGTCCTGCTCCGCAGGCCGAGGATCCCTTCCGGTCCCGAACGGTCCTCCGTCCGTGATGACCACCACCGAACGGGCCGGGGGGCCGAACTTCCTTCCCAGCTCCTCGATCGCCGTCCACAGCGGTGCGTCCCGTCCCCGGCTCCGCTCCAGCCGGAAACGCCCGACGAACCTGTCCAGACGGCTCGGCTCGTCCTTGTCGGTGGGATCGCTGACCCTTACGGGACCTTCGTCCTTCTCCCGCCAGAATGTGCTGAGCGACAGCCGGTCGGTCTCGACGAGCGCCTGCCTGATCTCGGGGAGCGCCTCACTCGCGGGAAGGAGCGATCGGGACATCGATCCGGAGACGTCGAGCAGGAACTGCAGGTCGACGGGGTGCAGCCGCCGGGAGATCTCCTTCTTCGCCTGGTCCAGCACGTCATCGCCGCTCTGCTTGGCAGGAGGTGCCGGGCGACCGAAGAGCGGGTGCTCGTGCGTGAGCCAGGCGGCGAAGCGATCGAGAGCGAGGCGGCTTTCGGCCGTCTCGTCCCGGGAGGCCGGGGCGCCCTCGTCCGGCCAGTCGACGGCGACGAACGGATAGTCGAGGAGGGGCAGACCGGGCGGCCGTTCCTCCGTGAGTCTGGGCTCGTCCTCGCCCATGCCCCGGCAGCCCTCGTCCGTGATCTCCCCGGCGTTGTACTCCCGCACACTGTGGGCCGGGATGAGCAGGGCATGCTCATTCTTCTCGGCCCTCGTCATCCGTTTGAAGCGGCACAGGAGCGCGTTGACGCTGTCGTCGGAGACCATGCTCCGCACGGTGTCCTCAGGGCGTTCCAGGCCGACCAGGCGTGCGGCCGCCAGCAGACCGGCCGAGGAGAGACCGGGTTGCGGGTAGACCAGGCGCATGCCCAGATCGGTGCGGACCGTCCGCATGACGTCCGCCAGCGCTCTGTCGCCTCTCCGCTCCGGAGGCAGTCTCTCCAGGTCGTCGGCGCGCTCGGCGAGCATCGCGACGACCAGCTGCTCGCCGGCCACACTCGGGCCCGGGCGCAGCGTCGCCGTTCCGCCGGCCATCCTGTCGCAGGGCTGTCCCGAAGGGCTGCTGGTGCTCTGGAGCCGGAGAACGTGCTCCACCTCGGCGGTGCTGGTGGCGATCCAGGCGTCAGGGCGTCTCCCGAAGAGCCTCGGGAACGACTCGTCTCCCCGGCACCAGCCGAGGGTGAAGCCCGTGGCGATATCGGCCGCCGACGGCGCGGGGCCGACCGAGATCCGGTACGGCGGGCAGTCGTCCGAATCGCCGGCATAGGCCGCGACGGCATCGCGCAGCTCGTCGACGTTCTCCGGCGCCGTGATCACGAACAACTCCCGCGGATCCGCGCAGGAGGGTGACGACGCCCACCGCACCAGCATCGACGCGCCCCAGACGCCCAGGACGACGACCACACCGGACGCCACGGACAGGTAGGCGATCACGAGCACGGGCAGGGCGCGGCGCAGCGTCCGCAGCGTCTTCGCCGTCCGCGTCCGCTGGGAGAGGGGGGCCAGGATCCAGTCCCGGATCCTCGCGGCGGGCGGGCCGAGCCATCCGGTCAGTCGGGCGAGCACACCCGCCGGCCCCCGGCCCGACAGGAAGAAACCGCCGAGCACGCCGGTCGCCAGCACTCCGACGTACGTCGGGACCGGCAGGTGCTCCAGGAAGGCGTGGTATTCCGTCCAGATGCTGTTCGCCGCGGCCGCGGCGAGCGTCGTGAGGAGCGTCTCCCGCGCCGCCGCCACCTTCGGGGGCCGCTCCGGGGGCGTCGCCTCCCCCGGTGCGTTCCCTGGCGGCCTGTCGGAGTCGTCTCCTGCGGTCGAGGGGGTCGGGGAGGACATCACAACGGCCTGTTCGGTGATGAGAGGACCGGGAACTGCCGGAATAGTAGCTCTCCGATGATCCGTCAGGGCGCCGTGACGGATATGTCAGGGGCACATCACCTGATCACGCCCGGCCCTTACTCGGGTCGATCGGAGGCGACGGCGGGGTGGCGCGTGGTGGGGGAGGGAAGGACCAGCCGGTAGACCACCGCGCCGAGCAGGTAGCCGACGGCGATCACGGCGAGCGCGGGGTAGGACCTGCCGTCGTGGGGCAGCAGAGCCGCCGCCAGCACCGCGCCGAGGACCGTCATGCCGTTGAACAGCATGTCGTACACGGAGAAGGCGCGGCCGAGATAGGCGTCCTCGACGTCGCGCTGCACGACGGTGTCGGCGCAGATCTTCACGCTCTGTCCCGCGACGCCGATCACGAGCCCGGCGCCGAGAAAGCCCCACTCGCGGAACGTCACGCACAGCGCGAACTCCAGAATCCCGCAGGTGATCAGCATGGCCGGGACCCAGGTCTCGATGCGGATCCGTTCGGTGGCCCACGGGGTGACCAGCACCGCGGCGAAGCTCCCGGCGCCGACGGCGCCCAGCACGAGCGCGATGCCCTTCAGCGCGTCGTCGGGGTCGCTGGTGAAGGAGTAGCGGTAGATGAGGACCACCGCCGCCGTCGAGATGCCGAACATGAGGCGGTGGGCGGCCATGCCGGTGAGGGCGGCCGCCGCCGAGCGCCGGTGCGCGACGTGCCGCGCGCCGTCCACCAGCCCGGTCAGCACGTGCCGTACGGCCTCGCGGGCCTGCGGGCGGTCCGGGTCGTACGCCGGGCCGAGCAGGGAGCGCTCCATCGTCCGGGCGATCAGCGCGCTCAGCCCGAAGACGACGCCGGAGCAGACCAGCAGCACCGCCACGCCCCGGTCGTCCGATCCGGCGATCGTGCGGAGCACCATGGCCGCGCCCATCCCGAGGAACGTCGCCACCGTGCCGGAGGTGGGGGTCACCGCGTTGGCCATCATCAGCTGGTCGCCCGGCACGACGTGGGGCAGCGACGCGCCCAGGGCCGCCAGGAAGAAGCGGTTGACCGCGAGCACGCCGAGCGCCGCCACGTAGAAGACGACGTCGGAGGTCCCCGCCAGGACGAGGCAGGCGGCCAGCACCAGCAGCGTCCCGCGCACGAACGGCGCGATCACGAGGATCTGCCGCCGCGACCAGCGGTCGATGAACACCCCGACGAAGGGCCCGAGCACGCTGTACGGCAGGAGCAGCACGGCGAGGCCCGCCGCGATGTCGGCGGCGCTGGCCTGCCGTTCCGGGCTGAAGAACGCGTACCCGCCGACGGCGAGCTGGAAGATCCCGTCCGAGAACTGCGAGACGAGCCTCGTGGCGAAGAGCCGCCGGAAGTTGCGACCCCGCAGGACCACCCGCAGATCGGAGACGTAGGACACGGCGACAGCCTACGCGGACGATCTCCGAGAGGCATCAGGATCAACCCCGATAAAACCCCCCGCCACTGACCGGCGACGGCGTGACACCGTAGTCTCTGACGGTGACCTCACCGGAACATGTCGTGCTGGTCGACGTCGAGGGCAACCCGATCGGCACCGCTCCCAAGTCCACCGTCCACGGCGCGGACACTCCGCTGCACCTGGCGTTCTCCAGTTATGTCTTCGACCGGCAGGGCCGGGTGCTGCTGTCGCGGCGGGCGGGTCACAAGCTGACCTGGCCCGACGCGTGGACCAACAGCTGCTGCGGCCATCCGCTGCCCGGGGAGCCGCTGTCGGCGGCGGTGGTCCGCCGCCTGGCGTTCGAGCTCGGACTGATCGTCGAGTCCGTCGACCTGATCCTGCCGCGCTTCGCCTACCGCGCGGTCATGGACAACGGGATGGTCGAGCACGAGCTGTGCCCGGTCTACCGGGCGGTGGTGACGGGAGAGGAGGCCGCGCCCAACGCCGAGGAGGTCGGCGAGGTCCGCTGGGAGCCCTGGGCGAGCTTCGCCGCCGGGGTGACGAGCGGAGAGCTGGACATCTCGCCCTGGGCGCGGGAGCAGGTGCCGCAGCTCGTCGCGCTCGGGCCGGACCCGCTGGCCTGGCCGGTGGCCGACCCGGCCGCCCTGCCGCCGGCCGCGCTCCCTCTCGCCTGAGCCGCCGCCTCCGGGCCCGCCGCCACCCATGAGCATGTGAAACCGCCCCGGTCCGTCACGGAACCGGGGCGGGACACGCGGAGAAGAGTCCGTCAGCGCTCGTTCTCGCCCCGGATGAACTTCTCGACGGCCTCGCGGGCGACGTCGTCGGAGTACTGCTCCGGCGGCGACTTCATGAAGTACGACGAGGGCGACAGCAGCGGGCCGCCGATGCCCCGGTCCAGGGCGATCTTGGCCGCGCGGACCGCGTCGATGATGATGCCGGCCGAGTTGGGCGAGTCCCAGACCTCGAGCTTGTACTCCAGGTTCAGCGGGGTGTCGCCGAACGACCTGCCCTCCAGGCGGACGTAGGCCCACTTGCGGTCGTCCAGCCACGGCACGTGGTCCGACGGGCCGATGTGGACGTCGGCCTTCCCCATCTCGTGCGGGATCTGCGAGGTGACCGACTGGGTCTTGGAGATCTTCTTGGACTGGAGGCGGGTGCGCTCCAGCATGTTCATGAAGTCCATGTTCCCGCCGAAGTTGAGCTGGTAGGTGCGCAGCAGCTCCACTCCGCGGTCCTCGAACAGCTTGGCCAGCACGCGGTGCGTGATCGTGGCGCCGACCTGCGACTTGATGTCGTCGCCCACGATCGGCACGCCGGCCTCGGTGAACTTCGCGGCCCACTCGGGGTCGGAGGCGATGAAGACCGGAAGCGCGTTGACGAAGGCCACCTTGGCGTCGATCGCGCACTGCGCGTAGAAGCGGTCGGCCTCCTCCGAGCCCACCGGCAGGTAGGAGACGAGCACGTCCACCCGGGCGTCCTTGAGCGCCTGGACGACGTCGACCGGCTGCTCGTCGGACTCCTCGATGATCTCGCGGTAATACGTGCCCAGCCCGTCGAAGGTGGGACCACGCTGCACGGTGACGCCGAGCGGCGGCACGTCGCAGATCTTGATCGTGTTGTTCTCGGAGGCGACGATGGCCTCCGACAGGTCGCGGCCGACCTTCTTGGCGTCCACGTCGAAAGCCGCGACGAACTCCACGTCGCCGACGTGGTACTCACCGAACCGCACGTGCATGAGGCCCGGCACACGGCTGCCCGGATCCGCGTCCCTGTAGTAGTGGACGCCCTGCACCAGCGATGAGGCGCAGTTGCCCACACCGACGATGGCTACGCGCACCGAACCCATAGCACTCGCTCCTTTACCTATCTGCCTCGGGCGTGTCCGCCCTCTGGGTCTCTTCCTGTACGGCCTGCGCGGGACCCGGGGGGTGATCCCCCTCGCCGGGAGCCGACCGGCTCCGTCGTTCCGAGTCGATCAGCTCGTTCAGCCAGCGAACCTCGCGCTCGACCGACTCCAGCCCGTGGCGCTGGAGCTCCAGCGTGTAGCTGTCCAGTCGCTCCCTCGTGCGGGACAGAGCCTCACGGACGCGGTCGAGGCGTTCTTCCAGGCGGCTGCGGCGGCCCTCCAGGATGCGCAGCCGCACTTCGGCTTCCGTGTGGCGGAAGAAGGCGAAGCGGATGCCGAAGCTCTCGTCCTCCCAGGAGGACGGGCCCGATTGGTTGAGCAGCTCCTGCAACCGCTCCTTACCTTCCGCCGTGAGCCGATAGACGATCTTCGACCTGCGGCCGAGAACCGTGTCCTGCGGGGGCTCCTCCTCGACGATGAGCCCGTCGTTGAGCAGGCCCCTGAGGCAGGGATACAGCGAGCCATAGGAGAACGCACGGAACATGCCGAGCAGCGTGTTGAGCCGTTTGCGCAGCTCGTATCCGTGCAGAGGTGTTTCGTGCAGCGACCCCAGGACGGCGAGTTCCAGCACACCTCCACGAGAGCCCGTCACTGGAACCACCTCCTGTGTCCGACTGATGTATCGACTCGATACATCTGCAGGATACGTCGGGGTGTCATATCTGGCAACGGGTCAACAGTTGGGCAAGATTTGGCAAAGGGTCGTAATCTGGCCACATGTGCTCACAGCGATCGGTCGAGGCCCGCGGCTTCGCCAGGCGGGCGGCCGTACGGTCCTTCCGCGCCGATCGCACGCGGGCGCGGGACGTCTGGGACGCCCGCCCTCTCCTCCCACGTGCGGCCCGGCCTCACGCTGAGCCCACGTCTCGCATCTGCCCCACGCGCGGGCGAAGGAACGTGACCAACGTCACACCTGTGGACGGAGGCGAACGGGGACGAGCGGCGGAACGGACCAGGGGGAGGACGGAGCGCGCCGTGACGGTCCGGGAATACGGCGAATCCCGGGTCTGCGTGGTGGAGGTCTGCCAAGGTTGTACCTGGAACCACCTGGCGGTGTCGTTCGTCCACGGAACAGCCGATCCCCCGGGCCCTTCCCTGTAGGGCGACCCTCCACCTTCCCAGGAGGAACCCTCCCGGCCTGCCGGCCGACGTCGATCAGTTTCCCGAAGACATCTGACGAGGACGTGTGACTTACAGCAGCTACGGACCGGAATCGTCCGGCCGCCCCGAGGACGCCTCGGGCTCCGGTGGATCATCCCGCCCTGGGCGCCGTCGTCGCTCGCCCCGGGAGTCCGACGAGTACGACGCGTACGGCGACCCCGCTCCGCCGCGGCAACCCGGCCGGGGTCGCGCGCCGCAGCCGCCCCCTCCCGGACCGGACCCCCGCCGCCGTGAGGCGGCCTTCGAGGACACGGCGGCCATGGGCGCGGTGCCGCCAGGCGGCCCGATGCAGGGTCCGCCGCAGGGTCCGCCGCAGGGTCAGGCACATGGTCAGGCACCGGGCCCACGGGGTCCGATGGGCGGCGGCCGGCCACCAGGGGGGCACGACCCGCGCTACGGCCCGCAGGGCCCGGGCGGTCCCGGTGGTCCCGCCGGCCCCGGCGGTCCGGGACGGCCGGGGGTGCCGGGCGCCGACGAGCGCACGCAGGCGCTGGGCATGTCGGCGGGCGGCCCCCGCCGCGACGCCGAGGGGCAGCCCACCGAGTCGATGCAGACCGGCGGGCAGACCGGCGGTCGCCGCCGCAGGCCGACCGGCCGCGGCGGACGCGGCCCCGGCGGTCCGGGCGGTCCCGGTGGTCCGGGGGGACCGGGTGGGCCCGGTGGCCCGGGCGGGCGTGGTCCGCGTGACCCGCGCGACTTCGACGACGACGACTTCGAGGAGAACGCCAAGCCCCGCCGTACGGGCTGGAGGCGCTTCGTCCCGAGCTGGAAGATCGTGGTGGCGGCCTTCACCGTGCTGGCCGCCGGCACCTTCGGCATGATCGCGGTCGCCTACGCCAACACCCCGCTGCCCGCGACGACGCAGGCGGAGGCCGTGGCGCAGGGCAGCGCCATCTACTACAACGACGGCAAGACGCTGATCGCCAAGGTGGGCACCCCGCGCGTCATCCTGGACGACATCGACAAGGTGCCGCGGCACGTCCAGGACGCCGTCATCGCGATCGAGAACGACACCTTCCGCGACGACAGTGGCATCTCGATCCCCGGCATGGTCCGGTCGGTCTACATGACGGCGACCGGGCAGCAGCTCCAGGGCGCCTCGACCATCACCCAGCAGATGGCCCGCAACTACTACGACGGCCTCAGCCAGGAAGTGTCGATCAAGCGAAAGATCAAGGAGATCTTCGTCGCGGTCAAGCTCGACAAGTCGATGACCAAGGACCAGATCCTGCTGCAGTACCTCAACACGGTGCCCTTCGGCCGTGCCTACGGCATCGAGGCCGCCGCGCAGGCGTACTTCAAGAAGCACGTCGAACAGCTCACCCCGGAGCAGGGCGCCTATCTCGCCGCGCGCATCCAGACGCCCGCCCTGGACGCCGACTCCCCCCGGCTGCAGAGCCGGTTCAAGGACGTCGTCAACGCCATGGCCAAGCTCGACCCGGCCAAGTACGGCAAGCTGCCGAGCACGGCCAAGTTCCCCAAGACCGTCCCCGAGCGCAACAACAACGAACTGGGCGGTCTGAAGGGTTACATGGTCGTCCAGGTGCTGCAGGAGCTGAAGACCCGGATGAACCTGTCGCCAGACAATGTCAGGAGCGGCGGCTACAAGATCGTCTCGACCTTCGACAAGAAGCTCATGCAGGCCGCCAGGAAGGCGGTCATCGGCACCACAGCCAGCCTGCCGAAGGAGATCCACGCCGGCCTGGCCGCGGTGGACCCCAAGACGGGGCGGGTCCTCGCCTTCTACGGCGGCGAGGACTACGTCAAGGACAACTGGAACGAGCCGTTCGACTCCTACAAGCAGGCCGCCTCGGCCTTCAAGCCGTACGTGCTGGCCGCCTGGCTGGACGCCGGATACAGCCTCAACAGCTTCGTGCCCGGCAACAAGACGATGCCGGAGGAGCTCCCCGGCACCAAGCCCATCGGCAACAGCCACAACGTCGGGTCGGCGATCAACGTCACCACGGCTACCGCCGACTCGGTCAACACGGCGTTCGCCTCGATGGCGTACAAGCTGGACGAGGCGAACGGCACGATCGGGCAGCTCAGCGCGGTGAAGCAGATCGCGGAGGAGGCCGGGCTCGGCAAGCAGCGCATGGAGGACGACGTCAAGGAGCACAAGTACGCGTTCTCCATCGGCAGCGCCCTGGTCACCCCGGTCGAGCAGGCCGCCGGCTACTCGATCTTCGCCAACGAGGGCAAGCACGTCGACTACCACGTGGTCAAAGAGGTCCGGAAGGACAAGTCGGTCGTCTTCGCCGAGCGCCGTGAGGTCAAGCAGGTGATCACGCCCGAGGCGGCGGCCGACTCCGTGGCGGCCATGGAGGAGGTCCTCAAGTCGGGTACGGCGCAGGGCAAGGGCATCGGCCGCCCGGCCGCCGGCAAGACCGGCACGAACAACGACAACAAGGAAGCGTGGTTCGTCGGCTTCACCCCGCAGATCTCCACCGCGGTCGGGATGTACCGCGAGCAGTGCATCACCAAGACGGGCAAAATCGTCCAGCCTGTCGATGCGAACTGCCCGGAAAAGCCCAACCCCAAGAGCAAGAAGTACGGCCCGAACAACCCGTACTCCAAGCCTCGTGAGATATCGCTCGGCAGCGGCATCGAGGGCGCGACCTACCCGACCACCATCTGGCGGAACTTCATGATGGAGGCGCTCGCGGGTAAGCCGGTCGAGCAGTTCCCGCAGAAGGCCGGGCTGGGCAGTCCGGAGAACATCGTGCCGAGCCCGACGCCCACCCCGTCCCCCAGCCCGGAGGACGGCGGCGGCGGGTTCCCCAACGACATGCCGACCGACTTCCCGAACGGCGGCGGCGACGGCGGCGACGGTTCCTGTCTCCCCGGCGACCTGTCCTGTGACGGCAGCGTCGGCGGTGGCGACGACGGCGTGGGTCTCGATCTCGGCGACGACGGCCCCGGAGGACAGGGAGGCCCGGGCGGACAGGGGGGACCAGGGGGACAGAACGCCCCGGCGGACGGCACCGGCGCCCCCGCGTCGGCACCCGTCGCGAGGCAGTCCGGAACCAGTCCCTGAGCCCGGACCGAAACTTCGTGAGACCGTGACGAGAGGGCCCGCGGCGGCGCGCCGCGAGCCCTCTCGAACCGTCTGAGTCGCCAACTCACGGCGTTCGATGGTGCAATACCCACCATGACGACCCGGACCACGAACGACTCCGCCCCGCTGCCCGGGGTCGCCGCGCGGGCTGTGCCGTACCTGCCTCTCGGGCTTCTCGCGGGACTCGGCGCCGTCCTCGCCTACCTGTGGAAGTATCCCTGCCGGTTCGGCGGCGCCTGGGACGGCGGAATCGGGCAGTACACGCACTTCTGCTACACGGACATCTATCCGCTGTTCTGGGCGGAGAAGCTCAACGAGGGCAAGGTCCCGTACGTCGACCACCCGGTCGAGTATCCGGTCGGCATCGGCGGAATCATGGAGTTCGCCCGGCGCCTCGCCGGCGGTGACGGGGTCGTGTTCTACGACGTCACCGTGGTCCTGATGGGCATCGCGCTGGTCGTGGGCGTGCTGCTCACGGCCGCGCTCGCGGGCCGCCGCCCCTGGGACGCCCTCTGGTACGCCGTCGGCCCGGCCGTCATCCTCTGCGCGTACATCAACTGGGACCTCGCCGCGGGCGCGCTCGCGCTCGGCGGCCTGCTGGCCTGGGCCCGGCACCGGCCGTGGCTGGCCGGTGTGCTGCTGGCCCTGTCCGTGGCCACGAAGTTCTACCCGCTGATGTTCTTCGGCGCGTTGTTCCTGCTCACCCTGCGTACGGCCAAATGGATGCCGTTCCTGAAGACCGTCGCGGGGGCGGCCGGCGCCTGGCTGCTGGTCAACGTGCCGATCATGATGATCAACTTCGAGGGCTGGCAGCGGTTCTACGCCTTCAGCAGCGAGCGCGGCGCCGACTGGGGCGGCCTGTGGTTCTTCTTCCAGAAGACGCAGTGGTTCGGCCACGACAGGCCCGAGTTCCTGGCCTTCCTCGGCGACGGCGAGAAGCTGAACACGATGGCCATGGCGGCCCTGGCGGTGCTGCTGCTGGGCGTGGCCGTGCTCGCGCTCACCGCACCGCGCCGGCCTCGCCTGATGCAGCTGTGCTTCCTGGCCCTGGCCGCGTTCATGATCACCAACAAGGTCTGGTCGCCGCAGTACGTCCTGTGGCTGGTGCCGTTCGCGGTGCTGGCCAGGCCGAGGTGGGGGGCCCTCGCCGCCTGGCAGGTGGCCGAGTGCTGGTACTTCTTCTCGATCTGGCTCTACCTGATCACCCAGATCCCCGACCAGGCCTCGCTCGGCATCGGCGACGACCCGTACTTCCTGTCGGTCTGGGCCCGCCTGCTGACGATCGTCGTCCTCATGGCGCTGGTCGTCTGGGAGATCCTGCGCCCCGAGCACGACGTCGTCCGCCAGGGGGATGTGGACGACCCGTCCGGTGGCCCGTTCGACCAGGCCGAGGATCGTTTCGTGTTGCGCCGCGCGGTCCTCGCCCGGGGCGGCTCCGAGGAGCGTGACGGACCGGAGGAGCGGGGCGGACAGGAGCAGCCGGAACCGGTCTGAGGCATGAATCTTTCATCGGATTTCACGGCCCGCGCGCACCCTCGCCGGATGTTCCCGCGAGACGTGCGCGCGGGCTTCGCGTAACGTCGCTCGCAAGCGTGCGGCGAACGGGGAGGAGACGGTGATGCGCCGGAGGCCGCCATGGCTTCTGCTGCTCGTGTGGACGGTGACCAGGGCGGGGCTGTTCCTCGTCGCGACCCAGGCCATCCCGACCGGCCACGGCGACTCCTTCAGCAACGACGTCACCCTCTACCAGGGCTGGTCGGACGTCCTGGCGCGCGGGGAGTTCCCCGCCGGGGACGACAAGTGGCAGTATCCGCCGTTCGCGGCGCTGCCGATGCTCGTCCCCCGGCTGCTGCCGTTCGAGTATCACGTCGCCTTCTACCTGCTGTCCCTGCTGTGCGACCTCGTGATCCTGTTCCTGGTGTGGCGGTTCTCGCACTCCCCGCGCGGCGGAGGCCGCACCGGCCCGTGGGCGTGGACCATCGGCGCGGCCCTGCTCGGGCCGGTGCTCCTCGGCCGGTACGACCTGATGGTCACGCTGGTGGCGGTGCTGGCGCTGACGGCCTCGGCGAACCCGGTGGTGCGCGGAGCGCTGATCGGCGTCGGGCTCATCGTCAAGGTGTGGCCGGTCGCGCTGCTCACCGGCCTGCGGCGGTGGCGTGAACTGCTGACCGCCACGGGCTCCACGCTCGTCGTCGCGGTGGCCGGCTGCGGCATGGCCGCTCTGACCCTGCCGCACGCGCTCGACTTCCTGACCGCGCAGCAGGAGCGGGGGCTGCAGATCGAGTCGCTCGCCGCGACGCCGTTCGCGCTCGCCCGGGCCCTCGGGTGGTGGGACGGCTTCACCACCTACCAGCACGGCTCGATGGAGGCCGTGGGCGCCGGCGTGGACACCGCGATCGGGGTGAGCCTGGCGGCCACACCCGTGGCGCTCGTGCTGATCGGGGTGTGGTGGCTGCGCGCGGCCCCCAGCCCGCGGTCCTACTACGACGCCGCGCTCACCACCGTGCTGTTCCTGGTCGTCACCAGCCGGGTGCTGTCGCCGCAGTACTTCGTCTGGGTGATCGGCGTCGCCGCCGTCATCCTCGCGGTGCGGCGCGCGGAGCCGGGGCCGACGCAGCGGCCGGCCGCCTGGCTCGTCATGGTCGCCGCCCTGCTCACCGGGATCATGTACCCCTGGGTGGAGCAGGACTACAGCTGGGAGGGCGCGCTGCCCGGCACCGTGGTGCTGACCCTCCGGAACCTGGTCTTCCTGGCCGCGGCGGTCACGTCGTACGTGCAGCTGTGGCGGGCCACGCGCAGGCCGAAGAAGGCGAAGGACGAGCAGGACGTTCCAGAGGCCCTACCCGTTTTCTGAGGTTCGCAATCCGCAGATTTATCCACAGGCTGTGGACGGCCCTGCGTCACAGATGCTTGCGCAGGAACGCGATGTCCTCGGCCTGACCCTCGAACGGCGTCTCGACCACGATCGGCGCCCCGGCCGCGCGGCAGACCGCGAGGATCGACTCGGGGTCGATCTGGCCGGCGCCGAGGTTGGCGTGCCGGTCGGCGCCCGAGTCGAAGGCGTCCCGCGAGTCGTTGCAGTGCACGAGGTCGATCCGGCCGGTGATCGCCTTCACCCGCTCCACCAGCCCGGCGAGCTCCTCGCCGCCCGCGTGGAAGTGACAGGTGTCGAGGCAGAAGCCGACCATCGAGGGGTCCGGCGCGCCCGCCGTCGCGGCGTCCCACAGCCGGGCGATCCGCTCCAGCCTGCGCGCCATCGCGTTGCCGCCGCCCGCGGTGTTCTCGATCAGGACGGGAATCGGGCACTCGGTGCGCTCGAAGACCTTGCGCCAGTTGTCGAACCCGGTCTGCGGGTCGTCGCCCGCGTTGACGTGCCCGCCGTGGACGACCAGCCCCTTGGCGCCGATCGACGCCGCCGCCTTGAGGTGCGCGTCCAGGAGCTTGCGGCTCGGGATGCGGATGCGGTTGTTCGCGGTCGCCACGTTGATGACGTACGGCGCGTGCACGTAGACGTCGACGTCCGAGGCGCGCAGGGCGTCGGCCGTGGCCGGGAGCACCGGGCTCTTCCATCCCTGCGGGTCGCCGAGGAAGAACTGCACCACCTCGGCGTCGCGGGCCGCCGCGTGCGCCA
Organism: Microbispora sp. H10885; assembly: GCF_014161415.1. NCBI lineage: Bacteria > Bacillati > Actinomycetota > Actinomycetes > Streptosporangiales > Streptosporangiaceae > Microbispora > Microbispora sp. H10885. Next base: position 134,294 of record NZ_JABBWY010000001.1, on the reverse strand, counting down.
GCGGGTCGTCCTGGTCGACGTGGGCCCCGATCCGCGGGCCGGCGCTGTGGCTGTCCATGGAGGTCCTCCAACACGTGCGTGCCTGGTGAGCGGCTGCCGGACACGGAGGGCGAACTGTAGGCGCTCTCCAAGAGCGTTTCAAGAGGGTGCGCTGTTTCAAAAGAGCGCACCAGGGAAGTCGCGTGTCACGCGCCCTGAGACCCGCGCGCCGATCCTACTTCGTCAGGGAGACGAGCATGAGATATCGCTTAGGCAGCTTCATCCTTCTCATCTACATCCTCGTCGGCCTCTACGTGGCCTGGATCCACCACTACATCACCCCCACCCTCATCAAGCAGGTCGCCCAGGCCCTGATCGCCGTCTTCCTGTGGTTCCTCGTGCTCCTCGGCGTCGACCTGCACATCGGCGGCTGAGCCACCTCCGGTCGGAGCGGCGCCGTGGACGAGTCAGTTGCGCAGGGTGAACCCGCGGGGGAAGAAGCCGCCGTGCGCGATCCCCAGCGCCGCGCCGACGAACGACCCCACGATCCCCACGATGATCAGTGCCCGTTGCCTGCTGGTCGACGAGACGAACTGTGCGTAGAGGCCGCCCCAGAACCCGATCGCGCCGACCCAGGACGCGACCATGTGCGCCTGCACGACGAACCCCGTGACGAACGCCACCAGACCGCACGCGAGCGTGGCGATCGTCAACGCGTTCTCCCGCGGGTGCGGACGCCCGTCGGTGTTCAGCGTCAGGTGACCGGGGCGCCTCCTTCTCCGGCCGATGACACGTGGCATCGTGCCTCCCCCCTCTCCGACCTCCAGTTTCGCTCTCCGTCCGGCGTACGGCCAAGGGGCTGGTAGCCTGGTTCGACTGCGTGTGACACAGCTGGGGCGGCTTGGCCGCCCGGCATCGCGCAGGTCCTCCTGTCACGGCAAGGCGTCGTGACCGCAAGAGTCCAGAGGAGGTTGGATAACACATGCGTCGCTACGAGATGATGGTCATCCTCGACCCGTCCCTCGACGAGCGCACCGTGCAGCCGTCGCTCGACCAGTTCCTCGCCGTCGTCCGCAACGACGGCGGAAGCGTGGAGAAGGTCGACGTCTGGGGCCGTCGCCGCCTGTCCTACGACATCGAGAAGAAGTCCGAGGGCATCTACGCGGTGGTCGACCTGACCGCCGAGCCCGCCACCGTGAAGGAGCTGGACCGCCAGCTCAACCTGAACGAGGGCATTCTCCGCACCAAGGTCATCCGCCCCGAGCTGCACTAGACGGCTCAGAAGCCCGGCGGTTTGTCGGGCCCGAGCCGTACTCTGAGCCCCTGACGGCTCAGCTGACGGGATAGGAAGGCGAAAGCGACCGATGGCAGCAGGCGACACACAGATCACCATTGTCGGCAATCTTGTCGACGACCCGGAGCTGCGCTTCACCCCGACGGGGCAGGCCGTGGCCCGGTTCCGCATCGCGTCCACTCCGAGGTTCCTGGACAAGCAGACCAACGAGTGGAAAGACGGCGAGGGCCTGTTCCTCACCTGCAACGTCTGGCGGCAGGCGGCGGAGAACGTCGCCGAGAGCCTCCAGCGCGGCATGCGGGTGATCGTGCAGGGACGGCTGCGCCAGCGTTCGTACGAGACCAAGGAAGGCGAGAAGCGCACGGTCTACGAGGTCGAGGTCGACGAGGTCGGCCCTTCGCTGCGCAACGCGACGGCGAAGGTCAACAAGACCTCGCGCCAGGGCGGAGGCGGCGGCTTCGGCGGCGGCCCGGCCAACGACCCGTGGGCGTCCGCGGCTCCCGCTCCGCAGGGTGGCTACGGCTCCGGCGGAGGGGGTGGCGGCGGCTTCGGCGGCGCTCCCCAGGGTGGTGGCGGCTTCGGCGGCGACTTCAGCGACGAACCGCCCTTCTAGGGAAACGACCTTCGGGCACGACCCGGTCCCGGGCCTTCCGGTCCCACTCACTGTAAACACAACCGAGCGACCATTCCCGCGAAACGCGGGGCTCTGAAAGGAGCACCACGATGGCGAAGCCGGCAGTGCGCAAGCCCAAGAAGAAGGTTTGCCTCTTCTGTCACGACAAGATCTCCTACGTCGACTACAAGGACACGGCGCTGCTGCGGAAGTTCATTTCCGACCGCGGCAAGATCCGTGCTCGCCGGGTGACGGGCAACTGCACCCAGCACCAGCGCGACGTGGCCACCGCTATCAAGAACGCTCGTGAGATGGCCCTGCTGCCGTACACGAGCACCGCGCGCTGAGAAGGGAGACCCAGGACATGAAGCTCATTCTCACCACTGAGGTCTCCGGGCTCGGCGCTCCCGGCGACGTTGTCGAGGTCAAGGACGGCTACGGCCGCAACTACCTCATTCCCCGTGGCTTCGCCATCCGCTGGACCCGCGGCGCCGAGTCGCAGGTCGCCTCGCTGAAGAAGGCCCGCGCCTCCCGCGAGATCCGCGACCTCGGCTCCGCCAAGGAGGTCGCCGGCCAGCTCGGCGCGCTCAAGGTCAAGCTGAAGACCCGCGCCGGCGAGTCCGGCCGGCTGTTCGGCTCGGTCACGACCGGTGACATCGCCGACGCCGTCAAGGCCGCCGGCGGTCCCCAGCTCGACCGCCGCCGGATCGAGATCGGCAACGCGATCAAGAGCGTCGGCACCCACAAGGTCAGCGTCCGGCTGCACCCGGAGGTCGCCGCCACCCTCGATGTCGAGGTGGTCGCGGGCTGACACCCGCCGCAGTCCGTCGAGGGCCCTTCTCCGTCCGCGGAGAGGGGCCCTTCGTCGTCCGAGCCGTGTCGACGAGCGTGAATTCCAGGATCTCCCCAGGTAAAGGGGGGTTCTACGGAACGCTAGTATCATCCCATCCGTTTTGACGGATTTCGTGGAAAGACCCCCTGATGGAGGCTGTGATGCGCCGTCCCTCTCTGCTGCTGGCGTCCGGTGCCCTCACGCTGGCGGCCGCCGCCTGCGCCCCGGCGAACGACGCCTCCACCACCGCGAGCTCCTCGGCGAGCACGTCGGCGGGCGCCTCCACGGGCGCCGACGCGTGTGCCAAGGAGAGCCTGAAGCTCACCACCCCCGGCAAGCTCACCGTCGGCACGGACAAACCGGCGTACGAGCCGTGGTTCAAGAACGACGACCCCTCCAGCGGCCAGGGGTTCGAGAGCGCCGTCGCCTACGCGGTGGCCGGGCAGCTGGGCTTCACCAGGGACGAGGTCGCCTGGACGGTCGTGCCGTTCGACTCGTCGTTCGCCCCCGGGCCCAAGCAGTTCGACTTCGACGTCAACCAGATCTCCATCACCCCCGAGCGGGCCAAGGCCGTCGACTTCAGCCAGGGCTACTACACCGTCAAGCAGGGCGTGGTCGCCCTGGAGGGCGGCAAGTACGCCTCCGCCACCAGCCTCGCCGATCTCAAGGACGCCAAGATCGGCGTGCAGGCGGCCACCACCGCGCTGCAGGCCGTACAGTCGGTCATCCAGCCGGTTAAGGACCCGAGCGTGTTCAACCAGCAGGTCGACGCGATCACCGCGCTGAAGAACAAGCAGATCGACGCCATCGTCGTCGACCTGCCCACCGCCTTCTACGTCACGGCCGCGCAGGTGAAGGGCTCGAAGATCGTCGGCCAGTTCGCCGCGACCGGCGGCGAGCCGGAGGAGTTCGGCCTGCTGTTCCAGAAGGGCAGCTCCCTGGTGAGCTGCGTCGACAAGGCGCTCGGCGAGCTGCGGAGCTCCGGTGAGCTGGCGAAGATCGAAGGCGAGTGGCTGACCGCCGCCGCGGGCGCGCCGGAGCTCAAGTGACCGACGGGCACGCGGCGGCGCCGTACGGGCCGTCCGGCCGGGAGGACGATCCCGATCGCGATCCGGACGGGCCGGGCGATCCGCCGGAGTGGGTGAAGAGCGAGCGGCAGCTTCGCCGGGAGGCGGAGCTGCGCGCCCGCGGGCGGCGGTCGGTGTCCATCGCCACCGCCTCCACCATCGTCGTGGTGGTCGCCCTGGTCGTCGGGATCACCAAGTCGCCGGGGTGGCCGCGCGTCCAGGAGACCTTCCTCAGCCCCGAGGCGTTCGTCGCCGCGCTGCCCGACGTGCTGCGCGGGTTCCTGCTCAACATCAAGATCTTCCTCATCGCCGAGGCGTTCATCCTGGTGGTGGGCCTTCTCGTCGCGCTGGTGCGCGGCCTGCGCTCGCCGGTGTTCTTCCCGCTGCGCGCGCTGGCCGTGCTCTACACCGACGTCTTCCGCGGCATCCCGACCATCCTGCTCATCTACCTGGTCGGGTTCGGCATCCCGGCGCTCCAGTTGCAGGGCGCGCCGAGCGACCCCGTCACGCTCGGCATCATCGCGCTCGTCCTGTCCTACGGAGCGTACGTCGCGGAGGTGTTCCGGGCGGGGATCGAGTCGGTGCACCCCAGCCAGCGGGCGGCAGCGCGGTCGCTGGCCCTGAGCCACGGCCAGACCATGCGCTACGTGGTGCTGCCCCAGGCCGTCCGCCGGGTGGTCCCGCCGCTGCTCAACGACTTCACCTCACTGCAGAAGGACACCGCCCTGGTCGCCGTGCTCGGGCCGCTGGAGGCGCTGCGGCAGGCGCAGATCCACGCCGCCATGTCCTTCAACTACACGCCCTATCTCGCCGCCGCGCTGCTGTTCATCGCGCTGACCGTGCCGATGGCGCGGCTCACCGACCATCTCGCCGCGCGGGTCGCCCGGCGCCAAGCGGGAGGCGGCACGGCATGAGCCTGCTCACGATCGAGGGCGTCTGGAAGCACTACCACGGGCAGAGCGTGCTGCGCGGAATCGACCTGGAGGTCGCCCCGCACGAGGTGGTCTGCTTGATCGGCGCGTCCGGCTCGGGCAAGTCGACGCTGCTGCGCTGCGTCAACCTGCTGGAGACGATCGACGACGGCGCGATCCACCTGGACGGCGCAGAGATCACCGACGTGCGGGCCGACGCCGACGACGTGCGTCGCCGCATCGGCATGGTGTTCCAGGCCTACAACCTGTTCCCGCACATGACCGTGCTGGACAACATCACGCTCGCGCCGCGCAAGGTGCACGGCGTACGGGCGGAGGAGGCCGAGGCGCGGGCGCGTGAGCTGCTGGACAGGTTCGGGCTGGCCGGCAAGGCGGACGAGTATCCCGACCGGCTGTCCGGCGGACAGCAGCAGCGCGTCGCCGTGATCCGCGCGGTCGCGACCAGGCCGCGCCTGCTGCTGCTCGACGAGGTGACCTCCGCGCTCGACCCGACGCTGGTCACCGAGGTGCTGGGGATCATCCGCGAGCTCAAGGACACCGGGATGACCATGATCCTGGCCACCCACGAGATGGGCTTCGCCCGTGACATCGCCGACCAGGTCTGCTTCCTCGAAGGCGGCGTGCTGCTGGAGAGCGGTCCACCCGGGCAGATCTTCTCCGAGCCCCGGCATCCCCGCACCCGCGCGTTCCTCCAGCGCGTGCTGGAGGCCCGCCGCATGTGAGTCAGGTCGCCGTCCGCGAGGTGCCGGTCACCATCCAGGCGGTGCCGTACGCGCGGACGCCGAGCGTGACCAGCCGGGCGGCCATCCACGCGCCGAGCGCGAGCCACAGGGCGACCAGGGTGCCCGCCACCGCGGCGAACGGCAGGAAGGCCAGCGTCGTCCACAGCCCGGCGTGGGCGAGATAGCGCTGGTCGCCGGCGCCGATGAGCACCCCGTCCAGCACGAACACCACACCCGCGACGGGCTGGAGGAGGGCCACCGGCCACAGCACGGCCAGCAGTTCGGCGGCGGCCTCGCCCCGCGCGTCGAACAGGGCCGGGACCAGTGGCCGGGCGGCCAGCACGAGTGCGCCGAACATCACACCGCAGGCGATGCCCCAGATCAGCATGCGCCGGGTCGCCGCGCGGGTGCCCGAGGTGTCTCCCGCGCCCAGCGCGCGGCCGGTGATGGCCTGACCGGCGATGGCGATCGCGTCGAGGGCGAAGGCGAGGAAGGTCCAGATCCGGGTGGCGATCGTGTGCGCGGCGATCTGCTCATCGCCCATGCGGGTGGCGATCCCCGCGGCGACGAGCAGCACCGCCTGCAGGCACGCCGTACGGACGACCAGGGCCAGCCCGGCCGCTCCGGCGGCGCGCAGCCCCGCGAGGTCGGGCAGCAGCGAGGCGCCGTGCGCGCGGGCGGCGCGCACGACCATCACGAGATAGGCCGCCGCCGCGAGGGCCTGGGCGAGGACCGTGCCCCAGGCCGACCCGGCGAGCCCCCAGCCGAGCCCGAGCACGAACCAGGCGTTGAGCAGCCCGTTCAGCGCGAACGACGCCACGGAGACCACGAGCGGCGTGCGCGTGTCCTGCATCCCCCGCAGCACGCCGGTGCCGGCGAGGACCAGCAGCATCGCGGGGATGCCGATGAGGCTGATGCGCAGGTAGGTGACGGCCTCCGTGGCGAGCTGGCCCACCGCTCCGAACAGGTGTACGATAAACGGAGCAAGAGGCCAGCACGCCACACCGACGGCCAGGCCGATGATCGCGGCCAGCCACAGGCCGTCCATCCCCTGGCGCATCGCCTGCCTGACGTCCCCCGCCCCAAGCCTCCGCGCGACCGCGGCCGTGGTGGCGTACGCGAGGAACACGCACAGCCCGACGAGAGCCGACAGGGCCGCGCTGGCCACACCGAGCGCGCCGAGCGCTGGATCGGGGAGGTGGCCGACGATGACCGAGTCGGTGAGCAGGAAGAGCGGCTCGGCCACGAGTGCCCCGAATGCCGGGATCGCGAGCCTCAGGATCTCCCTGTCGTGGGCGCGTCCGTGTCCTGTTCTGGAGGTAAGGGACATAAGCCTATTTTGCGGCTTACGAGGTCATGCTCGATCAGTATCGGGAATCCCTCTGCGACTTTCTTTCCTCCACAGGCGGTGGACAGTGAAACCGCAGGTGGCGATGGATTTCCCCGATGCGGCCGCTTGGCTGTCCACAGGCTCGTCCCCAGGCTTCCCACATGTCACGGGCGTGCCTGCACACGTTGTCCACAGGCTTGTCCACCGGCCGGGTTGCCGCCCCGCCCCGAGGTTGGGGAGACTGTCGCACCGGGTTGGGGATGCTGTGACCGCTGGGCAGGGGGTGTGAGGTGAGCGTGCTCGACTTCCCGGGAGGCCCGGGAGGCTCCGAATCGACGTTCGAGCGGACGCCGCCGCACAACATCGAGGCCGAGCAGTCGGTGCTGGGCGGCATGCTGCTGTCCAAGGACGCCATCGCCGACGTCATCGAGGTGCTGCGCGCCGACGACTTCTACCGGCCCGCCCACCAGATCGTCTTCGACGTGATCACCGATCTCTACGGCCGGGGCGAGCCCGCCGACTCGGTGACCGTCTTCGACGAACTGCAGAAGCGGGGCGAGGTCGCCCGCGTCGGCGGCGGCGCCTACCTGCACACCCTTACCGCGATCGTGCCCACCGCCGCGAACGCCGGCTACTACGCGAAGATCGTCCGGGAGCAGGCCGTCCTGCGGCGCCTCATCGAGGCGGGCACCCGCATCGTCTCCTACGGCTACGGCGGTCAGGGCGAGGAGGTCGACGACCTGGTCGACCGCGCCCAGGCCGAGATCTACAAGGTCACCGAGCGCCGCACCTCCGAGGACTACCTCCCGCTGTCGGACATCATGCCCGGCGCCCTGGACGAGATCGAGGCCATCGGCAGCCGCAGCGGCCAGATGGTCGGCGTCCCGACCGGCTTCCAGGACCTCGACGTCCTCACCAACGGCCTCCACCCCGGCCAGATGATCGTCGTGGCCGCCCGCCCCGCGATCGGAAAAAGCACCCTAGGTCTGGATTTCGCCCGTTCTGCAGCGATCAAGCATGGGATGACCACGGTCATCTTCTCGCTGGAGATGTCGCGCAACGAGATCACGATGCGCCTGCTGTCGGCGGAGGCGCGGGTCCCGCTGCACACGATGCGCTCGGGCACGATGAGCGACGACGACTGGACCCGGATGGCCCGCCGGATGGGGGAGGTCGCCGAGGCGCCGCTGTTCATCGACGACTCCCCGAACATGTCGATGATGGAGATCCGGGCCAAGTGCCGCCGCCTGAAGCAGCGGCACGACCTGCGCTTCGTGATCGTCGACTATCTGCAGCTCATGAGCTCGCCGAAGAAGACCGAGAGCCGCCAGCAGGAGGTCTCCGAGCTGTCCCGGGCGCTCAAGCTGCTGGCCAAGGAGCTCGAGGTGCCGGTCATCGCCATCTCCCAGCTCAACCGTGGTCCCGAGCAGAGAACGGACAAACGGCCTCAAGTGTCCGATCTTCGTGAATCGGGATCTATCGAGCAGGACGCCGACATGGTCATCCTGCTGCATCGGGAGGACGCGTACGAGCGGGAGTCGCCGCGCGCGGGCGAGGCGGACCTGATCGTGGCCAAGCACCGAAACGGCCCCACGGCCACGGTCACCGTCGCCTTCCAGGGCCACTACAGCCGTTTCGTCGACATGGCCACCCACTAGCGTGTCGCCCCGCGACGGGTGCCGAGTGTCTCAGCCGGTGGGGAACGACACCTTCGTCAGTTCTTCGGAGGCTCGCCAGACTCGCCGGGCGTCCTCGGTGCCGCGCAGGCGGGAGTAGAGCTTCTGTTCGGCGGGCGGGCCTCCGAGGTGGCCGAGTCCGCTCGGCCCGTAGAGGCCGCCGGGCCGGGCTTCGGGGGCCGTCGCGGCGTACAGGGCGGGGAGCGTGGCGGTCTCGACGGTCCCGAGGAGGATGCCCCGCCTGGACAGGGCGCCGATGATCTTCCTGCCTCCTGTCTCCGTGTCGCGGCCGACTTCGGGCCGCGCGGCGAGCAGGTTGGTCGGGGCGACCCCAGGGTGGGAGAGGTTGCTCGTGATGCCCCAGCCGTGGGTCCGGCTGAGCCGGTCGAGTTCGAGGCCGAAGAGCCCGAAGGCGATCTTCGACTGGCTGTACGCCTTCATGCCGTCGTAGGAGCGTTCCCAGTTCAGATCCCGCCAGTTGATGGCGCCCCGGCTCGCGGCGACGCTGATCTGCGAGGTGACGCGGGCCTGTCCGGCGCGCAGCAGCGGAAGCAGGTGGGCCACCAGGGCGAAGTGGCCGAGGTGGTTGGTGCCGAACTGAAGCTCGAACCCGTCGGTGGTCGTCTGGCGGTCGGGCGGGGTCATCACCCCGGCGTTGTTGATGAGGATGTGGATCGGGCGGCCCTCCTCGCGGAGGGTGTCGCCGAGGGTCGCGACGGAGGCGAGCGACGACAGGTCGAGGGCGTGAAGCGACACGTCGGCTCCGGGAGCCGCCTGCGAGATTCTGGCGACCGCCGCCTGGCCCTTGCGTGGGTTCCGTACCGGCAGGAGCACCTCGGCTCCGGCCGCGGCGAGCCTCGTCGCGATTCCGAGACCGATGCCGTCGCTCGCTCCGGTGACGAGGGCGCGCCGCCCCGTGAGGTCGGGCACGGTGATGTCGATGGGTTTGCGCGGCATGCGCTCCTCCTGGGGTCGTTTTCGTTGACCGTCTGCACTGGTTCTCCAATGTATGCAACAACTACATTGTATGCAATGCATACAATGTAGTTGATGTTCGGACTAGGCTGGCGGTATGAAGAAGCGCCCCTACCACCACGGCGACCTCCGCGCTGCCCTGCTAGAACGGGCCGAGCAGACGCTGCGCGAGCGGGGATCGGGTGCGCTGTCGCTCCGGGAACTGGCCCGCGACCTCGGGGTGAGCCCCGCAGCGCCGAGTCGTCACTTCAAGACCAAGCAGGCACTGCTGGACGCGCTGGCCCTGGACGGATTCGAACGGCTTGTGGAAACCATCGCAGCCGCCCAGGACGGCGCCGGCCAGACGTTCGGCGAGCGCCTGAACGTAATGGCCCGGGCCTACGTGGGCTTCTGCGTGGCGAACGCCGCCCTGCTCGACCTGATGTTCTCGGCCAAGCACAGCCCGGAGGCGTCACAGGCGCTGGGGGCGGCCGCACGCCGGTGGATGGAGCAGAGCCTGGAACTGGTCAGTACCGGGCAGCGCCGAGGCGAGGTCCGCGAAGGGCCGCTGGACCGTATCGCCCTGACGGTGTTCGCTCCGCTACACGGGTACGTCGGCCTCACGGTGAGCGGCGTGCCGCTGCCCGAGACGGACGAGCAGGGACTCGACGACGTCATCGCGTCCATCATCCGAGGATGCAGGCCGGAGTAGAGCCGTGCCGGCCGCGCTCGCGCTGCGCTGGAGTAGCTGCTGGAGGTGCCGGAGGGCGCGCGGGTCTTCGAGCTTGAGCGGCCGCGCGCGCCGCCGATGAGGACGACGGCGCCGCGATGTAGCGGGCCATGAGGCGGTTGGAGGACGCGGCGCCGGACGGCTCACGCGGGCCGTGGGCCGGGCTCGGAGCTCTCGTGCGGCCTCTGGTGGGGCAGGGCCGCGATCCGGGCGGCCGCCCACTCGGCCCAGTCGCGCTGGGCGGCGGTCAGGCGCAGACCCCACTCCAGCGCGAGGTCTCCGTACAGCCGCAGCGCGTCCTCGCCCTGGCCGATGATCTGTTCGCGCACGCCGCGGAGCGCGGCGTGCTCCTTGCGGGCCTGTACGGCCAGCCTCTCCAGGTAGCCGTGGGCCTGGTCCGGCGTGACCGTGTCGAGGAAGAACACCCGCAGCAGCATGTCGCTGCGCCGGCTCTGCGTCGGCGGCTCCTCCACCAGCCAGTGGCGCAGCTCGGCGAGGCCCTCTCCGGTGATCCGATACTCCTTGCGTCCGCGCGGGCCCTCGGCGGCGACCTCGATCAGACCCTCGCGATCCAGGCGCGTCAGCTCCGAGTAGAGCTGGCTCTGGGTGGCCGGCCAGACGTTGGCCAGCGATATCTCGAACGTCTTCAGCAGGTCGTACCCGCTGGCCGGGCCGGCCGACAGCAGCCCCAGCAGTGCGTGACGAAGACTCATGCGCCAGATCCTACATTCCTGTGTTGACATGTCATCTCCGGAGCTTCTACTTTTGACATGTCACAAATGGAACGTCGTCCGAAGGAACCCGCCGTGCTCCGTTACGTCCTCACCTTCCTCCCCTGGATCGTCTTCTCCGTGCTCAGCACCAACGGCGAGGCGAGGTACGGAGCCGGGGCCGGTCTCCTCGTGGCGATCGTTCTGCTGGCCGTCGACCGCCGCGCGGGGCGCGGCTGGGACGAGATCGTCCTGGAGCTCAGCTCGGGCGTCTTCTTCGCGGCCCTCGCGCTCGTCGCCTTCACGGTCACCCCGGCGCCGCTCGGCGAGTACGGACCGGCCGTGTCGGTCGGCTGGCTGGCGCTCACCGCCTGGGGGTCGCTGGCGGTCCGCAGGCCGTTCACGCTGGGCATGGCCCGCCGTTCCACGGCCCCCGAGGTGCACGCGACCGAGATCTTCTACCAGGTCAACGCCGTCATCACCACCGTCTGGGCCGCCGCGTTCACGCTCACCGCCGTCGCGCTCGCCCTGCTGCTCGCCTTCGAGCCGCAGGCCACCGCCGCCCTCGTCACCGTGAAGGTCTGCGGTCTCGCACTGCCCGCCCTGTTCACGGTCCGCTACCCCCGGATCGTCCGCGCCCGTTACAACGCCGCCTGAAGCCGCCCGAAAACCGTCTGAAAGCCGTCTGGAAAGCCGTTCTGAAAGGAGCCACGAGACATGACCGCCTCCTACCTCTCCGGCCGCCTCGCCCCCGTACCCGACGAGATCGACGCGCTCGACCTGCCCGTGGAAGGCACGCTGCCGCCCGAGCTGACCGGCCGTTACTTCCGCAACGGGCCCAACCCCCGCCCCGGCGAAGAGCCCGGCCACTGGTTCGTCGGCCACGGGATGATCCACGGCATCCGGTTACGCGAGGGGCGTGCCGAGTGGTACCGCAACCGGTGGGTGCGCACCACCCGCCTCGACGGCGCGCCCTACCTCGGCGACAAGGGCGTCGACCTGGCCGCCGTCCCCGCGAACACCCACGTCGTCTCGCACGCCGACAAGATCTTCGCGCTGGTCGAGAACGGCCTGCCGTACGAGATGACGCCGGAGCTCGACACGGTCGGCCCCTGCGACTTCGGCGGCCGGCTCGCCACCGCGATGACCGCGCACCCCAAGGAGGACCCGGTCACCGGGGAGCTGCACTTCTTCGGGTACGGCTGGGCGCCGCCCTACCTCACCTACCACCGCCTGTCCGCCGCCGGCGAGCTGGTGGAGACCCGTGAGGTCGAGGTCCCCGGGCCCACGATGGCGCACGACTTCGCGATCACCGCGAACCACGTCGTGTGGCTCGACCTGCCGGTCGTCTTCGACGTGAACCTGGTGGGCCGGAGCATGCCGTACCGGTGGGACGACCTGTACGGCGCCCGGCTCGGCGTGATGAGCCGGCGCACCGGGAAGGTCCGGTGGTTCGAGATCGACCCCTGCTACGTCTTCCACGTGGGGAACGCGAGCGAGGACGAGCAGGGGCGGATCGTCGTCGACGCCGTGCGTTACGCGCCGGGGGCGTTCCAGGCCTTCTGGCCGACCATCGGCGGCACGGCCAGCCCCGCCGCGCACACCGGCGGCGCGGCGCTGCACCGCTGGGTGCTCGACCCCGCGACCGGCGTGTCGAAGGACGAGGCCCTCGACGACCGGGACGTCGAGTTTCCCACCGTCAACGAGACGCTGACCGGCCTGCGCAGCCGCTACCTCTACGCGGTCACCAAGGACGCGATCGTGAAGTACGACACCGGCGCCGGCACGAGTCTGACCCACGAGACGGGAGACCGTACGCCCGGTGAGGCCGTGTTCGTCCCCGCCATTGGCACAGTCAGCGAGGGCGGGGAGGACGCGGGCTGGCTGCTGTCGATCGCCGGCACCGACGACGGCGCCGAGCTGCTCGTGCTCGACGCGTCGGACCTGACCCAGGTCGCGTCGGTACGGCTGCCGCGGCGGGTGCCCGCCGGGTTCCACGGCTCGTGGATCCCCGACGCCTGAGGCCGCCGTCGCCCGTACGGCCCACGCGGGAGGATCCGGCGCGGGCCGTACGGGCGAGTGGCGCCGCGGCCTACGGGACGGGCCGGAAGTGGGTGGTGACCCGGCCGTCGTCGAGCACGTGCAGGGCGACGGCAGGAGGCAGGTCGTGGTCGACCGGCGGGTGCGCGGAGGTCTCGGACGGCAGCAGCCCCGTGTTCACCACTCCCGGCGCGACCAGCAGCGGCAGCCCGGCGAACGTCGTGGCCGCCGCGGTGTGCGCGTGCCCGGCCAGCACCGCGATGGCGTGCGGGTGACGGCCGAGGACCTCCGCCAGCCCCTCCGGCCGCTCCAGACGGATGCCGTCCACGTACGGGATGCCGAGCGCGACCGGCGGGTGGTGCATGCCGACGAAGGCCGGAACCCCGGGGGTCGCGGCGAGCACCGAGTCGAGCCAGGCCAGCGTGTCGTCGCTCAGCTCACCCTCGGGCCGCCCGGGAACGCTGGAGTCGCACAGCGCGATCGTCGCGTGGTCGAGGTTGAGCGCCTGGTTCACCGGGTGGTCGCCGTCCTGCTCCAGCAGGACCTTGCGGAGGTGGGCGCGCGTGTCGTGGTTGCCCGGGCACAGCACGAGCGGCACGTCGTCACCGGAGACGAGCTCACGGACGATCTCGTACTCCTCCATCGCGCCGTGGTCCGCCAGGTCACCGGTGAGCACGATCGCGTCGGGCCGCAGCGATCTCGCGTAGGTGAGCGCGCGTGCGGCGCGCGAGGTGTTCCGCTCGCTTCCGTCGATGTGGATGTCGCTGACGTGCGCCAGCACGAGCATGTGATACCTCCGGCCATGGATGGGGGGCTACAGCTTCTCACGTGAGAGCGCGGCGGACATGATCACGAGGCGCCGCCCCGGAAGCCGCCGCCCGCGTGCACATCCCGCGAGCCGCCGCCGGTGGGCCACCGCTCGCGAGCGCCGCCCGCGACCGCACCGTACGCCGTGAAACCGGTTCCGTCAGGACATCCGGGCGGAACCCTCCGACAGCCGTTGGGCGAGGATACCGGCCCGGGCCAGCTGCACCTTCCGTGCCTGGCCCGCCGCGAAGCCCAGCAGGAACCAGGCCGCGCTCACGTCGAGCCGGTCGGCCACCCGGGTTCCGGGCCCCTCGGGGGACAGATCGAACCGGTAGCCGAGCCGGACTCCGCCGGGGCTGCGCACCTGTCCGCGTACGGACAGGCCCTCGGTGAGGAGCGTCACGGCGATGGGGTTGTCGTAGCTGAGACCGAGGAAGCGGAACCGCTCGACGGAGGTGTACCGCACCACGCCCGGCTCGGACCGGTCGACGTCGCGTACGGCGACCACGAGCGGTGACAGGCCGACGTAACTCTCGGGCGTCGTGAGATGCGCGAAGACCTTCTCCGGAGCGGCGTCCACGTGGAACGTGTTGACCAGTACTCGTGTGGGCATTCCCGCCTCCTTCTGCTCAGGCACGGCCAAGGCACGTGTCGATGCACGAAGTGTGACAGAACGCCGGACGCCGGATGATCTCCGGATGATCACGAAGACGTGTCGCGCAGGAAGGCGGCGGTCGCGGCGTCCGCCGGGTAGAACGACTCGATGGCCAGCTCGGAGACCGTGATGTCGAGCGGCGTGCCGAAGGTGGCCACGATGCTGAAGAACGACAGCTCCTGCCCGGCCCGCCGCACCCGGAGCGGCACCAGGATGTCTCCGGGCCCGGGCAGCTCCACCTCGGGCTCGGGCTGGTCGCAGGGGTAGTCGCGCAGTTCGGCGTACAGCTCGGTGAGCCGGGGGTCGGCGGTGTGCGTGATCTGCCGACGCAGCCGTCCGAGCAGGTGCGCCCGCCACTCGCCGAGGTTCAGGATGTGCGGCGCGAGACCCTCCGGATGCAGGCTCGCCCGCAGCACGTTGCCCATCAGGTCGGGATCGACGCCCTCGGCGAGCAGCGCGATCCCCCCGTTGGCGTCGACGAGGTCCCAGGCCCGGTCCACCACCACGGCCGGATAGGGGTCGTGGGCCGACAGCAGCCGGCGGATCGCCTCGCACACCGCCGCCATCCCCGGCGAGCTGAGCGGCGACTCCGCGTAGACCGGGGCGTACCCGGCGGCCAGCAGCAGGTGGTTGCGCTCGCGCAGCGGGAGATCCAGGTGCTCGGAGAGGTGGAGCACCATGTCGCGGCTCGGCGTGGAGCGGCCGGTCTCCAGGAAGCTGATGTGCCGAGTGGAGATCTCGGCGCGGTTGGAGAGGTCGAGCTGGCTGAGCCGCCGGTGCTCGCGCCACCGGCGCAGGAGCTCACCGAACGGCCGCTGGTGGATCTGGGCGACGGTCACGCCCCGACGCTATCCCCGTCCGCACGGCCCGGCGATTACCCCCGGCGTAACCACCGGGCCCCACGTGACCGGTCGCGGCCCGTCCCGTGCCCCCGCCCCCGCGACGGGCACGGAACGGGCCGCCTTCCACCGCACCGGTCTCACCGCACGGCTCTCACCGCACGGCTCTCACCGCACCGGTCTCATTGCCAGCGGAACATCCGGGCCGCGGCGAGCCCGGCGGCCAGCGCCCAGCCCGCCAGTACGGCGAGGTGGACGGCCTGGGGACCCCCGCCGCCCAGCGCGTCCGTGAGTGCCTGCCCGAAGGCCCCGGTGGGCGTGAAGTCGCTGATCCGGCGCAGCAGCTCCGGCATGAGCGGCCTGGGCAGCCACATCCCGGCCAGGAACAGCAGCGGGAACATGAGCGCGGCCCCCGCACCCTGGACGACCTTGGAGTTCGGCGCCACGGAGGCGAGGAGGAGCCCGATGGCGAGCATGGCGGTCGAGCCGAGGACGAAGACCCCCGCGAACGCCCAGGGCGAGCGGGGCGGCGGCACCCCGAGGAACAGGTGCCCCAGCCCCAGCGTCAGCGTCGTCGCGACCACGGCCACGCCCACGTTGATCAGCAGTTGCGCGGACAGCAGGGCCCCCGGCCGTACCGGCGTCGTGGACAGCCGCCGCAGCACGCCGCGCTCGCGGTAGGTCACCAGGACCGCCGGCAGCGCGCTGAGCCCGAGCGTCACGACCGACAGCAGCACCATCATCGAGGTGAAGGGCGCGTCCACGAAGCGCTGCCCGCCGAGGGACGGGTCCGCGTCGCGGAAGCCGGGAATCGTGGCGCCGAGGGTCAGCAGCAGCGCGACCGGCAGCACGACCGCGAAGAACACGGCGGCGGGCTCACGGAGGAAGAGCCGGGCCTCCACGGCCGCGATCCGGACGAGAACCCGTGTAGGGGCGGTGGTCATGACTCCTCCTGGGAGGGTGCGTGAGAGGGTCCGTACGAGGGGTCGGTGAGGGTGAGGAACGCGTCGTCGAGGGTGGTGCGCTCCATGCGGAGGCCGCGCATCAGGGACGCGGGCAGCACAGCCGTCACCGCGCTCAGCAGGTCGCCGGTGCCGGTGACGGTGACCTCCCCGGCGTCGCCCCCGCCGTTCGCCGCGCCCTCCACCGTGCCCCGCACCGAGCCCTCCACAGTGCCCTCCACAGTGGCCGACGTCACCTCGGGCAGCGCCCGCAGGCCCGTGACCTGCGCATGCGTCAGCGGCCTCTCCGTACGGAAGACCAGGCGCTGCTCGCCGCCGGCGCGGGCGACGAGCCCGGCGGGCGTGTCGACCGCGCGCACCCGGCCGCGCGAGATGACCGCGACCCGGTCGCACAACCGCTCCACCTCCTCCATGAAGTGGGTGACGAGCAGGACCGTCACGCCCCGGTCCCTGATCCGGGTGACCAGTTCCCAGGTCTCCCGCCGGGCCTGCGGATCGAGGCCGGTGGTGAGCTCGTCGAGGATCGCGACGCGCGGGCTGCCCACCAGCGCGAGCGCGACCGACAGCCGCTGGCGCTGCCCGCCGGAGAGGGTGGCGAACGACGCGCGGAGATCGAGCCCGGCGTCGGCGGCCAGCGCCCGCCAGTCGGCGGGACGGCGGTAGAACGACGCGTAGAGCGACAGCGCCTCCCCGACCCGGATCTTGTCGGGCAGCGAGCACTCCTGGAGCTGCACGCCGACCTGTTCCTTCAGGTCCGCGGCTACGCCGCCGTCCGGGCCGATGTCCAGATCGATCGTGCCCGCCGTGGGGGTGCGCAGCCCGGCGACGCACTCGACCGTCGTCGTCTTGCCGGCCCCGTTGCGGCCGACGATGCCGAAGACCTCGCCCTCCTCCACGGAGAACGACACGTCCTCGACCGCCACGCGTGCCCCGTACGTCTTGCGGAGGTGGTCCACGGTGATGATTGCCATGCCGACGACGTTAGAAATCAGGCGGGCCGCCCGGAATGCGGCTGCGGACCCGGCGGGGGTGTACTTTCCCCCACCCCCACCGGGGGTCCGGGGCCACTGTGCGGAACCGCCCGGAACTCGCAGACTGGACGCATGACCGCAGCTCGCCGTACCCTCGTCGCACTCGGCAGGGGCGCAGCCCTCGCCGGCCTCGCCCTGCTGGGCCTGGCCGCCGCCCTGGTGATGCTGACGGCGGCGCTGCTCACCTTCCTGCTCGGCCTGGTCTTCGCCCTGCCCCCGGCCGTACGGCTCACGCGGGCCGTGACCGGGCTGGCGCGCGATCTGTCCGGGCGCTGGTCGGGCGTGCCGGTGGACGATCCCTACCTGCCGGCGCCGTCCCCGCCGGTGCCGCAGGCGGACGGCTGGTACCGCGACGGCCGCACCCTGTACAAGAAGCCCACGATCCCCGCCTTCAACAAGCGGTGGAACTGGATGATCAAGGATCCGGCGACCTGGCGCGACCTCGCCTACCTGCTCGCCGCGCCGGTGACCTGCGGACTCGTGGCCGCCGCTCCGCTGCTCACGACCGCGTACGGCGTGCTGCGGCTGGCCGGGGGCGACCCCCTGGGTGTGGTGTGGATCCTGCTCGCGGCGGGCGTCGCGTACTGGTACGCGCCGTGGGCCCTGCGCGTCCACGGAGGCGTCGCCGCCGTGCTCCTCGGGCCCACGGAGAAGACGCGGCTGGCCCGGCGGGTCAGCCACCTGGACGCGGCGCGCACCGAGGTCGTCGACTCGCAGGCCGCCGAGCTGCGGCGGATCGAACGCGACCTGCACGACGGCGCCCAGGCCCGTCTCGTCGCGATCGGGATGACGATCGGAGCGGCCGAGCAGCTGCTGGAGACCGACCCGCGGGCCGCCCGGGCGCTGCTGGACAAGGCGCGGGACGCCTCGGCGGCCGCGCTGCAGGACATCCGGCGGCTGGTGCGAGGCATCCATCCCCCCGTGCTCGCCGAACGCGGCCTCGGCGACGCCGTACGCGCGCTGGCCCTGGACAGCCCGCTGCGCGTCCATGTGACCGTCGACGTGCCGGAGCGCGCGTCCGCGCCGCTGGAGTCCGCGGCGTACTTCGCGGTCAGCGAGCTGCTGGCGAACGCCGCCCGGCACGGCGACGCGACCGAGGCGTGGGTGGACGTGAGCGCGCGGGGTCCCGCGCTGCGGGTGACGGTGACCGACGACGGCCGCGGCGGCGCGGACCCCGGGCGTGGCACCGGCCTGCGCGGCATCGAGCGCAGGCTCGGGGCGTTCGACGGCGTGTTCGCGCTGAGCAGCCCGGCGGGCGGCCCGACCACGGCGGTCGTCGAGCTGCCGCGGGCCTTCCCGCTGCGGGTGGCGCCCCGGTCTCCGTGGCGCCTTCTCGGCGGCGTCTGCTGGGCGCTGTGGCCGATCGCGCTGTTCCCGCAGGGGCTGGTGGCGATGGTGCTCAAACTGGCCGGTTCGCCGGTGAGGTCCTGGTTCCTGGGGCTGTACATGCCCGAGCCCTTCCAGTGGCCGGTCATCGTCGGCATGATGCTGCTCGGCGGCGGCCTGCTGACCGTCGCGCTGACCACGACGGCACGGGCCATGCGGGAGAAGGAGAGCGGGTGCGGGTAGTCCTGGCGGAGGATCTGCACCTGCTGCGGGAGGGCCTGGTCCACCTGTTGCGCGCGCACGGCTTCGAGGTCGTCGCCGCGGTCGAGTCCGGCCCGGAGCTGCTCGCCGCGCTGGTCGGCGAGCGTCCGGACGTGGCCGTGGTCGACGTACGGCTGCCGCCGACGTTCACCGACGAGGGGCTGCAGGCCGCGCTCGCCGCGCGGCGGCGGGTGCCGGGGCTGCCGGTGCTCGTGCTCTCCCAGCATGTCGAGCAGCTGTACGCCAGGGAGCTGCTGGCCGACGGCTCGGGCGGGGTCGGCTACCTGCTGAAGGACCGGGTGTTCAACGGCGAGCAGTTCGTCGACGCCGTACGTCGCGTCGCGGCGGGCGGCACGGCGATGGACCCGGAGGTCATCGCGAGGCTCCTGGCCAGCAACTCGCGCAACGAGCCGCTCGGCCGGCTCACCCCCCGGGAGCGGGAGGTGCTGGAACTGATGGCGGAGGGCAGGTCGAACGCCGCCATCGGGCAGCGGCTGTTCCTCAGCGACAGCGCGGTGGGCAAGCACACCGCGAACATCTTCGCCAAGCTCGGCCTGGCGCCCTCCGACGACGACAACCGCCGGGTGCTCGCGGTGCTGGCCTTCCTCGGCAGCAGGCCCGGCTGAGCCGTGTGACCGGCCCCTGGAATGTCGGTGCTGGGCGCTACCTTGGGGAATCGAGTCGTGGCACAGGCAGGTGGCACAGGCAGGAGGTCGGGATGAAATTCCAGGTGAACCGCGACGTGCTCGCCGAAGCGGTGGCGTGGGCGGCCCGGGTGCTCCCGGCCAGGCCCGCGGTGCCCGTCCTCGCGGGGCTGCTGCTGGAGGCGGGGGACGACCTGCGGGTGTCCGCCTTCGACTACGACGTGTCGGCGCGGGCCGACGTCGAGGCCGAGGTGGCGGAGCCGGGGCGGGTGCTGATCCCGGGGAAGGTCCTGGCGGAGGTCACCCGCAGCCTTCCGGCGCGCCCCGTCGAGATCGCCACCAGCGGCTCGGAGGCCGTGCTCACCTGCGGCAGCGCCGAGTTCGGCCTGCTGACCATGCCGGACGAGGACTTCCCCGCGATGCCGCCGATGCCGCCGAGGGTCGGCGCCGTGGGCGGGGGCGTCTTCGCCACCGCCGTCAACCAGGTCGCGCCCGCCGCGAGCCGCGACGACACGCTCCCCATGCTCACGGGCATCCGGATGGACATCGAGGACGTCCGGGTCTCCCTGGCCGCCACCGACCGCTACCGCATCGCGGCGAGCGAGTTCCTGTGGCACCCGGAGCGGCAGGAGGAGCGGCACGGTGTGGTCGTGCCGGCGCGGGTGCTGGTCGAGGTGGCGCGCTCGCTGCGCGGGGGCGAGGTGGCGGTCGGGCTCGGCGACAACGTGGCCGGATTCGAGAGCCAGGGCCGCACCACCACCGTCCGGCTGCTCGACGAGCAGTTCATCGACTACCGGGCCCGGCTGACCGAGCAGTGGCCGATCCACGCCGACGTCCCGGTGGGGCCGTTCGTGGAGGCCGTCAAGCGGGTGACGCTGGTCGCCGAGCGCAACACCGCGGTCCGGCTGTCGTTCTCCCCGGGACAGGTGCTGATCCAGGCCGGCGGCGGCGACATCGGCAGGGGCGCGGAGGTCGTCGAGGCCGAGCTGGAAGGCCCGGACATCCAGATCGCCTTCCAGCCCCACTTCCTGCTCGACGGCCTCGCGGGCGTCGGGACCGAGCGGGCGCGCGTCCACCTGGACTCGCCGACCCGGCCCGCCCTGGTCACGGACGAGGGCGACGACCCCGGCTACCGCTACCTGGTGATGTCCCTGCGGCTCGGCTGACCTCGCGGTCCCGGTTCTGGGAGCCGGGGGCGGCTCAGGAGGTCAGCGTCGCCGACTCGGTGAGGGCGATGAGGATGTGCTCCATGCACGCGTGACCCGCCCGCTCCGCCGCGGTGGCGTCACCGGCGACGATCGCGCGGACGATGGCGTCGTGGGGGATGTAGTTCTGCTCCAGCGAGCCGCCGGCAGCGGCGATGCTCGCCCGGAGCGCCGCCGAGAAGTCGACGTACAGGTCGATCAGCACCGTGTTGTGCGTGGCTTCGACGACCGCGACGTGGAAGGCGAGGTCGGACTCGACGAACGCCTCCGCGTCGCCGTCCGCCCACGCCTTCTCCCGCGCGGCCAGCGCGGCCTCGATGGACGCGATGTCCTGGTCGGTGCGCCGCGTCGCGGCGAGCCGGGCCGCCTCGACCTCCAGGGCACGACGCACCTCGAGGATCTCCAGCTGCTCGGCCGCCCGCAGCCGCCGGGCCATCGCGCCCGAGAGCTCACTTGTGGCCCGAACATACGTGCCGTCGCCCTGGCGGCACTCCAGCAGCCCGGCGTGCGTCAGTGCCCGCACCGCTTCGCGGACGGTGTTCCGGCCGACTCCGAGATGCTCGGCGAGCACGGTCTCGGTGGGAATCTTGGCATGCATCTGCCAGGAGCCGGAGGTGATCTGCTCCTTGAGCTGGTCGATCACCTGGTCCACGAGAGACGCCCGCTGCGCCGTCCGCAGGCTCACAGTCAGCCTCCTTTGGGTAGCCAATCATCCGATGATGGAATGAGTGGTCGACCCTAATTATTCCAGAGCTTCCGGAACAAATCCGGAGCTCCAGGGAGGCTACCGAGCGAGCGCCGCCGCGGTGGTGGAGCCCGGTATGTTCACGCGGATCCCCACGGCTTCCAGGGCTCTACGATATGCCTCCGTCTGCTGGTTGAGAGCACCGGCCTGACCCCACAGGTCGCCGAGCGTCCGCCAGGCCCGGGCGGTGTCCCGGTCCGGCGTCTCGCCGCCCAGCAGGTCATGGGCCCGGGTGAGCGCGGGCGCCGGGTCTTCGGACCGTGCCAAAGCGATCTCGGCGAGCACCATGTTCGCGGTGGCCGCCGTGGTCCCCCGGGCGTCGCCCAGCCGAACCAGTGCCTCGTCGGCGAGTTCGAGTGCGGATTCCGTGTCTCCCGTCCGCAGCCGTACCGAACTCAGCACCACGAGACCCCTCGCGTGCTCCCGTCGCTCGGCCGGGAATCGGGCGAAAACCCCCACGGCGGACGCAGCCAGCTTGTTGGCTCGATCCAAATCCGCACCTTCGGGATCCGCCGCTGTGATCCGGGCCCAGTGCATCGCGATGCGGGCGCACCGGAGGGCGATCCGGGCCGGGCGGCCGGCCGCGAGGGCGTCCTCGGCGAGCTGCACGGCCAGCGCCGAGTCCTCGCCTTCGCCCGCCGTCACGCTCGCCTGCCACAACGCGAGGATCTCTCCGCTGCGGTCGGCGGCCTGCGGCAGTCCCGCGCTGTCCAGCACCCGCTCGACGTACGGCAGGCCGGTCTCGGCCTCCACGAGCGCCAGCGCGAGCTCGACGGCGAGGTCGCCCTCGATCACGCCGAGCCGGTCGACCTGGCCGAGCGCGTGGGCGCCGAGGTCGCGGGCGCGCAACCGGTCTCCGGCCCGCTGGTAGCAGCGGCACAGCGCGATGGTCAGCGGGAGGTCGGCGAGGCGCTCGGGATGCGCGGTGGCCTCACGGCGCAGCCGCTCGTACGCCTCGACGGCCCGGCCGACGCGGCCCTGGGCCTCCAGCGCCCGCGCCACGCCGAGCCGCGCGTGCGCGGCCAGCATCGCGTTGTCCTCGCCCGCCGCCTTGGCGATCTCGCCGAAGCGGTCGGCGGCCACGGCGGGGTCGCCGTGGTACAGCTCCAGCTCGGCGTGCCGGAGGCCGAGCTCGGTGTCGATGCGCTGCCGAGGCTCTATCCCGTGAAGCAGGAACTCGGTGGTGCAACCGAGACGCTCGGCGAGCAGCCGGGCGACGACCGGCGTTGGCGTCCGCTTTCCGGACTCGATGAGTGAGACATAACTGTCGGATAGGTCGGGTCCGGCCAACTGGGCCTGCGACATTCGCCTGCTCAACCGCAGTCCGCGGACGCGGTCACCGATGGTTCCCTGACTCGGCATCTGATCTCTCAGGGCGGGGGAAGGGTCAATAGTGTCGCCATAATGGCACGAAGCGACCGATTCGTGTAACCCTCCGTCAAGAATCACGACGGTGAAGGTTCGATCACGGTGTCGAGATAACGGACGGCCGAGGCCGTCAGTCGTCGTCCCCGTCCTTGCCGGGGAAGATCATCTGACAGACCTCTAGATACAGGGTCTCCGGATACGGGATGTGGGGGACGGTGCGGAAGGCCTGATCCTGGCCGGCCGACTCCAGTACGAACTCGCCGTAGCCGAGCATGCGGCCGAGGAGCGAGCGCTGGAAGCTCATGTCGGTGACCTTGCCCAGGGGCATCATCGCGACCTTGCGCGTGATGAGGCCGGTAGTGAGAAGCATGCGCTGGGAGGTGACGACGAAGTAGTCGACCGACCACTCCGCCACCTTCCATACGAAGCGGACGAGCAGCAGCAGCCAGGCCCACCAGACGATGGCCAGGGCCTGCGCGGCGCCGCCGTCGCTCAGGAACTTGCTGAGAACTCCGGCGAGGATGAGCCCTCCGAAGATCTCGGCGACGGGGCGCAGGAGCACGGCAGGGTGCCGCCGCACCATGATGACCTGTTGTTCGTGGGGGAGGAGGTAACGGTTGACCGACGACGGGGCGGAGTCCCCGTGGGTCACAAGTCTCATGTCAGGGAGGCGAAGAACTGCGCCATCGAGTCGGCCGCGTTGATCATTCCGTTGAGGGCTCCGTGGACCGTGTGGGCCGCGTCAGTCGGCCTCGTGAGCAAGTAGAAGGCCACCACGACAATGACCGTCCACTTGAGGATCTTCTTCCCCTGCACCGCCGTCACCACTCCCATGACCAATACATTACCCAGTCACCCCGTTTGGTAAAGCGGCGAACCGCGAACGGGATCAGTGATCGTGACGGTGTCAGCCCCGCCCCTCGGCGGCGGTCGCGAGCACCCGCAGGTGTTTGCGGGCGATCCGCTCCACGAGCCCGGCGGGCGCGTGGCCGATGACCTCGACGGCGCCGTGGTGGGCGGCCTGCACGCACCGGGTCACCGTCGCGGGGGGATGCACTCCCGCGAACTCGTCCCTGAGCAGGGCTTCGAGCTGCTCGTAGTGCTCGCCGCCCGGATGCTGGCTCAATCGCTCTCCCTGTGGCGCCCCGCTCGCGTGAGCGCGAGGTGACGTCGTCATCACACTGCGTACCCTAGCGGGAGCGGTGCGTAACCAGGGAGAGAAGGGCTGCGGAGCGTGCGGAAGGAGAGGGAAATCAGACCACGCCGTATAGGCGGTCGCCGGCGTCGCCGAGGCCGGGCACGATGTAGCCGTTCTCGTTGAGCCGCTCGTCGAGCGCGGCGGTCACCACCCTGATGGGCCGGTCGTCGCCCTGGAACGCCTCGTCCAGGTACGCGATGCCCTCGGGGGCGGCGAGCAGGCAGATCGCGGTGACGTCCCGCGCGCCGCGGGCGAACAGGAACTCGATCGCCGCGGCGAGCGTGCCGCCGGTCGCCAGCATCGGGTCCAGCACGTAGCACTGGCGCCCGGAGAGGTCCTCGGGCAACCGGGTGGCGTACGTCTGGGCCTTGAGCGTGGACTCGTCGCGGATCATCCCGAGGAAGCCGACCTCGGCGGTCGGCAGCAGCCGGGTCATCCCGTCGAGCATCCCCAGCCCGGCCCGCAGGATGGGCACGACGAGAGGCACGGGACGGGCGAGCCGTACGCCATGGGCGGGGGCGAGCGGCGTGGCGACGGTGACGTCGGTCACCCGCACGTCGCGGGTCGCCTCGTAGGCGAGGAGCGTGACCAGTTCGTCGGCCAGGCGGCGGAACGTCGGCGAGTCGGTCCGCACGTCGCGCAGCGTCGTGAGCTTGTGGGCGACGAGCGGGTGGTCGACGACGAGGGTCTGCATGGGAACAAAAGTTACCGTCTCCGGCCTCGTGCCTCGGCGCCGCCTGACTCTTTGATCACGATTTGGCGTGAGCACCGTACGGCGGGAGCCCGATTCTGCGACGATTCCGTGCGTGAGGACCGTGCGGTGGGGAAGACGATGACAGACGTGGACACTCTTGACTTCGCCATCGTTGTGTATCGGGAAGAGGACCGCTGGGAGGCCGAGATGCTTCCGGTGGCCCTCACCTCCGACCTGGACGGGCTCATTCACGCGCTGCGGCAGACGCCGAGCATGGGGACCACGATTGGCATGGTCGCCGTAGGGGATGACTTCTTCGTGGCGTTGCGGGTCTTCGGCGAGCAGGTCGACGTCTTCCTCTCGGATGTCACGGCCGCCTGGGAGTGGCCGCTGGCGCAGCAGGCCCTCGAGTACCTCGAGGTGCCGGTGCCCGAGGAGGAGGAGCTCGACAGCGTCCTTCCGGCCGGCGACCTGTCCATCTTCGCCGACCTCGGGCTCGACGAGATGGAGCTGGGCGCCCTGTCCGGCGACCTCGACCTGCTGCCCGACGAGGTGCTGTCGAGCATCGCCGCGCGGCTGGGCTTCTCCCAGCCCTTCGAACGCGCCGTCGACGCCGCCATCGGCTGACCTGGGGAGACGGCAATGCCCTCCAGATCCAACCTCTTCTCCGCCGGTTTCGCCCGCATCGACGGCCGCTGGGCCGGCGCCGAGGTCGACCTCGGCGAGGCCGAGATCGCCGACGACCTGGGCGACGCCCTGCAGGAGGCGCTCGGGCTCAACGGCGACGAGCTGGCCCTGCTCTGCGTGGAGGTCGAGGACGAGTGGTTCGCGATCATCCGCTATGAGGACGATCTCGATCCGCGCGTGTTCATCTCGGACGCGCACGCGGCGCAGCACGACCCGCTCGGGGAGATCTTCGCCGAGCTCGCCGGTGTGGTGGTGGACAAGGACACCCCCGATCTCGGCATCCGCCCGGTGGGCGACCTCGAACTGCTCGCCGACTTCTCGCTGAGCGCGGAGGAACTGCTGGAGCTCAGCATGGAGGAGGGCGTGCTGCCCGCCGACATCCTCTCGCTCATCGCCGAACGGCTCGGGTTCGCCGACGAGCTCGAACGCCTGCGGTGACCGGCTCGCCGCCGGGGCCGTACGAGGCCGCCATGCGGCTGGCGCTGGCGGAGGCCGTACGGGCGGGTGAGCGCGGGGAGGTGCCGGTCGGCGCCGTGCTGCTCGGTCCCGCGGCGGCCGGTGGTTCGGAGGCCGGTGGTTCAGAGGCCGGTGATCCGGAACTCGGTCGCGTGCTCGCGGCGGCGGGCAACGACCGCGAGGCGAGCGGGGACCCGACCGCGCACGCCGAGGTGCTCGCCCTCCGGGCCGCCGCGGCGGCCCGGGGCGACTGGCGGCTGACCGGCTGCACCCTGGTCGTCACGCTGGAGCCCTGCACGATGTGCGCCGGCGCCGCCGTCCTCGCCCGGGTCGACCGGGTCGTCTACGGCGCGGTGGACGAGAAGGCGGGCGCCGCCGGCTCCCTGTGGGACGTCCTGCGGGACCGCAGGCTCAACCACCGGCCCGAGGTCGTCATGGGCGTGCTGGCCGACGAGTGCGCGGCGGTGCTGAGCGGGTTCTTCTCCGGCCGCCGCGCCTGATCGCGGGGTGCGCGCCGGAAACGGGTGCGCGGGCAGTGGTGTTCGTCCGGTAAGCTGCTGCGCGGTGGAGTCGCCTAGTGGCCGAGGGCGCACGCCTCGAAAGCGTGTGTAGGGCAACCTACCGTGGGTTCAAATCCCACCTCCACCGCCACCAGAAAGAGCCGCTGACCTGCGATAAGGTCAGCGGCTCTTCTCGTATGCCGGTCCGGCGTCAGTCCTGCAGCTCCAGCACGCGGGCGTGCAGCACGGAGCGCTGGTGCAGCGCGGAGCGCAGCGCGCGGTGCAGGCCGTCCTCCAGGTACAGCTCACCCTGCCACTGCACCACGTGCGGGAACAGGTCGCCGTAGAAGGTCGAGTCCTTGCTGAGCAACGAGTGCAGGTCCAGCACCGCCTTCGTGGTGATCAGCGTGTCGAGCCGGACCTGCCGGGGCGGGATCCGGGCCCACTCTCGGGAGGACAGTCCGTGTTCCGGGTAGGGCCGTCCGTCGCCGACCAACTTAAAGATCACGCTATGTAGTTTAGGAGACGTGGCAAACGGCCGGTGTCCGGAGCCGCCGCACGCCGTCCGGCGGCCCTCACATCGGCCTCAGATGCTTCCGGAGAAGGTGTCGCAGCGTCCGGGGTCGCCCGAGCCATAGCCGTTCTTGAACCACTTGGTCCGCTGGGCCGACGTGCCGTGGGTGAACGCGTCCGGGTTGACCCGGCCCTGCGCCTGCTCCTGGATGTGGTCGTCGCCGACCGCCGCGGCGGCGTCGATCGCCTCCTTGATGTCGGCGTCGGTGAACTCCGATTCGTAGAAGCCCGTGCTCACCGCGTTCTTCGCCCAGACGCCCGCGTAGCAGTCCGCCTGCAGTTCGAGCCGTACGGAGCCGCTCTCCGCGCCCTGCTCCTGGCCGACCTTGTTCATCGTGCCGAGCAGGTCCTGCACGTGGTGGCCGTACTCGTGGGCGATCACGTACGCCTGCGCGAACGGGCCGCCCTTGGCCCCGAACCGTGACTGCAGTTCGTCGAAGAACGACAGGTCCAGATAGACGTGCTTGTCGTTCGGGCAGTAGAAGGGGCCGACGGAGGAGTCGGCCGCGCCGCACCCGGTCTGCACCCCGCCCGAGAACAGCGTGGTCTTCGCTTTGGTGTAGCCCTGGACCTGGTCGCCCCAGTACTTCTGGATGCTGTTGACCACGCCCACGACGCGGCACTTCTCCGACTGGTCGGCGTCGGCGCCGCTCTTGCACTGGGCGCTCAGGTCGCTGCTCGGCTGCACCCCGGTGGGCTCGTCTCCGCCGCCCGTGATGTTCCCGGGGTTGATGCCGAAGATCAGGGCCACGATGAGGGCGATGATGCCGGCGGCGCCGCCGCCGACGGCCAGGCCGCCGCCCCGGAATCCGCCACCTCCGCCGACGTCCTCGACCTGCGAGGTGTCGAGTTGCGCTCGATCATCGAAATCCATCTGCGACGCTCCCGATGGCGTTGCCGTCATTGCCGTCACTCATTGCCGCGTTGCTTGCCGGGCCTACTGCCCCGCATGTGAGTGATCATGCCTTACCCCGGGCGGGTTAGGATGCGCGCGTGCCTCGGAGCGCCGCACACCGGCTGGTGCCGCCGATGCCGGGCGGGCTCGGCTGGCTCGGCCCGCTGGCCGTGGCCGCGTTCGGGGGGTTCCTCCGGTTCGATCGTCTCGACGTCCCGCACGCCTTCGTCTTCGACGAGCTGTACTACGCCAAGGACGCCTACTCGCTGATCACGTACGGGGTCGAGCGGCAGTTCGCCGAAGGCGCGGAGCAGACGATCCTGCGCGGCGGCCGGGACGTCTTCCGCGCCTGCGCGCGGCCGGAGGACTGCGCCGCCTACGTCGCGCATCCCCCACTGGGCAAGTGGCTCATCGGCGCGGGGGAGTGGCTGTTCGGCCTGACGCCCTTCGGATGGCGCTTCGCCGCCGCGCTCGCCGGGACCCTGAGCGTGCTGGTCCTGGCGCGGGTCGCCCGCCGGATGACCCGTTCGACGCTGCTCGGCTGTCTCGCGGGCCTGCTGCTGGCGCTGGACGGCCTGCACCTCGTGCTGTCGCGGTCCGCGCTGCTCGACGTCTTCCTCATGTTCTGGGTGCTCGCGGGCTTCGCCTGCCTGGTCGCCGACCGAGACGCCGCCCGCGCCCGCCTGACGGAGTGGCACCGCGCCTCCGCCCTGGAGGAACCCGGACCCCGGCTCGGCCCCCGGCCCTGGCGGCTGGCCGCCGGGCTGTGCCTCGGGGCGGCGACGGCCACGAAGTGGACCGGCGTGCTCTTCGTCGTGGCGTTCGCGGTCATGGGGTTCGCCTGGGACCGCGGCGCGAGGCGGGCGGTCGGCCTGCGCCGCCCCGGACGGCAGGCGGTCCGCCTCGACCTGCCGCTCGTCCTCGCGTGGCTCTGCGCCGTCCCCGCCGTCACGTACGTCGCGTCGTTCGCGGGGTGGCTGGCCTCGGCCGGCGGCTACGGCCGCAACTGGGACCGCGCGAGCGCGAACGGCTGGGCCTACTTCGTCGTCGACTCGCTGCGGTCCCTGATCGACTACCAGAGCCAGGTGCTGGGCTTCCACCAGGGCCTGCGCGCCCACCACGACTACCAGTCGGACCCCTGGGGCTGGCCGCTGCTGGCACGCCCGGTCCTCTTCTACTACCGCTCGGCCACCGGCGCCTGCGGGGCGCGCTCCTGCAGCCAGGCGATCCTCGGGACCGGCACCCCGGTCGTCTGGTACGCCGGACTGCTCGCGCTGCTCGCGATGGTCGTGTGGCACCTGACGACGCGCGACTGGCGGGCGGGGGCCGCCGTGCTCGGCTACGCCGCGGGCTGGCTGCCGTGGTGCTACTTCGCGCTGGCCGACCAGCGCACGACGTTCCTGTTCTACCTGCTGCCCGCGCTGCCGTTCCTGGTCCTCGCGATCGTGCTCGCCTGCGGGCTCGTCCTCGGGCCGCCGGGCGCCTCGGCCGTGCGGCGCTCCACGGGCGCGGCGCTGGTGGGCGCGTTCGCCCTGCTGGCCCTGGCCGACTTCTGGTGGCTGTCCCCGGTCCTCACCGCGGTCCCCGTGCCGTACGACGCCTGGCTGAGCCGCATGCTGCTGCCCGGGTGGGTCTAGGCGGCTCCTACCGGCGGCGGAAGAGCCGGTCGGTCCACTCCCGCACCCGCGTGGCGATCGCCGGCAGCAGTGTGATGTGGTCGGCGCCCTCCACAGGAACGAACGTGACGTCGGTGCCCGCCCCGAGGAGCTGTCCGGCCGTGAGACGGCTGAGCGCGATCGGGACGACGTCGTCGGTGCCGTGGACGACGTAGACCGGCCGCGGATAGCGCGACACCGGGATCTCGTCGTCGGCCAGCGACCGGGCGAACACCGCGTTGGCTCCGGCCGGGTCCTTGAGCACGTCGCCGTTGGTGAGCCCGGCGACCGCCGCGACCATGTCGCCGATGCAGGCCCGCCCGGCCAGGTCGACCAGCTCCAGCCCCTTCGGGGTGAACCAGTCCGCCGCCCGGAAGCCGGGCGTCGTCAGCGGCATCGTCCGGCCGTTGTAGGGGACCGTGTGGTTGACGGGAAGCGCGGGGTCGTAGAAGGCGGGGTCCTTCGTCCACAGCCCCCACTGGGTGACCGGGGCCATCGCGATCGTGCCCCTGTGCCGCAGCGAAGGCGCGTACGAGGAGGTGAGGGCGGCGGCGAACAGGGCCGCGTGCCCGCCCATCGAGTAGCCGACCGACGCCCAGTCCCGCCCGACGGGAGCCACGCGCCGGGCGGCGCGGACGATGTCGATCACGTTGTACGCCTCGGACCTCCCGTCGATGCCCGGGCTGTCCCCGGGGGTGCCGAGCCCTTCGTAGTCGGTGACGGCCACGGCGTAGCCCGCGGCGAGCAGCGTCTCCTGCACCGCGCGCTCCCAGGGGCTCGGACCGGTGTGAGAGGGGGCGCAGGCGTCGGCGATGCCGCCGAAGCCGTGCCCGAAGCTCACCACCGGCCAGCCGCCCGCCGGAGGACGTCCGGACGGGACCGCCAGCGTCCCGCTGACCACGGCAGGACGTCCGTCGTGGCCGGTGGAGCGGTACCAGAGCAGCAGCGAGGTCCCCGCTCCGGCGAGCCGCAGCTCCTGCGCCAGCGGCTCGGTCCGCACCGGAGTGCCCACCCGCCCGTCCGCCGGTGGAGCGGCGGCCGCTGCCGCGGGTGCGGGCAGGGCGAGGGCGAACACCGCGGCGAGTGCCGCCGTCGTACGGGAGATCACCATGCGTTTTCCTGACTCGTCGGCCGGTCGTTGCGGGCTGCGGTGTCCGCGAATCCGGAATCTCCCGAGGGGCCAGGCCGTGTCAACCGCCGCGCCCGCCCTCCGGCGGCGGCCTGCCGAGACGTCACACCGGGGCTGAAATTTTCGCGGCTCAGCGGACGTGGACGATGAAATCGGGATAGACGTGGACGCCGGGCCGGCCCCCGATCTCGGTCACCGCGTGGCGGATCTCCCGCAGGTGCCCGGCCGTCATCTGCAGCGGCGGTTCGTCCGGCTGATAGGTGGTGCGGATCGGGTAGTCCTCGCCCGGCACGCCGGTCATCTCGATGTGGCAGCCGAGCACATGGGTGACGGGCCGGTCCGCGGCGAACCTCACCAGGCGGTCGATGGTCCGCCCGAACTCCGGCCAGTCCTCGACGTACAGTCGTCCGCGGTAGACCGTGTCGCCCGTCAGTAGCAGGCCCGTGGACCGGTCGTAGAAGGTCACCGCCGCCCTGTGGTGCCCGGGGCTCGCCAGCACGTCCAGGACGCGGCCGCCGAGATCGAGGGGAGCGGGCACGTCCAGGTCGTCGCCGAGCCCGAAGAACTCGCGCACGCGCTCCGGCGCGGGGTCCACGACCACCGTGTCCGGGCGGCCGGCGAACTGGCCGTCCCCGGCGATGTGGTCGCCGTGGCCGTGGGTGTGGGCGACGAGAAGCCCGTAGCGCTCGCGCGAGTGCTCGCCCAGCCAGTCCCGTACGAGGGCGTCCACCGTCCGGCGTAGCGGGAAGTACGCGGGCGACGCGGTCGCGCCGGTGTCGAGCAGGAGGGCCCGGTCGTTCCCGAACAGCAGGAACATGAACGGCGCCTCGTAGTTGATCGCCTTGTTCTGCCGCAGGATGACGGTGTGCTCGTCGTACCGGTGGACCTGGATGTCCGGATCGGTGTTGTGCTTGGCCGACTCGGACCCGTGGATCCAGCGGACGCCGAGGTCTCCCGGACGGGGAGAGCCGGAGAAGTCGATGAGGTCCATCCCGTCAACCAACCACCCGCCGGCGGAGGTCGTCCACGCCATGGCAGTTCCGTGGGAGTGGCAGATCGCGAAGCGGGGCCGGGCGGCCCGAAGGCGGCCCGGCCCCGCAGGAGTCACGCCGTCCTCAGCCGCCACCCTTCGAGGTTGGTCGGAGCGATGGTGTTCTGCGGGTACCAGCCCCACTCCTCGCACCGGTCGCCGGGTGAGGGCGTCCCGCTGCCGGTACGCCTCACCCGCCAGGCCTCGATGGCGTAGGACACGTTGTACCCCTCCACGCCGTATTCGGCGATCAGGCGGGTGTGCGGATCCATGCCTTGGGTTTCTGCGAGGACGCCCAGACTCCATGCGTCCCTTCCAAGTGATGTTGTCGGAGCGGACACGTATGACCTGTAGTCCGACATGTTGATGCGGACGGGTTCGGGTGGAGTCGTTCAGGTCGTGTTGTCGGTGAACTGATGATCGGCGTCTCTTCCCCTTCAAGCCACTTCCGCTGATCGTCCACTACGGTGCTTTTGTGATGGTGCCTGTAGACAGTCACGTGCACAGCGAGTGGTCCTGGGACGCCCCGAATGCCTCGATGGAGCGCGCCTGCGCACGGGCGGTGGAGCTCGGGCTCCCGGCGATCGCCTTCACCGAACACCTCGACCACACGTCGTTGAACATCGGTTCCGCGGATGATGCCCATCTGCTGTCGCTGAGCTCGCCGGAGGGGGTGTTGAGCCCTCCGGCGTTCGACGTGGACGGGTATCTGGACTCGATCGAGCGGTGCCGCGAGCGCTTCCCCGGGCTACGGATCCTGAGTGGGCTGGAGGTCGGGGAGCCGCACTGGCACGCCGAGGCCGTGGCGAAGGTACTCGCGGCCGGGCGGTTTGACAGGATCCTGGGCTCTCTGCACTGCCTGCCCGACGGCGACGGGTTCGCGGAACCGTGGGGGCTATACGACCACCGGGTTGCGGCCGAGGTCATTCGGGAGTACCTGGCCGAGGTTGCCGGACTGGTGTCGGGGAGCGATGTGTTCTCCGTGCTTGCCCACATCGACTACCCAGTGCGGTCCTGGCCTACGGAGGCTGGGCCTTTCGATCCGCTGACCTTCGAGGAGGAGTTCCGGCATGCGCTGCGGGCGACCGCCTCCTCTGGGCGGGCCCTGGAGATCAACACGAGGTTGCCGCTGTCACCGGTGATCCTGCGGTGGTGGCACCAGGAGGGTGGGTCGGCGGTCAGCTTCGGCAGCGACGCCCACGACCCATCGCTCGTCGGTCACAGGTTCCGGGAGGCGGCAGACATGGCAGAGGCGCATGGATTCCGCCCCAGGCAGGACCCGTACGATCTCTGGGCGCGTGTGGACTGACGGTAAGTTCCTGGAACCTAGGCACAGTCTCGGCCGCCGCGTGGCGTCGTCAGGTCTTATTGTCGGTGAACCGGCTGGGGTGCGTTGGCTTTGCCAGATCGCGCCGGCCGACAACTCAAGCTGAACACCGACACGAGCACCGACAACAACACGCGGACACCGACAGCTTCATCTGCAACCGACACCATGCGGAAGATGCGCGGACGAAACCGAGTGATCAGTGAGTCAAAGGCTGCTGTAACACTTTTGGGTTGATCATGATGGCCGTCATCGTGATCCCGACCGGGCCCTCAAGGTCCAGTACTTGCCCTTGCTCACACCGCCCCGCTCGGACCACACTCGTTCTCCGTTGAACAGAATGGTCAGCCCTTGTCCCCATCGGAGGACAAGTTCGCCAACTCCAAGTTGGCCCATGAGCCGCTTGGCCACGAGCAAGTCACCCCTGGCGTCACGACTGCCGGCGTAACCCTTCAGGGCTGACACTGCTCCTAATCCTGGGAGTCCCCGAACGGGCTGTGATGGCCATCATGGGGTGGTCGAGTACGGGCATGGCCCGCCGCTACCTGCACGTCACCGACACCATCCGGCACACCGTGGCGAACCAGGTTGACGGGCTGCTGTGGGAGTCCGCAGACGGCCCAGAGGAGGCCTCTCCAGAGGGCAACTGAGACCCTGGACGCGCGAAAGGCCCGGTTGGATGGACCGGGCCTTTCGCGTTCTGCTGCTCAACCAAGCGCGGAGGATAGGAGATTCGAACTCCTGAGGGGTTGCCCCCAACACGCTTTCCAAGCGTGCGCCCTAGGCCAACTAGGCGAATCCTCCGTCGGACAGCTTAGCTCACTTCGGGTGTGGTTTCGACGGTGATGGCGAGGTGTGGTCAAGCGTCCCGCGCACCCCCGCCTAGTGGCTAGACTGTCCAGCGGACCCCTCGCGCGGCGTCATCCTGTGAACCTCCCCAGGGCCGGAAGGCAGCAAGGATAAGCGGGCTCTGGCGGGTGTGCGAGGGGTCTCTCAGTTAGCGGGTACGCCGGCCGGGTCGACCCCCCGAGGAGGCGGCATGAGTCTTGCGCTGTACCGCAAGTACAGGCCCGGGACGTTCGCCGAGGTCAAGGGGCAGGAACACGTCACCGACCCGCTGCGCCAGGCGTTGCGCAGCGGCCGGATCCACCACGCCTATCTCTTCAGCGGTCCGCGCGGCTGCGGCAAGACCTCCAGCGCCCGCATCCTCGCCCGCTCCCTGAACTGCGAGAAGGGCCCGACGCCGGACCCCTGCGGGGAGTGCGAGTCCTGCGTGGCGCTGGCGCCCACCGGGCCCGGCCACCTCGACGTGATCGAGATCGACGCGGCCTCCCACGGCGGTGTGGACGACGCGCGTGACCTGCGCGAGCGGGCGTTCTTCGCCCCCGTCTCGGCGAGATACAAGATCTACATCATCGACGAGGCCCACATGGTCACCCGTGAGGGCTTCAACGCGCTGCTGAAGCTGGTGGAGGAGCCGCCGCCGCACCTCAAGTTCGTCTTCGCCACCACCGAGCCGGAGAAGGTCATCGGGACGATCAAGTCCCGCACCCACCACTACCCGTTCCGGCTGATGCCGCCCGCCACGCTGCGCCGGCTCATGGAGGAGATCCTCGAATCCGAGTCGGTGCCGTACGAGCCGGCCGCGTTACCGCTCGTCGTCCGGGCGGGCGCCGGGTCGGCCCGCGACACGCTGTCGATCCTCGACCAGCTTCTCGCGGGCGCGGACGAGGCCGGCATCACCTATCCGCGGGCCGTGTCCCTGCTCGGCTACACGGACGGCGACCTGCTGGACGAGGTGGTCGACGCGTTCGCCAAGAGGGACGGCGCGGCCGTGTTCCACGCGGTGCACCGGGTGATCGAGGGCGGCCACGACCCCCGCCGCTTCGCCACCGACCTGCTCGAACGCTTCCGCGACCTGGTGATCCTCTCGAACGTCCCCGAGGCCGCGGGCAGCGGCCTGCTCGACCGGCCGGCCGACGAGCTGGAGCGCCTCCAGGCGCAGGCGGCGTCCATGGGTCCCGCCGAGCTGACCCGGGCGGCGGAGGTCTTCAACGCCGGGCTGACCGAGATGCGCGGCGCCACCTCTCCCCGCCTGCTGCTGGAACTCGTGTGCGCCCGCGTGCTGCTCCCGGGGGCCGACCAGGGCGAGGCGGCGCTGCTGACCCGGCTCGAACGGCTGGAGCGCGGCGTCGTGGCCGGGACACACGCCGTCGCCGCCGCCCCGCCACCGGCCGCGCCTCCTACGGCACCGTCGGCGGCCCCATCAGCCGCGCCGCCAGCCGTGCCTCCTGCGGCGCCGCCGGCGGAGAGCGCGCCGGCTCCGGCCGCGCGGCCCCCGGCGAGGACCGGCGACGCCGACGACTGGCCCACGCCCGTACGGCCCGGCGCCGGGGCCGCTCCGCCGCCCGCGCAGGCCCAGGCGCCCGCGACGGGCGTCGGCCAGGGAGTGGTTCAGAGCGGCGGGCCGGTGCACCAGGCCTGGCCGCGGGTGCTGGAGGCGATCAGGAACCGGCAGAAGGTGGCCTGGATCATCCTCAACGCCCAGGGCAGGCTGCTCGGCGTCGAGGGCAACGTGGTGACCATCGGCTTCGAGAAGCCGGGCGACGTGCAGGGCTTCCTCAAGGGCAAGCGCGACGAGCTGGTGGCCGCCGCCCTCGGCGAGGTGCTCGGCGGCGTCTGGCGCGTCGAGGTGGTCGTCGGCGGCTCGGGCCCGGGCCCGTCCGGCTCCGCCGCGCGCGGCCCGTCCGGCCCCCCCGCACCCGCGGCGCCGCCCGCGCCGGTCGCGCCGACAGGGTCGTCACCGGCCACGGTGCCCACTTCACCCGGCGTGCCTGCCGCGTCCACGCCGTCACCGCCGGCGTCCGCCGCACCGGCCGCTCCGCCCGCCGTGAGCAACGGGGCGGGAAGCGGTGGAGCGGGTCCCAGCGGGACGACCGACGAGACCTGGCCGGACGCGCCGTCGGACGACTTCGACAGCCCGTCGCCCGGCCCGCCGTCGGGAGCGTCGTCCGCGTTCGCCACCGCGCGGCCGGCCGGGCGGCCCGCCGCGCCGGCGGGATCACGCCAGGCCTGGCCGGAGACGGTTCCGGGCCGTGGCGACGCGGGCGCGGACGTGAGCGAGCTGACCGGCATGGCCCTGATCCAGCGCGAGCTCGGCGGCCGGATCATCGAGGAGATCGACCACTCCTGAACGCCTCACCCGCGCGGGAGACGGACGCCGCATGGACGGAGACTGGTGGGGTAACCGGTGTCCGTCCGCCGACCACCCCGGGTGGAACACGCGTACCGGCTCCGGTGCGGAAACGGGGACGGACGCCGTAGGCTCGTCGCGACGAACACGTCGCTGGACGCTGAGGAGCGCACCATCGTGAATCCAGGAGATGTCAATCTCCAGCAGTTGCTGGAGCAGGCTCAGCTGATGCAGCAGCAGCTCGTCACCGCGCAGCAGGAGCTCAGCGACGCCGAGGTCGACGGGACCGCCGGCGGCGGGCTCGTCCGCGCCACCGTGAACGGCAGCGGCGAGCTGCTGGAACTCGAGATCAGCCCGGTCGCCATCGACACGAGCGACCCGGAGGAGACCGCGCAGACGATCGCGGACCTGGTCCTCGCCGCCGTGCGGGACGCCGTACGCGCCGCGGCCGAGCTGCAGCAGGAGAAGCTGGGCCCGCTCGCGCAGGGTCTGGGGGGCGGTTTCGGCGGCGGTCAGCTGCCGGGGTTCTAGAGCATGTACGAAGGGGTCGTCCAGAATCTGATCGACGAGCTCGGGCTGCTGCCCGGCGTCGGTCCCAAGAGCGCGCAGCGGATCGCGTTCCACCTCCTCGCCGCCGACCCGGCCGACGTCAAGCGGCTGGCGCACGCGCTGCTGGAGGTCAAGGAGAAGGTGCGTTTCTGCCGGGTTTGCGGCAACGTCGCAGCGGAAGAGGAATGCCGCATCTGCCGCGACCAGCGGCGTGACCCGCAGGTGATCTGCGTGGTCGAGGAACCGAAGGACGTGGTGGCGATCGAGAGGACCCGCGAGTTCCGCGGCCGCTACCACGTGCTCGGAGGAGCGATCAGCCCGATCGACGGTGTCGGGCCGGACGACCTGAAGATTCGCGAGTTGATGGTCCGGCTGGCCGACGGCCAGATCACCGAGCTGATCCTCGCTACCGACCCGAACCTCGAAGGTGAGGCGACGGCCACCTATCTGGCCCGGCTCGTCAAGCCTCTGGGGCTGAAGGTGACCCGACTTGCCAGCGGCCTGCCTGTGGGCGGTGATCTCGAGTACGCCGACGAGGTCACCTTGGGCCGCGCTTTCGAAGGACGGAGGCTGCTGGATGTCTGACGAGTGGAACGACCTGGCCGCACGCGTCGCCGGACACGCGCAGAACTACATCGACGGCCTGACCCGCCTGGCCGGCGGCGAGGGCGGCGACGCGACGCTGCCGCTGCTTCTGGTGGAGGTGGCCCAGGTCAGCCTCGCGGGCACCCAGCTGGGGGCCGCGCAGGACGTGATCCTGCAGGGGAACGTCGAGCCCGTGCTGAGCGAGGACCCCGACATCGATCCCCTCCGCACGGCGCTGGCCGCCCGGCTCGGGCCGGTGGACGACTACGCCGAGGTCTTCGACCCCTACAAGGACGACGCGGTCACGCCGTACCGGCTGTCCGACGACCTCGCGGCGGTGGCGGCCGACCTCATCCACGGGCTGCGGCACTACGGCGCGGGCCGTCCCCTTGAGGCGCTGTGGTGGTGGCAGTTCTCCTACTTCAACACCTGGGGTAACCACGCCGGCGCGGCGCTGCGGGCCCTGCAGTCGCTCGTCGCCCACGCCCGCCTCGACGTGGTCGAAGAGGGCACCACCGTCTGATCGCGGTCTGATCGCCGTCTGAGCGTGGGCTGACCGTCCACATACTGGTCGCGTACGGTGGGCGTTTGGGACGCACAAGTACACTGTGAGCTCCACGTCCTGATTCGTTGGAGATTCCAGTGGCGCTCGTTGTGCAAAAGTACGGTGGTTCCTCCGTAGCCGACGCGTCCTGCATCAAGCGGGTCGCCCAGCGGATCGTGGCGACGAAAAAAGCGGGCAACGACGTCGTGGTGGTGGTCTCCGCGATGGGCGACACCACCGACGAGCTGCTCGACCTGGCCCGGCAGGTGTCGCCGCTGCCGCCCGGCCGCGAGCTCGACATGCTGCTCACCTCGGGTGAGCGGATCTCGATGGCGCTGCTCGCGATGGCGATCGCCAACCTCGGCCACGAGGCGCGCAGCTTCACCGGTTCGCAGGCGGGCGTGATCACCGACTCGACGCACGGCAAGGCGCGCATCATCGACGTCACGCCGAGCCGAATCAGGGAGGCGGTCGACGCCGGTCAGATCGCGATCGTGGCCGGGTTCCAGGGCGTCTCCCAGGACAGCAAGGACATCACGACGCTGGGCCGGGGCGGCTCCGACACCACGGCCGTCGCTCTCGCGGCGGCGCTCGGCGCGGACGTCTGCGAGATCTACACCGACGTGGACGGCATCTACACCGCCGATCCCCGCATCGTCCGCTCGGCACGGCAGATTCCGCGGATCTCCTACGACGAGGCCATGGAGATGGCGGCGTGCGGGGCGAAGATCCTGCACCTGCGCTGCGTGGAGTACGCCCGCAGGTTCGGCCTGCCCATCCACGTCAGAAGCTCGTTCAGCACGAGGGAAGGCACCTGGGTCGTCTCCGACCCCAACAGCGAAGGGACCGAAGTGGAGCAGCCCATCATCTCCGGGGTCGCGCACGACCGGAGCGAGGCCAAGATCACTGTGGTCGGGGTGCCCGACAAGGTCGGCGAGGCCGCCGCCATCTTCCGCACGCTGGCGGACGCGGAGATCAACATCGACATGATCGTGCAGAACGTGTCGGCCGCCGCGACCGGGCGTACGGACATCTCCTTCACGCTGCCGGTGAACGACAGCCAGACGGCCCTCACCGCGCTGAAGAAGATCCAGAGCCAGGTCGCGTTCGAGTCGCTGCTGTACGACGACCAGATCGGCAAGGTGTCGCTCGTCGGCGCGGGCATGCGCTCGCACCCCGGCGTCACCGCCACGTTCTTCGGCGCGCTGGCCGACGCCGGAGTGAACATCGAGATGATCTCGACCTCGGAGATCCGAATCTCCGTCGTCGTGGGGCAGAACGAGGTGGACACCGCGGTCGCCGCCGCCCACCGCGCGTTCGACCTCGACTCCGACCAGGTCGAGGCCGTTGTGTATGGAGGTACCGGACGATGAGCCGCAAGCCCGTTTTGGCCGTCGTCGGCGCGACCGGCGCCGTCGGCACGGTCATGCTCGACATCCTGACCAACCGCCGCGACCTGTCCGACGCGTACGGCGAGATCCGGCTCATCGCCTCTCCGCGTTCGGCGGGCAAGGTGCTGAGCGTGCGCGGCGAGGACGTCGTGGTCCAGGCGTTGTCGCCGGAGGCCTTCGACGGCGTCGACATCGCGATGTTCGACGTGCCGGACGAGGTGTCCGCCGAGTGGGCGCCGATCGCCGCCGAGCGCGGCGCGGTGGCCGTGGACAACTCCGGCGCCTTCCGGATGGACCCGGACGTGCCGCTCGTGGTGCCCGAGTGCAACCCCGAGCAGGCCCGCAACCGGCCCAAGGGGATCATCTCCAACCCCAACTGCACGACGCTGTCGATGATGGCCGCGATGGGCGCGCTGCACCGCGAGTACCGCCTGCGTGAGCTGGTCGTCGCCTCCTACCAGGCCGTCTCCGGCGCCGGGGTGGCCGGCCCCGAGCGGTTGTACGCCGAGATCGAGGCCGTCGCGGGCGACCGGACGATGGGCACGGCCGCCGGTGACGTGCGCAAGACCGTGCCCGACCTGGCCGACTCGCCGTTCCCCGCTCCGCTGGCGCTCAACGTGGTGCCGCTGGCGGGCTCGATCAGGGGCGGCGGCTGGACGTCGGAGGAGCTGAAGGTCCGCAACGAGTCCCGCAAGATCCTCGGCATCCCGGACCTGCGGGTCTCCGCGACCTGCGTGCGCGTCCCCGTGGTGACCACCCACTCGCTCGCCGTCCACGCGACGTTCGAGCGGGAGGTGACCGTCGAGGGCGCCCGGGAGATCCTGGACGCGGCGCCGACCGTCGTGGTGCTCGACGACCCGGCCAACGGCGTGTTCCCCACGCCGGCGGACGTCGTGGGCACCGACCCGACCTACGTCGGCCGGATCCGCCAAGCGCTCGACTTCCCCAACACGCTCGACCTGTTCGTCTGCGGCGACAACCTCCGCAAGGGCGCCGCGCTGAACACCGCCGAGATCGCCGCGCTCGTCGCCACCGAGTTCGCCTGAGTCCTGCTGAGTTCTCCTGACCCCCGCTCCCTGCCCGGCCGCGCCGTACAGTGACGATCGTGGCCGAGAAGACACGGGAGCTCATCGTCGAGACGGCCCTCCGGCTGTTCCGGGAGCGGGGGTACGAGGCGACCACGATGCGTGCCATCGCCGCGGAGGCGGGCGTGTCGGTGGGCAACGCCTACTACTACTTCACGTCCAAGGAACAGCTGGTCCAGGCGTACTACGACCGGGCGCAGGCGTCGCACGAGGCGGCCTGCCGCGAGGTGTTCGCCGCAGAGAGGTCCTTCGCCGGACGGCTCGGCGGCGTGCTGCGGGAGTGGGTGCGGATCTCCGAGCCGTACCACGAGTTCGCGGTGAAGTTCTTCAAGCACGCCGCCGAGCCCAGCAATCCGCTCAGCCCGTTCAGCGCGGAGTCGGCGCCCGCGCGGGAGTCGGCCATCGCGCTCTACCGGGAGGTCGTCGACGGGTCGGCCGGGCGCATGGACGACGAACTGCGCGAGGAGCTGCCCGAGCTGCTGTGGATGCTGTGGATGGGCGTCGTGCTGTTCTGGGTGCACGACGCCTCGCCCGGCTGTGCGCGCACCCACCGTCTGATCGACCGGGTCGTCCCGCTCGTCGACCGGCTGGTCGCCCTGTCGCACCTGCCCGGCATCAAGGGTGTGGCCAGGGAGGTCATCGAGGTGGTGCACGAGCTGCGGGCGTGACAGGAACCGGGCGGGCGCGGCCGTACGTTAACGGGAGGACAGGGCGGGCAGTGTTGTCCCCCGGGAGGTGTCCTCATGGTGAAGGCAGGACGTGCGGCGGCTACCTGGCGGGCCTACCGCGAGGTGTCCCGGCCGGGCTCGCCCGGCGTGGGCTCGCGCCTCAAGGCCGTGCCCCGGATGATCCGCGCCGCCGTCAAGGGCGAGTATCACGGCCTGACGAAGGGCAAGCTGGCCATGCTCGGCATGGCCGTGGCGTACATCGTGTCCCCCATCGACGTGGTTCCCGACTTCCTCCTGGGCATCGGGATCGTCGACGACTTCGGCGTCCTGCTGTGGCTGGCGACCGCGCTGCTCGGCGAGAGCGGCCAGTTCGTCGAGTGGGAGAACGGCGCCCGGCCGGCGCACGCGCAGGCGCACACGCACACAGGGCGGACGCGGCGTTAGAGCTGTTCCATCCGCAGCCAGGCCCGTGACGGCAGGGGGTGGCCGAACAGCCGGGCGGCGTTGCCGTACGAGACCCGGGCGATGTCGGCCGGGGGCAGGCTGCCGAGGTTGCGGGCCACCGTGCGCTGGGTGTCCGGCCAGGTCGACTCGGCGCGCGGATAGCCGGTCTCCAGCAGGACGTGCTCCATGCCGACGGCCAGCCGCACCGAACTGAGCGCGCTGTCGTCGAGGGTGCCGAAGAAGAAGTTGCGCCTGAGCACCTCGCTGGGCTTCAGGCCGCCCTCCCACGCCGGCTCGCCCGCGACCGGGTGGTCGAGCGCGTAGTCGGCCCGCTCAGCCAGCATGGGCAGCCAGCCCACGCCGCCCTCCACGATGAGGACGCGCAGCTTGGGGTAGCGCAGCGCGACCCCGGACCAGAGCCAGTCGGCGCAGGCGAACATCGCGCTGGCCGGGATCAGCGTGGTGATCGCCTCCACCGGGGTGTCGGGCGAGGGCACCGGCGCCCAGGAGGACGCCCCGGTGTGCAGGCAGACGACCGTCCCGGTCTCCTCGCACGCGGCGAAGAACGGGTCCCAGTGGCGGCTGTGGATGGACGGCAGCCGCAGCCGGGTGGGGAACTCGGGGAACACGACGGCCTTGAAGCCGCGGGCGGCGTTCTCCCTGATCTCCTTGGCCGCGACCTCGGGGTCGGGCAGCCAGGGCAGCTGGAGCGCGATCATGCGCTCGGGGTAGCTGCCCGCCCACACGTCGACGTGCCAGTCGTTCCACGCCCGAACCAGTGCGAGCCCGAGGTCCCGGTCACGGGTGCGGCCGAAGGCCACGCCCGCCTGGCTCGCCAGCATCCCGGGGAAGCAGAGGGCCGCCCAGATCCCGGCACGGTCCATGTCGCCGATGCGGGCCTCGATGTCGTGGCAGCCCGGCCGCATGTCGTCGAAGCGTACGGGGTCGAGGGTCCA
Source organism: Microbispora sp. H10885 (assembly GCF_014161415.1). Classification (NCBI taxonomy): domain Bacteria; kingdom Bacillati; phylum Actinomycetota; class Actinomycetes; order Streptosporangiales; family Streptosporangiaceae; genus Microbispora; species Microbispora sp. H10885. Next base: position 92,013 of record NZ_JABBWY010000001.1, on the reverse strand, counting down.
CTGCTCCTTGGGCAGGCCCGCGCCCACGTCGACCCCGGCACAGGGATAGGTGGCGCCGCCGTACCGCCACACCTGGTGACCCGCGTCGGTCTCCACGACCTTGGGCGCGAGGTCCTTGTACTTCTCCGGGAGACGGCCCTCGAAGAGGTCGGCCGGCTCGATCAGATGATCGTCGACCGAAATGATCACGTAGTCCCGCCGCCTCGGCTCTGGGTCGGGATGCAGCGGCGTCGTCACGAGAGTAAACGGTAAAGCCAAGGGATAACACGGTACAAGCTGCAAGGTCTCCGGTTGGTATCCGTTCGCTCACCTTGCGGTGTCCCGGTCACTGGGTGTGATCACGACGCGTGGCGCGTCCTCGGGGACGGCGTCCCCGGCCTCCCGCAGATCGCGGGCCTCCCGGCGGACGAGCAGGACCCAGCCGCCCACCGCGATGCCGATGAACAACCACCACTGCACGGCGTACGCCAGGTTGAGCCCGCCGCCGGCGCCCACGTCCGGCGGCGGCAGGAGTTCGGGGGAGGCGCCGGCCGGCGGCCGCTGATCGGTCAGCTCGACGAAGCCGCCGTAGACCGGGTACGGCAGGCCTCCGGCGACCGCGGGCGTGTCGATCAGCAGGATCTGCCCGGGCGGCAGCCCGGCCCGGACCCTGATCCCGCTGTTCTCCCGCGTCTCGGCCGGGCGCAGCCGCCCGGTGACCGTCACCTCTCCGGCGGGCGGCGCGGGCACCCGTGGCGGCGCGTCCGCGGTCGCGCCCGCCGGGACCCACCCCCGGTTCACCAGCACGGCGCCACCTGGGGTGACGAGCGGGGTGACCACGTAGAACCCGACGCGGGAGTGGAGGGTGCGCCGGCGCACCACGAGTTCGTGCGCGGGGTCGTACCGCCCGGTCGCGGTGACGAGGCGATGCCCGTCCTTCTCGGGTACGGCCCCACCGGGCCGGTCGAGCCGGTCGATCGGCACGGGCGCGGCGGCGAGGTTGGCGGTGATCCTGGTGCTTCTGGCCGAGTTCTCCTCGAACCGCCCCCACTGCCACTTCCCCAGGAAGAAGAAGGCGGGGATCAGCGCGAGCACGAGCAGGTGCAGGCCGACCCAGCGGCGTGAGAGGAGGAACCGGTACACGTGACCAGCCTAGGCAGCCCCACGGGTGGTCCGTATTTCAGGCACGCGATATCAGGCACGGGATATCAGGCACGCGATATCAGGCACGGGTCAGGCCGAGCCGGGCGCCGGGACCGGGGCGGGGGGTCGCCTCCCGTGGGCCGCCGACCTCGTGGCCGTCGGCGCACAGCAGGCGCAGCGCGACCGCCGCGCCGCAGTCGCGGTGGGTCACCACGACGGGCGGCCCCGCGGAGTCGGCAAGGTAGCGGTCGCCCCAGTGCATCAGGGCCATCATGATCGGGTAGAGGTCGAGCCCCTTCTGGGTGAGCCGGTACTCGTCGCGCTGGCGCTGGCCGGGCTCCCGGTAGGGCACCTTGCGGAGCAGCCCCTCGTCCACGAGGCGGGACAGCCGGGCGCTGAGCACCTGCCGCGGCGCACCCGTACGCGCCTGGAGATCGGCGAACCGCCGGACGCCGTTGAACGCCTCGCGCAGCACCAGGAGCGTCCACTTCTCGCCGAGCACGGCGAGGGTTCGCTCGATGGAGCAGTTGTCCACCCGATAACGCCGCATGTCACGCATCGTATGCACAAACCCCTTCCGCTCTGTCACAATTGAACGAAGCCACCCCCGCGTTTGCAGAACAAGGTTCTGTTGGTTCACCATTGACTTTGTGAACAACGTGAGAAGCGGGCGGGACGGCAGGGCCAGGATCATCGAGGGGGCCCTGCGCAGGTTCAGCCAGAGCGGCGTGTCCGCCACCACGCTCGCCAGTCTCCGTCAGGAGAGCGGCGTCAGCGTCGGCAGCTTCTACCACCACTTCACCAGCAAGGAACACGTCTACGGGGTGCTCTACGCCGAGATCCTGGAGGCGTACCAGGACGCCTTCGTCGACGAGCTCATCCGCCACGAGGACGCCCGCGGCGGGATCGAGGCCATCGTCGCCCTGCACATGGCGTGGTGCGGCGAGCACCCGGAACGCGCCCGCCTGCTGATCAGCGAGCGCCCGCCCCGCCGCAACGAGCCCGGCGGCCCGGAGGTCGCCGAGTCGCGGCGCGACTTCTTCCGCCAGGTCGCCGACTGGTGGCGGCCGCACGTGAAGAACGGCGAGCTCCGGGCGGTCCCCGCCACCATGTGCTACGTGCTGTGGCTCGGCCCGGCGCAGGAGATGTGCCGCCTGTGGTTCAGCGGCGCCCACCAGCCCACCGCGGAGGAGATCCGCGGGCTGGGCGAGGCCGCCTGGCACAGCCTCAAGACGCCGTAGCGCCCACGCCGGGGGACGGCAGCTCCCGGCTGAGCACCCGCCACACCCGGCCGTCGAGACAGATCTCCAGCCGCAGCTCGTAGCGGTGGCGCCGCAGCCCCGGCACCGGGACGCGGTCCTGTACGTCGAACCGCCTGCCGCGGGCGTACCCGAAGCCCAGCTCTCCCGGGAAGACGCGGATCTCGTCCCGGTTGCCGCAGCGGGGACAGGTCCACATGACGACGTCCCTGGCCCGGTTGTAGTCGTGGCAGGCGTCGAAGTACTCGTCGGGGCGCAGGCGGCAGTCGCACGCCAGACAGGGCAGCAGCATCGGGGTCCTCGGTCGGGGGGTTCCCCATATGAATAAGGCCTGCTGCTTGAGTTTCACTTATCAACGGCTTACCGCCGAAGTCCGCGTGCCGTCCGGCGGCGCCGCGATACATTCGATCTGTGGACGCCCCTTCTGACCTGGTCCGACGGCTTCGCGACAGATTCGTGGAGACCGGCTACTCGATCGACGGCGTACGTGAGCGGCTGGGCGACATGGCGGCCTCGGCCCTGGCCCGCGAGGAGATCGTGCCCGCGCTGCGCGCCACCAGGGACGCCGACCCCCTCGCCGCGCTGATCCGCCTCTGGTGGCTGGGTGTGCCGGTCAGCATGGCCGCCGCCGACCTGCCCCTCCAGGACCTCATCGAGACCGGCCTGCTGGTGCGGCTGGGCGACACCGTCCAGGCCACCGTGCATCTCCAGCCGTGGGACGCGGGGGCGGCCGGTCCGGCGTACGTGGTCTCCGACCGCAAGGTGCGGCCCGGGGACCCCTCTCTGCGCCCCGATCACGTCGTGGGGGCGGGCGGCGCGTCGGCGAACCTCGCCCAGCTCGGCTGGGCCGCCCCGGCCGGCCGGGCGCTCGACCTCGGCACCGGCTGCGGGGTGCAGGTGCTGCACCTCGCTCCCCGGGCCGGCCAGGTCGTCGCGACCGACGTGAACCGCCGCGCGCTGCGGCTCGCCCGCCTCAGCTGGGAGCTGTCCGGCGTGCACGGCGTCGAGGCGCGCGAGGGGTCGATGTACGACCCGGTGGACGGCGAGCGGTTCGACCTCGTGGTGTCCAACCCGCCGTTCGTCATCGCGCCGGAGGCCAGGTACACCTACCGGGAGACCGGGCGGCACGGTGACGACTTCTGCCGCGAACTCGTCCGGCGCACGCCCCGCCATCTCGCCCAGGGCGGGCACGCCCGCTTCCTCGCCAACTGGCTGCACGTCAAGGGCGAGGACTGGCAGGACAGGGTGGGCGGCTGGCTCACCGAGACCGGCTGCGACGGCTGGGCCGTGCAACGCGACGTGCAGGACCCCGCCGAGTACGTCGAACTGTGGCTGCGCGACTCCGCCGAGCACGGCACCTCGGCCTACCGGGAGCGCTACGACGAGTGGCTCGCGTGGTTCGAGTCGATGGACGTGACCGGCGTCGGCTTCGGCTGGATCAGCCTGCACGACTCCGGCTCGCTCAGCCCGCTGGTGCGGGTGGAGGAGCTGACGCAGCCGGTGGAGCCGCCGGCCGGCGCGCTGGTCGAGGAGGTCCTGCGGGCGGCCCGCGCCGCGCACGAACTGTCCGACGAGGACCTGCTCGACGCGCGCCTCCGGGTGGCAGACGGAGTCGTGGAGGAGCGCGTCGGCCCGCCCGGCGCCGACGACCCCTCCCGCATCGTGCTCCGGCAGACCCGGGGCGCACGCCGTACGGCCACCGTGGGGACGGTGGAGGCGGCGCTGGCAGGGGTGTGCGACGGAGATCTGCCCACGCGGCCGCTGCTCGCCGCGATCGCGGAACTCACCGGGGAGGACCCGGACGCCGTGCTCGGCCGGGCCCCCGCGGCGCTCCGCCCGCTGGTCGCCGAGGGCTTTCTGTCGGTCGCGAGCCCGGCTGCAAGCCCGCGTTGATCGAAAGTTGAACGCCCGGGGCGACTCTGGTCATGTGCGGGCTCCGGGGGGGTTCGGAGCCCGCACCGAAGCCTGGCCGGTCGTTCATGTGAGGCGGCGAGCCGCCACGGGGCGCACCGGTAAGGACCGGGCCCCCTGCGCGCCCCAAGGCGGCGGGCGGCCGGCCGGGCCGATCTCTCCGGGATACTAGAAGGGGCGAGCGCGTGATCAACCACGTCCGGATGAGCCGGTTGGACGACGACCTACGAGTCGACCTGGGTCTGGGTCTGTTCGGCCAGGAGCGCGGCGATGTCGGCGGCCTCGGGCGAGCCGAGCCGGGTGAAGATCTCCAGCGCCTTGTCCAGGGCGTCCCCGCCCCGCGCGGCCTCTCCGACGCCCATGAGGGCCTTGCCGAGCGCGGCCAGTGACTGCGCCTCGCCGTACGGGTGGGTGATCTCACGGCTGACCGTGAGGGCCTCCTCGGCGTGCCGGGCGGCCTCGGCGAATCTGCCGGCGGCGATGAAGGTAGCGGCGAGCCGGTAGCACACCCGCTGCTCCCAGACCCGCTGGTTGCTCGCGCGGAAGAAGGCCAGGCACTCGGCGTGGTGGACGACGGCCTCGTTGAGCCGCCCGACGTGTGACAACACGTTGCCGAGGTGATAGCGCGCCCGGGCCGTCCCGGCGCCGCTGCCGATCTCGGAGAAGACCGCCAGCCCCCGCTCGGCCGCGGCGATGGCGTCGTCGGGCCGGCCGAGACCCAGGTGGTCGCGGGCCGAGTAGCACGACGCCAGCGCCTCGCCCGCGGGGTTGCCGACCTCACGGTAGATCGCCGTGGCCCGGTCGAACCAGTCGAGCGCCTCGGTGTGACGGCGCTGCCGTCCCGCTACCACCGCGAGCGCGTTGCACGTCTCGCCGAGCACGACGTGGTCGCCGGTCTCCTCGCCCAGGGCCCGGGCCGACAGGAAGTGCGACTCCGCCTCGGCCAGCCGGTTCGCGCCGAACAGCACCCGGCCGAGCATGTACCGGCAGCGCATCTCCGCGCGCTGCTCGCCCGCGTTCCGCGCGGCCGTCAGCAGCGCGGACACCCGCTGCTCGAACTCGCGCTGGCTGGTGCCCGACTCCAGCAGCGGCTCCAGCGCCAGCAGCAGGTCGGCCGCCGGGAGCAGGTCCTCTCCCGACCCGTACGCCCTGGCCACCGCCGCGAACAGGTTCTCGGCCTCCGCCGACAGCCACGCCACCGCCTCGTCGGCGGAGCCGAAGGAGTGGCCGCGCATGCCCAGGTCGACCAGGTTGTCGGCGACCGCGCTGCCCTCGTACGCGAGCCGGTGCGCCGCGCCCGCCGACGCCAGTGAGAAGCCCAGCAGGCGGCGCAGCGCGAGCGCCCGGGCCCCGGGCTCCTCGGCCGCCTCCGCCTGCCGCCGGGCGAACAGCTTGAGCAGGTCGTGGAACCGGTAGCGGCCCTGCGCGGGCGCCTCCAGCAGGCTGGCGTCCACCAGCGACTCCAGCACGTCCTCGGTCTCGGAGAGGGTGAGGTCGAGCAGCGCCGCCGCCGCGGAGAGCGAGATGTCCGAGCCCTCCGGCAGCGACAGCAGCCGGAACGCCCGGGCCTGCCGGGCGTCGAGCTGGCCGTACCCGAGGGCGAACGTGGCCGAGACCGCCAGGTTCCCGATCTTCATCTCGTCCAGGCGGCGGCGTTCGTCGGCGAGCCGGGGGACGAGCGAGGCCACCGTCCACGACGGGCGGGAGGCGAGCCTGGCGGCGACGATCCGCACGGCCAGCGGCAGGAAGCCGCAGGCGGCCACCACGTCCATCGCGGCCGCGCGCTCGGCCGCCACCCGCTCCGGCCCCGCGACCGCGGCCAGCAGCGACAGCGCCTCGTCGGGCTCCAGCACGTCGAGGTCGACGAGCCGCGCCGCGGGCAGGTCGGCGAGCTTGCCCCGGCTGGTGATGATCGCGGCGCAGCCGGCCGAGCCGGGCAGCAGGTGCTCCACCTGGTCGGCGTCGCGGGCGTTGTCGAGCAGCACCAGCATCCTGCGGTCGGCGAGCAGCGACCGGAACAACGCCGAGCGCTCGGCCAGGCCGTCGGGGATCACGTCCATCGGGATGCCGAGCGCCCGCAGGAACGCGACCAGAGCGGTCTCCGGCGCGGTGGGCTCGACGCCGTACCCGCGCAGGTCGGCGTAGAGCTGGCCGTCGGGGAACAGGTCCTCCGCGAGATGGGCCACGTGGACGGCCAGGGTCGTCTTGCCGACGCCGCCGATGCCCGACATCGCCGCGATCGGCACCCCCTCGGCCGTGCCGCCGGCCAGGCCCTCGCCGCGCAGCAGCGCGAGCAGCCGGTGCACCAGGCGCGTGCGCCCGGTGAAGTCGGTGATCGCCGCGGGAAGCTGCGCCGGTCTCGGCATCTCGACCATCGGGCCGTGACCCGGGCCGGTCTCCCCGTCCCCGTTCTCGTCCCAGGCGTCGTCGTGCTGCGACAGCCGTACGGGAGGGGACGCGGGGGCGAGCGAGGGATCGGCGGCGAGGATGCGCCGGTGCATTTCGCTCAGCTCGGCGCCCGGCTCGATGCCGAGCTCGTCCACCAGCGCCTGCCGGGTCTCGGTGAACACCGCCAACGCCTCGGCCTGCCTGCCGCACCGGTAGTAGGCCAGCATGAGCTGGACGCGGATCCGCTCGCGCAGCGGGTGCTCGGCTGCGAGCGCGACCAGCTCAGAGATGATCTCCGCGTGCCGGCCGAGCTCCAGGTCGACCTCCATGAGGGCCTCGACGGCCCCGATGCGGCGCTCGGCCAGCCGGTCGCGCTGGTGCTCGGCGTACGGCCCGACCGCGCCGGCGAGCGGCTCGCCCGACCACAGCCCCAGGGCGCCGCGGAGCCGCCGGGCGGCCTGCTCCACCCGGCCCGCACGGCGGTCCGACTCGGCGGCGGCGCACTCCCGGTCGAATACGGCGAGGTCGAACCGGGCGGGGCCGAGCCGCAGCGCGTACCCCCGGCCCACCGAGGTCAGCAGTTGCGGCGGCGTCCTGGGCGAGCGGCCGGGCTCAAGGACGGTGCGCAGGCGGGAGACGTAGGTGCGCAGCGCGCCCAACGCACGCGGTGGGGCGTCCTCCCCCCAGACGCCGTCGATCATCTCGGTCGGCGAGACCGCGTGCCCCTCCCGCAGCAGCAACATCGCCAGAATGGAGCGTTGCAGGGGCGTGCCGAGATCGAGTTCGACACCGTCGCGCCACGCCAGGACGGGTCCCAGTACGGCGAAGCGCAGGTCGTCCGAGGTGGCGTGGTCAGGCATGTGGAACCTGTCTCCTGAACGGCAAGATTCGTGAGCAAATGATAGATCGTGCGGCGAGGCGCCCGTATAACGCTCCCGCCGATTTACCAGGGTTCAGCGTGCGTTCAGGTGCTTGAAAGCGGCCTGCAAACCGCCGTCCGGGCGGTGAAAGCGATTTGCAGGCGGAGCGGCTTATCACTGAGACGCAACCCCGACAGCACCCCGCATCGGGGGATCGTCCTCGAACAGGAGAACCGAAATGCGTCGCTCCATCATCCTCGGCCTCGCCGCTGCCACCGCCGTCACCGCCCTCGGGCTGCCGGCCCTCACGACCGCCGCCAGCGCCGCCCCGGCGTCCGCGGCCTCCGCCTCCCACCACGACGACGACTGGGACTACTCCGAGTGGTGGGGCACCTACTGGTCCTCCAACCACCTCGCCAAGGCCAAGGGCCACATCGACGTGAACTACGACGACGAGGAGTCGAACCGGGTCCACGTCACCGGCAAGCTCTACGACCAGGACAACCGCACCTACCGGCACGGCGGCAAGTGCGCCTACATCCGGTTCCGCGTCCAGGACTGGGACGACAGCGAGGACGACTGGTCCTCCAGCTTCAAGTCGTACAAGTACTGCGGCGCCGGCGGCTACAAGCAGATCAACTTCTGGCGCTACGACGTCGCGCAGGTCCAGGCGCAGGTCTGCCAGATCGGTCTGTACAGCAAGTTCCCGGTCAAGTGCGGTGGCTGGCACGAGATCTACAACGCCTACGACGACGAGTACGGCTACGACGTCTGATCGTCCGCCGGCATGACGCGGCCCGTCCCTTCCCGGGACGGGCCGCTCCCTTTTATGGGTTTTGGATCTGTCTATGGGGGCTTGTCAGGCTGCTTCCGACGCCGGTTCCAGAAGGCCCAGCCTCGCGCGGAGACGCTCGCGTACGGCGGGCCATTCGGGACTCAGAATCGAGTAGTACGCGGTATCTCGGACCGTGTCGTCGGCGCCTCGGCTGTCCGCCCGTCGCACACCGTCCAGGTGTGCGCCGAGGGCCTCGATGGCGGCCCGGGATCGGGTGTTGCGTACGTCTGCCTTGAGGGTGATCCGGTGAACCTGCCAGGTCTCGAAGGCCAGGGAGAGCAACAGGTACTTGCTCTCCCGGTTGACACCGGTGCCCTGGGCCGACGCGGCGAGCCAGGTGTACCCGATGTCCGCGACGGACGGGACCTCGCCCACCGCGCCCTTGGCACCCGGAGGCCAGGGCATCGGGCCCTGCCAGTACTCCAGGTTCATCAGACGGGTGGCACCGACCACGCGGTCGGTGTGCAGCCACCGGATGGCGAAGGGCATCGTGCGGCCCTCCGCCTGCTCAGCCAAGGCGGCCTCCACATAGGAGGCCATCTCGTCCCGTCCAACGGGAACGCGAGTGAAGGCGTACGTAGAACGGTCTTCACTCGCCGCGGCGACAAGATCGTCGAGCACCGCGAAGCTGAGCGGTTCCAGGCGCACGGAGCGCCCGGACAGGGTGACAAAAGCGGGCATGAGCACATGATGGGGGCTGCTGGGCACGCCTGATGCCAAATGGCACAAGACATCTTGGCGGGGCGTGGGTTAAGGACCGAGCCCGGTCGAGAATCCGCAGGTCAGACGGCTGATCGCCGTTCCTGTTCGCGGGTGCCCAGGGTAAAGTTTCAGCCAAAGATCCGCCGGTCCGCCGAGGAGCGTTCGGCACGATTGGGAGGACACCTTCTGCGGGGTGTCAAGACCCCCGCCGACAGCACCCGCGACGCCCTTTTCCTGGAGTCCCGTCCCCGGGGTTGCGCCCGGTCGTCACCCGGGTTACGCCGGGCCGTCACCCGGGTTACGCCGGGTCGTGTCAGCACGTTGCGCCCCCGTCCCGCCACCGAATTGCGGCCGGGTTCGCCCCACTGGGCTGTGCCCCCGGTCCCGTCACAGGGTTTCCGGGGGCCTGCCGATGGTGCGGAGAGTTTGTCGATCGTAGGGGCGAGCCCGTCCTCGGCCTCCTACTTACCTGCACCCGCAAACACGGCCCCCGGCCGGTTTCCGAGGTTCCTTTCCGCTGAAGCCGTGATGACGACAGAGATATGGAATGCGAATGCGTCTTATGGCTCTGGTATCCGAGTTGTGCCGAAATCACCACCTGGCCAGTGGCTCCAACTAACGTATTCGGCTGGTTGCTGTCCGTGACGGCACATGAAAGAATACAGACAGATTTTCGAATGCATCGAGGGGGTGTGATGGACCTGTTCGACGATGGTTCTGACCACCCTCATCGTTCGATTGGTGAGGACGCCGACTGGTGGGACCAGTTGACGGCCGGTTCGCCGCTGTGGTCTTCCGAGGGTTCAGCCGCCCGTGAATTCATCCCGATCGTCGTTCCTGGGGCGCGAGAGCGCGCGAGTCGTAACGACAGCCAGGCGAAGGTGGGCGCTCCCGACGGTGCTCCGGGTAGCGCTTGTGGCGATGTACCCGGCGATGCCCCCGACGGTGTGTCTGATGGTGCTCTTGGTGGTTGCTCTGGCGCTGGCTTTGATGACGCGGGCCGGGGTCGGAATGCGGGCCGTGATCGGGATGCCGAGGGTGCGCCCAATGGCGCGACGGACGGTGCGCAGAGTGGTGCGCCGGATGGTGCCTTCGACGGTGTCTTCGAGGGTGATCGTGGTGTGGGGTCGTCGTGGGTGGCGGTGGCGGCGGTTGGTGAGGCGGCCCGGGTGGTGGCGCTCGTGCCGGCACCCGACTCGGCGGAGGTGTGTCTAGCCGAGGCCGAGGAGTTGCTGGCGGCCCGCGACCGCATCACCAGCGCGCTGGCTGCCCGGGTCGGGCGCGTTCACCGGGCTGGGGAGGCGAGGAACCATGGGCACGCCTCGACCAGGTTGTGGTTGCGCTCTGTCGGGGGGATGACGATCCCGGGTGCGGGCCGGTTGGTGACGATGGGCATGGAGTTGGGTCGTCTGTCGCGGGTGCGTGAGCGGTTCACCGAGGGCAGCCTGGCCGAGGGGATTGTGGAGGCGATCTGCACCGCCACCGCCGGGTTGACCGATGAGCAGGCGACCACCGCTGAGCGGATTTTGCTGGAGTTGGCAGGTTCGGCGGGTGCGGCGGAGGTGGCCAAGGCGGGGCGGTATCTGCGGGCGGTGCTGGACCCCGACGGCCACGAAAGCGATGAGCAGGCCGACTTCGACCGCCGCTTCTTCCGGGTGCGGCGGCGCAGGAACGGCGGGCTGGAGGGAGAGTTCTACCTCCCGGTGGAAGCCGCGGCCCGGTTGCAGCACCTGCTGGACGTCTACGCAAAGCCGAAGGCCGAGGGCGACGACCGCACCCCGAGCGTGCGGAACGCCGATGCGGTCATCGCGTTCCTGGACAACAAGATCGCGACCGAGCTTCTGGTGCTGGTCACCGCCGAATCCCTCCCCGACGACCCCCCAGCCGACAACCCCGGAGCCGACAACCCCGCAGGCACCACCCCCTCAGGTGATCCCACAGCCGGCCCCTCAGACGACCCCTCTGCCGACCACCCCACCAGCGACCCACCTGCCGACCACCTCACCAGCGACCCCTCAGACGCCGACCCGAGCGACGGCCCTGGCCCCGCCCCTTCGGGCATCGGCCCTTCAGACCCAGGCTTCTCAGACCCAGCCCCGAGCGATGGCCCTGGCCCTGGGCCTGACGTCTGGACTGCTGAGGACTTCGACATCGACGCCTGCGCGACCTGCGCCACCGCCACCGCCACCGCCACCGCCACCGGCGCCGACGCAACGGACGCCGACAGCGAGCGCTCTGCCGCCGACTCCGCTGAGCAGTGGCCTGATTGCCCGGCCCGCGACTGCCCGGCGGAGGACCACCGCCATGCCTCCGAGCCGGGTGAGGCGCCGCACGGGATGCCGAGGGAAGGAGTCGACACTCCGCCGCAAGCGGGAGCCGATGCCTGGCTGGGAGCGGAACGCAACCACCCACCGGTCGGGCGTGACCAAAGCCCGCCGAAGGCCGGCTCCGATGCCCCACCGTGGGCAGAAGGCCACGCCCGACCGGAAGGCGGTGCCTGGCGGGGAGGCCGGGCATGGCCGGGAGGCAGCGCCTGGCCGGGAGGCAGCGCCTGGCCGGGTGTGGAACGCGACGATTGCGCGTGGGCAGGGGTGGGGGTGAACAGTCCGCCGCCGGGGGTGTGGTTGCGGGGGTTGCCGGGGTTGATCCTGGCGACCGGGCATCTGCTGCCCGTCTCCCGCGTGCATCGCCTGGCCCGTACCAGCACTTTGGTGCGGATCGTGATGGACGCCGGTGGGCAGGTGCTGGACATGGGCCGCAAGGTCCGTCTCGCGACCCCGGCGCAGCGGCGGGCGGTCTTCGCCCGGTATGCGACCTGCTGGGTGGACGGCTGCCCGCTGCCGGCCACGATGTGCCAGATCGACCACGCCGAGGACTGGTGCAGCGGCGGGCTGACCGACCTCAAGCTGCTGGGGCCGGCGTGCCAGTTCCACAACCGCGACCGCTACCGCCACCCCACCCGCTACACCCGCCGCAAGATCGGCGACGACCGCTGGGCCTTCACCTACCGAAACCCTCGTACCACCCGACTGCGGATATAGAGGCGGGTAGGCGCGTGGGGCTGGACGCGGACAGGTGCGCCCGGAGAAGGTGAGCCAGGCGGATGAGCGGTGGCGCGTCTGTGTTGAAGCCCGCCTGTGTTGAAGCGCGCCTGTGGGGGAGCGCTAAGTAAGTTGCTGTGATCGGGCACGGGCGCGGAGGTTGGCGATGGAGCGGTTCGTTGGGAAGTACGCCGTGGTCACCGGTGCGGCGCGGGGGATCGGTGCGGCCACGGCCCGCCGTCTCGCGGCGGAGGGTGCGGTGGTGGCGTGCGTGGACCTCACGGCGGAACGCTGCGCCACGATCGTGGACGAGATCGCGGTCACCGGGGGCAGAGCGGTCGCCTTCGGCGGTGACGTTTCCGACGGCGCCCAGGTGGAGAGCCTCGTGTCGGGGGTGATGGCCGAGTTCGGGCGTATCGATGTGCTGGTCAACAACGCCGGTCTGACGCGGGACAACCTGGTGTTCCGGATGTCGGAGGACGACTGGGACAAGGTGCTCGACGTGAATCTGAAGGGCGCGTTCCTGATGAGCCGGGCGGTGCAGAAACACATGGTGGACCGGAGATCGGGGGCCATCGTCAACCTGTCGAGCCGGTCGGCGCTGGGCAACCGTGGGCAGGCCAACTACTCGGCGGCGAAAGCGGGGATCCAGGGGCTGACCGCGACCCTCGCGATCGAGCTCGGCCAGTTCGGGGTCCGCGTGAACGCGGTCGCGCCTGGTTACGTGGCGACCCCGATGACCGAGGCGACGGCGGTGCGGCTCGGCATGTCGCCGGAGGAGCACCAGGCCGTCGCCTCGCAGTTCGTGCCGTTGCGGCGGGTCGCCCAGCCGACCGAGATCGCGTCGGTGGTGGCGTTCTTCGCCTCCGACGACGCGTCGTACGTCACGGGGCAGACCCTCTATGTCAACGGCGGATCGCAGTAGGGCGTGTTCAGCAGTCGACCAGGCCGGGGCTCTGGTTCAGGATCTGCGCGCGGGGGGTGACGAACTCCCCGTAGGCCTCGGTCGCCGCCGGATCGAAGACCGCGACCCGGTGGCAGTTCTGGAAGGCGAGCCGTACGCCGAAGTGCCTTTCGAGGGCGCCGCGCATCGCGTCGCTGGCCAGGCAGCGGAGCAACTGTCCGCGGGAGGCCTCGTCGGGCGGCGGCACCTGGTTGTCGGCGAAGTCGGCTCCGGATCGGTCCCGTTGTTCGATCAGCGCGGTGATGGTCGTCCAGGCGTACGGCAGCGAGTCGCGGACGCAGGCCACGAAGGCCTCGTCGTCCACCTCGCCGGCACGGGCCTGGGCGAGCAGGTTGTCGGGCACGGACAGCGACATGGCTGTTCTCCTCTCGATGTCTTTCGACGAGTTCGGGGTCAGGTTCAGGGGGTGGTGACGGCGGGGCCGTACACGAATTCGGGGTCGATCTGCGCGACCAGGTCTTCGCCGGTGGCGCGGTTCGCCCACGCGCGGGCGTTGCGGGTGTGGAACTCGGCCGCCTGCCTGCCGAACTTCGCCCAGTCCTTGGGCTGCGCGTCGAGCCGGTCGAGCATGGTGGCGAGTGCATGGTGGCCTGTGGGCTCCAGGTCGCCGAGAGTGAACGGCCGGCCCTGCTCCATCGCGCGGACGGCGGGGGAGTGACCGAACCAGGTCAGCAGGTCGTCGCCCACCTGCTCGCGGAGGAAGTCGGCGTCCTCCGGAGAGTGGATCTTGTTGCCCACGACGGCCAGCGGGATGTCGAATCCGGCCGCGTGGTCGCGGTACTGCCGGTAGACGCCGACGCCCTGCCGGGTGGGTTCGGCGACCAGGAAGGTGAGGTCGAACCGGGTGAAGAGCCCAGAGGCGAAGGAGTCGGCCCCGGCGGTCATGTCCACCACGACGTACTCGCCGGGCCCGTCGACCAGGTGATTGAGGTAGAGCTCCACCGCGCCGACTTTGGAGTGGTAGCAGGCGACCCCGAGGTCGTCCTCGCCGAACGGGCCGGTGACCATGAGCGAGACGCCGTCAACGTGGCTGTACGGGAAGAACGGGTCGTCCAGCCGGACCAGGCGGGAGCCGCGCCCGGGGGGAGTCGTCTTCACCATGGACGCCGCGTCACGGATGCGGGGATTGTCGCCCCGCAGGTAGTCCTTGATCTCGGTCAGCATCCCGCCCAGCGGGTGAGGCTGCCCGGGAGCGCCGAGGGCCAGACCGAGATGCTGGTTGATGTCCGCGTCGATCGCGACGACCGGTCCCCGCCGCGTCGCATACCTCGCGAACAGCGACGACAGGGTCGTCTTCCCGCTTCCGCCCTTGCCCACGAACGCCACTCTCATGGCGTCACCCCCCGCTCGGTAACCACACTAGGAAATGAAAACCGTTGTCACTTTCGGTCGTGGCTCATCATGGCACATCCGCGAGGGCGGGGAGGGGATTTTCAGCTCGCGGCGGGCGGCTGGAAGAGTGAGAGCACTTTGACCAGGGTCGGGCGCAGGGTGTCCCAGTCGGAGGCCCGGGTGGTCCAGGTCAGCACGCTGGTCGTCGTGCCCGTCGAGATCACGCGGCGGTACTGGTGGTATCCGACTCCCTTGACCAGGTGGTCACCCGCCGGCGCCTTCCGCGGCTTCCAGGTGAACTCCCAGTCGGCGGTGGGCCCGTACGGGCTGGTCACGGGCTTGAGCCGGAGCTTGCGGTAGCTCTTGGCGGTCGGCAGGAAGATGGCCTCGGCCTCGCCGAGCGCCGCGAGGGGATCGGTGCCGCTCTGCGCGGTCACCTCGACGACGAGCGCCGCCGCGTCGTCCGGGGCACGCCAGGCGATGGTGTACGGCTGGTCCTCGCGGGTCCAGTCGCGGGGCACACCGGCCCGCCAGCCGGCGTCCGAGCGGTACCACTTCAACTTGAGCCGCGGCGCGGGAGCAGCGGAGGCCGAGCCGGAGACGGGCACGGCGTCCGGTCCGGTGGCAGAGGCCGTGACAGAGGCCGGGACAGTGGCCGGGGCAGTGGCAGGGGCAGCAGGCGTCGTGACAGGGGTGGCGGCCGGAGGGGCGGCGGCCCGGCCTTCGACGCCGGGGCGCAGCACCGCCCAGCCGCCCACCGCACAGGCGACCAGCACGGCCGCCGTGACGCCCGCGACCAGCCGGGCCCGGCCGAGGCTCCGCCGTACGGGGGGAGCGGGAGCCGGTGGCTCGGCCTCGGCGAGCAGCCGGTCGGCGGTCTCCGCGTCGATCCGCCGCCGCGGGTCCCGGGCGAGGAGCCCGGTCAGTACGGCGCGAAGCTCCTCGGGGACCTCTCCCAGCGGATGCGACGGCGGCCGGCCGGTGACCGCGAGATGGAGGGTGGCGCCCAGCGACCACAGGTCGGCGGCGATCGTGCGGGGGTCGTCCGCGGAACGTTCCGGAGCGAGGAAGTCCTCCGGATCCCGGCCGGCAGTCACAGCAGTGGGGAAAGCAGTGGGAACAGCAGCGGGGTCGCGGCGGGTGCGGGCGAAGGCCGGGTCGGTGGTGAACATGGAGACGCCGAAGTCGGCGAGCAGCACCCGGCCGTCATGACCGACGAGGACGTTGGCCGGCCGGACGTCGCCGTGCCGTACGCCGGCCGCGTGGGCGTGGGCCAGCGCGGACAGGACCTTTCGGGCGATCGGCGCGGCCTGCGCGGGCGTGAGCGGGCCGTCGCCCGCGACCATCCCGTCGAGCGAGCGGGACCGGACCAGCTCCATCACGATGTACGGAGCGCCGTCCTCCTCGGCCACGTCGTGGACGGCGGCGATGTGCGGATGGCGCAGCCCTTCGGCCTGCCGGGCCTCCCGGGCGATCTTGTGGACGAGCCGCAGTCGCGCGGTCTCGCCCAGGCCCGGGGGCAGCAGCACCTCCCGGACCGCCACGGGCCGGTCGAGCAGGGTGTCGTGCCCCTCCCAGACGACCCCGGTGCGGCCACGGCCGAGAGCGCGGACCAACCGGTATCGCTTGACGATGAGCCGCCCAGCAGCACCCATCTCGCCCGCCCTCTACGCCTGGCACGTTTCACCTTGAATGCGGAGTCTTGCACAACTAACCGGGCGAATAGCGGTGATTAGAGGGGCGGAAGTGAACCGGCCGCGATGTGGGCGAGGGTGACCTCCGTGAGCGTCGCCTGCTCGTGGTCGCGCAGCGCCGTCCAGACGTCGGCGAGCGGCCCGGCGACGCCGTGGAAATCCTCGTTGTCCTGCGGCGCTCCCTCGACGATGAGCACGACGTCGGCGAGCGTGATCTCCGTGGCGGGCCGGGCCAGCCAGTAGCCGCCCTCCGGTCCCCGCTGGCTGTGGATGAGACCGGCCCGCCGCATCTGCAACAGGATGTTGTCGAGGAAACGCCGGGGAATGCCCTGGGCCGACGCGATCCGCTCGGCCGGGACAGGCCCCGGCGCCGCCGCGGCCAGTTCGGCGGCGGCGCGCAGGGCGTACTGGGTCCTGACGGAAAGCCGCATTTCTCACACGGCACTGAGGACCAGGGACCGGGCCCCGGGAGAGGGCTTGAGGTGCACCGTGTCGCCGGGCGACAGCGCGAGCCGGTCGGCCTGCTCACGTGTCACCTGGACCCACGCCTCCTCCGTGCCGATCTTCACCTCCACGCGTACCTCGAAGCCGAGCCGTACGACGCGGGAGACCACGGCGGGGGACCCGCCCTCGACCGGGCCGGAGCTGATCTCGATGTCGTGCGGGCGGACCAGGCTGCCCCCGATCTCGGTGACCGGGCCGAGGAAGCGCATCACGAATGGGTTGGCGGGGTTGTCGTACACCTCGCCCGGGCTGCCGGCCTGCACGACCTCTCCGTTGGCCAGCACCACGATCGTGTCGGCGACCTCGATGGCCTCCTCCTGGTCGTGGGTGACGAAGACGGTGGTGACGTGCACCTCGTCGTGCAGCCGGCGCAGCCAGGCCCGCAACTCCTTGCGCACCTGCGCGTCGAGGGCGCCGAACGGCTCGTCGAGCAGCAGCACCTCCGGTTCCACCGCGAGCGCCCGGGCCAGGGCCATGCGCTGACGCTGGCCGCCGGAGAGCTGCGACGGGTAACGGTCGGCCAGCTTCTCCAGGTGGACCAGCTCCAGCAGTTCCATGACCCGCTTGCGGATCTCGTCCTTGGGCCGCTTGCGGATCTCCAGGCCGAAGGCCACGTTGCGGAAGACCGACAGGTGCTTGAAGGCGGCGTAGTGCTGGAACACGAAGCCGACGTTGCGGCGCTGGGGCGACAGGCGGGTGGCGTCGACGCCGGAGATCCGGACGGTGCCGGTGTCGGGCCGTTCGAGTCCGGCGATCACCCGCAGCAGCGTCGACTTCCCCCCGCCGCTCGGGCCGAGCAGGGCGGTGAGCGACCCCGACTCGACGTCCACGGACACGTCGCGCAGGACCGGGGTGGCCCCGAACGACTTGTTCACGTCGCGTACCTCAATTGCCATCGGACAGATCCTTCGGGCGCAGGAGCTTGGTGAGCAGCAGGGTGACCACGGCGATCAGGGCGAGGGCCGTGGCGGCGGCGAACGCGGCCGGCTGGTCGAAGTTCTGGAACCGCTCCTCCACGAACAGCGTCAGCGTCTGGGTCTGGTCCACGAGGCGGCCCGAGACCACCGCGACCGCGCCGTACTCGCCGAGCGAACGGGCCAGGCAGAGCACGACGCCGTAGCCGAGGGCCCAGCGGATGCCGGGGAGCGTGATGCGGACGAACGACTGGAGGCGGCTCGCGCCCAGCGTGTGCGCGGCCTGCTCCTGCTCGTCGCCGAGCTCCTCCAGCACCGGCACGATGGCCCGTACGACCAGGGGCAGCGCCACGAACACCGTGGCCAGCACCATGCCGGGAGTGGAGAAGATCACTTGGATGCCCCAGCTCTCCAGCAGGCCGCCCGCGGGGGAGAACCGGCCGTACACGAGGATGAGCGCGAGCCCGACGACGACCGGCGAGACGGCCATCGGCAGGTCGATGAACGCTCCGAGCAGCCGTTTGCCGGGGAACTCGTGCCGCACGAGCAGGAGCGCGGCGCCGACGCCGAAGACCGTGTTGGCCACGACCGCCCAGGCGGCGACCGTGATCGTCACCTTGAAGGCGTGTACGGCCGACGGCGAGGTCAGGGCTTCGACGAACGGGCCGAGCCCGTCCCCGAAGGTCCGCCAGATGATCAGTCCGACCGGCAGGACCAGCAGGAACAGGATGTAGACGACGGCGGTCAGGCGCAGGACGTGCTTAGCCACGGCGGCTCCCCCATCGCTGCAGGACGTCGAGTGCGATCAGCGCGACCAGGGCCACCACGAGCAGGACCGTCGCGATCGCCGCCGCGCCCGTCATGTTGTCGCCCTCGATCTGACTGAAGAGGTTCACCGCCGCGACCTGCGTCTTGAACGGCAGGTTGCCGGAGATCAGCACGGTCGAGCCGAACTCCGCGATCGCCCGGGTGAAGGCGAGCGCGGTGCCTGACAGCATCGCGGGAAGCAGGTTCGGCAGGATGATCCGGCGGAAGGTCTGGAACGGCCGGGCGCCGAGGGACGCCGCGGCCTGCTCCATCTCCCCGTCCAGTTCCAGCAGGACCGGCTGCACCGTACGGACGACGAACGGCAGCGTGACGAACATCAGCGCCAGCACGACGCCGGCCCTGCTGTAGGCCAGGTTGATCCCGAGCGGGGACTGCGGGCCGTACAACGCGAGCAGGACGAGACCGGCCACGATCGTCGGCAGCGCGAACGGCAGGTCGATGATCGTGTCGAGGACCGCCCTGCCCGGGAAGCGGTCGCGGACCAGCACCCAGGCGATGAGCGTGCCCATGACCAGGTTGACCACGGCCACGAGGGCGGACGCGCCGATCGTCAGGGTGAGCGCCGCCCAGGCGTCGGGGGTGGTGACCGAGCGCCAAAAGTAGCCGGGGCCCTCGTCGGCCGACCGCCACACCACGGCGGCCAGCGGGATCAGCACGATCAGGCTCAGGTAGAGCACCGCGGTCCCGAGGCCGGCGGCGGTGCCGCCGGCCAGACGCCGGGACGGCCGCACTCCTACAGCGGCGTCGACGCTCATTTCCCAGTGCTCACTTTCGCTGCACTCACTTCACGGTGCTCACTTCTCGGTGGCCACGCCGAGCTTGCGCTCGATGTCCGCGACCTTGCCGGTCTTGGAGTCGAAGAACTCGGTGGTGATCTTGTCCCAGCCGCCGAGGTCCTGGATGGTGAACAGCTGCGGCGGGGTGGGCCAGTCGAAGCCGGTCACCCCGTCGGCGACCGGGCGGTAGCCGTTCTTCGCGAAGATCGTCTGCGCCTCGACCGAGTAGAGGTACTTGAGGAAGGCCGCGGCCTCCGCGGGGTGCGCGCTGTTCTTCGTCACGGCGACCGGGTTCTCGATGAGGAGCGTGGCGTCGGGAACCGTGTAGTCGAGCTCCTGGCCGTTCTGCCGGGCGAAGATCGCCTCGTTCTCGTACGTGAGGATCGCGTCGCCCTTGCCGCCGGTGAAGGTCTGCAGCGACTTGCGGCCGCTGTCGTCCTGGACCGGCACGTTCTTGAGCAGCGAGTCGAGATAGGTGAGCCCGGCGGCCTGGTCGGCGCCCTTGTCCGACTTCGCGCCGTAGCCCGCGAGCAGGTTCCAGCGGGCTCCGCCGGAGGTGAAGGGGTTCGGGGTGATGACCTCGACTCCCGGCTTGATCAGGTCGTCCCAGGTCTTCAGACCCTTCGGGTTGCCCTTGCGGGTGCCGATCACGACGACGGACCTGGTCAGGATGCCCTTGCTGGGTCCGGCGGTGGGGCCGGAGTTCCAGTCCGCCGCGACGATGCCGGCCTTCACGAGCCGGGTGATGTCGGTCTCCAGGGAGAACTCGACGATGTCCGCCTTGAGGCCGTTGGCCACGGCCCGGCTCTGGTCGCCGGACGCGCCGAACGACTGGGTGAAGGTGATGTTCTTGCCCTCGGGCGTCTTCTGGAACGCCGCGATGATGTCCTTGAACGCCGCCTGGGGGGTGGAGTAGGCGACCAGCGCCAACTGGACCTTGCCTCCGCCGTCGCCCCCGCCGGCGTTGTCGCCTCCCCCGCAGGCGGTGACCAGGGTGGACGTCGCCACGACGGCGGCTGCGATGGCCCCGAGCCTGCGCACTTTCATGCCTTGCCCTCTATTCCTACCATGTCAGTCGGTTTAGTCGATATTAAAGACCGTTCCAGAGATTCCGTCAACTCCGATGGGTTTGCTGGGTTTGGAGTTGGAGTGACGGCAGAGATTCCAGTGATTGCTGTGAAATTTCCGGACAAGTGGTGTCGAGAGGTGCTAGGAACGTTCGCTGGGGGACAGGACCTGATCCCCTCAGCTCACCTATGACGTACGGAAGGACCCTCATGCACGACCCGGCCGAGGGCGAGGACGCCCACGAGCAGACCGGCCCGCTGGTACGGCCGTACATCGCGGGCGAGGCCCGGCACGACGCCGAGGGAGACCGGTTCTGGTCGGAGGAGCACGACGAAGCGGCCCTCGCCGCCGCACAGGGGCAGACACAGGGGCAGACACGGGGGCGGACAGAGGGACAGACCGCACAGGGCGAACAGGCCGATCACGGCGACGTGCTGGCGGAGGGCTGGCGTCCGGAGACCGAAAAGCCCGCGGAAAGGCCCGCGACCGTCGTCCTGGAGTCCTCGGGCAGCGAGCCCCGCGGCTTCCTGGGCTCGGGCTGGCGCAGCGCGCCCGATCCCGAGGACTCCGAGGAGGACGCCTATGGGAACGAGGAGGAGTCGCGGCGCGGCGGCATGCTGCTGCGGGCCGGCCTGATCGGTGTCGGCGTCGTCGCCGCGATCTGGGCCCTCGCCCTGTGGGTGGGCAGCCCGGCCGACCCGCCCTGTAGTGCGGGAGGCGCGGGCTGCGCGGCCGGCGCACCCGCGACGTCCCCGACGCCGGCTCCGGACAGTGCCTCCGGCGACGACGCGGCGCTCGCCGAGCCCGGGCCGGGTGACGGCGATCCCTCGTCCGGCGGGCCGACGACCGCACCCACCACCGCGCCCACCCCCGGACCGGCCACCGCGGCGCCGTCCCGTGACACATCGGCCCGCGACCAGGATTCCGGGCGCCGAGCCACCACCTCTCCGCGTCCGGCCCGGTCGCGCGGCCCGGTGCGGTCACAGGCTCCGGTGCCGGTGGACGAGCCGACCGAGGCGCCGACGACCGTCGCACCCACGACAGAGCCGACGGCCGAGCCCACCACCGCTCCCGCGCCCGCCCCCACCCAGGAGGCGCCCCGCCGCGGCGGAGGCCTGCTGGACATATTGTTCTAGCTCAGGACGCCGTTGGATCAGGACGCCGTGCAGCTGTCCTGGGTCGCGTCGAAGCCCTCCACGTCGTCGAGCGTCTTGGGGGGCTTCATCCCCTGCCAGTCGGCGCCGATCCCCAGCACGAGGGCCTGCGTGGTGGACGTGCGGACCAGGTGGGACCGCGTCTTCTTGAGTTCGCGGTACAACCGCGACGCCCGGCCCTCGCCGTTGGCGGAGTAGGCCACGGTGGTCTTCGCGTACGGCCTGGGCGCCTGCTCGACCTTCACGATGTGGTAGCCGCGCTGCTCCAGTTCGGCGGCCACCTCGGTGCCGAGGCCCTGCCTGCCGCTGCCGTTGCGCACCAGGATGTGGATCTGCGACTTGGGGATCTTCTGCTCGCCGCTGCGCACGTTCTTGGCGATCTGGTCGGCGGCGACCATGGTGAACAGGCGCCTGGCCTGGGGCTGCACCCACTCGACCCGGCCGGGGCTGGTGACCGAGTAGCGCCAGGGGGTGGTGACGAAGCGGATCTGCCCGGCCGTCAGGCCCTTCGCGCTCACCGCGAGGTCCTTCATCACGCCGATCGTGAGGTCGGGGTCGGTGGTGATCGCCTTGGTCACGGCGTCGAGGAACCCGAACAGCGTCGCGGGGTCGATCAGCGTCTCGCCGCTCATCGCCTTCTTGGCCATCGAGGCGAGGAACATCTGCTGCCGCTGGATCCGGCCGATGTCGGAGCCGTCGCCGAGCGAGTAGCGGGCGCGGACGTACCCGAGGGCCTGCTCGCCCTTGAGCACCTGCCTGCCGGCGGGCAGGGTGAGCAGCGCCTTCTTGTCGTGGACGGGCTGCGGCAGGCAGACCGGCACGCCGCCCAGCGCGTTCACCATCGCCTTGAAGCCGGTGAAGTCGACCTTCACGAAGTGGTCGATGCGGATCCGGGTCAGCTGTTCGATCGTCCTCCAGGTGCAGCCGATGCCGCCGGAGTTGAACGACTCGTTGATCATCCCGACGTGTGGCCGCTGGCCCGGGAGCCGGTCGCCCTTGGCGGGACACGCCGGTAACTGGACGAGCGAGTCGCGGGGGAAGCTGATCAGGACCGCGCCGTCCCGGTTCGGGGAGATGTGCGCCAGGATGATCGTGTCCGTGCGCTCGCCCGGGAACCGGCCGTATCTGGCGTTCGCGCCGTCACGCTGGTCGGAGCCGACGATCAGCACGTTGAGCGCTTTGCTGATCTTCTGGGGTCGCGCGTCGCCGAGGTCCTGCTTGGTCACCGCCTCGTGCCGGACGTTGCCGGTCAGCTTGACGTACTGACCGGCGGTGGCCGTGACGGCGCCGATCAGCACGCCCAGCACGCCCGAAAGGCCCACCCACAGCCAGGCCCGCCACTTCGGCGGCGTCCGGGGAGGTGGCGCCGGGAGGTCCTCCGCCGGGGGGGCGGGACGGACGTCGACGTGACCCACTGTCGTGCTCCTGGGGGTCGGACCAGGGCTTCCCGCCTGGTCGAGAGCCGGCTACGGCAAACGGGGCCAAGTGTAGCGATCTTCCCTGAACGCCACCTTCCAAATGCGTGAACCGTCAGGCGGGCGGGGCCGTGCTGCCCCGGGTGGTGAGGCGCGGGGGCTCGTCCTCCAGCTGCCTGGTGTCCGCGCCGTCGATCAGCGACAGCAGCCGCTGCGCCGCGTGCCCGCCGTACGCCGGGATGTCGCGGGCGACCACGGTCAGCGGCGGCCGGACGACCTGGCAGAGCGGGGAGTCGTCCCAGGCGACGATGGACAGGTCGGCGGGCACGTCGAGCCGCATCTCCTGGGAGACGGACAGACCGGCCACGGCCATGATGTCGTTGTCGTAGACGATCGCGGTGGGGCGGTCGGGCGAGCTGAGCAGCCGGCGGGTCGCCCGGGCCCCCTCCTCGCCGGTGTAGTCGGTGTGCACGGTGGGGCAGACGTCGAGGCCGAGGCCCGCGCAGACGTCGGTGAACGCGCGGTCGCGGATGACGGTGTGGACGAGCCGCGGCAGACCGGCGACGCGGGCGATGCGCCGGTGCCCGAGCGCGGCGAGATACTCCACCGTCTCCCGTACGGCCGCGCCGTCGTCGGCCCAGACCGGCAGGAGCGACCCGGCGGCCGAGGGGTGCCCGATCACGACGACGGGCATGCCCATCTCCTCGATCTCCGGCACCCGGGGGTCGTCGAGGTGGAGGTCGACGAGGATCGCGCCGTCCACCCGGCCCTCTCCCCACCAGCGGCGGTAGACGCCCATCTCCGTCTCGTGGTCGCCGACCACCTGGAGCAGTAACGCGTACGAACGGGCCGAGAGCTCGGCCTCGATGCCGCTGATCAGCTCCATGAAGAACGGCTCGACGCCGAGGAAGCGGGCGGGCCGGCACAGGGCGAGGCCCACCGCGTGCGCGCGGGCGCCGTTGAGCGCGCGGGCGGCGATGTTCGGCCGCCAGCCGATCTCGTCGGCGATGGCCAGGATGCGCGCCCTGGTGGCCTCCGACACGCCCGGCTGGCCGTTCAGGGCGTACGAGACCGCCCCCTTGGAGACTCCCGCCTGGCGTGCGATGTCCGCGATGGTCGGTCTTCTCACGTGTCCCCTCGGGCTGAACCGGTCCAGTGGCTGTCAGCTTACTACCGTTACTTTGCCTCCATCTTCTTCCTATTGACACCACCGACGCCCGGATTTTACGGTTTCGGCACTTATCCGGTTCAGCAGTAACGAGCCGTAGCAACATCGGGGCCTGGATGCAGACCCCGCGCGGCGTCGCGTGGGGGAAGGAGAGACACCATGCGAAACCGAGCGCGGTTTCTTGTACCGGTGCTGGTGACCGGCTTATTAGGCGCGGCCTGCTCGAGCGGCGGGTCGACGGCCCCGGGCGGCGCGACGGGAGGGGCCGCGGGAGGAGCGGCCGCCCCGGCGGCGGGCGGCAGCGGTGGTGGAGCCTTCCCCCGCAACCAGACCCTCTACACCAGCGGCACCCAGTGGGGTCCTCCGGCGAACTGGAACCCCCTGCGCGAGTGGGACTTCGCCACCGGCACCAAGGGCCTGGTCTACGAGACGCTGTTCATGTACGACCCGAACACCGACAAGTTCTCGCCCTGGCTGGCCGAGAGCGGCGACTGGACCGGCGGCCTGGAGTACACGCTCAAGCTGCGTAAGGGCATCACCTGGTCGGACGGCAAGCCCTTCACCGCCGACGACGTCATCTTCACCTTCGAGCTCGGCAAGTTCGAGACCGTTCCCTACCACCCGCTGTGGTCGTGGATGAAGTCCGCCGACAAGGTCGACGACTACACGGTGAAGTTCACCTTCACCACGGCCAACCACCAGGAGTGGGCCAACCACCTCTACAGCCGGGCCATCGTCCCCAAGCACCTGTGGGAGAGCAGGTCGGAGGACGAGGTGATGAACGGGATCAACGAGAAGCCCATCGGCACCGGGCCGTACGCCTACCAGTCGCACGACCAGGACCGCATGGTCTGGGTCAAGCGCGACGGATGGTGGGCGACCAAGGCGCTGAACAAGGACGTCAAGCCGAAGTACGTCGTCGACATCGTCAACTCCAGCAACGAGGTCGCGATGGGCCTGCTGCTGCAGAAGGGCCTCGACCTCAGCGTGAACTTCCTGCCGGGCATCGCGAATCTGGTCAAGGGCAACTTCGGCATCAAGACCTACTACGACCAGCCGCCGTACATGCTGTCGGCGAACACGGCGTGGCTGTGGTTCAACACCACCAAGAAGCCGATGGACGACAAGGAGTTCCGCAGGGCGGTCGCCTACTCGATCGACACCAAGAAGATCGTCGAGGGCGTCTACGGCAACCTGGTCAAGGCCTCCGACCCGACCGGCCTGCTGCCGCAGTGGGACAAGTACATCGACAAGAACGTCACCTCCCAGATGGGCTTCTCCTACAACCCCGACAAGGCCAAGCAGTTGCTGGCCGACGCCGGGTACAAGGACCGCAACGGCGACGGGCTGGTGGAGTCGCCGAACGGCGCCAAGATCTCGCTGAAGCTCATCGTGCCCGCCGGGTGGACCGACTGGATGGAGGCCGCCCGGGTCATCAGCTCCAGCGCCAAGGCGGCCGGCATCGACGTCGAGGCCGACTTCCCCGACTACAACGCGCTCGTCGACATTCGCAACTCCGGCAAGTACGACATGGTCATCAACAACGACAAGCAGCTCGCGAACACCCCCTGGCTGTACTACGACTATCTGTTCCGCCTGCCGGTGCAGAAGCTGCAGACCACGACGAACTACGGCCGGTACGAGAACAAGCGGGCGTGGGAGCTCACCCAGCAGCTCGACCAGGTCAAGCCCGAGGACCTGGAGGGCATGAAGAAGATCACCTCGGAGCTGCAGAAGATCCAGCTGGACGACATGCCCGTCATCCCCCTCTGGTACAACGGCCTGTGGTCGCAGACCACCAACTCGGTCTGGAAGAACTGGCCGACCAGTGCGCAGGGCACGCCGAAGTACCCGCCGACGGTGTGGCGCAACTGGCTGGAGATGGGCGGCACGCTCATGCTCACCGAACTCCAGCCGGCCTCCGGCGGCTGATCTTTTCGCGCCCCCTTCCCCCGCTGGGAGGGGGGCGCCGTTCCGCGACCGGGAGGTCGACGTGCGCCGCTACTTCGGCAGAAAGCTTCTCGTCTACGGCCTGACGTTCTTCGTGGCCGTGACCGTCAACTGGATGATCCCCCGGTTCATGCCGGGCGACCCCGTGCAGAGCATGCTCTCGCGGGCCAACGTCGCGCAGCCGGCGGCCGTCGAGGCCATGCGCGCCCACTACACCGCGATGTTCGGCTTCGACCTGCCGCTGTGGCGGCAGTACCTCAACTTCTGGGGCTCGCTGTTACGGGGTGACCTCGGCATCAGCATCTGGCTGTTCCCGACGCCGGTCACGGACGTGATCGTCCGGGCCGTGCCGTACACGCTGGGCCTGCTGATCCCGTCCATCCTGCTGAGCTGGGTCGCCGGCAACCGGTTCGGCGCGTTCGCGGCGCGGCGCAAGTGGCTGGACAACACGGTGCTGCCGCTCGGCTACGTGCTGACCGCCACGCCGTACATGTGGCTGGCGATCCTGCTGGCCTGGGCGTTCGGCATCATCGCGGGGATCTTCCCGGTCGCCGGGGCGTACGGCTACGACCTCCAGCCGTCCTGGTCGGGGGAGTTTCTGGGCAGCCTCGCCCAGCACTGGTTCCTCCCGTTCGCCTCGCTGTTCCTGGTCGCGTTCGGCGGCTGGGCGATCGGCATGCGCAACATGATCATCTATGAGCTGGAGGCGGACTACGTCAACTACCTGCGGGCGCTCGGCGCGCCGATGCGGCTGGTGCGGCGCTACGCCTTCAGGAACGCGATCCTGCCCCAGGTGACCGGCCTCGCCCTGCAACTCGGCGTGCTCGTGGCGGGCGCGCTGGTGACCGAGATCGTCTTCAGCTATCCCGGGCTCGGCCACCTGATCCTCCAGGCGATCCAGAACCAGGACTTCTTCCTGCTGCAGGGGACCTTCCTGTTCGTCGTCGTCGGCGTGCTGATCGCCAACTTCGTCATCGACATCGCGTACGTCCTGGTGGATCCGCGTACCCGCACGGGGATGGGAGGAGCGGCGTGAGAAACGAGGCGCTGCACTTCGCGCTGCGCAACCGCAAGCTGGTCGTCGGCACGGTCGTCGTCGCCGTCTTCCTCGTGGCCGGGGTGGTCGGGCCGATGACGATCGACCACAAGCCCGCCGACTACGTCGGGCCCGCCATGGCGCCGCCGTCGGGGGAGTTCTGGTTCGGCACCACGACGTTCGGCCAGGACGTCTTCGCCCAGTTCCTGTACGGCCTGCGGTCGACGTTCCTGGTGGGCGTGCTCGGCGGCGTGCTGGCGTCGGTCGTCGGCATGGTCGTGGGTTTCGTCGCGGGCTACCGCGGCGGGTGGGTCGACGAACTGCTCACCATGGTCACCAACATCGTGCTCGTGCTGCCCGCGCTGGTGGTGCTGCTGATCGTCAACGCGTACCTCGGGGTGCGCAGCGTCGGCGTGCAGGCGCTCTTCATCGGGCTGACCTCCTGGCCGTGGGCCGCGCGGGCGATCAGGGCGCAGACGTTCTCGCTGCGCTCGCGCGACTTCGTGGACCTGGCCCGGCTGAGCGGGGTGCGCACCCCGAAGATCATTCTTCGGGAGATCGCGCCGAACATGAGCTCGTACCTGTTCCTGACGTTCATCCTGCTGTTCGGCAGCGCGATCCTGATCGCGGCCTCGCTCGACTTCATCGGGCTCGGCCCGACCGACTCGGTCTCCCTCGGGCTGATGCTCAACAACGCGGCCCGGTGGAGCGCCCTCCAGCTCGGCATGTGGTGGTGGTTCGTCCCGCCGGGGGCCGGCATCACGGCGATCGTCGGCGCGCTCTACGTCATGAACGTCGGGCTGGACGAGGTGTTCAACCCGAAGCTGAGGGAGATGTGACGTGGCGCTGAGTGTCACCGACCTCCGGGTCTACTACCGGACGCTGCGCGGCGAGGTGAAGGCGCTCGACGGCGTCACGTTCTCCGTCGCGGACGGCGAGATCATGGGCCTCGCCGGGGAGTCGGGCTCGGGAAAGTCCACGCTCGCCAAGAGCCTGATCCGGCTGGACGGCCGCATGCGCCACGCCGGCGGCACGGTCGAGCTGGACGGCAGGACGCTGCCGATCGCCGACGACCGGGCGATGGACGAGTTCCGCTTCCGTGAGGTGTCGCTCATCCCGCAGTACTCGATGAGCGCGCTCAACCCGACCAGGAAGATCGGGAAGATGGTCGGCGAGCTGCTGGCGGCGCGGGGCGTGCCCGGCGGCACCGCCGAGCTGGAGCGCCGGCTGGAGCTGGTCGGCCTGTCGAAGGACGTGCTCGGGCGCTACCCGATCGAGCTGTCCGGCGGCATGAAGCAGCGGGTGGTCATGGTGGTCTCCACGCTGCTGAACCCCTCGCTGCTGATCGCCGACGAGGTCACCTCCGCGCTCGACGTGTCGAGTCAGAAGGCCGTGGCCACGACGCTGCTCGGGTTCCGCGACCACGGGCTGGTGACCAGCATGATGGTCGTCACCCACGACATCTCGCTCGTGTACCAGATCGCCGACACGATCCTCGTGATGTACGCGGGGCGGCTGGCCGAGAAGGCTCCGGCCGAGGTGCTCGTCACCGCGCCGAGGCATCCGTACACCCGGCAGCTCATCTCCGCGCTGCCGGAGGTGGGGGTGCGCTACGAGGACCGGCGGCTGGCCGGGATCCCCGGCAACCCGCCGTCCCTGCTGAACCCGCCCGGGGGATGCCGGTTCCGGGACCGCTGCCCGGTGGCGTTCGAGCAGTGCGCCGAGCAGCCGCCGTTCGCGGAGGTGGCCCCCGGCCACCTCGTCGCCTGCTGGAAGGCCGAGTGAATGCTGAAACTGGATGGCGTCTCCAAGGTCTACCGCGTCGGCGCGTTCGGCGGGCGCGCGCTGACGGCCGTCTCCGGCGTCGGCTTCGAGGTCGGCGAGGGAGAGGTGGTCTCGCTCATCGGCGAGAGCGGCAGCGGCAAGAGCACGATCGGCCGGATGGTCCTGCGCCTCACCCAGGTCAGCGGCGGCACGATCAGCCTGGACGGCCGGGACATCTCCTCGATCAGGGACCGCAAGGAGTACTACCGGCAGGTGCAGGGCGTCTTCCAGGACCCCTTCAGCTGCTTCAACCCCATCTTCCGGGCCGACCGGGTCTTCGCCTTGATCAAGGAGCAGTACTTCCCCGGGGTGGGCGCCCGTGAGTGGCGGGGGCGGGTGGAGGACGCGCTGGAGAGCGTGCGGCTCGATCCCGGCAACGTCCTCGGCAAGTATCCCCACCAGCTCAGCGGCGGCCAGCTCCAGCGCATGCTGATCGCCCGGGCCGTGCTGCTCGACATCCGGCTGCTGGTCGCCGACGAGATCATCAGCATGCTCGACGCGTCCACCCGGATCGACGTGCTCAACCTGCTCGCCGACCTGCGGGCACGGGGCCTCGGCATCCTGTTCGTCACGCACGACCTGTCGCTCGGCAACTACGTCAGCGACCGGACCGTGGTGCTGCGGGACGGGAGGATCGCCGAGATGGGCCCGACCCCCCTCGTGTTCGGGGACCCGAGGCATCCGTACACGCGCTCGCTGCTGGCCGCGGTCCCGCGCCTGCACACCAAGTGGACGGACGCCCCAGTAGACGGCACGGCGGAGGACCTGCCGTGCGCGTATCACGAGGCGGCGCAGGGGAGCCGGACCCGTCCCGGGCTGGCCGAGGTGGCGGACGGGCACTTCGTGGCCTGCTCCGGCTGCGCGGGAGCCGCGCCTGAGGAGAAGAAGACGAAGGAGAGAGCGTGAGCTCGTACCGTCCCCTGCGCGACGGGTGGACCGTCACCGCCGTGTCGTCGACCGGGCAGCTCCGGCCCGTGGTCGCGGGACTGCCCGCGTCCGTTCCCGGCTGCGTCCACACCGATCTCCTCGCCGCCGGGCTGATCGAGGACCCCTACCTGGACGACAACGAGGAAGGGCTCACCTGGATCGGCCGTACGGCGTGGGCCTACGAGACCACCTTCACCTGGGAGCCAGCCGAGGACGGCACCGGCGACGACCGGGCCGACCTGGTCTGCGCCGGGCTCGACACGGTCGCCACGCTCGTGCTCAACGGTGTCGAGATCGGCCGGACGGCCAACATGCACCGGTCGTACCGCTTCCCGGTGCGGCACCTCCTGCAGGCGGGCGACAACACGCTGCGGATCCTGTTCGACCCGCCGTACGGGTACGCGGAGGCGCAGAAGGCGGCGCTCGGCGACCGGCCCGGCGCGTACGACGAGCCGTACCAGTTCATCCGCAAGATGGCCTGCAACTTCGGCTGGGACTGGGGACCGACGCTGGTCACCGCCGGGATCTGGCGGCCCATCGGCATCGAGACCTGGAGCACCGCCCGCCTGGCCGAGGTGCGTCCCCTGGTGTCCGGGGACGGCACCGTCGAGGTGCACGTGACGGTCGAGCGCGCCGCCGAGCGCCCGCTCACCCTCACGGCCACGGTGGGAGGGGTCACCGAGACCGTGACCGTCGCGGCCGGGGCGCGCCGGTCCGTCGTCACGCTGACCGTGCCGGACCCCGGCCTCTGGTGGCCGCGCGGGTACGGCGAGCAGCCCCTGTACGACCTGGTCGTACGCCTGGAGGACGGCGAACGGGAGCACGAGTGGAGGGGCCGGATCGGATTCCGGTCGGTCGAGCTCGACCGCACCGGCGACGCGTTCACGGTCGTGGTCAACGGTGTGCCGGTCTTCGTGAAGGGGTTCAACTGGATCCCCGACGACTGCTTCCCCAGCCGGATCACCCGTGACCGCCTGGCCGAGCGGTTCGCCCAGGCGGCCGGAGCGGGCGCCAACTGCCTGCGGGTGTGGGGCGGCGGGATGTACGAGAGCGACGACTTCTACAACCTCGCCGACGAGATGGGCCTGCTGGTCTGGCAGGACTTCCCGTTCGCCTGCGCGGCCTACCCCGAGGAGGGGCCGTTCGCGGCGGAGGTCGAGGCCGAGGCCCGGGAGCACGTCGCCCGCCTGACCCGCCACCCGAGCCTCGTGCTGTGGTGCGGCAACAACGAGAACATCGAGGGCCACGCCGACTGGGGATGGCAGGA
Organism: Microbispora sp. H10885; assembly: GCF_014161415.1. Lineage (NCBI taxonomy): Bacteria > Bacillati > Actinomycetota > Actinomycetes > Streptosporangiales > Streptosporangiaceae > Microbispora > Microbispora sp. H10885. Next base: position 61,074 of record NZ_JABBWY010000001.1, on the reverse strand, counting down.
GAAGCTGGAGGGCCGAGGCTGGGGCGGCGGCTTCTACTACGACCTGCTGCCCCGGATCGTCGCCGAGCTCGACCCGGACCGGCCGTACTGGCCGGGCAGCCCCTACTCCGGCTCCCCCGACCTGCCGCCCAACGACCCGTCCCGGGGCACCGTCCACATCTGGACCGTCTGGAACACCCACGACTACCACCACTACGCGACCTACACGCCGAGGTTCGTGGCAGAGTTCGGCTTCCAGGGCCCGCCGGCGTACGCCACGCTGCGCGCCGCGGTCTCCGACGACCCGCTGACGCCGTCGTCCCCGGGGGTCGCGCACCACCAGAAGGCCGTCGACGGCGGCCTCAAGCTGCTGCGCGGCCTCGGCGAGCACCTGCCCCGGCCGGACGGCTTCGACGACTGGCACTACTACACCCAGCTCAACCAGGCCAGGGCGATGGCCTTCGGGATCGAGCGGTTCCGGGCGCTCGCGCCGTACTGCATGGGCACGATCGTGTGGCAGCTCAACGACTGCTGGCCGGTCACCTCCTGGGCCGCCGTGGACGGCGGCGGGCGGCGCAAGCCGCTGTGGTACGCGCTGCGCCGGGCCTTCGCCGACCGGCTGCTCACCTTCCAGGGGGACGCGCTGGCGGTGGTGAACGACGCCGGCGAGGCGTGGTCGGGTGAGCTCGCCGTCGAACGGCTCAGCCTGGCGGGCGAGATCCTGGCCAAGGAACGCTTCGACGTCTCGGTCCCGGCGCGCGGCACGGCGTCCGTGGACCTGCCCGAGGCGGTGGCGCGGGCCGGGAACCCGGCGGGGGAGGTGCTGGTGGCGACCCTCGGCGACGCCCGCGCGCTGTGGTTCCCGCGCGAGGACCCGGCGATGGACTATCCCCCGGCCAAGATGGACACGGTGGTCGAGGAGACCGAGGGCGGCCTGCGGGTGATCGTGACCGCGCGGACGCTGGTGCGCGAGCTCGCGATCTTCCCCGACCGGCTCGATCCCCGGGCGACGGTGGACGACCAGCTCGTCACGCTGCTGCCGGGCGAGACGGCGGTCTTCCACGTCACCGGCGGCGCTCCCGACCCCGGCGCGCTGGTCCGGCACCCGGTGCTCCGGTGTGTCAACGAATCCCGTTAGTCTCGGACCGCGCTCGCTCTTCCCCCGCCGCATGCGAGAGGACGCACGTGGACCTGCTCACCAACCCCATCAAGGACTACCCCTGGGGTTCCAGGACGGCCATCGCCGCCCTCACCGGCCGCACTGCCGCCGGACCCGAGGCGGAGATGTGGCTCGGCGCCCACCCCGCCGCCCCCTCCCGGCTGACCAGGGACGGAGCCGAGACGACGCTCACCGACGTGATCGCCGCAGACCCGGCCGGGACGCTCGGCGAGACGGTCGCGGAGCGGTTCGGCGGGCGGCTGCCGTACCTGCTGAAGCTGATCGCGGTGGAGCGGCCGCTGTCGCTGCAGGTGCATCCGGACGCCGAGCAGGCCGCGGCCGGCCACGCGCGGGGCGACGCGAACTACACCGACCCGTGGCACAAGCCCGAGCTGGTCTGCGCGCTCACGCCGTTCACCGGGCTGGCTGGGTTCCGGCCCGCCGAGCAGTCGGCGATGCTGATCGACCGGCTGCACGTCGAGCCGCTGCGGCCGGTGGTGCAGGCTCTGGGCGACGGCGACGTGCTCGGCGCGCTGCGCACGCTGCTGGAGTGGCCGGGCTCCCGCCGGAAGCTGGTCGAGTCGGTGGTGTGGGCGGCCTCGTCGGTCCACGCGCCCGACTACGCGCTCGTCACGCGGCTGGCCCGGCGGTATCCGGAGGACCCGGCCGTGCTGGCGCCGCTGCTGATGCGGCGGCACACGCTGGCCCCCGGGGAGGCGTTGTTCCTCGGGGCCGGGGTGCCGCACTGCTATCTCGACGGCTTCGCCGTGGAGGTCATGGCGTGCTCCGACAACGTGCTGCGGGCGGGCCTCACCGGAAAGCACATCGACGTGGAGGAACTGCTGCGGATCACCGACCCCGTGGCGCAGCCCGTGGTGGTGGAACCGGACGACGGCGCGTACGTGCCGCCGGTGCCGGAGTTCCTGCTCCGCAGGATCGCGCCCGGCGCGGCCGGAGCGCTCGTCGACGCGGCCCCCCGGATCGTGCTGTGCGTCGAAGGCGTCGTGAACGTGGGCACGACCGGGGGCGCCACTGGGGGTGGCGAGGTCAAGCTGCGTCCCGGGGAGTCCGTCTTCGTCCCCGCCTCCGAGGGGCGGGTGCACATCGGCGGGGACGGCGTGGCCTTCTGCGCCGAGCCGCACATGTCTCTCACTTAGCGTGATGTTTGTCCTACGCGCCGTGAAGTGATCGCATCCGGCGGGTAGGAGCCCCTCATCGTCAAGCGCGGCCCGATGAGGGGGATCCATGGGGCGCTTCAGGATTGCCGGCGTCGTCGCGGCGCTGGTGGGTGTGGCCGGGGCCTCCGCCACGCTCTCCGGCTGCGCGGCCGGCGGCGGCAAACACGCCACGCAGGCGGGCCAGGCCGGTCACCAGCGGAACAAGGTGGCCAACGAGGCGGCGCTGCGCAAGTCCGAGATGGCCGCCGCCGCCCAGGTGAAGGCCAACGAGCTGGGACAGATCCCGGTGATCATGTATCACCGGATCGTGCAGAACCCGCCGCCCGGCGACGACCGCAGCCCGAAGGACTTCCGGGACGAGCTGGAGCGGCTGGCGGCCGAGGACTACGTGCCGATCACCGCGGCCGAGTACGTCACCGGAAAGATCGACATTCCGGCGGGCAAGCATCCGGTGGTGCTGACGTTCGACGACTCCTCGCCAGCCCAGCTCACGCTGGACGGCATGGGCAACCCGGCGCCGGACTGCGCGATCGGCATCCTCATGGACGTCGCGAAGAAGCACCCGGGCTTCCGGCCGGTGGCGACCATGTATGTGATCAAGGACTTGTTCGGCAAGGCCCGTCCGGAGGAGCAGATCCAGGTCCTGCAGTGGCTCAAGGACCACAACTTCGACATCGGCAACCACACCCGCGATCACCTCAACCTGCTCGGCAAGCCGAAGGACGAGGTGGAGAAGCAGATCGCGGCGGGGCAGACGCTGATCACGTCGCTCATCAAGACGCCGCCGGTCACGCTCGCCCTGCCGTACGGCAACCAGCCGCACGAGAAGAAGTGGGCGCTGCAGGGGGCGTCCGGCGGGGTGCGCTACGACTACAAGGGCGTGTTCCTGGCCGGGTACACCCCCGCGCCGTCGCCGTTCACCAAGGACTTCGACCCTCTCAGCATCCCGCGGATCAGGTCGAAGGAGAACAAGGTCGGCGACTGCAAGAAGTTCTGCTCGATGGCCTGGCTCGACTGGCTGAAGGCCAACCCCACCGACCGGTACACCTCGGACGGCAACGCGAAGACCGTGGCCTTCCCGAAGTTCAAGGCGGCGTTCGTGGCACCGGCTTTCAAGACCAGTGTGCTGCCGTACTGAGCGGGCTGAACGGGTTGCGCGGGCGGACGGCCGTGTCCCGGGGGCGGCTACCCTGCCAGCATGGAGGACGTTCCCGGACGGCCGGTCGCCGCCGTGCCCGATGAGCAGGGGCCCGCTGAGCAGGTGCCCGCCGAGCAGGACGGCCTGCGTGGTCTCACCCCGCGGCTGATCGGCCCGGAGATCATCGCGGTCTTCGCGGTGTCGCTCGGCGCCAGCGCGCTGCTGTCGCTCATCCGCCTGGTCGGCGCGCTGACCGCGCCGAAGGAACTGGGCGACCAGCACGCCGTGCTCGTCGGCTCGCTGGCCCCCGGCCGTCCGTGGCTGGACCTCACGCTGCACCTCGCGGGGATCGCGGTGAACGTGGCCCCGGTGGGGCTCGTCGCGTACCTGCTGGCGCGGTCGGGCGAGTCGATGCGGACGATCGGGGCCGACTGGCGGGAGCCGGGCCGCGACACGCTGCGCGGCGCCGCGCTGGCGGCCGTGATCGGCGGCACGGGGCTGGTGTTCTACCTGTTCGCCTTCAGGTCCGGGATCAACCTCAACGTCGTCCCGGACAGCCTGCCGGACGCCTGGTGGCGGGTTCCCGTCCTGATCGCCGAGGCCGCCCAGAACGGTGTGCTGGAGGAGGTGCTGGTCAGCGGGTATCTGCTGCACCGGCTGCGGCAGCGCGGCTGGTCGCCGTGGCGGTCGGTGGGCGCGTCGGCCGTCCTGCGCGGCTCCTACCACCTCTACCAGGGCTTCGGCGGCTTCGTCGGCAACATCGCGATGGGCGTGGTCTTCGGCCGGCTGTACCAGCGCTGGGGGCGCACGATGCCGCTGATCGTCGCGCACACGGTGATCGACGTGGTCGCCTTCGTCGGGTACGGCCTGCTGCGCGGCCGCGTCTCCTGGCTGCCCTGACCTGCCTTTCGTCCGCTGTCCGATCGGGTGGCTAATCGGGCCGAATGCGTTCTGTATGGCGCGCCTGATTGCTTTGGGCCCGATCCCGGTGCATCGTTGACGCGCCGCCGCACGTCTGGATCCCCCCGGGCAAACCGGCCAGTCCTGGCCGCATCTTCTTTCGGGGACTTCGCATTGAGACGTTCAACGGCTGACATCACATATCCGACATCTAGTTCATGTCGCGCTACGCGCAGGCCGGGCGGCCTGACCCGGCCGCCCGGCCGCGTACGTCCCGTCCACCCACCGCGGCGGCGCCGGCTCCGCGCGCACGGCGCTCCCTGTGGCAGTCCGTCTGGCAGGGCGTCCGGGCCTGTCACGGGCAGCGCCGGGTCTCCCGCCGCGGGTTCCGCTGTACGTCCCGCTGTCCGCCCTGCCGGCCGTCCGTGCCGGGCACTCAGGCGTACGGGACCACGGCCCGCGCGGACGCCGGCCCGGCGGACCACGCGGGTCTTATTACCGCCGGTGCCGAGGCCGCGGTCGGACCCGTTACGCCAGGCAGCACTGTTACGCGAGGCAACGCAGTGAGCTGCGGACGCGGGGGTCGAGCAGGTGGTCGGCGGGCAGGCGGCCGACCGTCGCCTCCACGAACTCCTCGGGGGCGAGATCGGCGGTGAGGCCGTCCACCTGCACCTCGATCCGGCCGCAGACGGGTACGACCTGCGCCTTCGACCCGCGCTCCGCCAGCGCGAACAGGCCGACGGGGACCCGCCACCCGAGGCGGTCCCCGGCCTCGTCGGGCGTCACCGGCGCCCCCACGTCGTCGGCGTGCGTGGCGTACTCCGAGTCGTAGTGGAAGGTCTGCAGGCCCACCGGGTACGGCCCGGCCGACGTGTGCAGGGTGCCGTCGCGGCCCAGGACCCGCATCCGCCGGCGCGTCTCCGCGTTCTTCGTCCGCCACTCGTCGAGCACCTGCTCCACCGGCAGCCCGCGGCGCCTGCGCACGCACCATTCGTTGAAACCGTCGAAGCCGCCGCGCACGCCCTCGTGTTCGAGCATCTCGAAGAACCCGTCGATGTCGCCGTCGAGGCACGCGTGGTTGTACAGCTCCTCACCCGCGAGGTGGGCCAGCACGTCGCGGGTCGTCCAGCCCTCGCATCTGGACGGGCGGTTCCAGCCGTCGTCGTCGAGCGAGGAGAAGTAGCCGTCGAGCCGGGCGGCCTCGGTGTCGAAGATGTCGAAGGGGTCGAGCCCCGTCAGTTCGTCCCGTGCTGAGGTCGTCATGGGGAAGCCGTACCCGGCGCTCGCCCGGCATCACGCGTCCCTGCGGGTCAGCAGGACGGCGGCCACCCCGTACGGCACGGCCACCCAGGCGATCATGACCACGAGCGCGGCGGCGGGAGAGAGCAGCGACCCGGCGACCGAGCCGGGGTTGCCGGTGCCGGCCAGCTCGCCCGCCAGGGCGCCGGGGAGCACGGAGCCGAGGCGGTCGCCCCACGGGGCCGGGAGGTTGAAGGCCACGAGGGGAACGACGTACCAGACGGCCACCAGGACGGCGATGGCGGCGACGGCGGACCGCGTGATCGTGGCCAAGCCCAGCCCGAGCAGCGCGAACATCACGATGGCCAGGCTCATCGCGAGGAAGAACGGGAGTTGCCGGGCGAGCGGCTCGGCCGACTGCCCTCGGATGGCACGGTCACCGATGATCAGCCGCCCCAGCGCGTGTGTCGCGAGGATGGCCGCGAGCCCGGCGCAGAACGCCACGACCGCGAGGACGGCCGCCTTGGCGGCCAGCACCCGCCCGCGCGACGGCATGACGGTGAACGTGCTCCTGATCATGCCGGTGGCGTACTCACCGGAGACGGCGAGCACGCCCAGCACGGCCAGGCACAGTGAGCCGACCATGCCGGTCATGTCCGGCAGCGACGACACGGCGAGGTGGTCCCGCTGGTCGGGTGGCAGGCCGTCCCAGAGGCCCGCGGCGTACCAAGCCAGCAGGGCCGTGAGGCCGACGACGACCACCACCACCCCGAGGACGACGGAGGTGGACCTTAGGGTGCGGAGCTTGAGCCACTCGGCGGCGAGCGCGTCGATCACCGGTCCGTCCTCTCACTCAGGGGATTGGCGCTCACGTGGTCCGTCACGGCTTCGGTGAGCCGCAGGTAGGTCTCCTCCAGCGAGGTGGCGCGCGGCGTGATCTCGTGCACCGGGATCGCGTGCCGGGCGGCGAGGTCGCCGATCTCGACCGGGTCGAGCCCGCGCACCGACAGGCCCTCCCCCTCCGGGGCGACCGTCCCGCCCACGGCCGGCACCGCGGCCGACAGCGCGGCGGCGAGATCCGCGGCGCGCGTGCTGCGGACGAACACGTCCCGTACGCCCGTCAGGTCGCGCATGGCGGTGTCGGCGAGGAGCCGCCCGCGGCCGATGATCACAAGGTGGTCGGCGGTGAGCTCCATCTCGCTCATCAGGTGGCTCGACAGCAGCACCGTGCGCCCCTCGGCGGCGAGACCGCGCATCAGCTCGCGGATCCAGCGCACGCCGTCCGGGTCGAGGCCGTTGACCGGCTCGTCGAACAGCAGCACACCGGGATCGCCGAGCAGCGCGGCGGCGATGCCGAGGCGCTGCCGCATGCCGAGGGAGAACCCGGCGATCCGCTTGCGCGCCACCCCCGCGAGGCCCACCTGCTCGATCACGGAGACGACCCGATCCCGGCCGAGGCGGTTGCTGCGGGCGATCCAGCCCAGGTGGCCGAGCGGTGTGCGACCCCCCTGGACCGCCCCGGCGTCCAGGAGCGCGCCCACCTCCCGCATGGGGTGGCGGATGCGGGAGTAGAGGCGGCCCCCGACAAGCGCCTCACCGCCCGCCGGGTGGTCGAGGCCGAGGATCACCCGCATGGTCGTCGACTTGCCGGCGCCGTTCGGCCCCAGGAACCCGGTGACCCGGCCTGGTTTCACGTGGAACGTCAGTCCGTCCACGGCGACCGTGCGGCCGAACCGTTTGGTCAGTTCTCTGACTTCGATCATGCCTCGACGGTCCCGCGCGGCGGCCCCTGTCGGCGTCGGGCCCGGGGGCGATCTTCTCGCCGTTTCTCCGACCACGGGATGACCGACCCCGGCGGGAGGCGGCCGGGGCTCCGCGCGGTCTACCGTGGGCGGGTGGACGATCCGGACGTGCGGCCGTTGTTTCCCCGGCCGCTGCGCCGTGGTGAGCTGGTCGCGCTGGACACCCTGGCCGGCCTGGGATACGCGTTCGCGCTGTCCCTCCAGGCGGGCGTCCCGGCCGCGTGGACCACGCACGCCCTGATCGTGGCGATGACGCTGCCGGTCGCGGTCAGACGGCGGTGGCCGCTGCCGGTCTTCGGCGTCGTGCTCGCCGCGTCCGTGGCCGCGATGGCGCTCGGCGTCGTCCGCGAGCCGCTGGCCGCCGCGGCGTACGCGCTCTATCCGGTCGCGCTGACGACGCCGCGGCGCAGGTGGGAGCCGACGACGGCGATCGGTGCGCTGAGCCTGGGGGCGCTGCTGTTCACCGCGGTCGGCGGCGTGTCGGCGGACCCGGCGTCCAGACGGGTCGTGACCAGCCTGGTGCTCGGCGTGCTCGCGCTGGGCGGCGCCTGGACGATCGGCCGGGCGGTGCGGGAACGGCGGGCGTACGCCGCGCGCGGCGCCGAACTGGGGGCCGAGCGGGCGGCCGAGCGCGCGGTCGCCGAGGAACGGCTGCGCATCGCCCGCGAACTGCACGACGTGGTCTCCCACACGCTGAGCCTCATCGGGGTGAAGGCCGGGGTGGCGGCGCACGTGGCCGACCGGCATCCGGAGGAGGCGAGGGAGGCGCTGCGGGTCATCGAGGACACCAGCAGGCGTGCCCTCGCGGAGATGCGGCAGGCGCTCGGCGTGTTGCGGGAGGACTTCCCCGGCCGGTCCCCGGTTCCCGGTCTCGCGGCGCTGCCGGAACTGGCGGAGCGGGCGGCCGCCGCGGGCGTGGAGGTCGACCTGGACGTGCGCGTGGCGGGCGCCCTGCCGGAGACGCTGGAACTCGCCGTCCACCGGATCGCGCAGGAGGCCCTCACCAACGTCGTGCGGCACGCGGCTCCCGCCCGGTGCCGGGTCCTCGTCGAGCGGGACGCGGCCGAGGTGCGGGTCGAGGTGACCGACGACGGCCCGGGCCGCCGTACGCTGCCCCCGGGACCGCCCGGGCACGGGCTGATCGGCATGCGGGAGCGCGCCCTGCTGTTCGGCGGCGAGTTCACGGCCGGGCCGCGCCCGGAGGGCGGCTTCCGGGTGTCCGCCCGCCTGCCCGCTCCGTCCGCGGCGGAGCCCGCCGGAGACCCTGCCGCCGAGGTGGAGGACCTGTGACCGCACCCGAGCCGATCCGCGTGCTGCTCGCCGACGACCAGGACCTGCTGCGCGGCAGCCTGCGCCTGCTGGTCGACAGCACGCCCGGGCTGGTCGCGGTCGGCGAGGCCGGAACCGGGACGGAGGCCGTCGAACTGGCCCGGCGGGAGCGTCCCGACGTCGTCCTGATGGACGTGCGCATGCCCGGCCTGGACGGCATCGAGGCGACCCGGCGGATCTGCGCCGAGTCCTCCACGGTGAAGGTCCTGATCCTCACCACGTTCGACCTGGACGAGTACGTCTACGCGGGGCTGCGCGCGGGGGCCGGCGGCTTCCTGCTGAAGAACACCCCGCCCGCCGACCTGCTCGCGGCGATCCGCGTCATCGCGGCGGGGGAGGGACTGCTGGCGCCGAGCGTCACCCGGCGGCTGATCGCCGAGTTCGCCCGGACCACCCCGGCCGCCCCGTCCGGCCCGCGGTGGTCCATGTCGCTGGACGGCCTCACCGGGCGGGAGCGCGAGGTGCTCACCCTCGTCGCGCGCGGCCTGTCCAACCAGGAGATCGCCGCCGCGCTGCACGTGAGCACGGCCACGGTGAAGACCCACATCGGCCACCTGATCGCCAAGCTCGGCGCGCGGGACCGGGCCCAGCTCGTCATAGCGGCCTACGAGGGCGGACTCGTCTCCGCGGCCCCCCGGCGCCCGTGACAGGGTGGACTCCGGTACGAGAGGAAGGGTGACCATGCCGGAAGTCTTCGATGTGATCGTGGTGGGTGCGGGACCCGCGGGGGAGGTCGTCGCCGGGCGGGTCGCGGCGGCCGGGCTGAGCACCGTCATCGTCGAACGTGAACTGGCCGGTGGGGAGTGTTCCTACTGGGCCTGCATGCCGAGCAAGGCGCTGCTGCGGCCGGTCGACCTCGCGGGTGAGGTGAGCCGGGTCCAGGGGCTGCGGCTCGACGGCCCGATCGACGCCGGCGCCGTGCTGGCCCACCGTGACACCGTGGTCTCGAACTATGACGACTCCGGGCAGGCCAGGTGGCTCGACTCCGCGAAGGTGACGCTCGTACGCGGGGCCGGGCGGCTCACCGGCGCCCGGAGCGTGGAGGTCGCGACGGCCGACGGCGGCACGCGCACGCTCACCGCGAACCACGCCGTCGTGCTGGCGACCGGCAGCGTCCCGGTCATCCCCCCGATCGCCGGACTGGCCGCCGCACAGCCGTGGACGAACCGCGAGGCGACCGCCGCGCGCGCCGTACCGGACCGGCTCGTGGTGATCGGCGGCGGAGTGGTCGCGTGCGAGATGGCGCAGGCCATGCGCGGGCTCGGGTCACGGGAGGTGACCATGCTGGTCCGGGGCGGCGGGCTGCTCGACCGGGTGGAGCCCTTCGCCGGGGAGGCGGTGGCGCGGTCGCTGACCGAGCAGGGGGTCGACGTCCGCCTGCGTGAGAGCGCCGAGAAGGTCGAGCGGCCGGAGCCGGGCGGGGCGGTGACGGTTCGGCTGACGGGCGGAGACACGATCACGGCCGACGAGATCCTGGTCGCCACCGGACGCCGCCCCGCCATCGGCGATCTCGGCCTGGCGTCGGTGGGCCTGCCGGAGTCGCGTCCGGTGGGCGTGGACGACAGCATGCGGGCCACCGGCGTGGCCGACGGCTGGCTCTACGCCGTGGGGGACGTCAACGGCCTGGCGCCGCTCACGCACATGGGCAAGTACCAGGCGCGGATCGCGTCGGACGTGATCGTCGCCCGGGCCCGGGGCGAGGCGGACGACCGGCCCTCGATGCGCGACCGCGCGGACGGGCTCGGCGCACCCCAGGTGATCTTCACCGATCCCCAGGTGTGCGCGGTGGGCCGCACCGAGGCGCAGGCCCGTGCCGAGGGCTTCGACGTACGTGCCGTCGAGTACGAGATGGGCCAGGTGGCCGGGGGCTACCTGCTCGGCGACGGTTACGGGGGCAGGGCCAAGGCGGTGGTCGACGAGAGCCGCCGCGTGCTGCTCGGCGTGACCTTCGTGGCTCCCGGCGCGGCCGAGCTGCTGCACGCCGCGACGGTCGCGGTCGCCGCCGGGGTCACCCTGGACGACCTGTGGCACGCCGTGCCCTCCTACCCCACCGTGAGCGAGGTGTGGCTGCGCCTGCTGGAGGAGTACGGACTGTGAGACAGGCGGTGTGAGGGCCGGGGCGTGTCCCCGGCCTTTTTCATTTCATCCCGGCGGTGATTGATTTGGGTTCTATGTCGGGATATCGAATAAGCGGCTCGATGCGACAGCGATGAATAATTCGGACTCCCTCATTCTGAGAGCGGCAAACACCTGGGAAAACATGGGGGCGGTCGTTTGTGTCGGCAGAACCGGGGAGATTTACCGGCTGGCAGGATGTTCCCACGGTGACACCGGGGAGGAACGTCCTCGCCGAGCTGCAATCTCGATTTCTCGAGCATCGCTGTTTGAAAGGTACGGAAATGCGTAAGCGCACGAATCTCGTCAAGGGGCTGATGGCCGGCGCGGTGCTGGCCGGAGGTGTGGTCGTGGCCGCGCCGGCGATGGCCGCGGTGGCCGCTCCGCAGGCCCAGCCGACGTGTACCACGATCACGGTCACGATCACCGACTGCCCGCCGACCGCGACGCCGACGCCGAAGGTGACGACCCTGGAGGAGCCGAGCCCGGACCCGACCTGTACGCCGACCTGCGTCGCCTGCCCGCCGATCCTCTGGAGGAGGCACCTTCTCGACGTGGCGCTCCTCGTCGACCTGGGCATCCGCATCGGCTGAGTGCGAATCGGCCGAGTGCGAATCGGCTGAATGGGAGACCGGGATCGGTGATTGCGCGGATGGCCCGTCGCGGCGCCGGTCCCGGTATCGGCCGCCGGAAGTCCGGCCGGCCACGTCGGCATTCGAGCTCCGCGTATCGGGACAAGCGGTAAGTGCGGGCGGTTGACCAGATCGCGCCGGTGTCACCTGACCAGCCAGGAAATGGCTCGGACATCGCTACTGCGAGGAAGAAGAGTTGAAGAACTGCATGGGCATGCGAGTGGCGGTCAGAGTGGGCGCCGTCGTCACCGGAGGGTTCGTGGCCCTCGGCGCGGTCGTCGCCGCACCGGCGCAGGCCGTACCGGGAGACGGAGTGCCGATCACGGTGCGGCGACCCGCCGTCAGCGTCCACCCGGCCGCCCGCCACCCCCGGCACGGCAAGCGTCCGCACAAGCAGCGGCAGCCGGAGCGGCAGCGTCCCCACCAGCGGGAGCCCCAGCCTCAGCGTCCGCGGCCGAACCGTCCCTCGGCGGCCGTCCCGCCCAGCACGACGGGGCCGCAGGCTCCGGGAATGCCGTCCGGCAACCAGGGCCCCGGCGGTCCGGGGATCGGCAACGGCCCCGGGTGGGCCATGCCGCCCGTGCAGAACCTGCCGGAGGGCGAGGACGTGCCGATCTTCACGACGCCGGAGCGGCTTCCGGCGCCCGACGTCCCGGAGATCGTCGTGCCTCCGGTGCAGAACGTCGTACACGTTCCCCACGTCTCGCAGACCCCCAGCCCGCCGGCGAATCCGCCGGTCACGCCGTCCGCGAAGCCACCGGTCACACCGCCGGTGAAGGTGTCCAGCCCGCCGTCCGCGAAGCCGCCGGTCACGCCGCCCGTGAAGGTGCCCTGCCCGCCGTCCGCGAAGCCGACCGACCCGCCGCCCGTGACGCGGTCCGGCCCGGCGCCCGGCCGACCGTGCACCTGCACACCTTGCGTGACGTGCTGCACCACCTGCACCTATGAGGACGACCCGCTCCTGCGGCTCGGGCTCGCCGTGGACGCGGGGCTGCAGGTGGGACTTCCCCTGCTGAGCCTGGGCGGCCTGTTGTAAGAGGCAGGCGTCCATCTCAGGCAAGACCTCACCCGGTCGCGGCCTCCGGTTCAGCCCGGCCGGGTGACCACGGCGGGCCGGCGCGGGTCCTCGACGCGGACGACCACGTCGGCGGCCCGCGCCGGGCCCGTCTCGCGTTCGTACCGTTCGTAGGCGGGCAGCGTCCAGTGCTCCTCGGGCGGCGTGCGGCGCGCCAGCGCGGCCGGCGACAGGGACAGGTGGATCGTCAGGTCGAACGGCAGGCCGCGGCCGAGCAGCAGCGCGCCGTCCACCAGAGCCACCCCGCCCGGCGGCAGCGTGACGTAGCCGGCCCGGGTCGCCCGGTCCCGCACGCTGTCCCACAGCGAGGGCAGCACCCGCCCGTCACCGCCCGGCTCCAGCGGCCCCAGCACCTCGCGGACGAGGCCGGCCGCGTCCAGCCACTCGTCGTGGAACACGTCGGGGTCGGTCCGGCCGAACTCCAGCCGCAGCGACGCGGGGCGCAGGAAGCCCGACGCGGGCGCCCGCAGGACCTCCCTGCCGCGCAGGCGCAGCGGGCCGGCCAGGGCGTCGGCCAGCGGTCCCGGCCCGGCGGCGGGAGCGCCGTCCACCGCGACGCGCACCCACGCGTCGCGCGGCCGGGCGGCGATCAGATCGGCCAGTTCCTCCACGAGCAGGGACGGGGACACGGGACGGGCGAGCACCCGTCCATCATCCGCCACCCCCGGCGGCCCGCGGACACCGGCGTCCTGCGCGGTGCGGCGCTCAGCGGTTGAGCCTGCGGCCGGAGATCTGCTCGGGGGCCATCACGATGAAGTGGTCGCGGGTCCCGGGCACCCAGGGCGACAGCGGCAGCGCCGACAGGCGGTCGATCTCCTCGGGTTCCGACACCGCGCGGGCGTGCCCCACCGCGGTCACCGACCAGCCCGTACGGAACGTCGCGTCGAACTCGTCGGCCTCGAAGGCGACGACGGCGTTCCGCGCCGCCGCGGCGAGCTTGGAACCCGCGGCGGTGCGGATGACGATGTTCCCGTCGAGCAGGCAGAAGTTGACCGGCTGGACGGCGGGGAGGGCCCGGTCGGTGAAGACGATCCTGCCGATGGGGGTGGAGGCCAGCAGGTTCAGACATTCCCCTCCCGGGAGAATCTCAAGGCCGGCCGAGTCGAGCTTCATGTCTGCAAGCCTGCGTGATCGGCCCGTCGGCGGGTTAGGGACGAAGGTCCCGTCATCGCCGTCGATCGGCCTCCCGCCGCGGTCACCCCCGGGGATGGAGGCGGCGGAGGGCGTCGCGGATCCTGCCGCCGAGCGGCACTCGTCGCCGGGGCTGGGCCTCCCGGGCGTCACGCAGTTCGGCGAGGGCCGTGACCGCGTCCGGACGCTTGGCGGGGGTGAGGTCGCGCATCCGCCGTACGAGGTCCATGACCTCCGGGGCGACCCCCGCGGCGGCCGGCTCGGCGTCCATGCCGGGCATGGGGAGTTCGCCCGTCAGCAGCTGGAAGGCGATGACCCCGGCCGAGTAGACGTCCGAGGCGGGGGTCATCCGGTCGGGCCGTGCCCGGCACTCGGGGGCGACGTAGTGGACGTCGAGGATGTTGGGGAGCTCGTTGGCGACGGTGTGCTTGCGCGGGCCGGGCTTCGCGTAGTCGAAGCCGGTCAGCATGGCGTTGCCGTCGTCCGCCACGAGCACGCAGGCGGGGGTGAGCGCCCGGTGGATGACCTTGTTGGCGTGGACGTGGGCGAGGCCGTCCAGCATGTCCTCCAGCACGGCGAGCTTGGCGCCGATGTCCAGCCCGCGCCCGGTCAGATGCAGGTGCAGGGCCTGCCCGTGGACGTCGTCGAGCACGAGCACGAACCGGCTCTCGTCGTCGATGGCGAAGAAGTCCCGCGAGCGTACGACACAGGGATGCGGCGGGATCTTGGCGAGCGCCTGGTAGGCGTTGGCGATGCGGCGCTGTTCGGCGACCCGCCGCTGCTGCTCGGCCATCGGGTCGGCGCGGTAGACGCGCAGCAGCACGGTCCCGCTGGTCGGCGCGGTGGCGTTGACGGCGCGATACTCGGTGACGCGGCTGTCGCCGCCGAGTTGCTCCTCCACCTCCCAGTTGCCGAACCGCGGCGGGGCGGTGGGCCGGCGCACGGTCCCGTTCAGCGCCTCGATGATCGCGGTCCGGTAGGGCGTGGCGTCCCGGCTGCACCCGTGCCTGACCCGGGACACGTCGCTGAGCATGGGGACGAGCCCGGCGATCGTCGTGACGTGCCGGGCGTCGCGCCCGCTGGGATCGACGAGGACGGCTCCCGGGGCGGTCAGCACCACGACGTTGTCGACGTACAGTCGTTCGAGTTCGCGGTGCTCGTCGATCAGCAGGCCCTTCAGCGCCCGCGCGGTGCCGCGCAGCTTGGCCACCGGCGAGCCGAACGCCTCGCGGTGCTGGGGGAACCACCGGTTGCCCGACACCTCGAACCGGCCCCGGGCGCCCTTCACGTCGATCACGACGAGCGAGTGGCCGGTCAGCACGACCACGTCCACCTCGAACAGGTCGGCGCCGCGCGGCACCTCGATGTTGTGCAGCAGCAGCCAGTCGTCAGGCGCGTTGTCCCGCAGGTGGGCGATGACCCGTCGCTCGGCGTCATTGACGGGGCGTCCGCCACCGACGATCTGAGCCATCTCTGCTGTTCCGCCTCTCTGACCACTATGAGAACTTAATCCTCCTAGGTAGCGGTATTCCCGCGCCACCACTGATTCCCCCGCATTGTCCCAGGGGAAATCTGGAGCTCCCGCATCCTCTCGCTCGCCCTGGTGCATGATCACGCCTCCGCCGGGGATGGGGCTATCGCGACCTTTGTGGCGGTTTGTCGCGAAGGGTGTCAGGAAACGGAGAGCTTCATGCGAGTTGTCGTGGTTGGCGCGAGCGGAAACGTCGGGACCAGCGTGCTCACCGCCCTGGAGTCCGAGCCGAGCGTGACCTCGATCGTCGGAGTGGCCCGGCGGATGCCGGACTGGTGCCCGGCGAAGACCGAGTGGCGGACGGCCGACGTCTTCCGGGACGACCTCGGCCCGATCATGACCGGGGCCGACGCCGTGGTGCACCTCGCCTGGCTGTTCCAGCCCACCCACGATCCCGTCACCACCTGGAACGCCAATGTGATCGGCAGCATGCGCGTCTTCGCCGCGGCCGCCCGGGCCGGGGTGTCGGTCCTCGTCCACTCGTCGTCCGTGGGGGCGTACTCGCCGGGGCCGAAGGATCCGCCCGTCGACGAGTCCTGGCCGACCCACGGCTGGCCGAACGCCGCCTACGCCCGGGAGAAGGCGTACGTCGAGCGGGTGCTCGACGTCTTCGAGCGCGACCACCCGGACATCCGGGTCGTGCGGATGCGCCCCGGCTTCATCTTCAAGGAGGAGGCCGCGACCGAGCAGCGGCGGCTGTTCGCCGGTCCGTTCCTGCCGCAGCGGCTGGTGCGGCCGGGGACGATCCCGTTCGTGCCGGACATGCCCCGCCTGCGGTTCCAGGCGCTGCACTCGCTGGACGCCGGCGAGGCGTTCCGCCTGGCGCTCACCCGCGACGTGCGGGGCGCGTTCAACCTCGCCGCCGACCCGGTCGTCGACCCCGCCGTGCTCGCGGACCTTCTCGGCGCCCGGCGGGTGCCGGTCCCGGCCACGCTGGTGCGTACGGCGGTCGCGGCGGGCTGGCACCTGCGGCTGATCCCGGCCTCGCCGGGCCTGGTGGAGATGGCCCTGCAGATCCCGATCATGGACATCACCCGGGCCCGTGAGGAGCTGGGCTGGCAGCCCCGCCACACCGCGGTGGATGCCCTGCGCGCCGTACTGGAGGGCATGCGGCGCGGGGCGGGCATGGGCACCCCGCCGCTCGCCCCGGACTCGGGCCGGAAACGGATCAAGGAAGTGACGACGGGTGTGGGCATCCGGCCCTGAACCCGCCCTGAACCCGTTCTGCCGATCCCGGCACGGGAGGAGTCGCGATGGCGCTGCTCGACCCCGACTGCGTACGACGGCTGCTGGAGTCGGCCGACCCGGACGTCGCGCTGGTCTTCGTCCGGGGCGAGTGCCTGGTGCTGCCGCTCGACCAGATCGACGAGCGGCACCGGGCCCTGGTGATCACGAGGCGCGCGGACCTGCCCGAGGCCACCGGTGACCAGCCCGTCACCGAGGAGCGGGTCGAGACGCTGACCCGGTGCCTGGAGAACGTCGTCCGCGACCTCGGCGGCTGACCGATGGCGGCCCGCCGCGCGCCCGGGTGTGCGTGACCGCTCCGTCACGTTCGGTAACATCATCTGTGGAAGCCTTCTTGTGCTCTCCGAGGAGCCTCCGCGGTCGCTGCGTGCTGTCCCGGATACGCCCGCCGGCCGCCGCCCTCGGAGACAAATGACGGCGTGTCGCGAGCTGGTCCAAATTTCCGGAAAGGGCCGCGGACAAATCAGACAGCGAAGCACGCTTTCCGGGACGTATCAGGGCGAAAATACCTCGCAAGTTGTGACACGATCGTCACTCTCCGCATGGAACCCCGAATGCCCTCCGTGTGCGTTGCGTGCACGCTGGGTCACCTGTGACCATCTGGGAAAGGTCCGGGGAATCGCCGCCCGGACAGCGCATATGGGGGAGGGTGCCCCGATGAGTGCCATCAGACCCCGCGGAAGCGGGGAACGCCGTCAGGAAGTCCGGTTCCACGACCCGGAAATCGGCTCGTGGGTTGGCGAGGTGGCCAGAGCGGTCCGGGACGTCGTCGACAGCACGCCCCGGACCATTCGCCTCTGCGTCCTGATCGCGGTTGCCGCCGCGTCATGGACGTTTCTCAGGTAGCCGTGCGGCAGCCCTGGAGGAGGTGGTGGCGGGACCCAGGTTATGGCGCTCGGTCCGTCGTGTCGGCCCGATTTACGGGATCGAGAGGATAACCAGGGTCAACGCGGGACCGGCCGAAGGCCCGGCCGCCGGTTCAGATCGGGTGGATGCTCCCTCGTACGGGAGCGGCGCCCGCTCCGGCGGCCGGGCCGCCGGTGTCGAGGTGCATGGACAGCCGGATCGTCGACCGGCCGGGCACCTGCTCGATCGTCACCGAGTCGCACAACTCGCCCATGAGCCAGAGGCCGAAGCCCCGGACGCTCCGGCCGGAGGGCCGCTGTCCGGGCACGGCGCCGGGGCGCAGCGTGCCCAGCTCGTCGGCCACCTCGACGGCGAGCACGGCGCCGTCGGAGGACATCACCAGCGTGCCCACTCCGCCGCCGTGTTCGAGCACGTTGATCGCGGCCTCGTTGGCGGCGATGACGAGATCGTCCAGCCGGGCGCCGGTGAGTCCCGCCGCAAGGGCGAACCGCTGGATGTCGTCACGTAACGTCGCGAGGTCCTCCGTTATCGGCCACTGCCGGTGGTGGTCCACCACCTGTCCTCCTCGCCGCCGCCCTGCCACGCCCTCACCGGGTTCTGCCGTTCATCTCACCTCGGCGTCACCGAGGCTACCTTCTTGTGACCCTTCCGATGCCCCTACCTGCCCTACTCGGGCCCCGGCCGGGCGTTCAGCGCGCCGACGGCCTCCGTGAGGTCCGGTTCGACGGTGAACGCGTGGATGAGCCCGGTGGTCCGGAATATCCGCGCCAGCCGGGGGTTCATCCCCGCCAGGGTCACCCCGCCGTCCCGCTCCTGCAGCAGCTTGCGTACGGACAGCAGGATCCGGATCCCGGTGGAGTCGCAGAAGTTCAGCGCGCTCAGGTCGAGCAGCAACTCGCGGTGGCCCTCGCCGACGGCCGTCGTGAGCTCCTCACGCAGCCGGTCGGCGTTGGTGTAGTCCAGCGCGCCGTCAAGTGCCATGACCAGGACGTGGTCGGGGACGTGCGCGGGCACGGGGGTCACTACGACGGCGGCGGTCACTGGCACACCTCGGCGGGACACGGGCGATCGGACACGGGCATTGGGACACGGGCACGGCCGGGCAGGCCCCGGTCAGGCGGTCAGTCTAGTGGGGCGGCACGCCCGGGCAGGGCCGTACGGACCCGCGTCAAGAAATGCCATTTGTGGTTTTTCGCGGCATCGTCCGGGGGAATGGGGGACTGATTCACTGGACCCTCCTCCGAGAAAGACCACCGATGCCAGACGTGACAAGGGAGGGCCGGTTCGACACCGTCCACGGCTCTTCCCTCGTCACCCGGGCACCCGTGGACCCGGCGGCGCTCACGCTCGGCGTCGAGGAGGAGTTCCTTCTTCTGGACCCCGGCACCGGTCGGGTCGTCCCGGCGGCCGAGGACGTGTACGCACGGCTGGCCGGGCCGGCGGCGGACCGGCTGGTGTTCGAACTGACGCGGTTCCAACTGGAGAGCAACAGCGCCGTGCACACCGATCTGCGTGCGCTGCACGGGGACCTGGTGGAGTCGCGCCGGGCCGCCGCCCGCGCCGCCGCGGACGCGGGCCTCGGGCTGGCCGCGTGCGGCACGGCCCTGGACGGCAACCTCGGGGTGCCGCCCCTCTCGTCGTGCCCCCGCTACCACGCCATGCTCCGCGAGTTCGGGGCCGTGATGGACGGGCAGGGCGTCTGCGGCTGCCACGTCCACGTCGGACTCGGGGACCGCGAGGAGGCGCTGCGGGTCAGCAACCACCTGCGGCCCTGGCTCCCCGTCCTGCAGGCCCTGACGGCCAACTCGCCGATCGCGGACGGCAGGGACACCGGCCACGCGAGCTGGCGGGCGATGGTCATGGGCCGGTGGCCGAGCGCGGAGCCGCCGCCGTACTTCCGCTCGCGCCGGCACTACGAGAACCTCGTCGCCGGGATGCTGACCGGCGGCACGATCCTCGACCGGGGGATGATCTACTGGCTGGCCCGCCTCTCCGACCACGTGCCGACGCTGGAGATCCGTGCGGCGGACGTGTGCCCGACCGCCGCCGAGACCGCGATGCTGGCCGGGCTCGTGCGGGGCCTGGCCGCCACCGCGCTCCGGGACGTACGGGCCGGCGTGCCCGCCCCCGAGGTGGAGGACACGCTTCTGCGCGCGGCCTACTGGCGCGCGGCGCACGACGGGGTGGAGGGCGAGGCGTACGACCTGCTCGCCGGCGCCCGAGTGCCCGGCTGGCACCTGGTCGACCGCATGCTGGAGCACGTGCGGCCGATGCTGGAGGAGAACGGCGACTGGGCCGCGCTGACCCTCCAGCTCGACCACATGCGGCGGTACGGCTCGGGCGCCGCGCGGCAGCGGGCCGCCTACGCCCGCGGCGGCCGTCCGCGCGAGGTCGCCGAGATGCTCCTGGCGGAGACCGTCAGCGCCCGCTGGGCCTAGCCCCCGTCGAGGTCGTCACTCCGCCACCACCCGGAGCGTCTTCAGCGTGGGGTCGCTCGCGTCCGGGATGTCCATGCCGCCGTCGAGCCCGGTGGTCAGGTAGCTCAGCACCGGCTCGGTGATGATCTCGCCGGGGCACAGGGCGGGCGCGCCCGGCGGGTACGGCGTGACCAGTTCGGCCGCGATCCGCCCCACCGCCTGGCCGGTGGGCACGATCTCGACCCGCCCGAAGAACGCGTCCCTGGGCAGCATGGCGACCTCCAGTTCCAGCTCACCCGGCTCGGGCACGTCGATCCTGGCGGCGGGCGGCAGGTCACGGGCCGACGACAGGGCGCGCAGCGCGTCGAGCAGCACGCCGGCCGTCTCCTCGCCGTCGGCGACGGTGATCTCGGCGCTCACCCTGCGGTGGTCGCTCAGCGACATGTTGACGTGGCAGTGCTCGCGCAGCCAGTCAGAGGCGTGGTAGCCGTCGACGCCGAGGCCCGACACGTCGACCACGAGCTTCAGCGGGTCGAGGTCGAACGCGCCGGTGTTCTCCTTGTCCAGTACCCAGAGCCCGTGCATCTTGCCGATCTCGGCGCGGACCGACGCCGCGAGCTCCAGCGTGTGGTCGAGCAGGTCCTTGCCGTTTTCCACCATCTGCCGGCGCCAGCCGTCGAGCGCGGCGTAGATCAGGGTGGAGGGGCTGGTCGTGCCGAGCAGGTCCTCGCGGGCCTTGAGGACGGCCGGGTCCACGCGGTTGCCCTGCAGGTGGAACACCGAGCTCTGCTCCAGCCCGTTGCCCATCTTGTGGACGCTCGTCACGCACAGGTCCGCCCCGACGTTCATCCCCCACTCGGGCAGGTCGTCGTGGAACGGCAGGTGGGCGCCCCAGGCCTCGTCCACGATGAACGTGCGGCCGTACCTGCGGCACACCTCGTTGATGCCGGCCAGGTCGGCGCACGTGCCGTAGTCGACCGGGCTGGCGACGAGCACGCCCTTGGCGTCGGGGGCGGCCCGGAACGCCTCCTCCACCGCCTGGGGAGTGGGCGGGTACGACATATGGAGGTCGCCGTCCCAGTCTCCGTGGACCCACACCGGTTCGACGCCGCTCAGGATCAGCGCCGAGATGACCGACTTGTGGGCGTTGCGCGCGACCAGCAGGCGCTCGCCCGGACCGGCCACGGAGAGCATGGCGCTCTTGATCGACAGGGAGCTTCCGCAGGTGGAGAAGAACGCCTGCTCGGCGTTGACCGCCTCCGCCATGAGTTGCTGGGCCTCTTCGAGCACCCCGTTGGTCTGCAGCCGGTCGTCCAGACCGTTCATGACCATAACGTCGTCGCGGAAGACGTCGACTCCCATGATCTCCAGGACCCGCGGATCCACCCCCCGGCCCTGCTTGTGGCCCGGAGGCGTGAAGCTGAGATCTCCTCGCTTCCGGTAGGCGGCCAAAGCCTCCAGCACGGGCACACGGGACTGATCCATGGTGCCTCCCCCTGAACGGTCCGGTCTTTCCCTCGTCCGCGCGTACCCCGGCCCGACCGGTGCAAACGACCGCCGGCGCGCTGCGGGCAGGAGGGGTTCTGTACGAGAGCCCCCGCCCTCGGCGTGAGGGCGGGGGCCGGATGATCAGAGGTCAGACTCCGGTGATCAGACCATGGACACGTCGTGCGAGTCCGTCACCACCATGGCGGCGACGGCCTCGACGGGCGTGCCGTCGATCGAGAACGTGCCGCGCAGCCTGGTCGCCTCAAGGACGATCTTCAAGATGCCGTGAACTCCGGTGAGCCGCAGACAACCGGCGGCCTTCTCGATGTCGTCCCGGGCGTCCAGCAGCGCTTCCAGGCCGCAGGAGTCGCAGAACCGCAGGTTCGACGCGTCCACCACGATCTTCGCGCGACCCTGGTGGACGAGCTTCCTGATCGCGTTCCGGAGGCTGTCTCCGGTGGCGATGTCGAGTTCACCCCGCAGCACGACCACGACGGCCGGCTGGTGATCGCTCACACTGATCTCAAGCTGCTGCGTTGTCATATACGCGCCTTCATCCATATTTTTCGGGCGTACTGTCTTGAACGACGCTACCCGGAGGAGTGTCAGGTCCCAGTAATGTCCGGCAGTCGATGGCATGGGAGTCCGTCCGGCAACCCCAGTTGTGTGCCATATAGGGGCAAATAAGTAAAGAACAGGGGACTTATCCTGGTTGCTCCGGGGGGTCTCCCGCGCTACGGGGATCATGCAAAACCCCTGTTCCGTAAGGGTTTCCGGGACGTGAGCCGGTCGTCCGAGCCAGTGGCGCGGCACAGCTTGGGGTCGGCGGGCCGATGCCTCGCCGCCGCCCGCTCTACCGGGGACTTGAGTCATTCAAACATACCAGCTAGCCAGATAAGCGGGCTATCCCTAATATCCCCCTTAACCAGTATTACTTTCTGGGCGTGCTCTTGGCGTGGGCATTACCGGCCGTCGGGAGCCGGGCTCCCGGCGCCACGTCTCACAGGCCGTGCTCACATGGCCGTGCTTGGCCCGCCCGTAACTGGGTAGAGGGGCGCTCCCCGGAGACACGGCGAGCGGGAGGATCGGTATGACGAGCGAGAGCACCGCGGGCAGGAGCGCGGCGCGGGCCCTGGCGGCGAAGACGCCCGGATGGATGGTCTGGTACGGCGAGCGCACCGGCAGCTTCTGGGCCGTCCCCCGAGCGGCGACGCGGATCGTGGCCCGTCTGCTGGAGGCGCCCACGCCCGGCGACCTCGAAGAGGAGATCATGAAGGCCGAGGGCCGGCCGTCACGTCAGGCGGCGCCCGAGCAGCCGGGACGTGAGCAGCCGGGACGTGAGCAGGCGGCGCGTGAGCAGGACGGCCGAGGCGGCGGGGACGCGCCGCGCCATCGGAGGGCCAACGCCGACCCCCAGGCTCCCCGAATTCCCGTCAATCACTGACCCGCGCCCGGTGAAAATGCGCTCAGGGGTGCCCCCTTGGTCGCTCGGCCCCCGCGTCCCTCTCGAACGCCGGCACACGGGCTCGTCGACAAGGCGGTTCGTGTGGCGACGAGCCCCGCGAACGGTGGTGAGCGAGAACCGTCAGTGCTCGAAGAGCAGTGACCCGGGCCGCCTGCCCAGGAGGTCACTGACGACGAGTCCGCCCCGCCGGCGACCCGAGTGCCCGTTTGCCAGCAGAACACCCCTCTCGTCTTGCGCCGACAGCAACTGATTGAAGTGCGGGCTCATGTCCTGAACGGCATAGCAATAGCTCCCATTCGGCGACATATTCCTGCCGGGCTCTTTCATCCAGATTCTGGCGATCAGTTGACACTTGTGTGCCTCCACGATGTCCAGGAGGCCGGACCGGGTCATGCCCGCTTGCCTGCGTTTTTTGCGGGATGCGCTGCGGGCCATCTGCAGGACTTCGCTGTCTTGACCCCCATCAGCGTGTGTTCGCGAGCGCGGCTGTCAGTGAAACGGCCGGAAATGTCTCTTGAGCGCGAGGAAATCTCGTGTGAGCGCCGGCGAGTGGTACGTGTCGATCGTCGGGGTGCGGCCCGGCCGGGTGCCGCTCTCTTCCGAGCTGACCGCGCGCGTGGCGAAGACATTGGCCGGTTGTCCGAAGGGTCGACCGGGGGCGCCCGGGATGAGGACGGCGCCGGGCAGGACAGAGCGCGGCGCGGTCGGCGCGCGGCGCCGTCAGGGCGCGGTGCCGTAAGTCCGCGCCGCGGCATTGCGTCCGGGTGGACGGCCGCTCCTCGGGATAAGGACCGGTCCAAAATTGACATGCGTCCGCAAACGCGGTTGACAATGTCCGTAACGCGAGGGAATGGCGAACGGTGGCGCAACATTCAACTACTCGCGAGTACGACTTCGTCGTACTGACCCCGTCTGACCTGGGAAGACGCCCGAAAATATCCGGCTCTGTCGCCCAATACTCACTATTGAGGACGAATTTCCGGATGGGAATGACATAATGCGTGGGAGCGCTCCCGCGCTCGCGGCTGCATTCTTCGCAGCGCCCATACGGCACGCCTGCCCCAGTGGCACGTTGGAAGGAAGGTGCCGCGTCCTCATGACGGCATTCGGCGAAAGTCCTCCGTCCCGGCCCCGTCTCGACGGAAATTTTCCGGCGGACGTCGTCCGTGCCGGTTCCCGCCCGTGGGCGCCCCACGTGTGGTGGATGGCCCTGGTCGTCGGCGCCGCCGGCACCGGTTTCGTGTGGCTGGCCACGCCGCACACCAGGGAGATCCAGTCGCCCTGGCAGATGGTGGCCAAGCTCCTCGCGTTCGCCTGCCTGTGCGTGGCGATCGCGGTCTTCCCCTGGGTGTCGCCCCGGCTGAACTGGCTGCTCTACGTCCCGTTCGTGCTCTTCACGGGCTACCTGATCCCGAGGATCAGCTGGTTCTACTACGGCGACGGCGCGCGGGCCCAGGGCGACAGCTTCTACACGCATCTCTATCTGCTGCTCTATCCGGGCATCGTGCTCACGGTCGCCGCCGCGTACCGGATCGGCGGGGGGACGCCGGGCCGCTGTCTGAAGATCATGGCGACCGGTGTCCTCATCGTCTTCTCCGGCTTCCTCGACATCATGTGGTTCGTCGCCAACCCCGTCGAGATCCCCGAGACCATCGACGCGCCGCACATCAACCTGTTCACCGGGGGGCCGATCTCGTTCGGCGCGACGATCGTGTTCGCCCTCGTGCACGTCCCGATCATCGTCGGGATCAATCTGCTTCCCCTGGACCGCTGGATCGGCCGTCTGCTCGGCGCGGACGACCGCTGATCCTCTCCCTCGTTTCCCCGCAACCCGATACCTCCCGAGGAGGTGACTTTGCCGTACACGCATCCCGTGACGCGTCCCGAGGACGGTTCCCCGGGCGGCTCCCTGGACGGCCGGATGGACAGTGCTGTCGACATCTCCGTAGCCGCGCCCGCGTACAACGAGGCGGAGACCATCGCGGCGACGGTCAGCGAGTGGCAGGAGTATCTGGAGAACAACCCGGCCGTCGGCGACTGGGAGATCGTCGTCTGCGACGACGGCAGCGGTGACGCGACCGGTGAGATCCTCGCCGGTCTGCGGGCCCGGTGCCCGCGGCTCGTCGTCGTCACGCATCACCGCAACCAGGGCGCGGGCGCGGCCATCGCCACCGCCATCGCCCACACCCGGCTCGACTGGGTCGTGCTGCTCGACTCCGACGGCCAGTTCCCGATCGCCAACCTCGATCGGGTCATCCCGCGGATCCGGGCCGGGGAGGCCATGGCGTTCTCCGGCGCCCGGATCAGGAAGGCCGACGGCGCGGCGTACCGCTGGGGGTCGGCGGCCAGCGGCGCGGTCAGCAACCTGTTGCACGGCACCCGCTACCGCGACTTCAACTCGATCTTCAAGGTGGTGTACGGCCCGCTGTTCCGGGCCCTGCCCCTGGAGTCGGGCGGCATGAACTGCTCGACCGAGATCACCGCCCGGGTCGCCGAGATCGGCCACGAGTGGGTGGAGGTGCCCATCGAGCACCGCGAGCGCGGCGGGGGCCGGCGCGGCTGGCGGTTCTGGCGCGGTGCGCGCGACCGCGCCCTGTTCGTCGTCTATCTCGGTTTCCGTCACTGGCTGCTGCGCCGGGGGGTCCTGCGGCCTCCCACCCCCGGCGCCGTCGCGCCCGCGCCGGTCGCCGAGGAGGCCCGATGAACGTCGCGGTCACCATGTTCAACGGCGGCCGCGGAGCGGCCAGCATCGCGAGGGGCATGCTGGTCACTCCCGGGGTCGATCTGTCGCTGGTGGTGAACGGTTACGACAACGGCCACTCCACCGGCGCGCTGCGGCGCTACCTGCCCGGGATGCTCGGGCCGTCGGACTTCCGCAAGAACCTGCTGCTCCACCTCGATCCCGCCGACCCGGCGCAGGCCGCGCTGGCGACGGTGCTCGAACACCGCCTGCCGGCCGGGACCACGCCCGCCGGGCTGACCGAGGTCATCGAGGCCGTCGCCGCGCGGCGCGGCCGGTTCGCCGCGCTGCCTGAGGAGGCGTCCGCGCTCGTCGCGGCGCACCTGCGCGCCTTCGCCCGGCGGCTCGCCGCCGCTCCCCAGGGGTTCGACCTCGCCGACTGCGCGCTCGGCAACCTCGTGTTCGCCGGGGCGTACCTGCGGCTCGGCCGGGACTTCAACGCCGCCGTCGACGCCTGCGCCCGGGCGTTCGGCTCGCCCGTACGGCTGCTCAACGTGACCAACGGGGAGAACGCGTTCCTCGTCGCGCTGAGGCGGGACGGCACGCTGCTGGCCGACGAGGCCGACATCGTCGCGCCGCGGGACCAGCGGCGGCCGCAGGCGACGATCACCGATCTGTTCCTGCTGCGTGAGCCGGTCGGCGGGCGGCGGCGGGCCGAACTGGAGGCGTCGCCCCCCGAGTGGGCGAGGGATGATCTGCTCGAGGAGCGCGCCGAGGTCACGCCGAACCCGCGGGCGCTGGAGGCGATCAGGAACGCCGACCTCATCGTGTACGGCCCGGGAACGCCGCACTCCTCGCTGCTGCCCAGTTATCTCACGCCGGGCGTGGCGGACGCCGTGGCGCGGAGCCGGGCGGCGGCGAAGGTCTTCGTCGTGAACACCCGCGACGACCACGACAGCCGGGGGCTGAGCGCGCCGGACCTCGTGGACCGCACGCTGGCCTACCTCGGCGACCCCGGCAACCGGCGGCGCCTGGTGACCCACGTCCTCAGCCATCAGGGGCCGGACGCGGACGCGGGAGCCGAAGCCACGCCGGGCGTTCCGACGGTGCCGCACGGGGTGCTCGGGCGGGGCGAGTGGGCGGGGGCCCGCTGGCTCACCGCCGACCTGGAGGACCCGGGTCACCCCGGCGCGCATCACGGGAGGCGTACGGCCGAGGCGCTGCTCGCCATCAGGCACGAGGCGGCGCTGGCGGGGGCCCGGTGACCGATCTCCTGGCGGACGCCTGTGCCCGCCGCGTCTGGCTCTTCGATCTCGACGGCACCCTCGTCGACTCCTGCCCGGCCCACGAGGCGGCCTTCCGGCAGGCCATCGCCGAGGTCGCGCCCGGCCTGCTCGCCTCCTTCCGGTACGCGGACCACACCGGCGCGAGCACCCGTGAGGTGGCGGTGCGCCTGCTGGGCGACACCGAGGAGGCGGCCCGGCTGGCCCGGCTCAAGCAGCGGCTGTACCGCGAGAACCTTGGAACGGTGGCCGTGTTCCCCGGCGCGCGGCGGCTGCTCGCCCGCCTGACCACCGCCGGCCGGTCGGCGTACCTGGTCACCGGCGGGAGCCGCGCCTCGGTCGAGCGGACGCTCGCGGAGCGGTCCCTCGACGCGTACTTCATCGACGTGCTCACCGGCGACGACCTCCCGGTGAGCAAGCCCGACCCGGCCTGCTACGCGTACGCCTGCGAGCACTGGGGTCTCGACCCCGGCGCGGTGGTGGTGCTGGAGGACTCCGCGCACGGCGTCGCGTCGGCGGTCGGCGCGGGCCTGGCGACCATCCACGCGCACGTCGTCGAGCCGGCCCCGGGGGCGGTCGCGGCCCGCGACCTGGAGGAGATCGCCACCCTGCTGGACAAGGACGTGGAGGTGAGCGGTGCGGGCTGAGCGGATCTGCGCGGTGATCCCGGCCGCCGGGCGGGGTACCCGCCTGGGGCTCGGCATCCCGAAGATCATGGTGGAGGTCGCCGACGGCGTCACCGTGTGGCACGTGCTCCACCAGCGGCTCCGGCCGCACGTGGAACACGTCCACGTCGTGATGTCGCCTGAGGGGGAGGGGCCGTTCCGCGCGCTCGCGGCGGCGGAGATCGCGGCGGGATCGGTCTCGGTGAGCGTGCAGAAGTCGCCCACCGGTATGGGCGGGGCGATCTTCGGCGCGGCCCCGCACTGGAGCGGCCACGACGTGATCCTGGTGGTCTGGGGCGACCAGGCGAACCTGTCGCCGTCGACCGTCCGCGAGGTGGCCGAGACCCACGAGAAGGGCCTCACGCTGCCGCTCGTGCCGATGCCGGACCCGTACGTGGAGTACGAACTGGACGACCGGGGCGTGCTGACGCGGGTGCGGCAGACCAGGGAGGGCGACGAGTGCCGCCCCGGCGGGCTCGGCGACGTGGGCGTCTTCTGCCTCGACGTCGCCGGGCTGCACGAGGAGTGGACGCGCTACCTGGCAGAGGCGGCGGTGGGGGCGGCGGTGGGGGCGCGCACCGGAGAGGTCAACTTCCTGCCGTTCCTGCCGCACCTGTCGCGCGAGCGGGGCTGGCCGCTGACCGTGGTGCCGGTCGCCGATCCCGGCGAGGCGCGCGGCGTCAACACGGCCGACGACCTCGAGTTCGCCCGGAGGGCGTACCTGCGGTGGGCGCGCTGACGGAGCGGGCGGCCGCGCTGCTGGCCGCCCACCGCTGGGCGGCCGGGCCCACGCTGGTCAGCACCGTCGCCAGCGGCACGGCCGCCGCGACCACGCTCGTCATCGCCCGGGGCGCCGGAGCCGCGGCGTTCGGCCACTTCACCGTCGTCCTGTCGATCGCACTGATCGTCACGGTCGGCATGCTGATGAGCCTCAACCTCGTCATGTTCCAGGAGCTGCCGCGGGCCGAGCCCGGCGCGCGGCCGGCCCTGGTGACCACGGCGCTGCTGTCGACGCTCGTGCTGGGCGCGGCGGTGTTCGCCGCCGGGCTGCTGGCCGCCGGGCCGCTGACCGCCGCGCTCGGCGTGGACGTCCGCACGCTGGCCTTCGCGCTCGCGCTGGCGTTGTCGATGACGCTCAACCAGCTCACCGAGAGCTTCCTGCGGGGGCTGAAGCGGTTCCGCCTCGTCGCGTGGCTCAAGCTCGCCGTCGCGGTCGCCTATCTGGGCACCGCCGCGTTCTGCCTGCTCGCCCTCGACGTGCGCGACGCGGAGCCGTACCTCATCGCGCTGATCGGCACGAACCTCGTGTTCGCCGCGCTCTCCTTCGCCGGGTTCGAGGTCAGGCCGAGGCTCTGGTCGCGGGCGCTGGCCCGCTCGACGTACCGGCACGGCGCGTACGTCACCGCCATCGGCGCGCTCACCGCCGTGGCGTTCGGGGTCGACGTGATCTTCCTGAATCATTGGGCGCCCCCGGCCGACGTCGGCGTCTACTCCGTCTACAACGGCTTCCCCAAGCGGCTGCTGGGCGTGGTGTTCACCGACGGCGTCGGCCTGGTGCTGCTGCCCACGCTGGCGACCCTGGACAAGCCCGCGGTGATGCGGCGCATCGCCCGGCTCGGCCCGGCCGTCTTCGGCGCGACCGCCGTGTTCTCGTTCGCCGCGAGCACGGTCTTCTTCCTGCTGATGGGCGGGGAGTATCCGTACTCGCTCGGGCTGATGGCCCTGTCGGCGCTGGGGATCGGCGCGCACACGGTCTTCAACCTCTACCAGGTCGCCCTGACGATGGACGGGGTGCGGGGGGCCCGGGTGCTCATCGGCTGCCTGCTGGCCGGCACGCCGCTCGCGCTCGGCGGCCAGGCGGCGCTCATCGCCTGGCAGGGACTGACCGGCGGGCTGGTCGCCTTCGCCCTGACCAATCTCATCCTCGTGGCCGTCGTGGTGGCCGCCTGCGCCCGGTTGTACCGGCCCGGCGGCCCTCCCGCGGCCGTGACCGGCGTACGGGAGGCACGGCGATGAGGATCGCCTTCGTCATCAACCAGTTTCCGCCCAACATCACGGCGGGGCTCGGCCGGTACGCCGAGATGATCGCGCCGCACCTGTCGAGCGGCCACGACCTCGCCGTCCTCACCCTGAACGACGGTGGGCTGCCGGTGTGGGACCGGGCCGGCGGCGTCACGGCGTACCGGCCGCGCGGGCGCGTGCTCGGGTGGGTGCTCGGCGCGGTCGCCCGCGGGCGGCGGCTCAACCGCACGCGCGGCGCGGAGTTCCTCCTGCTCGCGCTGACCGTCGTGGTGAGCAACTGGCGTTACTTCCTGCTGCTGCGGCGGCTGCCTCCCGCCCGGCGGCCGGACGTCGTCGCCGTCCACGACTCGACGAACTTCCTGTGCGGCCTGCTGAGCCACTACGTGCTGCGGCTCCCGGTGGTCTTCCACGTCCACACGACCGAGTACGGCGTGGCGCGCCAGCGCAGCATCACCGACCCGCTCGGCCTGTTCGCCGCGCTGGAGCGGTGGCTGGCGCGGATCTCCCGCCGGGTCGTGGTGGCCACCCCCGAGGTGCGTGAGCAACTGCTCGCGGCGGGGTGGGACCGGACGCCGATCGACGTCGTCCGGCTGGGCGGCACGTACGAACGGGTGGTCGCCGACCCCGGCTTCGACCGGGAGAAGCTGCGGCTGGGGGCGGCCGACCTGCGCGCCCGGCTCGGCATCGGCGCGGAAGACCCGGTGCTGCTGTTCGTCGGCCGGATCGAACGGCAGAAGGGCGTCTACGAACTGCTGGAGGCGATGCCCGCGATCGCCGCGGCCGTGCCCGGCCTCCGCCTGGTGATCGTGGGCGAGGGCGACGAGGACGGCGTGCGGCGCATCGCCGCCGGGTCGGGGCTCGGCGACCGGGTGCTGACCTCGGGCGGCTTCGTGGACGGCCAGGCCCTGCTGGAGCACTACGCGATGGCCGACGCCTGCGTCTTCCCCTCGCTGTTCGAGCCGTTCGGGCTGGTGGCGACCGAGGCGATGGCGCTGGCCCGCCCGGTGATCCTGGGCGACGGCTTCTCCCGGATCTTCCTCGGCGACCCCGCCGAGCCCGCCGTGCGGTTCGTACGGGCGGACGAGCCGGGTGACATCGCCGAGGGGGTCGCCGAGGTCATGAACGACCCGGACCTGCGCCGGGCGCTCGCCGAGCGGGGGGAGCGGCTGGTGCGCGAGACGCTGAGCTGGCGCCGCGCCGCCCACGAGACGCTGGCCGTGTACGCCGCATCCGCGGGAAAGGCGGGCAGCCGGTGATCTCCCTGGTGGTGCCCTGCTACAACGCCGCCAAGACCCTGCGGCTGTGCCTGGAGTCGGTGCTCGCGCAGACGCGGCGGCCCGGCGAGGTCGTCGTGGTGGACGACGCCTCCACCGACGGTTCGGCGGCGATCGCCGAGGAGCTGGGCTGCCGGGTCGTGCGCCTGCCGGAGAACCGAGGTGTCTCGGCCGCCCGCAACGCCGGGATCGACGCCACCACCGGCGAGGTGATCTTCTTCCTCGACGCCGACGTGGCGCTGCGGCCCGACGCCGTGGCAGGCGCGATGGAGATCCTGGAGCGCGACCCGGAGGTCGGCTGCGTGCACGGCGTCTACGACGTCGAGCCGCTGATCGACGACGGCCCGGTCGAGTGGTACCGCATCCTGCACGCGGTCCACTGGCGGCGCCGTCACCTCGGAGAGGTCAACAGCGTCGTCTTCGCCCTCGCCGCGATCCGCCGCGACGTGCTGCTCGCCGCCGGCCGGTTCGACGAGCGGCTGCGCGACTGCGAGGACGTCGAGTACAGCAGCAGGCTCGCCGTGCGCAGCCGCATCGTGCTGACCGACACGGTCGTGGGCCGCCACGACGACGGCAGCCGCCTGCTGCCGATCCTCACCGAGCAGTGGCGGCGGGCCCTGCCGTTGATCCCGCTCGCCCTGGCCACCGCCCGGCGCGGCGCGGCCAAGCCCGAGCACGCCAACAGCCCGGTCGGCATCCTCTCCTGCGCGCTCGCCCTGGCGTGCCTCGCGCTGGTGCTGCTGAGCGTGCCGTTCGGGCTGTTCCACCCCCTCGCGTCCGCGCTGCCCGCGGCGTTCGTCGCCGGGTTCGCGGTCGCCGATCCGGTGCTGGTCGGGTTCGTACGCCGGCAGCGCGGGGTGGCGTTCACGGCCTACTTCATGGCCGTCCACCTCGCCGTACACGTCGTGCTGGTCACCGGCCTGGCGGCCGGCTCCCTGCGCCTGCTGTGCGGGAGCCGGACCGAGGCGGCGTGAGGTCAGTCGTCCGGGATCAGGCGCAGCCGACGCGGCCGGTGCTCAGCGTGATGTCGTCCATCCAGAGGTCGTACGCCGAGGGAGCGGGGTTCGGCTGGTAGAGCTGCCAGCCGAGCTTCACCGTGTCGAACCTGGGGAAGACGAAGTCGGTGTCGTTGCCGCCGTGGGCGCGGGTGGAGACGGTCAGATCGGGCTGGGGGACGCCGTCGAACCACACCGAGATCCGGTTGTCGGCGGGGTCCATCCGCCACTCGACGCACTGCCAGACGCCGGCCCGGGAGGGCGCTGACTCGCGCCAGTTGGTCCAGTCGCCGGTGGGGCCGCCGTCCGCGCCGACGCCCCACAGGTCCTTGCCCAGCGTGGGAACGTACTGCCCGCCGAGCGGCCGGACGATCTCCGGGCCCGCGCCGGTGGCCTCGACGAGCGTGTAGTGCGCCCAGTCGGGCGCGGTGGGGAACGCCTTCACGCGCAGCCGGACGCGGCCGTAGAAGCCGTTGCCGGGCGGGGCGAAGTCGTCCACCTTCAGGAAGGCCCGGCCGTTGCCCTCGGTGTGGACGTGCAGCACCTTCTGGCCGCCCCCCGCGGGTTCGACGGTGAGCGTGCCGTGCTTGGTGTCGACGCCCCACTTGAGGCTGGCCGCGCCGCCGACGGGCAGGGACTGGAAGTCCTCGCAGAACAGCGCGGCCTTCTTCGCGCAGGTCCCCGGCCCGTGCCCGCCGTGACCTCCTGAGGCGGAGGCGACCGAGGTCGCCGTCAGCGGCAGCAGCAGGGCCAGACCGGCCGCGGATAACACTCGTCTCACAACACGCTCCCTTTCCCGGTGACAAGGCAGAAGAAAGGTACGTCATTTGGGAGCGCTCCCATAGATGTCTGCCGAAGATCGATGAAAGCGGCGGATCGCGCGGATAATCTACGCGTGAAGGGACCTTCCCGGCGATTATTTCTCCAGTTCAGCGGCCTCGCCGTCCTCCTGACGGCCTGTGACCCCCAGACCGGACCCGGCACCGAGGCCGGTGTCGAGGATCTGGCCGTGCTGGGCCGCCGCTGGCGGGAGGTCACGCTGGGCGCGGGCCTGTTCGATCCGGCGCGGGAGCCGTACCGGGGCCGGCTGGCGCGGCTGGGTGCGGAGGCCCGCCTGCACCGCGACGCCATGACCCCCACCGGCCGGTCGCTCTGGCCGGACCTGCCCTTCCCGTCCCTCGGCGCCACCCCGGCGCGGCTGCGTGCCATGGCCCGCGCGTACGCGCTGCCGGGCACCGGGCTGACGGCCGAGCCGGGCCTCGGCTCGGCCGTGGCCACCGGGATCGAGCACTACGTGCGCCACGTGTACGCCGCGGACGCCGGCCAGACCGGCAACTGGTGGGACTGGCAGATCGGAGCGCCGAGGGCACTCCTCGACGCGGCTTTGCTGGCCAAGCCACACCTGACGGGCGGTCAGACCGGTGCGCTGTGTGAGGCTGTGGACAACTTCGTCCCCCCGGGCCGCCTCGACGACTACGCGGGCAACAGCACCGGGGCCAACCGGGTGGACCTGTGCACGGTCACGCTGCTGCGGGCGATCGCCGGAGCGGACCCCGGCCGGGCCGCGCTCGCCGTCTCCGCGCTCTCGCCGGTCTTCCGGTACGTCACCGAGGGCGACGGGTTCTACCGCGACGGCTCGTTCATCCAGCACGGCTCGGTCCCCTACCAGGGAGGGTATGGCGTGGTGGCGCTGACCGGCCTCGCGACGCTGTCCGCGGTGCTGCGCGGCACGCCGTGGGAGATCGCCGACCCGGCCTTCCGCAACCTCCTCGACGCGGTCGACAGGTCGTTCGCGCCGTTCGTCCACGACGGCGCGTTCATGGACCTCGTACGGGGACGCGGCGTCGCCAGACGGCCGTACGGCGACCACGCGCGCGGCAGGGAGATCGCCGCCGCGATCCTGCTGCTGGCGGAGACGGCCCCGGCCGCCGACCGGGCCCGCTGGCGGGGCATGGTCAAGGGCTGGGCGGCGCGCGACACCGCGAAGCCCATGCTCCGGGCCGCCGAGGGAGGCGATCCGGCGTTCCACGCGCGGCTCGCGGCCGTGCTGCGCGACGAGACGACACCGGCGGCACCCGAGCCCCCCGGGCACCGCCTGTTCCCTGTGAGCGCCCGCGCCGTACACCGCCGGCCCGGCTGGTGCGCGGCGCTCAGCATGGCCTCCTCACGGGTGGCCCACTACGAGCACGGCAACGGGGAGAACCCGCGCGGCTGGCACACGGGCGCCGGAATGCTCTACTGGTGGGGCCGGGAGCACGGCGACCAGTACTCCGACTCCTTCTGGCCCACCGTTGATCCGTACCGGCTGCCGGGCACCACCGTCTCCACGCTTAGCCTGCCCGACGGTGCGGGCGGCGCGTGGGGCGACACCCGCCCGCCGGCCGAATGGGTGGGCGGCGTCACCGACGGCGCGTACGCGGCCGTGGGCCAGCACCTGTACGGCCTGAAAAGCACCCTTGAGGCCTTCAAGTCGTGGTTCTTCCTCGACGACACGGTCGTCTGCCTCGGCGCCGGGATCACGGGCCGGGACGGCGTGCCGGTCGAGACCGTTGTGGACAACCGCAGGACCGGCGCCGCCCTCGCCGTGGACGCCGTGGCGGGGTGGGCGCATCTGGACGGCCACGGCGGCTATGTCCTGCCCCCCGGGCAGCCTCTGCGGACGCTGCGCGAAACCCGTACGGCGGGTGGGGTCAGCCGGTCGTACGCCACGATCTGGCTGGACCACGGCGTGGACCCTGATGCGGCCGGCTACGTCTACCACCTCATGCCGGGGGCGGGCCCGGCCGCGACGCGGGCCCGTGCCGCCGACCCCGGCTGGGCCCGCGTGCTCGCCAACACCTCCGCGCAGCAGGGGATCGCGGTGCCGTCGCTCGGGATCACCGCGGTCGCCTTCTGGGCCGGGGGACGGGCGGGCGGCCTGGCCGCCTCCGATCCGTGCGCGGTCCTCGTGCGGGACCTGGGCGACGGCACGGCGACGGTGACGGTGGCCGATCCCCGGGCCGATACACCGCGTGAGCTCGACGGGCTGACGGTGACGTGGGACCACCCGGTGGCCGGGGTCGTGGACCCGCATCCGCTCCTGGACAGCGCCCGGACGGGGGCCCGGCTCACGCTCGTCTTCGGCCGGCTGGCGGATCGGGCCGGCGCCTCCCACACGGTCACCGTACGGCTCGCGGGAGGCGTCGTTTCGACAGCGTGAGCGGGGGCGGGGCATCATGAACGGCGTGTCCGCCCTTCCCGATGCCCTCGACGACGCGCTGGAAGAGTCGCTCGGCCGCTTTCCCGTGCCCGAACTGACGCGAAACGTATCGGCGCTCATCCGGCAGTACCGGGAGGGTTTCGACCGGAGCGTCCCCGCGCTGGGCTCCGAGGCCGCCGTCGCCGCGTACGCCGGCTACCGCATGCCGGCGACCTACAGCGCGGTGGCCGCGGCGCTGCGCCAGGTCGCCATGCTCGCGCCCGGCTTCGCGCCGCGGACGCACGCCGACGTGGGGGGCGGGACGGGCAGCGCGGTGTGGGCCGCGAACGCGGTCTGGCCCGGGCTGACGGACGTCACCGTGCTCGAACAGTCCGCCTCCGCCATCGCCTTCGGCCGGCGGCTGGCCGCCCGCTCTCCCGCGGCGGCCGTACGGGAGGCCCGCTGGCGGCAGACGGTGCTCGACCGGGGGACGGCCGCGCCCGCGGCCGACCTGGTCACCATGTCGTACGTGCTCGGGGAGTTGTCGCCCGCGGTCCGGGACGACGTGGTGCGGTCCCTGGCGCTGGAGTCGGCGCGGCACGGGGGCATGCTGGTGATCATCGAGCCCGGCACGCCCGCCGGGTACGCCGGGATCGCCGCGGCCCGGCGGCTGCTGGCCGGGGCGGGCCTGCACATCGTCGCGCCCTGCCCGCACGACGGCGAGTGCCCGATCCGGGAGGGCCAGGACTGGTGCCATTTCGCGGTCCGCCTCAACCGCAGCGCCCTGCACCGCCGGGTCAAGGACGGCACGCTGAGCTTCGAGGACGAGAAGTTCTCCTATGTCGCGGCGTCGGCCCGGCCGTGGCCGCGCGCCGAGAGCCGCGTCGTACGCCACCCGCTGAAGCGCAAGGGGCTGGTGACGCTGCGCCTGTGCACGACCGGTGACGGTCTCGCCGACCACCCCGTCTCGAAGCGGCAGGGCGAGGTCTACCGCGAGGCGCGCGACGTCGTCTGGGGCGACGCCTGGCCCCCGCCCGCCGTCTAGGACTCCATTCCGTGCACGGTGGTGACCTGCACGAGGCCGGAGATGGTGAGCACCGGGGCGAGCAGGTCGTTGGCGACGAGCTCGATGCGCGGGGCGTGCGCGAACAGCACGGTCAGCCCGGCGCTGTCGAGGTACTCGACCTCGCTGAGGTCGACCAGCAGGGCGTGGCCGTCGACGGAGGCACCGGACAGCGCGGCGTCGAGCTCGCCCGCGTTGCTCATGTCGATCTCGCCGCTGACGGTGAGGACCGGGGTGCCGTCGGGGCGGCGGGACGGAGCCATGGTCAGGGGAGTCGTCATCGGGGGATCCTCGTGTGCATGTCGACGGTGGTGCCGGCGGCACCGGGACGGATGGTGACGCGCTGCATCAGGGCGCGCATCAGGGCGACTCCGCGGCCGCGGTGTGTGTTGGCCTCCGGTCTGGGGGGTTTCCAGTTGCCGCTGTCGGCCACGGTCAGGTAGAGATCGCCCGCGGTGGCGACCGCCCGCAGCCGCACGGTGCGCCCGGGGGCGTCACGGTGGCCGTGCTCGATCGCGTTCGCGCAGGCCTCGCCCGCCGCGACCAGGATGTTCTGGATCATCGTGGGATTCAGCTCGCACCGGTTCAGCCAGTTGCGCAGGGCCGTACGGACCGGGGCGAGCTGGCTCGACTCGGCGGGGAAGGCCACCTCGAACGGCGCGGGCTGGCGGTACAGCAACAGCGCGACGTCGTCGCTGTAACCGGTGTCCGGCGCCATCCGGCGCATGACCTGCGTCGCGAGGTCCTCGATGGGGGCCGAGCGGCCGTCCTGCACGGCGGCGCTCGCCTGGTCGATGCCCCTGGTCAGCGGGCTGCGGCGGCGCTCGACGAGGCCGTCGGTGTAGAGCAGCAGCGTCGACCGCGCCGGCATCGTGCGGACGTCCTCGGGCCGGGGATGGCCGGGCCGCACCGCGAGCGGTGTGGAGCGCCCGCCCTCCAGCAGTTCGGTCCCGCCGTCGGGATGGGCCAGGATGCCCGGCAGGTGCCCGGCGCTGGAGTAGACGAGACGGCCGGTCGTTGTTTCGAGGACGCCGCAGAAGACGGTCGTGCACCGGGCGCCGGGCACCAGGGCGGCGAACTTGTCGAGGGCGGTCAGCACCTGCGCCGGCCCCGCCTCCTGCAGCAGCAGGGCCCGGCAGGCGCTGCGCAGCTGACCCATGACGGCCGCGGCCTCCAGGCCGCGCCCCACGCAGTCGCCCACCACGATGCCGATGCGCTCGTCCGGCAGCGGCACGATGTCGTACCAGTCGCCGCCCACCTCCAGCGGACGGGTGGCCGGCTCGTACCGTACGGCGAAGCCGGCGGGCAGGTGGGAGGGGCCGAGGATGGCCCGCTGCAGGGCGACCGCGGCCTCACGCTGCTGGTCGAGCTGGTGCACCCGGTGCAGGCCCTGGCCCAGATGACCGGTCAGCAGCGCGAGCAGCGTCTGGTCCTCGGCCGTGAAGGGCCGGTTCTGGCCGAGATCGATCCACAGGGTGAGGATGCCCGCCGGATGCTCCAGGCTGATGCCCGCGCCGTCCGCCTCGCTCGCGACCGGGCGCAGGGGCGGGTAGTCGCGCAGCTCGGCGAGCCTGTCCCGCAACTCCGCGGGCAGGTCGAGCCAGCCGGTCCCGGTCCCGATCTCGGTCTCGGTCGCGAGGCAGGCGCGGAACAGCGCGGGCTCCGCCTCGCCGTGCCACAGCGCGGCCGTCACGTCCCGGGCCCGCCAGACCTCGCGCAGCTCCTCCAGCGCCCCCGTCAGCGCGTCGGACACGCTGCCCGCCTCGGAGACGCGCACGCTGAGCGCGGCGAGGGCCGTCTCCCGCTGGACGAGATAGTGCTCGGCGGTGACGTCGCGCAGGGTGCCGACAAGCCGGCGCTCACCGGTGCCGGGGTCCGCGACGGCGACGAAGGTGGCCGCCACCCAGATCTGGTGCCCGTCGCTGTGGCGGAGCGGCACCACGCAGCCTCCGCTGCCGTGGCTCGTCACCCGTTCGTACGCCTCCGCGAGCCTCCGGTACGTCACCGGGTCGTCGGCCTCGGCCGGCAGCCAGGGATGACGCGGGAGATAGGGGAGCCCCTCGGGGCCGTACCCGACGATGTCGGCGAACGCCGAGTTGACCTCGATGACGGCGCCGTTCTCGTCGGCGACGAAGAACGCCTCCTGCAACGACTCGATCATGGCGGCGTGCCACCGGAGGTGGTGGGCGCGCAGCCGCGCCCGATCCACGGTGGCCCGCACCCGGGCCAGCAGTTCGTCGGCGGAGAACGGCTTGACGAGGTAGTCGTCCGCGCCCGCGTCCAGCCCCTCGATTCCGGCCTCCTGTCCCGCGCGGGCCGACAGCAGCAGGACCGGGACCGCGGCGGTGCGGGGGTCGGCCCGCAGCGCCGCCACCAGCCGCAGGCCGTCCAGGCGGGGCATCATCACGTCGCTGACGACGAGGTCGGGAGCGTCGGCGCGGACGGCCTCCAGCGCGGCCTGGCCGTCGGTGACGACGTCGACCTCGTACGCGGGCCGCAGCAGGCGCCGCAGATAGTCCCGCATGTCGGCGTTGTCGTCGGCGACCAGGATCCGTGGCCGCGGCCCGTCCGCGGACGGCGAAGCGGCCGCGGAGGTCTCGGCCTCGTCCTCCCGCGACTCCGGGCTCTCGGGGAGCCAGCGCAGCGCCTCCTCCACGTACGGAGCGGCGGCGGTCGTCGGCTCACTTTCCGTGGGCCGCACCGGGACCAGACCGTCGGGCGGCAGATGCGCCGAGCCGAAGGGCAGGCGGATGGTGAACGCGGTGCCCGCGCCCTCCGCGCTCTCGGCGGTGATCGTGCCGCCGTGGAGGCCCACCAGCTCCTTGACCAGCGCCAGCCCGATGCCGCTGCCCTCGTTCGAGCGCGATCGCGCGCTGTCGACCCGGTGGAAGCGCTCGAACAGCCGGGGCAGCTCGTGCCGGGAGATCCCGATGCCGGTGTCGGCGACGGTGACCACCGCGTGGCCGTCCTCCGCGCGCAGCGTGACCCGGATGGAGCCGTCGAAGGTGAACTTCAGGGCGTTGCTCAGCAGGTTGAGCACGACCTTCTCCCACATGCCCCGGTCGACGTACACCGGTTCGTCCAGGGGAGGGCAGTCCACCTCGAAGGCGAGCCCGGCCTTCTCGACGGCCGAGCGGAAGACCCCGGCGAGGTCGGTGGTGACGGCGGCGAGGTCCACCGGTTCGTAGCGGGCCCGCATGCGGCCGGCCTCGATGCGGGAGAAGTCCAGCAGGGTGTTGACGAGCTTGCCCAGCCGCAGGCCGTTGCGGTGGACGACGTCGAGCTCCGCGCGCAGCCGGTCCTCGCCCACCCGCGCGCCGTCCCCGGCCAGCGCGGTGCGCAGCTCCTCCACCGGTCCCATGATCAGGGTCAGCGGGGTGCGGAACTCGTGGCTGATGTTGGAGAAGAACGCCGTCTTGGCCCGGTCGAGCTCGGCCAGCTCCTCGGCGCGGCGCTGCTGGAGCTGGTAGGCCACGGCCGCGTTGACGAGGGCGGCGGTCTGCCGCGCCACCAGGCCGAGGAACGACTCGTACGCCTCGTCGAGGGCCCGGCCCGCGCCGGCGGCGAGCACCATCACCCCGACCGTCCCGCCGCCGGTCTCACCGGCCAGCGGCAGCACCACGGCTTGCGTGGGAGGGGTCTGCCAGCCGCCCGAGGGCAACGCCCCGAACCGCTCCGTCACGTCGGTCACCACGACGGGCTCCCCGGTGCGCAGCACCTGGTCGACCGGCCAGTCGCCGGGGCCGCCGGGGAGCGGGGAGACGCTCGCGTCGCGCGGGCTCGTCGCGGCCGGCGTCAGGTCGTCCGTGCCGGGGCGGCGCAGGTAGATCGCCGAGAAGGGCACGTCGGCGCCCGACCGCTCCAGCGCCTCGGCGACGAGCCGGCACGCCTCGGCGACGCTGCGGGCCTGCCCGGCCTGGGCCCCGAGGTCCTGCAGCATCGCCAGGCGCCGCTCCCCGATGAACCGCTCCGTGGTGTCGCTGACCGCGGTGAAGACGCCCCGCACGACGCCGTCGTCGTCGTGCAGCGGGCTGTAGGAGTACGTCCAGTACGTCTCCTCCCAGTAGCCGTGCCGGTTCATCGGCAGCAGCAGGTCCTCCGACCAGGTCGCCTCGCCGGAGCTCATCACCGAGCGCAGCATCGGGCCGATCGTGTGCCAGATCTCCGTCCAGACCTCGTCGCCCGGCTTGGCCAGGGCGGGATGCTTGGA
The DNA here is from genome assembly GCF_014161415.1 of Microbispora sp. H10885. Taxonomy (NCBI): domain Bacteria; kingdom Bacillati; phylum Actinomycetota; class Actinomycetes; order Streptosporangiales; family Streptosporangiaceae; genus Microbispora; species Microbispora sp. H10885. The sequence goes on along the minus strand of NZ_JABBWY010000001.1, from coordinate 21,014 downwards.
CCCGAGCAGCGGCAGGTAGGCGTCGTTGTAGAGGAACCGCAGCTCCTCGCCCCACCACACGATCATGGGAAAACGAGAGGTGAGGCAGATCCGGCAGGCGGTGCGGAGGCTCGCCGGCCAGGTGTCCGGGTCTCCCATGGATGTCCCGGACCACGGATAGGCGCGCATCCGCCGCGCCATCTCGCTGCCGCCGGGGAACAGGAGCTCCACTGGCTGACCGTCCTCGGCGGACATCGGTTCCGTCGCTTGCTCGTCGCCCACGCGTCTTCTCCCTCGACGGCCGGGCCGCCGCGGGCCGGCCCGGGTGTCGTGCCGCCCTGTCGGGCGAGTCCGGCAGGTCAGGGAAGGAACAGTTCAATGGTTCCGTAGGATAGGGCAAACGTTTCACGGGTGACGCGGGCCCCCTAAGTACGCGCCCCGGTGGCAAGGAAGGAGCCCGAGGTCAGCACGGTCGAGGAAGCGCCCGGCAGGCCCACGGCGGCGGACTCCGACGAGGAGGCGCGCCGGCAGGAGGCCGTGCGTCGCTACGCGGCCCTGGAGACCGCGTCAGGCGGCGCGTTCGACCGGGTGGCCGCCCTGGCCGCGAGGATCTTCCACGCGCCCTTCGCCACGGTGACGATCGTCGGGGACGACCGCGTCCGGGTGATCGCCGCGCACGGCCCGCCCGCGCGCCCCGCGATCTTCCGGTCCCCGGTCGTGGAGTCCCCGGTCGTCGAGTCACTGTGCGCCGCGGCCGTACGGCACGACGGCCCGCACGCCGTCTCCGACGCCCGGCTGCACCCGGGGGCCGCCGGCGATCCGGCGGTGCGCGGCGAGCCGGGGATCAGGTTCCACGCGGCGGCGCCGATCGTGACGCCCGAAGGTGAGCCGCTGGGCAGCGTCAACGTCATGGACACCCGTCCGCGCGAGGCCGGCGAGGAGGAGCTCGCCTGCCTGCGGGACCTGGCCGGCCTCGTGATGGACGAGCTTCAGGTGCGGCTGGTCACGCAGCGCACGGTGGAGATCGAACGGCAGCTCCGCGCGGGCGCGGAACGGCTGGCCCGCACCTTGCAGCGGACCCTGCTGCCGCCCGCGCTGCCCCGGGTGCCGGGCCTGCGCGCGGCCGCCGCCTACCACCCCGTGTCCGCCGACGAGGTCGGCGGCGACTTCTACGACCTGTTCCCCCTCGACGGAGACCGGTGGGGGTTCTTCCTCGGCGACGTCTGCGGCAAGGGCGCCGGCGCGGCCTCCCTCACCTCACTGGTCCGCTACACCCTGCGCGCCGCGGCGGTGTACGACGCCGATCCGCACGCCGTGCTGGCCAATCTCGACGCGGTGCTGCAGCAGGAGCACGCGGGCGGCGACATGCCGGCGCCGTACTGCACCGCGGTCTTCGGGGTCCTGCAACCCGACGGCGACGGGTTCGGCGTCACGCTCGCCACCGGGGGCCATCCCCCGGCGCTCGCGGTGCGGGCCGACGGGGTGGTCGAACCCATCCACCCGGCCGGCGGGCAACTGATCGGCATCCTGCGCAACCCGCACTTCGCCCAGGTCAGCGCGCGTCTGAACGCCGGGGACGCGTTGCTCCTCTACACCGACGGCCTTACCGAGGCCCGCACCGAGACCGGCTCTATGCTCGACGAGGACGGCCTGACCGCCTACCTCGCCGCGGCCGGGCCGACGAGCGCCGACGCACTGCTGGACACGGTGCACGACCTGATCACCGACCTGGGCGAGGGAGTGTCCGACGACGCCGCGGTCCTCGCCCTGTCCGTCCCGCCCGCCACCCGATCATCGTTCTCCGGGAGCCAAGGTGCAGCATGATCACGGCTTGACCGTCACCCTTCAACCGGGCAGCGCGGAACCACGCGTGCTGGTCGTGGCCGGCGACCTGGACCACCACACCACCCCCCGGCTGCGCGCGGCCCTGGAGGAGGTGACCTTCGGCCCCGGCGCCGACCTGGTCATCGACCTGTCCAGCCTGACCTTCTGCGACTCGACGGGCATCGCCACGCTGGTGGCCGCCCACCAGCGCGCGCACGACGCCGGTGGCGCCCTGCTCCTGGCGGGCCTGGAGCAGGACATCGCCCGGGTCTTCCACATCATGGGCCTGGACCAGCTGCTCGCGTTCTACGACTCCCCGGAGGAGGCCGTACGCGCCGTGAAGGACCGGCGGGAGTCGACGACGTGACGTGGCGGTGACCACCGCGGTGTGGTCGGAGGCCCGCGTTCAGGAGGCGTCGGCGCCGATGACGACCGTGAGGCTCTGCCTGATGGAGCAGTTCGCGACCCGGCGGCAGAAGCCGTCCTCCACGTTGCTCGCGCCACCGGCGGTGCTGGCTCTGGTGTGCTGGTGACCACGAAGGTGGGAGGGGCTGTCCAGGAACACGACGTTCCGGTCGCGGGTGCCGTTCCCGATCGAGGACGGGCCTCGTCCTCCCGGAGGGTCCTCCGCGGCCCGGCCGGCCGCCGCCGCGGGGACGGCGAGGAGGGCCTGCGTGATGGCCGCACCGGAGAGCAGCCCCGCGAGGAGCGGGACGCGCCGGCGCCCGCCGCGCGCTCCGCGGTATGAAAGAGCCATTCGCCACCGTCCTGTACACGCCATCCCGATCCGGGTCGCGCACAGCGTATTCTCGGCGGTGGTCCGGCGGATTTCCCGGCGCGCCTCTTGTCATATTCTTGCCCACCGCGAACAGGCGGCTGATATTCACGGCGGGAACGGGCCGGAAACCGAGGCGGGCAAGGCCCGCTCAGTGCCCTCCCACATTCACGTTTCCCCGGGTGGTGGGGAAACTCGTGTTGCTGCCGTGGATGCGCTGCGGGATGCCGCAGCCGGGTCGGCGCCGGCAGTTGGCGGCCTGTGTGTTGACCGACGCGTCCACGCCCGCGACGACCTGCTGGACGCCGAAGGCGTTCCGCTGGCTGCCGGCCACCAGGTAGGCGCGGTTGTTCAGGCCGTTGTTGACCACCCAGCGCGTGCGCGAGGCGTTGGCGTCACCCCCGCCGCCGCCCCAGCCCCGGCCCGGCGCCGCGGCGGCGCTGCCCGGCGAGAGCGCGACGCCCGCGGTCGCGACCGCCAGCGCGCCCAGCGCCAGCAGGCGTGCCGCCGGGCCGATGAGCGCGTTTCGCGCCGTGTGACGAGCCATTGTCTTCTACGCCCTCTCGGTGTCCGCATCCGGGTGGAATACACCGGGCATCTACCCCGTGGGGCCGCGCGCGTCACCGCCGCCGGGAAATGATTACCGCCGCATCGACCGCATGGCGGTCCTTTTGGCGTCATGCCGCCTCTGGGGAGAAATGTCCCCGGAATCCTGCTGGTTCGACGCCCATATTCTCTGGGCCGCCTCACAGCGGCGGAACCATCGCCGGCAGGCCGTGCTCTGGGAGTTGGAGACGCCGCCGACGCTGATCGTCTGCTGCTGGATGCCGCTGTTCTTCGCGCTGCCCACCACCAAGTGGCTGGTGTTGTCGATGCCGTTGCCCACCCGGATCAGGGCGCGGTTGCCGTTGCGGTCGCCGCCGTCGGCAGGGAACGCCGCCGCGTCCGCGGCGGGCGGCGCGACGGACCAGGCCGTCGTGATCGCCAGAACCGTCGTGATCGCCAGGGTCAGGGGGACGAGAACCCGCACGGCCGGCCGGTCACGCACGGCGTTCACCCTGCCGGGAACGATCGTGACGACCGGAACGCGCGGCGTCCGGCGACACGGAGGCGGACGCGCGCACCTTCTGCGTCAGCACGCAGTGGCGGCCGTGCGGCCGGCACAGGCCGCCCTGCACGGTGCTCACGCCGCCGATCCCCGCGGAGAACAGGTACAGGACGCCGCTGATGCGGCTGCTGCCGATCGTCACCATGTTCCGGTTGCCCGAGCCGTTGCCCACACGTACGGCCGAGTCGTTTCCGTTGCCGTCACCGGTCCCCGCGAGGTGACCGGTGGGCGGGCGGGACCGGGCGGAGGCGCCGGCCGCACCTGCGTCCGCCACCAGGAGCGCCACCAGGGCGAACATCAGGGCCGTCATCAGGGCCGGCGCGAGCGCGATCGACGCCGCCGCCGCGGCGGGCTGTACTACGGCACGGCGCGAGGACGCGTGAAGGCTGTCGGAGGTGGGAGTGATCGGCATCGATATGCCTCTACCCCGCGGCCCGGTCTCCCTCCCGGCTCCCGCCGAACCCGGGCCCGATGATTGCCGCCCCTTGGCAGGACCTCCGAGCCCGAATTATAGCTGGGACTATGATAGTTACAGCTATCATTGTCAGCTATGCCATCGAGACGAGGGGGGTCCTTGCTCCGGAAGCCGGAACGCTTGTACGGCCGGGACGTCGAGTGGGAGAACCTCGTCGATTTCGTCGCATCTCCCGTAACCGGGGCGACTCTCGGGCTGGTCTACGGCCGCCGCCGTCAGGGCAAGACCCTCATGCTGGAGCTGCTGGCTCAGCAGACCGGAGGGTTCCTGTTCGGCGCGACGCAACAGACCGAGGCGCAGAACCTCGCCGACCTCGGGGCGGCCTATGCCGCGCATCGGGGTCTTCGCCAACCCGTCGTCTTCCGTACGTGGCGCGAGGCGCTCGACGAACTGCTCCGGCTCGGTGAGGACGCGGCCACTCCGCTGATCATCGACGAGTTTCCCTATCTGGTCTCCGCGACGCCCGCGCTGCCCTCCTATCTCCAGCAGGCGCTCAGCCCGTTGAGCCACGCCAAGCAGCACACCCGGACCCGGATGATTCTGTGCGGCAGCGCGTTGACGACCATGTCACAGTTGCTCGCGGGCGGTGCGCCCCTGCGTGGACGGGCGGGCATGGAGCTGGTGGTGCGCCCCTTCAGGTATCGCGAGGCCGCGGCCTTCTGGGGTGCCGATCATGATCCGGAATTGGCGTTCCGGCTGCACGCGCTGCTCGGGGGGACTCCCGCCTACCTGGAGATGAGCGGGGGGTCGGGGCCGGCGCGGACCGCCGAGTTCGACCACTGGGTTCAGCGGCGCCTGTTGAACCCCGCCTCCGCGATGTTCCGTGAGGGCGCCCTGCTCCTGCGGGAAGAGCCGGCGATCGCCGATCCGACCTCGTACGCGGCGACGCTGAGCGCGATCAGTGCCGGCAACCATCGGCGCTCGGAGATCGCGGCGGCGCTGGGACGTCCCAGCAGCTCTCTCGCCCATCTGCTGGCCGGCCTGCAGGACATCGGGCTGATCGAACAGATCGACGACGCCCTGCGCGGCAAGCGCAGCGTCTTCCGCATCAGCGAGCCGGTCGTGCGCCTGCACCAGCTTCTCATCCGGCGCCATGAGGCCGAACTGGTCGCGGGTCGTGCCGATCGTGTCTGGGAGGCCAACGCGGACACCGTCGCCTCCCGTATCTACGGCGCGCACTTCGAGGACCTCGCTCGGCAGTGGTGCTTCGAGCACGCCTCACGTGACACGCTCGGCGGCGTCGCGAGCATGGTGCGCCCGACGGAACTGCCGTGCCGCGAGCACCGCCGGGGGCACGAACTCGACGTCGTCGTCACGGAGACCACGTCGTTCGCCGCCGACCGGATCACCGCGATCGGGGAGGCCAAGAGCACCGAGGCGCCGGTCGACGTCCCTCAGCTGGAACGCCTGGAGCATCTGCGCGGGCTGCTGCCGGCGGGGAGGGTCGGGGCCCTCCCGAAGCTACTCCTCTTCGCCCGGTCCGGGTTCTCGGCGGAGCTGGTGCGCCTCGCCGGCAGACGGCCCGACGTGGAACTCGTCCACCTGGGCCGTCTGTACGGCGGAGACTGAGGGGCCCCGGGGCCTACTTGCCGAAACCGGCGGTCAGACCGCTGAGCAGCTGACGGCGCCCGACGGTGTAGAGGACCAGGATCGGCACGATGGTCAGCACCACGGAGGCGAGCACGGCGGGCACGTTCACGCCGTACGGCCCGCCCTGGAACGCCGCCAGTCCCAGCGGCAGGGTGCGCTTGTCGGGGCTCTGGGTGAGGATCAGCGGCAGCAGGAACCCGTTCCAGACGTTCAGCGCGTTGTAGATCGAGACCGTCACCACGGCCGGCCGGGTCAGCGGGAAGGCCAGGCGCCACAGTGTCATCCACTCGGTCGCGCCGTCCATCCTCATCGACTCGAAGAGCTCCTTGGGCACGTCCCGGATGAAGTTGGAGAGCACCAGCACCGACAGCGGGATCGCGAAGGCGATCGACGGCAGGACCAGCGCGGTCAGCGAGTCGTAGAGGCTCAGCTTGATGATCAATAGGTAGATCGGGATGACGGTCGCCTGCAGCGGGATGGCCAGGCCCATCAGGAAGAGCGAGTTCACCCCGCGGAGGAACCGGCTGGCGGTGCCGCTCCGGACGATCGCGTACGCCGCCATGAACGAGAACAGGACCGACGGGATCACCGTGCCGACGGCGACGAGGAGGCTGTTCAGGAAGTACAGCGGGAAGTCCATCTCGATGACGAGCCGGTAGTTGTCCAGCGTCGGATCGGAGGGCGGCAGCAGCGGGTTGGTCACGTAGTAGTTGCTCTGCGTCTTGAAACTGGTGATCACGATCCAGTAGATCGGGATGATCACCACGGCCAGCCACAGCCAGCCGATGAGCCCGCCCAGCCAGTTGGGGCGCTGGCTGGGCGTTGCGGGGCGGCGTCCGCGCGAGTGGGCCGCGGTGGGGCGCTTCGCCGCCGCCGGCGTGTGGGTCGCGGTCACGGTCAGGCCCCTTCGAGCTGGCTGGCGTTGGGGTCGCGGCCGCCGAGCCGGCGCAGCAGCAGCGCCAGGGCGAGGCCGACGAGAACGAGGATGACGCCGATCACGCAGGCCGCTCCCATGAGGTTGGCCTGGAAGCCGCGCTTGTACATGTCCAGGGCGAGCGCGCGGGTCGCGTCGGAGGGACCGCCCTCGGTCAGCACGAAGATCAGGTCGAAGAAGGTCAGCGAGCCGACGATCATCAACGTGGAGGACGTGATGATCGTGTACTTGAGCTGCGGCAGGGTGATGTTGAAGAACATGCGGACCCGTCCCGCGCCGTCCAGCTCCGCGGCCTCGTACAGCGAGCGCGGGATCTGCCGTACGCCGCCCTGGTAGAGCAGCGAGTGGAACGGGATGAACTGCCACGACACCACGAAGATCACGACGCCGAGGGCGAGGCCGGGCTCGCCGAGCCAGTCCTGGGTGAGCAGGTCGATGTGCAGCCCCGCGCCGAGCCCGAAGTTGGGGTCGAGCAGCGCCTTGTAGGTGATCGCGATGGCCGCCGAGCTGAGCAGCAGCGGGATGAAGTACAGCACCGCGAGCAGCTCGCGGTAGCGCTGGTGTCCCGCGAGGAACACCCCGATCAGGATGCTGGCCGGGGTCTGGACCGCCCAGGAGAGCGCCGTGATCAGGAACGTCACCCACAGCGCGTGCGGCAGGCCGGGGTCGGAGAGCACGGACTGCCAGCTCTCCAGCCCGGTCAGCTGGATCGTGCCGAGCGTGTCCCAGGACGTGAAGCTGAGCAGCAGCACCCCGATCAGCGGAATCACCGCGAAGGCCACGAAGGCCAGCAGGGCCGGAAGTGCCAGCCACGGCAGGACGCCGCCGCCGCGCGCCTTGGGCGCGACGGCGGACGACGTCCGTCCGGTGGTAGTCGCGGACATCGTCACTTGCCGATGACCGCGTTCATGTTCGTCGCGAACTGCTGCGGAGAGATCGACAGCTGGAACAGCTTGGCGATGTTGTCCAGCAGCACCTCGGCCGCGGTCGGGCTGAGCGCCTGGTCCCAGGACTGGGCGAACACCTTGGCCTTGCTCGCGACGCCGTAGATGAAGTTCAGGAACTCCGCGTCCTTGGAACCGGTGAACAGCTTGTCGGAGCCGTTGACGATCGGCACGCCGCCGGTGCCGACCCATTCCTTCTGCTCGGCTTCGTCGAGGACTCCGGAGGCGAAGAACTTCTTCGCGATCTCCTTCTGCTCGGGCGTCGCCTTGGAGGAGATCGACAGGTACTGGCCGGGGTTGCCGACGGTGTCGCTCGGGTCGCCCTTGCCGCCGTCGATCGGCGGGAAGTTCATGAAGCCGAGGCCGCCGCTGGGGACGAAGTCGCCGCCCTGCGCCTGCTGGATGCCGTACGACCAGCTGCCGTGCAGCATCATCGCGGCCTTGCCGGTGTAGAGCAGCGCCTGGTCGGCGTTGGAGTCGGCGGTGATCGAGGAGAAGCCCTTGATGAACCCGTTGGCCTTGATGAGCTCCTGCATCTTGGTCAGGGCCTCGATGGACGCGGGGTTGTTCCAGGCGTCCTTCTCGCCGTCGAAGACGGCCTGGAACACCTCGGAGCCGCCGGTGCGGTCGAAGAGGAACTCCAGCCACATCATGTTCGTCCAGCGGGACTGGCCGCCCAGCGAGAACGGCGCGATGCCCTGGGCGTTGAACTTCTTCACCAGGTCCAGGATGTCGCCGTACGACTGCGGCGGCTGCACCCCGACCTTCTCGAAGACCTTCTTGTTGTAGAACAGGACGATCGGCTGCACCGTCTCGCACGGCATCGCGTAGATCTTGCCGTCGATCGTCGCGGCGCCGAAGGCGCCGGGGAACAGCCGGTCCTTCACTGCGGCGTTCTGCTCGAACCACGGGGTGAGGTCCTCGACCTGGCCGGCCTGCACGTAGCTGCGCAGACCGCCGCCGCCCCAGCCCCAGATGATGGTGGGCGCCTGGCCCGCGCCGATCGCGGTCTTGATCTTCGTCTTGTACGCGTCGTTCTGGATGACGTTGAAATCGATCTGACCGTTGGGGTTGGCCTGGTTGAACCGCTTCACGGCCGCGGTCCGGGGCGCCTCACCGGGCGGGCCCGAGAGGAACCAGTAGCTGGCCTTGGCCCCGCCCCCGTTTCCGCCCGCGGCGGCGCCGCTCGCGGCACCGCCGCTCGGGGCCGGGCCGGACGTGCCGCAGGCCGCCAGCGCGGCGCCCAGGGGAAGGCCCATCGAGAGGGAAAGGAAGGCACGGCGAGATGTAGACCTGGACTCCACGCTGTTCTCCGTACGTCGCATGCCGAGGCTGAGCGCGGCTCGCCGAACATCGGATGCGGTGGCCGGCGAACTGGATCAACACCGTGATCAGCACCGTGGGCGCCTCCGCCCCATTCCTCCTTGAAGTCAGCCCGTCGAAACATTTCGACACAAGCCGCGTGGCACGCCAATTTAGATAGGCGGTACCAGCGTGTCAAGGCTCCTCTCACACGCTCGGCACAGCCGGGTTAGCCGTGTGTAGAGTACTTTCGCATGGGCGTCTAGCTGGTGATCTCGTGAAACATCTGTGTTTCAGGCGAATCCGCTGCCAGACCTCGAAATGTTTCGAAACTCTTTCTTGAGGAGAGCAGATGACGGCGCTCGATCGGACCCCCGCGACGGACCGGATCCTCCGGCCGTGGCAGGACCCCGCGCTTCCCGTGGCCGACCGGGTGGAGGCCCTCCTCGAGGAGATGACTCTGGAGGAGAAGATCGGCCAGCTCGGCAGCCGGTGGATCGGCAACGACATGCAGGACGAGCAGATCGCCGAGTCACAGGACGACACCGGCACGCACAACGTGGCGCCCATGCAGGACGTGTTCGCCGCCGCGGGGACGGTGCCGTTCGAGGAGTCGGTGCGCCACGGCCTCGGGCATCTGACCCGGGTGTTCGGCAGCACCCCGGTGAGCGCGGCGGAGGGAGCCGCGGAGGTGGTGCGGCTGCAGCACGAGGTGGTGAAGCACTCCCGGCTGGGCATTCCGGCGCTGGTGCACGAGGAGTGCCTGACCGGCTTCACCACCTACGGCGCGACGGTCTACCCGACGGCCATCGCCTGGGGCGCGACCTTCGACCCCGGCCTGGTGGAGCGGATGGCCGCGGCCATCGGGCGGGACATGCGCGCCGTGGGCGTCCACCAGGGCCTTTCGCCCGTGCTCGACGTGGTGCGCGACTACCGCTGGGGCCGGGTCGAGGAGACCCTGGGCGAGGACCCGTACCTCGTCGCGATGCTCGGCTCGGCGTACGTGCGCGGCCTGGAGAAGGCGGGGGTCATCGCCACACTCAAGCACTTCGCCGGATACTCCGCGTCCCGGGCGGCCCGCAACCACGGCCCGGTGCCGATGGGCCGGCGCGAGCTGATGGACATGATCCTGCCGACGTTCGAGACCGCGATCGCGGAGGGCGGCGCGCGCTCGGTCATGAACTCCTACTGCGACCTGGACGGCGTTCCCTCCGTCGCCGACCCGTGGCTGCTGACCGAGGTGCTGCGCGAGGAGTGGGGGTTCACCGGGACCGTCGTCTCCGACTACTGGTCGGTCGCGTTCCTGGCCACGATGCACCAGGTCGCGGCGGACGCGGAGGACGCCGGCGTGCAGGCGCTGACCGCCGGGATCGACGTCGAGCTGCCCGACACGCTCGGTTTCGGCCAGCACCTGGCCGACCGGGTGCGACGGGGCGAACTGCCCGAGGCCCTCATCGACCGGGCCGCGCGCCGGCTGCTCACCCAGAAGATCGAGCTCGGCCTGCTCGACCCCGACTGGACGCCGGAGCAGTCGGTGGCCGGGGCGGAGTCGGTGGACCTGGACTCGGCGCACAACCGGGAGCTGGCCAGGGAGCTGGCCGAGCGGTCCGTCGTCCTGCTCGACGCGGGCGAGGCGCTGCCGCTGCTCGGCGAGGGCCGCCCCGAGCTGAGGCGGGTGGCGGTGGTCGGCCCCTGCGCCGACGACCCGCGCACGTTCATGGGTTGCTACTCCTTCCCGAACCACGTGCTGCCCCGCTACCCCGGGCTCGGGCTCGGCATCGAGGCGCGCGGCCTGCTCGACGCGCTGCGGGCCGAGCTGCCGGACGCCGAGATCGTCCACGAGCGGGGCTGCGACTGGCGGGACGCGGACCGCTCCGGCTTCGCGGACGCGCTGCGGGCGGCCCGCGAGTCCGACCTGTGCGTGGCCGTCGTCGGCGACCTCGCCGGGCTGTTCGGGCAGGGGACCTCGGGCGAGGGCTGCGACGCCGACGACCTGCGGCTGCCCGGCGTGCAGGAGGACCTGCTGATCGAACTCGCCGCCACCGGCACGCCGGTCGTCGTGGTGGTCGTCTCGGGCCGGCCGTACGCGCTGGGGGACGTGCGCGACAAGGCCGCCGCGCTCGTCCAGGCGTTCATGCCCGGGCAGGAGGGCGGGGCGGCGGTCGCGGGCGTCCTGTCCGGACGGGTGCAGCCCTGCGGGAAGCTGCCGGTGCAGATCCCCCGCAGCCACGGAGGCCAGCCCGGCACCTACCTCCAGCCGCCGCTCGGCGCCGAAGACCACGGCATCAGCAACCTCGACCCGAGCCCCCTGTTCCCGTTCGGCTACGGCGCCTCCTACACCACCTTCGAGGTCGGCGACCTGGAGATCAGCGAGACCGAGGTGCCCACGGACGGCGAGTTCACCGTGTCGGTGCGCGTGCGCAACACCGGCCCGCGGGCGGGCGAGGAGGTCGTCCAGCTCTACCTGCACGACGTGCTCGCCCAGGTCACCCGTCCGGTGCGGCAGCTCACCGGGTTCGCCAGGGTCCGGCTGGAGCCCGGCGAGAGCGCGCGGGCGACCTTCACCGTCCACACCGACCGGACCGCCTTCACCGGACGCGACCTGCGGCGGGTGGTCGAGCCCGGGGACGTCGACGTCCTCGTCGGCACGTCGGCGTCGGACCTGCCCTGCCGGGGCCGCGTACGGCTGACCGGCCCGCTCCGCCACGTCGGCAGTGACCGCCGGTTGGTCACCCCCGTGGAAGTGAGCCCGGCGCCGGGGTCCGGCGCCACGCGACAGGGAGGATCAGATGGCGGCCGGTCGTAGACGGGCCACGCTGGCGACGGTCGCGGCCTCGGCGGGTGTGTCGGTCGCGACCGTGTCGAAGGTGCTGAACGGCCGCAGCGACGTCGCCCCGGCGACGCGTGCCCTGGTGCTGTCGCTGCTCGCGCAGCACGACTACGTCGCGCCGCCGCAGCGCCGGGGCGAGCCGGCCGCGTCCGACACGGTCGAGGTGGAGTTCGACGACGACCTCAACCCGTACTCGACCGAGATCGTCCAGGGGGCGGTGGAGGCTGGGGCCGAGCTCGACGCGTCGATCGTGGTGAGCATCCGGCGCTCCGCCGACCGCACCGGGGGGTGGGCGCGGGGGCTGGTCGCGGCCGGGCGGCGGGCGCTGGTCGCCGTCACCGGTGAGCTGACCGGGGGGCAGCTCGGCGCCCTGTCCCGGGCGCGGCTGCCCCTCGTGGTGATCGATCCGCTGAACCTCCCGAGGACCCGGGTGACCAGCGTCGGCTCCACGAACTTCGCCGGTGGCCTGGCCGCCACCCAGCACCTGCTCGGGCTGGGCCACCGGCGCGTCGCCCACCTCGGCGGCCCGGCCACCGCGGCCTGCACGCAGGCCAGGCTGCACGGCTACCGGGCCGCGATGGAGGCGGCGGGCGTCCCCGTACCTCCCGGGTACGTGCGGACGGCGCACTTCCACTACCAGGACGGGGTCGAGGGCGGCGCGGCGCTGTTCGATCTCCCCGAACCACCCACGGCGATCTTCGCCGGGTGCGACGAGATCGCGCTCGGGGTGCTGGAGGCCGCCAGGGCGCGCGGGCTGCGGGTGCCGGAAGACCTCAGCATCGTGGGATTCGACGACACCCAGATCGCCCGGATGGCCTCGCCGCCCCTTACGACCGTACGCCAGCCGCTCCGGGAGATGGGCGCCGTCGCGGTGCGTACGGCGCTCCGCCTGGCGGCGGGGGAGCGGATCGAGTCGCACCACGTCGAGCTCGCCACCGAACTGGTGGTGCGCGGCTCGACCGCCCCCGTCACGACCGGGGACCCCACGACGGATGCTTCGGCGGCCACCCGGGTGGACGCGGCCGCCCGCGGCTGAACCGGACGGCCGCGGGGCGCCGGGGGTACGGCAGGCGCTCCGGGACGGATCGTACGCGCCTCACCAGGGCGAACGTAGGCTGAGACAGAAGGCCCACCCGGGGGGATTGGGTCGCCCCTCGGGCCACGTGACCGCTGGGGGGAGGCGGACATGTCCGATCAGCGGATGCCGCTCGCCGCGCACTGGCGGCTGCACACGCACGACGCCGACGAGGCCCGGGTGCGGATCGGGGAGGTCGTCGGCGCGCACGAGCTGCGACCCATGAGGGCCGGCGCCCGGCTCGACGTCCGGTTGCAAGGAGTCCAGTTCGGCGATTTCGGGTTGTACGTCCTCGGCTACGGAGCGGAGGTTTCGATCACGCCGCCCGTCGCGGACGACTCCCTCTTCGTCGAGATCCCGTGTGCCGGAACGGCCGAGGTGTGCCACGGCCGGGAGACGATCCGATCCACGCCCGAGCTCGCCGCCGTGCTGTCGGCTCACCCCAGGTCCATGCGGTGGGGGGCCGGGAACACGCAGTGCATCGTGCACTTCGACCGGCCGGCGCTCGAAGCTCACCTCGGCAGGCTGATCGGGCGGCGTCCGGATCGGCCGCTCACCTTCTCCCTGGGGATGGACCTGACGCGGCCCCCGGCCCGTTCCTGGTGGTCGGTGGTCGAGCTCCTCCGCGACGAGGCCGAGGCCGGTGGCGCCATGCTGGAGGAGCCGCTCGTCGTCAGGCAGTTCGAGGGGCTGCTGATGACGCAGCTTCTGATGGCCCAGCCAAGCAACTACATCGACGAGTTGTGCGGTGGGCAGCGGAGGGTCGCGCCGCCCACGGTGAAGCGGGCAGTACGGCTGATCGAGGAGCACGCGGGCGAACCGCTCACGGTGGAGGACATCGCCGAGGCCGTGGGGGTGAGCGCGCGGGCGTTGCAGGAGGGGTTCCGGCGCCATCTGGACAAGACGCCGATGGGTTACCTGCGTGAGGTGCGCCTCGACCGGGTGCGGGCCGAGCTCACGGTCACCGATCGGGTCACCGTGACCGTCACCGACGTCGCGTACCGGTGGGGGTTCGCCCATCTCGGCCGGTTCTCGTCGGTTTACCGGCAGCGGTTCGGGGAGTCGCCCTCCGAGACCCTCCGGCGCTGACCCGGCCCGGGCGGGGCCGGGGGTACACGACCTGACCAGGGCGAACGTAGGCTGGGACGGACCGTCCGGGGGGACGCGCCACGTCCGCGCGTTCCGGTTCGCGTGACCGCTGGGGGAGGCGGAGATGTCCGATCGGCCGCTACCGTTCGCGGCGCATCAACGGGTGTGCACCCGGGACGTCGACGAGGCCGAGGCCAGAGTCGGGGAGGCCCTCGGCCGCTACGCGGTGCGTCCCGTGGAGTCCGGCGCTCACATCGACGCCTGCATGACCGGGATCGAGTTCGGCGAGGTCGGTCTGTACTGCCTCCACTACGGCACGGAGGTGTTGATCACCCCCCAGATGGTCGACACTCATCTCCTCGTCGAGGTGCCGCTCATCGGCACCGCCGCGATGTCCCACGGGCCCGAACGGATCGTGTCGACGCCAGGGCTCGCCTGCGTGCTGTCGCTCACCCGGCCCATGTCCGTGCGATGGTCGGCCGGCCACTGCGGGCTGTTCACCCGGTTCGACCGCAGGGCACTCGAAGACCAGCTCGGCAGGCTGATCGGGCGGCGGCCGGACCGTCCGCTCACTTTCTCCCTGGGGATGGACCTGACGCGGGCCCCAGCCCGTTCCTGGCGGTCCGTGGTCGAGCTCCTCCGCAGAGAGGCCGAGACCGGTGGCGGAATGCTGGAGCAGCCGCTCGTCGCCAGGCAGCTGGAGGGGCTGCTGATGACGCAGCTCCTGATGGCCCAGCCGAGCAACTACATCGACGAGTTGCGCAACGGGCATGGGAGGGTCGCGCCGCCCACCGTGAAACGGGCCGTACGGCTGATCGAGGAGCACGCGGCCGAGCCGCTCACCGTGGAGGACATCGCCGAGGCTGTGGGAGTGAGCGCGCGGGCGTTGCAGGAGGGGTTCCGGCGTCACCTGGAGAAGACGCCGATGGGTTACCTGCGGGAGGTGCGCCTCGACCGCGCGCGGGCCGAGCTGGCGGTCACCGATCCGGTCACCGCGACCGTCACCGATGTCGCGTATCGCTGGGGGTTCGCCCATCTCGGCCGGTTCTCGCTGGCCTACCGGCAGCGGTTCGGAGAGTCCCCCTCCGAGACCCTCCGGCGCTGACCCTGCCGCCCCCATCGGATCAGCAGGCGGGCAGTTCCGCCCAGTAGGTGGCGGAGTCAGGCCCGACGTCGGCGCCGTGACGGAGCGCCAGCGCCTCGACGACGTCGGTGCCGCGTCCGCGCTCGTCCGAAGCGGGCGCGCTGCCCGGCCACACGGGAGCCGCTCCCGAGTCGCCGACCTCGACGCGTACGACGCCTCCGTACAGAAAGAGCCGCAGCTCGGCCGGTGGCAGGGCGTGCAGCACCGCGTTCGTGACCAGCTCCGAGATCACGAGTACGGCCTCTTCCGCAATGGCCTCGGGCAGGCCCCACTCCGCCAGCACGTCGCGGGCCCGGCGGCGCACCACACCGACCACCTGGAAGGAGTGGGACACCGGATATGTGTAGACAGCCGTGGCCGCTGCGGCCCCGGCGACGTCGGCACGTTCCATAACCTGTACGTTCATCGTCTCGTGCTCCCTGATCACCAGTGGGCTGGACCCGTTCGGAGAGCCCTGCCGTGACCCCTTCCGATGAGGCGTCCAGCTGGTAAGAGCGTCCATATCCCCACGTTATGTGGGTGGGTCAACGTGTGCTATCCCAAAGACGAGGCATGACGTCCACATTACGAACCCCCTGTCCTCCACCAAGCCGCGTCAAGGCCGATCTTGCGCAATTGTGCCTTCTACCAGCGGGAACGTAGGCTGGATGGGTGTCCACGCAGAGGACGCGCCTCGCCCTGATCGCGTGACCGCCGACGGGAGGGGGACATGCCCGATCAGCCGCCGGCGCTCACCGCGTATCCACGGCTGCGCACACATGACGTGGAGGAGGCCCAGGCCAAGTTCACGGAGGTGCTCAGCGGGCACCAGGTGCGCATCATGAACACCGGTGCCCACGTCGACGCCTGGCTGAAAGGGTTCCGGCTGGAGAGCGTCGGCCTCCTCAGCTTCAGTTATGGGACGGAGGTGCTGGTCACCCCCGAACTGCTGGACACGCAGCTCTTCGTCGCAATCCCGCTCACCGGCCACCTGGAGGTGTCCCAGGGCCGGGAGCTGGTCGAATGCTCCCCCCGCGTCGCCGCCGTGGAGGCGATCAGGGAGCCCACGTCCATACTGTGGGCCGAGGGCTCGCAGTTGATCGTCAGGTTCGGCCGTCCGGCGATCGAGACCCACCTCGGCCGGCTGCTGGGGCGGCGACCAGAGGCGCCGCTCACCTTCTCTCTCGGCATGGACCTGACGCGGCCCCCCGTCCGTTCCTGGCGGTCGGTGGTCGAGTTCCTCCGCGACGAGGCCGAGGCCGGCGGTGGCATGCTGGAGCAGCCGCTCGTCGTCAGGCAGCTGGAAGGGCTGTTGATGACGCAGCTTCTGATGGCGCAGCCGAGCAACTACATCGACGAGTTACGCGGTGGGCATCGCAGGGTCGCGCCGCCGACCGTGAAGCGGGCCGTGAGCCTGATCGAGGAGCACGCGGCCGAGGCGCTCACGGTGGAGGACATCGCCGAGGCCGTGGGGGTGAGCGCGCGGGCGCTGCAGGAGGGGTTCCGGCGTCATCTGGAGAAGACGCCGACGAGTTTCCTGCGGGAGGTCCGCCTCGATCGGGTACACGCCGAGCTGGCGGCCCGCAACCCGTACACGGCCACGGTCACCGATGTCGCGTATCGCTGGGGGTTCGCCCATCTCGGCCGGTTCTCGTCGGTCTACCGGCAGCGGTTCGGGGAGTCGCCCTCCGAGACCCTGCAGCACTGAAGCCGGCTCGTGAGCCGCACCGAGGGCCGTGCCCGCAGCTCCACCCAGTGGGTGACGGACTTCGGCCGGACGTCGGCGCCGTACCCGACCGCGAGCGCTTCGATGACCACGCCGCCGTGTCCGCCCGCGGGCGTGCCGCCGGACCGCGCGGGTGCCGTCCCCGAGTCCGCGACCTCGATCCGTACGACGTCCTCCAGCAGGAGGAGCCGCAACTCGGCCGGGGGAAGAGCGTGGAGCACGGCGTTCGTGACCAGCTCGGAGACCACGAGCAGGGCCTCGTCCACGGTGTTCTCCGGCAGTCCCCATGCTCTGAGCAGGCCGTGCGCGCGGTGCCGTACGGCGGCGACCGCCTGCGGCATGTGGGGCACCGGACAGGTGTACACAGCCGTGGGCGCTGCGGCCCCGGCGGCGTAGGCACGGTTCATGAGCTGTGCGTTCATCGTGTCGTCGTGCTCCTCGGCCGGCGGCCGGCGGGACTCTTCACGGAGCGGACCCGCGGCCGGAGGTTCTGTGCGTCGTCACTGGTCGGTCGGGGTGCGCGGGGAAGTTTCCCCTCGCCCACCTCCGCGGCCGCCCCGCCGGGACGCCCCTGACGGGCGGTCATCGGGCTGGTGGAAGCGGCCATGTCTGAACGTTATGTGTGTCGGGCCGAGCGGGCTATCCCGAAGACGAGGCGTGGTATCCCCAGGACGAACCGCCGCTTCTCGCCTCACCGGCCGGGCCCGCGCTCGGCCGATCGGGCTCTGAGGGCTTAGCGTATGAGTCATGATTCGCGTGTTCCTGGTGGACGACCACGAGGTGGTACGGCGCGGCGTGGCGGCGCTTCTGGAGGCCGAGGACGACATCGAGGTCATCGGCGAGGCGGGGACGGCGGAGTCGGCCGTGGCCCGCATTCCGGCCCTGCGGCCCGACGTCGCGGTGCTGGACGTGCGCCTGCCTGATGGCAACGGCGTGGACGTCTGCCGGGAGGTGCGCTCGAAGGTGCCCGGCCTGGCCTGCCTGATGCTGACCTCCTTCGCCGACGACGAGGCGCTGTTCAACGCGGTGATGGCCGGCGCTGCCGGTTACGTGCTCAAGCAGATCCACGGCTCCGACCTGGTCGGCGCGGTGCGGACGGTGGCCGCCGGGCAGTCGCTGCTCGACCCGCAGACCACGGCCGCGATGCTGCACCGGCTGCGTGACCAGGCCACCAGGAAGGACCCGCTGGCCGCCCTGTCGGACCAGGAGCGCCAGATCCTGGAACTGATCGGCGAGGGCCTGACCAACCGGCAGATCGGCGAGCGGATGTTCCTGGCCGAGAAGACGGTCAAGAACTACGTGTCGAACCTGCTCGGCAAGCTCGACATGCAGCGCCGCACCCAGGCCGCCGCCCTGGCCGCCCGCCTCAAGGCCGAACACGACTAGATCGGCTCGGCCACCGCCGCCCGGCGCCGGTCATCAGCTCAGGGGAATGGTCCATTCCAGGCGGGTGCCGCCGCCGGGTGGCGCGGTGAGGGCGAAGGACCCGCCGAGCCGTTCGGCGCGGTCGGCGAGGTTGCGCAGGCCACTGCGGCGGCCCTCGGCGGAGACGCCGACGCCGTTGTCCTCCACCACGAGCGTCAGCCGCTCGCCGGTGGCGTCGAGGGTGACGTCGGCACGCGAGGCCCTGGCGTGGCGGACGATGTTCGACAGGGCCTCGCGCAGCACGGCGAGCAGGTGTTCGGCCGCCTGCGCAGGCACCCGGCTGTCGAGATGGCCCTCCAGGCTCAGGCCCGGCATGAAGCCCAGGTGCCCCCGGGCGCTCTCGACCAGGTCCACCACCTGGGCCCGCAGGCTGGGAGAGCTGTCCTCGCGCGGCGTCTGCAGGGCGAAGATGGTCGAGCGGATCTGCCGGATGGTGGTGTCCAGTTCGTCGATCGCGGTCTGGAGGCGGGAGGAGGCCTCGGGGCGTTCGACCAGCCGCACCGTGCTCATCAGCGTCATCGCGACGGCGAACAGCCGCTGGATGACCACGTCGTGCAGGTCCTTGGCGATGCGGTCGCGATCTTCCAGCAGGCCGAGCCGCTCGGCGTCCCTGCGGGTGTCGGCGAGCTCCAGCGCGACGGCCGCCTGCCCGGCGAAGGCGTGCAGCATGCGCAGCTCCGACCGGCTGAAGGGCATCCGCCCGGCGCGCTTCACCAGGGCGAGCACGCCGCGGACCGCGCCGGGCGCGCCGAGCGGCACCGCCGCCACCGGCCCCACGGGAGCGTCGATCTCCCAGGCGAGCGTCTCCTCGTCCGCGCCGTCGTCGTCGAGCATCAGCGGCTCGCCGCTGAGGAAGGCCCGCCCGGCCAGCGAGCCCGTGATCGGCACCCGCCCGTCGTACGCGGAGCCGGCCGGGCCGGCCTGGTCTCCCCGCTCCTTCCCGTCGGCGGGGTCGCGGGGATCGCCGTCGGGGTCGGCCGGGTCCGCGGAACCGGTGCGCTCCAGGGCCAGGTGCAGGGAGTCGCTGCCGGCGCGGGGCAGCAGGATCGCGACGCCGTCGGCGGCGCTCATCTGGTGGGCCCGGTGCGCGATGAGGGTGAGCACCTCCTGCGGCTCGGCGCCGGAGAGCAGACGGGTGGTGATCTCGGCGGACGCCTGCAGCCAGGTCTCCCGGCGGCGGCTCTCCTCGTACAGGCGGGCGTTCTCGATGGCCACTCCGGCGGCGGTGGCCAGGGCGACCACGATCGCCTCGTCGTCCTCGTCGAACTGCCCGCCGCCGCGCTTCTCGGTCAGGTAGAGGTTGCCGAACACCTCGTCGCGGACGCGGATCGGCACCCCGAGGAAGCCGCCCATCGGCGGATGGCCGGGTGGGAAGCCGTACGACTCGGGGTGCTGGGAGATGTCGGCCAGGCGCAGCGTCCGCGGTTGCTTGATCAACAGGCCGAGCAGGCCGAGACCGTGCGGCCAGTGCTCGATCCGGGCGATCTCCTCCTCGCTCAGCCCGACGGGGACGAACTGCACCAGGGTGTTGTCCTCGCCGATCACGCCCATCGCGCCGTAGGTGGCGTCCACAAGAGTGGCGGCGGTGGCCACGATGCGGCGCAGCACGATCTCCAGGTCGAGGTCGCTGCCGATCGAGACCACCGCCTCCAGCAGCGCGTGAACGCGGTCGCGGGTGGCCAGCACCGCTTCGAGGCGTGACTGCAACTCGGCCAGCAGGTCGTCCAGTCGCATGCTCGGAATCAGCGACCGGGACAGCTCGTGGTCGGTCATAGGGGGCAGTCTCGCATCGAGGACATGCCGATGCCCACTCCCAGGGGGCGGGGAGTGGGCACCGGAGCCGGAGAGTCTCACCTGAGGATCGGGAAGCGGCGCACGAGCGGGGTGGCGGCCCACCGTCCGCCGAGGCCGAACGTCTCGCCGGCCCGGGTCAGCGCCAGGCCCGCGAGGACGATCGCGTAGACGATGTGCTCGTCCATGAAGGGGTTGGTGGTCAGCGGGAGTTCGGCGGCCCACATCATCAGCAGGAGGAGCCCGCCGGTGGTGGCGGCGACGCGCATGCCCACGCCGAGGACGAGGGCGGTGCCGATGCCGGCGAGGCCGGTCATGAACAGCCAGTCGACCCAGGCCTGGCCGGCGAGGGCGCCGAACAGGCCGCCGAAGGTCCTGTCGGCGGTGCCCTTCAGGAAGCCGGTGGTCGGGCTGCCGCCGTTGATCCACGCCTTGGCGGCGGGGGTGGCGAAGCCCCAGCCGAACAGCTTGTCGAGGAAGGCCCACAGGAACACCCAGCCGACGGCGACGCGGGCGGCGGCCCAGACGTACCTGGCCGGGTCAGTGCCGGTCGTCGTGCCGGTCGTCTGGGGAGCGGGGGGAGCGGCGGGAAGGAGGGGGGCCTTCTGGTGCCGCGCTTCGGTGATGGCCATGACCGGCCCCTTTCGACTGCGGTGGTCGTGTTCTTTACGTTCCAAGAACACCGCATCACCGCATCGGCGGCGCAGAGCCGTACGGCACCCTCCGGTCACTCCGAAGTCCCGTGGTCGCGGGACCTTCGGCCCTCCCGGAACATGCGCAGGGCCGCGCGGGATCGGGGGGTGACCAATCCACCCCGGTCCCGCGCGGCCCCGCAGCGCACTCTCGACGTGCGTCTACCCAAGGGGTCCGACGTCATGCACGAGGGCGTTCTTCGTCATCTGCTCCAGGTCCACTTCTGGTTGGTGCCGCCGTGGCAGGAGTAGAGCTGGAGCTTGGTGCCGTTGGCGGTGGCGGCTCCGGCGGCGTCGATGCACAGGCCGGACTGGACGCCGGTGATGCTGCC